>NZ_JBITKE010000001.1:0-1491725 GCF_044460705.1 Nonomuraea sp. NPDC050022
TCGTGTTGGTCGACCCCGCCTACACCTCGCAGGCGTGTCCGGAGTGCGGGTGGGTGTCCAGGGCGAATCGGCCGGCGCGGGGCCGGTTCGTCTGCACCGGGTGTGGCCTCGCTGGGCACGCCGACCACATTGCGGCCCGCAACATCGCCACACGCGGCATTGCGGGCTGGGCTGTTATCAATTAGCCACACGCTACCGGCCTCCCTTCACCCAGACGGGACCGCGAGAGCAAACCACCAGCTTCAAACGGTGGTAGTTGATACGGGAATGCTGCTGTGGCCGTCCATTGATGCGCGGGCTGTTTCTCCGCACCATTCTTGGAGTAGGGCAGACTTTTACCCGGCGCCGAGTTCGTAGACCGAGCACTGGCCGCTGCGGAAACGCAGCGTCGCGAAGCCATCAAGGGCCGTGTCATTCTCGGTGAGCGCCCATTTAACGCCATATTCGCGGACGAGCCGCGCGACATTCTCCGCCGACGGCTGCCGGAACATCGTGTCGTTCGCCGCCAGCCGTTCCTGGTCCGCGAATGGGAGGGCCAGGTAGGAGAGGCCGAACGGCTCGCTCCGCGACATCGTGCTCTGAGCGTACGCCCACCCCTCCACCAGCACCCGGCGCTCGCTGTAGGCGGACACCCAGAAATGGCGACTGTCGCACACCTTCCAGCCGACGGGCCGGCAGTGCGCGTTGGTCGCCACCACGTCGTCGGGCGAGGAGTGATCCCGCAGCCACCGCCCGGCCTCCAGCGCACCCTGCGGCACCATGCGCACAGGCGGCGGCGCCTCGTGGTGGCTCGACGGCCCGACCCCTTGGGCCAAGGTGGCCGGCACCGCGTAGCCGGTGAGCAGCGCGACCACCGCCAGCACTACGGGTCCGCGCCGCAGCGTGACGGTCGCGACGACCCCCGCGAGCACGAGGTATGGCAGCGCGAGGGGGAACAGCCCGTGGACCGGCACGTTCGGTCCGAGCAGCGCTCGGACCCCCACGGCCAGCCCCACTCCCAGCGCCACCCACCACTTGGCGGCGGCGAATCCGCGCTCCCGGCCGAGAGCGGCCACCCCGGCGATGGACGCGATCGAGAGGTACGGTCGAGCGCCCTCCAGGAAGTAGTACTGGCTGGCCGACGGATGCCCCAGCAGCACGACGGCGCCGATGCCCCCCGCCCCGATCCCGAGCAACAGCAGCATGCCCGGATCCCGTAGGACCGCCCGCCTGGCCAGCACGCCCAGCACTCCCGCCCACACGCACGCCAGGCAGATGAGGTGAATCCCCGTCAGCCCCGCGATCGGCCACACGGAGGCCCTGGCAACCTGCTTGGGTCCGAGGTCCATCACCAGCCCCCAGACCGGCCGCATGCTCGCGAACGGCGCGAGCACCAGCCCCTGCCGCTGACCCCCGAAGACCACGAACTGCGCGAACGCCAGACCGGCCAGCATGATCCCGATGCCCACGAGTGCGGGCCGCGACCACCGCTCGGTCAGCGTGCTCCTGACGTTCACGAGTGCGGGTCGTGACCACGGCTCGGTCGATGTGTTCTCGGCACCTACGAGTGCGGGCCGCGACCACCGTCTGACGATCAGTACGAGCACCAGCCCACCCAGCAACAGCGGCAGGAACGTCGCCTTTGCCCCGGTCAGCGCCACCGACAGCACCCCGACCAGCACCCACCCGCCCCACCCGGTCTGCTCCCGGCGCAGGTACCCAACGAGCACCAGCACCACAGGGACGCAGAGCAACGCCCCGAACGTCTGCGTCGGACTCGTCCACACCGTGAACATCGACCGCGACGTGAACAGATTGCTCGCTCCCCAGTACAGCTCCGGGCTGAAGGCGAAGTACGTCACGAAGACCGCAGCCACGCCCGCCCACCACCGCCCGGTCACCCGCCTGGCGAGCACCGCCAGCAGCACGACCATGGCCACCATCATCGGCAGCATCGACAGCCGGTAGAGGAGCGTCTGTGGTTCGATCCCGGTGACCCAGCTGGTGGCGGCCATCTCGGCGTAGACGTACCAGTGGTAGGACAGCGGCTCAGCCAGGACCGTCGGGACCGTCGGGGGCATGTGATGCTTGAGCTCGCCGAGCAGGGCGAGGTGGTAGGGCATGTCGACGTAGGGAGTCGCGTTGCCGGGCCAGGTCAGGCCATGGCCCCCGTAGAACGACAGGGTGCTCCAGACGACGAGATAACAGACGACCGCGGCCAGGGCCCACGCGCACCACAGGGGCATCCACTCGCGACCAGCCGTCCCCGGTCCCGGCCCCGACCGCCAGTACCGTCGTAGTCGGGGTACGGCGACGAAGGCGGCGATCACCGTAACGGGCCAGACGAGCACGAGCAGCGGTAGCCCGACCGCGCGCGCCGGGATGTAGGCCAGCACCTCGACCGCGTACCCCAGCGCCAGCCCTGCCGCCAGCTCCTCGGCGAGCGACCCGCGCCCCCGTGCCAACGCCCGCCACAACAGCGTCCCGGGAACCAGCACGCCGACACCGGTATAGCCCCCGAAAGCGGCAATGTCCCGGACGGAAACCCCGCGCCAGACGAGCGCCGCCGCAGCCACCAGGCCCACCAGCCCAACCGGCACCCAACCGGACCACCCCCGCTGCCCGGCCACCGGCGAGGCCACCGCGCTCTTTGTGGCTGTGATGGTCATGCGATCGCCACGTTCTGGTCCGCCGTGACCGTCACGCTCTTTGCGGCTGTGATGGTCGTGCGGTCCTCACGTTTTGGTCCGCCGTGACCGTCACGCTCCTTGCTGGCCGCCACGTTCTTCGCGGTCGTGATCGTCATCTTGTCGCCACGCTCTTGTCCGCCCCGGTCGTCATACGATCACGGTCACCAGACGGGTGAACTCGGCGGTCAGGTCCACTCCATCCCAAACCCGGTGAAAGCTCAGCGCGCTCCCCACCGGCACCATCCGATCGACCCCCCGACCCGCCAGCGCCCCCGCCAGCAACTCCAGCTCGGCCGGGACGAACCCGAAGTGCGTCATCGTCTGATCCCGGCGCTCCACCAGCCGAGCCAGCTCGCCAAGGCCATCGAGCCGGGCGTGTGCGAACGTCCCGGCGCCCAGCCACCGTCGTGGCGCCGCCTCGGGACCGGCCAGGGTGACGCTGGCCAGCGCGTTGCTGTGGAAGTCGATGGCGTGGGCGTCGCCGTCGGCGGCCAGTCCGTACGTGGCGACCCGCTTCTCGACCGCCATCGCGGCGTCCACGGACCACCCCCGCTTGGCCACGGCCCGCGCGAGCCAGGCGGTGAACTCCTCGCGCGCCACATCGCAGTCGGCGACCGAGCCGACCCAGTAGACGGTGCGCGGCGACGAGCAGGCCGCCTGGTCGAACCAGTAGGCGTCGTTGGCGAACCCCTCGGCGACCGCTCCCCGCGTGGCGGCCGACGCCGACAGCCAGGCCGTCGCCCGGAGCACCGCGAACGACGTCCGATCGGGAAAGGTCAGGTCACGCGCGTGCGGGGCTAGTGGATGGCGGCGGATCTCGCCGACCGCGGCGTCGCCGCCCCAGATGACCCGCAGGTCGCACGCCGCTGACAGGGCCGCGGTGACGGCGTCGGACCGGTCGTACGTGACGATGCGCTGCGTAGCGGCCACCACCGGATCGGCGTCGGCCAGCGACTCCCGCAGCGTCCGCGTGATCGTCTCGGCCACGGCGCCCGCGCGCGGCGACAGGCGTACCACGTTGCGGTTGCCCATCAGCGCCGACAGGGCCCAGGAGTAGACGAAGACGGTGTCGACGTTCGCGGGCGGGACGTGGAACACCAGGCCGCGCGGCGCCCGCAGGTGATCGCCCCGGGGCCCGTCGAGAATCCGCGTCAGCTCGCTGGGCCGCAGGAAGAAGCCCAGCGAGGCCAGCTCGGGATGACGTCGCGCCAGCTCCGGACTCAGCAGGCGCCTGCCGAACCCGGTGAGGAACCCACGAATCCGCTCATCACCCACCGCGAGCGGCTCGCCCCCGGACATCTGCCCGATCAGCGTCTCAACTGAGATCTCCCGGCAATCGGGGAACCTGGACGAGACGTCGCTCATCATGCCGCCGACCGTGCCGAGGTGTCGCTGCAGCCGCGCGCCTCCGCTCTGGGCAGCCGCCCGAGCACCGAGAACCGCTTGCCCGGCCACACACCGTCGTCCACCCCGTGCACCACGCCGAGGTCCTCCGTCAGCAGCACGTGCCCCGGATAGGACGTGGGCAGCGTACTGACCACCTCGATCAGCCCCGGCACGCCGGGCGGCGCCTCCTGCCACGTCTCCGGATCGCGGATCACGACATCGGCGAAATCAGGGCAATAGAGCCCGCCGCCGTCCGGCCCCTCCAGGAACACCGTGCCGATCTGCTCGACCATCCCGTAGAAGTCGTGGATACGCCGCAGCCCGCACTCCTCGCCCAGCCGCCGGCGGAACGTGGCGTTGTCGACGGCCTGCTCCGCCAGCCGTTTCCAGCCCCCGGAGTGGATCAGCACCCCTTTCGAGAGGTCTAGCTCACGCAGGTGAGACCACACCATGAACGTGAACCCGAAGATCAGATAGGGCGCACCACCGTGCCGCGCGAGAAAGCCCTTGACCGCCTCGGCATCCAGCTCGCCACCCTCGTCGAGCACGAAGGTGTGGTCTCTGCCGAAGTGCATCATGCCGAGCACGCCCGCCCCACGAGCGCTCAGCGTGGCGGCGCGTATCGCCGATCGGCTGTCGACGATCAGCATCGGCAGCCGCCGCTCGCCCAGCACCGCGCGGAGCGTCGCCGCCAGCATGCGCGGCTGCGCGGCCGCCGCCTCGCGGTCGAGATAGACGCGGCTGGGCCGCTGCCCGGTCGTACCGCTGGAGGTGAGCACCCTGAACACCGCGCTCTCCGGCACACTGCGCAACTCGTGCGTCTTGAACAGCCGCACCGGCAGCCACGGCAGATCCGCCACCCGCTCGTAGGGCCCCACCGCCCCGATCGCGTCGAGAATCCGGCGGTACGGCAGGCAGGCCCGCCGATGCCGCTCGGTCAGCGCGACCAACTCGGGCAGCAGCGCGGCTTCCTTCGCGTCCTGGGACAAGGTGAAGACGCTCACGTGCGGGCCTCCAGAGCGAGGTAGTCGATCTTCCCGGTGCCGAGCAGCGGCAGCCGGTCCACGCCGCGTACGTCGAACCCGCTCCAGTGGAGCCGCAGCTCGGACCCCAGCCGCCGGGCGAGCGTGGTGCATCCCTCGGCGTCGAGGCCCTCGGCCCAGACCGTGACACGGTCGTCGCCGCTGGTGGCCGCGACGGGGCCGCGGTCGCGCAGCAGGCGTTCGATGTCGTCGAGGTTGACGCGTACGCCGAAGACCTTGGCGATGCGTTTCATCCGGCCGGTGATGTGGAGGAAGCCCTCGTCGTCGAGGTGGCCGAGGTCGCCGGTGCGCAGCACGCCGCCCAGGTCGTCGCCCCTGGCCAGGTCGTCGGCCGTTTCGGCGTAGCCCATCATCACGTTGGGGCCGTGGTAGACGACCTGGCCGTCGTCGATGGTCAGGTGACCGCCGGGGACGGCCAGGCCCACGGAGCCGGGCTTGGCGGCCAGGCGGTCGTGGGGGAGTACGGCGATGCGGGCGGTCGCCTCCGTCTGGCCGTACATGACGAGGAAGCGCTGGGCCTTGGCGGCGAACTCGGTGACCAGGTCGGCCCGCAGCCGCCCGCCCGCCTGGGTCATGGTGGTGAGCGCGGGATGCTCGACCGGGTCGAAGCGGAGCTTGCGCAGCATCTCGTACTGGTAGGGGACCGCCGCCAGTGAGGTGCACCGGTGTTCGTCGAGCATGGTCCAGAAGGATCGCTCGAGCAGGCCCGCGTCGGTCAGCACCACGGTGGCGCCCGCGGCGAGATGGCTGTTGAGCACCGACAGTCCGTAGCTGTAGTAGAGCGGGAGGCTGGTCGGCGCGATCTCGCCGGGCGCGATGGCCAGGGCGGTGGCGATGGCGTGGGCGTTGGCCGACACGGCCGACCGCGACAGTCGCACGAGCTTGGGGTTGCCGGTCGAACCCGAGGTGGCGAGCAGGACGGCCAGGTCCGGATGGGGCTCGGGGGTGCCGCCCCGGGCACGCCGTAGGCCGTCGGCGGCTCGCGTGAAGCCGAGCAGGGCGGCGGGCTTGAACCTGGCGGCCAGCTCGGCCAGCGCGCCGGGCGGCAGGTCGGGGTCCAGCAGCGCGATGGGCCTGCCCGCCTGGAACGCCGCGAGGTAGCGCAGCACGGACGGCAGATCGTTACGCATGCCGCAGAACACCGGGCCGGGCGGCAGCGCGGCCAGCGCCTGCGTGGCGCTCGCGATCCGAGCCGCCAGGTCGTCACCGGTGAGCACTCCCGGCTCTCCGGCGACGACTATCCGCGCGTCCGGATGCGGAAGGCACAGCGGTGTCTGCGCGTCCGGGTGCGGAAGGCACAGCGGTGTCTGCGCGTCCGGGTACGGAAGGCCCTCCCGAGGGGTCAGGTCCTCGCCGACCCGCGGTGAGGAACCGTCGGCGGGTTGGGGTGCGCCGGAGTGTCCGGAGTGTAGGGAAGCGTTCATGAAAGACCGCCCGTCCATCGTGTCGGAGACTTACAGCACCAGCCCGCCGTCCACCCCGATGACCTGCCCGGTGATGAAGCAGGCGTCGGCGGAGAGCAGGAAGGCGGCCGCGGCGGCCACGTCGCCGGCGGTGCCCAGGCGGCCGAGCGGGGTCGCGGCGACGGTGTCGGCGCGGGCCCGGTCGTCGAGCGTGGAGAGCATGTCGGTCTGGATGTAGCCGGGTGCCACCGCGTTGACCCGGATGCCCTGGGGCCCGAGCTCCTTGGCGGCGGCCAGGGTGAGGCCGAGCACGGCGGCCTTGGTGGCGGAGTAGACGGCCTGGCCCGGCGCCCCTTTGCGGCCCATGACCGAGGAGACCAGGACCACGGCCGGGTCGGTGCCCCTGCGCAGCAGCTTGACCGCGGCCTGCAGGGTGTGGGTGGCGCCCAGCGCGTTGACGTGGAAGAGCCGGCTCACCACGTCGCTGTGCATCATGCCGAGCAGGCTCGCCGCGTGCCCGCCCGCGTTGATCACCAGGGCGTCGAGCCGCCCGTGCCGCCGGTGGATCTCCCGCATCATGGCGGACACCGCGGCGGGGTCGGCCACGTCGCCGTGGACCGTGTCGGTGCGGCCCCCCGTCTCGGCGGCCACCTCGGCCGCCGCCTTGGCGGAGCGCTCCTGGTCGCGCCCGTGGAGGACGACCTCGTGACCGGTCAGGGCCAGCCGCGCGGCGACGGCCCGGCCGATGCCCAGCGTGGAGCCGGTGACGAGCGCGACCCGGAGGTCAGGTGACGGCGTCGGCACCGTGCTTCTCCAGCAGCTCGGCGGCCTTGGCGAACGAGCTCATGTCGATCATCTCGTCCGTGTCGATCATGATGCCGAACTCGTCCTCCATCGCGGCGACGAGGGCCATGTGGGCCAGTGAGTCCCACTGCGGGATCGCCCGGTATTCGAGCCCGTCGACGTCCCGGTCGGCCGGCAGGCTCAGCGAGGCGCGGAAGACGCCGCGCAGGCGGTCGAGCTGGCTCATCTCTGCTCACTTTCTGTCTTCGGACAACCACGTAGTGTAGCCGTGATCGTCCGTCAACAGAAACCAAGCACCCGTCGTGAGTAATAGAACCGTATAACGGCGAGTGCCCGCTGTGCCGGGCTGAGAATGTCGCCTGGGGCGCGTCAACCGCTACAGGGGGAATGATGGACGAATCCAATCACTGGTACGGGCACTCTCGCATACTAGGCCGATACTGTGAAATGGCTGATGACACTCCCCGGCGAATACAGGGTTTTCTGCAGCACGGCTGGAACTATCTCCACGGATTCCCGCCCAACGACCACTGGTGCAGCCCTGGCTACCCCCGTTTCGTCTGGTCAGACGTGCTCAGGCGGCGTGGCTGGTCGATGGGTCGCCGTGGTCACTATGTCATCGGCGCGCCGTGGATCTACCTTCTTGATATGGAGCCTGGAAAGGCGGCGGCCCCCGAAAGGAAGGGTACGATCTGGTATCCCTTCCACGGCTGGGAAAAGCATTCGGTCACCGGCGACCATGCCCGGCTGGCTGCCGAAATATCCGAAGTGGAGACGGAGCCGGTGACAATCTGTCTTTACTGGTTGGAATTCGCTAATCCGGACATTCGGCGGGCTTATCGGTCGGCGGGTTTCCGGGTCATCTGCCATGGTGAGCGCGGTTCGCGGTGGGACGGCAGGGGGCGCGACTTCCTGTCCGGCCAGCTGGCCGAGCTGCGGCGGCATCGCCGGGTGGCGTCCAACCGGCTCGGCAGCGCGCTGTTCTACGGCGCCTCTGTGGGCTGCGACGTCGCCGTCTACGGAGACCCGATGCAGCTGGAGGACGAGCGGCCCGAGTACGGCGGCACCGCCCGCCGCATGCGGCTCTGGCCCGAACTGCACGGCGCGCGCGTCGACCCCGAGGCGGCCAGGGAGGCGGCCCGGCAGGAGCTGGGATTCGAGTATCAGGCGACACCGGAGGAGCTACGGCGAATGTTCGGCTGGAAGCGGGCGCGATGCGCATGAACGAGGCACCCGAGAATGTCCGGCTGATCGGCGGCGAGATGCTGCTGTGGTCGGACTCATCCCATACGTCCGGTGTCACGGACTGGCGGGGCGTGGCCCTGGAACTGGTCAGACGCCTGCTCCCCATCGAGACCTGCGAGGGCCGTGAGGGCCGCCAGGGCGGAGAGGGCGGAGAGGGCGGAGAGGCCAACGGAGCCGAGAGGGGCGCGAGGGCCAGGGTGCTGCTGGTCGGGCCGCACCCGCGCGGCTTGGTGGACGAGGTGGTGGCGCGGGCCGCGTCGGTGGCCGTGGTGCTGCGCTCCTATCCCGACGCCTGCGCCCTGGCCGAGCGCCATCCCGATCTGGCCGTGCACTGCGGCCGTCTGTCAGCGCTGCCCGAGGGCGAGCCGTACGACCTGGTCCTGGCGCTCGACGGGCTGCGGCGTACGCACTCGGCCGAGGAGGTCGCGCCGCCCTGGCGCGAGTCGCTGGGCGCGCTCGCCGCCCTCGTCGCGCCGGGCGGGCGGTTCGTCCTGAGCGTGAGCAACGACCTGGGCATCGACCGGTTCGTCGAGGCCAGGCCCGCCGACCGGGACGGCGGCGACGAGCACTGGGAGCCGCACGGGTTCGACCAGGGCTACCCCGACGGGCCCGGCGCCCTCGACGAGGAGCTGGCGGCGGCCGGGCTGACCCCCGAGAGGTGTTACGCCGCCTATCCGGGCCGCGCGGCGCCCCGCGCGCTGCTCGCCCGCGAACTGCTCGGGTGCGACCTGCCCGACGCGCTCACGGTGCCGTTGAGCGCCCGTGGCGGCGACAGGATGCTGGTGGCCGATCCGCTGCGGCTGACCCGGCTGGTGTTCAGCCACGGCCTCGGCGAGCAGCTTGCCCCGCTATGGGTGGCCATGGCGACCAGACCCTCGGCCGCGCCCACAGCGCGGGGGGACGTGCCGCTCGGCCAGTACGAGGACGCGCCCACGGACCTCGGCCAGTACGAGGACGTGCCCACGGACCTGCCGCTCGGCCAGTACGAGGGGTCGCCCACGGACCTGCCGCTCGGCCTGTTCGAGGAAGGTCACGCCGTACACGAGGTCACCTGGGGCGCCACCCGCCGGCTGCCCGACGGCGTCGAGCGAGCCATCCCCGCGGGCCGCGTCGTGGAGGAGGTCCTGATCGAGGCGTGCGCCCGCGAGGACGTACGGGCCGTCCGTGACCTGCTCACCGTGCTGGGCGACTGGGTCGAGATGGGCGGCGACGCCGCGGCCGACAATCTGGTCTGGGACGGCGAGCGGTTCGCCGCCATCCATGCCCTGCCCGCGCAGCCCGACCGACCGGCCGACCGCGTGGTGTTGTGCCGGGTGTTGTGGCGGTTCGCGGTACGCCTGCTGGCCGCCGGTCACCACCACCCGTGGCCGTGGCCGCGGCAGGCCGAGCAGCTGGCGTTGACGCTCTGCGGCATGGCGAACCGGCCGTGCGACCAGGCGGATCTCGACCTGGCCCGCAAGCTCGACGCCGAGCTGGGGCAGCCGGCCGAGCTGAGCGACGCCGCCCCGACGTACCGGGACCTGCTGGGCGCGCGGGACCGGCTGGCCGACCAGCTGACCGCCGCGCTGGCCAGGGTGTCCCGCCTGGAGACCAAGCTCACCTACCGCGAACGCGAGCTGCTGCGGGCCAAGGGCCGGCTGAGAAAGACCCAGCGGAAGTCGGCCGCCTACCGCAGGACGCTCGGCTACCGGCTCTCGCGCCGCCTGGCCCGCCCGCGCAGGGTCGCCCGCCGGGTTCTGCGCCTGCTGTCCGGCTGACGAATGCGCCTGCTGTCCGGCTGACGAAGAGGAGTTTCCGTGCCGGTTCTTTCGGTGATCGTCCCGTTCTACAACGTTGAGAAGTACATCGGTCCCTGCCTGGATTCGCTGGCCGCGCAGAAGCTCCAGGACCTTGAGATGATCTGCGTGGACGACGGCAGCACCGACGCCAGTGCCGCCGTGGTCGAGGCCCGGATGGCGGCCGACCCGAGGATCAGCCTCATCCGGCAGGCCAACCAGGGGGTGGGGCGGGCCCGCAACATCGGTGTCCGCCGGGCCACGGGCCGCTACCTGGCCTTCGTCGACGGTGACGACAAGGTGCCGCCCCGCGCGTTCCAGCGGCTGGTCGCCTCCCTGGAGGCCACCGGTTCCGATCTGGCCTGCGGCAACGTCATGCGGCTGCACCGCAACCTGCTCGTACCCTCGTGGGCGCACAAGCAGGCGTTCGCCGAGTCGCGCAGGCGCACGCACATCACCCGCCACCCGCTGCTGATCCGCGACCGCATGCTGTGGAACAAGGTCTACCGGCTCGACTTCTGGAACGCCCTTGGCCTGGTCTTCCCCGAGCGCATGTACGAGGATCAGCCGGTCGCCATGGCCGCGCACGTGGGCGCCTCTTCGGTCGACGTGATCAAGAGCATCGTCTATCACTGGCGGCAGCGCGACGAGGAGTGTTCCTCGATCACCCAGCGCCGCCTGGAGCCGGCCAACCTGCGGGACCGCCTGCTGTCGGTGCTGGAGACGGCCGCGCTGCTCACCACCGGCGCGCCCGCGCTCAAGCCGGACTTCGACCGCGACACGCTCGAGATCGACATGAGCGTCGCGGTGGAGGCGATGGCCATGATGGGCGCCGCGGCCGATCCCGGCCTCGTCGACCTGGTCGTCCGCTATCTCGACGGCGTCGCGCCGGAGGCGTGGCAGAGCATCCCGTTCGCGCAGCGGCTCCAGGTGCACCTGCTCCACGGGCGTCGCCTGGACGAGCTGGCGCGCGTCTTCGAGCAGGACCGCGCGGGCCGCCTGCTTCCGCGGGTCAGCCCGCCGGGCCTGCTGCGCAAGCGCTGGTACGGCCGGCACCCGGCCATACCCAGGCACCTGTCGGAGGTGTCGGCCGAGCTCAAGCTGTCGGCCCGGCTGGTCGAGCTGGATTGGCGCGACGGCGAGCTCGGTGGCATGGGCCGGGTGAGCATCGGCCGGTTCGACGTGTCGGACCTGCGCCGTACGAGTGCGCAGGTGTGGCTGCAGGAGCGCAGGACCGGCGAGCTCGTCGCGCTGTCCGACCAGCGCGTCTCACCGACCTGGGAGAGCGTCGAGCAGGAAGAGGGCGGTGCGGTGGCCGAGCACGGGTTCTCCTTCGCGTTCGCGTTCGACCCGGCGACGCTGACCCGCGCGCAGCTCGCCCGGCTCGGGCACTGGGATCTGCGGGTACGGTTGCGCGGCCCCCGGCTGAAACTGGAGGCGAAGGTCGTCGGATCGCGCTGGCTGCTGCCGCTGGTGCCCGCGCCGAAGCGCAGGGCGGGCGTGTGGCTGGTGCCGGTGCGCGGCGGCGGCGGGGCCTGGGGACTGCGGCTGCGCCGGGCCGAGGCGCTGATCGGCGAGTGCCGGGTGGACGGCGACGACCTGGTCTTCTCCGGCGAGCTCAGTGACCCGGGCGACGGCGATCCGGTGTTGCGGCTGGTGCGCAGGAGTGACGGCGAGGAGATGTACTTCCCCGTCACGCTGGCCGGGCAGAACTTCCGGGCCCGGGTGTCGCTGGTGGACATCGACGAGGTCGTCGGCCGTGAGGCGCGCTGGGACTTCGTCATCGACCAGGGCCGGGAGATCCGGCCGCTGGTACGTACCCGGGCACGGCCGCTCGTGACGGTCGCCGAGCGGCGCTTCCTGGTGGACCGGGGCGACGACGGCTGCCTCATGCTCGCCGAACGATGAGACAGCCGTCAGTCCAGGATGGCCCGCAGCCGGTCGGCGACTTCGTCCTGCTGCTGGTCGGTGAGATCGGGGAAGAGCGGCAGCGAGAGCTGCTCGGCGTAGTAGGACTCGGCTTCGGGGCAGATCCCGCGCCGGTAGCCGAGGTCCTCGAAGACCGGGTGCCAGTACGCCGGGATGTAGTTGACCTGCACCCCGATGCCCTCGGCCCGCAGGCGCTCGTAGACTTCCCGCCGGCGGCCGCCGCGGATCCTGACCGGGTAGAGGTGCCAGCACGGCGTGGTGTACGGGCGCCGCGCGGGCAGCGTCAGGCCCGGCAGGTCGCCGAGCAGCGCGTTGTAGCGGGCGACCAGCTCGATCCGCCGCGCGCGGAAGCCTTCGAGCCGCCGCAGCTGGCTGAGGCCGAGCGCGCAGAGCACGTCCGGCAGCCGGTAGTTGAGGCCGAAGTCGTGGACCTCCTGGTGCCAGCCGCCGTGGCCGGGATCGCGCTGCTCGGCCGGGTCGCGGACCAGGCCGTGGTTACGGAAACGGGCGGCGCGGACATAGCGGTCATGGTCGCGTACGGCGACGGCGCCGCCCTCGGCGGTGGTCACGGTCTTGGTCGGGAAGAACGAGAACGTGGTGAGGTCGGCCTGCTCCCCGACCGGCCGGTCCTTGTAGCGCGAGCCGAGGGAGTGGGCGGCGTCGCCGATCAGCACGGCTCCGGTCCGGTCGGTGATCGCGCGGAGTTCGTCGTAGTCGGCGGGGTGGCCCGCGTAGTCGACCGCGGTGATCGCCTTGGTGGCGTCGCCCGTCAGTGACTCGACCGAGGCGGGATCGAGGTTGCCCGTGTCGGGCTGCACGTCGGCGAAGACGACCCGGGCGCCGCGCATGGCGGCGGTGGCGGCCGTCGCCACGAACGTCAGCGGCGAGGTGATCACCTCATCTCCCGGCCCGACCCCGGCCGCCGCGTACGCGACGTGCAGGGCCGCCGTGCCCGACGTGACCGCCAGGCACGGCACGCCGCCCGTCCACCGGGCCAGCTCGGCCTCGAACGAGCCGACCATGGGCCCGGTCGTCAGCCACTCGCCGAGCAGCACCTCGGTCACGGCCTGGACATCGGTGTCGGCGATCGACTGCCGTCCGTAGGGGAGCATCAGACGCCCACCGTCACCATGGCGCGCAGGTCCTCGACCGACAGCCAGCGGTCGTTGGTGTCGGAGCGGTAGGCGAAGCCGTCCGGCAGCAGCTCGCCGCCCTGCGGGGGCACGTAGCCCCAGCTGGCGATCGTCGGCTGCACGACGTAGCGGTCGCTCAGGCGAAGCGTCCTGCGGCCGTCGTCGGGGCCGATCATCTCCTCGTGCAGCTTCTCGCCTGGCCGGATGCCGATCTCGTAGACCGGGCTGCGGGGCGCCAGTGCCTGGGCCAGGTCGGGCAGGCGCATGCTGGGGATGCGCGGCACGTACAGCTCGCCGCCCTGCATCAGGTCGAAGGAGTCGACCACGAACCGGACGGCCTGGTCGAGCGTGATCCAGAACCGGGTCATCCGCTTGTCGGTGATCGGCACGCTGCCGCCCTCCTGGGCCAGCCGCAGGAAGAACGGCACCACCGAGCCCCTGCTGCCCACCACATTGCCGTAGCGGACCACCGCGAAGCGGGTGACGTGGCTGGCGGCGTAGTGGTTGGCCGAGACGAACAGCTTGTCGGCGACCAGCTTCGAGGCGCCGTACAGGTTGATCGGGCTGGACGCCTTGTCGGTGGAGAGCGCGACGACCTTGCGCACGCCGCAGTCGATGGCGGCCTCCACCACGTTCTGGGAGCCGGAGACGTTGGTCCTGACGTATTCGAACGGGTTGTACTCGGCCGTGTCGACCTGCTTCAGCGCCGCCGCGTGCACGACGTAGTCGATGCCGTGCATGGCCCTGGCCAGGCGCTCCCGGTCGCGTACGTCGCCGATGAACCAGCGCAGCCGCTGGTCGTCGTCGAACAGGTGACGTGCCTCGTACTGCTTGAGCTCATCGCGCGAGAAGACCACCATGCGGCGCACGTCGAGGTGGTCCAGCGCGTGCCGGACGAACGCCTTGCCGAAGGACCCAGTGCCTCCGGTGATCAGAATTGACGATCCACTGAGAATGCTCACGCGGCCCCCCGCCGTAGTCATCCGAGCTGCCCGGTAGCATAGCGCGATCGTTCGATGACACAGGGTCGCAGAGGGGAATGGGGCTTCGGTGCGGATTGTCGGAATCATCCAGGCGCGCATGGGCTCGACGCGCCTGCCGGGCAAGGTCTTGCGCGATCTCGGGGGCCGCTCCGTGCTGGGCTGGGTGGTCCGTGCGGTACGCGAAGCGGGCGCGGTCGACGACCTGGTGGTGGCGACCACCACGGAGGCGGCCGACGACGTGGTGGTGGCGGAGTGCCGCCGGCTCGGCGTGTTCTGGCACCGAGGGCCGGTCGACGACGTGCTCACCCGGTTCACGCAGGTGCTGCGGGGTCGCCCGGGCGACGCCGTCATGCGGTTCACGGCGGACTGCCCGCTACTCGATCCGGTGGTGATCCGCGAGGCCGCGCTGGTCTTCCGCGCCGTGCCCGGCCTCGACTATCTGAGCACGAGCCTGGCGCGCACACTGCCGCGCGGGCTCGACGTGGAGATCGCGGGGCTGGCCGCGCTGAAGCGGGCCGACCTGGAAGCCACCGCGCATCACCGCACGCACGTCACCTCCTACCTCTACACGCATCCGGGGGAGTCGCGGCTGCTCGGCCTCGCCTACGCGCCGTCGGCGGCCGACCTGCGGGTCACGCTCGATACCGAGGACGACTGGCGGCTCATCTCACGGGTCGTCGCGGAGCTTGGCGATCGGTGCGTGCCGGTACGGTCGCTGGTCGGCTGGCTGCGGGAGCGGCCCGAGGTGTGCGAGCTCAACGCGCACGTGACGCAGAAGGCGTTGCAGGAGGCGTGACGCACCGGGTGGGGTTCCGCTGCGACGCGGGCGTGGCGAGCGGGGTCGGCCACCTGATGCGCTGCGTGGCGCTGGCCGAGGAGCTGTGCGGGCGGGGGGCCGAGGTGCTGTTCCTCGGGGACGTGGCGGGGTCGGCGTGGGCGGAGTCGCAGTTGCGGCAGCGCGCGTTCCCGCTGTGCCCGGCGCCTTCGGAGCCGCGGGCGCTGGCCGAGCTGGTGCGGGTGCTCGGGCTGGACGCGGTGGCGCTGGACTCGTACGTGCTGGCTCCCGATACGGGCGCGGCGCTGCGGGCGACGGGCACGGCGGTGCTGGCGATCGTCGACGGCGACCCGCTGGGCCAGGAGGCGGACCTCTACCTCGACCAGAACCTCGGCGCCGAGCTGCGCCCCTTCCGACACTCGGGGCAGGCTGCGGATGGGCCGTGGGGTGGGCGGCTGGCGGGGGCTCGCTACGTGCTGTTGCGGGACAGCGTCCTGCTGATGCGGGGGACCGCCCGCCGCCGCCCGGCCCGGCCGGAGGGGCCGCTGGTGCTGTGCTTCTTCGGCGGCACCGACAGTGCCGGTGTGGCTCCGGCCTGGGCCGGGGCGCTGCGTGCCACCGGGCTGCCGTTCCGGGCGACCGTGGTCAGCCCGGTGCCGTTCGAGGTGGACGGGCCCGTCACGGTCATCCCGCCGACGGACCGGCTGCCCGGCCTGATGGCCGAGGCCAACCTGGTGATCACGGCGGCTGGCTCGGCCGTCTGGGAGCTGCTGCACCTGGGCGTGCCCACCGCGCTGAGCTGGGTGGCCGACAACCAGCTGATCGGCTACGAGGCGCTGGTCGGCGGCGGGCTCGCGGCGGGGCTGGGACCGGCCCCGGACGCGGCTGCCGTCGGCGTCCTGACCCGCCTGCTCGCCGACCCGGCGGCCCGCGAGGAGTACGGCAGACGCGGCGCCGGGCTGATCGACGGCCGCGGCAGGGAACGCGTCGCCGACGCGCTGCTGGCCCTCCTCTGAACGAGCCCTCCGCTGAACGAGCCCTCCGCTGAACGAGCCCTCCGCTAAACGAACACTGAGCCGGGCGCTCGTCAGACCAGGTCCCAGGTCAGCGGGGTGCCGAGTGTGGCGTCTCTGGCGAAGCGGCGGCCCATCACCTGCGCCGCCGCCGCCGGCGGCAGCCCCCCGGCCGGCCGGATGGAGCGGACGTTCTGCTCCGTCACCGGCTCGCCCGCCCGCACATCCCGTACGACATACAGCGACCGCCGGAACCGCAGCCCCTCGCGCTCGGAGGCCCGCGGCCCGATGACCGCGCTGCCCAGCGACTGCCAGGCCCGCTCGCTCTCCACCACGAGCGCCGCGAGCTCGGCGGGCTCCAGCGAGAACGCCGAATCCACACCCCCGTCACCCCGGTCCACCGTGACGTGCTTTTCGATCAGGCACGCGCCGAGCGCGACCGCCGCGAGCGCGGCGCCGATGCCGGGCGTGTGGTCGGAGACGCCGACGACCGCGCCGGTGAGCCCGGCGAGCAGCGGCAGCGAGCGCAGGTTGCTCTCGGCGGGCGCGGCGGGGTAGGAGGCGGTGCAGGCCAGCATGGCGAGCTGTGTGCAGCCCGCCTCGCGGGCGGCCTCCGCTGCGGCGTGGATCTCGCCGATCGACGCCATGCCGGTGGAGATGATCAGCGGCTTCCCCGTCGCGGCGGCGAGCCTGATCAGGGGCAGGTCCACGATCTCCGAAGAGGCGATCTTGTAGGCCGGGGCGCCGAGATTCTCCAGCAGATCGATGGCCGTGGGGTCGAAGGGCGAGGAGAACGGGATGAGCCCCCGCCCGCGAGCCCTGGCGAAGATCGGCTCGTGCCACTCCCATGGCGTGTGCGCCCGCTCGAAGAGCCGGTAGAGCCGCTCGCCGCCCCACAGCTCATGGTCGTCACCCAAGCGGAAGGCGGGGCCGTCGGCGTCGACGGTGATCGTGTCGGGGCGGTAGGTCTGCAGCTTCAGGGCGTGCGCGCCGCTGTCGGCCACCGCGTCGACGATGGCGAGAGCCTGTTCGAGGCGGCCGTTGTGGTTGCCCGACATCTCGGCGATGACGAAGGGGGGCTGTCCCGCCCCGATCGCGCGCCCGGCGATGGAGATCATGCGCTGTCCTTCCTCAAAGAGTCGTCCCTTCTGATGAGTTGCACAGTGACGACGTCGCGGCGGACGCCGTCGATGTCGCGCCCGTGGACGGCGACCTCGGCGAAGCCGAAGCGCCGGTGCAGCCCCCTGGCCGCCTCGCTGCGGGCGAGCACCTCGCCACGCAGCGTGGTCAGCCCCAGCGGCCCGAACGCGTGGTCGATGGCGGCTCGCTCCAGCCCGATCCAGGCCGGCAGCAGCGCGCCCGACGGCTCCAGCCCGGCCAGATCGAGGTAGAACCCCCACTCGCCGCTCCGCGCGGCGGGGTCGAGCTCGGAGAACGTCACGACCCCCGCGGGGGTCCCGTCGTGAACGTAGATCAGCACCCGTCTGGCCGGATCGTCTTTTACCCCGGCCCACCACCGGGCGTGCTCGTCCTCGGCGATGACGTGGGTGGTGAAGCTCGCCGCCCGCACCCTCGGGTGGTTGCGCCATCGGCGGATGGCGGGCAGCTCATGGTCGTGTACGGGTCTCAGCACGACTTCCCCCTACTCAGCGCGCTCGATCCATTGCACAACGTAGCGGATCCATCCGGCAAAGAGCTGATCAGAGTGCGGCATCGAACGTCGTGCCGGAGTGATGACCAGGGCATGCTGCCCTCGACCCCAACTACCCCGACCCCAAGGGAGCTTCTCGGTATGACGCCCATGCTCAGCGTCGTCGTCCCGATCTACAACGTGGAGCCGTATATCGGCGAATGTCTGGAATCTCTGGCGGCTCAGACGCTGGAGGACATCGAGGTCATCCTCGTGGACGACGGCTCACTGGACGGAAGCGCGCGGGTGGCCCGCGAGTTCGTGGCCCGTGACCCCCGCTTCGTTCTGATCGACCAGTCGAACCAGGGCCCCGGTCCGGCGCGCAACGCGGGGATCCGGCGGGCCCGCGGCACCTATCTGGCCTTCGCCGACAGCGACGATGTCGTGCCGCCCAAGGCGTACGAGCTGCTGGTCGAGTCGTTGCGGGAGAGCGGCTCGGACTTCGCGTGCGGCGGGGTGCTGCGCCTGAGGGAGGGCGAGCTGGCCGTGTCGTCCATGCACGAGAAGGCGTTCAGGCGCCCCGCGCGGGGCGCGCACATCCGGGAGCGCCGGTCCCTGGTCAGGGACCGCACGGTCTGGAACAAGGTCTACCGGCAGGACTTCTGGCGCGAACACGAGCTGGAGTTCCCGGCGGGGATCTATGAGGATGTGCCGCTCAGCATGCGGGCGCACGTACTGGCGAAGGGCGTCGACGTGCTCCCCGACATCGTCTACCACTGGCGCAAGCGCGAGGAGGGGGAGAGCTCGATCACCCAGCGGCGGATGGAGCTGCCGAACCTGGCCGAACGACTGGCCGCCATCCGCGCGGTCCGGGCCTTCCTCAGCGAGCAGGAGCCCGAGCTGGCCGACGCCTTCGACGGCGTGGTGCTGGAGAAGGACCTGCTGTTCCTGTTCCAGGCGCTGGAGTACGCCGAGGACGACGAGGTCGGGCCGCTGCTCGAACTCTCGCAGGAGTGGCTGGCCGGGCTGAGCCCTGTCGCTCTCGGCGAGGTGGCGTCGCTGCGCCGGCTCGAACTCCACCTGCTGAGCCGCGGCCTGGTCGAGGAGCTGCGGGTGGTGCGCAGGTTCCGGCGCGACTCGGTCGACGGCACCCCCATCGTGCCGCACGAGATCGGCTGGTACGGCGACTATCCCTACTTCCGCGACCGGACCCTCCAGATCCCCGACGCCGTCTTCGAGGCGAGCGACGAGGTCAAGCTGCTGGCCACGGTCCATGAGTGCGGCTGGACGGGCAGCCGCTTCGAGGTACGCGGTGAGGTGGCCCTCCACCGGGTGGCGCGCGAGCCGAACCGGCTCAGCATGTGGCTGACCGACGGCGAACGCCGGGTCCCGCTGGAGGTACAGCGCACGGGCGGGCAGGGCGTCTCGGTGGAGATCGATCCGGCACGGCTCGAAGAGGGCGGCCCGAGCTGGCGGCTGCACGCCCGGGTGGAACTGTGCGGCCTGGTGCTCAAGGCGTGCTTTCGCGACGCCGAGGCGCAGAAGGTCTGGCGGCTGTCGGTGCCAGGATGGTCAAGAACCGGCATGGACATCGCCCAGTAGTTCCAGAGAGTAATTGGATCACGGCGGTGCGTCGCCATGCTTGGAAGCCATGAGGACCTATTCGCTCGATGACGTCTACGCGACACGCAAGCGGAGAGACTCCTGGTGGACCGTGTACTTCGTGGACCCGGTCGCCTGCCGGGCAGCTCTGCTGGTGGCCAACCACACACGGTTGACGCCCAACCAGCTCACGGTGGTCTCGCTGGTCCTCGGCATGGTGTCCGCCGTATGTCTCGCGATGGACCTGCTGGCCGCGGGGGCGGCCATGTTCTATCTGAGCTTCATGGTGGACTGCCTTGACGGCAAGATAGCGCGGCTCAAGGGCTCGGGGACGCCCTTCGGCCTGTGGCTCGACTACGTCGGCGACCGGATCAGGGTGGTGTGCTGCGCCACCGGTCTCGCTTACGGCCAGTACGCGATCACCGGCGACGTCCGCTACATCGTCATGGGCGCGGCGGTGGCGGTGGTCGACCTGTTCAGGTACGTCAACGCGCCGCAGATGAAGCGGGTCCGCGAGACGGTCAAGGCGGAGCGGGAGGCCGACGGTGAGGCCCGGGCGGAGGAAGAGGACGAGCCCGAGGTGCGGATACCGCGCCAGAGGCCGCCGATGAGCCGGTCACGTCGTCTCGTGCGGCGGATCAACAAGGCGATGGTCCGCCGCCGTATCCGCGCCCACCTGATCAGCGGCATCGAGTTCCACGCCGCGGTGTTCGTGGTCGCGCCGCTCGTGGGCACCGTGGCGCTGATCCCGGTCTCCGCGGTCGCCAGCGTCTCGTTGCTGGTCAACGAGGTCTACCTCGTCCACCGGATGTGGCTCTTCACGCGCAAGCACAGCGTGCCCTCCACGAGGAGCCGAGAGCACGTTCTCGTCTAAGTTTTTCGGGGGTTTTCATGTCAGACCGGCCCATCTTCGTCGTCGGCTGTCCGCGCTCCGGCACCACGATGCTGCAGCTCATGCTCCACTCGCACCCGCGGATCGCGGTGCCGCCGGAGACCAGGTTCCTGGTGCCCGTCTACCACCGGCGCCGCTCGTTCGGCGACCTGCGTGTCGAGGAGCGCCGCCGCGCGCTCGCGGAGTGGATCGCGGGCGACCGCAGCACCAAGTTCCGCGAGCTCAAGATCGACAGGGAGGACTTCGTCCAGCAGGTCGTGGACGGGCCAGGGACGCTCGGCTCGGTGCTCGGCACCACCTTCCGCATGTACGCCGACCGCTTCGACAAGGCCCGCTGGGGAGACAAGCGGCCGAGCTACGTCAAGCAGGTCGACATCCTGCTCAGGCTCTTCCCCGACGCCCAGTTCATCCACCTGATCAGGGACGGCCGCGACTGCGTCTCGTCGCTGAAGGAGATGCCCTGGTACACGCTGGACTCCTTCCACGCGATCTCCACCTGGGCCGAGGCCATCGACGCGGGCAACAGGCTGCGGCGGATGCTGCCCGAGGACACCTACTACGAGCTGCGGTACGAAGACCTCACCGACGACCCGGCGACAGAGATGAAGAAGCTCTGCCACTTCCTCGACGAGGACTTCGACCCGAGCACGGTCTCTCCGCGCGAGGCGGCCACCGTGGCGGTCCCCGCGCACAAGGTCTGGCACAGCAACACGCACGGCGAGGTCACCCGCTCCAGGGTGGGCAGCTGGGCCAAGCGGCTGGAGGACTGGGAGATCTCGCTGTGCGAGCAGGTGCTCGGCGACCGGCTGGAGGCCAACGGCTACGAGCTGTCCGGCGCGCCGGCGGCGTCCAAGGAGCATCTGGTCACCTGCCACAAGACGATGCAGAAGCGCCGCGCCAACCGGATGCGCAAGATGGTGCGCGACCGCATCAACCGGCTGCGCGAGCCGAGCCCGGTCGCCGCGCTGCTCACCTCGAAGCAGCAGCTGCTCGCCGGGATTCCGCAGCCGCGTAACGAGTCGCCCGAGCTGGCCCAGCGCGCGCGATAGCAGATTTGCTCGTCACCTGGTCAGGTGGACGAACAGGGATTCCCAGCGGTCCAGCACGTGGTCGAGCCGGAAGGCGGCGGCTCGTGCTCGAGCGGCGGCGCCCAGGCGCCGCCGCTCCCACGCCGAGCCCATCAGCCGGGCCAGCGCCGCGCCGAACGCGCCGACGTCCCCGGCCGGGACGAGCACCGGCGCCGCCGATCGCACCCCGCCCGACACGTCGAACGCCACCGCGGGCACCCCATGCGCCGCCGCCTCCAGCAGCACGATGGGCAGCCCCTCGTGCTCGCTGGTCAGCCCCACGATCGCCGCCTTCAGATATTCGCCCGTCATCCGGGCGGCGGGGACGCGGCCCCTGAACACCACCCGATCCCCGACCCCCTCGCGCACGGCGTGCGCGCGCAGCCGCTCCAGCTCACTACCGTCGCCGATCAGGTGCAGCTCCCACGGCGCCGGCGCGCCGGCCCTGGCGAACGCGCTGATGAGCCGGTCGAATCGCTTGACCCCCTCCATCCGCCCCACCCCCAGCACCCGGGGCGTCTCCAGCCCGGACACCTCCTCCGGCCAGCGCGCCAGCGGGTTGGGCAGGGCCCAGGTGTTGGGCAGCAGCGCGTCCTCGGAGAAGCGCCAGGCGTCGTCCTCGCTGAGGAAGACCGCCTGGTCGAGCTTGGGGTAGTGCTGTCTGATCGAGCCGAGGTGCCAGCAGCCGCGGGCGTGCTCGTACGAGCCGTGATACTGCCCGACCCGATGGAGCGAGCCGGGCAGGACGGACGTGAGCCGCGTCACCACCCCCGGCGAGGTCAGCACCGCGAAACCCGTCCGCATCGGGCCGAACAAGGCGGCCAGCCGCTCGTCGGCCCGCTTGCGTGCCCGCGGGCTCTGCGGTCCCAGGGGTTCCGGGCTGATCACGTGGCGATGGTAGTCGGGCTCCTCGACATAGCGGAACGGCGCCGTCGCCCGGTGCAGGCCGACCACGTGCACGTCGTAGCCGCGTTCGGCCAGCCCCTGCGCCAGGGTGTGCGTCACCTGCTGGATGCCTCCCAGCGTGTCGGCGTCCATGCAGGCGAACACCACGGTCACGACGCCGCCCGGTGCCCGAAGAAGGCGTCCACGACGCGCGCGGCGGCGTCCCCGCGCTCGTCCGCGCACCACAGCTCGCGGAAGGCCGCGTACCGCTCGGCATGGGCCGCGTGTACGGCCGGCAGCTCGCGCAGCGCCTCGACCACCTCCTCGGTCGTCGTGACGCACGGCCCGGGGGCGATGGCGGGCAGGTCGTGGTAGACGCCTCGCTCGGTCAGCCGGTACTCGTCCCAGTCGTCGATCAGGAACACCATGGGCTTGCCGGTCAGCGCGTAGTCGCACATCACCGACGAGTAGTCCGTGAGCAGCGCGTGCGAGGCCAGCATCAGGTCGTTGATCTCCGGGTACGACCCGGCGGGCCGGACGAAGTGCCTGATGTGCTGCGGGGTGCTGAAGCGTTCCACCGGGTGCGTGCGCAGGATCAGCACCCACTCGTCGGCCAGCTCCTCGGCCATCAGCTCCAGGTCCGCCCGGACCGATCGGCCGCTGTTCTTGGCCCGGTCGCGATAGGTGGGCGCGTAGAGCAGGATCTTCCTGCCGGGCGGTATCTCCAGCCGTCGCAGGACGTCGTGCCTGCTCTCCTGGCGCACCAGCGCGTCGCAGCGCGGCGTGCCGTACCTGAGGACCTGACCCGTGTAGCCGTTGGAGGGCAGGAAGACCCGCGAGAACTCGGCGCTCGGCGAGACGAGCGCGTCCCAGCGGGCGACGGCGGCGCGCCACTCGGTGCGCGGGCGGTCGAAGTCAGCGCGCAGGTCGGGCGCGTCGAAGCCGACCGACTTGATGCCCTGGCCATGCCAGGTCTGGAGATAACGGGTACCGGGCGGTTTCGGGTAGTTGAGCGGGAAACCGTGGCTGTCGACCCAGATGCCCGCGCGGGCCAGCAGCCAGACGTACCGCCAGCCGCCGCGGCGGACGAGCCGGGCGTCGGCGGGGAAGTTCGCCCGGCACCTGGCCACCGACCAGAAGACGCGGATCGGCAGGCCGCGCCGCCGCAGCTCCTCGTAGATGGCGCGCGGGCTGCCGGTGTAGCCCTTGCCGACGTCGGCCTCGAACAGGGCCAGGTCAGGGCGGGGCGGGAGCAGGCGGATCACCGTCTTGTAGAAGCGCAGCTTCATCGCCGGTGTGCTGAACCGCCGCAGCAACCGGCGCTTGATCCGGTGGAGCCGTGACCTGACCGAAGGGACGCGTACGCGCAGGTAGGCGGCGTTGCCCTCGGCCGTGACCGTGCGCGCCATTTGCAGCGCGATCGGCTCCATGTCGGGCGGGGCCATCAGCCGGTCCGTCGTGGTGCGGCCGTCGCTGTTCCTGGTGAACCCGATGCGCGGCTCGCACGAGGCCGTGGGCGTGAAGGTGATCTCACTCACGTAGCCGCCGTCACCGGACGGAACCGGCTCGATGGGGACGCGTTGGCCGCCGAGCTGGAGGAAGGCCGTCCAATCGACCGGCAGCACCCCGAAAGGGTCGTAGGTGTGCACGCTCATCCGGATCCGCTCGCCGTCCCCGGCGATCTCGGTCACCTCGTGCCGCAGCCGGGCCGCGGTGTAGGGCAGCTCGGCCATCCGCAGCCGGGTGATGTCCATGCCGGGCGTGACCGTCGTGCCCCAGTACGTCCGTCCCTCATGGCGTACGGCGGCCCGTGGGGCGGCACACGGGTCGGGCAGCGACCGGGCGGCCACCAGCAGGTCGTCGACCCGGTCGCCGAGGATGAGATGGCAGCAGACCCGGGCCATCGGCTCGATCCGCTCGAACACCTCAAGCGGGATCTCCTCCAGGTACGGCCGCACGACGGAGGCGAACTCCTTCGCCCACACCCGGCCGCGCCTGGGCAGCGGGTTGAGGTAGACGCGCAGGTCCTGCCTGAGGAAGCGGTACTGCCGGTCGGGCACCAGGTCCGCGGCGTCGTGGGCGCGCAGCACGTCGTCGCTCATCCGGGCCGCCACCACGCGGTGCCGTACGTTGTCCATCTCCTTGATGTTGAGCGAGATGGAGCGGTCGTCGGGCGCGCGGTGCCAGTGGTAGACCACCCAGGGCACGACCGCGAACCGGCGCGACACGGCGTACAGGCCGGCCGCGAAGACGTGGTCCTCGTAGTGGATGTCCTCCGGGAAGCGCAGCCCGTTCTCGCGTAGAAAGCGCACGTCGTAGAGCTTGTTGGTGCTGAAGCAGTCGAGGAACAGCTCGGGCTCCGCGCCGATGCCCGCCACGACCCGCCTCTTGGCGAACAGCGACGGGTAGTAGGGCGCCAGCCGGCCGTTCCGCTCGTGCAGCCGGGAGATCTGCCCGGCCACGAAGTCGGCGCCGGTCCGCTCGATCTCGCCGAGCAGGCTCTTGCAGGCGTGCCTGGGCAGCTCGTCGTCGCTGTCGAGGAACATCACGTACGGCGCGGTCGTCGCGTCGAGACCGTCGTTGCGCGGCGCGCCGCAGCCGCCGCTGTTGACCTGCCGGCGCAGGTAGCGGACACGGGGATCGGACCGCGCCAGCTCGCTCGCCACCCGGGGGGTGTCGTCGGTACTCGCGTCGTCGGCGATGATCACTTCGAGGTCGCGTAGCGACTGGCCGAGTACCGAGCGCACGGCCCTGGGCAGGCGGGCCGCGTCGTTGTAGGTGATCACGACAACAGTGCAGTCCGGCATGCTCATCTCCCCCGGAATGTCCCCCGAAATAAGACATGTAGGGATGAACTGCCCCAGCATCGGGCGAAGTGTCCGGACTTGATGGTGTCTTTGCTGATATCAGCGCGACTGATCAGCCGGCCGATATCAGCGCATGAGACGTCCGATCAGCCGGGCCGATGTCAGCGCATGAGACGTCTGATCAGCCAGCCGATGAGCAGCAGCCCCGCGATCGCCCCGGCGACGGGCGCCAGGCGCTTCAGCAGCGGCGTCCCGGCGATCTCCAGGAGGTCGAGCGCCTCCTCGTCGGGCGTGCGCGACGTACGCAGCGTCCCGGCGGGCCGGACGTCCTCCTCGGGACCGGGCACCACGCTCAGCCGCGGCTCGCCCTCCAGGGGCTCTGCGGGTACGGCTGCAGGCACGGCGGGCGCCTCGTGAGCCGGCTCGGTCAGCAACTGCGCGAGGTTGGCGGCGAACTTGTCGATGAGCTTCGCGCCGACCTCGGCCATGACCCCGCGCCCGAACTGGGCGGGCCGGCCGGTCACGTTGAACGACGTCTCCACCCGGACCGTGGTGGACCCGTCGTCCGGCGTCAGCGTGGCCTTGACGGTCGCCGAGGCCGTCCCCGCGCCGCGCGCCTCCTTGCCCGACGCCTCGATGGTGAGCGTATGGGCGTCCTTGTCGACGTTCTCGAACCGGGCCACGCCACGGTAGGTGACGGTGATCGGGCCGACCTTGACCTTCATCCGGCCGGTGAACTCGTCGCCCTCGAAAAGGTCGAGCGAGGCCCCCGGCAGGCACGGCGCGACCCGTTCGACGTCGAGCAGTACGGCCCACGCCTGCTCGACCGGCACTGGAACGCTGAACTCATGCTCGAACCGCATCGCCATGGATCCGCTCCTCTCCGCTGATTGCGACATTACGACTGAGAAGGGGCGCCCCGAAAGGGCGCCCCCTCGAACCGGTCAGGGAGACCCGGCGGCGTGCAGAATCGCGCGATGGGTCAGCACCCTGGCCAGGTGCCGGCGATAGTCGGGCTGGGCGTGCAGGTCGGAGGGCGGAGAGGTGCCGGCCGCCGCCTCCTCGCACGCCTGCCGTAGGTCATCGCTCAGCTGCCTGCCCCGCAGGGCGGTCTCGACCGCGTGGGCCCGTACGGGCGTCGGGCCCATGTTGGTCAGGCCGATCCGCGCCTCCTCGATCGCTCCGTTGGAACGCTTGACCGCCGCGGCCACCCCGACGATGGCCCACGACTGCGCGGTCCGGTGGAACTTCTCGTAGTGATAGCCCCAGCCGGCGCCGAGCTTCGGCAGCCGCACCCCGACCAGGACCTCTCCCGGCCGCAGCGCCGACTCCAGGTAGTCGACGAAGAACTCGGCGGCGGGGATCTCCCGCTCGCCCTCACCCGACCTGGCCACGAAGACGCCCTCCAGCGCCAGGACCACCGCGGGCAGGTCGCCCGCCGGGTCGCAGTGCGCCAGAGAGCCGCCGAACGTGCCGCGGTGGCGTACGGCGGGATCGGCGACCGTCGCGGTGGCCTGTGCCACGAGCGGGCAGTCGGCGTTGACCACGCCGGAGCGCATCACCTCGTCGTGCGTGGCCATCGCGCCGATGAAGACGTGGTCGCCACGGTCGTGCACGCCCGTCAGCTCGGGCAGGCGGCCCACGTCGACCAGCTTCGACGGGTAGGCCAGCCGCAGCCGGAGCAGCGGGAGGAGCGACTGGCCACCGGCGAGGACCTTGGCGTCCTCGTCGGCGGCGAGCTCCTGGACGGCCTCGCCGAGCGAGCCGGCGCGGACGTAGTCGAACTGGGCCGGGATCATCGCAGCGCCCTCCAGATCCGCTCGGGTGTACATGGCATCTGGATGTCGTGGATGCCGCGTGGTCGCAGCGCGTCGACGATGGCGTTGACGACCGCCGGGGTCGAGGCGATCGTGCCGGCCTCGCCGACGCCCTTGGCACCCAGCGGATTGCTGGTGGCCGGGGTCTCGGTCCGGTCGGTGACGAAGTCCGGCAGGTCCATCGCCGTCGGCAGCAGGTAGTCGGCCATCGTGGTGGTGAGCAGGTTGCCCTCCGAGTCGTAGACGGCCTCCTCGTACAGCGCCTGCGCGACGCCCTGCGCGATGCCGCCGTGGATCTGGCCCTCGACGATCAGCGGGTTGACCACCGTGCCCACGTCGTCGACCGCCACATACGAGCGGATCTTCGCCATGCCGGTCTCGGTGTCCACATCCACCGCGCACAGGTGGGTGCCGTGCGGGAAGGAGTAGTTCTCCGGGTCGAAGGTGGCGTCGGAGTCGAGCCGGGCCTCGACGCCCTCGGGCAGGTCGTGGGCGGTGAACGCGGCGTAGGCCAGCTCCTGGATGGTCTTCTGGGAGTCGGTGCCCTTCACCTTGAACACGCCCTCGGCGAACTCCAGGTCGTCGGGCGAGCATTCGAGCAGGTGCGAGGCGAGCTTCCTGGCCTTGTCCTTGACCTTGTCACACGCCTTGAGCACGGCGATGCCGCCGACGGTCAGCGAGCGCGAGCCGTAGGTGTCCATGCCCTTGTGCGCGATCGCCGTGTCGCCGTGGAGCACCGTGATGTCCTCGAACGGCACGCCGAGCGCGTCGGCCGCGATCTGGCTCCACGAGGTCACGTGTCCCTGGCCGTGCGGGGAGGTGCCGGTGATGACCTCGACCTTGCCGGTGGGCAGCATGCGTACCGAGCCGTGCTCCCAGCCGCCCGCGCCGTAGTTGGCCGCGCCGAGCATCCGGGACGGGGCCAGCCCGCACATCTCGGTGAACGTGCTCACCCCGATCCCGAGCTGGACCGGGTCGCCACGGTCACGCCGGTCGGCCTGTTCGGCGCGCAGCTTGTCATAGCCGAACAGCGCCATCGCCTTGTCCGTCGCCGCCTCGTAGTTGCCCGAGTCGTAGGTCAGCCCGGAGATGGTGGTGTACGGGAACTCCTCGTGCTTGATCCAGTTGCGCCGCCGTACCTCCAGCGGGTCCAGGCGCAGCTCGGCGGCCAGCTCGTCCATGATCCGCTCGATGCCGTACGTCGCCTCGGGCCGGCCCGCGCCACGGTAGGCATCGGTCGGCATCTTCGTGGTGAAGACGCCCGTACAGCCGAACTCGTAGGCGTCCATCTTGTAGATGGCGTTGAACATCGACGCGCCGAGCAGCGGCACGCCGGGCGTGACCAGCATCAGGTAGGCGCCCATGTCGGCCAGCAACTCCACCTGCAGCCCGCGGATCCGCCCGTCGGCTTCGGCCGCCAGCCTGAGGTGCTGGATCTGGTCGCGGCCGTGGTGCACGGTCAGGTTGCCCTCGGAGCGGGACTCCGTCCACTTGACCGGCTTGCCCAGCCGCCTGGTGAGCAGCAGGCACAGCACCTCTTCGGCGGTGACCTGCAGCTTGGAGCCGAACCCGCCGCCCACGTCGGGCGCGATCACCCGGATCTTGTGCTCCGGGATGCCGGTCACCACGGCCAGCATGACGCGCAGGACGTGCGGGATCTGCGTGGCCGACCAGAGCGTGAAGGAGTCGCCGTCGGTGGTCGCGAGCACCGCCCGCGGCTCCATCGCGCTCGGGATCAGCCGCTGCTGAATGTAGGTCCGGTCGATGACCACCGGCGCGTCCCTGAAGGCGGCCTCGATGTCACCCGAGGTGATCTTCGCGGTGAACGCCTGGTTGCCCGCCTCGTGCACCTTGGGGCTGTCAGGGGTGAGCGCCTCGTTCATGTCGAGTACGGGCGGCAGCGGCTCGTAGTCGACCTCGATCGCCTCCAGCGCGTCCGCGGCCCGGTAGCGGTCGGTGGCGACCACGCAGGCGACGGCCTCGCCCACGTAACGCACCTCCGACACGGCCATCGGCGGGTGGTCGGGGATCACGATGTCCTCGCTCACCGGCCACGCGCACGGCAGGCTGCCCTGCTCGGCGGCGAAGTCCTGGCCGCTGAACGCCGCAACGACACCCGGCAGTTCGCGTGCCGCCGAGACGTCGACCCCGGTGATCCGCGCGTGCGCCATCGGGCTGCGCAGGAACGTGACGTGCAGCATCCCCGGCTGCACCAGGTTGTCGGTCCACTGGGTGCGCCCGGTCAGCAGCCGCGCGTCCTCCTTGCGCTTCCTCGCCTTGCCGACCTCGGTCATCGCGTCTTCACCGCCTGGCCCATCTCCTGGGCGCCCCGGCGTACCGCGCGGACGATGTTGCAGTAGCCGGTGCACCGGCAGAGGTTGCCTTCCAGGCCCTCCCTGATGGCGTCCTCCGACGGATCCGGATTGTCCCTGAGCAGGTCGATCGCGGCCATGACCATGCCGGGGGTGCAGTAGCCGCACTGCAGGGCGTGTTCCTCGTGGAAGGCCTGCTGCATCGGGTGCATCGACCCGTTGGCGCCCAGGCCCTCGATGGTGACGATGTCGCAGCCGTCGGCCTGCACGGCGAGTACCGAGCAGCTCTTCACACTCTTGCCGTCGAGCATGACGGTGCAGGCGCCGCAGTTGCTGGTGTCGCAGCCGACCGGGGTGCCGGTCTTGCCCAGACGATCTCGTAGCAGGTGGACGAGAAGGAGCCGCGGCTCGACTTCCTCCTCGTACTTGACTCCGTCGACGGTGATGGCTGTCCGAGGCATACGTCCTCCCAGAGGAGCGCGGGAAAGGCGGACAAGGCCAACGTACGCCGGTGTTTTTCCCGGTCAAGGGTTACTTGCCGCGGATCACCCGCGCGATTACGGCGACGAACCCCGCGAAGCCCAGCCCGATGATGACCAAAGACACCAGGACCAGGGGGTCCGTGATCTCATGGGTCAGGATCAGGATGCCCAGCACCACGAAAAGCATGCCGCTCAGCAGCGCCATCCAGTCCGTCCGGTGCACGCGGCGCGGCTTGTCGACCTCACGCGCCACGCCGCACCTCCATGTCGCCGATGCCGCCCCGCAGGTTCAGCACGATCGTCGGAATGGCGCCCTTCGGGCGCGTGTCGGGCTCCAGCACCTTGTCGAACTTGACGTCTACGCCGCCTCTGAGCGACTGGTCCACCTTGATGTCGCCGACCTTGTTGGTGGCGTGCACCTCGACCCGCGCCGTCGGTGGCACGATCACCATCAGCTCGCCGATCGAGACCTTGGCGTTGACCGTCAGGCTCGCGCCCGGCGTGAGCTTGAGCTCGGACAGGTCGAGCCGGCCGTCCCCGACGCCCACGTCGTAGATCCGGCTCGCCTCCGCCATGGTGGCCGGCCGCCAGACGAAGTCGCCGACATTCCGCGGCAGGTCGCCGACCATCAGGCCGAGACCGATCAGCAGGGCGACCAATGTGCCGGCCGCGACCAGGCCCGCGCCGCGACCCCACCAGGCGGCGATCAGCAGCCCGGCGCCGATGGTGACGAGTACGGCGCCGCCGACCAGGGTGGGACTGACCCCCGAGGCGGACCTGGCTTGGACCGCCACGACGATCCCTCCAATGATGATTGCCAGCAACATGGTCATGGCGCCGATGAACGATCTGGGCCGCTTCTGCTTCTGGCGGGGCGGGGGCGTCGGCCTGCCGTACAGGGCGGGGTCGTACGGCGAGTAGCCGCCGGCTCGTTTGCGCGGGTCGAGCGGCTGGAAGGGGCCGTTCGGCGCGAACGGCTCGCCGTAGCTGAGGGCGGTCATCGGGTCGGCACGGAAGCGCGGCGGCGCGGGCGGTGTGGGCGGCTGGGGCGTCTGAGGCGGCGTCTCGGGGGCGGACCTCCGGTGCGGCTCCGCGCTCCCGTGCGGCTCTGCGCTCCCGTACGGCTCAGCCCTCTCATACGGCTCGGCGCGAACGGCGGCCGGGGTGTCGATCGGCGCTCGCGTCGGCTCGTCGGCGGCCCGGTCGTCGATCGGCACGTCGGCGGGGACGGGGTTGACGCGCGTCGGGGCGGTCGGCGGCTCCGATACGACGGGAGACGCGGTCACCGTCTCCGTCGGCGTCTCCGCCGCCCTGTCCGTCTCCGTCACCGGTTCGCGTGTGTACGGGGCGGCGGCCGGGCGGGGCCGCGCATAGCCCGTCGTGGGCGCGGTTTGGCCGGGGATGGGCGCATACGTGAAGTCGTTCAAGTACGGCTCGGACTCGCCCGGCTGGGCGCGGTGGGTGAGCCGCTCGGGCATCGACCGGACCAGGCCGAGCAGGTCCACGCCGTTGGTGTGCGCCGCGAGCAGCCCGATGGCCAGCATCATGCCGACCACCAGCGTGCCCGAGTCGAGCCAGACCGTCGCCAGGTTGAGGCCGAGCCCGGCGGCGAGCACCGCCGTCAGCAGCGCCATCACGGTGTCGGCGGCGAAGTCGCGCCCGGTCCACTGCTCGATGTAACCAGGCCGTCCGTTCGGCTCCTTCATCAGCAGGAACGCCGCGATGTACAGGAACAGCCCCATCCCGGAGCCGAAGAGCAGCACCGCGAAGGCCACGCGGAACACCACCGGGTCGATCCCCGTGTAGCGTCCGAGCCCGGCGCAGACTCCCATGACGAAGCGCCCCTCGCTGCTACGTCGCAGCGCGGTCGGCGGAGCGGCCGGTTCCTTCGGTGGTGCTTCTGTCATGCCACTATCGTGGCCCCACCGGCCCGCCGTACGCATCCGGGAGACCCCTGACCCGACCCGGGGGTTGTTCCCTGATGTCCATAACGCGGCCTTCATGTGACGATGGCGATGTTATGGCTGACCAGAAGACTCTTGCCCAAGCCGGTGGCGACGCGCCCTACCGCCGGATGATGCGCCCCATGGAGGGCCGGCTGCTCGGTGGCGTGGCACAAGGGCTCGCGGCTCAGCTGAAGCTCGATCCTGTGGTGATCAGGCTGATGTTCGTGCTGCTCAGCGTGGTCGGCGGGGTCGGCGGGGTGGCGTACGCGGTGCTCTGGATGATCACGCCTCGCGTGCCGTACGAAGGGCAGCCGCCGCAGCGTGACTGGAGCCAGCTCGCGGCGTTCGGCGCGATCAGCATGGCGCTGGTCGCGTTCGGCTGGCTGACCGGCGCCTCCCAGGGGGGCATCGCCATCCTGCCGTTCGCCGTGGTCGGCATCGGCGCGCTCATCCTGTGGCAGCAGGCCGATCCCGAACGCCGCCGCAACTGGGTGAGCGGGGCGACGAAGAGCATCCGGAAGAACCGGGTCCGTACGCTGCTCGGCATCGCGCTCGTCGTCATCGGCGCGGCGGGCTTCCTGGCCGCTCAGGGGGAGCTGTCCAAGGCCAGGCCTGGCCTGCTGTTCACCGTGGTGGTGGTCGGCGGGCTGGCGGTCATCGCCGCGCCCTGGCTCGCGGGCCTGTGGAAGGAGCTCCAGCTGGAGCGGCGCGAGCGCATCAGGTCGGAGGAGCGGGCCGAGGTCGCGGCGATGGTGCACGACTCGGTCCTGCACACGCTCACGCTGATCCAGCGCGTCGCGCACGACCCGCGCGAGGTCACCAGGCTGGCCCGCGCGCAGGAGCGCGACCTGCGCAACTGGCTCTACCAGCCCGCCCAGGACGCCGACGCGACGCTCGCCGCGGCCGTACGCAGGATCGCCGCGGAAGAGGAGGACGCGCACGGCGTACCGATCGAGGTGGTCTGCGTGGGCGACATCGAGCTCGACTCGGCTGGCAAGCTCGGCGCCATGCTGAAGGCGTCGAGGCAGTCGATGGTCAACGCCGCCAAGTACTCCGGCAGTCCGTCCATTTCCGTCTATGCCGAGGTAGAGGGCGAAGAAGTCACGATTTTCGTGAAGGATCGTGGCAAGGGATTCGACCTCAACGCGGTGCCTCTCGACAGAATGGGGATCAGGGAGTCCATCATCGGGAGAATGGAGCGTCACGGCGGCACCGCCAGGGTGCGCACCGAGCCCGGTGAGGGCACGGAAGTGATGTTGACGATGAAGGTGGAGAGGCAATGACCAGGGTGCTGATCGTCGACGATCACCGGCTGTTCCGTTCCGGCGTACGGGCCGAGCTGGGCGACTCGATCCAGGTCGTCGGAGAGGCCGAGGACGTCGAGACGGCGGTCAAGGCGATCGCCGAGCTCGCTCCCGACGTGGTCCTGCTCGACGTGCACATGCCCGGTGGCGGCGGGCAGGAGGTCCTGCGCAGGGTGCTCGGCGCCGGGTCGCAGGTACGCTTCCTGGCGCTGTCGGTGTCCGACGCGGCCGAGGACGTGATCGGCGTGATCCGCGGCGGCGCCCGCGGCTACGTGACCAAGAACATCAGCGGCACCGAGCTGACCGACGCCATCCGCCGGGTGGCCGACGGCGACGCGGTCTTCTCGCCGCGGCTGGCCGGGTTCGTGCTCGACGCGTTCGCCTCGTCGGAGGCGCCGTCGATCGACCCGGAGCTCGACTCGCTGACGCAGCGCGAGCGCGAGGTGCTGCGGCTGATCGCCCGCGGCTATGCCTACAAGGAGATCGCCAAGGAGCTGTTCATCTCGGTCAAGACGGTCGAGACGCACGTGTCGTCAGTGCTGCGTAAGCTCCAGCTGTCGAACCGGCACGAACTGTCCCGCTGGGCCACAGCCCGACGTCTGGTCTAGCGGTTCTTGGGGTTCGGACCGGCGGCGATCGGTAGACCTGTTCGCCGGTCGCGGTCGCTCTGAGGCACGCCAGGCGCGCAGGCGAAACTGGGGGAGCGCCGGCTCGTGTCGCTTTGGCGGGCCGACATGCTGGCTTAGTTGGCTCTGGCATGCGACATTTCCAGAATGGGCAGGGACGTGCCGGTCGTCGTGTTCAGTCGGGACGATCGTCGGAAATATCGGGAAAAAGTGCGACGATGCCTGGACGTTTTCGCGCAGATGCTCCGCGAGGCTCGCTTCGAGGTCGACCGGCCCCTCGCCGGGCTGGAGATCGAGCTCAACATCGTGGACGCCGCGGGCGAGGCGGCCATGCGCAACGCCGAGGTGCTCGCCGCGATCGCGCAGCCAGACTGGGCCACCGAGCTGGGCCAGTTCAACATCGAGATCAACATCGAACCCCAGGAGCTGGGCGCCGACGGGTTGCTCAGGCTGGAGAACGACGTCAGGGCCCGCCTCAACCACGCCGAGGAGCGCGCCCAGTCCGAGGGCGCCCACCTGGTCCTGATCGGCATCCTGCCCACGCTGCGCGAGCAGGACATCGGCGAGGGCACGCTGTCGGCCAACCCGCGCTACCGGCTGCTCAACGAGCAGATCTTCGCCGCCCGTGGTGAGGACCTGCACCTGTCGATCGAGGCGATAGAACGCCTCGACACCCACGCCGACAGCCTCGCGCCCGAGGCCGCCTGCACCAGCGTGCAGCTCCACCTGCAGGTCAGCCCGGAGCAGTTCGCCGCGCACTGGAACGCCGCCCAGGCCATAGCCGGGGCGCAGGTGGCCGTCGCCGCCAACTCGCCGTACCTGTTCGGCAAGGAGTTGCACCGCGAGACCAGGATCACGCTGTTCGAGCAGGCCACGGACACCCGTCCCGCCGAGCTGAAGGCTCAGGGCGTACGGCCGCGCGTCTGGTTCGGCGAGCGGTGGATCACCAGCGTGTTCGACCTGTTCGAGGAGAACGTCGCGTACTACCCGGCCCTGCTGCCCCTCTGCGAGGATGAGGACCCGCGAGCCGTGCTGGAGCAGGGCCGCATCCCGGAACTGCACGAGATGACCCTGCACAACGGCACGATCTACCGGTGGAACCGGCCGGTGTACGCGGTGGCCGGTGGCGCCCCGCACCTACGGGTGGAGAACCGGGTGCTGCCCGCCGGGCCGTCCGTGGTCGACATCGTGGCCAACGCGGCCTTCTACTACGGGCTGATGGCCGTACTCCCGCATGCCGAGCGGCCGATCTGGAGCCAGATGTCGTTCGCCGCCGCCGAGGACAACCTGAACAGCGCGGCCAGGCACGGCCTCGACGCGCGTCTCTACTGGCCGGGGCTGGGAGAGGTGCCCGCCGGCGAGCTGATCCTGCGCCGCCTGCTCCCGCTGGCCCACGAGGGGCTCGACAAGTGGGGCGTGGACCGGAGCGTGGCCGACCGGCTGCTCGGGGTCATCGAGGGCCGGTGTCTGTCGGGCCGTACCGGGGCGACCTGGCAGGTCGAACGGGTACAGGCGCACGGCGGCGACCGGCACGAGGCGCTGCGGACGATGACGCTTGATTACATAGAGCGGATGCACGGCAACGAGCCGGTGCACACTTGGGACGTGTGACGCCTTTGAGCAGAGCCCTGGCCCTCGTCCTGGTGTTACTCCTGGCCGCGTGCGGGCTGTCCCGGCCCGCTTCCATGGACGCGTCAGGGGCCGACACGTTCGAGGGTGACGTACGGACGGCGCGGGAGTTGACGGAGGCGTTCTGGAAGCAGCAGTTCAGCGCCCTCGGCCGGACTTACCGCCCTATTGCCGACTTCGTACCCTATTCCGGGAGCTCGGGGCCCAACTGCGGCGGCCAGCCCGCTGTCCCGAACAACGCCTTCTACTGCCCTGACGGACATTTCATTGCCTATGACCAGGACTGGATGGAGTCGCTCTGGAGCGAGATGGGGGACGGCTCGGTCTACCTGATCATCCCCCACGAGTTCGGGCATTCGGTGCAGGCCCAGCTGCGGTCCGGCTTCGACCTGAACGTACAGGCGGAGCTGCAGGCCGACTGCTACGCGGGCGGCACGCTGTCGTCGCTCGTCAGCTCGGGCGCGCTGCGGGCGGAGCCGGGGGACGAGAACGAGCTGATCCTGAACCTGGAGGCGGCGGGCGACCCCACGGATGACTGGCTCAACCCCAGCGCCCACGGCACGGCCCAGCAACGCCAGCAGTCCTTCGCCAACGGCCTCAACGGCGGGGTAGGCGCCTGCTGATCTTTTGTCGGGGTTCGCGGCAGATGGGCGAGGGCCTGCTGGGGATGTACTCGCGTGTCAACCCAAAGGATGATGCGGCCGATCATGACGTCGGCATACCGTTGCCTCATGCCATTGGGAGAGATCGGTTGGCTGCGCGGGGGCGCCTGCAGATCCAGTGATCCTGAGCTGTTCTTTCCGCTCGCGCCCTCCGCCACCCAGGAGGCACGCGCCAAGGCGGTCTGCGCCACCTGCCAGGTCCTGACCGAGTGCCGCTCCTACGCGCTGACGGCAGGGGAAACGGACGGCATCTGGGGCGGCCTGACCCCGGAGGAGCGCCGACGCTCCCGCTTCCCCTCCGGCTGGCGCAGCCCAGCCGCCAGTTAGCGCCGAGAGGTCACGCCGTGGCCTGTGGTTGGCCCGGCCCGTGAGGGACAGAGGCGACGTAGCCTGCAGGAGTGCTGCTTCGCTCGATCGCCGTGCTGGCCGTGGCCAACGTCCTCAACAACCGGGTGGCGCCCCGCCTCGCCCCCCTGACCTCCGTCGCCGCGACGGCCGCCCTGGTGGCGATGGCGCGACGGTCCGGGGTGTCATGGCAGGAGCTCGGGTTCGAGCACGGGCCAAGGGGCGCGGCGATCGGCGGCGCCCTGGCGGCGGGTGTCGCCGCCGTCTACACGGCCGGGGTCGCGATGCCACGCACCCGGCCGCTGTTCCAGGACGACCGCGCCCTGTCGCTGTCGCGCGCCCGCGTCCTGGAGGAGGCGCTGGTGCAGGTCCCTCTGGGCACGGTCCTGCTGGAGGAGATGGGTTTCCGCGGCGCCCTGTACGGCACGCTTCGCCGTACCCACGGGACCGTCGCGGCGACGGCGGCGTCATCGGCCCTGTTCGGGCTGTGGCACATCCTTCCGGCCATCGACATGTCCCGCGCCAACCCGGCACTCGGCGCCCTGGCGGCCGGTGAGACCCCTGGCCGCCTGGACACCGCCCGCGTGGTGGCGGGCAGTGTGGTGTCGACGGCCGCCGCGGGCGTCCTGTTCTGCGAACTACGCCGCCAAGGCGGCTTGACGGCCCCGACCATGCTGCACCTGGCGACCAACTCCCTCGGCTACCTTTTCGCCAGAATCGCCGGAAAGCCCCGTCATCCGGCGGCCACCCCCGCCGGCAGGACCGCCAAGACCGGCGGGGCTCGCTAGGGCCGCCAAGACCGGCGGGGCCCGTCTCAGGGGACGGTCCAGGTGTGGGTCAGGCCGTTGTGACGGTTTGGAAGCCCTCCGCGTAGTGGCCTTCGCCGAAGCCGGCCTGTTCGGCCCACGCGGCGAAGCGGCTCTTCACGAAGTCGGCGAAGCCCTCGATGTGTCCCACCTGGCTGACGTGCGACTGCAGGGCCGCCAGCTTGCGGTCGATCGCCTCCGTGATGTCCGTCCAATGGTTGGGGGTGGAGCCGCCCATGAGCCAGACCTCGCGGACCGTCCAGGCGTCCAGGCCCTCGTCCTTGACCAACTCGGGGAAGGCGTACGGGTTGCGGGCGTCGGGATAGACGGCGTCGAGGGTGGAGCCGCCCACCGCGCGGTGGTCGGGGTGGCTCGGGGCGATGAACTGGTAGTTGCGGTCGGGGTGGTGGGTGATCACCAGGTCGGGACGTACCTGGCGGATGACCCTGGCGATGTCCTTGCGCAGCGCCAGCGACGGCACCACCGTGCCGTCCGCGTGGCCGAGGAAGCGGACGTCCGTGACGCCCACCGCCTTGGCGGCGGCCGTCTGTTCGGTTCTGCGCAGTTCGGCCATGCCGGTGTTGTCGAGCGTACGTTCGTTGCCTCCCGCGTCGCCGTCCGTGACCAGCAGGTAGGTGACCTCGACCCCCCGATCACCGAAGAGGGCGACCGTGCCCGCGGCGCCGAAGTCGGCGTCGTCGGGGTGCGCGGTCACGACGAGTACCCGGTTGATCTCGTTGTCGGCGAGCATCTTCTCCCTTTCGGATCGTTCTCTGACGACAACCAGTGGTTCACGGCCGACATTCCAGGCTGCTGGATCCGTCGCCACGGGTTCAGGGCTGGAGTTCCAGGCGGCCGGGGAAGGGGGTTTCGGGGGTCGGGGGCTGATGGGTGGGTTCGTGGTTCCAGGGGTTCGGAGGGGATTGTCGGTTTTGGGGGGTGGGATTCCAGGCGTCGAGGCGCCGTTTGTCGGTGGAGAGTCTTAACCTGGGTGCGTGCCGACCCAAGTCTCTGTTGACCACCCCTTGCTCGATGGCCTCAACCCGCAACAGCGGGAGGCCGTGATCCATCACGGCGGTCCGCTGCTGATCGTGGCGGGGGCGGGATCAGGAAAGACGCGGGTGCTCACCCATCGCATCGCCTACCTGCTCGGTGAGCGGCAGGTGCATCCGGGCGAGATCCTGGCCATCACCTTCACCAACAAGGCCGCGCGCGAGATGAAGGAGCGCATCGACCGGCTCGTCGGGCCCAGGTCGAAGGCGATGTGGGTGATGACGTTCCACAGCGCCTGCATGCGCATCCTGCGCCGCGAGGCCAAGCGGCTCGGGTTCCCCTCCAGTTTCTCCATCTACGACCAGGCCGACTCGCAGCGGCTGATGGCGATGGTGTGCAGGGAGATGGATCTCGACCCCAAGCGCTACCCGCCGCGGTCGTTCTCGGCCCAGGTGAGCAACTTCAAGAACGAGCTGGTCGACTACGAGACCGCGCTCGACAAAGCGGGCTCCCACTTGGAGAAGGTGCTCGCCGAGGCCTACAAGAGCTACCAGCGCAAGCTCACCGAGGCCGGCGCGATGGACTTCGACGACATCATCATGAACACGGTGACGCTGTTCCAGCTCTTCCCGGAGGTGGCCGAGCACTACCGGATGCGCTTCAGGCACGTGCTCGTCGACGAATACCAGGACACCAACCACGCCCAATACATCCTGATCAGGGAGCTGGTGGGCCGCCCCGACCTGCGCACGGCCGACGGCGAGCTGGTCCGTTCTGGCGCCGACCAGTCAGAGCTGTGCGTGGTCGGCGACGCCGACCAGTCGATCTACGCCTTCCGTGGCGCGACGATCCGCAACATCCTGGAGTTCGAGCGCGACTACCCCGACGCGCGCACGATCCTGCTGGAGCAGAACTACCGCTCCACCCAGAACATCCTGGCCGCCGCCAACGCCGTCATCGCCCGCAACGAGTCGCGCAAGCCGAAGAACCTCTGGTCCGACCAGGGCGACGGCCCCAAGATCGTCGGTTACGTGGCCGACAACGAGCACGACGAGGCCATGTTCGTGGCCCAGGAGGTAGATCGGCTCAGCGACGAGGAGGGCGTCAAGGCCGGCGACGTCGCGGTGTTCTACCGCACCAACGCGGCCTCCCGGGTGTTCGAGGAGATCTTCATCCGCACCGGCCTGCCCTACAAGGTGGTCGGGGGCGTGCGCTTCTACGAGCGCAAGGAGGTCAAGGACCTGCTGGCCTACCTGCGCGTGCTGGCCAACCCCGCTGACGTGGTGTCCATGCGGCGCATCCTCAACGTGCCCAAGCGCGGCATCGGCGACCGGGCCGAGGCGATGCTCGAAGCGCTCTCCTCGCGCGAGCGCATCTCCTTCTGGGACGCGCTGCGCAGGGCCGATGAGGCGTACGGCATGGCGACGCGCTCGCTCAACGCGGTGCGCGAGTTCGTCGCGATGATCGAGGGGATGATCGGCAAGGCCGAGGGCATGCCGCCGTCGGCGCTCGCGGAGGAGATCCTGGTCGCCACCGGTTACCGCGCCGAGCTGGAGGCTTCGGAGGATCCGCAGGACGAGTCCCGGCTGGAAAACCTCAACGAGCTCATCTCGGTGGCCTCGGAGTTCGAGGAGGCCAATCCCGAGGGCACGCTGGTGGAGTTCCTGGAGCAGGTGTCGCTGGTGGCTGACGCCGACCAGATCCCCGAAGCCGACGGCGGGCAGGGCGTGGTCACGCTGATGACCCTGCACACCGCCAAGGGGCTGGAGTTCCCGGTCGTCTTCCTGACCGCGATGGAAGACGGCGTCTTCCCGCACATCCGCTCGCTGGGCGAGCCGAAGGAGCTGGAGGAGGAGCGCCGGCTGGCCTACGTGGGGATCACCAGGGCCCAGAAGCGCCTCTACCTCACGCGGGCCGCCGTACGCAGCTCGTGGGGCTCGCCGTCGTTCAACCCGGCCTCGCGGTTCGTCAACGAGGTGCCGGTGCAACTGCTCGACTGGCGTACCCCGCCGGAGAAGTCGGCCTGGAGCGCGGCGACCCGGCGCGAGCCCGCGCAGGCGGCGGCGCCGAAGAAGGGCGCCCGCACGGTGCCCACGCTGGCACCGGGCGATCGGGTGACGCACGACGCGTTCGGGCTGGGCACCGTCGTGTCCGTGGACGGGGTGGCGGAGAAGACCAAGGTCAAGATCGACTTCGGGAGCGGAGGCGAGAAGACGCTGCTCCTCGCCTACGCTCCGCTGGAAAAACTCTGACCGCTGGAAAAGCTTCTGACCGCTGGAAGGCTTCTGACCCGTCGGGTGCTCAGCTCTTCTGCTGCTGCTGGGCGCCCTTCGGGAGGGCGCTGCCCTTCTTCCACTCGGTCCAGTTGAGCTGCCAGTAGCTCCACCCGTTGCGCCAGTCGAGCTTGCGCTTGGTGCCGGTGATCTTGACGACGTCGCCGCGCTGGGCGATGCCGTAGAACCACTTGGCGCCGGCCGGAGTGGCACGGACGCAGCCGTGGCTCTGGTTAGAACGGCCTAGGAACTGGTAGTAGCCCGCGCTCTGATGCACATACTCGCCGCTGTCGGAAATGCGTACCGCCCACGGGATCTCCTCCTTGTAGTACTGAGGGTCCTTGGGGTCGGTGACGCCCATCCACGCCGAGGTCATGGTCTCCAGCGGCTTCTTGTTCATCGTGAGATGGGTGCCGCTGGTGGTCAGGTAGACGTCCACGCCGTTCTTGACCATGCCGCCGCGGCCCGCGCTGATGGGGATCGACTTGACGAGCTTGCCGTCGCGCCGGACCTTCATCACGTGGCTGCGGGTGTTCACCACCGAGATGTTGGAGTAGCCGACGGCGAAGCGGCGGCTGACATCCTTGGCGGCCTCGTTGCCGGGAATCTGGCTCAGGCGGGCGTTGAGCTGAACCTTCTGGTGCGGACGCCAGTACGTCTTGGTGCGGTAGACGACCTTGCGGTCGGTCACCCAGCGCCAGGCGCCGTCGACCGGCCGGTCCGCCTGCACCTGCAGGACGGTCTCGGCCGCCGCCCTGTCGGTCACCTTGCGGTCGAACGTCACGATGATGGGGAAGCCGACGCCGACCTTCTCCTTGGCTTCACCTTCGGGGGTGATGTCGGCGATCTCCAGCTTGGCCTTCTTCGCCGCGACCTTCTGTACCGGGCTCTTCGGTACGGCCTTCCTCGGCACGGCGGCGCCGGCCGCGTGCACCGGGGTGGCGGCGGCGACCTGAGCCACCGGGGCAGGTGTTCCTTCCGTGCTACAGGCCGCCACCGTGGTGATCAGGGCGGCCAGAGCCAGCATCCGGGGGAGGGGATTCAAGGGTTACTCCAGGACTATGTCTACGCATCAGGCGTCTCATAAGTGAGACAACCAAAAGACGCCATACGTGGACGCCTGGCGATAACGATCATGTAACGCCTCTCGGGGTCCTGGTTTACGGCCCCGGCGCGCCCGACTCAGTCGTTGAGCTTGGTGGTGATCTTGCTCGCGGGCGGCGACTTGATCGAGACCTTGGCGCCCCAGCCGGTGTAGCGGGTCTCGGTCGTGACCGCCTTGTCCTCCCACCAGGAGATGTCCAAGAAGTCCGTGGCCTGCCACGTGGTGGTCAACTGGCTGGGGAGCCCCTTGGCGTCGACCTTGAGGGCGTACGTGACGGTGGCCTCGGTGTCGGAGCGCATCGGGATCGAGCTGCTGAACCAGGGGGAGATCTTGAAGAGCTTGCTGAAGGTGATCTGGCCGCGGTAGGTGGACCCGCTGAGCTTGCCGTTCTTGACCAGGGCGGCGAGCGTCGCGGGCTCGGCCGGACTCACCACCTGGCCGAACCAGCTGCTCATGGTGCTGAGGTTCATTTTGCTGTACGTCTTGAACCAGGTCTTGCCCTTCGGCATGTCCTCGCTCAGGGTGCCGCCCGACACCCACGCGACGTCACCGATCGCGATGGTCCGCTCGGGCGTGGTGTTGTGCCCGTCGTACAACGGACTGGAGAACTTCCCGGTGATGTCCCAGCCGGTGATCCCCTTCTTGCCGAACTGAATGCTGCCGGTGCGCCGGACCAGCGGATCCTTGTTGACGGCGCCGACGAACGCGCTGGTGTCGGTGAAGCGGACCCCGTGCCCGGCCACGAGCTGCGCTTTTAACGCCGCGACGGGGTTCTTCGGCGCCGCTTGAGCGGGGGCGGACGAGACGAGTACGGCGACGCCGGCCGTGAGTGCGGTGATCATGAGTTTCATGAGGCGCCATCTTGCCGACAAATGATCACGACAGCACCTCATTACCCGCGCGGGAAAGCCATGATCGCCGCGTGGACACCCGAGTCGGCGCGAATGACGCCGGGCTCGGCGGAGGACCCAATAGGGTGCCGGGATGCGGGTACTGATTTCGGGTGGGGCGGGGTTCATCGGGAGCACGATCGCGTCGGCGTGCCTGGACGCGGGGATCACGCCGGTGATTCTCGACAACCTGGTCACGGGGCGGCGGGAGTTCGCCGAGGGCCGGACTTTCTACGAGGGCGATATCGCCGACGGGATGCTGGTCGACAAGATATTCGCCGAGCAGCCCGACATCGAGGCGGTCGTTCATTGCGCCGCGCTGATCGTGGTGCCGGATTCGGTGGCCGATCCGGTCGGCTACTACCGGGCGAATGTCACCAAGAGCCTGGAGTTCGTGGATCACCTGCTGCGCAACGGGTGCGAGCGGATGATTTTCAGCTCCTCGGCGTCGATTTACCGCACCGGGGACGATCATACGGTCGACGAGCGGTCGCCGCTCGATCCGCAGAGCCCCTACGCGCGGACGAAGGCGGTCTGCGAGGCGATGTTCGCCGATATCGCGGCGACCCGGCCGATCAACGTGCTGTCCCTGCGCTATTTCAATCCGATCGGGGCGGATCCCGCGATGCGCACCGGGTTGCAGCTGCGGCGGCCGAGCCACGCGCTGGGCAAGATGATCGGCGCGTACGAGGAAGGCGTGCCGTTCGAGATCACCGGCACCGACTACTCCACACGTGACGGCTCCGGGATCCGCGACTACGTCCACGTCTGGGATCTGGCGGCGGCGCACGTGGCCGCGTTGCAGCGCTTCGATGACCTGTCCGAGGCGGAATCGGTCATCAATCTGGGCACCGGCTCAGGGACGACCGTGCGTGAGCTGGTCGACGCGTTCAACCGGGTGGTGACGCGACCGGTCGAGGTGGTCGAGACCGAGCGGCGGCCCGGCGACGTGGCGGGCGCCTACACGCGCAGCGACCTCGCGCACCGGCTGCTGGCGTGGCGGCCGCGCTACTCGATCGAGGAAGGGATCAGGCACTCGCTCGACTGGGCCGCCGTACGTGACTCGCGCCTTGCCGAATGAGCGCCCTGCTCATCACCGGCCCCGCGCGCTGACTACGTCAAGCAACCCCGCCTCTCCCGCCTGGCGATGGGAGAGACAGGAGATGCGTGAGCCCGGCTGTCTCACGGTGGAGCCGAGCGTGAGCCCGGCTCCTACGAGAGAGCCGAGCGTGAGCTCGGTTCTCTCGTGGTGAAGCTGTACGGCGGTTCGGTGGTTACTTCGCGATGCTGCTGAGCGGAACCGTCAGCGAAGGAATCTCGTCCGTGCTGTCCGTGCCGTCCTTGAGCTCGTCCGTCACCTGGTCGGCCGGCGGCGCGGTGATCTTCACCGCGTTGCCCCAGCCGCTGTACAGGGTCTCGACGCTGAGGGCCGACTCGTCGTCCGTGTTCGAGGAGAGCGCGGCCAGCGGCATCGTCGTGACCAGCCGGGAAGGCAGGCCCTTGGCGTCGACGGTGAGCTTCCAGGACAGAGCGATCTTCGCCGTCTTCTTGCTGGCGGCGCCGAGCATGAGGTTGCCGCGGAAGGACGGGGAGATCCTGCGCAGCTCACCCACGGTGATCTTGCCCACGTAGCCGCCCTTGGCCGGCTTGGCGCTCTTGAACAGGGTCTTGAGCGTGGCCGACTCGGTGAGGTTGAGCGGCTGGCCGTAGACGCCGCTCAGGCCGGAGAACGGCACGTTGCGCATCCTGACCCAGGTCTTGTCCGCGGGCAGCAGGTCTACCCAGAGCCCGCCGGACAGGTACGACGTCTTGCCGATCGTGATCGTCCGCTCGGGCCTGGACAGGGCCTTGAGGGTCTTGTCCTCGTCGTCGCCCGATCCCATCCCCTTGAGATTGAACTTGCCGGTGATGTCCGACGCGGCGACGCCCGTCTTGCTGAACTGGTACGCCCCCGACCGACGGGTGATGATGCCCCGCATCCGGCCCTGGACGGCGGTGGTGCGCTCGCTGAACTTCACACCCTTGCCGGCGACGAACTGCTTCTTCACCGCGGCGACCGGGTCCTTGGCGGCCGGTGCCGCCTGTGCCGGCCCGGCAGCCAGGAGTGTGGCGGCCGACGCTAAAGCCAGCCCCGTGATGATGCGCTTCATATCAATTCCCTCGTCTCTTGATTTACGGAAGCGGGAGGATCCTGCCAAACGAAGATCACGACGATATCTCAACCGATTGTCCGCAGCGAGGAAAATATGTGGATTTTTCGTGCAGAAGGGCCCCGACATCGTCGGGGCCCCTTTGTGGAAATTTCTGACTATGGGGTGTTTCCATCGTCGTCAGGCGGAACGCTGACGTAGTTCCTGTCGATGGCGGCCGGTGGCTCGGGGGCCTTCTTCGTCAGGTCCTTGACGTCCGCGACCTGGTCGGATGGAGGCGCGGTCACGTTCACCGCGGTGCCCCACTCGGTGTATCGGCTTTCGGTCGTGGCGTGGAGGGTGGCCTTCTTGGTGGCCTTCATGGACCACGAGATGGCCAGTCGCTTCACCAGTTTCCGCGCGTCGAGCGTCAGGCGCCAGGAGATCATGGTTTTGGCGGGTTCGCCGGTCGGCTTCATCGCGATCTGCTCGCGGAACGTCGGCGACAGCTTGTACAGCTCGGCGAAAGTGATCGAGCCGCGATACTGGGCGCCCCTTACCGTCTTCGTCTTGGCCAGCAGGTATTTGAGCGTCGCCGGTTCGAAGACGTTGATGAGCTGGTCGCCATAAGCGGCCGAGGACGGGCTGCCGTTCATCCCGACCCAGCTCTTGTTCTCGGGTAGGAGGGTGCTGTACAGGCCGCCGTTGACGTACATGCGCCGGCCCACGCTGACGAGGTAGATCCGCTCGGTGAGCAGGTCGACGGCGTCGGCGATGGAAGCGTCCTTAGCCGCCATCTTCTTCAGCCGCGCCCGTTCCTGCGGCGTGAGGATGGGCGTACGGGTGTTCTCGGCGCCCGCGATGCCCTTGGCGTCGAACCCGATCACGCCCTGCCTGTCGGCCTGGGTGTAGGACTCACCGCCGATCTTGATGCTGGTCCGCTCGGCGAACTTGACTCCCTGCCCCGCGACGAACTGCTTCTTCAACGCCGCCACCGGGTCCGCCGGTTTGGCCTGCGCGTACGCGGGAGCGGCCACGGCCAGCGCGGAAACTGCCACCGCGCCGGCGATCCATCGCCTCATAGATGTGGGTGCCCTTCTTCAGATGTCCCGAAATATCGTGCTGAAGTGAGATCACTGTCACATAACGGGATAACTGAGACCCGATGACCTGGTCAGGTCAAGCTTGGGGCTAGGCTTCACTGGCGGAAACGCCCGGCACGCACGCACGGGGTGGCCCGGGCCGTCGAACATTTCAGTCGGACAAGCGTCGAACATCAGTCGGATAAGCAAGGACGGACCCTCGTGGACCTGTTCGAACATCAGGCGAAGGAGCTCTTCGCTGACTACGGCATCCCGGTGCCACGCGGCATTGTCGCTCACACCGTGGAGGAGGTACGGGCGGCGGCTGAGCAGCTGACCGGCCGCGTCGTCGTCAAGGCCCAGGTGAAGACCGGAGGCCGCGGCAAGGCCGGTGGCGTGAAGGTGGCCGATGACGCCGCCGACGCCGTTGACAAGGCCAACACCATCCTGGGCATGGACATCAAGGGCCACACGGTCCACAAGGTGCTCGTGGAGGAGGCCAGCGCGATCGCGGAGGAGTACTACTTCTCCTTCCTGCTCGACCGCGCGAACCGTACCTTCCTCGCGATCTGCTCCGCCGCGGGCGGCATGGAGATCGAAGAGGTCGCGCACACCGCGCCCGATAAGGTGGCCAAGATCCCGGTCTCCGCGCTGGACGGCATCGACCGCGCCAGGGCGCGGGAGATCGCGGCCGCGGGCGGTCTGCCCGAGAAGGCGCTCGACGGCGCCGCCGAGCTCATCGAGAAGCTCTGGTGCGCGTTCGTCGACGAGGACGCCACGCTGGTCGAGGTCAACCCGATGATCCTGTCGGCTGACGGCCAGGTGAAGGCGCTCGACGGCAAGGTCACGCTCGACGACAACGCCGCGTTCCGCCAGCCGGAGCACGAGGCGTACGCCGACAAGAACGCCGAGGACCCCCTTGAGGCCAAGGCCAAGGAGAAGGACCTCAACTACGTCAAGCTCGACGGTGACGTGGGCATCATCGGCAACGGCGCGGGCCTGGTCATGTCGACGCTCGACGTGGTCGCCTACGCCGGCGAGGCGTTCCCCGGCAAGCCGTCGCCCGCCAACTTCCTCGACATCGGCGGCGGCGCCTCGGCCGAGGTCATGGCCGCGGGCCTGGAGATCATCCTCTCCGACCCGAGCGTGAAGTCGATCTTCGTGAACGTCTTCGGCGGCATCACCTCCTGCGACGCGGTGGCCAACGGCATCATCTCGGCCTTCAAGCTGCTGGAGAGCCGCGGCGAAGCGGTGACCCACCCGCTGGTGGTCCGGCTTGACGGCAACAACGCCCTGCTCGGGCGGCAGATCCTGGCCGACGCCGCGCTCCCGCGCGTCGAGCTGGTCGACACGATGGACGACGCGGCCAAGCGGGTCGCCGAGCTCGCTGCGGTAGGTGCGTGACACATGGCTATCTGGCTGACCGAGAACAGCAAGATCATCGTTCAGGGCATGACCGGCGGTGAGGGCACCAAGCACACCCGCCGCATGCTCGCCTCCGGCGCCCGCGTGGTCGGTGGCGTCAACGCCCGCAAGGCGGGCACGACGCACGAGGGCCTGCCGGTGTTCGGCACGGTGAAGGAGGCCATGGAGCAGACGGGCGCCGACGTGTCGGTCGCCTTCGTGCCGCCGGCCTTCACCAAGGACGCCGTCAAGGAGGCCATTGACGCGGAGATCCCGCTCTGCGTGGTGATCACCGAGGGCGTGCCGGTCCACGACTCGACCGAGTTCTGGGCGTACGCGATCGCCAAGGGCAACAAGACCCGCATCATCGGCCCCAACTGCCCCGGCATCGCCTCGCCCGGCGCCTCCAACGCCGGCATCATCCCCGCCGACATCACCACGGCCGGCCGTATCGGCCTGGTGTCCAAGTCGGGCACGCTGACGTACCAGCTCATGTACGAGCTGCGCGACTTCGGCTTCTCGACCGCGGTGGGCATCGGCGGTGACCCGGTCATCGGCACGACGCACATCGATGCGCTCCAGGCGTTCCAGGACGACCCGGGCACCGACGCGATCGTGATGATCGGTGAGATCGGCGGCGACGCCGAGGAGCGGGCCGCGGCCTACATCGAGCAGCACGTCACCAAGCCCGTGGTGGCCTACGTCGCGGGCTTCACCGCCCCGGAGGGCAAGACGATGGGCCATGCCGGCGCCATCGTCTCCGGCTCCGCCGGCACCGCGCAGGCGAAGAAGGAGGCCCTCGAAAAGGTGGGCGTCCGCGTCGGCAAGACTCCGTCCGAGACCGCGCGCCTCATGCGTGAGATCATGCAGTCGCGCTGATTTCCGGCTGAAGACCGCCCCGCCCGTTTCGTGGCGGGGCGTCTTTTTTGTGCCGAGCCGGTGGGTGGCGTCCCCTGTGAAACCGCGGAGACCCCCCAAAGAGGGCGAAAAATGGGAGAGGGAAAGCCCTGCGCGCGGCGCGTCAACCAAGCGTTGGTTGGTAAAGCTTGAGAAAATAACTACTTGTGACGGCGCTTCTCGAATCGGTACTAGGTCGGCTGCCCGGCGTCTCGAGTGATGACGACGAGACGCGCCGGCCGCTGCCCGTGTCCGGGATGCTCGCCGCCGCCATCACGCTGGGCGTCGGCCTGGCCGTTCTCACCACGCTGACCCTGGTCGGGTGGATCGCCGCGCCGCGCGGTGCGCTGGGCGCGGGGCTGCCGGGCGTGTTCCGTACGGCGGCGCAGGTGTGGCTGGCCGCCCACCACGCCGGGTTCGCGATCCCCGGCGGCAAGGTGGGGCTGCTCCCGCTCGGCCTGACGATCCTGCCCGCCGTGCTGCTCTACCGCGCCGGGCGGTGGATGGCGCGCGACGCCGACCTGCGGCTGCGGCTGCCCGCGCGGCTGCCCAAGAACAGCCCGCGCGAGCAGGCCAGCGCGCGCCGCCGGGCCCAGCTCGTCCTGGTCGCGCAGGCCGGAGTCTCCCTGGCCGCCCCCTACGCCCTGCTCGCCGGGCTCATCGCGCTCGTCGCCCGCAACGACATCACCCAGCCGTTCATCGGCGAGGCGCTGGTCAGCCACTTCGTGCTGGCGTTCTTCGCGGGGGCGCTGGCCACGGCGCGGACGATCGGCCCGTGGCGGGCGATGCTGCGCCTGCTGCCCGAGCGGGTGCGCGCCCTGACCGTCGGCACGGCCGTCGCCACGGCGGTGCTGCTCGTCGCCGGGCTCGCCCTCGTGCTGACGGCCCTGATCGTGAACTTCGGCCAGGTACGCGAGCTGTCCAACGTGCTCGCGCCCGGGTTCGTGGGCGGCGTGCTGCTCCTGCTGGTCCAGATCCTCTATCTGCTCAACACCGTCATCTGGGCCGCCTCCTACATCGCCGGGCCGGGCTTCGCCGTCGGCGCCGACACGCTGGTCGCGCCCACTGGCGTGCAACTGGGCACGGTGCCGAGCCTGCCGCTGCTCGGCGCGCTGCCCGAGAGCGGTCCCGTGCCCGGCTGGACGATGGCGGTGATCGCGCTGCCGTTCGCCGCCGGGACCGTGGCCGGGATCGTGGTGGCCAGGATGGCGCCGTCGCCTTCGTACGAGGCCGCACCGCTGTGGGGCTTCTTCACCGGGATCACCACTGGGCTGGTCGCCGCGCTGCTCGCCGCGCTGTCCGGCGGCCCCATCGGCGGCGGGCGGCTGGCCACGGTCGGGCCGTCGCCGTGGGAGGTGGCGCTGTCGGTGGGCCTGGAGGTGGGCGTCGCCGCCGGCATCTCCGCGGGCGTGGCCAACGTACTCCTGCTCAACAGGCGGGCCCGAGCTCCACTCGACAAGGCCGCGGTTCCGGTACGCAAGGCGGGCGCCGCGATCGCCAGGGCGGCGAGCAAGGTCGGCCTGGCCGAGGCCGACGCCCGGCCCCTGCCCGGCCACTGGATGGACGCCACCGAGGCCGACACCCAGGCCATTCCGGTGATCCGGGACGACTGGCAGGACGAGCACGCCTCGGCCGCGGCGGAGACGCTGGCCCAGGCCCTGCCGATCCTGCCGGAGCGGGACCGCCCACCGCGTACGGACATCGTCGATGAGTCGGACGATCGTGGCGGCCATGTCATCTACGTCGATCCCTACGCCTGGGATCGCGACTGAGGGCCTGTTCTGGTGTCCGCCGGCCGACGGAGCCGCAGGGCCGCGACTATCAGCAGGGCCACTGCGCCTGCGGTGAGGATGGCGTTGCTGGCCAGGTCTTCCGCCAGGCTGGTCGGTTGGGTGAGCGGGACCGTCGGGGTGATGTTCCGCTGGGGGAAGGAGTGCCAGGCGTAGGTCAGCATGGCGCCGCCGGCGAGCGCCAGCCGGTGGGCCTGCGACCAGCCGGCGCGGTGTGACCAGCGGACCACCACGGTGGCGACGGTGACGAACAGGGTCAGATAGATGATCACGCTGAGCCACGGCGGGAGGGGGATCGCCTCCGCCAGCCAGGGCGTGAAGCCGGTGGGGTCGACCGCGTACAGCAGCACGAAGACCGCTCCGGCGACCATGGCGAAAGCGCCGACGACCCACGGGCTGGGGGCGCGGCCGCGCAGCAGGGTGACGTCGGTGGTGCGCCTAGGGAGGCGGATGCCGGCGACGATGATCGCGGCGATGACGACTCCGGCGCCGATGAGCTGGAGCGCGGAGGCATGGCGGCCGAAGACGGCCTGTGCGACGCCGCTGCCCAGGGCGACGACCGCGTACAGCACGCCTGCGACGGTGAGACCGATCTTGCCCAGCCATGGCGTGGTGCGCCGCGAGCCGGCGAGGGTCTCCGCGACCGCGATCGGGGCGCTGATGCTGAAGACCGTGTGCACGCCGACCATGAACAGCGTCCATGGTCCGGCCAGGCCGAGCTCGGGGATGAAGCCGTACTCGAGGGTGTGCGCGCCGACCATCCAGTTCGAGTCCCACAGCGTCTGGGTGACGAAGGCCTCCTCGATCATGCCGTAGGCCAGCGCGAGGGTCATCATGGCGGGCCAGCCGCGTCCGGTACGGCGGGCGAACTCACGGATGAGGAGGGCGCCGCCGCCGTACAGGGGGGCCAGGCCGAGCAGGTTTTGGATGTGGGTGATCGGTGCGTTGCCCATCAGGTACTCGGCGGTCAGTGGCGCGAGGAAGAACAGCCCGATGGCGGGCGCCAGGCGAGGGAGTAACGCTCTTTGGCTCATGTCTCCTGGATATCACCACTAAGCGCAAAAATACAATCGTGTAAATTTCTTCTAGTGTAAGATTCTGCCATGGAGGAGACGCTGCGCGAACGCAAGAAGCGACAGACCAGGCACCTGCTCATCCGTACGGCGATCCGGCTGTTCACCGAGCAGGGCTACGAACAGACCACCGGCGCACAGATCGCCGCCGCGGCGGACGTGGCCACCAAGACGTTCTTCAACTACTTCCCGAGCAAGGAGCACGTGCTGTTCGCCGACGTCGAGCGGTTCTACGGGCTGGCGCTGGAGGTGATCGCCGACCGCGCCCCGGACGACACGCTGCAGCAAGTGCTGCGCAGGACCTACGACCAAGCCATCGCCCACTACCTCACCCAGGGGCCGTGGACCGGGGACCCGGAGCTGAAGGAGCTCTACCAGAGGCTGCTCGCGACGGTGCCCGCCGTACAGGCGATGGCCCTTCACATGATGTTCGACGCGCAGCGCCGGATCGCAGCCGCGTTGTTGGCCGCATTCCCCGACAGGCTGGACCCCATCAGTGCCGCGGCGGCGACCGGCGCGTTCATGGGTGCGGTGCAGGCGGCCGGGATGGCCAGCCTGGAGATGTACGGCGAGGCGGAGCAGGAGTATTTGGCGTCAACCGGACGGGCCGTGAACATCGCGATGCGCGGCCTGGACTCGCTGTGATGAGGTCGGGGTTTCCCTCAGGTCAGGGCTGCACCGCGCCCAGGAGTTCGAGTACGTCCGGCGGGAGCTTCTTCTGGGCCGCGTCCCTGAACTGGGTGAAGCACTCGCCCTGCGACGAGACGGTGCCCGCGCCCTTCATGCAGTTCTGGTAGGCGGAGTATTCGTCCATCAGATAGAGCTGCATCGCCGTGGCCATGGCCGACAGCGTGAGGGCGACCGAGGAGATGGCGATGCCGCCCACGGCGATGCCCCGCGGCTTTTCCGCGCGCTTCAGCTGGGGCAGCGCGCGAATGCCCGCCATCAGCGCGAACACCGCCATGACCAGCCCCGCCAGCGGCAGCATGAACGTCATGGCCAGCGCCGCGATGGCCAACCAGATGGCTCGGCGGCCCGCGGAATCCGCGGGATGCTGACCCGTCGGTGCCTGCACCGGTGTCGACACCTGACCTCCTCTGCGTCGCCGGACGAAGAGCGGATACGCTTGCAACCCCACCCCGGTTTTCTCATTGGAGTGCGCGTGTCAAAGGCTGGGCGGCTCGTCGTCCTCGTCTCCGGCTCTGGAACAAACCTACAGGCCTTGCTGGACGCTTCGGCCGACCCGTCCTACGGCGCCCGCGTGGTGGCTGTCGGTGCGGACAGAGACGGCATCGAGGGACTGGCTCGGGCGTCGCGGGCTGACGTCCCTACTTTCGTCGAAAAGCTGGGTGATTACGAGAAGCGGTCGGAGTGGAATATCGCGCTCGCCGACCGGATCGCTTCCTACGAGCCCGATCTGGTGGTGTCGGCGGGCTTCATGAAGATCATCGGCGCACCGACGCTCGACGCGTTCCCGGTGCTCAACACCCATCCCGCCCTGCTGCCCTCCTTCCCGGGTGCGCACGGGGTGCGTGACGCGCTCGCTCACGGGGTCAAGGTGACGGGCTGCACGGTCATGCTGGCCGATTCCGGCGTCGACAGCGGGCCGATCGTCGCCCAGGAGGCCGTGGCCGTACTACCGGGTGACGACGAGGCGGTCCTGCACGAGCGCATCAAGACCGTCGAGCGCCGCCTGCTCGTCGAGATCGTCGGCCGGATGGTCCGTGAGGGCTGGACGGTCAGTGGACGGACTGTTCGCATCGGTAACCAACCAGGACAGACCGTCCGCATCGGTAACCAATCAGAAGGGGAATCGAAGTGACTCGCATCGCCATCCGGCGCGCGCTGATCGCGGTGTACGACAAGTCCGGGCTGGAGGAGCTGGCCAGGGCTCTGGACGGCGCGGGGGTGGAGATCGTGTCAACGGGCGGCACCGCCGCCGCCATCGCCTCCTACGGCATCCCCGTCACCAAGGTCGAGCAGCTGACCGGGTTCCCCGAGTGCCTCGACGGCCGGGTCAAGACGCTCCACCCGCGCGTACACGCCGGGCTGCTGGCCGACCTCACCAAGCCGCACCACGTGGCCCAGCTCGACGAGCTGGAGATCGACCCGTTCCAGCTGGTGGTGGTCAACCTCTACCCGTTCGAGCAGACGGTCGCCTCCGGCGCGTCCGACGAGGAGTGCGTCGAGCAGATCGACATCGGCGGGCCCGCGATGATCCGTGGCGCCGCCAAGAACCACAGCACCTGCGCCGTCGTGGTCGACCCGCGCTTCTACGGCGACGTGGTGGGCGCGCTCGGCGAGGGCGGCTTCACGCTGATCGAACGCCGGCGCCTGGCGGGCATCGCCTACGCCCACACGGCCTCCTATGACGTGGCCGTGGCGTCCTGGTTCGCCAGCGCCTACCGGGTCGACGACGACTGGCCCTCGTTCATGGGCGCCACCTGGAAGCGCAAGTCGACCCTGCGCTACGGCGAGAACCCGCACCAGTCCGCCGCCCTCTACAGCGGCGGCCTCGACGGCCTGGCCAACGCCGAGCAGGTGCACGGCAAGGAGATGTCCTACAACAACTACCTCGACGCCGACGCGGCCTGGCGGGCGGCCTGGGACTTCGTCGAGCCCTGCGTCGCGATCATCAAGCACCAGAACCCGTGCGGCATCGCCATCGGCTCCGACGTAGCCGACGCGCACCGCAAGGCGCACGCCTGTGACCCGGTCTCGGCGTACGGGGGCGTCATCGCGGTCAACGGGGCCGTCACGGCCGAGCTGGCCCGGCAGATCGCCGAGGTGTTCACCGAGGTCGTCGTGGCGCCGTCCTACGAGCCCGAGGCGCTGGCCGTACTGACGCAGAAGAAGAACGTCCGCCTGCTGATCTGTCCCTCGGGCCCGGCCAACCCCGCCGAGTTCCGCCGGATCGACGGCGGCCTCCTCGTCCAGCAGACCGACCGGGTCGACGCGTCCGGCGACGCGCCGGAGCACTGGCAGCTCAAGGCGGGCGAGCCGGTCTCCGAGGAGATGCTGGCCGACCTGGCGTTCGCGTGGCGGGCCTGCCGCTCGGTCAAGTCCAACGCCATCCTGCTGGCGTCCGGCGGGGCGACCGTGGGTGTCGGGATGGGGCAGGTCAACCGGGTCGACTCGTGCCGCCTGGCGGTGACCCGCGCCGACACGCGGGCCAAGGGGTCGGTGGCGGCCTCGGACGCGTTCTTCCCGTTCCCCGACGGGCTGGAGGTGCTGATCGAGGCGGGCGTCAAGGCCGTCGTGGAGCCCGGCGGATCCGTCCGCGACCAGCTGGTCATCGAGGCGGCGGAGAAGGCGGGCGTGGCGCTCTACTTCACGGGGACGCGCCACTTCTTCCACTGACGGTCCGACGCACTATTCCAGCGCGGTCCCAGGCAAAAGGGCGGTATGAACCCGCCCTTTTGCGCACAAGCATAAGTAATGTCCGGTTACGCTGTGGGCCTTGCCGCTCGTCCGTTCTCCGGGAGTACTCCTTATGGCGCCGCTCGACTCGGTTCTGTATGCCTTCGTGACCATGAACGGGATCGCCACCAGCCCGGTCATGTTGGTGGTGCTCGCCTTCCTCGGCGCCTACCTCGGGGCGCGCGTCGTGGAGGTCATCCCGTTCACCCGCCGCATCATCGAGCGGCGCGCGGCCCAGATCGCCGAGCGCGAGTAGCCCGCCCGGCCGCCTGAGCGTCTCAGGCGGCCGTACCTGAACATCTCAGGCGGCTGTACGGGACTGGCTCCAGGCGAGTTTCGCGGCTCCGGCGAGTCCGGCCCGTACTCCCAGGGTGGTCGGCTCCACCTTCACCGCCCTGACGAACGCCAGCCCGGCCACGTCGTCCAGCGCCCGCGCCAACGGGTCGAACAGGACCGGTCCCGCCGCTGAGACGCCGCCGCCGATGACCACCTTGGTGAGCTCGACCGCCGCCGCGGTCGAGGCGATCATGCCGGCGAGTGCCCTGGCACCCCGTTCGAACGCCGCCACCGCCACGGGATCCCCACCCGCCGCGTCCCGCGCCAGCGCCCGCGCGTCGGCCGCGCCGTTCTGCCCACCGGCCGTGCTGTTCTGCGCGCCGGCCGGGCCGTCCAGCGCGTGGGCCGGGCCGTCCAGCCCGTCAGGGCGGCCCGGGGTCCAGCCGTTGGCCAGTGCCCAGCGGGCCAGGTTCGGGCCGCTGGAGTAGTGCTCGACGCAGCCGCGCCCGCCGCACTCGCAGCGCTCGCCGTACGGGTCGATGGTCATGTGACCGACATGTCCGGCGTTTCCGTTGGGGCCCAGGAGCGGGACGCCGTCGATCACCAGTCCGCCGCCGATCCCGGTAGACACCACGATCCCGAGCAGCGAAGAACTCCCGCGCCCCGCCCCCAGCCAGTGCTCCCCGAGCGCCATGCACTGCGCGTCACCGGCCAGCATGGTCGGCAGGCCGGTCAGCGCGCCGACCTCGTCACGCAGCGGGAAGCCGCGCCAGCTGGGCATGTTGACGGGGCTGACGGTCCCGGCGGCCAGGTCCAGCGGCCCGGCGCAGCCGATCCCGACCGCCTCCGGCGCCGGACCGTCTCCGGTCACCTCCTCGATCAGCGCCGCCAGAGCGACCATGACGTCCGTACGCGGCGTGGGCCGGGTCGCGGAACGCAGCATGGAACCCGTCTCGTCCACCAGCGCGGCGGCGAGCTTGGTTCCCCCGATGTCGATGGCGAGTACGCGGGCCATCAGTGTTTGTGGTGGTTGTCGGGCTGGCGGGGATCGCCAGGATGTTCCAGTCCGGGCACGAGTTCGACCTTGGCCGCCCGCGACTCGTCGAGCCACCGCGCGAACATCCGCCGCCGCGCGGCCTCCCGCTGCGAGACCGCACCGGGGAAGGGAGCTGGGGTGGGCGCCGGTTGGGCCACCGCCACGTGCCAGCCCAGGGCGTCCTCGACCGGACCGACGAGCATCCCGTACGGCCGGCGCGGGATGGCGTCGGCGATCGCCGCAGGCAGGGAGCCCAGCGTCACCGGTCCCAGCGGTTCCAGATCGTCGGCCGTGGCGGCGGCCGCCTCGGCATGGTCGGCGAACACCCGATGGCGTACGACATGCCAGGCCACGCCCTGTGCCGTCCCCTGTGCCGTCGCGGGCGCCACCCCCTGTGCCGTACCTGGCGCCGCCTCCTGTGCCGTCGTCGGCGACCGCCACTCCGGCGGCACCTCGACTGTGGCGGTCAGGTGCTCGAACAGCGCGCGGACCCACGGGCTCCCGTTGTACGCGGAGGCGTTGATCGACCCCAGCTCCACCGCGGCCAGCGGGTCGAGCCGCCCGACCTCCACCGGCGACAGCCCGCGGGCCGTGGCCTCGTCCTTGCACAGCGCCTCGGTGAGGATCACCTGCGTCAGCCACCTGGCCAGCTGCCGGTCCTCGGAGCTGCCCGGCAGCGGCAGCGCCGCGCTGAGCGGGCTGTCGCGCAGCTCGCGGACCCGCCGGTCCAGCGGCTCACGGGAGATCGGCCGTCCGCCGACCCAGCCGATCACCGCGCCCACGCCAGGCGCGGTGCCCGCTCCGGTCGCGGCGGGCCGCTCCCGTACAGGAACGCCTGCCCCGGTCGCCGAGGGCCGTTCCAGCATGGGACCGCCCGCCCCGGTCACGGGGGGTCGCTCCAGTACGGGACCGCCCGCTGTATCAGTGAGAGCATGGTTCATCGGGAGACCTCCAAGCGGACGGCGGGGGCGTACTGGCAGCGGCCGTACCACATGACCTTGGCCAGTGCCCAGAAGTGCCCGGCCGCCATGTCGTACGGCACCTCCACGGGGAACGAAACGTCGACAGTCTCGCCCGGCGCCACGGTGAAGCCCTGGATGACCGTGGGCAGGAGCTCCCACGAGCCCCAGGGGGCCGCGAGCTGGGACTCGCCGCGGATTTCGTCCGAGGTGGTGTTCGCCAGCCGTACAACCAGAGACGTGCGGTCGCCGGGGCGGAGGGAGAGCGACTCCGTGACGGCGGTGACGGACAGGCCGGTCGCGCGGCCCTCGGTGGCCTGGGTCCCGTTGAACGCGTCGCGCATGTTCGGGACGGCGCCCTCGACGGGCAGCTCCGGCACCTCGCCCAGCGCGACCGTGGCGACGTCCTCCACCAGCTGGTCGCCCACCGAGGTGCGGGCCGAGACGAAGTACAGGCCCTGGCCGGGGGCGGGTGTGACGGTGACGGGGAAGCGGAGGTGGCCGCCGGGTTCGAGACGGAAGGCGCGCTGGGCGGGCGTGGCGCTCCAGCCGTCCGGGACACGGATGTCCACCACGCCCTCGTGCGGCGCGTCGACGAGGTGGGACGACACCACGACCGTCACCTCGACGGTCCCCTGTGCGGCCGCCCCCTGTGCGGCCGCGACGGGTGTGACGAGACCGGGCGTGACGAGACCGGGCGTGACGGCGATCGACACCGGGAGGTAGCCGAGCGGCGCGGGCCCCTTGTTGTGCAGCCAGTAGCGGCTGTAGACGGGCTGGGCCTGCTCGGCCGTGGCGCCCAGGTCGGGGCGTGCGGGCCGCGGCGGGGCGGGGGCGAGGTAGGTGGCGACCTCGGCCCCGGCCAGGTCGAGCGTGGTCACCGGGTCGCCGGGCCGTTCCAGCAGGTCGGCGTGGATGAGGCCGCCGAGGTCCAGTACCGGAGACTTGATCGTGGCCCGCGAACCGAGCCCGGTCGACTCCACGAGCCGGATGGTGACGCCGTCGGTGGGCGCCAGAGCGCCGGTGGGGGACAGGCCGTGGGCGTGCGGGTTGCCGGTGGCTTTGATGGTGCCGAGCAGGACGTCCCGGGCGGGCTCCACCCGCAGGAGCGAGTGCACCTGGGGCAACGTCCCGTCGGCGGCCGGTGCGACCTCTCGCGCCAGCATCGGCGTGATGAACTCCTGTCCCGCCGCCGGCAGGCGCAGCGCCCGCCAGTCGCCGTCCCCGCCGGCCAGCGCGTACGAGAACTCGTGCGTCCAGTGCTGCACCTGGAACCCCGCCCCATCAGGCCCGGTACGCCGAGGCGGATCCAGCCAGACCCCCGACGGCCACCCGGTACAGGACCGCATGAGCGACAGATGCAACGCCCCACCGGAATCCACCGCGAACCCCGGCAAACCATACGTGAGCAGCGCGACCGTACGAGACTCCAGCACCTCCTCGCCCACCGGGCAAACGGCGGAGATCACGGCATCCGCCAGATCCGCGACCAGCTCCTCCACCGGTCCGGCGACGATGAGCGCGGGCAGCGCGCGTACGTCACGCAGGTCGGCGCTGGGCTGCCACACCTCGGCCAGCGGTCGTTCGGCGGGTACCCAGACCAGCGGCGCCCCCGACTTGAGCGCGTCGAGGAAGGCCGGGTCGCTGCGGTCGAGGAGCTCGGCGGCCAGCGGGTTGGTGTCCGGGCCGCCCAGGATGATGCGTACGTCCGGCAGGTTCGAGTCGACGTCCAGCCAGCCGTACCGGGAGCCGGAGGCGGACGAGGTCGTGGCGGTCACACCCGCGCGGGCCAGCGCCACCACCAGCGAACGGGCCCCGGGCGCGTCCTCCAGAGTGGGCACCACCACCTCGGCGACCCCCAGCGCCCGCGCGCCCGCCTCACCCAGGTCCACCCTGGCCGTGGCCGACAGTCCGAACCAGGTGTTGGCCGGGTTGTCGAGCGTCCACGGGTGCTCGGCGGTGTCGACCTCGGGCTGCGCGAACCCGCGCCCCACCACGGCGCCCGCCACGTCGGAGACCGGTAGCGCGCCCGCCACCTGCGCCGGGAAGCGGACCCGGAGCAGCCGGTCGGCGCCGGTGTAGTCGAGCACGCGGGTGGTGAACTCGACCCGGTCCGAGCCGGTCCAGAGCGTGACGATCTGCTCATAGGACACCTCGCCCACCTGGCCGGTGATGGTCAGGCGCTGTCCGAGGGGACTCTGCGAGGCGTGTACGGCCACTGCGGCGGCCTCGCCGGAGCCGGTGGCGTGACCGGTCGGCAGCAGGTGCCACGGCCCTTCGCCCATGTCCGGGTGCGTGGGGTATTCGTCGTACAGCCGCAGCTCGTTCCCGAGCCCCGACAGCAGCTCGCGGCCCGAGGCGCGATCGAACACCGACTCCAGACCGCCGCCGCGCGCCGGATCGGCGACGACCCGCCACCGGTCATTCGAGATGGCGGTCCCGGGCAGCGGCTGCCAGGTGTCGGCCACCCCCTCGACGATCCGGTACGTTCGCCAGCCCATCGACGGCACGTCCTTGGCCAGGAAGACCAGCGTGCCGTCCTCCTCGATCGCCGGGATCTCGCCTTCCACCCGCTCACCGGGCGCCAGCCGTACCCGCACCAGCCCGTCACGCGCGAACGGCAGCGTGTTGGTGACCACGACGCTGCGGCCGTCGAGCGAGATCTGGCCGAGCAGCGCGTCCAGCGCGCGGTCGCGGGCGCCGGCGGCCAGGTCGTGCGCCTCGCGCCAGCCCGTCAGCAGGTCGATGTAGACCTGGTCCGACTCGGAGCCGGTGATCCCGTCGTGATGCGCCCCGTACGCCAGCTGCCGCCACACCTTGTCCAGCGCGGTGTGCGGATAACCGCCCAGCCCCAGCAGCGACGCGAACGCCGACAGCCGCTCGGCGTCGAGCGCCGCCACCTCGGCCGCGCGCTGGGCCTGCTTGGTGTCGATGTACGAGACGTCTTTGCCGGTGTAGATGGGGTTCATATCCCGGGTCTGCGGGCTAAATGCCGATATTTCCCCGCGCACCGCGTCGAGGAAGTCCCGTGGCGTGCCGCAGACGAACCGGGGCCAGATGTAACGGGCCGCCCAGGTCCGGTGGATGTCGGTGACCCACTTGTTCGGCGGGGTGTAGTCGGTGCCGACGGGCAGCAGGATGTTCCGGGTCGCGGCCACCGGCTTGAGCGAGCGATAGAGCTCGTACGTCGCCCGCGTCGCCTCCTCCAGCGACGGCGAGGAGTCCATCCACCAGCCCGCCGAGTAGTGGGCGGGCATGTAGTGCGTCAGCACGCCCTGTCCCGACGGCGAGATCCACTCGAACTCGCTCGGGAACTGCATCAGGGAGGCGTCGTTCTTGGCCTCCCTGAAGTTCTTGCTGATCGGCCCCCACTGGTGGAAGGGCCCCCGGGCCCACGCGCTGCCGGTCAGCCCGGCCGCCGCCAGGTATCCGGGGAACTGCGGGTCGTGCCCGAACACGTCGAGCTGCCAGGCCGTACGCGGGTCGCCGCCGAGGATGTCGCGCTGGTAGCCGATGCCGTACACGATGTTGCGGATGGTGCTCTCGGCGCCGGTCAGGTTCGTGTTCGGCTCGTTGTACGTCCCGCCGAGAAGCTCCACCCGGCCCTCGTCGAGCAGCGCGCGCAGGTCGGCGCGGCGCTCGGGGTGGGTGTCGAAGAACGGCTTGAGATAGTCGATCTCGGCCAGCACGAACCGGTAGTCGGGATCGCGCAACGCCAGCTCGATATGCGCCTCGACCAGCGCGAACGCGTTGTGCTCCCACAGCGGCCGGGTCGTTGCGTCGACCGAGAGCAGCTCCCAGGGGCTGGTGTAGGCGGCCTGCGTGTTCCACCAGACAGGGTCGTAGTGGAAGTGCGACACCATGTACATCGTCCAGCCCGGCTCCTCGGCCGTGACCTCGACGTCGAGCGCCGCCTCGCCGAAGGTGACGGTGCAGGGCACCACGCTCCCGTACGGCACGCTGACCTCCAGCGGCACCTCGACGGTGACCGGGCCCACTCCCGGCGGCACGCTCACGGGCGCCGCGCAGGACACCCCGGGTCCGCGAACGTCGAGCGGCGTCTCCTGCCCATCCGGCTCCAGCGTGACCTTGAGCACCTGGTGCGGACGCTCCGCCGTGCCGACGAACAGGTCGGTCGACTCTGCGGACAGCAAGTGAGCAGGCAAGACGACTCCTTAGTGGGCACATAGGCGGTGACGTCACCATATGCCGTTCCAAGATCCATGACAACGATGTCATCACCGCTCCCAGCGAACTCATGGATCTCATGGAAGGATTGGCAGACATGAGCGCAGTGAAACTCGACGGCAAGGCGACCGCGGCCAGGATCAAGGCCGACCTCACGACGCGGGTGACCGCGCTCAGAGAGCGTGGCATCACCCCCGGTCTCGGCACCGTGCTGGTCGGCGACGACCCCGGCAGCCAGATCTATGTGGCGGGCAAGCACCGCGACTGTGCCGAGGTCGGCATCGCCTCCATTCGCGTGGACCTCCCGGCCGACGCCACCCAGGCCGAGGTCGAGGCGGCCATCGACGAGCTCAACGCCTCGCCGGAGTGCACCGGCTACATCGTCCAGCTCCCGCTGCCCCGTCACCTCGACACGATGGCGCTGCTGGAGCGCATGGACCCGGCCAAGGACGCCGACGGCCTGCACCCGGTCAACCTGGGCCGCCTGGTCCACATGGTCGACGCGCCGCTGCCCTGCACGCCGCACGGCATCGTGCTGCTCCTCCAGGAGTACGGCGTGCCGATCAAGGGCGCCGAGGTGGCCGTGGTCGGACGCGGCATCACGGTGGGCCGCTCGCTCGGCCTGCTACTGACCCGGCGCAGCGAGAACGCCACGGTCACCCTCTGCCACACCGGCACCCGCGACTTGGCCGCGCACGTCCGCCACGCCGACATCGTGGTGGCCGCCGCCGGGGTGCCCGGCCTCATCACCCCGGCCATGGTCAAGCCGGGCGCGGCCGTGCTCGACGTGGGCGTCTCGCGGGTGGACGGCAAGATCGCCGGCGACGTGGCGGCCGAGGTGGCGGAGGTGGCGGGCTTCCTGACCCCCAACCCCGGCGGCGTCGGCCCGATGACCCGCGCCCTCCTGCTCTCCAACGTGGTCGAGGCCGCCGAACGCGCCTGACCGGCGTTCTTCTTGCGGCCTTCTTACGGCTGGAAGTCGGGGTCCACGGCGACGGTCACCTCAAGCAGCAGGGGCTCCTCGCGGTCCACGAGCGTGGGCATCACCTCGTCGAGCACCGCCGCGAGCTCCTCCGCCGTGTCCACCCGCCTGGCCGCGCAGCCCAGCGACCGGGCCATCCCGCCCACGCTGACCTCGGTGAACGCGGGCCACGGTGCCTTGCCGCCCGCCTTGTCGGCCAGCCGGTCCATGATCGCGTACCGGCCGTTGGCGAGGACCACGAACAGCGCGCCCACCCGGTAGTGGGCCGCGCTCCACAGCGCGTGCACCCCGTACAGCGCCGACCCGTCGCCCACCACCGCGACCACCGGCCGGTCGGGCAGCGACATCCGCAGGCCGACCGCCGCGGGCACGCCGAACCCCAGCCCGCCCATGGCGGCCGACACGAAGCCCAGCGGGTTACGGGCCGGAACCAACCGGTGCAGGTCCGGGCGCGACGACGGCGTCTCCTCGACGAGCACCGCATCGGCGGGCAGCCGCCTGGCGAGCTGGTGCAGGACGTGCGCGGCTCGCAGAACCTCCCCTTCCGGGGGCAACTCGGGCCCATCGGGCGCGGGCCGCGGCGGAGCGGGCCTGGCGGGCACGAGTACGGCCAGCCGCTCACAGACGGCGGCCGGGGCGGCGAGATAGGCCAGGTCGGCCGGACTGCGGTGCGCTTCGGCCGGGTCATCGGTGACCAGCGCGACAGTGGTACCGGGCTCGACCAACGGACCGGAGTCGAACGGGTACTGACGGAAGACCGGGGCACCCACGGCGAGCACCACGTCGTGCGCCACCAGCGCCGCGCGCAGCCGGCCGCGATCGGCGGGCAGCACCCCGGCGTACTGCGGATGGTCCTGCGGGAAGCCCGCCATGGCGCCGAACGACTCCTGCCAGACCGGACACCCCAGCCGCTCAGCAAGCGCCACTACCGCCGCCCACCCCGCCTCCCGAACACCTGCGCCCGCGACGATCGCCGGAGAGCGGGCCTCGGACAGCAGCGCGGCCAGGGGTGCGAGCGATTCGTCCGACACGGCCGCCGGCCGCAGCAGCCGCGTCGGCGCCGCGATCGTCTCGTCCTCGAACGGCGCCGCCCAGTCGTCCAACGGCACCACCACCAGCGCGGGCCCCCGGAACGTGACCGCCTCGTGGTAGGCCCGCGCCACGGCACCCGGCACATCCTGCGCCCGCACCGGTTGGTCGACCCACACCGGATAGTCCCCGGCCAGCCCCGCCAGCCGCCCGGTCAGGAACGGCTCCAACGCCAAATGGCGACGATCCTGCTGCCCGACCAGGATCACCAGCGGCACCTGATTGGCCCGCGCGGTGGCGATCGCACCGACCGCGTTGCCCAGGCCCGCCGCGGTGTGCAGCACGGCCAGCGCCGGCGCCCCGTGCCCGATCGCCCACCCGGTGGCCATGCCGACCACCGACCCTTCATGCAGGGCCAGCACGAACCGCAGGTCGTTGGGCAACCCGGTCAGCAGCGCGACCTCGGTCGAGCCCGGATTGCAGAAGATCGTGGTCAGCCCGAACCGCCGCAGCACCTCGAACGTGGCCTCTCGAACCGTGCTCACCGCGCTCACCGTGCCCGCCTGAGTCCGCCCACCGTGTGTCTCACAGCGCCCGGCCGAGCCTGCTCCCCGCCCATGATCACCGTGAGTGACGACGATAGCACGATCACCCGTTATCCCAGGTAGACCGTCGTTCTCGTCCTCCCGGAGGGGTGTCTCTGCCTTTCTCCTCCGGAGGGGGCGCCCTCCCTGGGGACCCCAGCCATGACAGACCGTCTTCCTCTCCCCCGAAGGGGGTATCCCTCTCCAAGGACCCCAACCACCACGGATCGTCACAAGGATCGAGACGGTCGTGTGACGGACCCCCAGGGGGCCATTACCGGCGCCGGTAGCGGTCCGTAGCCTCCTTCGTGGCGCGGATCGCGGCGTCGGCCGTGTCGTACGTCCGCTGCGCCAACCCGACGAAGATGCAGTCGACGATCAGGAGCTGGCTGATCCGGCTGGCCAGCGCCCCAGGCCGGAACGCGGTCTCCCGACCCGCCGACACCAGCGTGTAGTCGGCCAGCCCGGCCAGCGACGACCGCGGATTGTTGGTGATCGCGACCACCAGCGCCCCCGCCTCCGCGGCTGTGCGGGCCGGGTCCAGTACGTCCGGCGTCTCGCCGCCGCAGCTGATCGCCACCACCACGTCGCCCGCCCGCAGCAGGGCCGCACTGGTCAGCGCCAGGTGGGCGTCGCTGAAGGGGTGGCTGGACAGGCCGATCCGCAGCAGCTTCTGGGACATGTCGGCCGCCACGAGCCCGGAGGCCGCCACGCCGTACACGTCCACCCGCCGGGCCCTCGCGATGGCCGTGACGACTTCCCCGAGCGGCTCGGGGTCGAGTTGGGCCGCCGTGTCGGCCAGCGCTTCCGACTCGGCCCGCGCCACCTTGGCGATGACGTCGGTGAGCGGGTCGTCGGGGCCGAGGTCACCGGGCACCAGCCGTTCGGGCTCCTTGGCCACGGCGGCGGCCAGGGCGAAGCGCATCTGCGAGTAGCCGGCGAAACCGAGCGCCCTGGCAGTGCGTACGATCGTCGCCTCGCTCGTCCCGGACACCCCGCTGAACTCGGTGATCGTGCTTCGAACGACCACGCCGGGGTCGGCGAGGATGATGCGCGCGATGGCCTGCGCGGCCGGCGTCAGAGACGGCAGCACCGCACGGACGGCGGCCACGGGGTTGGCCGGCTCGTTCATCCGCCCGCCCAGACCGTCGACAGACGCAGGTGGCCCGGTCACCGGGTCAGCCATTCGGCCGCCGCCTGCGCCGAGACGCGCGAGATGCCGTGCGTGACCAGGTGCGCCGCCCCGTCGGGCGTGCCAGGAATGCCGGTGTCCACGACGATCACCTCCGGCCGCACCTGTACGGCCCGCGCCACCGTCTCCCGTACCCACGGATAACGGGCGGCGTCGTGCACCACGAGCACGACCGGCCGATCGTCGAACGGCGGCAGCTCACCCTCCGGCTCCATCTGGATCCGCGTGGTCCCCGGCAGCAGCGTGCTGAGCGCCGCCGTGATGCCGGTCGGCGTCGAGGGGTCCACCGCCTTGTTGAAGCGCGTGTTGACCTCCACGACTAGCGGCGGCCGGGTCAAGGTGGCCGTCCCCGTCACGGTCAGCGCGGCCTTGGCGGCCTCCAGGCCCACGCCCTCGTCGACGTCGGCACGGGCCTTGTCGCGCAGCGCCGACTGCCGGGCGTACCAGTCGGACAGCGCGAGGACCCGGGCGGCGGCCTCAGCCAGGCGCTCCTCCGGGAGCGCGCCCGCATGAACGGCGGCCACGATCGCGTCGCGGATGTCGTGCAGGCTCCGCTCGGTCGACAGGCCCACGCAGATGGCGTCGACACCCGCGCCGAGCGCGCGGACCGCGATCTCCCCGGGCTCGAACATCGCGGCCACCGCCCGCATCTCGATCGCGTCGGTGACCAGCATCCCGTCGAAGCCGAGCTCGCCCCTGAGGAGCTCGGTCATGACGGTACGGCTGAGCGTCGCGGGCATCGACGGGTCGAGAGCGGGGACGAGTAGATGGCCCGACATGACCGAGCGCACCCCGGCCGCGATCGCGGCTCTGAACGGCGGCAGGTCCCGCTCGTCGATCAGTTCGCGCGAGGCGTGTACGGTCGGCAGCGCCAGGTGTGAGTCCGTGACCGTGTCACCGTGGCCGGGGAAGTGCTTGGCGCAGGCGGCGACCCCGGCACCCTGTACCCCGTTGACGTAGGCCACGGTGTGGCGGGAGACCAGGTCGGCGGTCGGGCCGAACGAGCGTACGCCGATCACCGGGTTGGCGGGGTTGGCGTTGACGTCGGCGGACGGCGCGTAGTTGAGCGTGATGTCGGCTTCGGCGAGCATCCGGCCGATCTGGCGGCCCACGCGCTCCGTCAGGGCCACGTCGTCCACCACGCCGAGCGCCCGGTTGCCCGGGAAGGAACTGCCGGAGGCGACCTCCAGACGGGTGACCGCCCCGCCCTCCTCGTCGATCGCGACGACGGCGCCCGGGTTCTCGGCGCGAAACCGCTGGACGAGCTGCTGCCCGGGGTTGTTGCGGGCGAACAGCACCAGGCCGCCGAGTCCTTCGCCGAGCGCCCTGAGCAACCAGTCGGGAGCCGACGTGCCTTCGTAGCCTGGCTGGAGCACTGTCATCGCTAGTCGGTACAGGTCAGGGGACATGCGGCATTTTCCTTCACGATTGTTGAATTGAAGGTAATTTTCTGTCATCGTCGCCCTCGACACAACCACTTCCGAGAGGCCAAACCCCCCATGCCCAGCCGAAGGACGTTACTGAAGGGCCTCGCCCTCGCCGCTGCCGCCTCCGTCGTACCGCTTCCCGCCTTCGCCGCAGACTACGTCCCACCGCTGCGTCAGATGCGCGGCATGTGGATCGCCTCCGTGGTCAACATCAACTGGCCCTCCAAGACCGGGCTGACCGTCGAACAGCAGAAGGCCGAATACCTCGCCTGGCTGGACCTGGCCGTGCAGCGCAAGCTGAACTCCGTCTTCGTGCAGATCAGGCCGACCGCCGACGCGTTCTGGCCGTCGCCGTTCGAACCGTGGTCGCAATGGCTGACCGGCACCCAGGGGCAGGACCCCGGCTACGACCCGCTGGGCTTCATCGTCGAAGAGACGCACAAGCGCGGGCTGGCCTTCCACGCCTGGTTCAACCCGTACCGGGTCTCGATGCAGGCCGACCCGGCCAAGCTGCACCCCGACCACCCGGGACGCAAGCACCCCGACTGGATCCTGCCGTTCGGCGGCAAGCTCTACTACAACCCCGGCATGCCCGAGGTGCGGAAGTTCTGCCAGGACGCGATCATGGACGCGGTCACCCGGTACGACATCGACGGCCTGCACTTCGACGACTACTTCTACCCGACGAACACCACGGCCTTCGACGACAGCGCCACCTTCGCCCAGTACGGAGCCGGCTTCCCGGACCTGGCCACCTGGCGGCGCAACAACGTCGACCTCATGGTCTCGGAGATGCAGCAGCGCGTGCGCGCGGTCAAGCCGGAGATCGCCTGGGGCATCAGCCCGTCGGGCATCTGGCGCAACAAGGCCAGCGACCCGCTCGGCTCCGAGACCAGCGGCGGTCAGTCGTACGACAGCCTGCACGCCGACACCAGGGGCTGGGTGAAGAAGGGCTGGCTCGACTACATCGCCCCCCAGCTCTACTGGTACATCGGGCAGCCCCCGGCCGACTACGCCAAGCTCGTCCCGTGGTGGTCCGACGTGGCGAACGGCACCGGCACGCTGCTCTGGATCGGCCAGGCCGCCTACAAGGCGGGCGACCCCGCCCAGACCGCGCCCGAATGGCAGAACCCGGCCGAGCTGTCCAAGCACCTCACGCTCAACCGGGACAATCCACCGGTCAGCGGTGACATCTGGTACAACGCCAACGACCTGCGGGCCGACCGGATCGGCTCGATCAGCACGGCCGTGAACGACCACTACACCCGGCCCGCCCTGGCCCCGGTGCTGACCAGGCTGGCGGGTGGCGAGGCGCCGCACCGGCCGGTGCTGGCGTACGCGCTGCGGAAACACGGCGGGGTGGAGGTACGCGCGGTCGCGACGGATCGGCACGAGCCCTTCCAGTTCGCCATCTTCCGGTTCCCCGGCAAGGCCGCGTCCGGTGCGTTCGCCGACGCCCGCAACCTGGTCGCGGTGCTGCCGGGCGACCGGCAGGTGCACTGGGTGGACCCGGAGGGCAAGCGTGGGGATCACTACTACGTGGTCGCCGTCGACCGGGCCAACCGGACCAGCAAGCCGAGCAACGGGTTCCGGGTGCTCTGAGTGCGGTGATTCCCCGGGGGGTTGTCAAGACGACCGACTCGATCTCTGTGACGGTCCATGGTGGCTGGTGTCCCTTGGGAGGGATGCCCCCTTCGGGGGAGGAGAAGCAGGCGGTCCGTGGCGGCTGGTGTCCTTCTGGTGGGATACCCCCTTCGGGGGGGCGGGTGATGACGGTCCGTCGTGGTCGGGGTCTCTAGGTGGGGCACCCCCCTTCGGGGGAGCGGAAGATGACGGTCCTTTGGAAGGAGTGCGATGCGGGTTCTCGGTCTCATCTCAGGCACGTCCCATGACGGGATAGACAGTGCGGTCGTGGACTGGTCGCTGGACGGCGGTGTGCTGACCGGCATGCTGGTCCACACCGGTGAGCGGCCGTACGAGCCTGGCCTGAGAGCCCGTATCGTGGCCGCGCTGCCGCCCAGCAAGATCGACCTAGGCGAGGTGTGCGCCCTGGACACGCTCATCGGCCAGGCGTTCGCCGAGGCGGCGGCCGAGGGGCCGGCGGCCGACTTGATCTGCTCCCACGGGCAGACGCTCTTCCACTGGGTGGAGGGCGGCCGGGTGCTCGGCACCCTGCAGCTGGGCCAGCCCGCCTGGATCGCCGAGCGCACCGGGCTGCCCGTGGTGTCGGACGTGCGGGTGCGCGACGTGGCCGCCGGCGGGCAGGGGGCGCCGCTCGTCTCCTACCTCGACCTGCTGCTCATGGCCGGGCTGCCGGGGCGTACCGGGGCGTTGAACCTGGGCGGGATCGCCAACCTGACCGTGCGGGAGCCGGCCATCGCCTACGACACCGGGCCCGCGTGCGCGCTCATCGACGCCGCCGCGCCCCCGTACGACAAGGACGGGGTGCTCGGCGCGGCCGGGACGGTCGACGCGGCGCTGCTGGCGGAGCTGCTCGCCGAGCCGTACTACGCGAAGGAGCCGCCGAAATCCACCGGAAAAGAGCTCTTCACGCCCGGGTACGTCAAGGCGGACCTCCCGCAGGCCGACCTCGTCGCCACACTGACCGCACTCACCGCGGAGACCGTGGCGGCCGAGATCCGGCGGCATGGGCTCGACACCGTGATCGTCTCCGGCGGCGGTGTGCGCAATCCCACACTCATGGGCATGCTGCGCGCACGCGTGCCGGACACGCGGCTCGTGACCAGCGACGAGCTCGGCGTGCCCGCCGACGCGAAGGAGGCGATCGCCTTCTCGTTGTTCGGCTGGCTCACCGCGCACGGTCTGCCGTCGACCGTGCCCAGTTGCACGGGCGCCTCAGGGGCGCGCGTTCTGGGCACGGTGACGCCGGGCTCCGGTCCGCTCGCGCTGCCGGAACCCCTCGCCGTGGCGCCGGTCGCGATCCGTTTCCTCTAGTGGGCCGCGCTCAGCGGCCCACCACAGGTAGCGGGGTCTGCACCTATGAAGCCCTGCGTCCGGCCGCCGTCGGTTGCTGTTGCTCGGCCGACGTCCCCGACCGCTGTGGTGGCACCACAGGAGTCGGGCGCACCAGGCCCAGCGCGACGACCTCGTTGGCCAGCCGCGTGCGCCGGTTGGTGCCCTCGGGAATCCGGAACTTCTGGTACAGCCGCAGCAGGTGTTGCTTGACCGCGGCTTCGGTCACGACAAGGTCGTCGGCGATCTCACGTGCGGTCGCCGGGGCGACGAACGCCTCATCCGACAGCGCCGGCCTGCAGAGCGAGGTCAGCACATCGACCTCGCGCCTGGTCAGCTCGGGCGCAGCGGCCCTGCGCAGTTCGACCTCGGGGGTGAAGTCCTCACGGGGGACTCCGCCGATGCGACCGCGCGCCGCGCCGAAGGAGACGACGTCGCCGTCGTCCAGCACCCTCCGGGCGATCGGCCTGCCGTTCACCCGTGTGCCGTTGCGGGACAGGCCCAGATCAACGACGTACAGGTAGGGTCCTCGCCTGACGAACTCGGCATGGAGTCGAGACACACTCGGGTCGGTCAGCCGGATGTCCGCGCCCCGGCCCCTCCCCACCGTCGTGATCTCGGGGCGCAACGGGACCACCTCGCCGGTGTCCTCGATGCGTATGAACGGCCCCTCCACGGCAGTTCCTCCCCAGGTAGCCCGCCGTAACTATTACTACAGCTCCGGCTTACCCAAACGAGGGGATGCGGAATCGCCTTTGCCATAAGGAGAATCCAGCGTGAAATTGGTCTGGACCTTCGCGGACGGTTTTGCCTGCTCACGGGTAGACTTCGGGCGGAGATATGCGGAGGAAACACTCATGGCGGACAAGCCCACGAAAGGCCTGGCCGATGTCGTAGCCGCGTCCACAGCGCTCAGCGACATTGACGGGAAGGCCGGTCGTCTCTTCTATCGCGGATACGACATCCACGATCTGGCCGGCCGCGCGACGTTCGAAGAGACCGCTCACCTGCTGCAGTGCGGCAAGCTTCCCAACCGGGACGAGTTGGACAGGTACGGCGATGAGCTGGTGCGGGGCCGCGAGCTCGGCGCGCTCGTCTCCGCGAACATCCCGGAGATCGCCGAGAAGCAGAAACCGATGGAGGCCCTGCGCTCCCTGGTCTCCCTCTCCGCGGCGGACGATCCGGACAAGGACTCCATCGCCCCCGAAGCGAACTTGCGCAAGGCCGCTCGCCTGACCGCGCAGCAGCCCTTGCTGGTCGCCCGCTACCACGCCGCCCGCAACGGCGCCGAGATCCCGGAGCCCGACCCGGCGATGAGCATCGCGGCGAACTTCCTCCTGCAGGTCACCGGACGCGTTCCGGCCCAGCGCGAGGTCGAGCTCTTCGACACCTGTCTGGTGCTGCACGCCGACCACACCATGAACGCCTCGACGTTCGCCGCCCGCGTCTGCGCCGCGACCCTGTCGGACATGCACTCGGCCATCGTCGCCGCCATCGGGACGCTCAAGGGCCCCCTGCACGGCGGCGCGAACGAGCAGGTCATGAAGACCCTCGAATCGATCTCGCCCACCGGGGTGGCGCAGGCCGTACGGGAGAAGCTGGCCGCCGGCGAGAAGATCATGGGCTTCGGCCACCGCGTCTACAAGACCGAGGACCCGCGGGCCACGCACCTGCGCAGGATGTCGCAGGAACTCGCCGAATCCACCGGCGACGACACCTATTATCGGATGTCCAAGGAGATGGAGGAGGTCGTCTTCGAGATGAAGGGCCTCTATCCCAATGTCGACTTCTACGCGGCATCGGTCTATCACTATCTCGGCATTCCGACGGACCTGTTCACACCGGTCTTCTCGATCAGCCGCATGGCCGGCTGGACGGCGCACGTGATCGAGCAGCATGCCGACAACAGACTGATCCGCCCCGACAGTGAGTACATCGGTGAGCGTGACCAGAAGTGGAAGCCGATCGAGGAGAGATGAGCCTGGACCGGAGAGAGCGGGGCACGATGCCAACGGAGGTCCGCAGCGAATGCGACCATAAGCAGGCACGTTGAGTCGTTCTGGAGAAAGTTGGGGGCCGTACCCGCTGGTTCTGGCGGGTGCGGTCGTCGGCGTTGCGCTGATTTTCCTCGTGGACCCGCGGTGGGGCGGGTTCGCGTTGGGCGCCGCCGTCATGGTGGCCGCCGCGCTCCGTTTCGCCGGGTACGGCGGGCTCGCCGTACGCAGCAAGAGGACGGACGTCATCACGCTCGGGGCGTTCGGATTCGTGCTCGTCCTTACCTCGCTGATCTTGGCGAACGACGAGCTCAAGGGAATGATCATGTCCCTGCTGGCCCGGTGACCCCACCTGCGCCAACCCGGTCGACGCAGGGCCGCCTTCGGGCGGCCCTTTCCGTTTCTTAGAACATCGTTCTCTAGAACATCTCTTGGCCCTCACAGAGCGTGACGGAGTTGATCAGATGGGTAAGAGTCCCTGGTAAGAGTCATAGGTGGCCCAGGGGGTTCGGATGCGATTGCGTCTTTTGAGTGGGGTGGGGCTGATCGCGGTCACGGCGGTCGTGTGCGGCTGTGGCTCGGAGCCGGTCGCCAAGCCGGTGAACAACGCGGCCAACACCGCGGCCAAGCTGAAGCAGGCCAAGGCCGCGCAGCTGGCGCTGGCGGCCAAGGTGAAGGCCAACGAGCTGGGGCAGATCCCGGTGCTGATGTTCCACCGGGTGATCAAGAACCCGGCGACCACCGACGACCGGACTCCCGAGCAGTTCAGGGGAGATCTCGAACGGCTGGTCAAGGACGGGTACGTGCCGATCACCGCCGCCGAGTACGTCACCGGCAAGATCGACATCCCGGCGGGCAAGCACGCCGTCGTGCTGACCTTCGACGACTCCTCGCCCTCACAGCTCACACTGGACGAGATGGGCAACCTGGCGCCGGACACCGCCATCGGCATCCTGCGTGACGTGGCGGCGAAGAACCCCGGCTTCCGGCCGGTGGCCACGATGTACGTCACGCGCGACATGTTCGGCAAGACCGTGCGCGACGAGCAGGCTCAGATGCTGCTCTGGCTCAAGGACAACGGGTTCGACATCGGCAACCACACCCGCGACCACATCAACCTGCGGGGCCGGTCGGAGAAGGAGGTCGAGGAGCAGATCGCGACCATCCAGACGATGGTCAGCTCCCTGGCCTTCGTCAAGCCGGTGACCATCGCCCTGCCGTACGGCAACCAGCCCCACAACAAGAAGTGGGCCATGCACGGCAAGCTCGGCGACGTCACCTATGACCACAAGGGTGTCTTCCTGGCCGGTTACACGCCCGCGCCCGCGCCGTTCAGCAAGTCCTTCGACCCGCTGGGCATCCCGCGTATCAGGGCGATGGACAAGAAGGGCGACTGCAAGCAGTTCTGCTCGGTGGCCTGGCTCGACTGGCTGAAGAACAACCCGGACATGCGCTACACCTCGGACGGCGACCCGTTGACCGTGGCCTTCCCCAAGTTCAAGAACCCGTTCCTGCGGACGTCCTTCAGCTCACGGGCTCTCGCGTACTGAAGGTGATGTCGGCCCGGCGCAGGCGCTCGATCAGCGGGCGGCCCATCGCGGAGGCGGTGGTGACCTGGCCCGCGATCTCGGGCACGTCGTCGAAGGCCAGGCAGAGCGCCGCCTCGCCGAGCATCTTGGCCGTCTCGTCGTAACCGGGGTCGCCGCCCGCGACCTCGGTGACGACCCGCCGGCCGCCGCCTTCGCCGAGGATGGTGACCTTGAACCAGTTGCGGGCCCGCTGCTCGGGGGTGGGCCCGTCGCCGGGCTTGACGCGGCTCGCCATCCAGTTGCGTACCGGGGGGATCTGCGCGAGCGCCGCCATCGTCCCCGCTCCCGCCGCCACCGCGAGGGCGGCGGGCAGGGTCTTGACGGCGTAGTACTGGCGGTAGGTGAAGTCGGGTCCGTAGCGGTCGAGCAGGCGGGCCGAGCGGCCGACGATCAGCGGGTCCAGGCTCGGCATCGGCAGTGCCCAACCGCCGACATAGCGCAGGCCGCCGGGCAGTGAGCTGACCCGGCGACCGGGCGGCAGCGGCTCGGCCGCGCGCCGCCGGGCTGCCGCCTCCAGGAGTTGCAGCGGGCGCGAGACGATCGTCATCCCGGAGGCCAACGTGCCGCCCGACGCCCGCATCTCGCTCCTGAGGAACCCGCTGACCTTGAGCGGCACGTGCTCCGGAAGCCGGTCGACCGTGAAGAGCACGCCCAGGTCGTAAGGGATGGAGTCGAAACCGCAGGCGTGCACCAGCTTGGCGCCCGTCGTGGTGGCCCGCCGGTGGTGGCGGACGTACATCCGGTCCACGAATTCGGCCTCGCCGGTCAGGTCCAGATAGTGAGTGCCCGCCTCGGCGCAGGCGGCCACGAGTGGCTCGCCGTACCGGAGGTAGGGACCGACGGTCGTGACGAGAACGCGGGTCGAGCGGGCGATCGCGGCCAGCGAGCCGCGGTCGGTGGCGTCGGCGATCAGGATCGGGACGTCGAGGCCGAGTCGTTCCAGCTTGGCCCGGTCGCGCCCGGCCAGTGCCCAGCGCACCTCGGGGCCGGCCGTCTTGGCGAGGTAGGCCGCGGTGAGCGCGCCGGTGAAGCCGCTCGCGCCGAACAGCACGATGTCGTACAAACGGGTCATAATCCCGAGCCCCCTCGGTGCTGCTCGTAGTTTCGCCCTATTCTGGGGTAATTCGGCGTTTCTCCTCACCCTGGTGATGACCGGTGGCCATACTGCTCCTGGCGACAAACCGTGACGTCACGAACGGTTAACGGTTCCCTGAGAGCTTACTGAGCGTCGTAAAGTTTGCGTCGTTGGGCTTTGTTTGAACGTGGGGAAGATGAATGCCGCAGATCTCGCCGCTGGTCGCCGGCGACCCCGGCCAGCTGGGGTCGTTCCGGCTGGTCGGCCGGGTTGGGGAAGGCGGCCAGGGCATCGTCTACCTGGGCGTCACCGATGAGGGTGAGCAGGCTGCGATCAAGCTGCTGCATGTCAAGTTCAGCGGGGACACGATCGCTAGGTCGCGGTTCGCCAGGGAGCTGAAGGCCGCGCAGCGGGTGGCGTCGTTCTGCACGGCCCGGGTGATCGAGGCCGATCTCGACGGTGACACGCCCTACATCGCCAGCGAGTACATCGACGGGCGCGCCCTCAGGGACATCGTCGAAGCCGACGGCCCGCTGCGGGGGACGGCGCTCGACCGGCTGGCGATCGGGACGGCGACCGCGCTGACCGCGATCCACCACGCCTCGATCGTGCACCGCGACTTCAAGCCCGACAACGTGCTGATCGCCGCCGACGGGCCGCGCGTGGTCGACTTCGGCATCGCCAGGATCATCGACTCGAGCGGCACCATCACCAGCCGGGCCATCGGTACGCCCGCCTACATGGCCCCCGAGCAGATCGCCGGGGACGATGTCGGTCCTTATACTGACGTGTTCGCCTGGGGAGCGGTGATCGCGTTCGCGGCGACCGGGGAGACCGTGTTCGAGGGCAACTCGATCGCGGTGGTGCTCAACCGGATCCTCAACCATGAGGTCGACGTGTCCATGCTGCCCGAGCCGCTACGCGGCGTGGTGCGGTCGGCGCTGTCGAAGTCGCCCGATGAGCGCCCCTCGGCCGACCAGATCCTGCTGCGGCTGCTCGGCCAGCCCGAGACGGTCGGCGCCTCCACGGCCGTGCTGACCCGGGGCGTACAGGTGGCCAGCGACGACACCACCCCGTTCATCAGGGTGTCGTCCGGGACGATCGGCACGGGCTCACCGTCCAAGGCGCAGCTCATGCATCCGCCGGAGCAGTCCTCCGTGACCGGCGGCGAGCCGATCCCTTGGGCGACCGGCTCCACGCCGCCACCGCCCCGAATCCTGGACGAGCGGCCGACCGTGGCCACCCCCGAATCCGGCCCGCCCGCGCCACGCGGCCGGCGCCGCGCGGGGTGGGTCGCGCTGACTGTGGCGATCCTGCTGATCGCCGCCGCCTCGATCGTGGCCGTGCAGAACAACTGGCTCCAGCTCGCGCTCGGCGAGGAGCAGCCCTCGCCGCATCCCGCCCCGCCGGACTCCTTCGCCTCGGTCGTCGACAAGGTGGCGCAGACGAAGAAGATCGTGATCGGCGTGAAGGGCGACCTGCCCGGCGTCTCCCTGGAAGGTGGCGGCGGCTTCGAGGGCTTCGACATCGAGCTGGCCAAGCTCGTCGCGGAGCAGCTCGGCGCCAAGCAGACCCAGTTCGTCAGGATTCCCAAGTCCGAGAGGCCGAAGGCGCTGGACGACGGCACCGTGGACCTGGTGATCGCCACCTACTCCATCGACAAGAGCGGCGTCGAGTTCGCCGGCCCGTACTACGTGGCCCACCACGACCTCCTGGTCCGCGACGGCGACCCGATCGAGTCGATCGACGACCTCAAGGGCAAGAAGATCTGCGCCCCCGACAGTCCGTCCGTTCGCAATGTTCAGGCCCGCGTGAAGGTGGAGCTCGTCACGGTGAGCAACTACGCGCAGTGCATGGACCTGCTCAGGAGCGGCGAGGTCGCCGCGGTGCCGGGCGAGGACCTCATCCTGGCCGGCTTCGCCAGCCGCGAGAACCAGCGCTTCAAGATCCTCGGCGCCAAGCTCAACGACGAGCGCTACGCCATCGGGATCAAGCACGGAGACGCCAAGACCTGCAAGGCGGCCAACGGGATCATCGCCTCGCTCTACCGCAAGGGCGTCGTCAAGAGCCTGCTGGCTCGGCATTTCGCCAACGTGGACTTCACTCCCGAGCAGGAAACACCCTCGATGGTCTCCTGCGGATGACGAACGGGTAGCATCCGAAAGTCAATGATTCATCCTGCGAGTTAGGGGAAGGCCATGGCCACGCCCGTCAAGGTGACCGTCACCGGAGCCGCCGGTCAGATCGGCTACGCACTGCTGTTCCGCATCGCGTCGGGGCAGCTGCTCGGCCCGAACGTCCCGGTCAAGCTCAGTCTGCTGGAGATCCCGCAGGCGGTGAAGGCAGCCGAGGGCACCGCCATGGAGCTCGATGACTGCGCCTTCCCGCTGCTGTCGGGCATCGAGATCACCGACGACCCGAACGTCGCGTTCGCGGGCGCCAACGTCGCCCTGCTCGTCGGCGCCATGCCGCGCAAGGCCGGGATGGAGCGCGGTGACCTGCTCGGCGCCAACGGCGGCATCTTCGGCCCGCAGGGCAAGGCGATCAACGAGCACGCGGCCGACGACATCAAGGTCCTGGTCGTCGGCAACCCGGCCAACACCAACGCGCTGATCGCCCAGCAGAACGCGCCCGACGTGCCGGCCGACCGCTTCACCGCGATGACCCGCCTCGACCACAACCGCGCGCTGTCCCAGCTCGCCGCGAAGCTGCAGGTCCCGGTCACCGAGATCAAGAACATGACCATCTGGGGCAACCACTCCGCCACCCAGTACCCGGACCTCTACCACGCCGAGGTCGGCGGCAAGATCGCGGCCGAGCAGGTGGAGTCGGAGTGGCTGCGCGACACCTTCATCCCGACGGTGGCCAAGCGCGGCGCCGCCATCATCGAGGCCCGTGGCGCCTCGTCCGCCGCCTCCGCGGCCAACGCCGCGATCGACCACGTCTACGACTGGGTCAACGGCACCGACTGGACCTCGGCCGCCGTCGTCTCTGACGGGTCTTATGGCGTGCCCGAGGGCCTCATCTCGTCGTTCCCGGTGCGGGCGGCGGGGGGCCGGTTCGAGATCATCCAGGGTCTGGAGATCGACGCCTTCTCCCGCGAGCGCATCGACGCCAGCGTCCGCGAGCTCACCGAGGAGCGCGACGCGGTGGCCTCGCTCGGCCTGATCTGATCCGTCTCCGACAAGGCGCGCGTCCGTTTCCGGGCGCGCGTCTTTTGGTTATATGTACGATTTGCGGCCTATTTCCCTTTTGTGTGACTAGGGGCACATAGTGATTTGCGCGGGGGGATTCGGCGGGGAGGTGGCGAACAGCACCCCCGCCGCCGCCGCGAGGCTACCCAGCACGACGAGGACGCCGAAGACTATCTTCGTGACCCTTGGTGAAAAGCTCCTCACATTTCGATATCACAGCACATATCGGGACTTCCTATACCTATTTCCCGGAAAGCGCTCCCCAAGCGTCAGAGACGATGTCCCGCAGGGAGGGGCGCTCGGCCTTCCAGCCCAGCTCGCGCCGGATCTTCTCGGACGAGGCGACCAGCACGGCCGGGTCGCCCGCCCGGCGCGGCCCGATAACGGCGGGGATGTCGTGGCCGGTGACCTCGCGGCAGACCGAGATCACCTCCTGGACGGAGAAGCCGGCGCCGCTGCCCAGGTTGAAGATCTTGTGCTCCCCGGGGGTGAGCGCCTCCAGTGCCAGGAGGTGGGCGACCGCCAGATCGGCCACATGGACGTAGTCGCGCACGCACGTACCGTCGGCGGTCGGGTAGTCGGTGCCGAACACGCTGACCGACTCACGCTCGCCGGTGGCCACCTTGAGGACGTTCGGGATGAGATGGGTCTCAATGGTGTGCCGCTCGCGGAAGCGGCCGTACGCGCCGGCCACGTTGAAGTAACGCAGGCTCACCGCCCCGAGTCCGTGCAGGCCCGCGTAGGCGGTCAGGGCGGTGTCGACGGCCAGCTTCGAGGCGCCGTACGGATTCGTGGGCCGTGTCGGATCGCTCTCCAGGATGGGGGAGCGCTCGGGCTCGCCGTACGTGGCCGCGGTCGAGGAGAACACGATCCCGCGCACGCCCCGCACCCGCATCGCGTCGAGCAGCGCCAGCGTGCCACCGAGGTTGTGCGACCAGTAGAGGCCGGGCTTCTCCACCGACTCGCCGACCAGTGACTTGGCCGCGAAGTGCAGCACCGCCTCCACGCCCGCCAGGGCGTCGTGGGCCTCGGTGATGGACCCGTGGACGAACCGCGCCCCCTCGGGCACGGCGTCCTCATGGCCGGTCGACAGGTCGTCGAGCACGGTCACCTCGTGCCCCGCCTCGACGAGCTGCGCCGCGACGACGCTGCCCACGTATCCGGCACCTCCGGTGACCAGCAATCTCATGTTTGCTCCTGTGGCTATATGTTTAATTTTGTCGGGCTGGGTGTTCAGCATACGCGGGAAACGTGCCGAGTACGCTGCCAACCACCATGTTTGACACCCTCGCGGCCAATATCGCGCTGGTCCTTCTGTTCATCCTCGTCGGCGGCTTCTTCGCCGCCGCCGAGATGGCGATGGTCTCCCTGCGGGAGAGCCAGGTGCGCAAGCTCGCTCAGAAGGGGCGCCGCGGCGAGCGGGTCGCCAAGCTCGCCCAGGACCCCAACCGCTTCCTGTCCGCCGTGCAGATCGGGGTGACCGTCGCCACGATGCTGTCGGCCGCGTTCGGCGCCGACCGGCTCGGCATGCAGTTCGTGCCCGTGCTCGAACGCTGGAATGTGCCCCACGCCGTCGCTCCCGTACTCGCGCTGGTGCTGGTGACGCTGGCCATCTCGTACGTCTCTCTCGTGCTCGGCGAGCTGGCGCCCAAACGCCTGGCCCTGCAGCGGGCCGAGGGGCTCTCACTGGTCGTGGCGCCCTTCCTCGACCGCGTCGCCATGCTGTCGCGCCCGATCATCTGGGCGCTGTCGAAGTCGACCGACGGCGTGGTCAAGCTGCTCGGCGGCAACCCGCAGGCCGACCGGGAGGAGGTCACCACCGAGGAACTGCGCGACATGGTCGTCGGGCACACCGACCTGACCGCCGACGAGCGCAAGCTGATCGCGGAGGTGTTCGCCGCCGGTAAGCGCCAGCTCCGCGAGGTCATGTTGCCCCGCACCGAGGTGGAGTTCATGGAGGCCGACACCACACTGGCGGAGGCGGCGGTGCTGGCCTCGGGGCTGCCGCACTCGCGCTTCCCCGTCTACCGCGAGTCGTACGACGAGGTCATCGGATTCGTGCACGTCAGGGACCTGCTCGACCCGGTGCTCACCGGGCGGATCGAGCCGATCAGCGAGCTGGTGCCGATCCGGCCGGTCAAATTCGTACCGGCCTCCAAGCGCCTGCTCACCACGCTGTCGGAGATGCGCGACGAGGGTCACCACCTGGCCATCGTGGTCGACGAGTACGGCGGGACGGCCGGCATCGTCACCCTGGAGGACCTGGTCGAAGAGCTCATCGGCGACATCAGGGACGAGTACGACGTCGAAGGCGACACCGTGGTCCTCCCGGCGGGCGAGATGGAGATCGACGGCCTGACGAACCTCAACGACTTCGCCGCCCAGACCGGCATCCGGCTGGCCGACGGGCCGTACGAGACGCTGGGCGGGTTCGTGATGTCCATGCTCGGCCACGTGGCCGCCTGCGGGGAGATGGTGGAAGTGCCCGGGTTCGAGCTGACCGTCATCGAGCTCGACGGACGCCGTATCGCCAGAGTGAGGGTGCAGCGCCGTCCGGCCGTCGAGTCGCCGCCCGAGCTGGATTCCTGACACAATTGGCTGCTATGGCCAGACCTCGTGTCCTCTCCGGCATCCAGCCCACCGCAGGCTCCTTCCACCTGGGCAACTACCTGGGTGCGGTCCGCCAATGGGTGACGCTGCAGGAGACTCATGACGCCTTCTACTGCGTCGTCGATCTCCACGCGATCACGGTGCCGACCGAGCCCGCCGCCCTGCGCCGCCGCACCCGCGTGGCGGCCGCGCAGCTGTTCGCCGCCGGGCTCGATCCCGAGCGCTCGACCGTGTTCGTCCAGTCGCACGTGCGCGAGCACAGCGAGCTGGCCTGGATCCTCATCTGCCTGACGGGCATGGGCGAGGCGGCCAGGATGACGCAGTTCAAGGACAAGTCCGCCAAGTTCGGGGAGAACGCGGCCAGCGTCGGACTCTTCACCTACCCGGTGCTCCAGGCCGCCGACATCCTGCTCTACCAGGCCAACAGCGTGCCGGTCGGCGCCGACCAGAAGCAGCACCTGGAGCTCACCCGCGACCTCGGCCAGCGCTTCAACCACCGCTTCGGCGACACCTTCACCCTCCCCGAGCCGTACATCCTCAAGGAGGTCGAGAAGATCACCGACCTCCAGGACCCGACGGCCAAGATGTCCAAGTCCTCCTCCAGCCCGGCCGGCATCCTCGACGTCCTGGAGCAGCCGGGGCCGCTGCGCAAGAAGGTCATGCGCGCCGTCACGGACACCGGCTCGGAGGTCCTGTTCGACGAGGACGGCAAGCCCGGCATCTCCAACCTGCTCCGCATCCTGTCCGCGCTCACGGCCACGCCGATCCCCGACCTGGTCGCGCGTTACGAGGGTCAGGGCTACGGGACGTTCAAGAAGGACGTGGCGGAGGCCGTCGTGGAGGCGTTCACGCCCATCCGGGAGCGCACGGAGAAGCTGCTGGCCGACGAGGCGGAGCTGGACCGGCTGCTGGCCATCGGCGCCGAACGAGCCGGCGCGGTGGCCCGCCAGACCATGGCCGAGGTCCGCGACCGGGTCGGCTTCCTGCCGCGCCTCTGACCACCTCTGACATGCGCGAACGCCGGACTGGACCTTCGGCAGATTTAACGGCGGTGCTTCGGCAGATCTAAAGGCAAAGGCTCGGCAGACTTAAAGTCATTGCTTCGGCAGATCTAAAGGCCGGGCTAGGGTGGACCCATGAGGGAAGCGGTCGACTACCTGCCCCGGCGAGCGGCTTCTCTGGTGTACGACGCACTTGAGGACACCCGTGTAGTCGTCGTCAATGGTGCTCGCCAGGTTGGTAAGAGCACCCTTGCCGAGCGGGTGCTGCGCCATGTCCCAGGTAGCGTCGCCCGCTTCTTGGACGATCCCGTCACTCGCCTGGCGGCGAATGAGGATCCAGTCCGTTTCGTGAGTCATGACGGCTTGATGCTCATTGATGAGGTGCAGCGGGTTCCCGATCTCTGGCTCGCCATCAAGCACGTGGTGGATCGTGACCCGCGCCCTGGACGATTCCTGCTCACCGGATCCGCGCGCCTCCTCGCACTGCGCAGCCTTCCTGACTCGCTGCCCGGCAGGTCGGAGACCATCGAGCTCTGGCCGCTCTCGCAGGGGGAGATCGACGGCCACGAGGACGGCTTCGTCGACGCGGCGTTCGCGATGGGGGAAGATCTGCGCGCCGAATCGATCGGTCTACGCCGGAAGGACTATCTCGCTCTGGCCGCTCGCGGCGGATACCCAGAAGCGATCAAGCGGACGACCCCTCGGCGGCGTGAGCGGTTTTTCGACGGCTATCTTGCGGACCTGATCGCCCGGGACGTGAAACAGGTCGCCGAAATCGAGCGTGCGTCCGACATGCGGAGGTTGGTCGCCTTGCTGGCGGCTCAGACCGGAGGGCTGCTCAATATGAGCCGGCTCGCGAGCGAGCTGGGCCTGTCGAGCCCGACCGTTCGCAGCTATGTGGAGATTCTGGAGACCATCTTCGTGGTCCGCCTCGTGCCGGGCTGGTCGTCGAACGCGACCACGAGAGCCGTGGCCACGCCCAAGGTGATCTTCGTCGACCCTGGCATGGCTGGCTACCTCACCAGCGGAAGCGTCGCCGATGCCATCCATGGCGGACTCCTCGAGAACTTCGTGCTGAGTGAGATAACCAAGCAGCTGACCTGGGCCGGGACATCGGCTCGCCTCTATCACTATCGCGACCGGGACCAGTACGAGGTGGACGGGATCCTCGAGAACAACGCGGGTGAGATCGTCGCCATCGAGGTCAAGGCGGCGGAGACCGTTCGCGCCGACGACTTTCGCGGACTGCGGCTCCTCAAGCGTCGCTTGGGCGATCGCATGCTGGCGGGATTCGTTCTCTACTGCGGGCCTGAGTCGTTGAGTTTCGGCGACGGGCTCTCCTGCCTCCCGGTCTCCGCGCTTTGGACGACGCGTTCTCCGGCGGCGGCGCCGCTTTCCGGCGATCAGTAGTCAAGGGGGTCACCAGGGGTAGACGCCGCCTTCCTCGCTCTCGCTGAGGAAGGCGCCGGTCGTGGGCATGGTGGTGGCCTGGCGGGCGATGTGGGTGCCGCCCTCGTCCGCGGTCAGGACGCCTCGGTGGTCGTTGAGGTCGGTGGCGCAGAAGCCCGGTGAGACCGCGTTGACCTTGATCGGAGTGTCGCGCAGCTCGTTCGCGTACATCAGGGTGATCGCGTTCAGGGCCGCCAGGTTCGGCAGAGCACCGCTGAGGCTGGGATCGGCGGTCCCAGGCGTGGGCCGACGCTTCCAGGCGTGGGTCGGGGCGCCCAGGCGTGCGCCAGGTCAGTGACTAGCGGAAGCGGCGGCGGCCCACGGCCAGGAGGACCTCCCGGAGGGCGTCCGCCGCCTTGCGTACCGTTTCCTCCGGGACGCCCGCCATCACCTCTTCGTGGGCCTTCCCCGAGACCTCCAGGGCGGTGTTGGCCAGGCGCAGGCCCTCGGGGGTGAGCTGGACCCAGCGGCTGCGCGCGTCGCCCTCGTTCGCCGCCCGCTCCACGTAGCCCGATGCCGTGAGGCGCTGCAGGACGTTGCTCGTGCCGCCCGAGGTGAGGTAGAGGCCCTTGGACAACTCGCTGGGCTTGAGCCGGTGCGGGGGGCCGGTGCGGGCCAGGGCGGCGAGGACGTCGAACTCGGCGTACGTCAGGCCCAGGTCCGCCAGTTCGGCCTTGATCGCCGTCTCGAAGAGCATGTTGAGGCGGGACATGCGCTTGCTCAGTTCGAGGTCGGCGATGAGCGATGACGACAGGCCGGAGTTCTGCCAGCGGGGGACCATCGCGTCGACGTCATCGTGCTTCATGGATCGAGGATACTTGGCGGTATATTGCTTTCTGAAAAGCTTCTTACTAAGCTTTTTGGCATGGCAATCACTTTGATCAAGAACGGGATCGTCGTTGACACCGAGCCGGAGCCCGTCGTGCTCGGGCGGGTGGACGTGCGGGTCGAGGGCGGCCGGATCGCCGAGGTGGGGCCGGACCTGCCCGAGGTGCCGGGGGCGGAGGTCGTCGACGCGACCGGGATGATCGTGCTGCCGGGGTTCGTCGACAGCCACCGGCACACCTGGCAGGCCGGGATCAGGGCGATCGCGCCGGACATCACGTTCGGCGGATATCTGCAGCGCGTCCTGGGCGAGCTGGCCCCTGTCCACCGGCCCGAGGACGTCTACGCGGGCAACCTGGCCGGCGCGCTGGAGTGCCTGGACGCCGGGATCACCACGCTGCTCGACTGGTCGCACGTGCAGTTCACGCCCGAGCACACCGACTCGGCCGTACGGGCGCTGCGCGAGTCGGGCATCAGGGCGATCTTCGGCTACTGCCACGGCGGGCCACGGGAGAACCTGCACAAGGAGGGGCACCGGGTCCATGACGAGCACTTCGGCACGACCGGCTTGGTGACCATGGCGATCGCCGCTCTCGGGCCGGAGATCGTCAGTGAGGAGGACGCGCTGGCGGAGTGGCGGCTGGCCCGAGAGCTCGATCTGCCCGTCACCGCGCATCTCGGCGGGCACAGCAGGGAGAGCTCCACCAAGGGGCTCGCGTTCCTGAAGGCCAACGGGCTGCTGGCGCCGCGCACGACGTACGTGCACGCCAACCACTACAGCGACGACCAGCTCAAGCTCATCGCCGACAGCGGCGGCGGCGTGTCCGTGTCGCCGATCGACGAGATGACCCTCGGCATCGGCTACCCGATCAGCGGGCGGGCGCGGGCCGCCGGGATCCCTACCTCGCTCAGCGTCGACAGCGTGACGTGCGCGCCCGGTGACATGTTCAGCCTGATGCGGACCGCGTTCGCGCTGGAGCGGGGCCGCCCGGACGGGCAAGGGATGGGGTTCCGCGTCCGTGACGCGCTGCGGATGGCCACCATCGAGGGCGCCGAGGTGGTGGGGCTCGGTGACACCGTCGGCTCGCTGCGGGTCGGCAAGCAGGCCGACCTCGTGCTGCTGCGTACCGGCACGCTGGGCATGGCGGCCGCGCACGACCCGATCGGGGCGGTGGTGCTCAACGCCGACACCAGCGCCGTCGACACCGTCCTGGTCGGTGGACGGGTGGTCAAGCGGGGCGGCAGGCTGCTGCACCACGACGTCACGGAGGTGCTCGCCAGGCTCGCGGAGTCCGCCCGCGCCGTCACCAGCGCATAGCCCCCAGGTGCGGGGCTCCGTGGTAGAAGAGCGGTAGCCAGGGCAGGTGCATGGCGACGGCGGGGCACCTCGGAAGGCGGCGCGCGGCGGTGTTGGCGAAGTTGATGGCACGCGTCGAGTCGGCCAAGGCCCGGAGTGGCCGCGTCCTCGAGTCCTGGCGGGTGCGCCGCCTCTGGATCGACCACCTGATGAGGACCGTGCAGCGCTACCAGCTGCGGTTCGGCGACCGGCTGGCCGGCGCGGTGACCTACTTCGCGTTCCTGTCGTTCTTCCCGCTGGTCGCGCTCGCGTACGCGCTGTTCGGCTACGTCCTGTCGTACGACCAGAACGCCATCAGCACGCTCGAGTCGGCGATCAAGGACCAGTTGCCCGGACTCGCCGACCAGATCGACCTCCAGGCCATCGCCCAGGCCAGGGCGACCGCCGGGATCATCGGCCTGGCCGGTCTGCTCTACGCGGGGCTGGGCGCCGTGGACGCGCTGCGCGGGGCGCTGTGGGAGATGTCGATGACCACGGCCCCGCCGCCGAACTTCTTCGTTGCCAAGCTGCGCGACCTGATCTCCCTGCTCCTGCTCGGCGTGACCATGATCGTGTCGGTGTTGGTCGGCGGGGCCGCCACGCAGGCCACGACCGGGGTCGCGGTGACTCTCGGGCTGGGCAGCGCGCCGGTGACGACCGGCACGCTCTGGCTGGTGGGCCTGCTGGCCAGCGTGGCCGCCGACTGGGTGCTGTTCCTGATCGTGCTGGGCTGGGTGGGCCGCGCCACCCAGCCCTTCCGGGTGCTGGCCAGGGGGGCGCTGCTCGGTGCCATCGGGTTCGGGCTGCTCAAGCAGGTCGCGTCGCTGCTGCTGGGGCAGACGCTGAGCAACCCGATCTACGGCGCGTTCGCCGTCATGGTGGGGCTGCTGGTCTGGATCAACTTCTCCGCCAGGTTCGTCCTGTACGTCGCCGCCTGGACCGCCACAGCCGGGCTCTGCCCGCCGCCCGCACCCTCGCCCATCCCGTCGAACACGCCCATGCCGTCGACCTCGCCCATCCCCTCGAACGAGGTCACCTGATCTCAGCGTCGTGAGTCGCGCCGGGGGCCTCAGCGTCGCGGGCTACGCCGGGGCCTCAGCGTCGTGAGCTGCGCCGGCGGCGGATGCCGTAGCCCAGCCAGGTCAGGCCGAACAGCAGCCCGCCCCCGATCACGATCGAGCCCACCGTACGGCTGGTGTCCGTCTGCTTCGACGCGGCCGAGTCGAGCAGCGGCGCCGTGGCCGGCGGACCGGTGACGACCGGTGAGGTGGTCACCTGCTGCGCGGGCAGCTCGACCGGCAGTGGATCGACGAGCTTGCCGACCGCCGTGACCTTGCCCCGGGCGGCGAAGCCCCAGTCGAGCAGGCTCGCCACCTCCTCCCAGAAGTACCCCTCATGCCGCATGATGGTCACGATGATCGTGTGGCCGCCACGTGTCGCGGCGCCGACGAAGCTGGCCTGGGCCTTGGACGTCCAGCCGTTCTTGACGCCGATCATGCCCTGGTAGCGCCACAGTAGTTTGTTGTGGTTGCTGATCTCGTAGTAGTTCTTGGGCGCCGGAAACTTGGCAACCTTTGTACCGATATATCGCCGGAAGTCGGGGTTGCCGAGGCCGGCTCGTGCGATGAGTGCCAGGTCGTACGCCGAGCTGCTCTGCCCCGGTTTGTCCAGCCCGCTGGGCGTCTTGGCCACCGTGTCGTTCGCCTGCAGGCGCTTGGCCTCGGCGTTCATGTCGCGCATGGTCTTGGACAGGCTGCCGTTCGTCTCGGCCAGGGCCATCGCCGCGTCGTTGCCCGACGACATCAGCAACGCCTTGAACAGGTCGTCGACCTTGTAGAGCGGCTTGGTCGTCAGGCCGACGGCGGTGCCCTCCTGGTCGACCGCGTTCCGGCTGGGCTTGACCTTGAGGTTCTTGTCCAGCTTGGGGATGAGCGTGAGCGCGGTGAGCGTCTTGAGCGTGCTGGCCGGCAGGTAGTGCCCGTGCGGGTCCTTGGCCGCGAGCACGTCGCCGGTCTCCAGATCGGCAATGACGTACGAGGTGGCCTTGGACTTCGGCGGTGCCTTGATGCCGGCGGGCCTCACCAAACCGTGACTGCCCAGCAGATCCCCACCGACGGGCTTCGGCGTCGGGGTGGTCGGGGAAGGAGTCGGTGTGGCATGGGCGGTCCCCGTGAGCGCGACCGTCGCGAGGAGTGCCGTGAGGAGTGCCGAGACGGGCACCGGTTTCATCAGCATGGCGGTCTCAGCGTAGCTTCGTGTCATTGCACATGTGCCGACACATCCCCTGATGATCGGCACCTGATACTAGAGAAGTGGTCATGTCGCGAAAGATCGCCGGATTCCTCATCGTGCTCGGCGTGTTCATGGTGTTCGAGTGGATCAACCTCGGGTTTAACCTGGCAGACGGCCATCCCACGAGCTTCTATGTGGTGCACGGCATCCTGATCGCGGTCAATCTCATACTCGCGATCGTCTTGGCCGTCATCGGCTGGAAGGGGCTCCGCAAAGCGCGCGGCGAGTGAGCCGGTGCAACTCGTCGGCCTCCTCGCGGGAGTCGCCGATCGTGGTGAAGCCGAGCTTGCCGTGTTCGGGGAGCGCCCCGAGCAGGTGGAAGACGTTTCCCGTACGACGGGTGTGATCGAAGCCGAGACCGAGCGCCTCGACCATCCGCACCACCTGGCCGGGGGAGCTGCCGCGCAGGCAGCCGGCCGCGCAGTTGTCGGTCGCGGTGTAGTACTTGGGCTGGTCACCGGCCATGAGCAGCCCGGTCCCCGGATCGTAGGAGGCGCCGGTGGTCAGCACCGCGGCGCCGAAGGGATGTGTGGTGCCGCCGATCCGCAGGTTGACCTCGCACAGCAGCGCCGCGTACCCGGCGTCGGTCTCCAGCGCGAAGAAGTCCATGCCGAACAGTCCCACCACGCCCCGCTCCGCCATCACGCGGGCGATCCGCTCGGCCGACGCGCCCACCTCGGCCCGGTACTCCGGCGCAGCGGGGAACGTACAGCCCTGGTAGACGTCCTGGTTGGCGCCGCCGAGCACCTGGTCGTGGGTGGCCACGACGCTGTACCGGCCGCCGGGCGTGATGCGGGCCAGCGCGCTGGGATAGTGCAGCGGGCGGTGTTCGATGAACTCCTCCACGACCGCGCCGCGTTCGCGGATCTTCGCGGTGAAGCTCTTCCAGGTCTCGCCGTACGCGGAGAAGCTCGTCCCCGGCAGATCGCCCTTGGGCACGATGGCGTTGCCGAGACCCGAGTAGCCGTCGTTCAGCTTGACCATCACCCGCTGGCCCGGCAGCGCCTCGATCGCGTCCTCGATCTCGGCCAGGGAGTGCAGATCTCCGAACCCGCGGGCCATCGGCACGCCGGCCTCCTGGCCGATCTCGCGGGAGCCGCTCTTGGAGCCGTAATAGGCGAGCGACGTGGCCGGGCCGTACACGGGAATGCCCAGCAGCGCGGCGAACTCCTCCTCCAGCTCGCTCAGCACGAACGGCACCATCCACGCGTCGCCGTCGATCGCCGCACGTACCTGCTCGACCATCTCGGGCCGCGAGAGCAGGGTCCTGGTCAGCGGCTGCGAGTGCGGGTCGTCGAGAGTGATCAGCCGCAGCCGTTTGGCGGCGTCATCCGGATCAGGCAGGAAGCCGAAATAGTAGGCGATGATGTCCGGATCGATGGGCGCGGAGGAGAGGTAGATCACTTTGACGCCGGGCTCGCGGAGCGTGAGGAGGAGGAAGAGCAGGCGCTCCTCGTAACATCTCGCACCGGTGATGCGGCGCAGCTCGTCCTGCGGAAGAGAGAGCGAGGGTACGACCACCAGGGTCCCCTCGCTCGGCTCGAAGATGCTCAACCCGGCATACTTCTCCCCGAACGGGATTTTAGTGATCATATTGCGAGTGAAACACGCATTCTACGCGAAAGCATCCATCGTCGGAGTGTCATGACCATGACGGGAGGTGACAGGATTGGAAAGCGCAGACCACGTTTGGAAGTCGTGTCCACGGGTCACCATCTAATGATCCCTTGTGACTATTTTCCGGGTCATCTGCGCGCTCACTCAGGGTAACGACCTGCGGTTACGGGCATGCAGCCGCCTGGCTTTCGGGGTTTCTGTCGGCGCGAAGCCACACGCAAGAGATAAAGTTGGAACATCGCCTTCGGGTTCATGGCCACCGCCGTGTTTCCGCAGTGGGTTGTCCTCAGGAGGGGATCACAACCCCGTGCTGACGATCTCTGGCACCGAAACCTGTGGGTGCGGCATTTTCGCCGGACGGCTGCTCTGACCGGACAGCCGGCCGCTGCGAGGCCAAAGGACGATTTACGGCGCTATAAGCCGTGTGACTTCAGGCAGTCGACGATCACATGGCAATTGGACGGGACGGTGACTCATGCGGGGACGTGAGCTTCGGGGGGAACTCGACGCGTTCCTGACGGAGACCGATCAGGAGTTGGTGGCATTCCGCCGCGACTTGCACATGCACCCTGAGCTGGCCTTCGCTGAATATCGCACGACTCAGCGCATCGCCGAGCGGCTCACCGCCGCCGGTCTGGTGCCGTCGGTGCTGCCACGCGGCACCGGCCTGATCTGCGACGTGGGCAGCGGAGACGGCCCCACGGTCGCGCTGCGCGCCGACATCGACGCGCTGCCGCTGCACGACGAGAAAGACGTGCCCTACCGCTCGACCGTCCCGGGCGCCTGCCACGCGTGCGGCCACGACGTGCACACCACGATCCTGCTCGGCACCTCGATCTTCCTCGCCCAGCAGGCCGCCGCGGGCCTGCTGCCCGGCCGGGTCCGCCTGATCTTCCAGCCCGCCGAGGAACTGCCCGGCGGCGCGCTCGAGGTCATGGCGCACGGCGGCATCAGCGGCGTGGAGCGCATCTTCGGCCTCCACTGCGACCCGCGCGTCGACCTCGGCCACGTCGGGCTCAAGCCCGGCCCGATCACCTCCGCCTGCGACAAGCTGGCCATCAGGGTGTCGGGCCCCGGCGGCCACACGGCCCGCCCGCACCTCACCGCCGACCTGGTCTTCGCCCTCGCCAAGATCCTCACCGAACTGCCCGCCGCGCTCTCGCGCCGGGTGGACCCGCGCTCCTCGCTCAGCCTGGTCTGGGGCAAGGTCCAGGCCGGTTCCGCGGCCAACGCGATCCCCGACGACGGCGTGGCCGAGGGGACCGTGCGCTGCCTCGACGAGAACGCCTGGCACGCGGCCCCCGACCTGATCAAGTCGCTGCTGGAGTCGGTCGCCGGCGCTTACGGGATCGACGCGACGATGGAATACACGCGCGGGGTGCCGCCCGTGGTCAACGACGAGATGAGCGTCGACATGCTGGCCGAGGCGGTCGAGCGGGCGCTGGGGCCGGGCGCGGTGGTGCCCACGCAGCAGTCGCTCGGCGGCGAGGACTTCGCCTGGTACCTCGAGTCGATCCCGGGGGCGCTGGCCCGGCTGGGCACGCGCTCGCCGGGCGGCGTGACGTACGACATCCACCAGGGAACCTTCGACATCGACGAGGCGGCGATCGGCATGGGCGTCCGCCTCATGGCCGCGACCGCCCTGACCGCGCTCTGGGAACCCGTCGTCGATTCCGTGCTCGCCTGAGTTTCACGGTCGGCAAGGGCCCGCCCCACCTGAGCGTCGGCACGGGCCCGCCCCACCGTACGTGCTTGATTTTCCTTTACGGGAAGCATGGGCCAGCCCCACCCTTCAGGGCGGGGCTGGCCTCTGTCCAGGGAAACGCTCCTCCGGCTTACGGGGTTGAGCGCCGTGACGTGCGCATTCTTGACCCCGGCCGCCCTATGGCCGGACCACCGGCAGGATCAGGGATGACCTGGCCGGGTTGACGGTGAACTTCGAGCCCTCCGGGTACCGGAGCGTGTAGTCGCGGTCGGTTGACGTGATGATCAGGCCGATCTTGTGGCCCTGGTCGAATCGGTAGTCCTTTGGTTGGAAGTCCCAGTTGAAGGTGTATTCCTGGGACGGTTTGACGCTCTCTGTCCGTGACGGGTCGTGGCGGTTTTTGATGTCCAGCCAGCCCCTTGAGACGATCTTGTAGGGCGTTGTGGCCGTGCCCAGCTTGCGCAATGTCGTGCAGCCCGTGTCGCCTGGGACGCCTTCCCCGTAGCAGAGGGTTTCGCCTGTTGGGACCAGGGTTCCGTCCGCTCTGGTGCCTGTGCCGTAGTCGACCAGCAGGGCCGTGAGGTAAGGGCTGGAGCCGCTCTCGCGGGCCGCTCGCAGCGAGATCGTCGGTGTGCCGGAGATCCGGACGGCGGCCGGCAGCTCCGGCGTCAGGTAGGCCAGGCGGTTGGGATCCGCGGCCGGGGCCGCCTCCACCAACTGTTCGGCGGTGCGGGTCTTCTGGTCGACGAAGGACTCGCGGGCCGCGTACTGCGGGAAGACATTCAGCTTCGAGCCGGAGCCGAGGTGCAGGGCCACTGGCTTGGTGGCCGGAAGTGGCCACGATGCGTGAGTGCCCCACTCGCCGGGGGCGATTTCGACGTCCGCCTGCGGCTCACGCATGATGCCGCTGTCGATGCCGTACAGCCAGTAGTCGAACCAGCCGTGCAGTTGCCGCAGCCACTCGACGGTGCGCAGGTTGAAGGGGTTCATGTGGGTGCCCTGGTGCAGCCAGATCTTGCGGGGCACGTGGCGCTTGGACAGGGCGTACCACCACTGGGCGAACTGCTTGGTCTTGACGTTCCAGTCGTTGAGGCCGTGCACGACGAAGACGCTGGCCTTCACCTTGTCGACGTCGTTGAGGTAGTTGCGGGCGTTCCAGAAGCGGCTGTAGTCGCCGCTCACCCGGTCCTGCCTCGCCGTCAGGTAGTCCATGACGGGCCCGCAGACCTGCTGCCCGTCGGCGCGGGTGAGCACGTACTTGGCCAGCACGTCCGCGTCCTCGCCCTGGAAGCCGCCCGCCGCCAGCACGCCGCCGTTGGCCCGGTAGTAGTCGTACCAGGAGGAGATCGCGGCGATGGGCACGATCGTCTTCAGCCCCTTGACGCCGGTCGAGGCGACCGCGTTGGGCAGTGTGCCGTTGTAGGAGACGCCGATCATGCCCACGTTCCCGGTCGACCAGGTGGCCGAGACGGGCGCGCCCTCCAGGGTGAACCCCTTCGCGCGGCCGTTCAGCCAGTCGATCGCGGCCTTCGGGCCGGCCGTCTCGTTGCGGTCGCCGGTGGTGGGGCAGCCGGTGGCGCGGCCGCTGCCCAGGTTCTCCACCAGCGCGATCGCGTAGCCGCGGGGCAGGAAGTAGTTGTCGTAGTAGCCGTCGAACGGCTCGGCCGCCAGCTTGTTCGCGTACGAGCGCAGGGTCGGCAGCGGGTTGCCGTTCTCGTCCACGTCCACCACGTGGTTCGGCACGTCGTTGCCGCCCGCGTAGTAGGGGCTGGCCTCCATGATGACCGGAACCTTCAGGCCCTCGTCGGTCTCCTTCGGGCGCAGGATGTCCACGGCGACGCGGTCCGGCAGGCCGTCGCTGTCGCTGTCGGTTCCGGCGACCTCGACGTACACCGTCTGCTTGACGGCGTCGGCGCGGGAGAAGACGGGCTGGGTGGCGTTGTTCTCGATCTTGATGGCTGGGGCGGCCGGTGTATCTGCTGAGGCGGGTGCCGCGCCCATGGCCGCGATGAGGACCGCGGCCATGGGCATGATCATGGCCTTCCAAAGATGCATGTAGGGCTCCAGGATGAAAATCCACCGTTGATCAGGAATCTCTGCCATGATCGACCTGACGGCAAGGGCCCCCCGGTGTCCAAAGTTGGGTAAAGCTTCCCGAGCCGGTCCCCAACCCGCATCCGCAGATTCAGGTCACGGACACGAGTGATGTCGATAACGGAGCGGTTGCGACCCTGTGTGCCGGTTTTGTCCGCCCTGGTCAACCAACTATCTTCCGTGCAGGGTTGCCGTACATTTCTTCGCGCCTGCGACGAAGTTTGACGGCGGGGAAATGGAAAGGAGTCGCCTTGCTCAGCAAGCGATTCGGCAGGATGGCGGCCGGTTCGATAGCGGGGGCCATGCTGATGGCGGCCGCGGCCTGTGGCGGCAGCGGCGGCACGGGAAGCGACGCCACGTCCAGCGCGGCGCCGACCTCCGGGGCCAGCAGCGAGGCGCCGAAGTCCGGCGCCCTCAAGGTCGGCCTCGCTTTCGACGTCGGCGGCCGTGGCGACAAGTCCTTCAATGACGCCGCCTACGCGGGCCTGGAGAAGGCCAAGACGGAGCTCAAGGCCGACATCAAGGAGCTGAGCCCCGCGGCCGACGGCTCCAACCGCGGCGAGCTCCTCCGCCAGCTGGCCGACGCGGGCTACAACCCGATCATCGGCGTCGGCTTCGCCTACGGTGACGACATCAAGAAGACGGCCGAGGAATACCCGGAGATCCAGTTCGCGGTCGTCGACTCCGCCTCGAACGCGGCCAACGTCACCGGCCTGCTGTTCGCCGAGGAGCAGGGCTCCTACCTGGCGGGCGTCGCCGCGGCGACCAAGGCCAAGAGCGGCCACGTCGGCTTCGTCGGCGGTGTCGAGAACGACCTGATCAAGAAGTTCCAGGCGGGCTTCGAGGCCGGTGTGAAGTCGGTCAAGAAGGACGCCAAGATCGACATCAAGTACCTCAGCCCCGACGGTGACTTCAGCGGCTTCAAGGCCCCCGACAAGGGCAAGGTCGCGGCCGAGAAGATGTACCAGGACGGCGCGGAGATCGTCTACCACGCCGCCGGCGACTCGGGCCTGGGCGTGTTCCAGGCGGCGGCCGCGGCCAAGAAGAAGGCCATCGGCGTCGACTCCGACCAGCGCCAGACGGTCAAGGAGACCGACCTGCAGTCGGTCATCATGACCTCGATGCTCAAGCGCGTGGACGTCGGCGTGTTCGAGTTCGTCAAGGCGTTCCAGGGTGGCGCCAAGGGTGGCAGCAACACCATCTACGACCTCAAGGTCGACGGCGTGGGCCTGGCCACCACCGGTGGCGAGATCGACGACATCAAGGACAAGCTGGACGCTGCCAAGCAGGACATCATCGACGGCAAAATCACGGTTCCGTCCAAGCCGTAATTGAGGTAGGAACGTTGACCGAGGGCCCGGAGTCCAGACCGACCCCGGGCCTTCGGCCTATCCGCTCTTGGAGACACCAGTGAGCGGAGCGATTGAGGAGCGGTGAGCGATCTGTGAACGCCGACACCCTCGCCGCGGTGCAACCCGCCGTCGAGCTGGAGGGCATCACCAAACGCTTCCCCGGCGTCGTCGCCAACCATGACATCCGCATCACCGTCCAACCTGGCACGGTGCACGCGATCGTGGGGGAGAACGGCGCGGGCAAGTCCACCCTGATGAAGATCCTTTACGGCATGCAGAAGCCGGACGAGGGCACGATCAAGGTGAACGGTGTGGAAGTGGCCTTCCGCACGCCGAGCGACGCCATCAACGCGGGCATCGGCATGGTCCACCAGCACTTCATGCTGGCCGACAACTTCACCGTGCTGGAGAACATCGTCCTCGGCGCCGAGCCGAAGAAGGGCGGCCGGCTCGACTCCGCCGGGGCCCGCGCGCGCATCAGCGAGCTGGCCGCCGGTCATGGCCTGCGGGTGGACCCCGACCGGCTGGTGGAAGACCTCGGCGTCGGTGACCGGCAGCGAGTGGAGATCCTCAAGGTCCTCTACCGTGGCGCGCGCATCCTGATCCTCGACGAGCCGACCGCGGTGCTCGTACCCCAGGAGGTCGACGAGCTCTTCGACAACCTGCGCGAGCTCAAGGCCGAGGGCCTGACGGTCATCTTCATCTCCCACAAGCTCGACGAGGTGCTCAGCATCGCCGACGCGATCACCGTGATCCGGCGCGGCACCACGGTCGCCAGCGTCGACCCCGGCGAGGTCACCGCGCGGCAGCTGGCCGAGCTCATGGTCGGCAGCGAGCTGCCCACGCCCGAGACGCGCGAGTCCACGGTGACCGATGAGATAGCGCTCAAGGTGTCCGGCCTGACCATGGAGGCCGACGGCTTCCGCCCGGTGCCCAAGGGCACCTCGATCCCCCTGTACGTGGCGAAACTCCGCGAGGAGGGCCGCCGGCTGCTCCTCGACGACGTGTCGTTCGAGATTCACAAGGGCGAGATCCTGGGCATCGCCGGGGTCGAGGGCAACGGCCAGTCCGAGCTGATCGAGGCCATCATGGGCATGCGGCCCGTGCACGGCGACATCTCGCTCGACGGCGCCGACATCAGCACCTGGACCACCCTCAAACGCCGCGAGTCGGGCATCGGCTACATTCCTGAGGACCGCCACCGCCAGGGTCTGCTGCTGGAGGCCTCGCTCTGGGAGAACCGGGTGCTCGGCCACCAGACCAGACCGCCCGCGCGCAAGGGCATCTGGGTCAACCGACGCTCGTCCAGGGCCGACACCGAACGCATCGTCAAGGAATACGACGTCCGTACACCGAGCGTCGACACGCTGGCGCTGGCCCTGTCGGGCGGCAACCAGCAGAAGTTGATCGTCGGGCGTGAGATGAGCAGCCAGCCGAAGTTCCTCATCGCCGCCCACCCCACCCGCGGCGTCGACGTGGGCGCCCAGGCCGCGATCTGGGACCACCTGCGTAACGCCAGGGCGGCGGGCTTGGCCGTACTCCTGATCTCGGCCGACCTCGACGAGCTCATCGGCCTGTCCGACACGCTGCGGGTGATCTACGGCGGGCGGCTCGTCGCCCACCTCGACCCGTCCGACGTCACCCCCGAGCGGTTGGGCGGCTACATGACCGGCGCCATCACCAGCACTGAGGAGACGTGATGCCCGCCGGGCTCTACCGGGCGCTACTGACCGTCGCCGGCGCCATCGCCGCCATCATCCTGGCGATCCTGATCTCCAGCGTCGCGATCATCGCGGCGGGGGCCAGCCCCGAGGCCGCGTTCGCCGCCTTCTTCGACTTCGGCGAGACCGAGCGGGCGGTGGTCAACGGCATCACGACCATGCTCAACCGGGCCGTGCCGCTGTACATCGCGGGCCTGGCCGTGGCCGTCGGCTTCCGCATGAACCTCTTCAACATCGGCGTCGAGGGCCAATATCGCATCGCGGCCATCTGCGCCGCGTACGTCGGCTCCACGTTCGTGGCGCCCGCCTGGATCCAGATCCCGGTGATCATCGTGGTGGCGATGGTCGTCGGCGGCTTCTACGCGCTGATCCCCGCCGTGATGAAGGTGACGAGGGGGGTGAACGAGGTCATCTCCACGATCATGCTGAACTACATCGCGATCAACCTGGCCGCCTTCCTCGTCCGCGGTCCCTTCACGGGGGAGCGCGCCAAAGGCGTGCTCACCACCACGACGCCCGCGCTGCCCGAGTCGGCCTGGTTCCCCAACCTCAACGTCCTGTTCGAGATGTTCGGGCTGCCCGCGCCCCGAGGTGGCGGTCTGTGGGGCTTCCTCCTGGTGGCCGTCCTGCTGGGCATCGGGCTCTGGGTGCTGCTGGAGCGGACCCGGTTCGGCTTCGAGGTCAAGGCCAGCGGCCTCAACGCCTCGGCCGCGCTGGCCTCCGGCGTCAGCCCGAAGAAGATGGTCATCTCCGCGATGGTGCTCTCCGGCGCGATCGCCGGGCTGATCGGCATGCCGGAGATCCTCGGCGACAAGCACTCCTTCGGCTCCAACTTCACTCCGGGCCTGGGCTTCCTGGGCATCGCCGTGGCGCTGCTCGGCCGGAACAAACCCGGTGGCATCGCCATCGCGGCGCTGCTGTTCGGCTTCCTGGACCATGCGCAGGGCCCGCTGCAGTTCGCCAATGTACCGCCGTCGGTCATCATGATCATGCAGGGCACGATCGTGCTGCTGGTGGTCATCGCCAACGAGATCACCAGCAGGATCGCGCTGCGGCGCGAGGAACGGCGGGCCGCTCAGCAGCTCGGCAGGAACACTCCCGTTGAGGTGACAGCATGACGAAGGTCAGCCGATACCACTTGGCGCTCATCGGCGTGGCCGTGCTCATCCTGGTCATGTCGCTGGTCCGCGTCATCTCCGGGCAGGACGACATCACCTCGTCCGGCACGTTCAACGCCGCCCTGATGCTGTCGGTGCCGATCGGCCTGGCCGGGCTCGGCGGCCTGTGGGCCGAGCGGGCGGGCGTGGTCAACATCGGCCTCGAAGGCATGATGGTGCTCGGCACCTGGTTCGCCGGCTGGGCCGGATACCAGTGGGGCTTCATGGCCGCGCTGGTCGCCGGGCTGATCGCCGGCGCGCTCGGCGGACTGATCCACGCGGTCGCGACCGTGACGTTCGGCGTCGACCACATCATCAGCGGCGTCGCCATCAACCTGCTCGGCCCCGGCATCACCCGCTTCCTGTCCGAGGTCCTCTACGGGGAGGGCACCCGCGCGGCCGCGGCGGGCGCGGGCATCACCACCTCGCCGGCCATGTCGTCGGAGGCGCCCGAGGTCAATCTGCCGCTGTTCGCGGCGGGTCCCGACTGGCTCGGCAGCCTGGAGCGCACCCACTGGTTCCTGGTCTCCGACGTCGCGGGCATCCTGCGCGGGCTCACCCACGAGGTGAACGTGCTGGTCATCCTGGCCGTGCTGCTGCTCCCGCTGACGTTCTTCGTGCTCTGGCGTACGGCGTTCGGCGTGCGGCTGCGCTCGGCGGGCGAGAACCCGTGGGCGGCCGAGTCGCTGGGCGTGAACGTCTACCTGATCAAGTACGTGGCCGTCGTCATCTCCGGCGCGTTCGCCGGGCTCGGCGGCGTGTTCCTGGTCTTCATCTCCACCAAGTACGTCGAGGGCCAGACGGCGGGCCGCGGGTTCATCGGTCTGGCCGCCATGATCTTCGGCAACTGGCGGCCCGGGGGGCTGGCCGCTGGCGCCTCGCTGTTCGGCTACGCCAGCGGCCTGCAACTGCGCAGCTCCGGGGCCGTGACGGCGTTCTTCCTGTTCGGCGCCATCCTGCTGCTCATCTACATCGGCACCAAGGTGCGCGCGCTGTTGTCGTCCGGCCAGCCGGCGGAGATGGTCACCAGGGGCGCCAGGGAGTACAACCTGATCGCGGCGGCCGCCGCCGGCACGATCGTACTGATCTGGCTGTGGCTGACCGTCGACAAGTTGCCGAACGAATTCGTCTTCATCACACCACACGTGCTCACGCTGCTCGTGCTCCTGGTGGCTTCGCAGCGACTGCGGATGCCCAAGGCCGACGGCGTGCGCTATCGCCGGGGGGAACAGCATTGAACGTCGACTGGGACGGCCTGCGCACGGAGGCCGTCGAGGCCATGCACAACGCGTACGCGCCCTACTCCAAGTTTCCCGTCGGCGCGGCGGCGCTCGTTGACGACGGCCGCGTCATCACCGGCTGCAACGTTGAGAACGCCTCCTACGGTCTGGGCCTGTGCGCCGAGTGCGGCCTGGTCTCGGCGCTGCACTCCTCGGGCGGCGGTCGGCTGGTGGCCTTCACCTGCGTGGACGGCCACGGGGAGCTGCTGATGCCGTGCGGGCGCTGCCGGCAGCTGCTCTTCGAGTTCGGCGGCGAGGAGTTGCTGGTCGAGACCGTGGACGGGCCGAAGCGGATGGCCGAGATCCTGCCCTACGCCTTCGGCCCCGACGACCTGTCGAGGTCGGCCTGATGGCCATGGACGTCATCGAGGTCATCGTCGCCAAGCGGGATGGTGGCGAGCTGACGGCCGCCCAGATCGACTGGGTGATCGACGCCTACACCCGCGGCGAGGTGGCCGACGAGCAGATGTCCGCGCTGGCCATGGCCATCCTGCTGAACGGCATGAACCGGCGCGAGATCGCCGGCTGGACGCAGGCGATGATCCGCTCGGGCGAGCGGATGGACTGGTCCGCGCTGGACCGGCCCACCGCCGACAAGCACTCCACCGGCGGCGTCGGCGACAAGATCACGCTGCCGCTCGCCCCGCTGGTGGCCGCGTGCGGTGCCTATGTCCCGCAGCTGTCGGGCCGCGGCCTCGGCCACACGGGCGGCACGCTGGACAAACTGGAGTCGATCCCCGGCTGGCGGGCCTCGCTGTCCAACGACGAGATGCTCTCGGTGCTGCGCTCGGCGGGCGCGGTCGTCTGCGCCGCCGGCTCGGGTCTCGCTCCCGCCGACAAGAAGCTGTACGCCCTGCGCGACGTCACCGGAACGGTCGAGTCGATCCCGCTCATCGCTTCGTCGATCATGTCGAAGAAGATCGCCGAGGGCACCGGGTCACTGGTGCTCGACGTCAAGGTGGGCTCGGGCGCGTTCATGAAGACGCCGGAGCGGGCCCGCGAGCTGGCCGAGACGATGGTCGCGCTGGGCACCGACGCGGGCGTGCGCACGGTCGCCCTGCTCACCGCCATGGACCGCCCCCTGGGCCGCGCCGTGGGCAACGCCCTGGAGGTCGAGGAGTCGGTCGAGGTCCTGGCGGGCGGCGGGCCGCCGGACGTCGTGGAGCTGACCGTACGGCTGGCGCGGGAGATGCTGGAGGCGGCCGGGATCTCCGGTCCTGACCCGGCGCGGGCGCTGGCGGACGGCTCGGCCATGGACGCCTGGCGCCGGATGATCACCGCCCAGGGCGGCGACCCGGACGCGATCCTGCCCAGGGCGGCCGAGACCATGGTGGTCGAGGCGCCTGACTCGGGGGTCCTGTCACGCCTGGACGCCTATGCCGTCGGGCTGGCGGCCTGGCGGTTGGGGGCGGGGCGGGCTCGTAAGGAGGATCCGGTGTCGTTCGGGGCGGGCATCGTGCTGCATGCCAAGCCGGGTGACCTCGTACGTGAGGGGCAGCCGCTGATGACGCTGCACGCGGACGAGACGGGTCGCTTCGAGCGGGCCCTGGCGGCGCTGCAGGGTGGCTACGAGGTCGGGACGGGCAGCGCCGAGGTGCTGCCTCTGGTGCTCGACCGGATTACGGCCCAGTAGGGGCGTCGGGGGACTTCAGCGTACGAGGACGGGTGCGTCGGCGAAGATGTCGGCGAGGACGGCGCGCTGCGTGGGCAGGGCCTCCTTGTGGCGCGCTCTCCCCGCCTCGGTGATGCAGACGAAGACGCCACGGCGGTCCTGGTCGCACACCCCGCGCGAGACCAGCTGAGCCTTCTCCAGCCGCGCCACGACCCTGGACAGCGCGCTCTGGCTCAGGTGAACCTCGTCACAGAGCTCCTGGATCCGGAGCTTCTTGTCGTGATGGACGATCCGGTCCAGCACCTCGAACTCGCTCGGCCCCAGGCCGTGCTTGTCACCCAGCTCGCGTTCCAGCGAGCACATCGCCTTGGCGTGCTTCGCCAGGACGTAGTGCCAGGTCCCGACCACGAACTCCTCGTCCATGTCGCGGAGGTTACCACTTCGCTAAAACTGATGCAACGGAATTAAATGCGTTTGCATTAGATGCGGATGCATGTAGTGTACTGACTCATGTCCTCTCACTCATCCCGTTGGGGCGCGCTCGCCGTGCTCTGTGCAGTGATCTTCCTTGACGCCCTTGACGTGTCGATGGTCGGCGTGGCGCTGCCCGCCATCCAGCACGACCTGGGCCTTTCTACCTCTTCTCTGCAGTGGGTTGTCAGCGGCTACGTGCTCGGTTATGGCGGTCTTCTGTTGCTGGGCGGCAGGACCGCCGACTTGCTCGGGCGACGCAGGGTGTTCCTGGTCGCGCTGGGTGTCTTCGCCGTGGCGTCGTTGCTCGGTGGTCTGGTGGACGACGGCGCTCTGCTGATCGCGGCCAGGTTCATCAAGGGGGTGGGCGCCGCCTTCACCGCGCCGGCCGCCCTTTCGATCATCACCACCACGTTTCCCGAGGGGCCTGAGCGCAACAAGGCGCTCAGCATCTTCACCGCGTGTGGCGCCAGTGGCTACTCGCTCGGACTGGTGCTGTCCGGCCTGCTGACCGAGATCGGCTGGCGGTGGACGCTGCTGATGCCGGTGCCGGTCGCGATCATCGCGCTGGTCGCGGCGCTCAGGGTGCTGCCGCGTGGCGAGGAGGAGCGGGCCGAAGGCGGCCACGACCTGATCGGCGCCGTGCTGATCACCGCCTCGATGCTGCTGCTCGTCTTCACCGTCGTCCAGGCGCCCGAGGCCGGCTGGACCTCGCTGCGCACGATCGGCTCGCTGGTCGCCGTCGCCGCGCTGCTCGGCCTGTTCGTCTTCGCCGAACTGCGGATGAAGCACCCGCTGGTCCGGCTGGGCATCCTGCGCTCCGGCTCGCTCGTCCGGGCGAACCTGGGGCTGCTCATCCTGATGGGCTCGTACGTGGCCTTCCAGTTCGTGGCCATGCAGTACTTCCAGAACCTGCTCGGCTGGTCGGCCCTGGGCACCGCGCTGGCGTTCCTGCCCGCCGGGGTGCTCGTCGCGATCACCTCGACCAAGATGGGCGACTTCGCCGACAGGTTCGGCACCACCAAGCTGACCATCATCGGCGCGGCGGCGCTGGCCGGTGGCTACGCGATGTTCCTGGGCATCGACGAGCACCCCAGCCTGGGCGGCCTGGTCATTCCCGGCATGCTGCTGCTGGGCATCGCGTTCGCGCTGTCCTTCGCGCCGCTGAACATCCAGGCCACCAACGGCGTGCACGACGACGAGCAGGGGCTGGCCTCCGGGCTGCTCAACACCTCCGGCCAGGTGGGTGGCGCGATCGTGCTCGCGGTGGTCTCGGCGGTGCTGACCTCGAACGGCACCACCCTGTCGATCGAGTCGCTCCGCTCAGCGATCGTGGTGTCGCTGGTGCTGGCGCTGGTCGGGGTGGCCATCTCGGCCACCGGGCTGCGGGTACGCAAGCCGGTGGCGGCCCCGCAGGAAGAGGCGAAGGTGTACGAGACGGTCTGACGTCCGATTCGTTGGCAGGGCCCCGCGCGGACCGCGCGGGGCCTTCTCGCTCTTTGTGCTTCCCACGCGTCGGCTATGGGTAGCCCATGTTCGTGCCACTGGCGCGCCGCGCCGCTTGTGATCCTCTGAACTGGGGAATCAATCTGCTATGCGCCCGCCACCCGCGCTCGGGCATCCGTCGCGACGCCGCCCGGCCCACGCCGCCGCTCTCGCTTGTCTGCTCGTACTGACGGCGTGCGGTACGGCCTCGCCAGGCGGCGCCGGGAGCGGCGCGACCACGAGCGCGTCAGCCGAGCCCACCGTCCCACCCAGGGTCGCCACCCCATCGACGTCACGCGGTCGGACCTCCACGTCCACGTCCACCTCCTCGTCCTCCTCCTCCATCTCTGTCGACACGGGCACGCGGAAGGCGGCGCCGACGAGCACGGTCGAGGTGGACGTACAGCACAACATCGGCGACCCGGCGGTCGTGCAGGGCGTCCGCTACGCCGCCCACGACACCTACGACCGCGTGGTGATCGACCTCAAGGGCTCCATACCCGGCTACAACGTCAAATGGGTGGACAAGCTACTGCAGGACGGCTCTGGCGAGGACTTCGACCTCCCCGGCGGCGCGTACCTCCAGCTGATCCTCGCGCCCGCCGACGCCCACGACGCCAAGGGCAGGCCCACCTGGAAGGGCGGCCCCATCTTCCCGGCCAACCTCGGCAACGTGACGCATGTGGTCAAGACCGGCGACTTCGAGGGGCGCGTCGGAGTCGGCCTCGTGCTCAACCATCAGGCGGCGTTCGAGCTGAAGGAGCAGTCCGATCCCGACCGGCTCGTCATCGACGTGGCACACTGACCTGGTGGTTAGAAAGATCGAAGCGGCAACCCGCGTCCCGGTGCCCGGCGGCAAGCTCATCGACGAGCACGTAGGCCGCGTCAACAGCGGCGACGAGGCGATCTCCATCGCCCACATGGTCGCCCCGCCCGGCTGGGACGAGCCCGCACAAACGCCCTCGTTCACCGAATACACCGTCGTCCTGCGCGGCAGGCTCCTGGTGGAACACGCCAACGGCACGACCGAGGTCACGGCGGGCCAGTCCATCGTCACGGACCCGGGCGAGAAGATCCGCTACAGCACCGGCCCGGACGGTGCCGAGTACATCGCCGTCTGCCTGCCCGCCTTCTCCCCGGACGGGGCCAACCGCGCCGAGGATTGACCGATCAGCGCGGATCACTCTCGGTTGATTGCCATCTCTAATCGCCACAGCCTGGCTTGGCTCGATGTTCACGGCGTTTTCGCAGCTCACATGGTGTGACGTGCTTTCGGGTCGAGCGAGGGCGCCCCTGGGCTTTCACCTTGCGTATACGGAGCGCTGATGCACTGAGCGCTGTCCGCCCGACGCTCTGCTCCACGCTGGGCATCCTGCTCGCCATCACCGCCTGGAACGAGTACTTCTGGTCGGCTATGGTGCTGCAGCGCTCCAACGCGGTGGTCCAGCTCGGCCTGCGCAGCTTCATGGGCACCGAAGGCAACGACTGGGGGCGCTGAAGGCCACCGCGGGGCTGGCCTGCCTGCCAGTGCTGGTGCTCTACCTGGTGCTGCAGCGGCACATCGTGAACGCGTTCGTCAGGTCGGGTCTGAAGTGATCAGGCGGTGACCTCGGTGCTCGGCGGCAGGCAGGACAGGAACGCCTCGACCAGCGGGCCATGGTCGGCCCGCCACACCGCGTACAGGGCGAGGATGGGCACCGGGTCGTAGAGCGGCAGCGAGACGACCCGCGGGCCGCCGGCCGCGCCGACGGACACCCGGCCACGCCCGCTGCGGCACCAGGTAGAGCACGAGCCAGGCGCACGCTACCTCGGCAGGGGCAGCAGGCGATGAACGCCCGGCGTCCTACGAGCGGCAAGTGTTGATCAAGAGCGTTGTAAGCCGATGTCTCTATTAATGGGCTGAAAAGTAATGGGCTGAAAAGCATGCGATGTGGGAGCTCACCGCACGCCGGGGCGCCCAAAGGGATCTGGAGGCTCCGCGATGACACGTCCGACCGCCGCTCGCGCGTACGTGCTCGGCTTAGCCATCGCCGCTGTGCTGCTCGCCGGATGTAGACCCCAGGCGGAAACGGCCAGAAGCGGCGGAACCCAGACGACGGGCAGCTGCTCGCTCACAGTGGAAGAGCTCTCCAAGGCCACCTCGCTGAGCTGGGAGCTGAAGGAGAAAAGGGACGACCACCCGCTGGAGACCCTCGAATCGGTCAAGGCGAGCGTGTGTCTCTATACTGCGGCGGACGCTCCGCAGGCGGGGTCGGATCCGCTGGTGCTGAGGACCGACACCGTCGGCGGGAAGGACGTCGCCGCCGTTCGTCAGGAATTCACCGAGTCGTGCACCGGGTACGACGGCCAGGTGCGCGAATCGTCGGCCGCCAAAGGCGCGATCGTGTGCGACCGTGACGGCGCCGTGGCGGAGGGGCTGGTGGAGAGCGTTGACCGGCTGGTGAGCGTCTATTTCGTGAACGCCGACAAGACCACCGCCATCAAGCTCACCAAGAAGTTCGACGCCATCCTCAGAGCCGTGGGGTGACCGGCGACACGGGCCGATGTCGGCCCAGTTGGAGCCGGGAGTTCGTCGGCGGAAGGCGCATATCATGGGCGGATGAGGCCCACGCTTGACGAGATCCAACGGGCGCCCAAGGTGCTGCTGCATGACCACCTCGACGGCGGCCTGCGGGCCGAGACCATCGTCGGGCTGGCGCGCGACTCCGGCTACGGCGAACTGCCCACGACCGACGCCGACAACCTTCGCGAGTGGTTCGAGGAGGCGGCCAATTCAGGCTCGCTCGAACGCTACCTGGAGACCTTCCAGCACACCGTCGGCGTCATGCAGACGCGCGAGGCACTGACCCGCGTCGCCGCCGAGTGCGCGGAGGATCTGGCGGCCGACGGGGTCGTCTACGCCGAGGTGCGCTTCGCGCCCGAGCAGCACACCACCACGGGGCTCAGCCTCGATCAGGTGGTCGAAGCGGTGCTGGACGGGTTCAGGCAGGGCTCCGAGGGGCGCGGGATCAAGGTTGGCACGCTGCTGACCGCGATGCGGCATCAGGCGCGGTCGATGGAGATCGCCGAGCTGGCCGTGCGTTATCGGGATGGCGGGGTGGTGGGGTTCGACATCGCCGGGGCCGAGGCGGGCTACCCGCCCACCAGGCACCTCGACGCGTTCGAATACCTGCAGCGGGAGAACGCGCACTTCACCATCCACGCGGGCGAGGGCTTCGGGCTGCCGTCGATCTGGCAGGCCATCCAGTGGTGCGGCGCCGATCGGCTCGGCCACGGGGTGCGGATCATCGACGACATCTCGGTGTCGGACGACGGCTCCGCCAAGCTGGGCCGCCTGGCCGCGTACGTCCGCGACAAGCGCATCCCCCTGGAGATGTGCCCCACCTCCAACCTGCAGACCGGAGCCGCCGACTCCATCGCCGACCACCCGATCGGGCTGCTGCGCCGCCTGCACTTCAGGGTGACGGTCAACACCGACAACCGGCTGATGAGCCGCACCAACGTGTCGCTGGAGTTCGACAAGCTGGTGGAGGCGTTCGGCTATGGCTGGGATGATCTGCAGTGGTTCACGGTCAATGCGATGAAGTCGGCGTTCATCCCGTTCGATGAGCGGCTGGCGCTGATCAACGGTGTGATCAAGCCCGGATTCGCGCGGATGAAGTGGCAGCCGTGAAAGAGACCTACCGTTCCAAGACCGCCTTCGTGCTCGGCTGGGTGTGGCTGGCGTTCGTCGCCTTCAACATCTGGGATCTGACCGCCCGCTACAACGGCAAGCCCTCGCTGGTGGCGGGTGCCGTGCTGGGCGCGCTGACCGCCGTGGTCTACCTGGTCGCGCTCCGCCCCGCGACCGTGGTGACCGAGGAGGGGCTGGTGGGGCGCAACCCGCTCCGCTCGACGTTCGTGCCGTGGGCCTCGGTGAACGACGTGGTGGTCTCCCACACCATCAACGTCCGCTACGGCGCCGAGCAGGTGTTGCGCCTGTGGACGCCGATGAGCACGGCGCGCGAGCGGGCCAGGGCGCAGCGCCGGGCCACGCCCAGGCAGGAACGCGGTCGCTTCAAGACCGAGCCCACGCTGAGCAAGGCGGAGCAGGCGGCCGCGGAGGCGTTCGCCGGGAAGACGCACGCCGACTGGGTGGGGCAGCAGATCACCGAGCGGGCGGAGTCGGCCAAGCGCCGCGACGTGCAGGCCCCGCCCGCCCGCGCCAGCTGGGCGATCGACTCGTTCGCGGTGCTGGCCGCGGCGATCGCGCTCGTGGTGATGGCGGTCGTGATCGGCTAACGGTGGTGATCGGCTGACCCGGTCGAGCCACGGTCGTGATGGGGTGAGCCGTCGAGCCACGGTCGTGCTGGGGTGACCGGCCGAGGTTGTTGACCCTGACACCGTGTCAGGCCCTACACCTGGAGGGGTCATGTTCAGTATTGGAGACTTCGCCAGGCTCGGGCTCGTGTCCGTGCGCATGCTGCGCCACTACGACGCGATCGGACTGCTGCGCCCCGCGCACGTGGACCCGGCCACCGGCTACCGCTCATACCAGGCGGCGCAGCTGTCCAGGCTCAACCGCATCGTCGCGATCAAGGACCTCGGCTTCACGCTGGAGCAGGTCAGGGCGATCCTCGACGACAAGGTCAGCACGGAAGAACTGCACGGCATGGTACGCCTGCGCCGCGCCCAGTTGGAGGCGCGGATCAGCGCCGACCTGGCCAGGCTGCGCGGTGTCGAGGCGAGGCTCCGGACCATCGAGACGGAGGGGCACATGCAGACGGATGAGGTCGTGCTCAAGGAGATCGCCGCGACCAGGGTCGCCGAACTCAGCGCGCGGGCCGCCAGCTACGAGGGCGAGGACATCGGGCCGGTCATCAAGCCGCTGTTCGTCGAGCTCTGCGGGCGGCTGGAGGCGGCGCGGGTGACCATCGCGGGTCCCGGCATCGCGTACTACATCCCCGAGGACGACGGCGCGGTGATGGTGCACGTCGCGTTCCCCTTCACGGCGGAAGAGAAGGACGAGTACGACGTCCAGTTCGTCACTTTGCCGCGCATCGAGACGGCGGCGACGATCATCCATCATGGCCCGATGGAGGAGGTGGGCCCGACGTTCCAGGCGCTGGCGCACTGGATCGAGGCGAACGGCTACCGGTCGAGCGGCCTGGCCAGGGAGATCTCCCTGCACTGCCCGGACGACCTGGCCGAATGGGTGACGGAGCTCCAGATCGAGGTGTCCCCGGCCTAGTGGAGAAGGACATAACAATGCCGAACATCATTGACCACCCCGACCGCCCCTACGTGGGGGTCCGCGGGACCATCAGCATGACCACCTTCGGTCTGGTGGCCGACCGCATCGGCGAGCTGATCGGCTGGCTGGCCGAGCGTGGCGTGGCACCCGCCGGGGCGCCGTTCCTCAGGTACCTCGCCATCGACATGCCGGCCGACCGGCTGGAGGTCGAGGCGGGCGTGCCGGTCGCGGCCCCGGTGGCGGGTGAGGGGGACATCTTCGCGGCTCACCTCCCGGCCGGGCGCTACGCGACGGTACGCCACCACGGCCACCCCGACCAGCTCAGAGGCGTCATCGAGAACCTCCTGACCTGGGGCTCCGAGCAGGGCCTCAAGTGGGACATGACGCGGGACGGCGACACCGAGCTGTGGGGCTGCCGCCTGGAGCTCTACCAGACGGATCCCCGAGTCGAGTCCGACCTCAACAACTGGGACACCGACCTGGAGCTCCGCCTGACCTGAGCGCTTCAGGGCGTGGGGGCGCCTAGAGGCCGAGTGCGGCGCCGACGTCCGCTTTCAGGGCGTCGAGCTCTCGTACGGCCAGCGCTCGGGCATCCCCCACCGGGCCGGCCACCGGAACGACCACCTCCAGGTAGCACTTGAGCTTGGGCTCGGTCCCCGAAGGCCGGACCACCACCCGGGCGTCACCGGACAGCACGTACCGCAGCCCGTCGGTGGGCGGCAGCCCGCCGTCACCCAGGCTCAGGTCGTCAGCCCGTTCGACCGCCCGGCCGCCCAGCGCGGCCGGGGGGTCGGCGCGCAGCCGGGCCATGGCATCGGAGATGAGCGACAGGTCCTCGACCCGGACGGACAGCTGCGCGGTGGCGTGCAGCCCGTAGCGCCGGGCCTGCTCGTCGAGCAGGTCGAGCAGGGTCCGCCCGGCGCGCTTGGCCGCCGCGGCGATGCCGGCCACGGTCAGCGCGGCGCCGATGCCGTCCTTGTCGTGGACGGGCAGCCCGGCGTCGGAGCCGACGCTGTAGCCGATCGCCTCCTCGTAGCCGAAGACCAGCCCGGGGCCCGCTTTGATGATCCACTTGAAGCCGGTCAGCGTCTCGCCGTAGCGGACGCCGTGGGCGGCGGCGATCTTGCTCAGCAGCGTCGAGGAGACGATCGTGGTGGCCACCAGGCGATCGCCGGACGTGTGCGTGATGACGTGCTCGGCCAGCAGGCCGCCCACCTCGTCGCCGGTCAGCATGCGCCAGGAGCCGTCGCCCAGCGGCACGGCCACGGCACATCGGTCGGCGTCGGGGTCATTCGCCAGGACGAGATCGGCGTTGATCTTCCTGGCCAGCGCCACGGCCAGGTCGATCGCGCCGGGTTCCTCCGGGTTGGGGAACGCCACCGTCGGGAAGGCCGGGTCGGGGTTGCGCTGCTCCTCGACGGCCATCGGGGTCTCGAACCCGGCGGCCAGGAATGCCCCGGTCAGCGTGCCCGACCCGACGCCGTGCAGCGGCGTGTAGGCGATCCGCAGCTCGCGGGCGTCGCCGAGCGGCAGCGCGGTCACCGCGTCGATGTAGTCGTCGATGATGCTCTCGCCCAGCTCGGTCAGCGTGCCGGGCGTGTTGAGCGGCAACCGGTCGACGCGGCCCACCGCCTCGATGGCGGCGGAGATCTCGGCGTCGATCGGCGGCACGATCTGGGAGCCGTCGCCCCAGTAGACCTTGTAGCCGTTGTCACGGGGCGGGTTGTGGCTGGCGGTGACCATCACACCGGCGTCGGCGCCGAGGTGGCGGACGGCGAAGGCGAGAATGGGCGTCGGCAGCGGGCAGGGCAGCAGCGAGGCGTGCAGCCCGGCGCCGGTCAGCACGGCCGCGGTGTCCCGGGCGAACACGTCGGACTTGTGGCGGGCGTCGTAGCCGATGACGACGTGCCTGCCGGGGCCGAGCACCTGGGCCAGACCGGCCGCGGCCCGCATGACGGTCACCCGGTTCATCCGATTGGGGCCCGCGCCCAGCTCACCGCGCAGACCGGCCGTACCGAACTCGAGCCCGGCACCGAAGCGGTCGCGCAGCGCCTCGACGTCGCCGGAGTCGAGCAGGGCGGACAGCTCGGCCCGGGTCTCAGGATCAGGATCCTGCGCCAGCCAGAGACGGGCCGCCTGGACCATGTCGGCGGCTGTGCGAGCAGCGGTGGTCACAGACGGTCCACGATCTTGGCCAGCAGGGTGCCCATGCGGGCGGCCGTCGCGCGGCCGACCTGGAGGACCTCCTCGTGGTTGAGCGGCTCGTCCGCCAGCCCCGCCCCCGGGTTGGTGACCAGGGAGACGCCCAGCACCTCGAGACCGGCCTCGCGGGCCGCGATGGCCTCCAGGACGGTGGACATGCCGATCATGTCGCCGCCCAGCGTGCGCAGCATGCGGATCTCGGCGGGCGTCTCGTAGGTGGGGCCGCGGAAGGCCACGTAGACGCCCTCGGCGATGGTCGGGTCCACCTCCTGTACGAGCGCGCGCAGCCGCCGCGAGTAGACCTCAGTGAGGTCGATGAACGTGGTGCCGGTGATCGGGTTGGCCCCGGTCATGTTGATGTGGTCGCTGATCAGCACCGGGTCGCCGACCTGCTGCGTCTCGGGGCGCAGCCCGCCGGCCGCGTTGGTCAGCACGATCGTGCCGACCCCCGCGGCGGCCGCGGTGCGTACGCCGTGAACGACGGAGTCGACGCCCCGCCCCTCGTAGAGGTGGCTCCGACCGAGGAAGACGAGCGCGTGCCGCCCACCGGGGGTGCGGAGGACGCGGATCTTGCCGCCGTGCCCGGCCACGGCCGGAGCGGAGAAGCCGGGCAGGTCGGTGAAGGGGATCTCCGTGACCGTCTCGCCGATCGCGTCCGCGGCCGGCACCCAGCCGGACCCCATGACGAGGGCGACGTCGAAGGTGCCGAGGCCGCAGGCGCTCTTCAGCGCCTCGGCGGCGGCTCTGGCCAGGGTGTACGGGTTGTTGGTCACCATGCACCTCCAGCGTGGATGCCTCGTCCGTCCGGGTAGCGAGGAAATGTAGAACGGTCGGGCACGATGGTCTCCTGGTTTTGTCGGTGACAGTCGGTAGTTTGATCGGCGTGTCCCGTTACCGCCTCCAGCCGTCGCCTGGCCAAGAGAGAGCGTTGCTGGAGCACTGCGCGCATGCCCGATTCGTCTGGAATCTGGCGGTGGAGCAGCACGCCCATTGGAAGGCAGGCCGCGTGTCCGCTCCGGGGTTCGCCGAGCACTGCCGCCAGTTGACCGAAGCGAGGGCGGCCTTCGAGTGGCTGCGTGCCGGGTCGATCATCGTGCAGCAGCAGGCGTTGAAAGACTTCGCCCAAGCGATGGCGAATTTCTTCGGCAAGACGCACCGCCGCCCGACCTGGCGCAGGCGCGGCCGCGATGAGGGTTTTCGGATCGTCGCGGTGAAGACGAGTGAGGTGCGTCGCCTGTCGCGGCGGGTGGGCGAGTTGCGGGTGCCGAAGATCGGCTGGGTCCGCTTTCGCTGGTCGCGGGCTGTGCCGGAGGGGGTGAAGTCCTACCGGGTCACCCGTGATGCGCTGGGCCGCTGGCATGTCGCGTTCGCCGTGATCCCTGACCCGATCCCAGCACCAGGGACGGGCGCCGTGGTAGGCGTGGACCGGGGCGTGACGGTGGCGGCGGCCTTGTCCACCGGCGAACTGCTGACTGTGCCAGCCCTGCGCGAGGCAGAGCAGACGCGCCTGCGGCGACTGCGGCGCAAGCTGGCCAAGGCGAAGCGCGGATCCAACCGGCGCGGCAGGGTCAAGCAGGCGATCGCCCGATTGAGAGCCCGCGAGAGCGACCGACGCAAGGATTGGGTGGAAAAGACCAGCACCGACCTGGCCCGCCGCTTCGATGTGATCGCAGTGGAAGACCTGAAGATTGCCGCCATGACGAGGTCGGCAAAGGGCAGCATGCAGGAGCTCGGCCGCAACGTCCGGCAGAAAGCCGGGCTGAATCGGGGCATTCTCGCCAACGGGTGGGGTGCTCTGGTGAAGCGGCTGGAGCAGAAGGCTCCGAGCCGCGTCCGAAAGGTTAACCCGCGCTACACGTCGCAGACCTGCAACGGCTGTGGGCATCGCGCGGCGGAATCGAGAGAGAGCCAATCTCGCTTCCGCTGTGTCGCCTGCGGTTGGCGGGACAACGCCGACGTGAACGCGGCCAAGAACGTCCGAGATACCGCCGCAGGGCATGCGGTGGCTGCGCGGGGAGGTTTGCCGCTGGGCGAACCTGCGAACCGTGAACCTCAGCGTGACCTCCTCCTCGTGGAGTAGACACCGTTGGAATCCCCCACTTTCAAGCGGGGGAGGATGCCAAGTCAGTAGTTTAGGAGGAGCCTGTCGAGCACTCGTACCCCGAACTGGAGCGCGTCCACCGGCACCCGCTCGTCCACGCCGTGGAACATCGACGCGAAGTCCATGTCCCCGGGCAGTCGCAGCGGCACGAACCCGAACCCGCGTACGCCCAGGTCGGCGAAGAAGGTCTTGTTGTCGGTGCCGCCGGACATGCAGTACGGCACGGCCCGCGCGGTGGGGTCCTCGGCCTTCAGCGCCGCGATCATCGACTCGACCAGGGCGCCGTCGAACGTGGTCTCCAGCGCGATGTCGTGGTGCACGAACTCGCGGCGGACGTTCGACCCGATCAGCGAGTCGATCGTCTTGAAGAACTCGTCCTCGTGGCCCGGCAGGAAGCGGCCGTCGATCACGGCGGTGGCCTGGCCGGGGATGACGTTCGACTTGTAGCCGGCGTTGAGCTGGGTCGGGTTGGCGGTGTGGCTCAGCGTCGCGCCGACGAAGCGGACCAGCGGCCCGATCTTGTCCAAAATAGGCGCCGGGTCGTCCTCGTCGAAGGGCAGGCCGAAGGCATCCGCGACCTCGGTGAGGAACTGGCGGACCGTCGGGGTGAGGGTGATCGGCCACTCGTGGGCGCCGACCCTGGCCACGGCCTTGGCCACCTCGGTGACCGCGTTGTCGGTGTTGAGCATCGAGCCGTGCCCGGCGGTGCCGTCGGCGATGAGCTTCATCCAGCCGAGGCCCTTCTGCGCGGTCTCGATCAGGTAGAGCCGCAGGGACGGGTCCACCTCCAGGGAGTAGCCGCCGACCTCGCTGATCGCCTCGGTGACGCCCTCGAACAGCTCCGGGTGGTGCGCGGTGAGGTGCTTGGCGCCGTAGTTGCCGCCCGCCTCCTCGTCGGCGACCCAGGCGAAGACGAGGTCGCGGCGCGGCTTGCGGCCCTCGCGGGTGAGCTGGCGGAGTACGGCCAGCATCATCGCGTCCATGTCCTTCATGTCCACCGCGCCCCGGCCCCAGATGTAGCCGTCGCGTACCTCGCCGCCGAACGGGTCGACGGACCAGTCGGCCGCGTTGGCGGGCACCACGTCCAGGTGGCCGTGGACCAGGAGCGCGGGCAGCGACGGGTCGGTGCCTTCGACGCGGGTGATGACGTTGCCCCGGCCCGGCTCGCTCTCGATGTAGGTGGCATCGATGCCGACCTCGTCCAGCCTGGCCATGACGGCCTCGGCGGCGGCCCGCTCGCCGGGGCCGGTGCCGTCCCCGTAGTTGCTGCTGTCGACGCGGATGAGTTCGGCGCAGAGTTCGGCGACTTCGTTCTCGGCGGGCGTCATGGTGTCCTCTCCAGGGTGAGCAGGCCGGATTTGTGGAGGTGACCGCGTTTGTAGGCGCGGGTGATGAGGGTGACGTCCATGTCGGTGACCTCGTCGAGCGGGCCGACGACACCCGTCAGGAAACGGTAGAGGTCGGCCTCATGGGCCACCGCGACCTGGACGATCAGGGAATGGGTGCCCGAGGTGGCCGCGCAGTAACGCACGCTGGGGTGCGCGGCGAGCCGCTGGCCGACCAGGTCGAGCCCGTGCGGCCGTACCTTGAGCCAGAGCTTGCCCTCCACCTCCAGGCCGAGCAGCGCGGGCTCGACCTCGGCCCGCAGCAGCAGGAGCCGCCGTTCGAGCAGCGAGGACACTCGCCTGCGGGCGGTCGGCACCGAGATGTCGAGCCGCTCGGCGATCGCCGTGAACGCGATCCTGCCGTCACCGGCCAGCAGCTCGGCGATCTCCTGCTCCAGAGGCGAAAGACCGTCCTCGTCGGGAAGGAGTTCGAAGACCGGGGGCGGACGCAGCTGGGCCGTCTCCTGCTCGCTGAGGTAGGGCGCGTGCCACTCGGCGACCGTCCTGAAGGTGTGCAGGACGACCTGGGTCTGTGTCTGCAGCACCCCGTCGATCTCGCTGATCTCCGCGGTGAGGATGTCGTGCAGCTCCTCCCGCGACCGGGCGACCAGCTCGCAGGCGAGGTCGGCCGCCCCGGTCAGCGAGTAGACCGAGCGCGTGTCGGGCCGGTCGGCCAGCGCCTTGGCGACCTGCGCCGCCGTACCCGGACGAACCTGGACATGCAGGTGCACGGGCCGGCCGTGGCCCGAGCGCAGGTCGTCATAGATCGCGGTGACGCGCACCATCCCGTCGGCGATCAGGCGCTGTAACCGGCGCGCGACCGTGCGCTCGTGCTCGCCGACGGCCCTGCCGATCTCGCCCCACGACGCGCGGGGGCTGATCTGGAGGGCGGCGACCAGGCGCCGGTCGAGAACATCCACGGGGAGCCGTCTCTATGTCGGGTTTGTAAATATGTTGCCAGAAATTTGACTGTTTCGGTCGTCCGAATGCACAGTAGGCCATCATCGCAGTTGTCAGCAAAGGAGCCCCCCGTGGCGACCTCCCCAGTGGCGCCATCGCCACTCGGCATCCCCAAAAGCCGTGTCCGACAGCTCATGGCGGCCAGCATCGGCAACGTCGTCGAGTGGTTCGACTGGTACACCTACAGCTTCCTGACCGTCTACTTCGCCGACCAGATCTTCCCCAAGTCCGGCACGAACAGTCTGGTCCCGGTGCTGAGCGCCTTCGCGGTGTTCGCGGTCGGCTTCTTCATGCGCCCGCTGGGCGGCCTGGTGGTGGGCGCGTTCGCCGACCGGTTCGGCCGCAAGTCTGCGATGACCTTCACGATCATCCTGATGGGTGGCGGCTCGCTGCTGCTGGCGATCACGCCGACCTACGAGGCGGCGGGTGTGCTCGCGCCGATCATCCTGACGCTGGCGCGGTTGATCCAGGGCCTCTCGGTCGGCGGTGAGTTCGCCGCGGCGACCACGTTCCTGGTCGAGTCGGCCCCTCCCGGGCGTCGCGGGTTGTTCTCGAGCTTCCAGTACGTCAGCACCACCATCGGCCAGCTCTTCGCCTCCGGCCTGGCCGCCCTGCTGGCCGCCAACCTCGCCGAAGCCGACATGAGCTCCTACGGCTGGCGCATCCCGTTCGTGGTGGGCGCGGTGATCAGCCTCGTGGGCCTGTGGATCCGCAAGGGCGCCGAGGAGACCAGCGCCGTGGTCAGCGAGATCCAGGAGGGCAAGACCGAGCGTCCGGGCATGTTCGAGTTCCTGGTCCGCTACCCGACCAAGGCCGCCATGATCGTCGGCATCACCGTGGCGGGCACGGTCGCCTACTACACCTGGACGACCTTCCTGCCGACCTACGCCCAGCAGAACGTGGGCTTCGACAAGGGTCAGTCGCTCACGGTCAGCACGATCGCGCTGGTCTTCTTCATGATCCTGCAGCCGCTGCTCGGCATGCTGTCGGACCGGGTCGGGCGCCGGCCCATGCTGATCACCTTCGGCCTGGCGTTCACGATCCTGCCGGTGCCGCTGCTCGGCATGCTGACGAACTCCTTCTCCAGCCTGCTGCTCATCCAGTGCCTCGGCATGATCTTCCTCGGCTGCTTCACCTCGGTCTCGGCCGCGGTCAACTCCGAGTTGTTCCCGACTCGGGTGCGGGCGGCGGGGGCGGGCTTCCCGTACTCGCTGACCGTCGCCATCTTCGGCGGCACCGCGCCGCTCATCGGCACGGCGCTGAAGGACGCGGGTAACTCGGGGCTCTTCCCGTGGTACATGTCGGCGCTCGCCCTGGTCTCCACACTGGTGTACGTCTTCGCGCTGAAGGAGACCAAGGACCAGCCGCTCAGCTAGTCGCCGATCGATTTGCAGGGGCGTCCCCGCAGCTCCTTGACGTAGTCGTCGGGGGCGCCCGCCCGCTCGGCGGCGTCGGCCAGGATGCCCAGGTAGCGGGCGGAGGGCAGGCCGCCCTCGTAGCCGTCGAGCACGTAGAACCAGGCCACCTGCTCGCCGTCGAGGGTCTGCACCCGCAGCCGCACCTTGTGGTAGAGGCCGCGGACCGCGCCCTCCCACTGGTCGAGCGAGTTGGCGTCCCACTCGGGCACGTCATAGAGGACGACGAAGACGTGCTCGTCGGGGTCTTCGACGATGGTGGAGAGCGCGCCCTCCCAGCCGAAGTAGTCGCCGCCGAACGTCAGGCGCCAACCCTGCAGCCAGCCCACGCCCCGGATCGGGGAATGAGGGGCGCGCATGGCCATCTGCTCGGGGTCCATGTTGCTGCCGTAGGCCGCGTATACAGGCACAGCAGATAAGAGTAGCGCGCGACCGGCCGCCCCGTTCGTCGTCAGCGCGCGCCATGCGGGACAATAGGCACGTGACGAGGATCGTGATCATCGGTGGCGGGCCAGGCGGCTACGAGGCGGCTCTGGTGGCGGCGCAGCTAGGCGCGCAGGTCACCATGGTCGAACAGGACGGGCCTGGCGGCGCCTGCGTGCTGACCGACTGCGTGCCGTCCAAGACGCTCATCGCCACCTCCGTGCGTAAACAGGCCCTGCTCGACGCGCCCTCGCTGGGCGTCGGATTCACCGGCGGGCTCGATGGCGACGTCGGCGTGGCGAGCGTCGATCTGCCGCTGGTCAACAAGCGGGTCAAGGAGCTGGCGCAGGCCCAGTCGGCCGACATCGAGACCCGGGTCGCCGCCGAGGGCGTCGAGATCATCAAGGCCCGCGGGCGGCTGGTCGACCCGCAGCTGGTCAAGGCGGGCGACCGCGCGATCAAGGCCGACGTGGTCATCGTGGCGACCGGCGCGACGCCGCGCATCCTGCCGGGGGCCGAGCCCGACGGCGAGCGCGTCCTGACCTGGCGCCAGCTTTATGACCTCGACGCGCTGCCCGAGCACCTGATCGTGGTCGGCTCCGGGGTGACGGGCGCCGAGTTCGCGGGCGCCTACCGCTCGCTGGGCGCCGAGGTCACGCTGGTCTCCAGCCGCGTCCGGATGATGCCCAACGAGGACGCCGACGGCGCCGAGGTGCTCGAAGAGGTCTACCGGCGCCGCGGCATGAACGTCATGGGCCGCTCGCGTGCCGCCTCCGTCAAGCGGACCGCCGACGGCGTCGTGGTCACGCTCGAAGACGGCCGCACGGCCGAGGGCTCCCACGCGCTGATGACGGTCGGCATGGTGCCCAACACGGGCGGCATCGGCCTGGAGGAGGCCGGGGTCCAGCTCGACAGGAACGGCTTCATCAAGGTCGACAAGGTCTCCCGCACCTCCGCGCCGGGCGTCTACGCTGCGGGTGACTGCACCGGCGTGCTCATGCTCGCCTCGGTCGCCGCCATGCAGGGCCGCATCGGGGTCTGGCACGCGCTGGGCGAGGCGGTCCAGCCGCTCCGGCTGGCCACGGTGGCCTCCAACATCTTCACCGATCCGGAGATCGCCGCGGTCGGCGTGGCACAGCGCTCGATCGAGGCCGGCGAGATCGAGGCCAACGTGGTCAAGCTGCCGCTGGCCACCAACGCCCGCGCCAAGATGCAGGGGTTCAACGACGGCTTCGTCAAGCTGTTCTGCCGTCCGCACACCGGCATCGTGCTGGGCGGGGTCGTGGTGGCGCCGCGGGCCTCCGAGCTGATCCTGGCGCTCTCGGTGGCGGTGCAGCAGCGGCTCACGGTGGATCAGCTGGCCCACACCTTCGCGGTTTATCCGTCTTTGTCGGGATCCATCACCGAGGCAGCCCGGCGGTTGATGCAGCCTGAGGCGCAGATCGGGATCTGACCGAGCTTCGACGGCTTCCACGAAAACGGGCGCGCCCCCCGAAGGGAACGCGCCCGGTCATTCGCTGGTCGCTTTACCAGTCGCCGCCGCCGAAGTCGCCACCACCGAAGTCGCCGCCGCCGCCGAAGTCGCCCCAGCCGCCGCCACCTCCGCCGCCGAAGTCGCCGCCACCACTGAAGTCGCCACCGCCACCGCCGTCGGAGAAGCCCTCGGTGTAACCGGCGCCGTAGCCGCCGAAACCGCCGCCGAGCATGCTGCCCATCATGGTGCCGATGAACATGCCGGTCATGATGTCGCCGAAGCCGCCGTAGTAGCCGTAGGCGTAAGGCTGGTAGGCCGGGCCCGCGTCGTAGTAGGGACGCCGCTGGCCGTCGACCATGACCTCGCGCATCTGCGGGTCGAAGCCGCGCTCCACGGCCTCGGCGTCGCTCGCGCAGGCGGGTACGTCGCGCACCGCGCCACCGGGCGGTGCCCAGCGCACATCACGTACGGACGGGCCGTGCTGCGGGTTGAAGAAGCAGGGCGCCCGCCGCTCGGGGATCGGCTGGTTGTTGACCTTGGCCTTCACCACGGCCAGCGCGTAGCGGCCGTCCTCCAGCGTCTGGGTCACCTCGCGGACCTGGTCGGCCCGCTGCACCGCCGCGAGCTGCGTCTTGGCCTTCTCGTAGGAGTCGAGCGCCTGCTGCCACTCGGTGATGTGCTGCCCGCTCTGGCCGGAGAGCGCGACGTCGGTGTCCAGCGCGGTGATCTCCTCGCCGAGCTTGGTGACGTCCTCCTCCACGGTCTGCTTGACCGCGGCCAGGTCCTTGGCGTCCTGGATGGCCTGCTTCTTCTTCTTGTTCTTGGAGTAGACGAAGTAGCCGCCGCCGCCGACCACGACGAGCGCGCCCAGGGCGATCAGCGCGCCGCTGCCGCCGCCACTGCCGCCCACCGGGCCGGAGTCGAGCGCGGCCTTCTTGCCCTGGGAGGCGAGGTTGATGCGCTCGACAAAGTCATTCATGCCGGACACGACGTCGTCGTGGTTACGCACCGCGAGCTGGGACAGCCGGTTGGTGAGACCGGGCTTGCCGAAGTTGGACTCCGCGAACAGGGAGTTGCCGTCGAGCACCGCCACGGTGACCTGGCCCCCACCCTTCGCGGCCGCGGTGGCCTCGCCAAGGGAGGTGACGTACTGCTTGGCGTTGGCCGCCGTCAACGTGCCGTCGGGCAGAGCCGCGACGTAGATGTCACTCTTGGAACCCTTCAACGTGTCGCGGATCTCGGACTGCTGGTCCGAGGTCAGCGGCGATCCCGACTGCACGAATAGCGGATCCTTCTTGTCCTTCCAATAGGACACAACGCTCGATGCGTCAGGGGGTGCGGCCGCCGCGTTGGCGGCAGGGGACAGCGCAAGGACGACGAAAAGACCGGCGATCAGAGCCGCGATCGCGGCCCCTGCTCGGCGCAGCGAATGGGTCATTGGCAGCAAGCCTCCTTCGCCCAGGATGACGAACGGGCACTCGACAAAGTTCCTCTACAGCGCACGTTACCCGTATGGAGTCGGTCGAGCGCGGGGCGTGGTCAAGGATCTTCGAGACTCCGGCACGATCAAGCGAGAGGTCGAGCGACGTCGAGCGACGTCAAGCGACGTCAAGCGACGTCAAGCGACGTCAAGCGACGTGAAACATCGTCAGGCGTCCTTGATCTCGCAGATCGTGGCGCCCGACGTGACGGTCTGCCCGACCGCGGCGGTCAGGCCCGTGACGGTGCCCGCCTTGTGCGCGGTCAGTGGCTGCTCCATCTTCATGGCCTCCAGCACCACGATCGCGTCGCCCTCGGCCACCGTGTCGCCGTCGGCCGCGACGATCTTGACGATGGTGCCCTGCATCGGGCTGACCAGCGCGTCGCCGCCCGCCGCGGGCTTGTTCGCGCCGCCGCGTCTGGGCTTCCTGGCCGCGGGCGGCGCGGAGCCTCTGGCGGTCGTACCGAGGCCGGAGGGGAGGACCACTTCGAGGCGCTTGCCGCCGACCTCGACCGTCACCGACTCCCGGGCGGCGGGCTCGTCGGCGGAGCCGTCGCCCGAGTAGGGCGGGATCGTGTTGTCGAACTCGGTCTCGATCCACCGGGTGTGGACGGCGAACGGCTCGGCGGTGAAGGCCGGGTCCGACACGACCGCGCGGTGGAAGGGCAGCACGGTCGGCATGCCGTCGATCTCGAACTCGGCCAGTGCCCGGCGCGAGCGCTCCAGCGCCTCCGTACGCGTACGGCCGGTCACGATCAGCTTGGCCACGAGCGAGTCGAACGTCTGCGGCACGGTCATCCCGGCCTCGAACCCCGAGTCGAGCCGCACCCCGGGACCCGACGGCGGCCGCATGACGGTGAGGGTGCCCGGAGCGGGCAGGAAGTTGCGGCCGGCGTCCTCGGCGTTGACCCGGAACTCGATCGAGTGGCCGCGCGGCCGCGGGTCGGCGTAGCCGAGTGTCCCGCCGTCGGCGATGCGGAACATCTCACGGACCAGGTCGAGGCCCGAGACCTCCTCGCTGACCGGATGCTCGACCTGCAGACGGGTGTTGACCTCCAGGAAGGAGATCGTGCCGTCCTGGCCGACGAGGAACTCGCAGGTGCCCGCGCCGACGTAGCCGGCCTCGCGCAGGATCGCCTTGGAGCTGGTGTAGAGGATCTCGACCTGCGACTCGGACAGGAACGGCGCGGGTGCCTCCTCCACCAGCTTCTGGTGGCGGCGCTGGAGCGAGCAGTCGCGGGTGCCGACCACGACCACGTTGCCGTCGTGGTCGGCCAGGCACTGGGTCTCGACGTGCCGCGGGCGGTCGAGGTAGCGCTCCACGAAGCACTCGCCGCGGCCGAACGCGGCGGTCGCCTCGCGTACGGCCGAGTCGTAGAGCTCGGCGACCTCCTCCAGCCGGCGGGCGACCTTGATGCCCCGGCCGCCGCCGCCATAGGCGGCCTTGATCGCGATGGGCAGCCCGTGCTCCTCGGCGAAGGCGACCACCTCGGCCGCCCCAGACACCGGGTCCTTGGTGCCGGCGACCAGCGGCGCGCCGACCTTCTGCGCGATGTGCCTGGCCTGGACCTTGTCGCCGAGCGCGGCGATGGCGGCGGGCGGCGGCCCGATCCAGATCAGGCCCGCGTCGATGACGGCCTGGGCGAAGCCGGCGTTCTCGGCCAGGAAGCCGTAGCCGGGGTGCACGGCGTCGGCGCCGGAGCGCCGGGCGATCTCCAGCAGCTTGCCGATGTCGAGGTAGGTCTCGGCGGGGGACCGGCCGCCCAGCGCGTACGCCTCGTCGGCGATCTTCGCGTGCAGGGAGTCGAGGTCCTGGTCGGCGTAGACGGCCACACTGCCGATCCCGGCGTCCTTGCATGCCCGTGCGATCCGGACGGCGATCTCACCCCGATTGGCGATCAGAACCTTCTGCACTGACCTAAGTCCTTCCGACGCCCTTCCTCGACAAGGCCCGTCTTCCACAAGCACTGAACGGAGTGTAGGTGCTCGTTGTCGGCCGATCCTCAGCGACCCAAGTACGCCCCGCCGTTCACATGGAGCACCTGCCCCGTCAGGTGCCGCGCACCCGGAGTGGCGAGGAACAGAACAGTGTCGGCCACGTCAGATGGGGTGCCGGGGCGGCCGTTGCGGGTGTTCTCGACGCGGGCCCTGATGCCCTCCTCGGTCAGGCGGCCGCGGAAGAACTCGGTGTCGACCACCAGGCCGGGGGAGACCACGTTGGCGGTGACACCTCGGGGGCCGAGCTGGGCGGCCAGGTCGGCGGTCCACGCCTCGACGGCCGCCTTGGCCGCGCCGTACGAGCCGGAGCCCGTACCGCGGGCGGCGATCGAGCCGATCGTGATGATCCGCCCGCCCTTGGCGAAGCGCGGCAGCAGCGCGGTCGTGACGAGCACGGCGGACAGCAGGTTGGCGTTGAGGTTGGCCAGCCATCCCTCGGCCACGTCCAGCAGGTCGTCGGACTGCCGCCGGTCGAGGTTGGTGTTGCCGCCCGCGTTGTTGACCAGGACGTCGACGCGCTCGGGCAGGCGGCCGGCCGCCTCCCTCACGGCGGCGGGGTTCGCGGCGTCGAAGGGCAGGAAGTCGGCGCCGAGCCGGGACGCGGCCTCCTTCAGCACATGCTCGCGACGCCCGGTGATCGTGACCCGGTCGCCCGCGGAGACGAACGCCGCCGCGACCGCGTAGCCGATCCCGGTGCCACCGCCGGTGACCACAACCTCGCGCATGGCCGGCTGCTCCTTAGATCCGAATATTCCTCTGGAAGACCATAGCCGCTCGGCATAACAGGAGCGAGGTGTGAGTGACGCGTCTATGTTGAGGGCGCTTTCAGTCGATCCAGGAGGTATGCATGAGCCAGAGCCTGCTCGGTGGCGACCCCGCGGAAATGCAGCAGATGGCCACCCAATTCACCCAGCAGTCCGAGGCGGTGCGCACCACGATGACCGCGCTGGACCGCGAGGCCGCCAAGGTCGGCACCGCTTGGACGGGTCCGGGAGCCGAGCGCTTCCAAGGGGCCTGGCAGAACTACCGGACGGCCTTCCAGCGCATGACGGAAGAGCTCCAGGAGGCCTCCCGGGTGATCAACACCTACCGGGGCAACATCGAGTCCGCGACCCGCTGAGTCTCGCGGAGGGGCCCCGGCCTGAACGCCGGGGCTTCTTTCGTTCAGGGGCGACCAGGACATTCAAGGACGACCAGGGTGTTCAGGGGCGACCAGGGCTTCTTTCGTTCAGGTCGGCAGGCTACGCTCTTCCGCCATGATCGGACGGACTCTCGCGGCGGGCGTGCTCGCCCTGCAGCTCACCTCGGCCCCCGCCCTCGCCGCGGTGCCGGCGGAGAGGTCAGCGCCCGTCGAGTGCAAGCCGCGCAAGGGGACGACGCAGTTGCCCGGCACCGAGCCGTGGGCACAGCGAAGGCTCGACATCAAGAACGTGTGGCGCCTCACCCGGGGCGCGGGCGTGAAGGTCGCCGTCGTCGACAGCGGCGTCGACTACCAGCACCCGCAGATCCAGATCTCCAAGTTCATCGACATCACCCACACCGGCTACCGCGACTGCGTGGGGCACGGCACCGCCGTCGCGGGCATCATCGCCGGCCGCTACCTCGCGGGGGTCCCCTTCCACGGCGTCGCCCCCGAAGCCCAGCTCATCTCGGTGAAGCAGAGCAACAGCGAGGAGGGTGAGGTCGCCGATCTGGTCAAGGGGATCAAGGAGGCGGTGGACCGCAAGGCGGATGTGATCAACGTCTCGGTGCGGGCCGCCGACCATCCCGACCTGAGGGCGGTCATCCAGTACGCGCTGGACAGGGACATCGTGGTCGTGGCCGCCGCCGGCAACATCACCAAGGAGGACGGGCCGCCCGAGCCCGCCTACCCCGCGGCCTACGACGGCGTGCTCGCCGTCGGCTCCGCCAACAGCAACGGCCAGCGCGCCGACTCCTCCAACACGGCCACGCCGGTCGGCGTGCTCGGGCCGGGCGTGGACATCACCGCCCCGTGGACGGGCAAGAGCTACATGCGCGGCCTGGAGGGCACCAGCTTCGCCGCGCCGTACGTGGCCGGGGTCGCCGCGCTCGTCCGCGCCCGCTTCCCCAAGCTCGACCAGGAGCAGGTACGCCACCGCATCACCGCCACGGCCGACGGCTCGGTGGGCACGGGCACCGGAGCCGGGATGGTCAACCCGCTGCTCGCCGTCACCGCGACGCTGTCCTTCGACCCGGCCGGCGCCCCGGTGGTCGCCGCGCCCCCGCCCTCGCCGCTGCCCGCCGACGTGGTGGCCAAGGTCCCGGCGCCCGACGAGCACGCGACGAACGTCTCTCTCCTGGTGACGGTCGGCGCTCTGGCCATCGCCGCGGTAGGGGCGGCCTGCGTGCTGCTCGTCCCGCTGGGTCGACGGCGCGGATGGCGTCCCGGTCGTCCGGCGGCCTGATGTCCTGACGGTTAAATGTCAGGTTGCGTCCGAAACTACTGATGCAAAAGTGACAGGTTTGGTTGAATGTACTGCAGATCGCGTTTTGAGGTGAAGGGAAAGAAATGCACCCTCTGCAGCCGGGTGATCCAGAGCGTTTAGGAGCTCACACCCTCTTTGGACGGCTGGACGAGGGCCCGCGCGGAGTCGCGTACCTCGGCAAGGAGTCCGAGGACGGACCCACCCGAGTGATCAAGCTGCTCCCGGCCGTTCCGGACGCGGGGCCGCAGGACGCCGAGCGGTACAAGGGCGTCCAGCGCATTTCGAGTGTGTACGTCGCCAGGACCCTGGACGCCGGCATGCACGGCGAGCAGCCGTACATCGTGCGCGAGCACATCGAGGGCCGCAGCCTGGCCGAAACGGTGGCGGCCGAAGGCCCGCTCGACGGCGACACCCTGGAGCGGGTGGCCGTGGGCGTGCTGACCGCCCTGACCGCCGTCCACCTCGCCGGGGTCACGCATCGCGGGCTCACCCCGCACAACGTACTTCTCGCCGCCGACGGCCCGCGTGTGACGGACATCGACCTCGGCGAGGCCGCCGGCGAGCTGGGTTACCGCTCGCCCGAGCAGCTCAGCGGCCTGGGTTACGGTCCTTACGCCGACGTGTTCGCCTGGGCCGCGACGATCGTCTTCGCCGCGACCGGGCAGCCGCCCTTCGGGCACGACGCCCAGGCGGTGCTCAACGAGGAGCCCGAGGTCGGCGCGCTCGCCGAGCCGCTGCGCCGGGTGGTCCTCTCCGCGCTGTCCAAGGACGTAACCCAGCGGCCGACCACGTACACGGCGCTGCTGCAGCTCCTGGGGGACAAGAGTGGCGGGGCCGCCGCGCCGCGGGTAGGCGTTGTCGCCACCGTGTCGCCGCCGGAGCCGATCCCGGCACCGCAGGACGAGCTCTTCCCGCCGCAGACCATCCAGCTTCCGCCGCTGCAGGTGCCGGTCGAGCACCAGCAGCCGCTGGAAGGGGTGCCGGTCCCGCAGCAGACGTGGGGCCCGCCGCCCGTGCCGCAGCAGGGAGCCACGTGGGAAGGGGCGCCCGGCGGGCAGCCGCCTGCCCAGGTGTGGCAGGTACCGGCCCAGGGCGGCGCCGCCGCCCCCCGGCGCAAGTCGTTCCCCATCGGGCTCGCCGCGGCCGTCATGGCCGTCATGCTGCTGTCCGGTGTGGGGCTGTGGGGCGCCGGCCACTACGCCAAGCTGGAGCCCGTCTCCAACTCCGCGTCGGAGGCCACGAAGAGCGGTGGCACCCTCGCGATCGGCGGTGGCGGCGGTGACTCCTCCACGCAGCAACAGCAGCAGCAGCCCGGCCAGCCCGATCCTCAGCCGTCACAGGCCGATGTGACGGTGCCTTGGGCGTCGGCCAGCCCCGACCCGACCGACGTGGTCCCGCTGGTGCTGCCGACCGACTATCCCTCGCAGGCGCCCACGGCTCCGGAGTTCAGCACGGTCCCGACGCCGCAGCCGATCCTCACGCAGCCGGTGACCCAGCCGACGGTGACGCAGCCCGCCACCCAGCCGACCGCGACGCAGCCCGCCGCGACCGAGCGCAAGAGCAGGAAGCGCCACACGCCGACGCCGACCCCGACCGAGTCGAAGCAGGAGCCGACGCCGACGCCGACGCCGACGAAGACCAAGGAGCCGGAGCCGACGCCGGAGCCGAGCAAGACCAAGGAGCCGGAGCCGGAGCCGACGAGGACGACTGAGGCGCCGAAGCCGACGCCGACGAAGACCACTCAGAAGCCGACGCCGAAGCCGACCACTCAGTCGCCCAAGCCGACGCCGACGAAGACCACGGCCAAGCCGACGCCCACCAAGACCACCGCCAAGCCGACGCCGACGCCGCCCAAGACGAACCCCTACACGCCGACGCAGGTGTGCGGATCCGGGTTCAGCGTGCAGCGCAGCAATTCGTTCGCGGGCGGGGTGACCTACCAGCTCTACAACAGCGGCAGCGGTGAGAACTGCGTGGTCACGATGAAGACCACGAACGTGGGTGTGAAGAGCCAGGTCAGCGCCACCCTCGACGTGCAGGGCGGGGGGAGCAGGACCGACTCCGGCAGCTACGACTACTACGCGGGCCCGGTCAAGCTTCCCGCCAAGGGCAAGTGCGTGAAGTTCTCGGGCAGCACCGCCTCGGGCAGCACCAGCGCCCCGTACGGCAACTGCGGCTGAGACAGCGCGAAAAGCGGGGCCGGTGAGGATCACTCCTCACCGGCCCCGCCGCTTTCCCAGGGTCAGTCCTCCCAGGCGCGCTGGGTGCGGCGCATCCCTTCGAGCCGTTCGCCGGTCTCGCGGGCGTAGGCGTCCTGTAACTCGTCCAGGTCGCGCTTGAAGGTGCCCAGCAGATCCTGCTCGCCGGGCACCGTCCCGAGCCCGAGCAGGTCGCGGGCCTGCCGCTCGTGGTCCTCCTGAGCCGCGCGTACGGCCTCGACCACGTCACGCCCCAGCTCCTCCGGGTCCAGCCGCATGGCCCGGTGGGTGATCCGCACGTCGACCAGCCTGCTGTCGGCGTCCACACGCGCGGAGACCGTTCCGCCACGGCTCTCGCCCGAGCCGCTCAGCTGACGTAGCTCCCGCGTGGCCTGTTCGAGCTCGCGCATCGTCCGTTCGCTGGCCTGTACGAGCCGGTCGAGCTCCACGAGGCGGGGGTCACTGGAATCCATGCGCCCCACGCCACCGGCAGCAGGTTAACGAATGCCAATCGGGAGCCGTCCAGTCGTCTAACTGATCATTAAGAGTGCCATGAGAGTGGGGAGACCAGACCCGACATCAGGAAGAATTCGTACATATGACGATGAAAGCGGCTACGCCGGGACAGGAGATCTACGTCACCTCCACGGCCATCGGTCACCTGCGCGACCGGGTGGACGACGAGCTGAAGGTGGCCATGTCCTTCGTCAGGAGCCTGGTCGGCACGGTCGGGGTCGAGTCCCCGGGCTTCGGCGTACTCGGGGAGATGGTGCTGGGCGGCACCTATGACGGCATGTGCCGGTGGGCCGACAGCACGCTGGGCGAGGCGGAGAAGACGATCGACAGCTGGTCGGGGGCGCTCGCGCAGGGTGAGCGCAACTGGCGCGCCGCCGAGAAGGCCAGCGCCGTGAGGTACCGCAAATGAGCGAATACGGGAACCTGCGGCACCCCGCCTACAACCCGCCCTCCACCGCGAACTCCGGTTACTCGCCCTACAGGTATCCCGGCTACAACGCGCCCAACACACCGGGCTACAACGCCTACAAGCCGCCCACCTTCGGCCCGCCTCCGCAGATGCCGGAGCCGATCGGGCCCAAGGTGCTGGAGTCGATCAAGAAGCTGGGCCGGATGTCGGCTTGGCTGGTCCCCGCCGTGATCGTCGCGGGTACGGCCATCGCCAACGAGCCGGGCATGGCGCAGGCGGCCGCGAACTGGAAGAACGGCATCTCCAACCGGCTCGACGACGGGGTCAAGCAACTGCTGCCCCAGCTCGTCGCCACGTCGCGGAGCGGCTGGATCGCCCTCGACCAGCAGGAGTTCGAACGGGTCGTGTGGATCTTCCACCGGGAGATCGGCGCGCTGCGCGGTGTGCTCGGCGACGTCGGCGGCATGGTCGACGAGGTGGCGGCGGGGTACCGGAGCTACTGGGTCAAGCTGGCCACGCTGGGCGTGACGACGGCCACTCTGCTTCTGTTCGCCAAGCAGCTGCAGGCATTTCCCCACACCAAGCTGTATGGCGGCCTGCTGGAGAAGTTCATCGCCTCAGGCACCAACGGCGCGGTGGCCGTGCTGACCTTGACACTGGTGTCGGGCCTGCGCGGGGCGGGCGACATCATGTCCACCGTGATCAAGAAGGAGCACCAGTTCGGCTACATCAAGCCGGGCGGCGCCGCCGCGATCGACTTCGAGCAGGCGACCATCAACGCCGCGAAGTTCCCGCCGTTCCAGGCCCCGGCCAAGCCCGGTCAGCTGCCTCCGGGCGCCGACAAGTTCGACTGGGTGGAGCCCAACCAGGAGACCACTTAGTAGGCGAGGTACCCGCCGCCCCTCGCCATTGAGGCGAGGCCCCGGTGCTGGGCGAGCGATCCGTACTCCTTGTACGTGTACAGGACCCCGGCGATGATGTTGTCCACCGGCTCCAGGATCTGCTTGTGTCCCGGCAGGCTGTTGGCGTTGAATACGGGCGGGATGGTCTGCATCAGTCCCTGCGACGGTATGCCGTTCTTGGCGTTGATGTCCCAGTTGTTGATGGCGCTCGGGTTGCCGCTGGACTCGTGGTAGATGATGGTCCAGATCTGCTGGATGTCGTTGGGGTCGTCTGGGTCGAGTTCCTGGATCTTCTCCAGCAGCCCTCTGGCCCGCAGCGTGTCGGCCATCTCCGGTGACTTGATGATCCGGAGGGCCTCTTTGATCCACCCCACCACTTCGGCCTTGGGCGCCGGCGCGTTGCCGGCCGAGGAGACGCCGCCGCTGTAGGCGTAGCCGGCGCCGCCGCTCGCACCGCCGCCGTCGCTGCCGCCGGCGGCGGCCGCCGACTCCAGCGAGGTGCGCTTGTCCTCGAACGGCGTCCTGACCCACTCGACCTTGTGGTCGCCCGGCTCGAAGTCGGCCCCGTCCGGCTGGGGGACCTTGGTGAAGAAGCCGAACTCGCCGTCCTCGCCGAGCTCCTTGGCCAGCGCCTTCTTGGCGTCCTCCAGGTCGCCTTCGGCCTTCTCGACCAGCTTCTCGGCCTTCGTGACGTTGCCGCTGACGATCGTCGTCTTGGCCAGAGCGTCCTCGGCGTCCTGGGCGGTGGCCTTCGGGTTCAGCTTCGCGTACTGGGTCTTGTACTCCGCCGCGCGTTCGACCGCGTCCTGGCAGAGGGCGTTCACCTTGCCGTGGGCGTCCTCCAGCGAGGTGGCCGCCTTGTCGAGAGCGTCGGCGCAGGCCGACAGCGCGTCATTGAGACCGGTGCTCGCCCGCGGGTAGGCGGCCATGTGCTTGGTGAAGGCGTCGGCCGAGCCGCCCTGCCAGGCCTTGTCCACCTCGCCGACGGACTTGGTCAGGGAGTTGGTCGACCTGGCGACGTGACCGGCGGCCGTCCGCCACGCGTTCGCGGTGCTCCTGATCGCCTGCGGATTGCCGGTCACCTTGGCGAGGAGCGCGGCCAGCCGGCCACCCCCGGGCAGATCGCCGACGCCGCTCATCCGCCGGAGGCCTTCGAGGCCTTGCGCAGATTGGTCTCCACCTGGTCGATCGCCTTCTCGACGTTGTTCAGCCGGCTCTTGCCCGCCTGCAGTTCGTCCTTGAGCGCCCGCCAGACCTTGTCGACGTCCGTGGCCAGGCCACCGGAGTCCTTGAGATCACCGAAGGTCTTCGACGAGGTCCCCCCGGTCGGCGCGGCGGACTTGGTGCCCTCGAACGCGTCGTCCAGGTCGAACATGTTCGCCACCTTGCGGGCCCGTCTCCCACATTCTTCGAGCGCCTGGTAGTGCACATCGACCCAGCCGCTCATGGGACCCCCAGACGTATTGCTGCGAAGTGCACGAAACATGAGCATAGTGGACAGTTATCGGGGATGTCCCTGAGGAAGGAGAAACTATTGGGGCAGCAAGACGGCTACTCCGCGCAGTGGACAAAAATCCGTCGCGGGGCCGAAAAGGCGCGGGAGGAGGCCGAGCACGTGCGCGAGGTGCGTGAGGAGCTGCGCCAGGTGTTCGCCGCCGAAGGCCGGCCCATGGGTGACGACCAGTACGGCGCGGAGTTCGAGAAGAGCTTCCCCAACCGGACGAAGGCCATCTTCAAGGGCTTCGACAACTACATCGACGAGTTGGAAGGTACCCGGGACGGGATGCACGTCACCGCCAACACGTACGAGGCAGCCGAAAACGACACTCGAGGCTGACGTTCGTGCTGCTCGATGGGATACCTGTGCCCGCTTGGGTCCGTCCGTGGGCGGGCTGGGTGCTGGGGACGGACTGGCCCAAAGGCGATGAGGGTGGTCTGTTCCGGCTCGCCGACGCGCTGGTGAAGGCGGCCCGGGGGGTGGCCGCCGGGGCCGACGGGGACGGCATCCGGCTGTACGCCGACGGGTGGGACGGGCCCGCGCTGCGGGCGTTCACCCGCAAGGTGTCCCAGGAGGTGGGCGGTCGCCAGGCGGCTCTGGTGCGGTCCCTGGTGGACCTGGCGTTCGCGTGCAACGAGCTGGGCGTGCAGCTCCAGTTCACCAAGCGGATGATGCGGCTGGCCGTACTGCTGCTGGTGGTGCAGCTGGCGTGGCTGACGTGGGCGCTGGTGTCGCCCGCGGGCGGCCTGGCGCTGCGGCTGATCGGCGTACGCGCGCAGGCGGCGCGGTGGACGGTACGCCAGTTCGCCCGCCGGCTGATGATCAACATCGCGCTGTTCGGCGGGTTGCTCGGCGGGATGGACCTCCTGGTCCAGCTGACGCAGTCGCGCCGCGAGGGGGTGGACTGGCGGCAGGTGGGGACGTCGGCGGCCACCGGAGCGCTGACCGGCGGGTTGCTGACCGGGCTGGCGTGGGCGTTCCCGACGCGCTCACTGTGGATGCTGATGGGCCAGTCAGGGGTGGCGAACGCGGGCGCCGTGCTGGGCACGGAGCTGTGGAGCGGTGACGGGTCGGTCGATTGGACGCTGGTGCTGAAGGGCCTGTCGTCGGGCGTGGCGGGCGGCGCCGACGCGCATTGGGCGAGCTGGAGCCCGGGCGGCGGCCACCCCGGGCCCAGGGGGCTGGACGAGCACGCGCGCTTCGACGATCCGGGCGACCACGGCCCACGGAACGGCACGGGGCCGGACGACGCGGACGGGAACGGGCGGACGAGGCTGGCCGACGCCGGCGATACCCGTGCCCTGGCCGACGGTGAGCAAGCCCGGCCGCGCCCGTACGAGGAGCGGAACATCTTCCGGCGCAGCGTCGACCAGCTGATCAACTGGGCGCGCCCGGCCGAGACCGGACCCGTCCGGCTCAGGGACCACGCGACGTTCGCCGAGAGCGCCCGTCGCGGGGTGGTCGCGCGCGAACCGCTGGCCGGCGCGGGCGGCGAGACGGTGAAGGTGGAGAAGGTCCGGCTGGCCGACGGCAGCCACGCCGTCGACAAGGAGTTCTCCGGGACGGATCGGCGGGACCGCGACCATCTCAGCTCACGGCTCGGCCGCGCGATCGGCGCCGACGTCGCCGCGACCCACATCGTCGGCGAGCGACGACTGCTGATCGACTGGGTCGACGGCAAGCAGGTGCCGGTCCAGCACGGGCCCGACGGCAAGTGGCATCTGTCGCGGCTGCACAACACCCGCGAGGGGATCCTCCTCGGCCTGCTCGACGCGCTGACCGGCAACCACGACCGCTTCTCCCCGAAACGCGCCCACCAGGACTTCCTGGAGGGCGTCGACGGCAGGGTCAAGGGCTACGACGGGGACAAGGCCTTCTCCGGGCTGTTACCCGACACGAACAGCCCCTTCAGCCGCCACTTCTTCCGGGACAAGGGCGAATCGGCCGACTGGGCGCCCAACCCGCTCAGCAAGGCCGACATCGAGGCGCTCCGGCCACGCGTGGAGGCGCTGCGGCAGGAGTTCCGGGCGCTCGGGCACACGGACTGGTACAGCAGCGTCGAGTTCGCCTTCGAGAAGATCGCGAAGAACGCCAGCGGCACGGTCTCGGTGCTGGACGCGCCCCCCGGGTCCGTGATCGTGGAGCCGCGGGCGGCCTGCCCGACGTTCGGGGAGCGGCCTCGGACGTTCGAGGGAGCCGCCCCGCCGCGTGCAGTGGAGCCTTTGCCGCAGAACGCTTCCGGCGAGATGAGGGCGCACCCGGCACGCAGCCAGGAGCTCGACCCGGATTATCGGACGCCGCTCCTGCCGATCCACGGCGACAGCGTCACCAGCGGAGTGATGGCCAATGTCATCGACCCGAGGCAGGCGGTCAGGGCGAGCGAGTGGGCCCACCTCAGGAGCAGAGCGACTGCCCACCTGATCGAGAACCGCGTGGGGTACCCGGATCTCGACGCCAGTGCCCGCGTAGAAGCACGCCGCTTCGCGATCCGGGGTGACGGTGGCCAGGTTCGGCGGGTCACCGAGTTCACGGTCACGATCCGGTACGTCGCCAAGGAAGGCATGACGGCCGAGCAGGTGACGCGGCTCAAGTCCAACGCCCTCGACGGCATGGACCTGTACTACAACCACCAGCACCGGCTTTCCGACGGCAGTCAGTTGCATGTCCGGCTCAAATTCGAGGAGGTGCGCACCGCACGGCCCGGCGACCCCGGCGTGGTGACCTTCCGCGCCGGCGGCCATCCCGACATAGTGAACTGGTGCGCCAACACCGACGCGCACCTCCACGCCCACGAGCTCGGACACCATCTCGGGCTGCCGGACGAGTACCGCGACCACCGGACTCAAGGTCGCAGGACGCTCACCGACCAGGGCCTCGAACCAGGCGCCAACCTGATGGGTGACGCGTCCCGCGTGCGCTCGGCCGCCGAAAGCGTCCTGATAGATCACGCGGGCCACGAGGTCCCGCCACGGGCAACGCTGCTCGACCACCACCTGGCTCACTTCTCTGACCTGCTGCCCCGCTCCGACCGCTTCGCCGAGGGCGACGCGGGGTTCCGGCAGCCGGCCGACGAATGGACCCGGCCGGTCCACACCCCCGAGACGCTGCGCCTTCCCCGGTACCTGCGCGACCTGCTCGTCCAGTTCCCCCATCGAGGCGGTGACCTGCTCGACCACGTGCAGGTGCTGGATCGCGCCCACTCCCTGTTCGGCGATCGGGTCACCCAGCGCCACATCGCCTACACCGGCGCGCTCTTCGACGCCGCCCACTCGCTCTACGGCGCCGTCATGGACGCCCCGACCGTACGAGACCTGCGCCGCCTGCACGGCCTGGTCAAGTTCCTCGGCAGGGGGCCGGACTCGGGGTTGCCCGACGCGGCGTGGCTCAAGGCGGAGACCGAGGCGGTCCTGGGCCACAACCAGGTCGCTCCGAGGACCGTCGAGGGCCTGTCGAGGCTCGCGGAATGGTTCGCCTACACCGGCGGACAGCCGCATCCCGGCGAGGCAGGAGCACCGGCCCTGCGCAGGGCGGCCGGAGAGTTCCTCGGCGAGCCCCCGAGCGAGGCCGCCGTCCGCCGCGCCTCGGCCGTGTTCAGCTACGCGGCGGAGCACTCGCCCGTACTGGCCAGCGGATCCGTGGACTTCGTCCGCGTCACCACCGAACTGCGGACCCTGCAGGCGGGGGAATGGCACGGCCTCGCGTTCGACGGTGCGGACTTCGCCCGGCTCGTGGAACGGCTGCACGACGACCCAGGACCCGGGCAGCCCGCCGGGCCGCCCAAGGCTCTTGGGGAGTTCCCGCATACGGGCTCGCACAAGAAGGGGGAGACACGGGACGCGCGAAGGGTGGGCGAGGCGGTCACCGACTGGGGGGCCACACCGCACGGGGGGAAGCCGTACACCTTCCGTCCGGCCGATCTGGTGGCCGCGCGCAAGCGGGCCCTGCCGGTGAACATGGGGGCACGTGACCCGGGGGTCGCGGCCATCGAGCGTCGCGACATGACTGTCAAGGCACGTGACGGAGTGATGCGGCCCGTCACGGAGTACACCGTCAGGTTCGCCTTCCGTTCCGATATGTCGCGGGCGGACTTGGGCTACTTCGGCAGGCGCGTGCGGGCGGCTCTCAGCCGGTTCGTCGACGGCGGGTACGTGCTGCCGGACGGCTCGGTGCTGCTCGTCGGGGCGGAGTTCGTGCCTTCAGAACATCGGGGTGTGACGATCGGACACCGCGACGAGGCACCTGGCAGTAGGCCGTTCGACTTCCCCTACGAGGCGTCACACGTCGAGCTGGCGCTCAAGGTCCTCGATCAGCTGGGCGTGGACGACGTGCTCGGCCCACCGCGGACGGCCGAGGCCGCCTCGACCGAACCGGTTCCCCAGCCGGACGTCGTAGCCGCGCGCGAGCGGGCGGCATGGGACGCGCGAAGGGCGGGCGAGGCGGTCACCGACTGGGGGGCCACGCCGCACGGGGGGAAGCCGCACACCTTCCGTCCGGCCGATCTGGTGGCCGCGCGCAGGCAGGTCCAGCCGGTGAACATGGGGGCACGTGACCCGGGGGTCGCGGCCATCGAGCGTCGCGACATGACTGTCAAGGCACGTGACGGAGTGATGCGGCCCGTCACGGAGTACACCGTCAGGTTCGCCTACCGTTCCGATATGTCGCCGCTGGGCCACCTTGGCACGCGCGTGCGGGCAGGTCTCGACCGGTTCGTCAACGGCAGACACGTGCTGCCGGACGGCTCGGTGCTGCTCGTCCGGGCGGAGTTCGTGCCTTCAGAACACCGGGGTGTGACGATCGGACACCGCGACGAGGCACCTGGCAGTAGGCCGTTCGACTTCCCCTACGAGGCGTCACACGTCGAGCTGGCGCTCAAGGTCCTCGATCAGCTGGGCGTGGACGACGTGCTCGGCCCACCGTAGACGGCCGAGGCTGCCTCGACCGAACCGGGCGTGGGACGGTTCGGCCCGTTCTGGGTCACTGCGATTCTGGGGGCGTTAGGCGGCTCAGCCCGTTATGGGTGACCGCGTACAGATCGCTGGACAGGGCGAGCGGGACGTCCCCCAGCCGGGTCCCGCCGACCTGCTCGCCGTCCGGCAGGCGCCACAGCCGTACGGTGCCGTCGTCGCAGCCCACGGCCAGCACATCGGGTCCGTCGGGTCCGTCGGGTCCGTCGGGACTGAGGAAGCGCAGGCACCGGACCGTGCCTGGGTTGCCGCCGAGCACGACGACGTCCTCGCCCGTCTCGGCGTCGCGCACCGGCACCTGCCCGTCATAGCTGCCGGCGGCGAGTACGGCCCGGCCGCCGACCGTGCCGAACGCCAGCGCGTACACCGGCAGCGGATGCCCGTGCACCACCGACAGCGGCCGGCCCGTCGCCGCGTCCCAGGTCCTGACCGCCCGGTCGTACCCGCTGGACGCGATCACGGCCCGGCCGCCGACCCGGCCCGTGGCCAGGCACGTAATGCCCGCCGTATGGCCGATCAGGCGGCGTAGCGGCCGGCCCGAGACCGCGTCCCAGGTCCTGACCGTGCCGTCCATGCCGCCCGAGACCAGCAGGTCGCCGTCGAGGGCGAGGGCGAGCACCTGACCGGTGTGCGGGGTCGGCACCGCGACCACGCCGTCCACCGGATGATGCACGCGGACGGTGCCACTGTCGGTGCCGCAGACCAGGTTGCCGCCGTCGAACGCCAGACCCGTGACCCCGCCGTCCCCGGAGGCGGCCGCGGCCGCCTCGGGTAGGAGGCCGCCGTCCCCGGAGGCGGCGGCCGTCTCGGGCAGGAAGCCGCCGTCGGCCAGCCGCCAGAACCACGGCGTGCCGCCAGGGGACCCGGCGGCCACGAGCGCCCCGTCGCTGGCGACCGAGGTTGCGACGGCGCCGGTGAGCTCCCGCGACAGGGTGCCATCGGCCGTCCAGACACGCACCCCATCACCCGCGGTAACCAGCCACTCCGACACGGCACCGGTCGCGGCGGCGGCCCGCCCTTCGGGTGTGAGGGTGGATGGTGTGGTGGCCACCTGCCCTTCCGGCGTGATGGCCGGTTCTTCAGACACGGCACCGGCTCCGACGGTGGCCCGCTCTTCAGGCGTGGCGGTGGTGGCCGGTTCTTCGGGTGCGGTGGGTGCTGGTGGGTTCGATGCGACGGCGATGGCGCTGGCCCATTGGCCTGAGTGCCAGGTGGCCAAGAGTGTTCCGGTACGCGGATCGTGGACGGCGACCTGGCCGTCCAGCGCGCAGGACGCCAGCGCCGGGCGCCCCGCCACGCTGAGGAAGGTCAGCCCGGTCACGCTCGCCTCGTGCCCCTCCAGTGCGCGGAGCTCCTGACCGGTGCCCGCGTCCCAGATCCGGATCAACCGGTCAGAGCCCGCCGACGCGACAAGGCTGTCAGCGGCGGCGACCGCGCTCACCCAGCCCGGGTGGCCGGGCAGCGAGTGCAGGGTGCGGCCGTCCGACAGGTCGGTGAGCCGCACGGCCCCGTCGTCGGAGCCGGTGACCAGCAGCGTGCCATCGACGCACACCGCGTTGATCGCGCCCTCGTGCCGCTCCGGCAGCTCGCCCAGCGACCCCGCCGCGTCCCAGACGCGCAGCACGCAGTCGGCGCCGCCGGTGTAGATCAGCCCGCCGGACGCGGCCAGCGCCAGGACCGGGCCGTCGTGGCCGGTCGTGGCGTGGAGCTGCTGCCCGGTGCCGGTGGCCCAGACCCTGATGACCAGGTCGTCGCCACCGGTCGCGACGATCTCCCGGCCACCGGCCGTGCCGAGCGCGACCGCCCGGGTGGGCGCGTCGGTGACGGTGGCGCTGCCCAGGTCCTCGCCGTACGGCAGGCCGTACAGGCTGAAAGTGCGCCCGGGACGGGACAGCGCGTACGCCGGCCGCCCGCCCACGGTCCCGAAGGCGGCGGCGGCCGGTTCGCCGGGGTCCGGCGGCGGCAGCGCGCGGTCCAGGGTGGAGCGGTGGGCCAGCCTCGGCAATTCGTTCGCCGTCTCCCGGACGGCACCGTCGCCGACCTGGTACACCAGCGCGTCGAGTATCCGCAGGACCGGCTCCAGCCCCAGCTCGCCACCATCACGCCACCCGAACAGCAACGACCCGCCCGGCACACCGTCCGGACCTCCTGCGCCGTCATCCACGCCTCCGGCGGACCCCGCGACCTCGGCGGTGACCCCAATGGCGACCACCGTCAGTTCGCGCAGCGTGGAGCCCGGTAGCGGCGTAGGCGCCGCCACGTGCGGGAAGCGCGCCGAGCGCAGGCCGTCCACGAGCCACGGCCACACGGCCCGGTCCAGTTCGGCGGTCCAGGCCCGGACCCCGCCCGCGCGCGCGTGCTCAAGCCGGGCCCGACCGTCAGCCCAGACCGTCAGCTCCACAGTGCCGGGGAAGGACGTGCCGGTCAGCCGGTAGCGCACATGTGACACGGGGGACAACCTACGGCGTGTCCAGGAAGGCCGTCTGGATCAGGCGCGCGCCCGACCTCCGGTCCACGTAGAAGCCGCGCCCCTGCGGAAGCGGCTGCGGGCGCACATTGCCGAACAGCGCGCCCTCGTCCTTGTTGCCCGACATGATCAGCGCCGGGCTGGCCATCTCCTTGAGCCGCTGGACGGCCGGGTCGAACATGGACCGGCTCGCGCCACCCATCTGGCGGGAGATGATCAGGTGCAGACCGATGTCGCGGGCCTGCGGCAGCAGCTCGGCCAGGGGCGCCAGCGGGTTGTTCGAGGTGGCGACGAGGTCGTAGTCGTCCACGATGATGTACAGGTCGGAGCCCTGCCACCAGCTGCGCTCCCTGAGCTGCTCGGGCGTGAGGTCGGCCGGGGGCAGCCGCTTGAGCAGCGCGGTACGGGCGTCCTGGATCAGCTCGGCCGCCGCGGTGCTGGAGGCCGCGTACCCGATGCGGTGGTCGGTGACCGCGGTGTCGAGCAGGGCGCGCCGGTAGTCGAGCACGATCATCATGCATTCCTTGGGCGTCTTCCTGGCGACCAGGCCCTCCATGATGAGCTTGAGCACGTTCGACTTGCCGCACTCGGTGTCGCCGAACACGATGAAGTGCGGGTCCACGTCGAAGTCGATCGCGACCGGCGCCAGGGCGGCCTCGTCGATGCCGATGGCGATCCGGTTCGGCCCGGTGAGGGCGGGGTCGGGCAGCGCCGTGGCGGGCAGCAGCGACGGCAGCAGCCGCACGGGGCGGGCGGCGGGACCCTGCCAGGAGGCCCGTACGACCTCCACCAGCGACCGCACGCCGGCGGACAGGTCGTCGGCGCCGCGCACCCCGTCGATGCGCGGCAGCGCGGACAGGAAGTGCATGCCCTCCTTGGTCAGTCCGCGTCCGGGCACTCCTTCCGGTACGGCCAGCGCCGCCTTGCGGCTGACCTCCGACTCGTAGGCGTCACCGAGCTTGAACTCCAGCCGGGTCCCGAACAGGTCCCTGATCCCCGCGCGGAACTCCGACCACTTGTTGGTGGAGGCGACGATGTGGATGCCGTAGCCGAGCCCTCGGGCCGCGATGTCGGTGATGACCCCTTCCAGCGCCTCGAACTCCTGGCGGATGGTCAGCCAGCCGTCGATCAGCAGGAAGATGTCCCCCCAGCCGTCGCCCTCGTACTCTCCGGCGGCGACGAGACGGCGGTAGGTGGCGATCGAGTCGATGCCGCTCGCGGCGAAGTCGCGCTCGCGCTGCTGGAGGACGGCGGCGATCTCGGCGACGGTCCGGCGTACCCGGTCGGCGTCCATGCGGGTGGCCACGCCGCCGACGTGCGGCAGGCCGTCCAGGGCGGCCAGCGCGCCACCGCCGAAGTCCAGGCAGTAGAACTGCACCTCGCGCGGCGTGTGCGTGAGCGCCATGCTGGTCACCAGCGTGCGCAGCACGTTGCTCTTGCCGCTCTGGGTGCCGCCCGCGACGCCGACGTGGCCGGCCGCGCCCGACAGGTCCAGCCAGTACGGGTCGCGACGCTGCTCGAACGGCTTGTCGATGATGCCCACGACCCCGGCGAGGCGGCCCCGGCCGTCCCAGCCGGGCGTGGACAGGCCCAGCTCCGGAGTCACCGACAGCGGAGGCAGCAGGTGCGCGAGGGTCGGCGACTCGCCGAGCGGCGGCAGCCAGATCCGGTGCGCGGCGGGGCCCTGACCGGCCAGACGCTGTACGACGATGTCCAGCAGGCTGCTCCGCGGCCCTCGCTCGTCGTCCGGCTTGGCGACCTCCTTGGCCGGCTCCTCCACGATCGGGAGCGGCGCGTAGGCCGGGCCGTACTCGACGACCTGGCGGATCGTCTTGTCATCGCCTTCGGCTGCCGCGCTGCGGGGGTCGCTCTGGTAGGGACCGGAGACGTACGCGGCCTTGAACCGGGTCATGCCGGTGGTGTCGAACTTGAGGAAGCCGTTGCCCGGCGCGGACGGCAGCTCGTAGGCGTCGGCCACACCGAGCACGACGCGGCTCTCCATGGCCGAGAACGTCCGCAGGCCGATCCGGTAGGACAGGTGCGTGTCCAGGCCGCGCAGCCGCCCCTCCTCCAGCCGCTGGGAGGCCAGCAGCAGGTGCACACCGAGGGAGCGGCCGAGCCGGCCGATCATCACGAACAGCTCGATGAACTCCGGCTTGGCCGACAGCAGTTCGCTGAACTCGTCCAGCACGACGAAGAGCGTCGGCATCGGCGCCAGCGCGGCGCCCTGCTCGCGGGCCCGCTCGTAGTCGCGCAGCGAGGCGTAGTTGCCGGCCGAGCGCAGCAGCTCCTGGCGGCGCACCATCTCGCCGTGCAGCGCGTCGTACATGCGGTCGACCAGCGGGAGCTCGTCCTCCAGGTTGGTGATGACCGCCGAGACGTGGGTGAGCGTGTCGAGCCCGAGGAAGGTGGCGCCGCCCTTGAAGTCGACCAGGACGAAGTTCAGAATCTCCGACGAATGGGTGACGGCCAGGCCGAGCACCAGCGTACGCAGCAGCTCGCTCTTGCCGGAGCCGGTCGCGCCGATGACCAGGCCGTGCGGCCCCATGCCGCCCTGCGCCGACTCCTTGATGTCCAGCTCGACCATCCGGCCGTCGGCGCCCAGGCCGATCGGCACCCGCAGCCGGTTGCGGCCCGCCCGTGGCCGCCAGGTCAGCGCCGGGTCCAGCCGCATGGGGTCGCCGATGCCGAGCAGGTCGGTCAGCGTGGTGTTGACCGCCAGCACGTCCTCGACCTCGCCGCCGCTGGTGGCCGAGGCGCGCAGCGGCGCGAGCTGTCTGGCCAGGCCCTCCACCCGCAGGTAGTCGAGCTTGTCGGGGTTGCCGAGGCGGGTCTTGTTCTCCTTGCCGGCGTGGTCCAGCTTGATCATGTGGAAGCCGTCCGGCTGGATCTCCAGCCGCAGCGTGGCCTTCTCCTCCACCGGCCCCGTGGCCCCGGACAGGTCGATCACCGTGACGCCCTGGATGGCGTCCGTACCGAGCTGTGAGTCGTGCGGCACGTGCCCGCCGTCGACGATGAGCACGTGGTACGGCAGGGAGTCCGCGGGCGAGCCGGGCCGGAACCTGGCCCGCTCCTTGAGCTCGGCGCCCACCAGGCGGTCCAGCTCGCTCATGTTCTCGGCCATCAGCCGCACCGGTCCGGCGGCGTCGACCTCGTCGGGGTGCAGCGCGTGGGGCAGCCACTTGACCCAGTCCCAGTGGCCCATCCACTCCTGGCCGGCGCACACCATGATCCGCAGGTCGTCCGGCGAGTGGAACACCGCCATCTGGGCGATCATGGCCCGCACCAGCTCCCGCATGGCCGCCGGGTCGCCGCTGAGCTTGATGCGCGCGAACGAGCCCAGCGCCACGGCCACGGGCAGCTCCGACACCGTCGCGTGTGCCCTGACGAACCTGCGCAGCGCGCCGGCCGACAGCGCGTCCAGGTCCTCCACCGGCTTGGAGTCCGGGGGGATGAGCTGGATGGCCAGCTTCTGTACGCCGGTGCCGAGCCGTACCGTGCTGAAGTCGTCGTCGCGCGGCCGGCGTTCCCACAGGCGGGGGCCCATCGCGATCCACCAGAGCGCGTCGGGCTCGGGGCCGCTCCACTCCAGCGCCTCGCGCTGCTGCTTGGCCGCCCGCCTGACCTTCTTGCGCACCTGCGACAGGTAGCGGAAGTAGTCACGGCGGGCCCCGTTGAGCTTGTGCTTGCGCTCGCCCGACTGGCGGCCCATCTGTCCGAGCGTCATGCCGAGCATGGAGACCGCGAACATGCCGCTCGCCACGTACATGATCGGGTTGGAGTTGCCGCCCGCGGTGAACATCAGGGCCATCGCCGCGGCACCCGCCACCATGGGCAGGTACGTGAGCACCAGCATGAAGCCCTGCCCCTGGACCTCGGGGATCTCAGGGGGCGATTCGAGCAGGATCTCCCCGCGTGGCGGCTTGGGGCTGGGACGGCGTTCGGGTCGCCGGACAACGACAATGCTCACCGTGGGATGGTCCTCCGTATCGGTTGCTGACCTTCTTACCAGAAGCGACCCGATATGTTCTCTCTTGTCCATGATGCTCGTGGGACGGAGTCCAGCCATGGGATCGATGGTCCACGGACCGGCCGTTCAGGGGCCGTATCCGCAGGGTCCCCCGCGCCTGCCAGGCCCGCCGCACCTGCAGGGTCCCCCGCATCCGCAGGGACCCATGCAGGTGAGCTCGCTCGCCCAGGTGCACGTGCCGCTGCCCGCGCTGTGCCACGTGACGATCGTGGGACCGCGGCGCAAGGCCGACCTGGCGCTGCCCGCCGACATCCCGCTGCCGCACGTACTGCCCGGCCTGCTGCGCGCCCTGGACGAGTTGGGCGGCGAGTCCGCCGCCGCGCCCGGCTGGACGCTGCAGCGGCTCGGCGGCTCCCCGCTCGACCTGGGCCAGAGCCTCGGCGCGCTGGGCATTCTCGACGGCGAGGTGCTCTACCTGAGGCCGCGCGAGGCGATCCTGCCGCCCGCGCTGTACGACGACGTGGCCGACGTGGTCGCGACCGGAGTCAAGAATTCGTCCGGCACCTGGGAGACCAGGCACACCCGGCTGATGGGCGCGAGCGGCGCGCTCGGGGTGCTGGTCCTGGGCGCGATCGCCCTGGCGCTGTCCGGAGCGCCCGCGCTGGTCGTCACGGTGGTGGCCGGGCTGATGGCGCTCGTGGTCGTGGCCACCGGCGCGGCCCTGTCGAGAGCGGTGGGCGACTCCCTGGCGGGTGCCCTGATCGGGCACGGGGCGCTGCCGTACGGCTTCATCGCGGGCCTGTTCGCGCCGGCCAGCGGCGGCGTCCTGACCGGTGTCGGCGCTCCCCACCTGCTGGCCGCGCTCGCCTGCACCGCGCTGGTGGCCACCATCGCGGGCGCGCTGATCTCTGACGGCGTGCCGGGATTCCTCGGTACGGCCGTCGCCACGACGTTCGGGGCGATAGGCGCGGCCGTGGTCATGGTGTGGGGACCGCCACCCGCCGGAGTGGCCGCGGTGACGGTGTCGATCCTGCTGGCGTTGAGCCCGCTGGTCCCCACGCTGTCGTTCCGCCTGGCCAAGGTGCCGCTCCCGGCCATGCCCACCACCGCGGAGGAGCTGCGGGCCGACAACCAGCGCCTGAACAGCGCGGCCATCCAGGAGCGGACGGTCATCGCCCAGCGCTACGCCACCGGCATGATCATCGCGGTCGGTCTGGTGGCGCTGGTCTCCGAGGTCCTGCTGGCCACCTACGGCGGCTGGATCGCCTCCCTCATGACCGGGACGCTCGGGCTGACGCTGATGATGCGGGCCCGGGTCTTCCGTGGGGTACGCCAGCGGCTGTGGCTGATCACCGTCGGTCTGACCGCGTTCGGCCTGCTCGCGCTGACCCTCGGCCCGAAGTCCGGCGTCATCGGCGCCGTGGCCGTGGCGATCGGCATGCTGTGGCTGGCACTGACCGCCGTCGGCATCGGCCTCTGGCTGCCCACGGGCAAGCCGTCGCCGTTCTGGGGCCGCGCGGCGGACATCGTGGACGTCATCCTGATCGTCGAGCTCTTCCCGCTCGCGCTGGGCGTTCTCGAGGTCTATTCCTGGGTGCGCGGTTTGTCCGGGTGATAGGTTGCTGCGCGATTTAACAGTGTTGTGAGAGTGGAGTGAAGATGCAGGAGTTTGGGGACTTCGCGAACATTGACATCGAGAAGCTTCTCAAGGGCGCGGACGAGCAGTTCGCGCGCATCGAAGAGCTCCAGAAGAACATGACCGACCTCGTCGGGCGGGCCCAGGACGACGACGGCCTGGTCACGATCGAGTACGGCAGCGAGGGGCTGCGCGAGCTCCAGCTGCACCCCAAGGCGATGCGGCTGAGCTCGGGCGAGCTTTCCGAGCTCATCAAGGAGCAGCTCCAGGCCGCGACGGCGGACCTGCAGCACCAGGTCACCGAGGCCATGGGCCAGGCGTTCGGCGACGAGGACAACCCGATGAAGTACGTCGAGGACCCCGACGCCGCCCTGAACAAGATCAAGGAGGCCGAGTCCGCCTACAACCGGACGTTCGAGGACGTCATGGGCGAGCTCGACCGCATCCGCCGCCGCTTGGACCTCTAGGCGTCCTTCTTCATGCCCAGGGGCTGGCCGTCCTTGTCGAACGTCGGCAGGTTGGGGATGTAGACCTGCTCGAACGCCGGCGTCGACTTGGGATCCGTGGGCGTGACGGCCTTGCTCATGTTCTCCGAGGCGCTCTGGCCCATGTACATGCCCGCCGCCGAGGCGATGCCCGCGGCCGCCATGTAGACGCCTTTGCTCTTGCCCACGATCGACTTCAGCACGGCGAGCGCCGCGACGCTCGAAGCGGTGGCGGTGAGGTCCGTCGCCACCGCCGTGGGTGGGAAGAGCTTGCCCGCGGCGCTGAGGCCGGAGAGGGCGACCAGGATCGAAGCCACCGAGGCACTGGCCACGGCCCCTTGGAAGGAATGTCCGGCGAGTTGGTCGAGTGCCTGCGCGAGCCCTTCGTAGGCCTGTGAGCTGTTCTTCGCCTCCTTGGTGAACTTCTTCACCGCGGAGTCGACGTCCGGACGCGCCATTTTCTCCCAGTCGTCGGAGTCGATGGTGTCGAGGGCGGTGTCGATGGACGCGGCCGCGTCGTTGACCGTCGTGGTCATGTCGCGGGTGTGTCTGGCCGCGCCACGGATGTCACTGGGGCTGGAGAGGATCGTGCCGATGAGCGCCCCGGCGAACCTGCTGATCGTTTGGATCGCGGGGTTCGATGGCAGGCCCGCGGCGATGACGCATTCGGCTATCGCTGTGGTGTAGAGGGTCGTGCCTTGGTCGTAAAAGTCCATGTCGTCCCCGAGGTCATCTCTTCACGGTGCTCTTGTCGTTGGCGTCACGGACGACGTTGGCTCCCTCTCGGAGCTGCGTGTCCCAGACGCCCAGCTGGTTCTTGGCGCTCTTGAGGTAGTCGGCGGCCGACGAGCGGGCCGAGCTGTACGCGGAGCCGAACGACATCGCGCCCACCAGGCCGAACCCCGGGAAGCCGATGTCGATGTTCCGGGCGGTGTTCTCCGCGGCGCCCATGTGGTCGCCCGGGGTGTCGCCGTCGCCGCCTTCGCTGGGGCCGATCTTCTTGCCGAGCTTCTCCATGACCTCGGGGCGGGCCTTGCGCCAGCCGCCGCCGAGCCCGCTTCCGATGAGCTTCTCGTCCGGTGTGGTGCCGCCGGTGTCCTTGTCGCCGGTCTTGCCGTCCTTGCCGTCGGACTTGCCGTCGCCCTGGCCGCCTCCGCCACCGCCGCCTCCGGAGGAGTCGGGGGAGGGGACGGATGGCGTGTCGCCGCCTCCAGCGCCTGGGGTCTCAGCGCTGGGCGTTTCCGGGGTCGGGGTAGCCGGCATGTCGGTGCTCGGCGTTTCGGGGGTGGGCGTTTCGGTGCTCGGCGTCTCGGGAGTGGGTGTTTCCGGCGTTTCCGGGAGGCTGGAGCTGGGGTCTTCGGCGCCGCCGTCGGCCGGTGGGTCCGTCGAGGGAGTCTCGGGGACGGTCGTGTCGTCCTGGCCGCCGGTCTGGCTGGGGTCGGTCTGGCCCGGGTCGCTCTGGCCAGGATCGGTCTGGCCGGGATCGGTCTGGCTCGGGTCGGTCTGGCCGTTCGGGTCGGTTTGCGGGTCCGCGGGGTCTTGCTGGCCGTTCGGGTCCGTCTGGCCTTGGGGGTCGGTCTCGGAGCCGGAGGGGTCCTGCTGGCCGTCGGAGCTGCCGGGGTCGCTCTGCTGGGGGTCCGAGGTGTCGCCCTGGTCGCCGGTGTCCGTGCCGTCTTGGTCGCTCGGGTCGTCCGAGTTCCCGGTGTCGTCCTGGTTCTGCGGGGCGTCCGGGTCCTCGGTCGCGTCGTCCGAGCCGTCAGGGTTGTCCGGGTCGCCATTCTCATCGGCGTCGGAGGGCTCCCACGCCGGGTCACCTTCGGCGGCCTGCGGATCGACCGAGCCGGGCTCGCCGTCGGTCACGTCGTCCACCGACTCGGGCCCGAAGCTCAGCTGGTCGGACTGGATCTCGGCCACCGTCGGATCCCCCTGACCGTCGGCCGGCCCCACCTGATCCGGCGGGATCTGGTCGTTGGCGGGCCCTACCTGGTCGGGTGGGATCGACGGATCGTCAACGGGACCCGCCTGATCCGGCCGCGGAGAGTCGCCGCCACCCGCGACAAGGACGGTCGTATTGCCGTCGACGGAGCCCGGAGGCGCGCCGCCCACCTGAACCTCGCCCGGCCCGTCCTGCGGCGGGGGAGAGCTCCAGTTGAGCAGGCTGTCGATGCTCGGCCGCCCCATACTCCCGAATTCGGCCACCCTGTCGCCCTCCCAGCAATCAACACAGAAGCGGCAAAAGCGTAGCCGTGAGGCTGCTGGGCCGTACAGGTTGTGAGCTTTACGTCCAGCCACGACCGCAGGCCAGCGGCCGGAGTCAGAAATCGCCGAGCCGCCTACCAGCGCGTTTACCTGAAAGTCGCCTAACGGTGATCTAGCCGTTATGTTAAGTATCTGTTATTTCTGGGGCAGATGGGGGCTAGCATGCCATTTGATGTTGTTTGCGGGGGTACCCGGGTTGACCGGACCTACGGCGCCGCCGTACAGAACCAGACCTTGTTGACCTGGAGGTCCAATGGCAACACTTATGGGTACCGCGCCCACGAAGCTCATCAAGGCCGCGGGCCAGTGCGAGACCACTGCCCAGTACATCGAGGGCATGCGCCAGCGGGTGCAGACCATCAAGGGTGACCTGATGGCCGCGGGCTGGAAGGGCGGCGCCTCCCAGCAGTTCGGCAAGGCGCTCGACGCGTGGGATGTCGACTTCCAGCAAGTCATCAAGATCCTCGAGAGCATCTACGACAAGCTGAACATGGGTGCCGGCGTGTACTCCAACGCCGCGCAGCAGAACATGGACATCTCCAGCGGGCTCAACTCCGCGGGCGCCGGCGGTCGAATCGACTCGCTGATCAACGCGTCGAGTTAAGAAGCCCCCAAAGCACGTAGGTAGGACGGAGACATCATGGCCGACACGTTCACTCCAGAGGACTACACCTACGCCCACTTCCCCAACATGGAAGCGGCGTACGAGCAGCTGAAGTCGATCGTCACCGAGCTGGACCGGGTGACGGACGATCTCTACAACGACGTCAGGACCACCCTCGGCACCGACTGGGAGGGCGAGGCGAAGACGTTCTTCGACGGCAAGAAGGCCCAGTGGGACGCCCTTGAGGTGGAGATGGGCAAGCAGCTGTTCGAAGCGGCCAAGGCCGTCAGCATCGCCAAGGGCAACTACGAGAACGCTGAGCGGCGCAACATCAGCATCTGGACCGACTAGAAGTCCGTTGCGGCGATCGTGCCTCCCTCGGCCGGTGCCTCGAAGCGCCGGCCGGGTTCCTTTTTCCAAGGGGGATGGGGATGACCCAGAAGGACGCAATGGAGGGGCAAGACCCTCTGTACATCGATCCTGATCTGTTCGACTCGGGACCGGGGCGGGAGCATTCCCCCACCCAGATGCGGGCGATCGCCGAAGAGCTCAAGTCGTACCTCGGCGGTATGACGGGACCTGGCTCGGCCGAGGGCTACACCAACGGCTCCGTGAACGGCCTCCTGGACCACTGTCAGCTGTCCGAGGCGCAGATCGGCACGTGGCACGACGCCAGTGCCTTCAGCCAGACTGTCGGCGCCAACAGCGGCGGCAAGAAGTTCGCTCAGGTTTATAAGGAATTCGTCGACGCCTACAAGGACGTGATCGCCGCCGTCGAGGCGAGCGCCGCCAACCATGGCGCCGGTGACAAGGCCAATGAGGGCAAGGGCTGATGGCCGAGGGCAAGGGCGGCCGGCAGGTCGTCGTCATCCTGTCGTTCGACAAGATGCCAGAGGGCGGGACGGTGAACGCATCCAAGGACGAGATCCTGACGATGCTGAACAACACCCAGCCCAGCCAGATCGAGGATGCCGGGTTCGCGTACGACAAGGCGTCGAGCGCGATCGAGTCGGCTGTCAACGCGCTGGAAGAGCACGCGGGCAAGATCCTCACTGTGTGGAAGGGCCCTGACGCCAGCAAGGCGCGCCACGCGCTGCAGATGCTGCACGCCTCCGGCGGCGAGCTGTCCACCAAGCTGGAGATGATGGGCTCCGCCCTGCGCCAGTACGCGGGCTACCTCCCCGAGACGATCGCCAAGGTCGAGGGCATCTCGACGAACAAGAGCTCCGGGAACGACGTCCCGAGCTCCGAGATCATGGTGGACGAGGCCGCCAACGCGAAGGCCGCGAAGGCCGCCGCGGACCGCGAAGCCCAGAAAGCGATGCAGGAGCTCAACAAGAAGATCGTTGATCTCTACAACGTGCAGGTCCCGCACGACGTGTCCTACGAACTGCCCGCCGTCTCGATTCCGGGTGGTACGGGTACGTACCGCGACCCCGGATACCCGACCGGCAAGGGCATCAACGCCGGCGGGAGCGGGAACGGGTCGTCGGACGGCTACGGCGGTTCTTCCGGAGGTACGGGCTCTACGGGCGGCGGTACGGGCTCCGACGGCTCGCGCGGCGGCAGCACGGGCGGCACGGGCACCGGCGACCACAGCGGCTCCGACTCGGGCGGCAAGCCTGGCTCGGACACCGGCAACGGTCAGAACGGTAACGGCCAGAACGGCAGCGACCAGAACGGTAACGGCACCGGAGACCAGAGCGGTAACGGCACCGGCGACCAGAGCGGCACCACGCCGGGCGACGGCACCGGCAGCCAGGACCCCTCGCAGACCGGCGACTCCGGCAAGCAGGACCAGACGGTCCCGCCGGTGCTCGGCCAGGACGACAAGACCAGCAGCGACAACCCCAAGGGCGGCCTGGACCCGAACGGGACGGAAGTGTCGTCCTACTCGCCGACCACGCCGGTCATCACCCCGACCGGCATCGGCCCGACCGGCAATCCGGTGAGCACCATCGCCCCCAACCCGGTGGGTGTCCTCTCACCCACTGGCACGCCGCCCAGCGTCCCCTCGGTGCTCGGCTCGCCGAACGGCGCCATGGGCGCCCCGGGCCAAGGCCTCGCGGCGGGCATGCGGACTTCGGCCAACGGCATGTCCGGCATGCCGTTCATGCCGATGTCCGGTGCGGGCGCGGGCCAGGACCAGGGGGACTTCGAGCGGATGACCTGGCTCCCCGCGGACAAGGACGACTGGAACTCAGCGCACGACGTGACCGACCCGGTCATCTGCTGATCGCGCTACAGGGAGTGGGATGGGCGACTCGAATTCCAGCCAGGCGGCTCAGCTGGCGCAGTTGCAGAACGGCGGCCAGCTGCCGTCGATGTCGTCCGGCGTCTCGTTCAAGACCAGCGCGCTCGACACCAACAGCCAGTCGATAGACGCACACGCTGGGGTCATCTCCCAGCTAGAGGGCAAGACGGAAAACCTGCGCGTTCAGTGGCCGCACTTCGGCGTGATCGGCATGGGCGTCAGCAGCGTCCACGACAAGGCGATCGAACGGCAGGCGGACGCGCTGGCCAAGGGGCGCAAGGCGCTGGAGAGCTGGAAAACCGCGCTCAAGGAGGCCGCCAAGAACTACCAGGCGGCCGAGGATGCCAACGGCGACGGGGTCAAGAACATCGGCTTCGACCCGAACAGCCTCGGCGGCGGGCCCAATGGCCTCGGCAATCTTGGGAACCTCGGCAACTCCGGCCTGCCGGACACCGGCGCCGGACTGCCTGACATGTCCGGCGGAGGCAAGCCGCCAGGGATCGACACCGGTCTACCCAAGACGGATCTTCCGTCGACGGATCTCCCGAAGACCGATCTGCCGAAGACCGATCTGCCGTCGAGCGACCTTCCTTCGACGAACCTGCCCAACACGAACCTGCCGTCGTCTCCTGTGGGGAACCAGCCCGACATGAAAGTGCCGAGTATCGACTCGGCGCTCAACGGCCAGCCGCAGATGCCCGACCAGAAGATGCCCGACGTCGACAGCAAGCTCCCCGACGGCACGCAGCTGTCCCAGTTCGACCCCAATTCGCTGAACACCCCGCAGGTCAAGAACCCCGACCTCAGCACCCTGTCGCCGGACCTGAACGGTTCCGCCACCAGGACCGGCACCGGCTCGGGCATCGGCAGTGGCGGCGGCACCGGTACCGGGTTCGGCACGGGCATCGGGGGAGGAGCGGGTGCGGGCGCGGGTGCCGTACCGGCGGGCCTGCGAGGCGTGAACGGTACGAACGGCATGCCCATGATGCCGATGATGCCGATGAGCGGCGCCGGGACCGGTGGCGACAAGGAGAACGAGCGCCAGAACGCGCTGCTCGGCGAGGACGAGGGCGTCTGGGGCGGCGACGATGAGATCGCGCCCGAAGTGATTGGGCGGGATTCCAGGTGAGTTACGAGTCGGACGCGTCGCTCTACAAGCTGGCGGCGAGCACGGCCTCCGCCGCGGCCGTCGCGATCCTGCAGCCTTGGGCCTTCTACGTCGCCGCCGGCATCGGCGTGCTGGTGTCGAACCCCGGCGCGATGTCGGACGCCGCCAAAGCCTGGCAGAGCATCGACCACGCCGGCCTGATGTCCGAGCTGGACGAGCTGGCCGACGGGCTGGACCACCTCAAGAATCAGCTGAAGACCTCGGGCAAGTGGGATGGCGCGGCCTTCGACACCTTCGAGGGCATCCACACAGCCTTCAAGAATGGCGTCAAGTCCCTCAAGGACACCCGTAACGACACCGGGGACGCCGTCAACTCGGCGGCCAAGGCTTACCACTACGGCGCCCTCGTGGCCCTGGCGGTGGGCACCAGCATGTTCATCATGGGCATGTGGAAGCTGGCCATGGGCGCCACCCCGTGGACCAAGATCATGGCCGAGGGGCTGGCGGCCGTGCGGGGCTCCATCACGCTGCAGGCGGTCAAGAAGCTGCTCGTCAAGCAGGGCTTGATCGTCGCGGGCCTGGGCGGAGTCCTCTACATGTCCGCCCAGCAGACCGAGATGACCGGGAAGCTCTTCCCCATGCTGGAGGCTTCCATCCCGACAGAGATGACCGCGATGAAGTCAGGTGGCATGCCGCCCTTCTCCGACGCCGGCATGACGTACGACGAGAAGATGGGCGGCCTCTCCGTGAAGATGGACGACTCCCTGACCGGGAAGCTGCCCGGCGGCTCCGGCAGCCCCGGCAGGACGGCCGAGGCCTGACTCTCACTCGTCCAGCGGGATCCGCAGCACCTGGCCGGGCTTCAGCTTGCGCGGGTCGTCGCCGATGATGTCCCGGTTGGCGTTGTAGATCTCCTGCCACCGGTTCGGGTCCCCGTACACCTTCTGGGCGATGTCGTACAGCGAGCCGTTGTCGACCGGCCAATAGCCGACCCTCGCCGTGCCGACCCGTGCGGGCGGGGTCGCGTGGCCGTTGGCGACGGGCACATTCGACTGGGGCAGCTCGCCGAAGTCGTGGTTGGTCTGCAGGGGCCGCCACACCCGGAAGAAGGACGTCGGGATGCCACTCCAGAACTGCTTGTGCATGTTGCCCGGTTTCCCGGCGACCCTGGCTCCGGGCAGCTTGTGCTTGATCTGCTCGTAGGCCCAGTTACGCATCCCGACGAAGCCGCCGAAGGCCATGCCGGACTCGCCGACGGCGGCGCCTGTCTTGGTCAGGGTCGCCGCCCAGCTCGCCGCGGTACCGCCCTGGAGGATCCCCTTGCCGAAGAATCCGCCTATGGGGGCGAAGGTGCCCACCAGCGTGGCGCCCGTGGTGATGCGGGCCGCCTGGGTGAAGGTCAGGGGGGCGAGGTTGAAGAGGCTGTGGCCGCTGATGCCCTGGGCCACCATCTGCGTGCCGATGACGCCCGCGTACACGCTGCCGGAGGTCTTGGCGTACGCCTTGAAGTTCGCCGCACCGAACTTCTCGGCGTAGGCCGAGTACTTCTCGAACTTCGCGACCTGCAGTTCCGTCTTCGTCATGGCCGTGGCGGTGCGCGTCGCGCTGCCGAGCTTGGCCACCCACTTCAGCCGGCCGACCACGGGCAGGACTTTGAGGGCGCCAGCGCAGATCCTGAGGACGGATGCGAACCTGGTGAGGACCTGGGCCGCCAGAAGCACGATCTTCGTCGTGCGCATGTAGGCGGCCCCCGCGGCCAGCCATCCGCCCCACATGCCGGCCGCCCACCGAAGGGCGTAGAAGGCGACATACCAGATGATCGCCGTCTCGAGCAGCTCGATGATGGCCTTCCTGGTGTGGGCGGCCGAGTCGGCGACCATCCTGAGGATGTTGGCGATCTCCGTGCAGCTCTTCATGAGCGCGACGCGGTTGTCGTGCCTCAGTACGAGGCCCCAGACCTTCCTGAAGTCGTCGGCGGCCTTGCCCTTCCACTCCTTCACGATCTTGTCGAGGTAACCTTCGTGCTGGCCGTGGGCGCGCGCGTCGAGGACCTCGAAGACCTTGTTCAGGTTGGTGGCGAGGTTGTCGTGCGCCGCGGCGGCGGCCTTGAGGCGTCCTTCGGTCTCGTCGCCGCCGATGAGCGTGGGGAGCGCGCGCCACATGGACCTGATCGTGTCGAGCAGCGGGGCGGGGTTGAGCAGCGAGCCCCACTTGATCTCGAAGTGCCAGGCCGTCCAGTCCCATTCGAGCGGGTTGATGCTGCCGTGTTGGCTCATCTGGGGCCTCCGACGTCGCTGGCCTGGTGCGCGGCCTTGTAGTTGTACGCCGAGACCTCAAGGGCCGTGGTGATGAACTCCAGGGCCTGGGCCAGGTCGCCGAGGTAGCCGTAGACCGACTCGTACCGCTTGTCCTTGTGCTCGTTCTCCGCGGTGCCGTCGACGTACGCGGCGCCCAGCTCGTCGGCGCCGGGCGCGAGGCCGAAGTCGCTCTTGCTCAGCTTCGCGGGCGCGAAGGCGATCATGGCGTTGCGGACGATCGGGGCCTGCTGGGCGCAGGTCTCCATAGCCTTCTTCAGGTCGGGCGGTATGACCTCATATCCCTCGGCCTTGTCCCCCATGAGCCCCCCACGTATCACAAAGTACTAACTGCACCTTTGATACTAATGTTTACAAGTATTTGCGTCCAGGAAACCCCCTGTTTAGGAGCCGGTGGGGCTCCTGTTCAGGAGCCTGTTGGGCGGATGATCGGGGTGTCCGAGACCGGCGTCCTGGCGGCCGCAGGGTCGAGCGTCGGCCCCTCGGGGATGAGGCGCAGGAGGTGGGCGGGCAGCGGGGCCACGTTCGAGGCGTCGTAACCCAGCTTGGTCAGCACGTCGGGCGTGGCCAGCCGGTATTTCTTCCCCTGGTCGGTGACCAGGTAGAACTGCTGCACGTTGGAGAGCTGGTTCTCGCCGGGCAGCAGCCCCGCCAGGGCGGCCGCGCCCGGGGGCAGCAACACCTGGTCGAACTTCTCCGGATTGCCACTTGACGCCGGTGTCGGAATGCCGATCCGGCTGCCGACCGTGAGCGTGCCCTTCACGGACCCCTTCACGGTGTTGGCGTAGACCATGCACAGCGGTACCGAGCCGGCGGGCACCTGGAAGCGCGGCATCGTCGCCGGCATGCCGCCGCCGGTGATCCGCTGGGCCGAGACCTTCGCCGCGTTGGCGTTCGCCGCGTCGATCGCGATCTCCCGTACGTGCTGCTTGCCGTACGCCGTCTGGCTGGCCGGATCCTGGATCAGCAGCGTGGCCTGCGTCTGGGTGATCGGCGCGAGGCCGTCGGCGAGCATGACGTACCAGCGCGCGGGGGCGCCCGCGACCGCCGCGACCTTGAAGACCTGCCCGACCTTGAACGTCGTACCGCCGGGGCCCTGGATGTTGCGGCCGCGCTGGGGGATCGGCGGCGCGGCGAAGTCCGACCCCTCGGCGATGGCGTTGATCCACGAGATCGGCACCCGCCGGGGCGTCTGGTCGGTGAGCCGGTCCACGTTCCGCACGGCCATGCGCTGGTTGCCCCAGAGCGCCCAGTTCTGCCGTCCGTCGTTGACGACCAGCGCGTCGTTCCCGGCGGGTCTGCCGCCGACGTCGGTCCCGCCCACCAGCGTCACGTACGACTTGCGCCCCCCGGAGGGGTCGGTCGCCTCCACCACGCAGGCGGACCAGGGTGACTTGATGAGCCGCTCGGGCTTGGGCAGCGAGTCGGGAGCGCCCACGATGCCCACCTGCCCGCCGCGCGCGAACCCGGCCAGCGACTCCGCGGACACCGTCTTGACCTTGATGGCGTCGCTGTCCAGCAGGAGCCGGGCGGAGACGTAGTTGGCCACGGGGAGCAGCCGGCCGGTCTGCTGGCTGTAGACGTAGGCGGCGCCGGTCTCCTCCTCGACGATGAGCTGACCGGCGTCTCTCAGGTTGGTCGCGCCGCCCGGCTTGAGCATGCCCCAGATGCCGAACCCCGCGATGATGAGAACGCCGACCATGATCCCGGCGAACGTCGCCACGTTGTGCCGCCGCATCGGCGACTCGGGCAGGTCTGGCTCGCCCTGCAACAGGGCCATACCCAGGCGCTGGGTCATGAGCCGATGTGCCTGGTAGAGATCCTTGCGGGTCTGCATCCCACTCCGTTCCGGTCCGGCCTGAGGACAGCATAGAAGTGTTGCCTATGGGGGTAGTGGGGGTTATGTCGCAAATGAGGCCATGAGATCGTGATATGCGAGTAAACTTCGTTACCCGTAGTGTTCGGGGAGGGTGCTGTGTCAGATCCCGATAAGTTGAGTCCGCCGCCGGCCCAGGGCTGGCGTCTGGAGTCGGATTGGGCCGGGCTCGATCCCGACCGCGAGGGCGTCACGTACAGCGCCAGCAAGCTCAAGAAGCTCGCCGAGCAGCTCACGGATGAGTTCGCCAAGTTCGTCGGGGACAAGCCCGGGTCGGTCAACGACCTGGACATGAAGGCCAACCTCCTCAGCCTGAAGATGGCCGTCGAGCAGATCAAGCGATGGGAAGGCGGGCAGACCTTCGTCGCCACGGTCCAGAACGGCCACAAAGAGTTCACCGAGGCTTATCGCGAGATCGCCGAGAAGACGCGGATCGCCATCGAACTGATCAACGCGGGCGCGGGCAACTACGAGCGCGTGGACATCGCCAACGTCGGCACGAAGGACGTGTAGGAGCCCTCATGGCCGAGGACAAGAAGCTCAAGATCCAGAAAAAGACGCACATGATCAAGACGTCGTGCCCGCCTCTTGAGGTGGACGACGACGGCAGGAGCGTCGCCGAGATCAAGAACTTCATCAAGTCGCTGGACCCGTCGGCCGTCAAGCAGGCGGGCAACGCCTACCTCGACGCCTGCTCGACCCTGGCCGGCGCCCAGAAGGTCATTGAGCAGATCAACGTCGAGATGGCCAAGTGCTGGGGAGGCAAGGCGTCGGTCGAGGCGCAGGAGGCCCTCCGGGTGCTGCACGCGACGGTCCGCGAGGTGTCGGACAAGCTCAACTGGATGGGCCGCCCGCTGCAGTCCCTCGGTGACAGGCTGGTCGAGCATCAGGAGTTCATGGACCAGACGGGCTTGGCCTGGAGCGACAACACGTTCACCTTCGACGACTCCAGCCCCGGCGTGTATCGCACCATGGACAAGGGCAAGGAATGGGGCTCCCAGGACGAACTCGCCGGCCAGCACCTGCGCCTGCTGAACGACGACCTCACCCAGACCTACCAGCAACTGCCGGACTCCTTCCACAAAGAGATCCCGGACATCAAGGACCCCACAGCCGTACCCCCTCCCGTCACGCCCCTGAACACGGACTTCTCCAACCCCGGAGGCACCCGCGGATTGGGAGACGGCTACAACGGCCCGGGCGGCTACAACGGCACGGGTGACAACGGCAGCCAGGGCGGCATCGACTCTGACAGCTCGAACCGGAACGGCGTCGACACCCCCACCACGCCCAAGCCCTCGACCGACACACAGACCCCCGACCCGACCGGCAACGGCACCACAGACCCGACCAAGGGCACCACGGATCCAGGGGCGACGGATCCGACAAAGGGTGCGAGTGTCCCCACGGGCAGCGTCACGGACCCCACCAAGGGGATGACGGACCCGACGAAGGGCATGACGGACCCCACGTCCGGCCTGACCGACCCCACCAAGGGCCTGTCCACCCCCACCTCCACCAAGCTGGAGGACTTCCAGCGCCCCTCGGACTGGAACCAGACCAACACCCCCATCCCCAACTCCCACGCCAACCCCACGAGCACCGGCCCGAACGTCAACTCCCCGAGTTCCCCGAACTCCTTCTCCCCTTCATCCGGCCCCGTCACGAGCGCCCGAGGCGACAGCGGCATGGTCTCGGGCCTGTCGAACACCGCGGGCATGCCCAAGGCAGGCACCGGCGGGAACGGGATGGGCGGCATGCCGTTCATGCCCATGGGCGGCGCCGGCGCCGGTGCCCAGGAGAGCACCAATGAGGGCAGCACCTGGTTGACCGAGGACGACGACGTGTGGGGCGGCGAAACCGACGGCGTAGTCACCGACCGCATCGGCTGACCCTCACAAAGGGCTCGCCATCGGCGCTTCGCGCTCCTGGAAGCTCGGCGCCCTCCCCGGAGGCTTCGGCTCCTTCCCCGCGAGGGCAAGCCCTCGCGCTCCCTCGCTTCGCCACGGCCAAACCATGGAAGCCAGGGTGGGAGGCCATGGCGGCCCTGCCGACCGGATGGTGGCCGCTACTGCAACGCTCGTGCCAGTGACGGCGCCAGACTGGCTGCGTGACCGCCGCCGGTGACGGAGAACGGCTTACTGGGTAGTGACAGCGAACCCCAGACTGTTCCGCCGGTCGCCCGCGCGATGCGGAGTTCGCTGCCAAACACCGTCGCCGGGACCGACGAGCGGGCCAATGAGGGCGGCACCTGGTTGAGCGAGGACGACAACGTGGGGCCGGCGAGACCGACGCCGTCGTCAGCGACCGCAACGGCTGACAGCTTCCGTGGCGAGACGACGCAGGGCGGCATCGTAAGCGACTGGAATGGCCGACAGTTTCCGTGGCGAGGCAGCGGAGGGTGCCGACAGTGCCTGGATCGGCTGATGAGTTAGTGGCGAGATAGTGGGGGCGGCGTCATCAACGACTGGATCAGCTGACGACTTCGCGGGCGGCCAGGTCACGCGTACGCAGCACCAGCCTCTTGTCCAGTACAGCGGACAACCCCACGGTCCCGAGCGCGGCGACCCCGAGCCCGGCCCCGATCCAGGCCACCACCGGATATCCGAACCCCGCCCCGATCGCCAGCCCGCCCACCCACGGCCCCACGGTGATCCCGACGTTGAACGCCGAGAAGTTGGTGGCGGCGGCCAGCGTCGGAGCATCCTTGCCCACGGTGAACACCCGCGTGTTCAAGGCCGGATTCGTGGAAAACCCGAACGCCCCCAGCAGGAAGATCAGCCCGATGGCCATCCCCGGCATCCCGGCGAACATTCCCAAACCTGCCGAGATAACAACAACTCCCGCTACACCCACGTACAACGTCGTAAAAGGCTGCGCGTCAGCATGACGTCCGCCCAGGCCGATGCCGATCAGCGACCCCACCCCGTACAACGCCAGCACCGCGGGAACCCACCCCGCCGCCAGCCCGGTGGTGTCGACGAGCATCGCACCGAGATAGCTGAACGTGACCAGCACCGCGCCGGTCGCCAGCGCCGTCGTCCCGTATGAGAGCCAGAGCCGCGAGTTGAGCATGTTCCGCAGCTCCTGCCCCAGTTGCGGCACGCTCCCCGGCTCGGGCCGCCCGCCGGGAATGGTGGCCACCACTCCGATCGCCGCCAAGCCCGACAGCACTGTGACCGCCCAGAACGCCGCCCGCCATCCGAACTGCTGCCCGATGACCGTCCCCGCGGGCAGCCCCACGATGGTGGCCACGGTAAGTCCGCCCGCCACGATGCTCATGGCCTTGCCCCGCGCCCCTTCCGGAACGAGCCCCACGGCTGTCACCGCGGCCACCGCCCAGAAGCCCGCGTACACGAACGCTCCCACCACCCGCGTCCCGAACAGCACCCCATAGCTCGGCGTCACCGCCCCTACGACATGAGTAAGGGCAAAGATCGCCAGAAACGTCAGCAGCGCCGTACGACGCGGCCACCGCAAGGTCACCACGGCCAGCACCGGCGACCCCACCAGCATCCCGAGCGCGAACCCGGAGATCAGCAACCCCGCCTGGGGGACGGATACCCCCAGGTCGGCCGCCATTTCGGGCAACAGCCCGGCGAGCAAGAGCTCGGAAGTGCCCTGGGCGAATATCGACAACCCCAGGATGTACACGGCCAACGGCATAGGAACTCTTCCTGGTTTTGGATGGAACAGTGCAAAATCAAGAGACGCGAAACGACGCGTGCTCGTCTGGAGCGGTGGGCCCCTGTCCGGCCTGCTCGCGCGCGGCCGCGTCAGGCTGCTCGCGCGCAGCTGCGTCAAGCTGCTCGCGTGGGGCGTGTCCAGGGTGCCGGCTGCTCGGGTGGAGCGGTCCGGGCGTCAGAAAAGCGCGTCGAGCGTGATCTTCGCGACCGACTCCAACGCCGCCCGATCCGAATCCCCGCGCGCCATCACCCGCATGCCACTGATCGCCGCGACCACGAAATGCGCCAGCGCGACCGGATCCTTACCGGCTGGCAACTCGCCCCGGCTCTGCCCGAGCTCAAACGCCGCCCGAAGCGCCGCCAGCCGCCGCTCACCGTCCCGCCGAAGCTGCTCGGCCACCGCCGGATCTCGCGGCGCCAACTCCACCAGCGAGTTGACCACCAGGCACCCGACCGGATCGCTGGTCTCAACATCGACGGCCTGCCACAACAGAGTCCGCACCTTCTCCCGAACCGGAAGATCGCCTTCGAGCAACTCGATCAGCCAGGCGGTCTTGCTGTCCATGTAGTGCCGCAGGGCCTTGTCGAACAGATCATGCTTGCTCTTGAACGTGTTGTAGATGCTGCTCCGCCCCAGCCCGGTGGCCTCGCACAGGTCCTGGGTCGAGGTTCCTTCATAGCCCGCGCTCCAGAATGCCCGCATGGCCGCCTCGATCGCCCGCTCCTCCTCAAACTCCCTCGGTCGCGCCATACCGCGACGGTAGCACGTTTTGGACAGATCAGTGCAATATGGCCTCCGGCCCGGTCTTTGCGCCCGTCCCCCTCACGGATCCCGAAGCCAGACGCACCACGGACCCGAGTGCCCACCGAGAATGGCCAGCTCCGCAAGCACCGCTCCCACGAACAGTGCTTCCGGCCGCTCCCGCGAACAGCGCTCCCGCGAACAGCGCTCCCGCGAACAGCGCTCCCGCGAACAGCGCTCCCGCGAACAGCGCTCTAGCGAACAGCGCTCTAGCGAACAGCGCCCTCGCGAACAGCGCCCTCGCGAACAGCGCCCTCGCGAACACCGTCTCTGCCAGGACTCCCTCGAACGGCGCCCTTCGCAAGCGTCGCCCCAGCGCCCCGGGGACCCCACCGCATCGTCGTAGCCCTACAGCCGCTCCACCGAGCGGGCCCCGAAGTCCGCATTGTCACCACGACCAGTGCTCCTGGGGCGGTGCTGGGCACGGCGCTTCTGCGGAGGGGGAGGGCAGGTGCAGGGTGGAAGGCGCCCGTTTCCCGAGGTCTCAGGTGGTGGGGAGCGCCCGTTTCCCGAGGTCTCCGGTGGTGCGGAGCACCCGTTCCTCGCGGTCTCAGGTGGTGGAGGGCACTCGTGCCCCAAGGCTCCAAGTGGTGGGGGCACCCAGACACCGAGGTGTTTGGCGCTCAGCCGGAGATCCGGTCAGCCTGGTTCTACGGTGGGCCGGTGTCCGAGATGGCCGCTTGGATGGGGGTTGTGTTGCCCATGGTGATCAGCAGGCCGCGTCCTGGTGGGCCTCCGACGGCGCCGCGCGGCAGGCGGACCGTGAACAGGTCGCCGTCGGCCGGGCTCTGCACTGACAGGAGTACGCCGGTGCGCGACTTGCGGGTTTCGGCGACGAAGCCTCGATAGGCCGTCGCCAGGTCGCCTGTCGCGCCCGCGATGATGAGGCCGTGATCTCCGTCTCGGCCTGAACGGAGGACTTCTTCCAGGACCGTCCCAAGGGGGGAGTCCGGGTTGATCAGCTCGGCGTCGTCCACGATCACCACGTAGCGTTCACGGTCGGCGAGCAGTTCCTGTAGTCCCGCTCCGTCGCCGCCGAGGATGGCGAGGGCGCCCTCCAGCGTACGTAGCGGGCTACGCCGGGGAGCGATGGCGATTACCGGCGTGCCATACGAGATGAGCGATCTGGCGGCCGTGACCAGCACCGAGGAGCGACCGGAGCGGGCCGGTCCAGCGACGACGGCGCCGGGGCCGTGGGCGAGGAGGTCCAGGCCCATCGGAGCCAGGGCGTCGCCGCCTGCGCCGATCAGGGCCCACAGCGGCGATGGATGGGTGAAGTTCGGTTCCAGGTCCATGGCCTGGCCGGCGGTGATACGCATGGGAAGCGCGTCGACCCGAAGCGGCGGCTCTCCCTCCCAGAGCCACGCGCCGCGTCCCAGCCGAGTCGATCGACCTCTTCCGCCCGACCCCGCTGGCAGATCGCCCCGGAAGCCGACACCCGACGTTCCGTCTGAGGCGCCACTTGCCATGCCACCTGGAATGTTGTCGTCCGAGGTGCCACCCGGAATGTTGTCGTACGAGGTGCTGCCTGGCGTGCTATCTGAGGTGCCGCCTGGCGTGCCACCCGAGGTGCCACTTGGCGCGTCACCTGTGGCGCCGCCCGCGACGTTGCCAGCTGACGCGCCCGCGTTGCCCGTTGCACCGCCTGACAAGCTGTTCGGGACGCCGTCCGGGAGGTCGCCGTGTGGGGAGCCCGCGCTGGCCGACATCCCCCTCGATGTGCCCCCTGATGGGCCGTCTGGGGCGCCCACCAGGGCCCCGCGGAGGCTTGTCGCAGATGTCGCAGAGGCGGGCTGGGGGGTGGCTCTCCCGGGTGAAGCCGTGGACGCGTACGTCGGGACGCTGCGGAGCGGGGCCGCGGCGCGGGCGAGAGACTGGAGGGCGGCTACCTGGGCTGGGCCCGACGGGTCGTGGGTCAAGAGGGCGATTTGGCTCTCGATGATGCCGTGTTCGCCGATCGAGAGGGCGCGGCCGGCGGGCATCGACGCGGGCAGGCCCTTCATCGGCAGACCGGCCAGCCCGTAGTCGGCCGGGTCCGCCAGACGGAGGAGGAGGCGGTCGTCGAAGACCGTGGAGACCTGGCCGAGTAGGCACGAACGGTCACCCGTCACCACCGCCCGCAGGCCCACCGCCGGACCCTCTCTGAGGAGTTGCAGGAGCGCCTCCGTGAGGCGGCCGTAGTCGTAGCCCTCGAAGGCCGCCACGTAGCCCTCCCAGCGGTCGACCATGAGCACCAGCCAGGGGAGGCGGTGGCCCGCCTGGCGGTATTCGGCCAGTGAGGCGTGTCCGGCCTCGGCGAGCAGTTGCTGGCGGCGGCCCACCTCGGCGCGGAGGCGGGACAGCAGGCGTTCGACGCGGTCGAGTTGGTCGCGGGTGACGACCGCGCCACAGTGCGGCATGGCCATCAGCGGGAGCAGCGCGCCCGATCCGCAGTCGATGGCGTGCAGGTGGACATCGGCGGGGGAGGCTTGTGCGGCGATGGCGCCCGCGATCGTCCGTAGCGCGGTGGATCTGCCGCTGCGGGCCGCTCCCGCGATGAGCAGGTGGCCGCCCTGGGCCAGGTCCAGCGCGAGCGGGCGCCGATCCTGCGCCCAGGGCCGATCGATCATCCCGAAGGCCAGCGGACCGACTTCGGCGAATGTCCCCGATCCGGTGGACGTTTTCAGCGGCCCAGCCGTCAAGGCAGTGGTGACCTCGTCGAGGGTCACGGCCGAGGGCAGCGGCTCCAGCCAAGGGCTTGGTTGCTCCGGTACGCCGGTCAGGCGCGCGGCCTCGATGAGCGCGTCGGCGAGGACGGTGAGGTCGGTGATCGTCGACCCCTCCGGCGGCTCCGGAAGCGGCGGCAGCGCCCTGCCCAAGGACCGCCAGTCCACGTCGACCACCCGCAGTTGACCGCCCGCGCCCGCCAAGCCGCCCGCCAAGCCGCCCGCCAAGCCGCCTGCCAGGCCGCCCACGCCCGCCAAGCTACCGCCGCTCGTCAGACCGCCGCCCGCGCCCGCCAAGGGGCCTGGGCCGAGGGTCGAACCCGGGCCGAGCATCGCACCTGGGCCGAGTGTCGCGCCCGCGCCTGTCGGGTCGGCTCTGAGCGAGGCGCTTGCCACCGGGCTGCGCCCGCCCACCCGGGCCGTCTGTACGGCCGCCGCCGCGCCCACCCCTGACTTCACGTAGCACCGGCCAGGCGTCGACTTGGAGATGTGCGCCGCGTCCGGCAGGTCGATGACGTCGGAGGATTCGGCGGGCTCGGTGACCCGCAGCGCGATCCGCAGCGAGGTGTTGGCCTGGATGTCGGCCGTGACCACGCCCGCCGGCCGCTGGGTGGCCAGGATCAGGTGGATGCCGAGCGAACGGCCCCTGCGGGCGATGTCGACCAGCCCGTTGACGAAGTCGGGCAGCTCCGCCACCAGGGCGGCGAACTCGTCGATGATCAGCACGAGCCTGGGCAGCGGCTCGCCGGTGTAGTCGTCGATGTCCTTGGCGCCCGCGGCCAGCAGCAGGCGTTCGCGGCGCCGGATCTCGGCGGCCAGGGAGTCGAGGGCCCGCTGCGTCAGGTGCCCGTCGAGGTCGCTGACCATGCCGACCGTGTGCGGCAGCCGTACACACTCCTTGAACGCGGCCCCGCCCTTGTAGTCGACCAGCACGAACGTCAGCTGGTCCGGCCGGTTGGCCACCGCCAGCGAGCAGATGAGCGTCTGCAGCAGCTCTGACTTGCCCGCGCCCGTGGTGCCGGCGATCAGGCCGTGCGGACCGTCCACGCGCAGGTCGACCGAGAACGGGCCGTCGGGGCCGATGCCGATGACCGCCTTCGTGGAGCCGTGGCCGTGCCAGCGGGTGGCGAGGTCGTGGCCGGAGGGGGCGGGCAGGCGCAGGAGGTCGAGGAGGCGGACCGCCTCGGGGAGGTGGCCGGCCGGGTCGTCCCTGCTCACGTCGCGGATCGGGCCGAGCGCCCTGGCCACGCGGTCGCACCACGACGGTGAGACCAGGTCGGCCAGAACCGGGCCGATGACCTCCAGGCCGCCGCCGAGGAGGCGCACCTGACCGTCGGCGGCGCACGCGGCGACGGTGGCGCACTCCTCGGGGAGCAGGCGCTGGTCGTCGTCGATGGCGAGGGTGAAGACGCCCGAGCGGGGGCCCTGGCGCAGGATCTGCGGCATGCCGGGCAGGCCACGCAGGACCTGGGCGCCGTCGAGCACGACCAGGACGTCGTAGGGGCGTACGTCATAGGAGGTCAGAGCCGGGGTCTCCGGGCCGCCCAGGTCGTCCCAGCCGGTGGGGATCTTGCCGAGCTCTGGGATGGCGGTGTTCTGGCGTTCGTCGATGAGGGCGGCCAGTTCGGCGACGCGGTGGGCGGCGGACTCCGGGTCGGTGCCGACCAGGGCCACGCAGTCCTCGCCGCCGCGCGGGGCGCAGTGCGGCAGCCAGCGGACCCAGCCCCAGCGGCGCTCGCCGTCGGCGTGCGCGGACAGGACCACGATGGCCAGGTCACGGGGGCTGTGCAGGGTCGCCGCCTGGCCGATCAGCCAGCCGGCCAGGCCGGTCGCGGTGTCGCGCGGGCCGGTGACGCCCGCCACGCCGAGCCTGCGCATGGCCAGGGCGACCGGCACGGACCGGCAGATCGGCGGGGAGATCGCGCCGCCCTTCTCCTCGGACAGCTCCAGGTTGGCCGGCAGGTCGGCCAGCCCGACCCTGAGCCGCAGCGCGTCGGGATCGTGGATGCGGCGCTCCCACAGCCGCCGGCGCGGGCCGGTGGCGGTGAGCAGCACCTGCGCCGGGTCGGGCGCGTCGGATCGGCGGATCAGCTCGTCCTCGGCCCTGGCCTGCTCGACCGCCAGCTCGTACGCCTCCAGCCGCTCCTTGTATTTCTTGGTGGCCTTCCGGTGCTGCTTCTTGCCGTGGCGGCGATCGCTCCACCACTGCCCGATCATGATGAGGGGGGTCATCAGGGCGATGAGCAGGTAGTAGGGCTGGCGCATGACGTAGGCCAGCGTGACGCCCATCACCGCGGGCAGGAGCGCGGCCAGCAACTGCAGGCGCATCCCCTCGGCACGGCTGGGCTCCAGGGGGCGTTCGAAGGTGCGCTCGGGCTCCGGCCTGCGCAGCCGCGGCGGCCGGTTGTAGGCGACGCCGCCCTCTGGGAGAGGCGCCAGGTGCGCGTCCTGCGGCTCGATCGCGGTCAGCGTGAACACCGAGGAACCACAGGTCAGCAGCGCGTGCTCGGCCCAGTCGGCAGCTTCGGTGAGAGTCTGGGCGGCCAGCTCGGGCGGCTCGTAGTGGACGGGCTCCGCCTCCGCCGCCTCGCGCTCGGCGACCCGGGCGGTGAGCTCGGCGACCTCGTCGGCCCACCGGCCCTTGAGCTTGAGTCGCTGCGCCTGCTGGGGCGCGCGGTGCCGGGCCGGCTCGACCGTGATCGCGTCGGGGGTCACGCGCAGGATGGCGGCCTCGGGGGCGAGGGACGGGTCGGCGACGGTCATCGCGCACATCGGGTCGGATCCGATGACGTGCACACCCAGGCCCAGGCGGTGTACGGCGCCCGCAGCCGGACCGCCCACCACCCGCACCTCGGCCACACCGCCGGGCTCCTCGATGATCGTGGCGCGGGCGAGATGGGCGTCGAGGGTGACCTTGTCGCCGTCGCGCAGCACCGCCCCGGCCAGGGCACGCGGGTCGAGCGGCCGCCCGTTGCGCCAGAGCACGGCGCCCGCCCGGCCGAACCCATCGCCCGCCCGGCCAATCCCGTCGCGAGACCTGCCGATCCCGTCGCCCCGATCCCGGATGGACGCGGGGCCGACGTCACCCGGACCAAGATTGGACGCGCCGCCGACGCCACGCGGACCAGACTCGGACGCGCGGCCGAGGCCACGTCCATCAGGGCTGCGGGCGCCCGGGATGTCAGGTGAGTGGGGAGCGTCGAACCGGCTGGTCTCGGACGATCCGCCGGACCGGGTGTGCCGCGCCGAGGGGCGGGCGCCGGGCTCGGTCGCCGACATGCCGTAGGGGGCTCGCGCCCTGGGCAGGCGGACGACCTCGGCCAGCGGCGCCTGACCACTGAGGGCTTCACTCACCCTCGCCACCGTGGCGCCGTTGTCACCCTCGATCACAACGTCACGATCGCCTTGCTCGCCGAGCACGGTGAGCATGATCCGCATGTGCCGTCTCCTCGATCGGGCCTGGGCGCAAAGGTAACGCCAGAACAAAGGGTAGGTCCCGAGGTTGTCGGCAATGGCATGGATGGGCCGACCTGTGGATAACCGCGGACGGTAATTACGGCCTGTGGAAAGCGGCTGATTCGGCTGCCCATTTAGGGTCCAGGAGCCATCGCGCGTTAAGGGAGGGAATGATGTGAGAAAAGGGACGCAAGGGATCGCCCCACGTCAGCAACCTTTAGTTCGCCAAAAAACCCTGCTCTGTCCCGTCATTGCGGCGCTTATCCTGAAAAACCACCCAGGTCAACTCACTGTAAACAATAGGCATTGATTATTTCTTGTTGACACCACGCCACCTGCGAAACGAGCATGGTTCCTCGCATTCCAGCCCCGCCCCCACCGGCGGGTGCACATAATGGCGTGAATTCGACAATTCACAATGGGAGCCCCCCACCCATGAGGACCAGTGAAAAGCCTGCCGTCAACACGGCGGGGTTGTCCGGCCCTGCCTCGCGCAAGCTCCCCGTGCCACCCCGCGAACGCAAACCCGCCCTGGCCGCTCTCGCCGTGCTCCTGATCCTCGGCGGCGCGCTCGCCACGACGCTGCTCGTGCTGCGCAGCGGCGACCGCGTCTCGGCGATCAGGGTCACCCAGCAGATCGGCGCCGGCCAGCAGTTCACCCCGGCCGCGCTCGAAGAGGTGCAGATCGCCAACACCGGCCTCGACTACGTCTCCTGGTCACAGAGGTTCGAGGTGGTCAAGAGCTTCGCGGCCGTCACGATCGTGCCCGGCACCCTGCTGACCCACAACATGGGCGTCAGAGCCAGCAGCGAGCTGGTGCCCGGCAAGGCCAAGGTGGGCCTCTCCCTGAAACCGGGACAGTTCCCAGCGGGCCTGGACAGAAGCCATCGAGTCCAGATCGTGTACGTCCCCGGCCGCACCGACCAGGCGGAAAGCCGCGTACTCGCACAGAGCGCCCTCGTCGAGAGCGTCAGCGACGGCGGCAGAGCCGGCGGATCCATCCTGATCACCGTGATCGTCGACGCCCCGGCGGCGAAGACCATCGTCCAATACGCCTCCAGTGGCGAGATCGCCGTGGCCGACCTGCCCGGAGTAAGTTGACGTGGCGCTGATCGTACTGGCCGCCGACAAGGGCGCGCCTGGTGTGACCACTGCCGCGACGGCCCTCGCGGCGGTGTGGCCGCGTCCCGTACTCCTCGCCGAATGTGACCCCGCAGGGGGCGACCTCGCCTACCGGCTGCCCGCGGCCGACGGCGGCGTGCTCAACCCGGGCAAGGGCCTGCTCACGCTGGCCGCGACCGCCCGGCGCGGCCTGGAGCCCGCGCAGATCCACCAGCACACCCAGAAGATCGTCGGCGGCCTCGACGTGCTGGCCGGGCTCACCCACGGCGAGCAGGCGGCCGGGCTCACCTGGCTGTGGGGTCCGCTGGGCAGGGCGCTGGCCGCCATCCCCAACGCCGACGTGATCGCCGACTGCGGCCGGCTCGGCGGCCATCCGCAGCTCGGCGACCTGATGGCGCAGGCCGAGCAGGTCGTGCTGCTCACCAGGGCCACCCTCGACCACGTCGCCCACCTGCGCGAACGCCTGTCCATCACCAAGGCCCACGGCGTGGCCGTGATAGCCGACCCGCGCAACTACCGTTCCTCGATCGACGACGTACGCAGGATTGTCGGTCCGAGCGTCAAGTTCGTCCACGGTCTCGCGCACGACCCCAAGGGCGCTGAGCTGCTGCGCGGCCAGTGGGGCGGGCGCCTCGACCGCTGCCTGCTCATCCGCACGGCGCGCGATCTCGCGGGACGGTTGGTGAGCAATCTATGAATTTCGGCATGGCATTCAACCTCGCGAGAGGTCCGCTACGTACAACCGGGAGTACGACACGCGTCCTCGCGAAAGTGAGCAGCCCGTGATCGATCACTCCCTGGTCAAGCGCTTCCGCCAAGAAGTCGGCGACCGCCTGGCCCACCAGCGCCGCCTCGACCAGGTCAACGGCCTGGTGTCGATGACCGGCGAAGACGAGCGCCAGTTCGCCAGGGCGCTGATCTCCCAGGTCCTGGAGGAGCACGCGCGCAGCGAGATCGGCCTGGGCCGCACTCCTCCCACGGTCGAGGAGGAGGAGGCGCTGGCGGCCGGGATCCACGCCGCGCTGTTCGGCGTGGGCCGCCTCCAGCCGCTGCTCGACGACACCGAGGTCGAGAACATCGACATCAACGGCTGCGACCGCGTCTTCGTCAGCTACGCCGACGGCCAGGAGCTCATGCGGGAGCCGGTCGCCGAGTCCGACGACGAGCTCATCGAGCTGATCCAGATCCTGGCGGCCTACTCGGGACTGTCGAGCAGGCCCTTCGACACCGCCAACCCGCAGCTCGACCTGCGCCTGCCCGACGGCTCGCGGCTGAGCGCCGTCATGGACGTCACGCTCAGGCCGGCCGTCTCGATCCGCCGCGCCCGTCTGGGCAAGGTGTTCATGTCGGACCTCGTGGGCAACGGCACGTTGAGCCCGGAGGTGGGCAGGTTCCTCAGCGCGGTGGTCGGCGCCCGCAAGAACATCATGATCGCCGGCTCCACGAACGCCGGTAAGACGACCCTGCTCAGGGCCCTGGCCAACGAGATCCAGCCGCACGAGCGCCTGATCACCGTCGAACGCGCCCTGGAGCTCGGCCTCGACCAGTTCCCCGAGCTCCACCCCAACGTCGTCGCCTTCGAACAGCGCCTGCCCAACTCCGAGGGCCAGGGCGAGATCAGCATGGCCGAGCTGGTCAGGAGATCGCTCCGGATGAACCCCAGCCGGGTGATCGTCGGCGAGGTGCTCGGCGACGAGATCGTCACGATGCTCAACGCGATGACCCAGGGCAACGACGGCTCCCTGTCCACCATCCACGCCAACTCCAGCATGGAGGTGTTCAACCGCATCTCCACCTACGCCCTGCAGGCCCGCGAGCGGCTGCCGATCGACGCCACCCACATGCTCATCGCGGGCGCGATCGACTTCGTGGTCTTCGTCGAGAAGCGCAACGACTACAGCCGCGGCGGTACGTTGCGGCGCTACGTCTCCAGCATCCGCGAGGTCAACGGCTGCGACGGCCGCGTCCTGTCGAGCGAGGTGTTCATCCCGGGCCCCGACGGCGCCGCCCTGCCCCACGCCCCCGTCTCCTGCCTGGAGGAGCTCGCCGCCCACGGATACAACCCCGGAGGCTGGCTGTGATCGACCTCGATCCTCTCGCCCTGCTCGCCGGCGCGCTCGTCGGCGGCGGACTGTTCCTGTTCTTCCTCTCCCTGTACGGCATGCGCGTCCGGCCCGCCCGCCCCAAGCGCGAGCTGCTCAAGACGCTCACCACCCGCACCGCGATCGCCGCCGTGGCCGCCACCCTGGTGCTGGTCGTGACCGGCTGGGCGGTCGCGGCGGTGGGCACGGTGCTGCTGGTGTTCGCCTGGCGCGGCCTGTCGGGCGGCGCCGCAGAGGAACGAGCCGCGATGCGCCGCCTCGAAGGGCTGGCCGCCTGGACGGAGTCGCTACGCGACACGATCGCCGGCGCGGCCGGGCTCGAACAGGCCATCCCGTCGTCGATCAGGGCCGCCGCGCCCACGCTCAAACCGCACCTGCGCGCCCTGGTCGACCGCCTGCACACCCGCATGGCGCTGCCGGAGGCGCTCGCGCTCTTCGCCGACGAGCTCGACGACCCCTCGGCCGACCTGGTGGTGGCCGCGCTGATACTCAACTCCAAGCTGCGCGGACCCGGCCTGCGCGACGTGCTCGGGGCGCTGGCCGTCTCCGCCCGCGAGGAGCTCGACATGCGCCGCCGCGTCGAGGCCGAACGCCGGGCCACCAGGCGCAGCGTCCAGATCGTGGTGATCACCGCGCTGGTCTTCGCCGGGCTGCTCGTCGTCTTCAACCCCTCCTACGTCAGCGAATACCGCGGCCTCCTCGGTCAGGCCGTGCTGGCGGTCGTGGCGGGGCTGTTCGGCGCCGGATTCGCCTGGATGCGGCGACTGGCCCGGTTCGACAAGCCCACCCGCCTGCTCGTAGGAGGCGGCAATGGATAGCAAGCCCACTCGCCTGCTCGTCGGAGACGGTCATGGATAGGGCGGCAATGGAGAGAGGGGGCGGTCATGGTTGAGGGTGTGCTGGCCGGCTGCGTGCTGGGGCTCGGCCTGTTCCTGCTGCTCCGGGCGCTGTTCCCGGCCCGCCCCGGCCTCGTGTCGCGGCTGCTGGCGATCGAGGCCGTCCGCGAGGACGCCGACGCGCCGCGCATCCAGCTGGCCCTGCCCGACGAGGAGGTCTCCGCCTTCCGCCGCGGCCTGGGCGTCCGGCTGGCCCGCCTCTACCACGCGCGGGGGTGGGAGGTCCGGTCGGTCAAGGCCGACCTGGCGCTGGTCGGGCGGTCGTTCGAGGGCTACCTGGCCACGAAGGCGTTGCTCGCGTCGGCCGGGCTGCTGGCGTTCCCGGTGCTGCTCGGCTGGCTGGTGCTGATGGAGTGGGGCACATCCCTGACCATCCCGTTCTGGTCGGCCGTACTCGTGTCGCTGGTCTTCTTCTTCCTGCCCGACGTTCAGGTACGGCGCGACGCGGCGGCCAAGCGGCGTGACTTCCGGCACGTCGTCGGCGCCTTCCTCGACCTGGTCTCGATGAACCTCGCGGGCGGCCGCGGCGTGCCCGAGGCGCTGATGATGGCGGTCTCGGTCAGCGGTGACCAGCCCAACTGGGCGATGTCGCGCATCCGCGAGGCGCTGGCCGGCGCCAGGATCGTCGGCATCACCCCCTGGCAGGCGCTCGGCCAGCTCGGCGAGGAGATCAACGTCGACGAGCTGCGCGACCTGTCCGCCGCGCTCGGCCTGGTCGCCGACGACGGCGCCAAGGTACGCGCTTCCCTGACCGCGAGGGCCGCCACGCTGCGTCGCCGCGAGCTGGCCGAGATCGAGGGCCGCGCCGGTGAGCGCTCCCAGTCGATGCTCGTCGCCCAGCTGCTGCTCTGCGCGGGCTTCGTGATCTTTCTCAGTTATCCCGCCGCTATGAAGATGTTGGGGTCCTAATGAATCATCCCTGGGTCATCTACCTGCAGGCATGCCTCAGCGTGCGTATCCAGCGCGCCCGCAACGCCCCCAGCCGGGGCGCCTCGGCGGTCGAGTGGGTGATCATCTCCGCGATCATCGCCGGCGTCGCCCTCGGCCTGGCCACGCTGATCAAGCAGCTGGTCGAGGGGAAGCAGAACGACCTCCAAACCAGCTTCGGCCAGACCGGCGGGCGCACGTGACAGGTGCCCGGCGCCCGCGCGGGCAGCCTCGGCGACCGAGCCGACCTCCGGGGCGGCGCCGCCGGGCACGACGCGACCGCGGCGCCTCCGTGATCGAGCTCGCCCTGCTGATGCCGGTCATCCTGGCGGTCGTGCTGCTCATCGTGCAGGTGGCGCTCTGGTTCCACGGCCGTCAGGTGGCCGAGGCGGCCGCCAAGGAAGGCGCCAGGGTGGCCAGGTCGGCCCCCTTCGACTCGGGCGACTGGGAGGGCGCGGCCTCCACCAAGGCCACCGACATCGTCCGGGCCATCGGGCCCCGCCTGCTCTCCAACGCCGCGGTCACGACCGCGGAGAAGGAGCCCGACGAGCGCTTCGTCACCGTGACCGGCAGCGCCGTACAGGTCATCCCGCTCCTGCCGGAGCTCACGTTCACGATCACGGCCACCTCGGGCGGTCCCGTCGAGTGCTTCCGCCCGGACGACGGGGGTGACGACTGCGGATGAACCAGAACCGGGTGCGGACGAACCAGAACCGGCTGTGGACGAGCCAGCACCGGCGGCGGATGAGCCAGAACCGGTGGCGTGAGCGCGGCTCGATGGCCGTGGAGACGGTCATGCTGGCGCCCATCTTCTTGCTGTTCCTGATGTTCCTGGCGGGGGCGGGCCGGCTGGTCGAGGCGCAGGGCGAGGTCAACGGCGCGGCACGGGACGCGGCGCGGGCCGCCTCGGTGCGGCGGTCGTTCGGCGACGCGGGCGACGCGGCCGACAGGAGCGTCAAGGCCGCGCTCGACGGGCGGTGCCAGAGCCCGGCGGTGTCCCTCGGCGGCTCCAAGTGGAAGGAGGGCGGCCAGGTGCAGGCCGCGGTCACCTGCGAGCTGGACCTGAGCTTCCTGGGGTTCTCCGGCACCAAGCGGATGACCGGCACCTCGGTGGTGCCCCTGGAGCAGTTCAGGAGGACCGAATGAGCCGCCGTGTCCCTGGAACGGTTCAGGAGCGGCGAATGAGCCGCCGCGACCGCGTGAGCGACCGCGGGACGATGTCGGTCTTCACCGTGCTGTTCTCCGTGGCGGTGTTCCTGCTGGCGGGGCTGCTCGTCGACGGCGGCGGGGCGATCAACGCGCGGCTGCGGGCCGCCGACGTCGCCGAGCAGGCCGCGCGGGCGGGCGCCGACCAGATCGACGCCGACCACCTCCACGAGACGGGCGAGATCCGGCTGCTCGGCGACGGCCAAGTGTGCGACCGGGCCGACGAGGTGATCGCGGCGGCGGGCAGCGCCGACGTGACCAGGGGAACCTGCACCGTCGCGCAGGGACAGGACGGCGTGACCGTCTCCGTGAAGGTGCGGTGGACGGCCTTCTTCCTGCAGGCCATCGGCTTCCCCGGCACCGAGATGGAGGGCGAGGCCACGGCCGGGCCGCAGGCCAGGTGAGCCAGACCGATTCCGCTCACTCGATGGATCAGAACACCACCACGCAGGACCCTGAACACGGAGAAGGGAGAGGCGATGCCGACGCGAGACCCAGCGCGTCCAGCGGGCCGGCCGCGCGGGCCCGGGCAGGCGCCCGTGCGCATCCCGGCCAGGCGGAGCGTGGGCGACGTGCTGGCCGGCCTCGGCGCGCTCGCGGTGCTCGTGGCGATCGTCGGCGGTGTGCCGTACGCGCTGCTCACGTTCGTCGGGCCGCCGATCTCTCCCGAACTGCTCGATCTCGACGTGCTCAACAGCCGCGTGGGGCCGAGCACGATCATGGCCGTCCTGGTGCTGTTCGTGTGGCTGGCCTGGCTGCAGTTCTTCTCGTGCGTGATCGTCGAGGTCTACGCGGGCGTACGCAGGGTGGGCATGCCCGCCAGGGTGCCGCTCTCCGGCGGGTCCCAGGCGCTGGCCAACAAGCTCGTCTCGGCCGTACTCGTGCTGTTCACCGCCGGGGCCATGGTCGTGCCCATCATCAAGCTGGCGGCGCCGCCGCCCACCGCGCCGCCCATGACGACGGTCGCCTACTCCGCGCCGATCGTGGAGCAGCCGGTGCAGGCGCAGGCCACCAAGAAGGTGTACGTGGTCCAGCCGCCCCACGGCCGCCACCACGAGAGCCTGTGGGAGATCGCCGAGAAGTGCCTGGGCGACGGGCGCCGATATCCGGAGATCTACCGGCTCAACCAGCACAAGGAGCAGCCCGACGGCACCCGCCTGCGGATGGCCGACCTGATCAGGCCGGGCTGGGTGCTCGACATGCCCGACGACGCGCGCCACGCGCATGTCGTACCCGTGAACCAGGCGCGGGCCCAGACGCTGAAGCAGCACCCGGCGGGGTCGCACAGCGAACACCGGCGAGTCGCCGACGAGGCGCGCCAGACCTCCAGCGTCAAGCAGGGCCCGGCGCACGCGCGACACGAGACCGGAGCCGAGCAGCCCGTGGTGCAGAGCCCAGGAGTCGACCTGACCGACTACCTGGCCGCCGCGTCGCTGGCCGCGGCCGGTCTGCTGGTCGTGCTGGCCAGGCGGCGGCGCGAGCAGTTGTGGCGGCGCGCGTTCGGCCGCCGCATCGTCCGGCCGCGCGACGACGCGGCCCAGGCCGAGGTAGCGCTGAGGTTGGGCGCCGACGCGCCGGGCACTCGCATCCTCGACATCGGGCTCAGGCTGCTCGGCGCCGAGCTGGCCACGCAGGGCCGTACGCCGCCGACCGTCTACGCCGCCCACCTGTCGCCACGCAACCTCGACCTGTGGATCCACCCGCCTGACGGCGACGCGCCCGCGCCGTGGATCGCCCAGGACGGCGGCCAGGTGTGGCGGCTGGCCGCGCACGAGGGCCGCCTGCTGGAGGAGCAGCCCGGCGGCGCCCCGTACCCCGGGTTGGTCTCGCTCGGCGCCGACGAGAGCGGCCGGGTGCTGATCGACCTGGAGGCGGCGCAGGGCCTGATCAACATCCGCGGCCCGCAGACCACCGCGGCGCTCGCGGCGCTGGCCGTGGAGCTGGCGACCAACCGCTGGTCCGACCGGATGCGCATCACGCTCGTCGGCTTCGGCGACGAGCTGACGGCGATCGCGCCCGATCGGATCAGGGCCGTGGGCAGCCTGGCCGAGGTGCTGCCCGAGCTGGAGGCGACCGCCGCCCCGCGCCAGGAGGTGCTCACCGGGCGCGTCACCGGCAGCCCGCGCGACGCCCACTACCTGTTGTCCGCCGTGGCCCCCACCCATGAGGAGGCGCGCCGCCTGGCGCTGCTCGCCCGCAAGGACACCGCCGGATACGTGGTGACGGGCGACGTGCCGCACGCCACCTGGACCCTGGAGATCACCGAGGACGGCAAGGCGAAGATCGCGGAGCTGGGCTTCGAGGTGACCGCGCAACTGCTGCCGCGCCGCCACTACCAGGCGCTGATCGACCTCTTCCGTACGGCGGAGCAGCTCGACGGCGAGGCGGTGCCCGAGGCGGAGCCGCTGGAGGAGCTGGCGCCGCCCGCGGTGGAGGTCAGGATGCTCGGCCCCATCGAGATCGTCGGCCGCGACCCGCTCGAAGAGGGGCGGATGGCGCTGGCCACCGAGCTGCTGGTCTACCTGGCCACGCATCCCGGCGGCGTGCATCCCGTCGTGCTGGGCGGCGTCCTGTGGCCGCGTGGCGTGCAGCCCATGGTCAGGGACGCCACGATCGCCAGGGTCGTCGACTGGCTGGGCCGCGAGCACCTGCACGTCGACGAGGCGGGCAGGCTGCGGCTGGGGCCCGCGGTACGCACCGACTGGGCGCTCTTCCGCGAGCTGGTCCGCCGCTCGCACGGCGATCCCACGGCGCGGACCGTACTCCTGGAGAAGGCGCTCGGCCTGGTCAGAGGCCCGCTGCTGAGCGGGCGGCCGCTCGGGAGATACGCGTGGCTGGCGGGCGACGACCTTGAGTACGACGTCGCGGCCGGCGTCGCCGACGCCGCCCACCGGCTGTGCGAGCTGCGGCTGGCGCACGGCGAGCCGGACGCCGCGGTCGCGGCCGTACGCGCGGCCCTGCTGCTGGCCACCGACGACGAGGGGCTCTGGCGCGACCTGCTGCGGGCCACGCACGCCACCGGGGACATGCTGCGGCTCCGGACGGTCGTCGAGGGGCTGACCAGGCGCTCGTCCTCCCACCCCTATGGCGGCGGGATGGCGCCCGAGACCGAGGCGCTGATCGACGAGCTGCTGCCGTCGTGGCGCATCCACATAGTGAGGGAGTCGACGGCATGAGGCGGATGGCGGTAATGCTGGCGCTCCTGCTCGCGGCGGGCTGTGGCCCGCCCGACCGGCCGTACACCCCCGGCGACGTGCCGACCCCCGTCACCGGCGAGACCACCGCGGCGCCCGCTCCCACGTCCACCCAGGGCAAGACGGTCGATGTCGGCGACGAGCTGAAGGTCAAGGTGGAGAAGGGACCGTCGGCCGGCGCGCTGCAGCGGCTCTTCGCCGACTACTACGTGGAGCGGTGGAAGGCGGTCGTCACCGGCGACACCGGCTACCTGCGTCATGTCGAGCCGTCGGTGATTCCGCAGGCCGGCGAATGGGTACGCGGGTTCGCCGACCGGCAGGAGTCGGCGCGCGGCGTCGCGCGTCTCTCCAGACTGCGGATCACGTCGGTCATGGGCAAGGGTGCCCAGGTCGACACCTGCGTGGACGAGCGGGGCGTACGCCTCGTCTCCACGCCCACCGGCAAGGCGGTCGCGCCCCAGCCCGACTGGGTGCGCGCTCCTTACCTCCAAACCGTGCTCGCGCATCGCGGCGACGACGGTGTGTGGCGGATCAGGGAATTCCGCCAGGACAAAGAAGGGTGCACCTGATGAACCCCCTGATCCCGGTGCTCATGGCAGGGTCGCTCCTGCTGGCCAACCCCACGCCCGCCCCCCAATCCACCACGGAGGTCAGGACGGGCCAGCACGGCACGACGGCGTTCGTCAACCTCAAGCACTCCGATGTCGTGTTCAGCGGCGATGTGGGCAAGGGCGGCAAGCGCGACGGCTACCGGGTCAAACGGCCCTGCTGGTACGAGCCGGGACTCGACGCCGACGAGATGCTCAAGTTCCAGACGGACTCGAAGACCCAGTTCGCCAGGGTGAAGGCCGACGAGGAGAGTTTCAATAAGTTCGTCCAGCAGTTCAAGGACAAGAAGGGGAAGCCGGGGCGCTGGTGGACGCCCGCCTACGACGCGTCCGACCCCGACGGCGCCACCTGCTGGGCCGGGCTCGAACTGTTCGTCTTCGTGCCGCCGAACGACACGCCGCCCTCCGGGATCACCTTTGAGCAATTGGCCGAGCTCGCGCGGGCGGCGATCACCGTGCCCGAGCCGACGGTCAAGCTGAGCCCGGACGCCAAGAGCTTCGTCAACCTGCCGACGTTCGTGTGGCTCGAAGGCATCGGCCAGCCTCGGCGTACGGCGACCGCGACGCTGCCCGGCGTCATGAGCGCGACCGTGGTCGCCACGCTCCAGGACATCAAGATCGACGCGGGCACCGGCAAGGACCGGGCCGAGGTGCGCGAGCAGTGCGGGGCCACCGGCAAGCCGTACGCCAAGGGGGCCCCGTTCACCTGCGGCGTGCAGTATCTGCGCTCGTCGATCGACCAGCCGCGCCAGGTCTACCAGTTGACCGTGACGACCGTGTGGCCGGTGACGGTTGCGGGCCAGGCGGCGCCGGTCCAGTTCGCGCCGATCGAGGTGGGGGCGACCCGCGACGTGCCGGTGGGTGAGGTACAGAGCAACGTCCGGCCGTAGAGGCTGCCTCAGGCGATGACGGCGGCGAGCGGGGCGAGCTCCGGCAGCTCCGCCGCCTCCGCCAGCACTTCCTTGAGCACGGTGTCGTGTGTGGGGCTCGCCTGGGCGAGCAGCTCGCGGCCGGCCGGGGTGACCTCGGTGTAGATGCCCCTGCGGTCGTCGTCGCACAGGTAGCGGGCCAGCAGCCCACGGTTCTCCAGCCGCGTCACCAGCCGGGTCGTGGCGCTCTGGCTCAGCACGACCGCGCGGGCGAGTTGCTGCATGCGCATGTGCCAGCCGTCCTGGCGGCCCAGCACGTCGAGCACGGTGTACTCGCTCACGCTCAGCTCGTGCTCCTTCTGCAGGGCCCGCTCCAGCCGATCCTCGATCCTGGCGTGCAGCGCGGCGAGCGTGCGCCAGCCCTGGGCGCGCGCCTCGACGGCGTCATCGGCTAGCGGCATGTGACACCTTCCCAGACAAGGTTGTATGGTCGGTTAGTCGGCGTGTGCAAATAATGTCTACGCTGACTAACGTCGTCTGAGGAGTATTCTATGCCACTCGCCCTGTTCGCCCTCGCGATCAGCGCCTTCGGCATCGGCACCACCGAGTTCATCATCAACGGGCTGCTGCCGGAGCTGGCCGCGGACTTCGCCGTCACGATCCCCGCCGCCGGCCTGCTCGTGTCCGGCTACGCCCTGGGCGTGGCCATCGGCGGGCCGCCACTGACCATGCTCGGCGGCCGGTTGTCCCGCAAGACCATGCTGCTGTCGCTGATGGTGCTGTTCATCGTGGGCAACCTGCTCTCCGCGCTCGCGCCTTCGTACGGTGTGCTCATGGTCGGCCGGTTCCTGTCGGCGTTCGCGCACGGCGCCTACTTCGGCGTCGGATCCGTGGTGGCCGCCGACCTGGTCGCTCCGCAGAAGCGGGCCAGCGCCATCGCGCTCATGTTCACCGGCCTGACCTTGGCGAACGTGCTCGGGGTGCCGCTCGGCACCTGGATCGGGCAGGCGTTCGGCTGGCGGGCGACGTTCTGGGTCGTGGTGGCCATCGGCGTCGCCGGGCTGATCGGCGTGCTCGCCCTGGTGCCCGCCCAGCCGCGGCCCGAGGGCGGCGGGATGCTGCGCGAGCTGGCGACCTTCCGCAAGGGCGGCGTATGGCTGGCGCTGGCCATGACCGTGTTCGGGTTCGCGCCGGTGTTCGCGGTGATCACCTTCATCTCGCCGATCATGACGAGTGTCGGCGGATTCTCCCCTGGCGCCGTGCCGGTCGTCATGGCCCTGTTCGGGGTGGGGCTCGTAGTCGGCAACCTGATCGGCGGCCGGCTCGCCGACCGCGCCGTCATGCCGAGCATCTACGGCTCGGTGGCCCTGCTCACGCTGCTGGGCGTGGTCCTGGCGCTGGTGGCGGGGAACCAGGTCGCGTTCATCGTGACGATCACCCTGTTCGGCGTGGCCGCCTTCGCGACCGTGCCGCCACTGCAGACCCGGGTCCTGGACGCCGCCGCGGGCGCCCCGACGCTGGCCTCAGCGGCCAACATCGGGGCCTTCAACCTGGGTAACGCGATCGGGTCGTTCGTGGCGGGGCTGACCATCGACGCGGGCTTCGGCTACACGGCTCCGGCCTGGACCGCCGCGCTGCTCGGGCTGACCGGGCTGGCGGTGGCGGGACTCGCGGGCGTGCAGGCCCGCCGCCAACTCGTCCCAGCCGCTGACGACGCCCCAAGCCACCTGACAGCAACGCCGCTGGGCCGCTGAGAGCGGCCCAGGCTCAGCTGAACAGCTCGTCCACGCTCAGCGCGGTCACGGCCCTGACGGTCCAGCGGTCGAGGAGGCTCTGATCCGTGCATGTGCGGATGCGGGCCCGAGCCTCCTCGGGCACCGAGATGTCGCGTGCGTCCAGAAATCCCAGGATCAACTGAGCCGGCGTCCGTTCCGGCTCGCCCCTGTATTCGTGTGCTCCGGCCATCCACCCAATCGTACAGAGCGCTGCCGCGCCATGACGGGGAGTTGCTAGAGCCGGCCGGACTCGTGGGCGAGCAGCCACTCCTTGACCGGTACGCCGTAGTAGTAGCCGCCATAGCCGCCCGAGCCGGGCAGCACCCGGTGGCAGGGGACGAAGGGGGCGATGAGGTTCTGGGAGCAGGCCGACCCGGCCGCGCGGGCCGCCGTCCTGGGCATGCCGGCGCGTTCGGCCAGCTCGGCGTACGTCACCGTGGTGCCCGGCTTGACCTCGCGGAGCGCCTGGTGGAGGCGCTTGCGGGTGGCCGTGCCCGGCTGCTCGACCGGGATGGCGTCCAGGGCCAGGAGGTCGCCGTCCAGATAGTCGCGTACGGCCTGCGCGGCGGCGCCGAGGTCGTCGACCACGTCCAGCCCTTCGGCCTGCAGCGCGGGCGACAGCCGGACGAACATGTCCGAGGGGTCGGCGGTGAAGCCGGCCGCGACCAGTACGCCGTCACGGCACAGCACGGACAGCGGGCCGATCGGGGTCGGCATGACTTGGGCGTCGATCATGATGAGCTCCAGAGATGCAGGGCGGCGTAGGCCCGCCAGGGCCGCCACCGTTCGATGTGGTCGTCGGGAATGCCCAGGCAGGCCATGCGCTTCTTGAGCACCAGGTCGCCGATGGGCCAGGCGTCGGGGTCGCGCAGCGCGCGCAGCGCGACATAGCTGGCGGTCCAGGGGCCGATGCCGGGAACGTCGAGCAGCTCGGCCACGGCCTCACCCGGATCCTGGCCGCCGTCGAGGTCGATCCGGCCCTCGGAGACGGCGATGGCCAGCTCCTTGAGCGTCGCGACGCGGCGGTTGGTGAGCCCCAGCCCCGTGAGGTCCGCCTCGAGCAGCTCCGCGGCGGTGGGGAACAGGTGGGTCAGGCCGGGGCGCTCGGTGAGCCGCCCGGCTCGCTCGACGATCCGGCCGAGCAGGGTGCGGGCGCCCGCGACGGAGATCTGCTGGCCCACGACGGCGCGTACGGCCAGCTCGAAGCCGTCGAACGTGCCCGGCACCCGCAGCCCGGGCCGGGACTCGATGAGCGGGCGCAGCGAGGTCTCGCCCAGCGCGGCCGCGATGGCGTCGGGGTCGGCGTCGAGGTCGAGCAGGCGGCGGCAGCGGGCCACTATGCGGGCCAGCTGCCGGGTGTCGTCCACGGCGACGTCGAGCGCGATGTGACCCGGCTCGGGGGTGAGCGTGATCGTCCCGCCGGGGACGGCCCGGCTGTAGGACGTCGGGCCGGCCACCTCCAGGCCGGGGATCGCGCGCGAGGTCAGGAAGGAGAGCACGCCCGCGATGTCGTACGGCTCCCGCCGGTGCAGGCGCAGCCGGAGCGTCGCGGGCCCGGCCACGACCTCGACCGCCGGCGGCGCGGAAACAGCGGAAACGGAGGGGCCTGAAGGGCCGCCCGCGGTCGCGCGCAGCTCGCTCGGCGTGAACCCGTACGTCTCCCGCATCGTGGCGTTGAACTGCCGCACACTCCCGAACCCGGCCGCGAACGCCACCTCGGTGACCGGCAGCCGCGTCTCGGTCAGCAGTTGCTTGGCCAGCAGCAGCCGCTTGGTCCTGGCCACCGCCAGCGGCCCCACGCCCAGCTCGGCCACGAACAGCCGGTGCAGGTGCCGCTCGGTGATGTGCAGCCGCGTGGCCAGACCCGCCACGCCGCGCTCGTCGGCGGCCCCGTCGTCGATCAGTCGCAGCGCCCGCCCGATGAGGTCACCGCGCAGGTCCCATCCCGGATCGCCGGGGGAGAGCTCCGGGCGGCAGCGCTTGCACGGGCGGAAGCCCGCCGCCTCCGCCGACGCGGCGTGCCGGTAGAACCGCACGTTGCGCGAGGCCGGCGTGCGAGCCGGACAGATCGGACGGCAGTAGATCCGCGTCGAGGTCACCGCCGTGTAGAAGCGCCCGTCGAATCGGGCGTCCCGGGCGGCTACCGCCCGGTAGCAGGAGTCGAAGTCGAGCTCAAGTGGTGACATGACACCGAGCGTATGTGTTCGCCCGGCCTGTCGACTGGCGGGAATCGGACCTGATCGTTAAATCGCTGGTCAGCAGGTCAAACCCGCCGACCAGCGGAAATCAGACGTCACTTGGACGAGACGCCCACGCCCAGGTCGAACTCCCGGTAGACACGCGCCCAGAACCCGTCGCGCAGCCACACCCGCGCCTCGGGGAACGGCCGCAACGAGTGGCCGAGCTCCTTCTCCGCCTCGATGAGCAGTTCGGTGTCGATGACCGTCGGCAGGATCGGCCCCGGCAACAGGTCGCGGATGTTGTCGCGGCCACGCGTGAGGATCCACTTCTGCGCCACGTGCTCGCCCACGTCCTCGACACGTGGCCGGCTGGGCCCGAGCTTGGCCACCTGGCCGGGCTTGACGTGCGGTTTGACGGGCGCACGGCCGGCGAACACCTGCGCGGGCGACGGAGCGGCCACCGGCGGGGCGACCGGAACGGGTTGCGGAGCACGACTGAAAAAGGGCCTCAGGAATTCAGCAGTGATCACTTCCACGGTGTCCGACTCCCAAACCAGCCGTTCGGCCTGGTTGGTGCCGTACGGCGGCTCGACGCCCCACAAGTGGATGCGCACCCCGTACGCCTGCGCCGCCTCCACCGCGGGGACCATGTCCTCGTCTCCGGCGAGCAAGATCGTGTCAGTCACCGCGTGATGCCGGGCCAGGGCCTCCAGATCGCTCCTGATCTGCGCGTCCACGCCCTTCTGCTGGCCACGGGCGTTCAGGTTGCCAAGCCGTACCTTGACCCAGGGCAACTGGGCGATTACCCGCTGATCGACGGTCGGCACACGGTCGCGAGCGGCGTCATACCAATAGATCCGCAGCAGTTCGCCAGATATACGTTCCAGCGCATGTTTCTGTAGACTCTGGATCAGCTCATCGGCGGCCACTCGATATTCTTTGCGCTCCTTGGCGCCCAGCAGCACTTCGCCTGCGGCAGCATAGAGATAACCGACGTCCACCAGGACGGCGTACTTCGCTGCCACAGCATGCGGCATGAGGTCTGGGATGGCCATGTGTCCTCCAGGCCGCGGTTAGTTGATCGGCTGACTATATACGCCTACTTTCTCTAGATAGTCCCAACTCCTCGAGAACTTGACACCCGATTCCCGGGATCTATCTAGGGCAGGGCGCTCATCCGCCAACCCGACTTCCCCGGTGGGGCTGCCTTACGCATCGCTCTCGCCGGGTTTCGCCATGTTTGACTTCGCGGTATGACCGCCGGCTCCGGCACGGCCTGCCGCGTCGCGAGAACGGTCACGAGGGCGGCGATCTCCTCCGGCGTGGCGTCCCCACGAACAATCCGCAGATAGGCGTTCATAGCGGGATGTTCCCATGCTTCTTCGGCGGCAGCGAGGCCCGCTTGTTCCGTAGTGCCCGCAGCGCCCTGACGACCTGAGCCCGGGTCTCGGCGGGTCGGATCACCGCGTCGACGTAGCCGCGCTCGGCCGCGATGTACGGGTTGGCCAGCGTGTCCTCATATTCGGTCACCAGCCTGGCCCGCTCGGCGTCGGCATCGTCGCCCGCCGCGCTGAGCTCGCGCCGGTAGAGGATGTTGACGGCGCCCTGCGCGCCCATGACCGCGATCTGCGCCGTGGGCCACGCCAGGTTGACGTCGGCGCCCAGGTGCTTGGACCCCATGACGTCGTACGCCCCACCGTACGCCTTGCGGGTGATGACCGTCACCAGTGGCACGGTCGCCTCGGCGTAGGCGTAGAGGAGCTTGGCGCCGCGGCGGATGATTCCGTTCCATTCCTGATCGGTCCCTGGGAGGAATCCCGGGACATCTACAAAAGTCAGGATCGGGATATTAAAAGCATCACATGTTCGAATAAAACGGGCTGCCTTCTCGGAGGCGTTGATATCCAGGCACCCGGCGAAATGCATGGGCTGGTTGGCCACCACGCCCACCGCCTGCCCGTCGACCCGGCCGTACCCGACCACCACGTTGGGCGCGAACAGCGCGTGGACCTCCAGGAACTCACCGTCGTCGAGCACGTGCTCGATGACCCGGTGCATGTCGTAGGGCTGGTTCGCCGAGTCAGGGATCAGCAGGTCGAGCTCGGGATCCGGCTCCAGGTCACCGGCGCCCTCGAACACCGGCGCCTCGTCCAGGTTGTTGGAGGGCAGGTAGGACAGTAGCGCCTTGACGTAGTCGAGCGCGTCGCTCTCGTCGGTGGCCTGGTAGTGGGCCACGCCTGACTTGGTGTTGTGCGTGTGCGCGCCGCCGAGCTCCTCGAACGTGACCTCCTCGCCGGTCACCGTCTTGATCACGTCGGGCCCGGTGATGAACATCTGCGACGTCTGGTCGACCATCACCACGAAGTCGGTCAGCGCGGGGGAGTAGACGTGCCCGCCGGCCGCGGCGCCCATGATGAGCGAGATCTGCGGGATCACGCCCGAGGCATGCACGTTGCGCTTGAAGATCTCGGCGTAGAGGCCGAGCGCGACCACGCCCTCCTGGATGCGGGCGCCGCCGCCCTCGTTGATGCCGATGATCGGGCAGCCGGTCTTCAGCGCCAGGTCGAGCACCTTGACGATCTTCTCGCCGTAGACCTCGCCGAGCGAGCCGCCGAACACGGTCACGTCCTGCGAGAACACGCACACCTGGCGCCCGTCGATCGTGCCATGGCCGGTGATCACGCCGTCCCCGTACGGTCGCCTGCTCTCCAGCCCGAACATCGTGGACCGGTGCCTGGCGAACTCGTCGAACTCCACGAACGAGTCCTCGTCGAGCAGCGCCAGCACCCGCTCCCGCGCGGTCATCTTGCCCTTGTCGCGCTGCTTGGCCACGGCCGCCGCCGAGCCGGCGTGGACCGCCTCGTCCAGCCGGCGCTCGAGGTCGGCGATTTTCCCGGCGGTGAGGTGAATGTCCGGCGGGTCCGGTACGGCCTCGGCAGCAGTCATGCGCGCAACATTAACCCGGCTCCTACAGTGGATCCATGACGGAGGCGGTTCACACGCACGGCCTGTTCAAGCGATACGGCCCGCAGATCGCGGTGGCCGGCATCGACCTCGTGGTCCCGGCGGGCAGCTTCGCCGGGCTCGTCGGCCCCAACGGCGCCGGCAAGACGACTTCCCTGAGCATGATCACCGGACTGCTCCGCCCCGACGGCGGCCAGGCCGAGATCGACGGCTTCAACGTGTGGCGCGATCCCGTCGAGGTCAAAGCCCGCATCGGCGTGCTGCCCGAGGGGCTGCGGCTGTTCGAACGCCTGTCGGGGCGCGAATTACTCCTCTACAACGGCAGGCTGCGCGGCATCGCCAAGGCCGACGTCGAGCAGCGCGCCGAGGAACTACTGCGGGTGATGGACCTGGCCGACGCCGCCGACAAGCTCGTCGTCGACTACTCCACCGGCATGCGCAAGAAGATCGGCCTGGCGGCGGCGCTGCTGCACAACCCCTCTGTGCTCTTCCTCGACGAGCCGTTCGAGGGCGTCGATCCGGTCAGCGCCAACACGCTCACCGAGGTGCTCGGGCGCTTCACCGCCTCGGGCTCGACCGTCATCTTCTCCAGCCACGTGATGGACCTCGTCGAGCGGCTCTGCGACTGGGTGTCGGTGATGAGCGCTGGGCACATCGTGGCCCAGGGCCCGCTGGAGAAGGTACGCGCCGGACGCAGCCTCAACCAGGCGTTCCTGGAGCTGGTCGGCGGTCCGCGCGACAACGGCGACGCGGGCCTGAACTGGCTCGGCCGGGGGAAGGAACCCGCGTGAGCACCGTCGCGCTCTTCGCCCAGCTCAAGCTCCGGCTGCTGGCCGGCAACCTCCGCGGCGACATACAACGCAAGCTCGGCTTCATTTTCACCCTCATCATGTCCGTGTTCGTGAGCGTCATCGGCTTCCTGCTCATGAGCCTGCTCCGGCTGGCGCCGCACGACGTCGCGGCGTCGATCGTCGTCGTGGTGTTCTCGGTCATGCTCATCGGCTGGATGGTCGTGCCGCTGCTGGCGTTCGGCCTGGACGACACGCTCGACCCGGCGCGGCTGTCGCTGTTCCCGCTGCCCACCCACCGGCTCGCGGTCGGCATGTTCACCGCCTCCGCCACCGGCGTCTGGCCGCTGGCCACCCTGATCGTCACGGCGGGCGCCCTGGTGGGGCTCGCCACCGGCGTGGGCGGCGTCCTGCTCGGGATCGTCGCTGTGCTCCTGCAGTTCGCGCTCTGCCTGGTCGCCTCCCGGCTGGTCACCACGGCGCTGTCCAGCGCCCTGCGCACCAGGCGCGGCCGGGACGTGCTGGCCGTGGCCGCGATCTTCGTCGTGCTGCTCGCGCAGCTGCCGAACCTGCTGCTCAACAGCAACATCGGCGACCCGGCGGGGATGCTGCGCCAAGTCGCGGCCCTGCTCAGGTGGACGCCCTCGGGCATGGCCGCGCACGCGATGGCCGACGGCGGCCTGACCGGCCTGGCCGAGCTCGTCGTCGTGGCCCTCGTGGTCGTGGTGGTCGGCTGGCTGTGGATCAAGGCGCTGAGCCGGGCCCTGGTCACACCCGACTCCTCCACCCGCGCGGCCTCCGTACGCAGGGGGAGCGGCCTGGTCGACCGGTTGGTGCCGAGCGGGCCGCTGGCCGCCGTGGTCACCAAGGAGCTCAAGTACATCATGCGCGAGCCCCGCTACCGGGTCGGCTGGTTCTCCTCCGTCCTGGTGGCCGTCGTGCTGGGCTTCTCGGTCACCCGCTCCGGAGACGCCGGAGCGTCGACGCCGATCCTGCTCACCGCGTCGGCCGGGATGATGATCGCCCTGCAGTCGGCCAACTCGTTCGGCATCGACGGCCGCTCGCTCTGGATGAACGCCGTGACCATCGGCTCGGAACGCGGCCTCAGCACCGATCTGGCCGGCCGCCACCTGGCCGGCGCGCTGGTCGCGACGCCGCTGCTCACGCTGATCGCCGTCGCCGCCGGGCTGTTCGCCGGCCACCCGGAGGGGATCGTGCCGGCGATGCTCATCGGCCTGGGCGCGCTCGGGACCGGGTTCGGCGTCGGCTCCGTGACCAGCGTCGTCATCCCGTACACCATGCCTGAGCGGATGAACGCCTTCAGCGGAGCCGCGCCCGGTCAGGGCGGCCAGGCGTTCGTCTCCGGCCTGGGCGCGCTGCTGGGCATCTCCCTCCTGTCGTTGCCGTTCGTGGTGCCGCTGCTCTTCGGGCTGCTCTGGGTGTCGGTGCTCGCGCCGTTCTACGGGCTGCTGGCCGAGGTGCTGGGCCGGCGGCTTGGCGCGAAGATCGGCTTCCCCCGCCTTCCCGAGCTGCTCGCCGCCGTGTCCCGGCCCACCTGAGCATTGGTCTAGTCCAATACGTGAGACCGCCTTACCGACATTCCTCGCTTGTGGATACCTTTGAAGCATGATTGACCAGGGGATTGAGCGTCGCAGTGCCGCGGTCACCGAGATGCCCGATGAGCTGCGCAAGGACGTGCGATTGCTCGGCAAGCTGCTCGGGCAGGTGATCGCCGAGCAGGGCGGCGAGGATCTGCTGGCCGACGTCGAACGCCTGCGCAAGGCCGTGATCGCCGCCCGCAGGGGCGAGGTCACCGGCGACGAGATCACGGCCATGGTCGCGCAGTGGGAGATCGACCGGGCCGTGCAGATCGCCCGCGCGTTCACCTGTTACTTCCATCTGGCCAACCTGGCCGAGGAGCACTACCGCATCCGCATCCTGCGCGAACGTGACACCGAGGGCCGGGTGGAGCGGGAGTCGCTGGCTCAGGCCGTACACGAGCTGGGCCCCGAGCGCGTCGCCGAGCTGGTCGAGGGGCTGGAGCTGCACCCGGTCCTGACCGCGCACCCGACGGAGGCGCGCCGGCGCGCGGTCGTCACCGCGATCCAGCGGGTCAGCGGCCAGCTCAGCGAGTACAACGCCGCCGGGCGCGGCGCCTCCGAGCGCGCCGAGAGCCGCCGCCGGCTGCTGGAGGAGATCGACCTGCTGTGGCGTACGGCCCAGCTGCGCTCCACCAAGCTCGACCCGCTCGACGAGGTACGCACCGCCATGGCCGCCTTCGACGAGACGCTGTTCCGCATGGTGCCGCAGGTCTACCGCTCGCTCGACGCGGCACTCGGCGAGGGCACCGGCACCCGCCCGCCGCTGGCCAGGCCCTTCATCCGCTACGGCAGCTGGATCGGCGGCGACCGCGACGGCAACCCCAACGTGACCGCCAAGGTCACCCGCGAGACCGTCCAGATCCAGTCCGACCACGTGCTGACCGCCCTCGAGACGGCCTGCACGCGCATCGCCCGCACGCTCACCTCGGCCGAGCAGTTCGCGCCGCCGTCGCCGGAGCTCAGGGCGGCGCTGGCCGCGGCCGTCGACGCCCATCCCGAGGTGGTCTCGGAGATGGCCACCCGCTCGCCGCGCGAGCCGCACCGGCAGTGGCTGATGTTCGTGGCCGCCCGCATCGCCGCCACCCTCCGCCGCGACCTCGACCTCGCCTACCGCGCCCCGGCCGAGCTGCTCGCCGACCTGCGCCTGGCCCAGGACTCGCTCTCCGGCCACGCCGCGCGTCAGGCGTACGGGGAGCTGCAGCAGCTCATCTGGCAGGTCGAGACGTTCGGCTTCCACCTGGCCGAGCTGGAGGTACGCCAGCACTCCCAGGTGCACGCGGCCGCGCTGGAGGAGATCAGGGCGGGCGGCGAGCTGTCGGAGCGCACCGAGGAGGTGCTGGCCACGATCCGGGTGATCGCCTGGATCCAGGAGCGGTTCGGCGTCACGGCCTGCTCCCGCTACGTCGTCTCCTTCACCCGCTCCGCCGACGACATCGCCGCCGTCTACGAGCTGGCCGAGCACGCGCTCGGCAAGCGCGCGCCGGTGCTCGACGTGGTGCCGCTGTTCGAGTCGGGCCAGGACCTGGCCAACTCCCCGGACGTGCTGTCCGGCATGCTGGAGCTGCCGCCGATGCGCGAGCGGCTGGCCGCCAACGGCCGGCGCATGGAGATCATGCTCGGCTACTCCGACTCGGCCAAGGAGCTCGGCCCGGCCGCCGCGACACTGCGCCTGTACGAGGCGCAGGAGCAGCTGACCGCCTGGGCGCTGGAGCACGACGTCAAGCTGCGCATGTTCCACGGCCGCGGCGGCGCGCTCGGCCGTGGCGGCGGCCCCGCCAACCGCGCGGTGCTCGCGCAAGCACCCGGCTCGGTCGCCGGTCGCTTCAAGGTCACCGAGCAGGGCGAGGTCATCTTCGCCCGCTACGGCCACATCGCCATCGCCCGCCGCCACCTGGAACAGGTCACCAACGCGGTGCTGATGGCCTCCTCACCCACGGTCGGCTCCCGCACCGCCGCCGCGGCCGACCGCTTCCGCTCGCTCGCCGAGCAGGTGGCCACGGCCTCGGAGCAGGCATACCGTGCGCTCACCGAAGCCCCCGGCTTCCCGGAGTGGTTCGCCCTGGTCAGCCCGCTGGAGGAGATCGGCTCCCTGCGCCTCGGCTCCCGCCCCGCCCGCCGCGGCCTCGGCGCCCCCCGCTCACTCGACGACCTGCGCGCCATCCCCTGGGTCTTCGCCTGGGCCCAGACCCGGGTCAACCTGCCCGGCTGGTACGGCCTGGGCACCGGCCTGGCCGCGGTCGCCTCACTCGACGAGCTGAAGGCGGCCTACGCCGAGTGGCCGCTGTTCAACGCGCTGCTCGACAACGCGGAGATGTCGCTGGCCAAGACCGACAGATCGATCGCCGAACGCTACCTGGCTCTCGGCGGCCGCGGGGACTTCGCCCGCCAGGTCATGGAGGAGTATGACCGGACCCGCAGCCTGGTGCTGCAGGTCACCGGCCACACCCGCCTCCTGGAGAACCGCAAGGTCCTCTCCCGCGCCGTCCAGCTCCGCGACCCGTACGTGGACGCGCTGTCCCACCTGCAGCTACGCGCGCTGACGGCCATGCGCACCGGCACCTTGTCGGACCACGAACGCGAACGCCTGTCGACGCTGCTCCTGCTGTCGGTCAACGGGGTGGCGGCGGGCCTGCAGAACACCGGCTGAGTCGCCGCCCAGATGAGAAGATGACCAGCATGGCGGAGCAGCGGCTTACCGAGCTACGGGTGGAGAACTTTCGCAGTCTGCGACAGATCACCATGCCTCTCGGGCCCGTCAACGTGCTGGTCGGGCCGAATGGCGCGGGTAAGACGAATGTGCTGAAGGTCTTCGACTTTCTGGCCGACATCGTCAGGACCGACCTGGAGCCTGTGCTGGCCGCCCGCGGTGGCTTCGATGAGTTGGTGTTCAGGGGCGGCGCCGAGCGGCCTGATCATCTTCTCATCGGGATCAAAGGAGCATGGTCTTCCTCTTTGGCAGGGGCTCCCGACGAATACGTATTGAAGATCACAAATGCTCCTCTCGCCAGGGAGGAGGTTTTCCGGTCTGCCGACGTGCAGCATCGCTTGCGGACCATCACTGTGGAAGGGACGAGGGCGAAGGCTCAGCTACAGACCCTCGGCCAAGGCGGTTTCGAGAGTCGTTCCGAATGGCCGTCGCTCGAGGTCGGCACCGCTGACCGGAAGTCGGACGAGGTCGGTATTCAGCCCCTGAGCAGCGGACTTTCGACACTCCCGCGACTGGCGGAGAAGAAGTTCAGCATGGCGCCCACCCTTGTGGCGGACATGCTGCGGGCCTTCAGGGTCTTCGACGTTGACGTCTCCAAAGCGAGCATGCCATCGCGGGTGCATCGTGGCGGGCAAGAACCGATCGCCGACAACGCCGCCAATCTCGCGGCGTTCCTCCTCGCCCTCCGAAACTCGGATGAGGACGCGTGGAGTCGGCTCCAGGCCGATGCCGTGGAGGCGCTTCCCCAAGTCGAATCCCTCGATTTCGAGTATCCGTCCGGGGGGGCTCACTCGGTCGTGGTCGTACTCAGGGAGCGCGGTCTGCGCGAACCCACCCCCCTGCTCGACGCCTCCTACGGAACCATCCGCCTGCTCGGCCTCCTAGCCATGCTCTACGACCCCGCTCCACCCGCGCTGACCTGCGTGGAGGAGATCGACCACGGACTTCACCCGCAGGCACTCGAACTGCTGGTGGAACGGGTCCGGGAGGCGAGCGAGAAGACCCAGTTCATCATCGCCACTCACTCTCCCGCTCTCGCCGACCGGCTCAAGCCCGAGGAGATCGTCATCTGCGAGCGTGGTGACGACGGTTCCTCTCTGATTCCGGCCATCTCCACGGTCAAGGTCGAGGAGATCGTCCGGGCCAGCGAAGGACTCCCGCTTGGCGAGCTGTGGTTTTCCGGTGTGCTGGGCGGCGATCTGTGAGCCGACGGGGAGGCACCCGTGTCCGGCCCACGAAGAAGCCTGTCGTGGTCGTAGCGGGAGAGGACAGGAACGACCGCCTCGCCCTTCGTGTGCTCTTGGAGGAGTTCTGTCCGCAGATGGCGGGTCGGATCGTGGAAATCAATGACAAGGTGCGGTTGCACCAGGCCGGTGACGCGAACCTAGCCGCCCGCGCGGAGACCCTGGCGAGCAAGGTGCGGGCGCGGGCTGTACGGGATGACACCAGCGTGGCATGCGTGTTCGTCCACGAGGACCTTGACGACACCGATAGCGACGCCTATCCGATCATCCGTGAACGCGTCCAGAAGGCTCTCGAATCCGCCCTCGGCAACGTCCACTACGCCCTCGCGGTGTCGGAGATCGAAGCCTGGCTGTTGCTCTTCCCCGATGCGTTGTCGGCCATCGCCGCGTCCTGGTCTCTCCCCGCCAAGCACAAGGGCAAGGACACAGGGCGATTCCCAGACCCCAAGAAGATTTTGATGAACGAGGTCAGTGGAGTCGGCCGCCGCTACCGCGAGTCCGATGCTCCCGAGATCCTCGATCGGGCGGCGAAGCTCGGCGTGCTGGGCAGGCCGGTGGGCCGTAACCGATCGTTCGACCAGATACGCGTGGACGCGGCGCGATGCTGCGCAGAACACATACGTAAGTGAGCGGCCCGGTCGAAGGAGCATGACCGGGCCGCTTCTTGCTTGCCGAAAGCTCAGCCAAGGCCATCGAAGAAGGCTTTGATGTCGGCGGTGACGGCTTCTGTGGCGGTGTGGGCCGTGTAGTGGCCGTGGGCCGGGGCTTCGAGGGTCTTCCAGGAGACGATGCCGGTGTGGTCGCGCTCGGCGAACGCGCGGATGGACTTGAAGTCGCCCTCCGCCATGGCCAGCGCCGTCGGCACCGTGGTGGGTTCCTTCGGCGTCTCGGCGCGGGCGTTCTCCCAGTACAGGCGCAGGGCCGAGCCGGCGGTGCCGGTGAACCAGTGGATCGCCGCGTTGGTCAGCACGAAGTCGTCGTCCAGGTCCTCGTCGAAGAGCTGGGCGAGCCAGCCGAGCAGCCCGGCGGGTGAGTCGGTGATGGCGTGGGCGAGCGTCTGCGGCTGCTGCGACTGCAGGACGTTGAAGGCGCCCTTCTCCTTCCAGAACCAGTCGAGTACGGCCAGCCCGGCCTGGTCCTCCTCGCTCAGGTTCGCGAACTCGGCCGGGTCGCCGGAGGGGAAGGAGAACAGCTGCGTCACATGGACGCCGACGACGCTGTTGGGGGCGAGCCGGCCGAGTTCGGGGGAGATCATCGAGCCCGCGTCGTTGCCCACCGCGCCATAGCGGTCGTAGCCCAGGCGGGACATCAGCTCGGCCCAGGCCCGGGCGATGCGCTGGTTGTTCCAGCCGAGCTCGGTGGTCGGGCCGGAGAAGCCGTAGCCGGGGAGTGAGGGCACGACGAGGTGGAAGTGCCGCGACAGCGGTTCGATGGCGTCGAGGTATTCGACGATCGAGCCCGGCCAGCCGTGGGTCAGGATCAGGGGAAAGGCGTCGGCCGAAGACGAGCGGACGTGGATGAAGTGGATGTTCTGCCCGTCGATCTCCGTGGTGAACTGCGGGTAGGCGTTGAGCCTGGCCTCCTGGGCCCGCCAGTCGAAGCCGTCGAGCCAGTGGCCGACCAGGCGGCGGACCCGCCCCACGCCCACGCCCTGGTCGGCGTCCGCGATCTCGTCGGTGAAGCGGGTCATGGCGAGTCGGGTCCGCAGGTCGTCGAGGTCGGCCTGCGGGATCTCGACGCGGAAGGGGTGAACGCTCATCGTGGGGCTCCTTGTCGGAACGGGTTGTTCTGTTCCAACAATAGCAGAACGGAACGCTTCATTCCACTAATACGCGCTCCTGACCCGCGTACACGTTGCACCGCTGCCCGCGCAGGAACCCGACGAGCGTCATGCCGAACTCCCTGGCCAGGTCAACGGCCAGCGACGAGGGGGCCGACACCGCGCACACCGCCGGTACGCCAGCGGCCAGGGCCTTCTGCATGATCTCGTAGCTGGCCCGGCCGCTGACCATCAGCACGTGCTCGGTCAGGGGGAGCCGCTGGCCGAGCGATGCCCAGCCGACCAGTTTGTCCACCGCGTTGTGCCGGCCCACGTCCTCCCTGAGCGCCACCAGCGTCCCGTCGGGCCGGAACAGCCCGGCCGCGTGCAGGCCGCCCGTCTTACCGAAGACGCCCTGGCCCGCCCGTAGCGCGTCCGGCAGGCCGTACAGGACCTCGGGGGTGAGGACGAGATCGCCGCGGGGAAGCGGCGAGCAGCGGTCGTGCAGGTCGTCGAGGCTGGCCGAGCCGCACACGCCGCAGGCGCTGGAGGTGAGGAAGTGGCGGTCCAGTGTGGGCAGGTCGGGGATCGGGCCGTGCAGGCGTACGGTGACCGTGTTGTAGCGGGCCTCCGGCGGGAGGTCCTCGTCGGTGCAGTACGCGATGGCCGCGATGCCGCCGGGCTTGACCAGGCCCTCCCCGTGCAGGAACCCGGCGGCCAGCTCGAAGTCGTGGCCGGGGGTGCGCATGGTGATGGCGACGGTCTTGCGCGTCCCGTCCAGTGCGCTGAGGCGGATCTCCAGCGGCTCCTCGGTGGCGAGGTCGTCGCGCCGGTCGCGGACCGTGGAGCCGGACAGCTCGCGGACGCGGATGCGGGTGGTGGGACCCACGCGGGTCAGCCGGTCGGTCATAGTCGCCGCACGGTGACGAGCGCGTTGTAGTCGGGGATCCTGGCCTGGGGCGAGCGCCTGGTCTCGTCGAGGAGTACGTTGCCCTCCGGCCAGTGGATCTGCAGGTTGCCCGGCATCAGTGGCGCGCGGAGGACTTTGCCCCCGTACGTACGCTCGCCCGAACGCAGCTCGACCGGAGTGCCGTCGGGCAGGCCGAGGCGGTCGGCGTCATAGGGGCTCATCAGCACGGCCTCGCGCATCGCGCCGTTGAAGCCGTCGAGGCGCTCGTGGACCATGCTGTTGAACTGCTTGCCGCGCCGCGTGGCCACCATGAACGTGCCGTCGGGGCGCTCCAGCGCGGGCGGCTCGACGGCGGAGAACACGCCGCGCCCGTCAGGGGTGTTGAAGCGGCCGTCGGCGAACAGGTGGCGCCCGCCGTACTGGACGTTGTCCCCGAACGCCTTGAGGTCGGAAATGCCCTGGTAGAACGGCACGGCCTGCTCGATCTCCTCGCGGATCCGCGAGGTCCCGGTGAAACGGACTTTTGCCGAAATTTCGGGGTTTGTGTGGGCGGCCAGTTCGCCGAAGATCTTCCACTCCGGCCACGCCTCGCCGATCCGCGGCCCCTCGATCTCGGGCGAGAAGATGATCCGGCGCTCGGTGGAGGTCTCGGTCACCCCGCCGGTCATCTCGTAGCGGGTCTGGGCGGGCAGCAGCAGCACGTCGCCCTCGGACGGCACCAGCATCTGCGAGGACAGCACGATGTCGATGTGCACCCGGAGCTTGAGCCGGGACAGCGCCTCCCGGCAGTAGCTGGGATCGGGCAGCACCTCCAGGAAGTTGCCGCCCGAGGAGATGAGCGCGTCGAGGTCGCCCGAGTGGGCCGCGTCGATCATGTCGGTCGCGGTCAGACCCGGCGCCGTCGGCACCTCAAATCCCCAAATATCGGTAAATCTTGCGGCGTTTTCTGGGGTGATCGGCAGGCCACCCGGCAGGCCGGTGGCGTACGCGCCCATCTCGGCCCCGCCCTGCACCCCGCTGTGCCCGCGGATCGGCATCAGCCCGCAGTTGTCGCGCCCCAGGAACCCGCGCGCCAAGGCCAGGTTCACGATCGAGCGGACGTTGTCCTCGCCGAAGGCGTGCTGCGTGATGCCCATCGACCAGACCAGCACCGCCGACTTCGCCTCGCCGAGCAGCCGGGCCAGCCGGAGCATCTCGTCGCGGGTCGCCCCGGACAGCGCCTCCAGGGCCTCCCAGGACTGCTCCGCCAGCGCCTGGCGTACCTCCTCGAAGCCGGAGGTCCGCTGGTCGACGAACGCCTTGTCCACCCAGTCGTTCTCGATCAGGTGCTTGAGCACGCCGTTGAGGAAGCCGATGTCGCCGCCCACGTTCACGCCGAAGAACTCGTCAGTGATCTTCGTCCCGAACACCGCCGACTCGGCGTTCGACGGCACCCAGTAGCGGTCCATGCCGGGTTCGCGGTAGGCGTTGACCATGGCCACGCGGGTGCCGGCCTTCTTGGCGTGATAGAGGTACTTCATCGCCACGGGCTGGTTGTTGGACGGGTTCGACCCGATGAAGACGATCAGGTCGGAGCCGATCCAGTCGGTGTAGGAGCAGGTGGTGGCCGCCGCGCCGATCGTCTGCTTGAGCGCGACGGTCGAGGGGGAGTGGCAGATGCGCGCCGCGTTGTCCACGCTGTTGGTGCCCAGCGCGCGGACCGCCTTCTGCGCCACGTAGTAGTTCTCGTTCGGCATGCCGCGGCTGGTCAGATAGGCGCCGAAGCGCGCGTCCCGCAGCCCGCCGGCGGCCACGCCCAGCGCCTCGTCCCACGAGATCCGCCGGAAGCCCGGCTCTCCCGCCCGCCGGAGCATGGGGTACGGAAGCCGCCCCAGCTCCCGCAACTCGGCGCTCTTCTTACCGGCCAGCCCGGAGACGTCGCCCAGCAGCGAGACGTCCAGCGCCGGCATCGTGTTCAGCGGCAGCAGCCGCAGCCGGATGTTGCACAGGTGGATCTCGTCCATGGTCCAGTCGCGCATGCCCCGCGTGCCCAGCGCGCACCCGTCACACGTGCCCTGCTGGAGAATCCGCCAGGCGTAACGCCTGTTGCCCTTGACCGATCGAAACGCCTTCAGCAGTTCCAGATAGTTGTTCGGCTTGCGCAACCCGAGGCCGAACGGTCGCCACGAGGCCCAGTTACGTGGATCCAGACGTCTGCTCATCTCCCCATCTTCACCCGCGTGGGGCGTCAGAGGACAGCCGACCTTGGGCGAAGATGGAGGAATGCCGGACTCGCGCTACTCCGACCTCGACCGCCCGCCCCTGTCCGAGGTGGCGCTCAACCACGCCCTCGTACGCCCCGGCAGCCTGTGGACCGGCGTGAGCGTCGTCGAGAGCACCGGCTCGACCAACGCCGACCTCGCCGAGACCGCTAGACAGGGTGTCGAGGAGGGCCGGATCCTGGTCGCCGAGTCGCAGGTGGCCGGCCGGGGTCGGCTGGGCCGCACCTGGATCGCGCCGCCGCGCTCAGGACTGACCGTCTCCGTCCTGCTGCGCCCACGGGTGCCCATCGCCGCGCAGGGGTGGCTGGCGCTGCTGTTCGGCGTGGCGGCGGCCTCGGCCGTGCGCCGGCTGGCCGAGGTGGACGTACGGCTCAAGTGGCCGAACGACCTGCTGATCGGCGAGCGCAAGCTGGCCGGGATCCTGGCCGAGCGGGCGGAGGACGCCGTGGTCATCGGAATGGGCCTGAACGTCTCGCTCAAGCCCGAGGAGCTCCCCGTGGAGACGGCCACCTCGCTGGCCATCGAGCAGGCCGCGTGCGTGGACCGGGATCCGCTGCTCAGGGCCGTGCTCAGGGAGGTCGAGAGGCACTACCGCGACTGGTCCGAGGCGGGCGGAGACGCCGACGCGTGCGGCCTGCGCGCCGCCTACCAGGCGTCGAGCGCCACCATCGGGCGGGAGGTACGCATCGAGCTGCCCGGCGACCAGGTGCTGACCGGCCAGGCGACCGGCATCGACCAGGCCGGACACCTCCAGGTGACCGCCAGCGGCCAGCGGCACACATTGAGCGCGGGCGACGTCGTCCACGTTCGCGCGTCCTCGTAGCCCCGGCGGCGCGGAGGTGACACCATTTGCCCATGACCCTCCCCGACCACCACTTGACGCAGGGTGAGCGACGCATCAGGTCGTTCCACCCGCACTGGAAGCGGCTCGTGGTGCCCTTCATCGCGCTCGTGCTGATCGTCGCCGCCTCGGGCGTGGCGATCTTCCTCATTCCCGGCAGCTTCGAGTACGCCAACTACGCCAGGATCGCCGTCGGCGTCGTCGCCGTGCTGCTGCTGACGGTCTGGTCGTTCGTGCCGTACCTGCAGTGGAAGAACACCGGCTACGTGCTCACCACCCACCGCTTCACGATCAGCATGGGCGTGCTCAACAAGTCGACGGACGAGATCCCGATGGCCAAGGTCAACACGGTCAGCTCCGACCAGACCTTCTTCGAGCGCATCCTGGGCTGCGGCACGCTCACCGTCGAGTCGGCGGGCGATCGGGGGCAGATCGCGCTGCGCGACATCCCCCACATCCAGGACGTCAGGACCGACCTGTTCCGCCTCCTGGAGGACGCCTCCGACGGAGATATCGACGGCCATTGAACAGGCCCACCGCTGAGGAGATCGACCGGCTGCTGGTCGGCATGCCCGCCCGTCACACCAAGGCGGAGGTGTCGGCCGAGGCCGGCGTGTCACCGGCGCTGGCCGAGCGCATCTGGCGGGCGCTGGGCTTCGCCTCCCTCGCCGACGACGCGGTGGCCTTCTCCGACGGTGACGTCGACGCGCTGCGGCGGGTGAGCGGGATGCTCGCCAACGGCCTGCTCGACGAGCCGACCGTCATCCGGATGGCCCGCGCGCTCGGCCAGACCACCGCCAGGCTGGCCCAGTGGCAGGCCGAGATCATGATTGGCGCGATGCTGCCGCCCGGCGAGCGGCCCTCCGACGACGACCTCGGCCGGGTGCTCGACACGGCCCGGCAGCTCCTGCCCGACTTCGAGCAGGTGCTGATCCACGTCTGGCGGGCGCAGCTGGCCGCCGCGGGCACCCGGCTGCTATCTGTCGCCGACCTCGATGAGGAGAACATCCCCGCCCGCGTGTCGATCGCCGTGGGCTTCGCCGACCTCGTCTCCTTCACCCGGCGCTCCCGCGAACTCGACGAGCGGGAGCTGGCCGCGCTGGTCGAGGGGTTCGAGGCGCGGGCCTCCGACGTGGTGGCCGCGCACGGCGGCCGGCTGGTCAAGACGCTCGGCGACGAGGTCCTGTTCACCGCCCACACCCCGGCCGACGCGGCGGCGATCGCGCTCGATCTGGTGGAGCCGGGCGACTTGCGCATCGGCCTGGCCTACGGGCCGGTCCTGCCCATGATGGGCGACGTCTTCGGCACGACGGTAAATCTTGCCGCCCGGCTCACCGCCATCGCCCGGCCGGGCACCATCGTCGTGGACGCCGAATTGGCCGAGGGTCTCGACGGCGACACGGGCTTCGAGCTCCGCAGGATCCGGCGCAGGCCGGCGCGGGGGATCGGGATGGTGCAGCCCTACGCCTTGCGGAGATCATCCCCTTGACACAAGATGGCTGCCATGCCGTACGAAGTGCAGGGAGTCATCGCCCGAGGTAAGGGCCAGGAAGTATCGGTCGAGACGGTGCTGGTGCCCGACCCCGGACCAGGGGAGGCGGTGGTGACCGTCAAGGCCTGTGGGGTCTGCCATACCGACCTGCACTACCGGGAGGGCGGCATCAACGACGACTTCCCGTTCCTGCTCGGGCACGAGGCCGCGGGCGTGGTCGAGGCGGTGGGCGAGGGTGTCACCGGGGTCGCGCCCGGCGACTTCGTGATCCTCAACTGGCGGGCCGTGTGCGGCCAGTGCCGGGCCTGCCTGCGCGGGCGCCCGTGGTACTGCTTCAACACCCACAACGCCGCCCAGAAGATGGCACTGGCCGACGGCACCGAGCTCTCGCCCGCGCTGGGCATCGGCGCGTTCCTGGGCAAGACGCTGGTCGCCGCGGGGCAGTGCACCAAGGTCTCCGCCGACGCGCCCGCCGAGGTGGCCGGGCTGCTCGGCTGCGGCGTCATGGCCGGGCTCGGGGCCGCGCTCAACACGGGCAACGTCTCCAGGGGCGACACGGTCGCCGTCATCGGCTGCGGCGGCGTGGGCGACGCCGCGGTCCTGGGCGCGTCGCTCGCCGGCGCCGCGAAGATCATCGCGGTCGACGTGGACGACAGCAAGCTCGAATGGGCGCGCGGCTTCGGCGCCACCGACACGGTCAACTCGCGGGCGAACGACCCGGTTGAGGCGATTCGCGACCTCACCGGCGGCTTCGGCGCCGACGTGGTCATCGAGGCCGTCGGCCGCCCCGAGACGTACAAGCAGGCGTTCTACGCCCGCGACCTGGCCGGCACCGTCGTGCTCGTCGGCGTGCCGACGCCCGAGATGGCGCTGGAGTTGCCGCTGCTGGATGTGTTCGGGCGCGGCGGCTCGCTCAAGTCCTCGTGGTACGGCGACTGCCTGCCCTCGCGCGACTTCCCCATGCTGATCGACCTGTTCCTGCAGGGGCGGCTCCCGCTCGACAAGTTCGTGTCGGAGACCATCGCGCTGGACGAGGTCGAGGAGGCCTTCGCCAAGATGCATCGCGGCGAGGTGCTGCGCTCGGTGGTGGTCCTCTAGATGATCGACAGGGTCATCACCTCGGGGACGTTCTCGCTCGACGGCGGCACGTGGGACGTCGACAACAACGTCTGGCTGGTCGGCGACGCCCGCGAGGTGGTCGTCATCGACGCGGCGCACGACGCGCGCGCCATCGCCGACCGCGTCGGCGAGCGTACGGTCAAGGCCGTCCTCTGCACGCACGCGCACAACGACCACATCAACGCCGCGAAGGAGCTCGCCGAGCTGACCGGGGCGCCGATCCGGCTGCACCCCGCCGACCAGGTCCTCTGGGACCAGGTGTACGGCCAGGAGGTGCCGTACGAGCCCCTGGCCGACGGCGAGAAGGTCGAGGTCGGCGGGATCGCGCTGGAGGTGCTCCACACCCCCGGCCACGCGCCGGGCGCGGTCTGCCTGTACGCCCCCGACCTCGGCGTCCTGTTCAGCGGCGACACGCTGTTCAAGGGCGGGCCCGGGGCGACCGGCCGGTCCTACTCGTCGTTCGACACCATCGTCGACTCGATCGCCCGGCGGCTGCTGGGGCTGCCCGGCGAGACGGTCGTGCACACCGGCCACGGTGACTCGACGTCGATCGGGGCCGAGGCGCCGCACCTGGAGGAGTGGATCGCCCGGGGTCACTGATCTGTGTCGTACCTAACATAGGCAAGCCTTACCGAAGTGGGTTACCTTAGGTGTGCCTAACCTCTGGTGTCCCTTCGTCGTGAGAGGCTTTTCCCCGCATGTACGTCTGTGTCTGTCGTGCCGTGACCGAGAACGAGGTCCACGACTGCATTGCCGCGGGCGCGAGGAGTGCCAAGCAGATCCGCGACACCACGGGCGCCGGGGGCGACTGTGCGACTTGTGTCAGGAAGATATGTGCGATCCTGAAGCGGTCTGAGGAACTCGCAACCGCATAGCACGAGGAGCCCGTTCATGCAGGGCGACATCCAGATCATCGAGCTGCTCAACGAGCAGCTCACTGCGGAATTGACCGCGATCAACCAGTACTTCCTGCACGCCAAAATGCAGGAGAACTGGGGCTACACCAAGCTCGCCGAGCACACCCGAGCCGAATCCATCGATGAGATGCGCCACGCCGAGCGTCTCACCGATCGCATCCTTTTCCTTGAGGGACTGCCCAACTACCAGCGTCTCGGCACGCTGCACATCGGCCAGACGGTCGAGGAGCAGCTGCGGGCCGACCTGGAGGTGGAGCTGTCGGTCGTGGCCCGGCTGCGGCCGGGCATCCAGCTCATGCGGGAGAAGGGCGACGCGACCTCCGCGCGGATCTTCGAGGACATCCTCGCGGACGAGGAGCTCCACATCGACTACCTGGAGACCGAGCTGTCTCTGATCAGGGCGCTGGGCGAGCAGCTCTACCTCGCCCGCTACGCCGAGCCGCCCTCCAGCGACGACTGAGTCTCCATCGCTTTGAGTCTCCATCGCTTTGAGTCTCCATCGCTGGAGTCTCCATCGCTTGAGTCTCCATCGAGCCCGTCCCACGCGCCCGCCGGTACTCCCGGCGGGCGCGCGCGTTTTCGCGACACGCCGGGCGGCACAGAAGGTTTTGCGATTCTGCAAGATCGGGAATCGCCTTTGTCTCCGACGAGTGCGGTAATTTAAGCGGGACTAACTGACATTTATCTGTGTTTGCCCAGGTCAATGGATAGGTCAACGACGAGTCAAACCGCGCGCTGTGACCGGGAAACGATCGCCTAAGGTCCTACGATCGCTTTATGACCTGCGTACTTCTCGCCGAGGATGACACCTCGATTTCCGAGCCGCTCGCGCGTGCGCTGCGCCGCGAGGGCTATCAGGTTGAGGTGAGCCCCGACGGCCCGCAGGCCCTGGAAAGGGCCCTGTCGGGTGGCATCGACCTCATCGTTCTTGACCTCGGCCTGCCAGAGATGGACGGGCTGGAGGTCGCGCGCCGGATCCGCGCCGAAGGGCACGGCACCCCGGTCCTGATACTCACCGCCCGCGTCGACGAGGTCGACACCGTCGTCGGCCTCGACGCCGGCGCCGACGACTACGTCACCAAGCCGTTCCGGCTCGCCGAGCTGCTCGCCAGAGTGCGCGCGCTGCTGCGCCGGGGCACCTCGGAGACGCCGGTGGTGCAGGGCGTCCGCATCGACGCCGACTCCCGCCGAGCCTGGATGGGAGAGAAGGAGCTGCATCTTACGACCAAGGAATTCGACCTGCTGCGCGTGCTCGTCCGCGACGCGGGCAAGGTCGTCACCCGTGAGCAGATCATGCGGGAGGTGTGGGACACCAACTGGTGGGGCTCCACCAAGACCCTGGACATGCACATTTCCTGGCTGCGTCGCAAGCTGGGCGACGACGCGGCCAAGCCTCGCTACATCACCACCGTCCGAGGAGTCGGCTTCCGCTTCGAACGCGAGTAGGAGATGCGCCGACGCCTGCTCACATCCACCCTGCTCGTCGCGGTCATCGCGGTCCTGCTGCTGGGGGTCCCCCTGGGCATCGTGGTCAGCCGTCTGATCGTCGACGAGGCGGCCCAGGAGCTCAGGGCGGAGGCGACGCGCCTGGTGGGGGAGGTCGAGTACGCCCGCATCCAGGACACACCTCTCGATCCTCAGCAACTCAAACAGAAGTACCCCGACCGCTACATCCAGATCTACGAGCGCGCCACCCAGCCCAAGGCGACCATCGTCGGCACCCCACCGCCGCCCGGCCACGAGATGACCGCGGACGCCCAGTCCGAGAACGGGATCTATGTCCGGGTGAGCCGCGACCGGGACCAGGTGGAGCAGGATGTTCGAGCACGCCTGCTCCTGATCGTGGCCCTGGCCGTCGCGGCTCTGGCGGTGGCGGTGGGCCTGGCCATCGTGCAGTCACGCCGTTTGACGCTGCCCTTGCAGGACCTGGCGAAGATCGCCGACCGGCTCGGGTCCGGGGACGCCCGGCCCAGCAAACATCGCTACGGCATACCCGAGCTCGACCGGGTGGCCCAGGTGCTCGACCGCAGCGCCACCCGCATCTCCGACCTGCTCACCAGAGAACGCGAGTTCGCCACCGACGCCTCCCACCAGCTCCGCACCCCATTGACCGGCCTCACCATGCGCCTGGAGGAGATCGTCGCCGCCTGCGAGGAGCCGGAGGTGGTCCGTGAGGAGGGGGAGGCGGCCATCGTGCAGGCCGAGCGGCTCACCGCCGTGATCGACGAGCTGCTGGCCGCCGCCCGCCGCCAGCGGCACGCCCAGGCCAAGCCCGTCGGCATCGACGAGGTCCTGGTCCAGCAGGTCACCGAGTGGGAGCCGGTCTTCCGCGGCGAGGGCCGCTCGCTGCTGCTCGAAGGCTCACGCGGGCTCAGGGCACTGGCCACCACCGGCGGGTTCGGCCAGGTCATCGCCTCACTGCTGGAGAACTCCCTGCGCCACGGCGGCGGCACCGTCACCGTCACCACGACCAGTGGCGACAACTACGTGGTGACCGAGGTCTCCGACGAGGGCCCCGGCATCGCCGACGACATCGCCCCCAAGGTCTTCGAGCGCAACGTCAGCGGGGCCGGGGGCACCGGCCTGGGGCTTACCCTGGCCCGCGCGCTGGCCGCCGCCGACGGCGGTCGTCTGGAGCTCGTACGGCGCCGGCCGGCGACGTTCGCCATCTTCCTGCGCCACGCAGAGGAGAACGACAGGACCCGCGTGGTCAGCGGTCCTGCTTGACCCCGGGCAACTCCGTGGGGATGGGCTCGGTGGCCTCCAGGAACACCCACTTCTTGTACGACCAGTAGCGGAACAGCGTGCCGAGGCCGACGCCGACGAAGTTGGCGATGTTGAGGCTGAGCAGGTCGTGCAGGTGCAGGGTGTACTTGGTGAACCCGATGGTCAGCAGCCCGAACAGCAGCGCGATGCCGTTGAGCAGGAAGAACAGGAAGTATTCGCGGCCCAGGCCGCTCTGCTCGCGATGCCGGAAGGTCCAGAAGCGGTTGCCCAGGTAGGCGAACGTCGCCGAGATGACCGTGGCCGCCACCTTGGAGGTCAGCGGACCCATGCCGAACGCCAGGAACACGTTGTACAGGCCGGTGTCGACCACGAACGCGATGGCACCGATGGTCCCGAACTTCGTCAGCTCATGCAGGAGAGACGAGAACCGCTGGTAGAGCCCCTTGGCGAAGTTCACGTCTGCTACTCGGCCCTTCCCGGTCGTGGCGCAAATCAGGTCATGACCACTTCAGCGTACCGGCCGTCAGGCTGGTGGTGGGCCACGGCGGATGACATCCCACCCCTATCAACACGCTTACAAATATCGCCTTATGCCCGACAATTACGAATCTGTAGCGTTACGCTGCGGTGGCAGATCGCCGGTACGTACCGGCGATGGGCTCAGACGGACCGCCGTCGCAGACGGCCACGACCCTCGGGGTTCACCTGTGCCGCTTCGACTGCTCGTCCTGCTCGTCGGCCTGACCGTCATGGCGGCCGGTTGCGGCACCACAGGCGTCGCCACGGTGGCGCCCCCCGAGGATCCGACCTCCGCTCCGGCGGCCGCCCACAGCGTCGACACGGCGACGGCCGAACAGGCGTTCCAGCTGCTCGGCCAGCTCGACCAGGCATGGAAGCGGCGGGACTGCGCCGCCGTCGCCGAGCTGACCACATGGGTGGAGAGGACGCTGGGCGGTCGTGCCTGTGAGGGCACCCGGAACGGCCGCCCGGCTCTCTACAGCGAGCCCAGCTTCTTCCTGCCCGGCGAGGGTGACTGGTTCGCCGCCCTGGCGAGCAAGCCGTCGCCGGCGTACTTCGTGTTCCTGCGTGAGGGCGGACGCTGGCGGCTCGGCGCGGGACCCATCCCCGCGCGCGGGGCGGCTCCGGAGACGCCGACCACCATCACCCCCGACGCGGGGCTGATCAGCCAGGCCCGCGTGGTCGCGCAGCGTCACCTCACCTACCTCACCGACCCGGCCGGGGTGGCGGGCGTGCGCTTCCCGGCAGGGGATCCCGTACGCGGCCTGCGAGACGAGCTGGCCGCGCTTCCCGGGCGGGTACGGCCGGACCGGCTCGACATCGACGTCGAGCTGCCCGAACAGCCCACGATGGCGCTCCCCCTGTCGGCCGACACCATGCTCGCCTTCGACGCGCTGCGCGTCGTCTACCGGCAGCGCCCGAAGGCGGGCTCGTCAGCCCTGGCCCACCCGCTGAAGAAGGACGCCGAGATCATCGTCCTGGCCGGCGTCATCAAGGCGGCGGAGGGCCTGACCACGGTCGGTGTGCGGCGCGGCCCCGCCTGAGCAGGTTGGGTAAGCTCAGCTGGCGTGAGTGCAAACAGTCCAATCGGGCCGGTCGTCGGCATGGTCGGCGCCGGCCAGCTGGCCAGGATGACGCAGCAGTCCGCCATCGCGCTGGGCGTCGAATTGCGGGTGCTGGCCAACACCTCTGACGAGAGCGCCGCCAGGGTCGTCGTCGATACGCGGCTCGGCGACTACCGCGAGCTGGCCGACCTGCGCGAGTTCGCCACGGGCTGTCACGCGATCACGTTCGACCACGAGCACGTGCCGACCGAGCACATCAGGGCGCTGGCCGCCGAGGGCCACGCGGTGCGGCCCGGGGCCGACGCGCTGGTGCACGCCCAGGACAAGGCCGTGATGCGCGAGCGGCTGACCTCGTTCGGCGCGCCCTGCCCGGCCTGGGCCCGCGTGTCGAGCGTCGAAGATGTCTCCGCCTTCGCCGCCGAGCACGGATGGCCGGTCGTGCTGAAGGCGATCAGGGGCGGCTACGACGGGCGCGGGGTGTGGGTCTGCCGGACTCCCGCCGAGGTCGCGGAGGCCCTGAGCAGTGGTGTGCCGATGATTGCCGAGGCGTTCGTGCCGTTCGAGCGGGAGCTGGCCGTACTCGTCGCCCGCTCGCCCCACGGACAGGGCGTCAGCTACCCGGTCGTGGAGACCGTGCAGCAGGACGGTATCTGCGTCGAGGTGCTCGCGCCCGCCCCCGGCCTCGACCCGGAGGAGGCCGCGGAGGCCCAGCGGATCGCGCTGCAGATCGCGCACGAGCTGGGCGTGACCGGGCTGCTGGCCGTGGAGATGTTCCAGACGGCCGACGGGCTGCAGGTCAACGAGCTGGCCATGCGGCCGCACAACAGCGGCCACTGGACGATCGACGGCTCCCGCACTTCGCAGTTCGAGCAGCACCTGCGGGCCGTGCTCGACCTGCCGCTCGGCTCGCCGTCGATGAGCGCGCCCGTCGTCGTCATGGCCAACCTGCTCGGCGGCGACGACCCCGACCTGTTCAAGCGGTACGAGCACGTGATGGCTCACGATCCCGGCATCAAACTGCACTTCTACGGCAAAGAGGTCCGGCCCGGCCGCAAGATCGGCCATGTGACCGCTGTCGGCGATGACCTTGAGACCGTACGCGCTCGTGCCAGGCACGCCGCCGTCTACCTGACCACTGGGGAGTACACGTGAGATCTCTGTGGGCAAGGAGGGCGGCGTGATGATCGGCATTGTGATGGGCAGTGACTCCGACTGGCCGGTGATGAAGGCCGCGGCTGAGGCGGTGGCGGAGTTCGGCGTACCGTTCGAGGCCGACGTGGTCTCCGCGCACCGGATGCCGACCGAGATGATCGAGTACGGCCGTCAGGCCGCGGCGCGGGGTGTCAAGGTGATCATCGCCGGCGCGGGGGGCGCGGCCCACCTGCCGGGGATGCTGGCCTCGGTGACGCCGCTGCCGGTGATCGGGGTGCCGGTGCCGCTGAAGTACCTGGACGGGATGGACTCGCTGCTGTCGATCGTGCAGATGCCGGCCGGGGTGCCGGTCGCCACTGTGGCCGTGGGTGGGGCGCGTAACGCGGGGCTGCTGGCCGTACGCATCTTGGGGGTGTCGGACCCTGAGCTGCGGGAACGCATGGAGGAGTTCCAGGGCGAGCTGAAGGAACAGGCCCACGCCAAGGGCGAACGCCTGCGCGCCGAAGCGGCTCGCCTGGGCGGCTAGCATCTCGCTGGCCGGCCGTTGGGCGGCTGCCTTTCGGCCGGCGAGCATGGTCCTGGTGCTTTGCGGTGCTTTGCGGTGCTTTGCGGTGCTTTAGGGGCGGCCCAGGGCGCGATAGTGCCAGCCGGCAGAGCGCCAGGTTTCGGTGTTCAGGGCGTTGCGGCCGTCGACGATGCGGCGGGTCGCGACCACCTGGCCGAGCTCCTCCGGGTCCAGGTCGACGAATTCCGGCCACTCCGTGAGCAGGAGCACCACATGTGCCCCTTGGACGGCCTCCAGAGCCGATTCGCCGTAGTGCAGCTCAGGGTGTGCCTTTCGGGCGTTGTCCAGGGCGATCGGGTCGTACACGGTCACCTGGCCGCCCTGCTGGCCGATCGTGACGGCCACGTCGAGCGCGGGGGAGTCGCGGATGTCGTCGGAGTTCGGCTTGAAGGCGGCGCCGAGCACGCCGACCGTACATCCGTGGAAGGAACCGCCCGCCAACTCGCGCGCCAGGTCGACCATGCGGGCGCGGCGGCGCATGTTGATCGCGTCGACCTCGCGCAGGAACGTCAGCGCCTGGTCCGCCCCCAGCTCGCCCGCCCGCGCCATGAACGCGCGGATGTCCTTGGGCAGGCAGCCGCCGCCGAACCCGAGCCCGGCGTTGAGGAATCGGCCACCGATGCGGTCGTCGTACGACAGCGCCTCGGACAGCTGCGTGACGTCGGCGTGGGCGGCCTCGCAGACCTCGGCCATCGCGTTGATGAAGGAGATCTTGGTGGCGAGGAACGCGTTGGCGGCCGTCTTGACCAGCTCGGACGTCGCGAAGTCGGTGACCACCATCGGGATCTCCCCGAGCGGTTGGTAGACGTCGCGCAGCACCTTCTCCGCCCGCTCGGAACGCACACCGATCACGATGCGGTCGGGTTTGAGCGTGTCCTCCACGGCATAGCCCTCACGCAGGAACTCGGGGTTCCAGGCGAGCTCGACCTCGGACCCGGCCGGGGCGAGCCGGGCCAGCTTGTCGGCTAGCCGCTCCGCGGTGCCCACCGGCACCGTCGACTTGCCCACCACCAGGCACTCACGGTCGAGGTGCGGGGCCAGCGACTCGATGGCGCTGTCCATGTAGGAGACGTCGGCGGCGTACTCGCCGCGCTTCTGCGGTGTGCCCACACAGACGAAGTGCACGTCACCGAACGCCGCCGCCTCCTCGTAGGAGGTGGTGAAGCGCAGGCGGCCGGAGTCGAGTCCACGTCGGAGAACGGGTTCGAGCCCCGGTTCGTGGATCGGGAGCTCACCGCTGTTGAGCCGGCGAACCTTGTCGGCGTCTATATCAAGGCCCAGGACGTCGAATCCGAGATCCGCCATGCAGGACGCATGCGTGATGCCCAGGTATCCGGTCCCGATCACCGTGAGGCGATATGGCACGAGGAGCTCCTTTCGAGTGCCAGGCATGTTACCGGCCCGCGCTACCTCGTTCTGTGCCACCTGGGCATTTCCGCAAACTGTACCGCCTAGTAGCAAGATGGTCGGACGTCCTAGTATTTCGCCATGGACTTCCCTTTGTACGCGCCCGCCGAAGAGCACGACATGCTCCGGGAGACGATTCGAGCCCTCGCCGACGAGAAGATCGCCCCGCGCGCCGCGGAGACGGACGAGACCGAGGAGTTCCCCTGGGACGTCTACAAGGCGCTCGTGGCGGCTGACCTGCACGCCGTTCACGTCCCGGAAGAATACGGGGGCGCCGGGGCGGACGCGCTGGCCACGGTGATCGTGATCGAGGAGGTGGCCCGCGCCTGCGCGTCGTCCTCGCTCATCCCGGCGGTGAACAAACTCGGCACGGTGCCCCTGCTGCTGTCGGCCTCGGCCGACCTCAAGGCCCGTTACCTGGCGCCGGTGGCCCGTGGGGACGCGATGTTCTCGTACGCGCTCTCGGAGGGGGAGGCCGGCTCGGACGCCGCGGCCATGCGCACCCGGGCGGTGCTGGACGGCGACCACTATGTGGTCAACGGCACAAAAATGTGGATCACGAACGCGGGCGTCTCGGAGTACTACACGCTGATGGCGGTCACGGACCCGACGGCCGGCCCTCGCGGCATTTCCGCATTTATCGTGGAAAAATCCGACGAAGGCGTCTCCTTCGGGCCAAAGGAGAAGAAGCTGGGGATCAAGGGCTCGCCCACCCGCCAGGTCATCCTGGAGAACGTCCGCATCCCCGCCTCCCGCATGATCGGCGACCCCGGCACCGGCTTCAAGACCGCCCTGGCGACCCTCGACCACACCCGCATCACCATCGCCGCCCAAGCCCTGGGAATCGCGCAGGGGGCACTGGACTATGCCATCGGGTACGTCAAGGAACGCAAGCAGTTCGGCCGGCCGATCGCGGACTTCCAGGGACTGCAGTTCATGGTCGCGGACATGGCGATGAAACTGGAGGCGGCTCGGCAGCTGACGTACCACGCGGCGGCCAAGTCCGAACTGGCCATGCACGGCCAGCCCCAGAAGGACCTCACGTTCCTGTCGAGCGCCGCGAAGTGCGCGGCGTCGGACGCGGCAATGGAGATCACCACTGATGCGGTGCAGTTGCTGGGCGGGTACGGGTACACGCGCGACTACCCGGTGGAACGGATGATGCGCGACGCCAAGATCACCCAAATCTACGAGGGCACCAACCAGATCCAGCGCATGGTCATGGCCCGGCAGCTCCTCAAGTAGCTCTGACATGCGGAAACCCCGCCTGCCGATCGGCGAGGGCGGGGTTCGCTGTCTCGTGGTCGTGAGCTTAACGATCACTGTTCCGTGCCGGTTCCGTGAGAGACGCTGCGCGGACGGAACAGACGGTCATCGATCGTTCTGCGGGCCCGATCGTGCGAGCCGGGCATCATGTGGGCGTACACACGGAGGGTGAAGTCGGGATCGGCGTGCCCGAGGTACTCGGCGAGTTCCTTGACTGAGACACCGCCGGCCAGCATGACGCTCGCGTGGTAGTGCCGAAGCTGATGTAGCCCCTCCTAGCGAGAGGTGGCGTAGTAGTTGCGCTGGCAAGCCTTCTTGTTCGGTATCGGGATCACGCCTGCGGCCATGAGGGCGGGCTTGGATACGGTTTCGCTGTAGTTCTGGCCTTGATGAAGCTGCTGCTCCGCTACACAACGAGCGCGGGCAGGAACGTACGAAGCCCAACCACCAGCGCTTAGGGCTGTAGGCACAAGGCGAGAGCCCAGGCCCAGATAAGCCCTCAAGCGTGGAAGCGGTGCGGGGGCGATCGCGGAGAGCGCCATATTGGGCCATGCGTCGCAGACCCAGGACCGCCCGGATTGAACGCTCTGAGGCTCACCTTTTGGCTACAGTGCGGAGACCTGGATCTCGCCGAGTTTTGCGATGATCGCGCGCTTATCCGACCTCGTCAAGATAAGGATTATCCGGCTTCTGAGCTGTGCGGCTGGGCGCTCCAGCGAGCGCTAAATGACTGTACGAAATCGCTAAGTACATGTAAACTACGCGATCTTTGCGCGCCGTGCGAGGTCTCCCGAGCGGGATCGGCGTGCCCTAAGGTCGTGAGTGTCCCGCCCGCCCAGGGGGCCGCACTGGACATGTGACCACCCCTGGGGCGGACGGCTTGCAAGCTCCCCGAAAATCGGAGGCCGCTAATGGCTACACTACCCGCCCCCGCTAGCCCTGTGTGGAACGTCTCGATCCTCGCCCTGCTCGCGTTCGTGTTGACGCTGGCTGGGGCGACGGCGTCGGACGTGACTCAGATCATCACGGCCATTGTCGCGGTGTCCATCATGCGCTCAAATAGCGGTCAGTCCGCGATCACCTGACACACAGCATCGTCGCATGCCCGATTTGGGCCTGATCGATCGGGCACGTGACGAATTACAAGAGGTGCGAAGCTAAACACGGCTTTGACGCTCGGATCTTTGCGCCGAAGTGGGCAAGGCTGTGCCGGTCGCTCACTTCGGCGCTCACCGTAGCTGGCTGGGCAATCAGCTCATGAATGCCTCCTAGTGGTCCAGTGCGACCCCAACGACAAAGGCTATGAGCGACAATCTGCTGCCCTTTCCGCAAGGCGGTCGTCGATAGCTTTGCGGGCCCGCTGGTGGGAGCCCGGCATCATATGGGCGTACACGCGGAGGGTGAAGCCTGGGTCGGCGTGGCCGAGGTATTCAGCGAGTTCCTTGACCGAGACGCCGCCAGCCAGCATGACGCTCGCGTAGTAGTGCCGAAGTTGGTGCAGCCCCTCCTTGCGAGAGGTGGTGTAGCGGCTTCGCTGGCGCGTGTCCTTGTCCGGTGCCGGGATCACGCTGGCAGTGAGGGGCCCCAAAGATTCCGGACAGCGTCTGGCGGTCTGGCCTACGCTGCGTACCGCAGTGTCAGGTACTGGTCCTCGACTTCTTGTGGAGTCCGATAGCCGAGTCCTGAGTGCAGGCGCTTACGATTATAGAACCCTTCGATGTAGCGGACAACCTGACGGCGCGCTTTGTCGCGGGTGGTGAACGTGAACCTGCTCAGCCATTCATTTTTCAGCGCGGAGAAGAATGACTCGGCCATCGCGTTGTCCCAGCACACGCCCGTCCGGCCAACGGATTGCCGCATCCCCATCTTCGCGAGTTTCCTGGCGAACGCCTCCGAGGTGTAGTTCGAACCGCGATCTGAATGGAAAATGGCGTGTTCCGCGATAGGGATATTGACGGCTGCCACGTCCATCGCCGCTTCGATCAGCGGCGTCTTGAAATGATCGGCCATCGCCCATCCGACCACCTTCTTGGTACAGCAGTCGATGACCGTCGCCAGGTAGAGAAATCCCTCCCACGTCGGGATGTAGGTAATGTCCCCGACGAACTTGGTCCCCGGCGCCTCAGCGGTGAAGTCCCGCTCCACCAGGTCCGGGATCCGATGATGTTCGTCGGCGTCGGTGGTGACCGGCCGCCATGGTGCCGGCTGGCAGGCGACCAGACCCAGCTCGCGCATCAACAGCCGGACCGTCTCCACGCTCACCTCCTCACCCTGGCGCAGCAGCTCCGCATGGACACGCCGATAGCCATACGTCTCATGATTATCCTCGAAAACGACGCCGATTCTCGCCTTCAACCGTTCACGCCGTTCCGCGGTCGCCGACATCGGACGGCTCCGCCATTCATAGAAGCCCGACCGCGACACGTGCAGCCACCGGCACATGTCAATAATCGTGTAGTTGGCCTTCTCCGCGTCGATCAGCTCGTACTTGGCCGTCACCGATTCTCGGCCGCGAAGAAGGCAGCGCTTTTTTCAGGAAAGCGACTTCCTCGCGAAGCTTGCGATTCTCCCGCTCCAGCTCGAGCTCCCGCTCGGTTTTCTCCCCGGCCTTTCTCGCGGAAACAGCCGGGACGTCGCCTCCGTGCTCCCGCCGCCACGCATTCACCCAGTTATGCAGGGTGGTGTCGTGGATGTCCAACTCCCGGGCGACATGCGACACCGGACGATCCCCGTCCAGCACCATGCGGACGGCCTCGTCCTTGAACGCTTGGGAGTAAGGGCCCTTACGCCGTGCCAGCTGCAACTTCCTTCCGGTCACCCCAACCCTAGCTGGGGAGCTGTCCGGGAGATCTAGGGCACCTCAGACCGAGCCGATGAGGTCAAAGCATGCCTCCGGCGGGAGCACTCCGGCACCGAGGTGATCGCAACACGGCCCTGGACGTTGACGGGTGGCTGGGGGCTGATCACCTCGCACACCATCGACTCAGGCAAGCCCAGCAGACCGGCTCCTCCGTATCAAGCCCGGCTTTGACCGCAGAGCAACACATGATCGAGAAACGGCGACCGGCGAACGTACACGCGAAGCCAAGCTTGACACTCCGTCCCCGGCCCGCTGCCGCTACGCGGTGAGTCGACGGCGTACGAGGTGATCAGGAGAGGGTGTGCGGTTCTGCGGTGGGCTACGACTCCTACTTCAGCGTGCGGTGCACGCAGGCCATAGTGATCGCCGCCGGGATCGTAGAGCACACGAAGGTCCGCACCGCCCAGTGAACTGCCCGCCGTTAGCCGCGTCTCAGCCCGTCGCGCGGTCGTAGTGCCGCAGGAACGGCTCTGGCAATCCAGCTCACGGAACGGCCGCAGAGGGGTTGGGCCGAGCGGTGTGGACCAAGAGTCACGGACAATGACCTGGGACGTCACCGCGATGGCCCGTCAGTGGGCTGGGGACGCCGCCAACTACGGCATGGTTCTCATGTCGCCGAACGAGAACAATAGCGCGAACTATCGCGTTTACCCTTCTTCCGAGAACCCCGACGGGCTGGACGTGCCCATGCTCTCGGCGACTTTCTCTCCGCTTGAGGGCCCGGTCACAGTCCAGCCAGCCGGATCCGGCGGTGTGGAGGTCTTCACGGCACCCGCCAACTGGAAGTCGAACACCTTACAGATGGCCGAGGCGCAGGCGCATGCTCTGAGCGTGGCCCAGGACCGCGTGGACGCCAACCCCGCCGCGCTCGGGGCGCCCAGCTTGGACATGGTGAGCGGGCAGGTCACCGTTCCCGCGGCCACTGCGGATGGGCGTGACATCGGCAGAGCGCCGCTGAGCGGCACCGCCTACCTCGCGAACGGCGCGACGGACTGGAGCGTCGCGGGAGAATACGTCGGCGAAGTGGGTGAAGACGACGGGGACGGGCCTGCGAACCTGAGCGAGCCATTCACCTTCTCACCAACTACCCCCGACGTCGCCAATAGCGCCGCCAGGTTGACCGAGATCGTGGACGAGGTCCTTGGTTTGACCACCGAACAGATGCCCAGTGCGGACCTTCTCGTCAGCGCCTTCATCTGGCCCGAACGAAATCTGGTGGTCCTCCAGGCCCCCTCTGTCACCCCGGAGCTCCGGCAAGCCTTGGCGGCGAGGTACGGGCTCAACGCGGTCGCCATCTGGCTTCAGCCGAGTGCACGGCAGCCGGCTGCGGACGTACTGACGAGAAGCGGCCCCAGGGCGGTTTCGGCGATGGCCGGTGACAGCCGGGATAACGACACCGACGGCTACATCAACGGCGGCAGCAGGTACTTCGGCTCGCCCGGCGGTGAGTGCACCACAGGATGGGCTTGGGGCAAGGCCGCGGACATGCTGCTGCTGGTCGGAGGTCACTGCATGCCGATGAACGGCGGACGCGTCGCGCGCCGGGTGGACGGGAACATCCTGGGCGCGCTCAGCGTGTACCCGGAAGAAGACAGCAACTGGGACACTCGAGTCGGCACGGTCAAGCTGCCCGGCCAGTCCACCTACTATGGCGATGTGGCTCGCCTCCACGTCGACTACCGTTCCACCGCATCCATCTTCGTGGGCCCGGCCGGGTCATCGGACAAGCGCTCAGTGGCAGGACGCTGGTCTCGCAGAGCCCAAGACGGCGACCTTTACTGCGTCGGCGGCGTCAACAGCGGCCAGACCTGCAACTGGAAGGTGGCCGGGATCGGCTGGAAAATCAAGAACGGGACTAAGACCACGCGGTGGGTCCAGCGCGGCACGCGAGCGAACCGGTGCACCAAACGCGGAGACTCCGGGGCACCTGTCTACACGATTCGTTCGAGCGACGGCTACGTCGTGGCCAAGGGCATTCACCACGGCTCGCTGAAGAACGAGGACGGCACGGACATGACTGAAAACTGTGAGGCATACTTCACGGATATCCATGATGTCGGTCTCGCATTCGGTGATCGCATCATGAAGCGCAACTAGGAAATATACCCATGTCCGTCACCTGGTCCAGAAAACCCGCCGTTGTGCTCGCGCTGGCCCTCGTCGTCGTGGGCGCTGTGCTGGTCCTGAACGTCCGAGTGAACACGTCGGGACACAGGCCCGTCGACGCTCTGCGGGTGTCAGCCGACGGCCGGACGCTGACCGCACAAGTGATCGTCGGCCCGCCACAAGACGACGGCACGTTCTGCGAACAGGTGACGGACACCGCGGTCCGGGAATCCGCCAGGGACGTCGCCATCGGGATCGAGATGCGCGACGATTGCCGGCCCTGGCTCTACTGGAGTGGCCGGGAAGTGGCTCTGGACATCGGGTTCCGCAGGGAGGTGCGGGTCGAACTGCGCACGCCGCTCGGCGGACGGCCGGTGGTCGACGTCGCGACCGGCTCCCAGGTGCCGATTCAGGACGTCCCACCCGCACGGCGCTGAGGCCGGCGCCCGGGCGGGCATACGCGGCAGACTGTTCCGATCGGTGATGAGGTGGATCTTCGACCCCTTTCTTGCCGGCGAACTCCCCCTTCGGCCGCCCGCACGCTGACGGAGTCAATCGCGCACCGTGACCAGTCCACCTCGCCGCGGGCGCCGAGCTCATCCAGCAGGATCCGATGCAGCTTGGCCCACACTCCGCAGCGCTCCACTCGGTGAAGCCGCGGTGCGCGGTCTGCCAGGAGGCGCCGAAGATTGACTCGTGCCTGCAGTGCAGCGCGCTGAGTGACCGGCTCAGTGAAGCCGAGGTACACGGTCGTCTTCGCAGGTTCCATCAGATCTTGCTAACAGCGTTGCAAACACCGTCCCTGGACACCCGTGTACGTCCTTGGAAGCCGATCAAGCTGAGAGAGCCCCTGAGCAGGCACTCGTGACAGCCGTGGATGCACGTGGACAATCTCGCAGTCCCTTGTAAACAGGTGGTCGTCAGACCGTCGATCAGAAGGCAATGGGGAGTTCACAGGCGTAGCGAGGTGTTGAGAAACGGCAGGTGGAAGCGCAGGCCTGCGTGACAACGGCGGCGAACGCCGCCGAACACTCATGGACCACGGCGGACCATCCCAGCAGGCAACGCACACGAAGCACCAGGTCGATCAGGTCGTGGCGTCGCCATACAAACGGGGGCTCTACACGCCATAGGCGTGGGGCAGGGCGAAAACGGCGCGATGTGAGGAAGCGGCATGCAACGGCCTGCTGGCGCACCTGGCACACGAGGGACGTTCACGATGATCTGAGTTGGCAGGCCATCCTGACGAATCTCTCTGTGTCCTGGTCTGGTTTGAAGAACACGTGCCGATAGGCGGCGAGGACCTGCAGCTGGTTGAGCCGTTCGACAACAGGTTTCTCCACTTCGGCTGTCAGCTGCTGAGGGCCGAGAGCCATCAGGTGTCGAGGGCCGAGCGGCAGGACAACGCTGTGCGCATCTCTTATTGCCATGTTGTAGGCAGGAGCGTTGGGATTGTTCGGGTCGAACCTGACGGGGATTGCCGGGTTGTCTCCGATGATGAATTGTCCTGTCCTGGCGGTGAGTAGTTCGGGCTGCCATGTAGCGATCAGGTCTCGGACCTTGTTGAACATTTCCTCGATGTTCTGCCTGAAGAGCTGTCCGCCCGCGAAGCCTTTCGCGGGAAGAGACTCTTCCAAGATTGGATCCAGGAAGGCCGGCAGTGCCACATCCGGCAGATGCAAGCCAGTCTGGCGTAGTGCTTCTGCGCGCACCAGTTCCTTGCGTCGCCCGAGCATGTTGTCGCGCAAATTCTGATAGACGCGATGGAACGATTCTTGGTGGATCTTCTTGTAGCGAAACGATCGAACGAAGTGAACGCTGATCAAGTCTCGAAGAATTGACGCATTTGCCGCCTCGGCGAACGGATTGCCCCTGTCGATGGCCCTAAAGACTTGTGGTGCACGTTGTTCGGTACGCGCCCAAAGGTTTTCGATGGAAACCGAATCCACCGGGACGAAGTCCTCGTCATAGGCACATGCCTTCGGAGGCTTGAGCTTGTGCGTGCCCTCCGGCCGCTCGAGGTTGAACTTCGTGAGTCGCCTTCCGCTGCCCCTTACACCCGGGACCGTGAAGCGCTTCAACAGCACCTGTGAGACGACATGCTGATCCCTGATATGACTGAGGGCCGCGCCATCCCCAGTGGGGCCAGACGCGGATCCTGCCTGCGACGAGGAGGGAGCGGTGTGCACGTTCACCAAGTCTGCCTGTACGGACCACAGCAAGCACCCGATATAGCCGCACGTACAGCAACCCCGCCTCACGCGATCACACCCAACCGGCCCGTATCTACCAGCCGAGCAGGACGAAGAGCGGCCGACGATGCGCCTACCCTTCCCTATGGATCAGATGGGCACCACCGTGGCTAAGGCCGTGACGATCGCGGATTTCGGTACCCGTCGTACGGGCTGGGGCGATCGGGTGACCATGGCTGAGGTGACAGCAGCGCTGACAGCAACGTCCCCACACACCGACGCATGCGCGCCGCCATCCACATGCGCCTGATCACGGTCTCCATCATTCGAACAGGGCGGTTGTCCCGCCTGAAAGGCAGACGGTCGTGCTGGTCGCCGAGGAAGCTATCTCCGCGTGAAGGGGACGCCGTACGCAGGCGGCTGGCCGCTCATCGACTCGGTCAGGTCCTCATCAGTGAGTGCAAGCTCGAAGGCGTTGCCTGCTTGCCGTAGATCCCAGCCTTGACCGAGCGCCATACGTATGGCCGCCGCCACCAGGGCCGGCCGTATGGCGATCGTCCGCTCTCCCAGCCATGCGTCCGGCCGTGAACAGGGAAGCGACACCAGAAGAGCGCGACCCGACGCGTCGGCGAGTTCCACCGCGAAGGTCATCGGGCCCCAGCTGTTTCCTTGGCAGTAGGTAGGCTTACGACGGACGCGCCAGCGGAGTACCGTGCCGTCGACGATGATGAGCCGCGAGCCCTTCCTCGGGATCGCCATCAGGCCACCTCCTGCTCTGTTCCGTCGCTGTTCCGTGGGATGGCCGAGAACAGCGAGAAACGATGAGAGCCAGCCGCAACAGTAACCCCTGGTCAGGCTCCCGATCGACAGATTTTCGCAGGTGGGCATGGAGGGGATCGGAGATCACCCAAATCTACGAGGGCACCAACCAGATCCAGCGCATGGTGATGGCCAGGCAGCTCCTCAAATAGCCCTACAAGCATCGTCTTCGCGGGGCTCAGGCCGTGACATTGGGGGGTGCGACCCCCCAAGCCCCCGGCTTTACAGGCGTGGTCCTCGTCGGGGGCGCTTCGCGCCTGGGGCTCGGGCTGTGACATTGGGGGGCGCGGCCCCCCAAACCCCCAGCCAAAAACCCGCTTCGCCGATTCGTTAGACGATTACGCCCCCACCCGCTCAGCCAATTCACGCAGTTCAGTTGAAGCCTGATCTTGCATCGACAACAGGTCGGAGGTGAGCTGGCGGACGATCCGATGGTTACGTACCTGTTCAGGCGTGATGCTCTCAGCTTCGAGGAGTTGCGTCACCGCCTCATCAACCTGACGACGCTGCGCATGCGCCCGTGCCAGGTCTATGGCCAGGCGCGCCCGCCGCTCTGCCGACAGCGTCGAGGTATCCACTGCGGCCCCGACGCGCAGCGCGTGACCGGCGTCGCCCACTTCCACTGCCACGGCCACCTCATGCAGCGCGACGTTGGCCGGTCCGAACTCGGTGTTGTAGTCGTTGCGCCCTTCGCCAACCCGCGCCGCCATCTCGCGGGCTCGTGACAGGTGCTCGTAGGTCATATCGGCCTGATTGATCCGCGAGGCCGCCACCGCCCGCTGCAAGGTCAGCCCGCCCCACAGCGACATCGCCTCCACGCTGCCCTGATCGGTCGGGAACCACAGCGCCTCAGCAGCCGTGCGCGCCGTCTCCTCCACCTGGTCGAAGTGACGCGCCCCCAGGAACACGAACCCCAGCGGGAACGCCCCCGCCGCCATCAGCAACGGGCTGCCCGCCCGCTCGGCCGCGCCGATGGCCCGATCCGCCGCGATCCACGCCGCATCCGGCTCGCCCAGCTTGGCCAGCGATGCCGAGCATGCCTGATAGGTCACCGCCAGCAGTTCGAACAACTCGGCCTGGCGTTCGGCAGGCGCGGATCGCACCGCGCCCTCCCAAGGTGGGCACCAGACCGCGCAGCAACTCGGTCAGTTCGATATAGCGGCTCTGATGCGTCAGCTCCCACGCGTGATCTACCTGCGGCTTGAGCTGATCGGTGGCCGGCACGGGCGTGGCGTGCAACGTGGCCTGCAAAGAGTGGGCGCCGGACAACACCAGCCGCCCCCCGGCCGTTCCCAGTACCTCCTCATTGGTGGCGGCGACCACGGGCGCTTCGGCGGCCAGCTCCGAGAGCGGCACATCGAGCGTCTCGGCGGCCTTCTCCAGCACCGACATGCGATCGACCTTGCGCACGCCCCGCTCCACTTGCGAGATCCACGCCACCGACCGATCCACCAAACGAGCCAACTCGGCCTGCGACAGGCCGCGCCGCTTACGCTCCTGGGCGATACGCCGTCCCAGCGCCCGCTGCCGGCCAGGTGGGCGCCGATGCACAAGGGCGCGGCCGGCCAGGCTGATGGTGCCGATCGAGTTGACCTGCCGATCCACCTCGACGACGCTCGCCGCGATCGGAGGACCGGAGATGGGCTCGGTCGGTGCCGGGCGGGCGGGCTCGGCTCGAGGCGAGTAGCGCGGCCAGGTCCTTGACGGTCAGCCGGGAGGCCACGCTCTTGAGCCGACCGCCGCTGGTGGTGAACACGCGCAGCCGTTGAGTGCTGATCCACAAGGTGATCGGCATGCCCGCCCGGTCGGGGCCGAGCCACAGCTGCTGGCCCCCGATCGACAGATTGCCCGAGGCGGGCACGATCCGATCGACCTCGATTGCCTGGCGCGACAGTGGATCGATCGTGGTCCTCAGGATGGGCTCGGGCCGTCCGGGCTGATCGGCGGCAGGGACCGGGGGATCGGGCGGGCGTCGGAGCAGGAAGGGCCGCAGGAACGGCTTCAGGAGCGGGAGCGGTCACCATGGACAGGCTGGCCGGCAGGCGCAGCGGCAGACCCCGCTCGGCCCGGCACTGGCCATCGCCGCGCTCGACCAAGAAGCGGTCGGCGGGAAAGGCCATGTCCAGCGCCTGGTGCGGACGGGCAGTGTTGTCATGCTCGGCGAACGCGTCCACCTCACTTTGAGCGGCCTCGATCGAGGCGAACGGCAGCGCCTCGGCCAGCAGTTCCCGGCGCACGCTCTGATGGAACCGTTCGATCTTCCCGGTGGTGGTCGGAGTACGCGGCGGGGTGTGACGCAGCTTGATGCCGTTCTCCCGGCAGATCCGTCGAACAGCACCTCGCCCGCCTTCGGCCCGCCGAACCGGCCGGTGAACTGCTTACCGTTGTCGGTCAGCACCTCCAGCGGCACCCCATAGGAGCGCTGCTAGTGCTGGCCGACCGGGCGTTCGACGCTGATGCGTTTCTGCAGCAGGTCGCCGCCACGGGTGCTGCTCTGCTGGTGCGTATCCGGACCGGCCGGCGGCCGCCGGTGCTGGCCCCGCTGCCTGACGGGTCGTTCCTGTCGGTGCTGGCCGGTCTCCAGGTTCGCATCATCGACGCCGAAGTGATCGTGACGTTGGCAGACGGCCGCCGCGTGCAGGGCCGCTATCGGCTGGTCACCACCCTGACCGACCACCGCACCGACCCCGCCGAACAGTTGATCCGGCTCTACCACGAGCGCTGGGAGATCGAATCGGCCTACCTGGCCCTGCGGCACACCCTGCTCACCGGCACCGTCCTGCGCTCGGGCGACCCAACCGGCGTCGAACAGGAGATGTGGGCCGCCCTCACCCTCTACCAGGTGCTGCGCCGCGCCATGACCGACGCGGTAGAGACCAGCCCGGGTACCGACCCCGACCGGGCGTGCTTCACCACCGCCCTGGACATTGCCCGCGAGCAGGTCATCACCGCTCACGCCATTCTGCCCGGCACCGCTGACATCGACGTCCTGGGAACCATCGGCCGGGCGGTCATGGCCAGCCTGCTGCCCCCACGCCGCCGGCGGCTGGGCATCCGCAAGGCCAAATCCCCGATCTCCCGGTATCACACCCACCGCAGCGACGACCGGCCACCCGGCAGCGTCGCCATCACCGGACTGCAGTTCATCATCCACCAAGGCCGCACCACGCCACCGCCCTCGACCCCAACCTCACCCAGGGCATGGGCCCTGGACCGCCATCTGGCCGACACCACCCGACCCGCACCCCGCACCGCGAAAACCGCCACACCCCGGCGCACCGGACGCAAAGAACGGGTCCTCGCCCTGTTCAACGCCGAACCGGACCGCTCTTGGCACTCACGAGAAGTCGGGCAGCTGATCGACGCTCCTGATCTGCACAGCTTCGGCGTTTCAGATGAGCCAATGGGCACGTCAAGGCATCATCCGCAAGGTCGGCCGCGGCACCTACACGCTGCCTTGACACGACAGCACCCCCATTAACTACGCGGCCTTGCATCAAGCCCGCACCGCCGTTGGCGGCACGGGCGCAGGGCCCCCACGGTCTGCGCTGCGGCTCTTCGGTCGGTCGCAGCCTGCGAGGCCCGCGCAGAATCGCGCACCCAAGCCGATCACTGCTAGCTCGAGGCACGTTCTTGACCCCTATCTACCTAAATTGTACCGACTATAATATCTGTTCAAGGGGTGCCGAATCATCACGGCCGTCTTAAACTTCGCGATCGCACACGAAAAGGCATAGAAGGCGCATTCGTCTCAAACTCCACATGCCGAACCGCGCGAAGGGTCGAATACGCGGCATATCAGTGTTGACTAGAGGCTTTTGGTCTAAGCTGCCGCACGGCAGGGATCGACGGCAAGGAGCGCTTGTTGAGCAGAAAGATAGCTTTGGTGGCTGGCGTCGGCTCATACGAGGGACGATGGGAACAGCTAGATAGCTGTGCGCATGACGCTGACCAAATTGCAGCAGTTCTATCTGAGCCGGAATACGACTTCGATGTAACCACGATTGTGGACCAACAGGTCACAAGACAGGCGATATTACGCTGGCTTGTTGATGCGAAGACCTCGGGGGCAGACCTGATCCTCTTTTACTTCGCTGGCCATGGGGCAGTCAACGACCTCGGAACTTTTCTTGTCACGTTCGACAATGAAGAGTTCGACGAAGGGATTTCACTGGTCACGCTGATGCAGTTGCTTCAGCCAGCTCCCGGATCAAGTACCAGCACTGTTGTCATCCTGGATTGCTGCCATGCAGGGGAGGCAGCTAGCACGCCAGTAGCTGGAAGGTCAACGCGACGAGTAGCTAATACAGACATTAATAACGTTCTAAGACAATCAGATCCCTCCGCTGTAGTCATCGCGGCATGCGCGTCTGATCAACGTGCATGGGAAACCGCGAACCTCGGGCATGGTATTTTCACATTCCACCTTCTCGAAGCACTTCTGGGTTATGCAGCCGACCACACCGGGGACGTCACCGTCCACAGCTTGTATGAAGTTGTCTCCCGCGAGATGGCCAGCCTTGACACTTGGTATCAAGATCCTGTCTTCGGAGGGCGGGTTACAGGTCGGGTAATACTCGGTAGCAGACTAACACCAGTATTGTCGCCACCACGTCCCGAGCAAGAATATGAGCGGATAGAGCTGGAAGCTCAAGTACATCTCGAAGAATATAACAGGCTCCGCAGTGCCACTATCGATGCATGGCGTGCCTCCGGCTACGCTGACGCATGCAGAAGGCTTGAATCAATTAGCGATTGGTTCGCCCGCAAAGAGCAGATACAAGGGCTTTCGCAGAGGGAAGGATTTAGGAGCGCAAAGAATACCCTAATCCGCTATCAAACCGAACTAGGTCTAGTTGAACCGGGCATCCGGACCCCTTGGGGTGTGCTCGAGAAGGAAATTGGCGGCGGCGGATTCGGTAAAGTCTGGCTTATAGCCGACGGAAAAAGCGGGCGGCAGGCGTACAAGCTGTATCACGTGAACGAACTGTCGGACCGTGAGAAAGTAAAGAGATTCAAAAACGGCTATGACGCCATGCGTATGCTGAATCATGACCGTATCGTCAAAGTTCATGATTACAGTACCTGTCCGCCAGGGTTCGTAATGGACTACGTCGAGGGCGACAACTTGCGTGATCTCGCACCGGGTACCTTTATGGACCCCGTCTCTATCCTATGCATCTTGCAGGCATCCGCAGATGCTATTGCCGATGCGCATAAGCATCTAGTCATTCATCGCGATATAAAGCCCGAGAATATCGTCTGTTCCCTCCGAGAAGATGGTATTTATGAGCCGTTCCTGACCGACTTCGATCTCGCATGGTTCAGTACGCAAACGCAGAAAGCAACCAAAACAGCAATGGGTGTAGTCTATTACGCTGCGCCGGAGCAGTATGTAGCTTTCAATCCCAAAGCAGCACGCAGCAGAACGCCTTCACTTGATGTCTATTCTTTCGGTCAATTGCTGTACTTCTGCTTCATGAATGCCGATCCTGAGCCTTTGAACATTGACACGAATGTCGAGAAGCTTCATAGGCGACTCCTCAGCTCGTGCACGGCAAAGGCTACCCGGCTCATCGTCGACCTCTATAGAGGTTGTGTTCAGTTCGCTCCAGAGGATCGCATCAGCGACTTCAAGACTATCCTTGCCTACTTAAGCGAAGTAATACAGGAGCTCACTTACACGGACAATGATAAAAAGCTTGAGCCCGACGAATACGTAAATGAAGTAGCGTTTCAAATCACAGGTAGAGTTCCAGAGGGGCATTTCGGCTCATTCTTTAACGCAACTGGCAATTGGGAGATAACCCCGGAGTGGAGGGATGCACCAAGATTGCGTTCCGGAGTAGGGCGGATCCTGTCTCTCCATTTCCTACCATCGACCCGTATGGCGATGGAGAACATGTCGAATGAGAGAATGCGACTGATTCTAAATCGCAGGATTGATGCGTCGTTGGCTCCCTTTAGAGATCAGGCGACCCGACATCCTGGGAGACAAGGCGCATTCACCTTCTTTCTTGAATGGCGCCCTAAGAATATGAGTCGAACTGACGCGCTGCGGCTGTGTGAGGCAATTAGGAGTGCTATCGATACCCTCCAGTCGCCATAGGCAATATTCTCCAGCTACACGGAGCGAGGCATGTTCAATAGAAGTGGTTTCGAGGATATTTCGTGGACTTGAGTTCTGATCTCACAACGCCCGGCGAGTTCGAGGAATTCGTTCAACGAACCTTTCAGACGATGATCCCCGCCGTCGAGGATCTAAGAGTCACTCTGCACGAAGTCATACGGGGCGTGGATGGAACTTATGATTTCGACGTTACGGTGCGGTATCAACTCTTCGGTCTTTCCTTCTTGGTCCTCGCAGAAGCAAAGCGTCATCTTAATCCAATCAAGCGTGAGCTTGTGCAGATACTTCATCAAAAACAGCAAAGCGTCGGTGCGCATAAAGCAATTATGTTTTCGACCGCGCCTTATCAAACTGGCGCCGTAATCTTTGCCCAGACTCACGGAATTGCTCTGGTTTTGGCATCCAAGACGTCTCTCACTTTCAAATCCAGATCTCGACATGATCCTTTATTTTCATATCGCCCACAGTCCTCACGTGTAGATGCATGCTTATGGGATGGGTATATCCTTGATGGCGCCGAACCGAATTATGCCCCCAGTAGGGCATATGTTTCACAATTGGACGAGCTGCAACTTTCCGAGAAACTGCTCGGGCTCTCTCGTGATCGGAGCTGAACCTAAGCTGCAGGAGAGTGAAGATGTATAATAAATGTATGACCTGACAGCAATGTGACCCACATAGTTCGAACACATCACATTGTCCTATGGTTCGGCTCTCCATTGGTCCTCTGTGCGACGAGATCGAGGCAGCTCTCGTCGCGCGAAAGCGACCGCGCCGGGTGTGCGGGGTTCCATTGGCCCGCTGGCGTCCTTTCTCGTTCGTCGGGGCGATTGGCCTCTGGTCACGTCGGGGTCTGGAGCGCTTGTTGTCGGTCGAGAGCGGCGATGATGTCTTGAGCCCAGGGCCATCGTGCGGCGATGCGTAGTCGCAGTCGTCGCCCGCCGCGGATCAGCCGGCCAGCCACCGCGAACAGGCGCAGGCGAAGGTGTTTGGGTTAGTAGCGGCGCGCGGTGGTGTCGTGCAGGGCGGCATCTGCATCCAGGCCAGGAGTTCGCAGGCCAACGCGACGAGTTCGCACCAGATCTGGTTTTGGGTGAAGTCGTGGAGTGGCAGGTTGGTCAGGCCGGTGTCTTTGGCGCAGCGGATGCGATCCTCACAGCGTGCCCGTCGGCGGTGGCGTAGCTCCAAGTCAGCGAGCTGCCCACGGCGGGTGTTGGTCACGAAGCAGGTAAAGCGGTGTCCGTCGAGGTCAGTGAAGCGCAGCTGGGCGCCGGGGTGCGGGCCCTCCTTGCTGGCGATAACGCGCATCCCCTTGGGCCGGGAGGTCATGTCGAGGAGGCCAGTGAGCTCGGCTACCCAGGCACCGGGCCGGCGCTGGCCATCGGCGTCATAGGTGGGCGTCCAGGCGGTCTTCGGCAAGCGCAAGATCGCGTGCTGGATGTCGTCGGTGAGGGTGAACCCGATCGAGTAGGCGAGCTGGCGGCCTGGTCGGCTCAGCCAGGTGAGGAACTCGTGGGGGCCGCCGCCGGAGTCGGTGCGGATCAGCACTTGACGACGACGGTGCCGGGGCAGTTGAGCCAGGGCGATGTGGGCGGCGGCGATGTGGGCGGCTGCCGGTGTTGGAGCCGGCGTTTCCCGGCCGCAGCGCGATGGCCAGTGGCTCGCCGGAGCCGCCTTCTCCGTGGTCGGCGAAGACTGTCATCGAGTGGAAGCCGAAGGTTTTCTTCCAGGTCAGAGCTGCCTGTAGCTTGTCGGAGTGGGCTATGAGGATGGTGGCGTCGATGTCGAGGGGGATCAGTTCGCCGTCGGCTCCGGGTGCGGCGGGTCCGGCCAGAGTCCAGGCGCGTGCTCGTGCGGTGGCGCGGGCAGCGCGAATAGCTTTCAATGCCCGTGTTGAGTCGATGGCCAGTCGGTGATCAGGCGGGAGACGGTCGGGTCGGAGGCGACGGGGCCCAAGAGTTCGGGCTGAGCGCGCAGCAGCGCGATGTCGGCCAGGCAGTCACCGCCCAGGGCGAGGCTGATGGCGAGGTCTGCGATGACCTTGCCCGGGTTGTGAATGGCGCGGGCGGGTCGCCACCGCTCCAGCTCGTGCGAGAGTGCTCGGTCCAGGCCGGTGATGGCCAGCGTTCGGGTGAGGAGCAGGTCGCCTGCGTGGGATAGGAGACCGTCAGCATCGGCGGACACACTGATCTTGCGGTGGGACGCGATAGTCTGCACGTGAAAAGTGCCTCTTGATCTTGTGCGGACAGGACCTTCGACAAGCCCTATTCTCCCAGCTCAAAGGCACCTTTCTTATGTAAATGATCAAGCCTGGCAAAATTCACCGCGAAAGCCCGAGGCTAGGTCGGCCCGAGGCGGTTAGGCCGTCGTGGGCGAGTGGTGAGAGCGCGGGTGGCAGTCATGGTCGTCCGGTGGTGAACCGGGGTGGTGAATGGCATGCCATCGGATGGCTCGGTGATGCAGTCGGGGGGTGACACGGGGCATGTTTGGCACGATCATGCGACCCGTGCGAACTCAACACCGTGCTCTAGCAGGTCGGCCACCAATGGATCGATGCGATTATGCAGTGTCGGGAACTGCCGGCAGCGAACGTCCATCCGCGGATCGCGATCGAGGCGATGATGCGGGCCTTCGTTTCCGAGCCTCTGATCGTCAAACGAGGAGTGCAGTGAAGCGCTGGTTATGGCGCCTGACGGTCTCGGCCGTCGTGGCGCTTTCAGGAATGACCGGGCCGGTCGTGGTCGCCGAGGCGGAGCCGACCCCGGAGATCAAGGTCAGCGACGACCGGGAGATCGCTGTCTTTCTATGTACGCCGCCCGCGTACGGGTGTCACAAGCGGTACGCCACGGCGAAGCAAAGGCGGGACGTCGAGACGTTCCTGAAGAACACGCCTGAGGTGACCGAGGTGCGCTTCGTGAGCCGGGCCGCGGCGTACGCGAGCTTCCGCCAGGAGTTCGCCGGCCGGAAGAAGGTGCTGGCGAGTGTGCGGGCCAAAGACATGCCGGAGTCGTTCCGTGTGCGGGTGTCGGGAGTGGCCGACCGAACCCGGATCACGCTCTTGGCGTACCGGCGGCCAGGGGTAGGGCTCGCCGTCGACCAGGCAAAGAATCACTTCGATGCTCCGTTGGTGCCGGAAATCTCCGTATTTCTATGCGCGAAGGGCTCGCCGATGCCTGCCTGCCTGCATGGCCGGGGCAAGGCGAACAAGTCGGCGGTAACGGTCAAAGAGAGGAAGGCGATCGTCGCCGCCATCGAGCGGGTTCCCGGGCTCGAATCGTACGTGTTCGAAGACCAGAGGACGGCGTACCGGAACTTCGTCAAGACATACGCGGACAACGAGGAGCTCATCTCGGTCACCAAGATGTCGGGACATGCCGGAGTCCTACCGGCTGTCGATGCGGCCCAAGGCCGACGTGGACTCACCGAGCCGTCGGCTGGCACGGATACCGGGGGTGAGCCAGGCGTACGACTTGGGGTGCCTGTTCCGGAGGGAGCGACTGTGGTCGGAATATGGGCTCCAGAAACTCGGGTATAAGAGTTGCGGCTAAGAGCGGCGGAACAAGCCCCTGAGCGGCGTCCATAGTGGCCGGCCGCCCGTCGCGGGAAAAGTACATCCGGTTAGCTGCGGCTCGGTGGCTGCTCCCGTCAAGAACCACAGCCACTGTCGCTAACTAGCTGGCACGGCGGTAGACAGCGGCGGCGATTTGCCGGAATGAGCGGATGAGCGGGCTGGTGTCGGTGCTGTTCCAAGCGACCACCAAACGGCTGGGCGGCATGTCGAGCAGCGGAACCGCGACGAGACCCTCCGGAAGGGCGTGGGCGAGCGTGGTCAGCCCAACCGTGCCGTTCCACAGAACCGCCTGAAGACACTCGTGGACGGTTCGCACCACCGGACCGTCCTGGCCCAGGCCCATGGGATGGCTCCAGAACGCCCGCCAGACGGGGTCGATACCTTTGGGTAGCTGGAACCAGCGGCGGTCGGCGAGGTCGTCCAGGCGCAGGCGGTCACGGCCGGCCAGCGGGTCGTCGGCGCGTAGGACCACTCCGACCGGGTCGGCGCGCAGGACATGGGTAGTGATTCCGGTTTCGTCGAACGGTGCCCGGGTCAGGGCGACATCGACGAGGCCGGAACGCAGTCCGGTGGTCGGATCGGTGAAGTCGGCTTCGCGGATGCGGACGTTCAAGCCTGGATGGCGCTGGCGAAAGGCGGCGGCGAGTTGGGTGCCGGCCTGTTCGGCGCTGTCGGCGAGGGTGCCGATCGTCATGGTGGCCGTGCCCGCCGCGGCGGCGACCCTGGTGCGGGCCTGATCGGCCTGCTCCAGCAGGGTGCGCGCCTCGTCGTAGAGTGCTGTTCCGGCGGGCGTGAGCGAGACTCCGGTGGGTGATCGGTGCAGCAGTACGGCGCCGAGGTCGGTCTCCAGTTGCTTGATGGCCCGGCTCAGTGGCGGCTGTGTCATGTGCAGGCGTACGGCGGCGCGGCCGAAGTGGAGCTCTTCGGCGACGGCCACGAAGTAGCGCAGCGTGCGTAGGTCCATCAGCGGCGACGATACCCGTACGGCATCGGGCGTGCGGAATCGGTGTTGGACGCCTCCAAGCGTCTCGCGATGGAGTGGGGAGACCGAAATCTGCCGCTTCCGAGGAGTCCGTATGGCCGAGTTTGTGTTGCCCGACCCCGTTGTCCAGCTCACGGACGTACAGGAGCTCGCCCGTGATCTGGTGGTGATTCCGAATCGGCGGGTGCCGCTGGTGCCGAACATCGGTCTCATCGGCGGCACGCGTTCGGTCCTTGTCGTCGATACCGGTATGGGTACGGCGAACGCCGAAACCGTGCTGAAGTTCGCGGCCGACTTCGCCAACGGGCGCAGGCTTTACCTGACCACGACGCATTTTCATCCCGAGCACGCGTTCGGCGCTCAGGTGTTCGCGGGGGAGGCGACGTTCCTGATCAACCAGGCGCAGGCCGAGGACCTGAAGGTGAAGGGGCCTGGCTATATCGAGATGTTCAAGGGGCTTGGGGAGTCGGTCGCGCGTCGGCTTGAGGGGGTCCGATTGGCGACTCCCGATGTCGTCTACGACCATGAGCATGACCTGGATCTTGGCGGTCGGGTGGTCGAGTTGCGGGCCACCGGCCGGGCTCACAGTAAAGGCGATCAGGTGATCACGGTCCCGGACGCGGGGGTGATGTTCACCGGCGATCTGGTGGAGGCTGGGCAGTTCGCCATTTTTCCCTGGTTCCCGCCGCATGACACCGATGTGTCGGGCACCCGCTGGCTGGCGGTGATGGATCGGCTGGCCGCCGAAAGCCCGCGGGTGGTGGTGCCCGGCCATGGCGACGTGGGCGGTCCTCAGCTCCTGGCCGACGTACGGGACTATCTGCAGCTGCTGCGTGACGAGACCTGGGTACGCCGCGACTCGGCCATGAGCGAGGAGACGATCGCCGAAGAGGTGGCGGCCCTGATGATCGCGCGGCATCCGGAGTGGGACGGCCCGGAGTGGATCGAGAAGGGGGTCGGCTGCCTGTGCTCGGAGCACACCGCTTAGGCGGCGCGCTTGGGCAGCAGCGCGTCGGCTAGTCGCCGCCACTGCGGCATGGCAGATTGACCGGGTTCGATGCCGAGAACCTGGATGCCGATGTGGTCGGCGCCGGCGTCCAGGTGGTGGTGCAGCTTGCCGACGATCGTGTCGAGGTCGCCCCAGTACACGAGGTCGTCGACGAGCCGGTCGCTGCCACGGCCGCCGTCGATGTCGGCTTCGGTGTAGCCCAGGCGGAGGAACTTGGCGATGTTGTACTTCGTCGTGAAGTACACGTGCAGATGCTCGCGGGCGATCGCCCGCGCCTTGTCCGGGTCGCTTTCCAGGAGCACCGCCTGCTCGACGCCGAGGAACGGGCTGCCGCCCAGCACCTCCCGCGCCTGCGCCGTGTGCCGCACCGTCACGTGGTAGGTGTGAGCGCCTTCGGACCGATCACGGGCCATTTCCAGCATCTTCGGGCCGTACGCCGCCAGCAGGCGTCGCATTGGCGCCCGCGGCGCGGGATTGGCGCTCGTTGTCGCGTCCATTTCGTCCAGATATTCGGTCATCGCCTGCAGCGGCTTGGTCCCGGGCCGCTCGCCCCCGAAGCCGAGGCCGAGCAGGTGGCGATCCGGGTAGGCGTCGGCCAGGAGCAACGCCGCGCCCCGGGTCCATCGCGGCTCGCGGGACCAGATCCGCGCGATGCCGTTGACGACGTTGATGCGTTCGGTGCACGACAGCAGGAATCCGGCGTGCGTCATCGCCTCACGTCCGTCCCGCTCCGGGATCCAGAACGCCGGCCAGCCGAGCTCTTCGAGCTCCTGGATGGACTCTCGCATCATGCTCGCGGGCTGGTCCTCGAAGTCGAACGTCCAGACCCCGAAGCGCCCCAGATCCATCCCATCGATCGCGCCCATGTCTCCTCCTGCTTATCCGACGGTACGTGACCGCCTCAACCATGACCAGGAACGCAGCGAAGTATCGCATATTGTCGATATGAGGCAAAACGTAGCAGCGCAGGGAGCGTTTGGTGAGGTCGTCAGAGCGAGCGTCCGAGCACGTCGACGAGTCGGGCGATGCGCTCCTCGTCGCGCCGGTAGTGCGTCCACTTCCCGACGCGAGTGGCGCGGACCAGCCCGGCACGCTGCAACGATGCCATGTAGGCGGAGACGGTCGACTGCGCGAGCCCGGTCTTGGCCTGGATGTGGCTCACGCACACGCCGACCTCGTGCGGATCCGCGATCGCCTGCTCCATCGGGAAATGGTGCTCGGGATCGCGCAACCACTGGAGCACCTGGAGCCGTACAGGGTTGGCGAGCGCCTTGAACACGTCAACCAGCTGCGCGGAGGCGTCTTGTGAGGGTTCGGCGTGTGTCGTCATAGGTCGTCGAGCCGATTATAGGGTCAAACCACGAGAAAGTGCCGGGCGCGGTCCTCGCCCGGCCACTACGTCAATCGGTGGGGATGACGGCGTCTCGGGGGCCTCCGTACACGGGATTCTTGTCGTAGCGTTTGTCCGTGACGAGCAGGCGAATCACGCCCTTGGCGTTCTCCTCCGCCTCCCAGACGATCCAGTCGTCGCCGACAGGTTTGGTCTGCGTACGCTCCTCGCCGTAACCCCCGGGGTTCCCGGGCGGGATGGAAATGATCAGGAAGATGACCTTCTTGCCGCGCCGCTTCAGCTCCGGCAGTACCTCGCCGACGGTCTTCTCATCCACGCGGAATCCCTCGAGCGACCGCCCCTTGTCAGTCGCGATAACGAATTCCGGCTTGTGCCTCTTCGGCATGGGGGCGGGCACGGGTTCGCAGGGCGCCACCGGGCCCTCCATGAGATAGGTGGAGGTGTGGCTGCTTTCCCCGTTCGCTTTGGCGCTGATTGTCCAGACGAAGGTCTGGCCAGGTCTGAACAGCTTGGTGTTGATCCGCATCTGCCAGCCTTTGGTTTCGCCGGAAATGTTCTTCGGGGGGCTGTACAGACCTTGGGGAATGTCCAGGACGTGCTTGCCGCGCGGTTCGCGGCACATCTGCCCGTACGGAACCTGGTCGACGATGGCGGGAACACCGAGAGCCTGCAGCCGCTTCCGCAGGCCCGCGGCATCATGGAAGTCACGGATCTGGATGGTCACCATCCCGTCGGCGGTCTTGGTCACGGCGTAGGACGTCGGCACGCCGGAACCGTTTGCCAGCATGACCGGGCCCACCACCACACCTGCGGCAAGCGCGACCACGGCCACCAGCCCCAGGGCCAGCTTGCGGGGCTTTCTCATTTTGCCCGGCAGCGCGCTGGGCTCTTCCGACGTGATGGCGGCCAGCAGCGCCCGCGCCCCCGCGCCGGACGGGCTGCCCCCCTGCCCACCGGGCTCGATCCTGGCCAGTGGCTTCATCGCGTCGATCTCGTCGATGTTCTTCACAGCGGCCTCTCCGCCGGAACGAACCGGCTCTCTGACGTGAAGTGGACACCCGCCTCGGCGAGCGCCCGGGAGAAGCGCTTTCGGGCGCGATGGAGCCTGATGCGTACGGCATTGCGCGACAACCCGAGTGCAGTCGCGATCTCCTCGCGATCCAGGCTCTCCCAGGCGACCAGCGACAGCATCTCCCGGTCATCGTCGGACATGCTCTGGAGGACCTGACCGATCGCGGCGAGCTCGACCCCGCTGTCCGGGGACTCACCGTAGAGATCGGCCATCTCGGCATCGAGCTCGACGCTGCGCGCCCGCCGGCGGTTGTCACCTCGGTAGTGGTTGGCCAGCACCTTGCGCGCCACCCCGTACAGCCAGAGCGTGGCCTCCTCCCCTTCCGGTAACTCGTCCACCCGGCGCCAGGCGACCGTGAAGGTCTCCGCCACCACGTCGGCCGCGTCCTGCGGCGACTCACAGCGGCGAACGGCGTATGCCGTGATCTGGCCATAGGCGCGGTTATAGATGGCCTCGAACCTGGCCAGCCGCTCGTCATCCACGGGCGGTTCCCATCGCAAGTCTCCTTATCAACTCACTTGACGGACAACCATGCCTATGTACGCGACTGGCCCATCATTTCCAGACATGAGGAAAAAGGCGGTTGCGCCTGTCAGGGCCATCGACAAAACGGGTGGATCATCGGCGTACTGCCGTCCTACCGTGAGCCATGGAACCTCACCTGCACAGGCTTGGTCCCGCCCCCCAACGAGTTGGGAGACTGGTCTTCCTCAACGGAACCCCGAGCGCCGGGAAGACGACCGTGGCGAAGGCCCTGCGACAGGAACTGGCCGAGCCGTTCTTTCACCTGTCGCTGGACGAGCTGCGTGGTGGCTACCCGCGCCGATGCTGGCAACAGGACCACGGAGGCGTGCTCTTCCGCCGAGTGCTCGATGGCTACCTGCACATGCTGCGAAATTTCACGATGCTCGGCCATGACGTGATCTCGGAGGCGGTGATCACACCGCAGATGCTGGATCACTACCTCGCCCTGTTTGAGGGGATTCCGGTGCTGTTCGTGGGGATTCGATGTCCCCTGGAGGAGGTGGAACGGCGTGAGCGGGGACGAACCGACAGGAACTCGGTGCCGCCACTCGATGAGCCGGTCCATGCGCACGGCTGCTATGACGTGGAGGTGGATACCTCCGTCCAGGGGTCGGCGGAAGTGGCCAAGCTGATCGTTGCCGCGCTGGCGGACCCTCCGGTGGTCTCGGCCTTCGGTCGGCTTCGACGGTCGACGGTGAGGAAACCGAAGGGGCGCGCGAAGTCGACGTCAACTCTCTTGGCTCGGTAAGGAGGCCGGGGTGCTATGCCTGCTGCGACAGCGCCGATCCCGGTCGCCGCGGCGGCTTCGAAGCCGTGTGCTTGGAAGGTGGCGTTCTGGCGGGCCTGGGCGATGGCAAGTGGTTCAGCGCTGATCCCCGGGAAGTGCCCCCGGGCGGGGCCGGTCACTGTGGCCAGGCCGAACACGTCCTCGGCTACTGATCAGAAGGTTGCTCGTCGGTTCGGCTCCAGATCTGCGTGCATCGGGGGAGGTCTTCGATGCCGCCGCCTTCCGGGATCATGCCCCAGAGGAAGGGGATCAGGTATTGCGGCGGTTCGCCCAGGAGGTCGGGCAGTTCGTCCTCCGTAACGGTGAGGGTGAATGGCGAGCCCTGTTGGCCGGAGTTCCAGCCCCGTTCGAGGGCTCGCTGGACACACCCGGCGACGAGGACGGGGCGGATGGTGATTGTTCGCTCTCCTTGCCAGTTGTCCGGCCGGGCGCAGGGGAGGGACACCACAAGAACGTTCCCCGGCTGCTCGGCTCGCTCAACTGTGAAGGTGAGAGGAGACCAGTCGTCGCCCTGGCGGTGGGTGGGCTTGTGTCGGACTCGCCAGCGGAAGGCGGTGTCGCCGACGGTGATGAGCCGTGATCCCTTCTTGGGCATCGCCACAGCGGCCTCCACGCTCCGTCCTGGTCCGTTGCCGCTCCGTCGGAGTACCGGAATCGGCTTGCTGCGAGCGTACGAGAAGTGATGCGAGACGTCGGAAGCATAACCGCCGCTCATTCACGCTTATGTCGATCGTGAACGCGAACAGCTCTGTTTATACTACGTTGAATGTAGTACGGTCTTGCCGGTGAGGCCCATAGGGCTTACGAGAGAACAGTGGCGTACCCGGAAGGACGAAGGATACTGATGCCTACGAAACTTGCTGCCCTGGCAAGCACGGCCATGGTCGCTGGCTCGCTGATGGCGGGGGCCACGTCGGCCGATGCGGCCGGTCCTTGCGGCAGTGGGTACAGCAGGGTCGGCGTCTACGCCATCCCGGAGACCGGTACGAGGGTGGGCACTCTGGAGGTCCACTACAACTCCAGCTCGAACAAGAACTGCGCCCTCACCTACGGCTACGGCTCCACGGCGGGGACCACCACCTGGAAGTCGGTGAAGATCATGGTTGCTGGTGCTGGCTGGTGGGCCGACGTCGACGCGGGGAATTATCCGCAGTACGCCGGGCCCGTGTACGTCTCGGCTCCCGGCAAATGCATCACTGTCGAGGCGGGCGTCAAGAATGAATCTCGCCTCTTGTCTGGTGTGCACTGCGGCTGATGATGCCCTGGGCGGGACCGCTGACGATCGCAAGCGGTCTCGCCCGCATGTCCGCCCCGGTGGATCGTGCCCGGTTGACCGGCGGATAGGACGGCTGACCGTGGGCAGCCGGCCCATGTCTACGGCCAGCGCGCCGCCGCGTAGGGGTCCCAGGAGAGAGCGGCTCAGTGCTCCTCCACGGGTACGCCGGCGCTGCCGAAGAAGTCGACTATGGCGCGGGGCGAGTCCGGGGCGAAGCACATGTCCAGACCTTGGGCGGACCCTTCGGCCGAGGCGGTCGCGCGGGGGAACATGGCCGTCTCGTACTGGGTCAGCGCGGCCTCCACGTCGTCCCCATGGGCGACGATGGCCAGCGCCAGTTCGGCGCCGTCGAGCAGGGCGAGGTTGGCGCCCTCGCCGGCGTACGGCGACATCACATGCGCGGCGTCGCCCACCAGCGTCACGCCGGGGGTTCGGGGCCAGGAGTGGCCAGTCGGCAGGGCGTAGATCAGTCGCGGGACGATCGTGTCGTCACAGTTGCGGATGAGGTCGGTCAGTTCGGTGCTCCAGCCGGCGAACTCCTTGAGCAGGGCTTCGCGGGCCGCGGGCGCGTCGGACCAGTCGACGCCGGAGGTGGTCGTCCAGTCCTGCGGCACCCGTAGTGAGGCGCCCAGGTGGATGTCGGTGCCGCCGTGGCCCATCAGGGCCTTGTCGTCGGACAGGGCGAACATGCTGCCGGGACCGACGACAGCGGCCGATTCGGGGTGGCGTGTCGTGACATCGGTGATTTGCAGCTCCAGATAGGAGATTCCGCAGTATTGCGGGGTGGCTGGCGAGACCAGGGGGCGCACCTTGGACCAGGTGCCGTCCGCGCCGATCAGCAGGTCGACGGTGGTGCTGCCGCCGTTGGCGAAGGTCAGCTCGGGTCGGCCGTCGGCGAGCCGCCGGGCCGTGGTGACCCGGTGGTCCCAGGCGATACGGCCGGGGTCGAGGGACTCGATGAGCAGGTTGCGCAGTGCGGCCCGGTCGATTTCGGGGCGCCCGCCATAGCCGCCCTCGGGCTCGTGGTGGATGAAGACTGTGCCCGTCTTGTCGAGGATGCGCAGGGTCTCGCCCTGTGGTTGGGTGAGCCGGCGGAACTGCTCGTAGAGGCCGGCTTCGCGCAGCGCGTACTGGCCGGACTCCTCGTGCATGTCGAGGAAGCCACCCTGGCCGCGGGCATCGGCGGCGGACTCACCCTCGTACACGGTGGACTCGATGCCGTGCATCTGCAGGACGCGTGCCAGGACCAGACCACTGAGGCCGGCGCCGACGATCGCGATGGAAGGTGCGGACATGCTGGGCTCCTATACGGGAGGGGTACGGGGGATGGCGGCGAGGATGCCGTCGACCAGGACGTGGAACGCCCAGTCGGAGCGGCTGGCCCCGTCGCCCGAGATGAGCTCGTCGCCGAGTCCGGCGATGTTCGGGTAACGAGCTGGATCTGCGGCGGCGATCTGCGCGCCCAGTGCGGAGAGGTTGGCGGCCTCCTGGGCCGCCGATCTCGGGCTGTGCTCGACGGCGGCCGCGGTCGGATACAGCAGCAAGAGATCGAGGCCCCACGCCGCCGCCCGGCCGGTCACGCCGCCTTCGCCGAGCACGGAGAGGACCGCCTCGACCAGGGCCATGTAGTTGGGGCCGCTGGGCTGGGTGGAGAGCGCCATCCTGGCGATATCCGGATATTGGAACAGCACGTCGCGGTAGCTGTTCAGCAGGGCCTTGAGGCGGTCGCGCCAGGTCCCGGCATCGGGCGTGGGCACCGTGATCGAGCCGAGCAGGGCGTCGAGGATCTGGGCGTGCAGGTCCTCGGTGTTGCGGACGTAGACGTAGAGCGAGGCGGGCCCGGTGTCGAGGGTGGTGGCGATACGGCGCATCGTCACCTTGTGCAGGCCCTCGTCACGCATGATCGTCAGCGCGGCGTCGATGATCCCCTGCCTGGTCAACGCGGGTTTGGCCGGGCGTTCCCGTCGGCTGGGGGGAGGCTGCCGCTGGGCGCTGTCGTTCGTGCTCATGAAGAGCACGGTATCACGAACATGTTCGTAACGAACATGTTCGTGCATGGCGTTGGTGTGTCACCCGGACGGTGTGGCCGGCTCACAGAAGTACACTTCCGGGAAACGTACTTCTGTAATTCGAAGGAACCCGCCTCTACCAGGGCTGATGTCTGGGCGTTGTTCAAGCTTCAGAGGAAGCACCGGCTATTTCGCGAGGCAGCCCCGATCGTGGCCGACGCGAAATCAGGTCAGCTCAGCCCGTACAGCCGCTTCAGATCCACGAGCACCGTGTCGGGGCGAGAGCCCGCTGCCTCGACGAGGTCGGGAGTGAATCCGGTGGCGGAGAACAGGGCGATGACCGTCTCGGTCGTGCCCCGGCCTTCCCGCGTCAGCAACTGGCGGATGGCGTCGAGGCGTTCGAGGCCGGGGAGTCCACGGCGAGCGAGTGTCGCCTTTGCCGCACCGATCAGGCGGACGCGGTCACCGTCGGTGGCGAGCACATCGATCTGTGCCGCCGGTCGGAGGGGGTCTACTTGGCGAGGATTCGTACGTCGCCCGTGCCGCTCCTCGCGACGATGGTCCGGTCGCTCTCCGTGCTCTTGATCTCCGATCGCTCGCGTCCGTCCTGGCTCTTCGTCGTGACCCGGTAGGCCCCGTCGGGTACGGTCGCCGTCACCCGGCCGTCCTTGGACAGGAGGTCCAGGTTGGAGGGGGGTGTGGCAAAGGACAGGTCTATGGCGCCGGTGTTCGAGCGGACGCGGACGTCGGGGGATTTGAGGCGTTCGCCGGTGATGGTGGCGTCGTCGCTCAGGAGGCGGAGCTTGCCGGAGGTGTCGTACGCCTTGATCGAGCCGCCGTTCGAGACGTCCACGTCCTGGGTGAGGTTCTGGAGGATGATGCCGTCGTCGTCCCCCTCGACGACGAGGCGCGTCCCCGGTGGCACCTTGACGTGGTAGCGGGCGCCGCAGTCGCCGAAGACCACCGTGCAGTTGGCGCTCAGGCGGAGGGTGCCGTCCCTCAGGGACCACGACGCGTTGCCCTCGTTGGTCGCCTTGCCGCGGAGCCAGCGTTCTACCTGCACGGTCGCGCCGGTGCCGGGCATGATGCGGAGGCCGCCGAGTGAGGACTTGATGGTGAGCTGGGGGCCGCTGTAGGGGAAGGATTGGGCGGCGTGTACCTCTTTGGCGTCCAGTTCTATTGAACATCCAGTCAGTGCGATGAGTCCGGTCAGCCCCGCCAGCGCTAAGGCGGTCAGGGGTGCCTTGGGTGTTGCCGTGATTCGCCTCATGTGGCGATCGTGGCTTGGCAGCCGGGCGTCGCCATCGGCCATTCGACTGATTGGGCATCCGCCGTTCGGCCGCCTTCTATACATACTTCGTTGAACGGTGTATCTTGCTATGCCATGATCAAGAGATCCTCTCTGGCACTCGTGGGGCTCGGCCTCGCCGCAGGCTGCGCCGCCGCCCCGCCGGTGGCCCCGGCTGTCGTGAGCGGCGGTAAGACCGACCAGCCCCGGCAGATCCAGACAGTCGTGGCGGACTGCATGAAGCAGCGCGGCTTCAAGTACGTCGCCTGGGTCCCGGAGGTGAAGATCTCCGAGGATGCCGACAAGGCCTATCTGGGCGACTACGAGGCGATGAAGAAGGAGCGCACGGAGCAGGGCTTCGGGGTCTTCGTCGACTTCGTCCACCCCGAGCAGCGGGAGAAGCGTGTCCTCTGGCGCGAGTCGGACAGCCCCAACTTCGGCATCAAGAACCAACTGTCGCCCGCCCAGCGGGTCGCCTACAGCAAGGCGCTGAACGCGTGCAGATCGCAGGGGCTCCAGCGGGTCACCGGCAAGGTCGTCAACTCCGACGAGGACCAGGCCAAGCAGGAGAACGAGCTGATCGCCCAGCGGCTGGACCGCGACCTCAACGCGGACCCCAAGCTCGTCGGCCTGGCCTCGGCCATGGGCGACTGCCTCAAGGGCAAGGGACACCAGGTGGCCTCCCTCAGGCCGGTGGACATGAGTCAACGGGGTGGCGAGGAGTTCGAGGCCCAGAAGAAGCGGATCGCCCTGAACGATGACATTCCCGATAAGGGGCTGCCCGCCGGGCAGTACTACGAGCCGCGTATTCCAGTGGGCACCGCCCGGCAGTACCTGAGCAGGGAGATCAAGGCCGCGCTCGACGACCTGGAGTGCGGCAAGGACTTCTACGCCGCCTACCTGCCCAGGAGCATGGAGATCGTGCGGCGGGTGGAGGGGGAGTTCGGCAGCGGCGGCTACAACAGCTGACGTCCCCAAGCCTCCAGGCCCCAAGGCCCTGACGGTATAGGCGCTACAGGGCCGCCAAGAGCTTCGTCACATGTGACAGCGGATCCGCGCCGAACGGTCGTACCGCCACCGTCTGGGCGCCCGCCGCCCACATCTGCCGCACCACGTCGGCGGCCTCCGAGGCGGAGCCCCTGGCCATGACGACCTCCTCCGGCCGTACCTTGAGGAACCCGGCCTGTTCCACGGCGACGTCCCAGGTCGCCTCGCGCGCGTCGGGGCCGATGTACAGGTGGATGAAGGTCACCACCTCGTGGTCTGCCGGGGCGCCGATGTGGCCCACGAGGGTGGGGAGCTGCTCGGGGCTGAAACCCTCCGGGAGGATCGTGCCCTGCGCCACCCGGCCCGACAGGGCGAGGGAGCGGGGGCCGAGGACGCCGGCCAGGACCGGAGGCGGTTCGGCGGGCGGGTGGACCAGGGAGACGCCGTCCAGGTGTACGGAGCGGCCGTGCAGGGTCACCGTCTCGCCCCGCAGGAGGCTGCGGACCGAGGTGATCGTCTCCTCCAGCAGCGCCAGAGGTGACGGGGGCGCGACGCCCACCTGGCGCATCCAGTCACGTACGCCGTGGCCGATCCCGGCGGCCAGGCGGCCGGGGTGGAGGCGGGCCAGGTTGGCCAGCTCCATGGCCAGGAGCATCGGGTTGCGCAGGGGAGCGGGCGTGATGCCGATGCCCACGCGCAGGCGGGACGTGGCCGCCAGGGCGGTGGCGGCCGAGGAGATGGCGCCGGTCCAGCCCAGGTCCTCCACCACCCACAGGTCGTCGACCGTCGTGCCGTCCAGCTCCTTGGCGAAGGGGATCAGCTGCTCCGGCGGCAGGGCGCGGTCGAACATGACACCAAGTTTCAAGATCTCCTCCAGTAATAGCGGAAAAGCCGGCCGACCTCCGCATAGCCCGCGCGCAGGAACGCGTTGGCCGTGGGGGTGTTGCCCACGTCCGTGGCCGCCACGATACGTTCGACGCCCGTCTCGGCCAGCGTCGCGGTGCCCTTGGCCAGCAGGTCGTTGACGTAGCCGTGGCCCCGGTGCTCCGGCACCACGCCGATGTAGGCGATGGAATGATCGTCCGGCGCCACCAGCCCCACCGGGTCGTCACCCACGTAGCCGACGACGAACCAATCGGGCTTGCCCTTGCGGTTGACCAGGTCGTCGTACATCCATTGGGCCTCGTGCTCGGCACCGGCCGTGGCCAGCTCCACCTGCGTGTCGTAGTCGAGCGACCCTTCCGAGATGCGTACCAGCAGGTCGAGTATGGAGGCGGCGTCGAGGCCGCGGGCGGGGCGGTAGGTCAGCCGGCCCGGATCGACCGGTATGTCGCTTCCGGCCGCCCATTCGAGCATGAGCCGCTCGACCTCCATCGCGAACCCGGCGCCGAGCAGCGCCTGGTGTTCGACGGCTCGGTCGACGAGCGGGGTGAGGCCGGGCTTGAGGGAGATGTCGTGGATGATCTTGTTCAGGCCCATCTCCGACAGGCCGCGGCGCAGCAGGCCGGCGGCGCGGTCGGGGTCGGGGCCGGGCTCGAACTGCCAGGTGATCACCGGATCGGCGCCACGGTAGGGCGCCCAGAACGCCAGCCGCGCCGGGCCATCCGTGAAACACCACTCCGGCCGCGTCTTGCCCTCGTCGAAGGCCGTGGCCAGTTGACTGCGGGCAGGCTCGGGGAACTGATCGAACAAGGTCAATGGCTCCCTACGAGACCGCTGGAAGATGCGCGCCGAATGTCATGAACATCCTTTAGCACACATCGCTCGATCTCAGGCCGCCGCCCCGAGCGCCGCCCGTGCCTCCAGCAGCGATGAGCAGGTCTCGAAGTGCCGGTCGAGGTTCGTGATCGTCAGCAGATGACTGATCATGCCCGGGGCGAGCACCAGGACGAGCCTGCCGTGCGCGTGCTGCACGTGGTTGTGGGTGGCCACCAGCACACCCAGCCCCACGGAGTCGCAGAAGGGCACGTCGGTCAGATCCAGCACCAGTTTCGGGGGGTCCGCGGAGGCCAGCACCTGGTCGAGCGCGGCCTGGAGGCGCGGGGCGCCGGCCACGTCGAGATCTCCGACGGCATGCAAGACAGTGAGCGGTTCCTCTCGCCACGACCTGACCACCATGGCTGTCACGTGCCCGAACGGCTGGCAGATATGCCTATTTCTTACATATGTTCTGGGTCGCCGTTTTGGTTACAGGCGTAGTTGTGGGCTGGGCGCTTGGGGTGGTCGAGGTCTTCACTTTACCGATCTTCGGCTGGTCGCTGCCGACGATCACCTCGATGCCGTCCTCGTCCATCTGGACGAGATCGGCGCCGGGGATGGCCGCGGCGACCGTGCGGGCGGAGTCCTCGCGACCGGGCCCATAACGTACGACCGTCTTCTTGTAGTCCTTGCGCTTGGTGTTGCCCGGCGTGCCGGAGACGTGGAACCCGGCGGCGACCAGCGCCGTCTTGGTGCGGGCGCCGAGGCCGGTGATGAGCGTGCCGTTGAGCACCTTGAGCGCGATCCGATCCGGCGGAATGGTGGGTTTGGCAGACGACGAGGCGGACGAGCTGGGGCTGGGGCTGGGCTTGGACAGGTCCTCGTCGGCCTTGATCTTGGCGAACAGGTCACGGGAGGCCTGCTTGTCCCAGAGCACCGCCGACTCCCCGGTCGGCGCCTTGAAGTCCACGTTGGCCAGCGGCACGTCGGCGAACTTCACGTTGTCCAGCGAGACGTCCCTGAGCTGGGTGGCCAGCCCGATCAGGTCGTCGTCGGGATCGACCTTGATCGTGCTCAGCGTGGAGTTGACGAACGAGTTGAGCCGGGCCGGGTTCGCCAGTGTGCTGGCGCTGAGCGCGCGGTTCAGCAGCGCCGAGATGACCTGCTGCTGCCGGTCGATGCGGTCGAGGTCGGAGCGGGCGGTGGCGCGAGTGCGGGCGTAGCCGAGCGCCTGTACGCCCTTCAGCTCGTGGGTGCCGGCCGCGAGGTCGAGCCCGGCCTTGGGGTCCTTGATCGGCACGGGCGTGCAGACGGTGACGCCGCCGAGGGAGTCGACCACGTTGATGAAGCCGAGGACGTTGACCTCGATGTAGCGGTTGATCCGCAGCCCGGTGGCCTGCTCGACGGTCTGGCGGGCGAGCTTGGGGCCGCCGAACTGGTAAGCCGAGTTGATCTTGTGATCGCCCTTGCCGGGGATGGTCAGCCAGGTGTCGCGCGGCAGGCTCACCACGGTGACCCTGCTGTGGTCCTCCGACAGGTGGATCACCATCATGGTGTCGGTGCGCTGGCCCGACTCGCGGCCCAGCTTGAGCTCGTTCTGCTGCTTTCGGGTGAGGTCGTCGCGCTTGTCGACGCCGACGAGCAGGATGTTCATGGCGCCGCGGGGGGCCGCCTCGGTCACGCCCGCGTCGACCGTGCCGATCCGCTTCGGTGTCGCCCACACCACGCCGGTGCCGGCCAGGACGCCCACGGACAGCACACCCGAGAGGATCAGATTCCGGCGCCGGGCCTTGGCGCTCTTGAGCGGCCTGCGCGTGCGCCTGCCCACGAGCTTGACGCCGCCGTAGGCGTCGCCGCCCACGTGCACTCCAGCGTCCTCCTCGCCCGGGTCGCGCATGCCCTGCCCCCCTCGTGCCACCGCGGGATTGCCGTCCTCCCCTGCTCGTACAGTAGCGTGAGCCCCGCCATGAAGCAGTTCCCCGACTCGCCGCACGCGCCAGCGGAGACGCACGGCTGGCCGCCCATCTCCGTCGTCATGCCGGTCCTCAATGAGGAGCGGCATCTACGCGAGGCCGTAGATATGGTCCTCGCCCAGAGCTACCCAGGTGAGATCGAAGTCGTTCTCGCCGTGGGGCCCTCACATGACCGTACCCAAGAGGTCGCCGACGCCATCGCGGCGGCCGACCGGCGGGTGACCGTGGTGCCCAACCCCACAGGTCGCACGCCCAACGCGCTCAACGCCGCCATCGGCGCCTCCCGCAACGGCATCATCGCCAGGGTCGACGGGCACGCCATGCTGCCCTCCGACTACCTGCGCGTCGCCGTGGAGACGCTGAGGGAGACCGGCGCCGACAACGTCGGCGGTGTCATGGCGGCCGAGGGCATCACGCCGTTCGAGAAGGCCGTCGCGTGCGCGATGACCTCCAAGATCGGCGTGGGCGCGGCCGCCTTCCACGTGGGCGGCACGGCGGGCCCCGCCGACACCGTCTACCTGGGGGTGTTCAGGCGCGCGGCGCTCGACCGGGTCGGCGGCTACGACGAGCACTTCCAGCGGGCCCAGGACTGGGAGATGAACCACCGCATCCGCCAGACCGGCGGGCTGGTCTGGTTCCAGCCGCGCATGCGGGTCTCCTACCGCCCCCGTCCCAATGTGAAGGCGCTGGCCAAGCAGTACTTCCACTACGGGCGCTGGCGCCGGGTGGTCTCGCGCACCCACGAGGGCACGATCAACCTGCGCTACCTGGCGCCCCCCGCCGCGGTGCTGGCGATCGTGCTCGGCCTGCTCGTCTCGCCGTTCTTCCCCCTCGCGCTGATCGCGCCCGGCGGCTACGCCGTCGCGATCGTGGCCGGGTCCGTCCTGACCGGCAGCGGGCTGCCGGGGGCGGTGAAGGCCAGACTGCCGATCGTGTACGCCGCCATGCACATGTCCTGGGGCTGGGGCTTCCTCACGAGCCCGCGCAGACTCGCTCGACCATCGCGCTGAACCTGGCCGGCCCTTCCGGAAACTCCGGCCTGAGCGGGTCACGCGTCGTTCAGGCGCACGTCTATCACTTGCCCGGTCAGGTCGGAGATGAGGACGTCCAGCGAGGTCTGGGCAACCGCACGCGGTGAGAGCAGGGTGTGCGGAGGCTCTTCGCCGAACGCGCGCTCGCGCGTGGGCGTGCCGGTGCGCTCGGGGTTGACGCAGTTGACCCGGATGCCGTCGGGGGCCCATTCGTCGGCGAGCGCCTGCGTGAGGTTGACGACGGCGGCCTTCGTCGAGGAGTAGAGGCTGTAGTCGGCCCGTCCCCTGGTGTAGCTGGAAGAGGTGTAGAGCAGCAGTCGGCCCGCGCTCTCGCGCAGGTACGGGTAGGCGGCACGGGCCACGTTGACCGGGCCCAGGTAGTTGACGCCCACCGTCTCGGCGATGGTCTCGTCGGTGACCTCGGCGAGTTTGCCCACGTGCAGCACGTCCGCGGTGTTGACCACGTAGTCGATCCGGCCCACCTGCGCCAGCGCCTTGGCCACCTGGTCGTAGTCCTCCACCCGCACGCCGTTGTGGGTGCGCGAGAAGGAGTGCACGCGGGCGCCGTGGCCGGTGGCCAGCTCGACGACGTCGGCGCCGACGCCGGAGCCGCCGCCGAAGACCACCATGGTCCGGCCGTCGAGCGCCTCCCGGTAGTCCCTCGGGTCGGGAACGGGCGCGCTCGTGGCGGCCAGCTGGAGGAGCTTGTCGGCGATGTACACGTCGACCGGATGGGTGATCTTCATGTTGCTCTCGCTGCCCGGCACGATGTGGATCGGGACATCGGGCAGGTAGCGCAGCAGCACGCCGCAGTCGTCGGTGGCCGGCCGCCGGTCGAAGTCGGGGTCGGCGAAGGCCCGCTCGTACGCCTCGCGGATCAGCGACAGGCGGAAGCACTGCGGCGTCTGGACGCGCCGCAGCCGGGATCGGTCGGGAATGTCGTGGATGGTCTCGCCATGGGGTCCGGAGGCGGCCACCACGACGGTGTCGGAGCTCGGGATCGCCACGCCCACGGCCGAATGCGTCTGCAGGGCCCTGACACACTCCGTGATGATCCGGGGCTCCAGGAGGGGCCGTACAGCGTCGTGCAGGAGTACGTTGCACTCCCTCGGGCCCAGGGCCTTGAGCGCGCGCCACGTGCTCTCAGGGCGGCTCGCACCGCCCTCGACGATCTGGCTGACCTTGTCGAAACCGCCCCTTTCCACGATCTCCTTGACCGTGTCGGCGTAGCCGGGAGCCATCAGCACCACGACCTCGTCGATGTCCGGCGAGCCGTTGAACAGGGCGAGCGTGTGCTCCAGGATCGTCCTACCGGCGATCTTGATGAGCTGCTTGGGGGTGTTGAGCCCGACACGCTGACCCACGCCACCTGCCAGGACCACCCCTACCGAGCGCAGCCGAGATTCCATAGGGGGAGCGTAACGGTCCGGTTCCGTGATATCGCGTTGCCCTGTCGCTACGCTGTGTCCACGCACTCCCTCGCGACCGGGAGGAGACCTGCGCCGTGACCGATTCACTGACCCGCGAGAGCACGACCACCTCGGTGGTGCTGCTCGCCACGACGCCCGCCTGCAGACTGTCCTGTGCCGACGGCACACTGCTCGACCGGCTCAACGGCCAGCTGGCCGAGCTGTCCGTCCTCGACGTCCAGGTGGTGTCGCCGAACGACGGGCTCGGCGGCCTCAGCACCGACCTGCGCGGCGTGGCCAAGCTCGCGCGCGCCGCGCCGGGGACCCTGGTCGTGCTGCCCGCCGACCTCGTCACCCACACCGAGGCACTCTCGCTGCTCCTGGAGCACCCCAAGCGCGACACGAGCGCCCTGGTCTCCTACGACGCCACCGCGGCGCCGATGCGGCCGCCGGTGCGGGTCGAGGGCGGCAAGATCGTCGCGGCCGGCAGCTCCTTCCACCTCGTGCCCGAGGCCAACGCCACCTTCCGCGGCGTGCTCCAGGCCGGTCAGGCCGACCTGATCGCGCTGGCCGACGTCGCCGAGGAGCTGGCCGACCTGGCCGAGACCGGCAAGCTCGGCCCGGTCACCACCGTCGAGGCGGTCGACCTGCTGCTGGTGGGCCTGGTCAGATCGGGGGTGAAGGTACGCGCCGCCGGGATCGGGCAGCTCCACTGCGACCGGGTGACCGGCCAGGTCTCGGCGGACACCGCGGTCAGCAGGCTCGCCGACGTCGACGAGTCCCAGGTCCGCCTCGACACCTCGGTCAAGGCGGACGACGGCTTCGTCAGCACTTACCTCGTCTCGTCCTGGACCCGCCATCTCATCCGCCCTGCCGCCCGGCTGAAGCTCACGCCCAACGCCGTTACCGGCATCTCGATCGGCCTGGCCGTGCTGTCGGCGGTCTGGTTCGGGGCGGGCAACCGCGGGGCGCAGCTCGCCGGGGCCGGGCTGCTCTACCTGTCGTTCGCCTGCGACTGCCTCGACGGCCAGCTGGCCCGCTACACCCGCGCCTTCACGCCGCTGGGCGCGTGGCTCGACAGCATGGCCGACCGGCTGAAGGAGTATGTCGTCTATGTGGGGCTCGCCTTCGGCTACGCCGCCGGGCTGCCGTTGAGCGAGGGCGGCCCGGACGGCATCTGGTATCTCGCCGTCGCCGCGATGATCCTGCAGACGGTACGGCATTCGATCAACTACTCCTTCGGGGCCAGTGTGGCCGACGCGAACCGGGCCGGCGCCCTGGGCGCCAAGCCGGTGAGCTCGCTGCTCAACTCGGCCGAGGGAGAGCACCACGGCGTACCCAAGCCGGGAGTTCTCCGCCTGGCGCACCGCATGGAGCGAGAGAAGGTCCTCCGGTGGATGAAGAAAGCGATCGTGTTGCCGATCGGGGAGCGGATGGCGCTGATCGCGATCACCGCCGGCGTGTACAACGCCCGGGTCACCTTCGTCGTGCTCCTCGGCTGGGGCGGCGTGGCGACCCTCTACCTGCTCCTCGGCCGGATCGCGAGGTCCGCGCGATGACCTCGGTGCAGATGACGCCCGTGCCGAGCAGCAACGTCGTGGCCTACCGCGACGACGGGCCGCTGTCGCGCGGCATGGGCGCGCTCGTGTCCGGGCAGCTCCCGCCGCTGCCCCCGCTGATCGCCGGGGCGTTCGTGATCGGCGTGCTGCTGCTGATCGGCGTGGCGGGGTCCGACGGGCTGGCGGTCTTCGCGCCGGCCGTGACACTGCTGCTGGCCGGGCCGGGCAGCTCCCATCCGCATGACGGCCGCATCGACTGGCTGGTACCGCCGATCCTGCGGTTGATCGAATACACCTTCATCGCGGCCTGCGGCTTCGCCCACGACGTGCCGCCGGTGCTGATCTTCGTGCTGCTCGGCGCGCTGGCCTTCCACCACTACGACCTGATCTATCGCCTGCGTCAGCGCGCCTATCCGCCGCCGTGGCTGAGCACGTACGGGCTGGGCTGGGAGGGGCGGATGATCGTGATCTCGCTGGCGGCGATCGTGGGCGTGGTGACCGGCGGGTTCGTGCTGCTCGCCGTATATCTGTGGGCCCTGTTCGGGTGGGAGAGCCTCACCTGCTGGCTCGCCACCTCTCCCTCAGGGGTGGCCGCGACCGCCACGGAAACGCGAGACTAACGGTCGATTACCCGGTGAGGGCCAAAAGCCAACTAACCTTTGGGTCCTACGGAGTAGATGCTCGACTGAGGAGTGCACGTTGCTGGGAATGGTGCTGGCCGCTGGAGCCGGACGACGCCTGCGACCGTACACCGACACGCTGCCGAAGGCATTGGTGCCGGTCGACGGTGAGACCACGATCATGGACATCTCGCTGCGCAACCTCGCCGAGGTGGATCTGCGCGAGGTCGTGATCGTCGTCGGTTACGCGGCGCAGGCCGTACACGAGCGGAAGGACGAGCTGGAGAAGCGACACGGCGTCAAGCTCACCCTCGTGCACAACGACAAGGCCGAGGAGTGGAACAACGCCTACTCCCTGTGGTGCGCGCGCGACTACTTCGCGCAGGGCGCGCTGCTGGTCAACGGCGACACCGTGCACCCCGTCTCGGTCGAGAAGACGCTGCTGTCGGCGCCCGAGACCAGCGACATCCTGCTCGCGGTCGACAACGTGAAGCGGCTGGCCGACGAGGAGATGAAGGTCACCCTCGACGGCGACGACCTCAAGCGGATCACCAAGCTGATGGACCCGGCCACCGCCTACGGCGAGTACATCGGCGCCACGCTCATCCGCCCCGGCGCCGCCGAGCGCCTGGCCGACGCGCTGCAGGCCACCTTCGAACGCGACCCGCAGCTCTACTACGAGGACGGCTACCAGGAGATGGTCGCGCGCGGCGAGCGGATCCACGTCGCGCCCATCGGGGAGGTCGACTGGGTCGAGGTGGACAACCACGACGACCTGGCCAAGGCTCGTACCATAGCCGTTCGCTACTGAGGAGGCGGGCATGCCGCTTCTAGCGCGGATGCTGCCCGCGCCCCTGGCCATCATGGTCAGGCGGGGCGCGGTGGCGGAGCTCGGCGCATTACTGGCCGACACCCGGGTGGCGACCTCCGGCCGGGTCGCCGTCGCCGTGGGCCCCGGGCAGGGCGACCACATCGAGGGCCTGATCGCGCCCACACTCGGCGAGGCCGAGGTGTTCAGGGTGTCCGACGGCTCGGTCGACGCGGCCGTCTCGCTCGGCGCCGACCTGCGCAAGGGCGCCTATGAGGTGGTCGTCGGCGTCGGCGGCGGCAGGACCATCGACGCCACCAAATACGCCGCCTCGCTGGCGGGCATCCCGATGGTCGCCGTGGCCACGAACCTCTCCCACGACGGCATCTGCTCGCCCACGGCCTCGCTGGTGTACGAGGGCGGCAAGGGCACGTTCGGCGTGCCGATGCCGCTGGCGGTCCTGGTCGACCTCGACTTCGTGCACAGCGCTCCCGAGTCGCTGGTCCGCTCGGGGGTCGGCGACGTGGTCAGCAACCTGTCGGCCATCGAGGACTGGCAGCTCGGCAACGTGGAGCGCGGCGAGCCCATCGACGGGCTGGCCTGCTCGATGGCCCGCATGGCGGCCGAGGCGCTGGTCGGCCGGACCGACTCCATCGAGTCCGATGCCTTCCTCACTGTTCTGGCCGAATCGCTGATTCTGTCGGGCATGTCGATGGTCATCGCCGGGTCGTCTCGGCCCGCGAGTGGTGGAGACCATGAGATCCTTCATGCCGTGGATCAGCTCTTCCCCGGCACCTCCAATCACGGCGAGCTCGCCGGGATCGGTGCCGCCTTCTGCTTCTTCCTCAGGGAGGACGCCGCCCGGCTCAAGCAGGTCACTGACTGCCTGCGACAGCACGAGCTGCCCGTCGTCCCAGCCGACATCGGCCTGAGCGGCGAGCAGTTCGCCGAGGCCGTCACGCTGGCGCCCGCCACCCGTCCCGGCCGCTACACGATCCTGGAGCACCTGCGCATGTCGGAGTCCGAGGTCCGCGATCGGGTGGGGGACTATGTCCGGGCCTTCGGTCGCTGAGATCCGGCGGGTCGCCCAGCCCGCCGGACACCTCGAGCGCAGAAACGGTGAGCATTGGGCCGGCGTGCTCTACATGCGCCGGCTGTCCATCTACGTCACCTGGCTGACGGCCAAGACCTCCATCACGCCCAACCAGCTCACCTGGGTGATGACGCTGGCCGGGATCGTGGCCGGGGTCGTGCTGGCCCTGCCGGGCCTGTGGGCCGCCGTGGGCGCCGCTCTGCTCGTCCAGGTCTATCTGCTGCTGGACTGCTCCGACGGTGAGCTGGCCCGCTGGACGGGCCGCACCTCGCTGGTCGGCGTCTACCTCGACCGCGTCGGCGCCTACTTCACCGAGGCCGCGCTGCTGATCGGGCTGGGCTGGCGGACGTCGGCCGTGCTGCCCGACTGGTACACCGTGCTCGGCGTCGCCGCCGCGCTCGGCGCCATCCTCATCAAGGCCGAGACCGACCTCGTGGACGTGGCCAGGGCCAAGGGGGGCCTGCCGAGCGCCACCGAGGCGTCCGCGGGGCAACTGCGGTCCGGGCTGCTGGGGCTGGCCCGTCGGGTGGTGGGGGCGACGAAGTTCCACCGGATCGTGCAGCCGATCGAGCTGTCCATGCTCGCGGTCGTGACCGCGGTGATCGACGCCGTCGCGGGCGATCTGCTCGCCTCGCGGGTGTTGCTCATCGCCTGTTTCGTGGCCGCGGTCCTGCAGACCGTCCTGCACCTGGTCAGCATCCTGGCATCGAGGCGGCTTGCGTGAGCACACATCGGAACCGGCGGGGCCCCTCGCTCGTCGTATTGATCGGACGTCCGCAGTTTGGCGGGGGTTCACCTTTGGTTCCGATACGCTTGGCTCCACCAATATCAGGAAATATGCATACCAGCAGACTCGGTGATCATGAAAGAATGCTCCGCCCGTGTTCTCGACGCGTCAGGACGATGACCCGTTGAAGATATCGTGCGTCATCCTCACCATGGGCAACCGGGTCGCGGAGCTGAACCGGGCGGTCGAGTCCGCGCTGCACCAGATCGACGGCGACGTCGAGGTGGTGATCGTGGGCAACGGCGCCGACGTGCCCGAGGTGTCGGCGACGCCACCCGTGGGCTCGTCCGCGACCGTGAAGACGGTCCGGCTCGAACGCAACACCGGCATCCCGGCCGGCCGCAACCGCGGCGTCGAGGAGTGCTCCGGTGATGTCGTGCTGTTCCTCGACGACGACGGCTGGTACGCCAACCAGAAGGTCGTCTCCCACGTCCGTGACCGCTTCGCCACCGAGCCCGACCTCGCGGTCATCTCCTTCCGGGTGATGGACCCCGAGGGCGGCATCGGCCAGCGGCGCCACGTCCCGCGCCTGCGTGCGGGCGACCCCGAACGATCCTCGCCGGTCACTACCTTCCTCGGCGGCGCCTCGGCGATCCGCCGCTCGGCCTTCCTCCAGGTGGGCGGTCTGCCTGAGCAGTTCTTCTACGCTCACGAGGAGACCGACCTGGCCTGGCGGCTGCTGGGTGAGGGCTACCGGATCGAGTACGACGCCGAGACGGTCATGTACCACCCGCAGGTCCCGCCGACGCGGCACGCCGATTTCTACAGGATGAACGCGCGCAACCGGGTGTGGCTGGCGCGGCGCAACCTGCCGTGGCCGCTGGCGGTGCTCTACCTGCTCGACTGGGTGGTGCTGACGCTGATCAGGGAGCGCCGGTCCGGGGTGGCGATCAAGGCGTGGTTCACCGGGTTCTTCGAGGGGCTGCGGACGCCGGCCGGCGAGCGCCGCCCGATGGCCTGGCGCACCGCGTGGCGCATGGTGAAGCTGGGCCGCCCGCCGATCGTCTGAGGACCGGTCAGTCCTCAGACATCTGATGACTGTTGATAGCCTACGTGGATGGATCCTGTTGCCGGTGGGCCCGTTCTGCGTGCCGTCGAGGTCGATGTGGTGCGTGATGGCACCTCCCTGTTGCGCTCGATCTCTCTGACGGTCGGGCAGGGCGAGCATTGGGCCCTGCTGGGGCCCAATGGGGCCGGGAAGAGCACGCTGCTGGACCTCCTGGGGGCGGTGAAGCACCCCACGCGAGGGGTCGTCGAGGTCCTGGGGCATCGGCTCGGCCGGGTCGACATGCGCGAGCTCCGCTCCTTCCTGGGGCACGTCAATCCACGGCATTCGCTGGAGTCCGGCCTCCGGGTGCGCGACCTCGTGCTGACCGGGGCCACCAACACCATCGAGCTCGTCCCTCGCTGGCAGCCCACCGCCGAGCAGGAGGAGCAGGCCCTGCGGCTGATCGGGATGATGGGGATGGCGCGCAAGGCCGAGGCACGCTGGCCCTACCTGTCCCAGGGCGAGCGGGGCCGGGCGCTGATCGCGCGGGCTCTGATGCCCAGGCCGCGACTGCTGCTGCTCGACGAGCCCGCCACCGGGCTGGACCTGGCCGCCCGCGAGCAGCTGCTGGCCAGCCTCGACGTGCTGCGCCGGGAGCATCCGGCGCTGGCCACCGTACTGGTGACCCACCATCTGGAGGAGCTGCCCGCCAGCACCACCCACGCGCTGCTGCTGCGGGAGGGCGAGTGCATGGCGTCGGGGCCGGTGGACGAGGTGCTGACCACCGACCTGGTGAGCAAGTGCTTCGACCACCCGGTGCGGATCAGCCGCGTCGACGGACGGTGGAGCGCCCGGGCCTAGATGGCCATCGCGTCGCCGAAGGTCATGGCGGCGTGGGCGACCGTGGTGGTGAGCAGGGGGCGCTTCGGCAGGCCGAGCTCGCTCAGCTCCTTGGCGATCGGGTGGTTGCCCAGGCGGATCAGCGCGCCGCCGGGCCGTACCCGGACACCCCGGGCCGTCACCGACCACGGGACGCGCCGCGTCACGCCCTCCCGATGCGTGAAGGCGTCCAGCGGGACCAGCGCGCCCGCGCCCGGCGCGGGCAGGCCCGGTCTGAGCAGCAGGTCGAGCACCAGCCGCCCGTCCCTGCGCAGGACACAGCGTTTGTACGCCGAGTCGAGCCGCAGGTCGATGTCGGCCAGCTCCTTCGGAAAGCCCCAGATGCGGCGGCCCGCGTCCAAGGTGAACTCCTGATCGACCGGTAGCCAGTGGATGAACACCCCGGCCCGCCGCAGATCGCCCAGCCCGACCGATTGCGCCACGCCCGGCGGACGCACCAGGAACGCCACGCCGACCTCGTGGTAGGCGTCCAGATCGCTCTCCCGGTAATCGACGAACACCAGCACGCAGATGGCCTTGCCCGGGAACACCTCGGCCACGTCCAGCCCCGAGTAGGCGATCACCGCCCTGGCGGCGTCGGCCCGTACGGGATACATGACGCTGCAGACCGTGGCGTCTCTCACCTGGACGGGCATGCTCACCGTGCGGCCCTGGATCAGATGCGAAGACATGAGTCCAGTACATCAACCGGAAAGCCGTGTGACCATTCCTGCCCCGATCGCGTCTGCTCTGTTGTGACAATCGCAAGAACGCGGAGGGCATCATCATCGAGGAGCTGTACCGAGAGCACTGGGCGCTCGTGTGCGGGTTCCTGTTACGCCGCACCCGCGATCCCCACCTCGCCGAGGACCTGGCCCAGGAGACATTCGTCAAGGCGACCCGGGCGCTGCTCGGCTGGCGCGGCGAGAACGCGGCCGCCTGGCTGCTCACCATCGCCCGCAACGTCCTGGTCGACCACGTCCGGCGCCACCGCCGCGAGCTGGCCCTGCCCGACCCCGACGAGCTCGGCGTGCCCGCGCTGCACGCCGAGTCGCTGGCCGTGCGCGATGCCCTGGAGCGGCTGCCCGAGCAGCACCGCAGGCTCCTCGCGCTGGTCTACTTCGAGGGCTTCTCGCTGGTCGAGGTGGCCGCGATGACCGGCAAGAAGCACGCCACGATCAAGACCGCCGTGTGGCGGGCCAGAGCCGCCTTCGCCGACATCTACGGAGTTCCGCATGACTGACGATGATCTGCTGCCCATGCCCGACTTCGACCGTAAGGCGACCCGCCGGGCCGTGCGGCGGGGCCTGACGCGTACGGCCTCGATGGTCCTGGCGGCGCTGGTCGTCCTCGTCTTGGTGGCGACGGTCGGCTCCAGCCTGATCCAGCGGCGCGGCGACCGGGAAACGCGCATGGCGGACGTGCTCGGCACCGCCTTCAAGATCTACAACCCCGGCTATGACATCGACGTCCGGGAAACGGGCGCCACCACGCCGCTGTCGATGTCGTTCACCGTTTCCGTCAACCCTGTACGGGCCGTCGGCGGGTTCGTCGCCGGCTTCGGCGGCGCGGAGCACGTCATCACCCAGGACTTCTTCGGCCACGTGGGCAGGCTGCCGCTCGGCAACGGCGCCAACACCACCTTGAGCAGAGCCCTGAGCGAGGTGAGCACCGGCAGCCAGCCCAAGGTCTACAGCCGTAAGGTCCTCGCCAGGCTGCCCGAGGGTCTCAACGCGCTGGCCGTGATCGAATTCGCCAAGCCGCTCACCACCGACGAGCTCATCGCCTTCACCGCCAGATACCGGGGCAACGTCGACAAGGTGGTGTATGAGCGGCGCCCCAGTTCGATTCCCATCACGTGGGGCGGGATGACGAGGTGGGACAGAGCCCCGATGCCCGAACTGACGGCCAAGAAGGATCACCAGATCCTGCCCGATGAGGCGATCAAACTGGACCTCGCGAACTTCCGCCGCTGGGTGGGCATCCTCAAGGACTACGACGACGACAACCTGCACGACTTCGACCTGAGCCTGGCCCGTCTCCGCAAGGCCGCGAACGACGGTCTGGCCTACGCCTATGTGGACTCCCTGGCCACGATCGGCGAGCTGCGGAAGACCATCGAGGACCCGCTGGTCCAGACGGTCCGCCTGGCGGACGTCACCTACGACCTCGAAGGGCCCTAGACGGAGGCCGCGCGGAGGTGCTCGGGGAAGGTGACGTCGGTCAGCTCCTCGGACACGGTCCACCGGCGGCGACGGCGGCGAGGCCGATCCCGCTGTTGGCGCCGGTGACCACGGCGGTGCGGCCGGTCAGGTCGGGGAGGCGGGTGGATGTTTTCGTCATGCTCTCAATGTATGCAGCGATAACAATGTAGTCAATGACAATAATGTAAACACCGCTCACTCCGGGCTAGGCTGAGAGGCATGAAGACCCGGCCTTACCACCACGGAGACCTCCGCGCCGCACTGCTGACCCACGCCGAGCAGACGCTGCGGACGAAGGGGCCGGGGGCGCTGTCACTACGCGAGCTGGCCCGTGAGGCCGGGGTCAGTCCGGCCGCGCCGAGCCGCCATTTCACCAGCAAGCAGGCCCTGCTGGACGCGCTGGCGCTGGAGGGGCACGAGCGGCTGGCGACCGCGATGACCGAGGCTCTGGAGCGGGCCGACGGCTCCTTCGCCGACCGGCTGGCCGCCCTCGCGGGCGCCTACGTGGGCTTCGCCACCGCCAACGCGGCCCTCCTCGACCTGATGTACTCCTTCAAGCACGACACCACCGCCTCCGAGCAACTGATCGCGGCCAAGCAGCGCCTGGAGACCCTGACCATGGAGCTGATCGAGCACGGACAGCGCCGGGGAGAGGTCCGCGCGGGGCCGGTGGATCGCGTCAGCCTGCCGGTCATCGCCACTCTGCAGGGCCTCGGCGCGCTGGCGGTGAGCGGCGCGATTCCCGCCGAGCAGATCGAGCGGAGCCTGGGCGACACGATCGCGTTCATCCTGCGCGGCAGCGCGCCACCGGCCGCCGACACACCGAGTGGTCCTGCCGCATCGATTCCTGGGGGCCGACCGCCTCAAACCCCCGGTCGGCCCCCTAGACGGCCAGGGAGTGGGCGGGCACGCTGACGCCGGCCCACCTCTCCATCCTGGCCACGAACTCCGCCGCGTGATCGGGCCAGTGGTGCCGCAGGCGGGCCTCCGCGTGGCCGCGCGCCCCCAGTGCCGCCCGCCGCGCGGGGTCCTCCTTCAGATCGAGTACGGCGTGTACGAGCGCGTCCACGTCGAGCGGCACCACGAGCCCGCACCCGACGCGCTCGGCCATCGAGCCATGCGGCGTGGTGATCACCGGGAGCCCCCGGCCCATGTAGTCGAGGATCTTGGTCGGCGTCCTCGGACCGGTTTCCTCCGACAGGGCCAGGCCGGCCAGGGCGCCCTCGGCCATGCGCAGGGCATGGCGGTTCGGGACGTACCCGAACCAGTCGAGCAGCCCGACCCGCTGGGCGTCCCGCAGCAGCGGCCGGATCTCACGGTCGCTGGCGCCGATCAGGTCCATCCGGATGCCGTGCGGGACGAGCCGCTCGGCCAGCCCGATGAGCTCGGAGACGCCGCGCTCGGCGGACAGGCGCCCGATGTGCACCACCCTGCTGTCACCAGGAGGTGAAGGCTCCGCCGACACCAGGGTGGCTTCCGGCACCACGGCGGAGGTGATCACGTGGTGGCGCCGTTCGGCCCGGGCCATCTGCCTGGCGGTGACCTGCTCCCGTACATCCCAGACAATGGGCGGGTGGTGGAAGGGCAGGGCGTGCAGCAGTCGGTGGTCGTGCAGCATCAGCAGGTCGGCGCGCTTGAGGCCGCGTCGGAGCGCCGCCCGCGCCCGGCCGTAGCCGGCGTCGCGCGGCACGTCGATCGCGGTGACGCCCATCGCGGGCGTCACGTTGTAATAGGTGAAGGGCGCGACGTAGGTCACCTCGTGGCCCGCGTCGAGCAGCGCCCGGATCTGCCGGTGCATGATCCGGGCGTCCTCGGGATGGTGGACGGTGGTGGCGACGCAAACCCGCATGCGGTCGATGCTGCGCGGTCACCCGGTCAACGGCGTAAATGCAGGGGGAATTGCCGCTTAACTTCGGGATGGGCGGCGGTATAGCCAGGTTAGGCGGGGTTCGAGGACCCACTTGAACGCGGTGCGCGTCTCGGGGAGGCACAGCACGATGGCCAGGGCGAAACAGCTCGCACTGATCGCCAGCACCCCGAGCGGGCCGTGCAGCCAGGGCAGCTCCAGCCATCCCTGGTCCTTGGCGATGAGGACGGGGATGCCGTGGAGCAGGTAGCAGTAGAGGGTGCGGGTGCCGAGATCGGTGAACCACGTCTCACGCCTGGGCACCAGCGACAGGACGGCATAGCTCATGGCCAGCCCGCAGATCAGCAGCCCGGCGCGTACGCCGAGGCCCATCCACCAGGACAGGTCCATGTCCTGGAAGCTGTGCTTGTAGTAGAAGGGCTTGAGCGGCGCCTTGGGTGCGATGAAGATCGACACCGCGGCGGCCCCGAGCACCACGAACACCGAGACGATCTTGATCCACCGGCGGTCGAGCAGCTCGAAGTGCTCGGGCTGCATCACGAGCCCGATGACGAAGAACGGCATCAGGCCGAAGAACCGGTCCATGCTGAAGTCACCGGAGATCTGCGAGAACCCGGCGAACAGGTAGATCGCGATCGCCACCGGGATCGGGTACTTCATCCGCTTCCACACGGGTGTGGACAGTCGCCAGAACAGCAGCGCCAGCAGATACCAGTTGATCCACGCGGGGTCGATGATCGTGAGGCTCCACTTCTGCCCCAGACCAAGCCGGACCAGCGCGTAGCCGACCTCCACGATCACGTACGGCACGACGAACGTGTCGACCAGTTTGTTGGTCTTCGCGTTGGAGTTCCAGAAATTTCTGGACAGGTAGCCACTGATGAGCACGAACAGCGGCATGTGGAAGGTGTAGATGAAGATGTAGAGCGACCTGGCGGAGTCGGTGTTGAGCGTCGGCACCAGCGAGTGGCCGACGATCACGAACGCGATCAGGACGAACTTGACGTTGTCCAGATAAGGGTCGCGCTTCCGCTTGGGTGCCTCGGGCTCGGGCGACGGCTCCGGCTCGGGATCGGCATCGGGCTTCTTGCCCCCCGCCTCGGGCGGGGTGGTGCCGTGCGGATCCGTCTGCTCACTCCAGAAAGCCTCCTCCGGCAGCGGCCACTGAGCTCCTGTGCTCGCGGGACCGGTGGCCTCATCGGCGTCACCGGGGCCCTGGGGAGTCGTGGTCGGTGGGGAGTGCTTCGTGTCAGACACTACGGAGTCGCTCAGCTTCACTCGGGGTCGGGGGAACGCCAAGGCAGCACGCGGCACGCGTCCTTGATCGCGTGGGGCGAACCCGCGTCGCCGACCCGCAACACATTATCCCGGCCGCGAGGCTCCTGTCTCACTAGCGGTGCGAGAACACCCGGTTACACAGGGAACTTGGAGGTCAGGTACAGACGTTCTTCTGCTTGTCCGCGGAGATCGTGCTGTTGGTGACGCTGTCGGGGAGTTTGGTGACCTTGACCGACTTGAAGTCCTCGCCGATGATCAGCTGGATCACGGGCGGGTTCGCCGTGGCCGGGGTCGACGAGGGCACGGGCACCGGAGCGGTGTAGACGTCGGTGGTGGTCGGCTTGAGCTTGCCCGCCGTCGGGGTCGGCTTGGGCTGCATCGCCTTGATCAGCACGTCGCTGTACGTGGTGCCGTCGGCCGCCTTCTTGGCGTAGCGGACCTGGGTGTTGGCCTGGCTCTTGCCGTCGGCGGCCAGGTAGTTGCCCACGCCCGTGACCTTGAAGCCCTCCTTGCTCAGCAGGTCGGCGACCTCGCGGGCCTTGCCCTGCGTCGTCGTGCCGTTGAGCACCTGGACCTGGACCTGCTCCGGCTTGAGGTTGATCTTGGGCTTGGTGGCGGCGGTCGTCGCCGCGGCCTCGGGCAGCTCCACGTCGCTCTTGATGGCGTTGAACAGGTCGTTGGCGTCGGGCTGCCGCCAGACCACCCGGTTGTTGTCCTCGGGGTCCGGCTGCCACGGGATCGTGGTGAACTTGACCCCGCCCGCCGTCATCTTCTGCGCGCTCTTGGCGATGTCGATGAGCTGAGCGGTGTCGTTGGCCAGCTCGGGGTCCATCGTCACCGACTTGGCCGTGGCCTTGATGAAGCTCGTGAGCTTGCCGATGTCGGTGAGGAGCTGGCTGCTGGTGGCCTTCTGCACGACCTTGCTCAGGAAGATCTGCTGGCGCTTGATCCGCTGGATGTCGCTGCCGTCACCGTAGTGGCGCAGCCGGACGTAGCCCAGCGCCTGCTCGCCGTTCAGCAGGCTCTTGCCCGGGGGCAGCTTCAGGTGGGAGTTCTTGTCGTCGACGCCGTTCTGGAGGCAGATCTCGATGCCGTCGAGGGCATCGACGATGTTCTTGAAGCCGCTGAAGTCGACCTCGACGTAGTGGTCGATGCGGATGCCGGTGAGGGTCTCCAGCGTGGACATCGTGCAGGCGACCCCGCCCGAGCTGTACGCCGAGTTGATCATGTCCCGGCGGGCCGCCATCTCCTGCTTGGTGGTCTCGTTCTTGCACCTGGGGATCTGCACCATCGAGTCGCGCGGGAAGCTGATGAGCCGCGCCTGGTCCCGGTTGGGCGAGATGTGCATCAGGATGATCGTGTCGGTGCGCTTGCCGCCCGCGTCGGCCTTCCTGGCGTCCGCCTGGCCGTACTTCGCGTTGCCCTTGCCCGCGCGGGTGTCGGAGCCGACCAGCAGCACGTTGAGCGCGCCGGTGTCCGGAGGCCGAGGGGTGAGGATGTCTTCCTTGAAGCCCCTCTGGTTGATGTTGCTGAAGGCGTCGCGGTAGAGCGTGTATCCGGTCAGCGCGCCGGCGACCATGAGCGAGGTGGTCGCGATGCTGATCCAGGCCAGCACGCGCATCTTGTTGCCACCGCCGTTACCGCCGCCGCGGTGGCCGCGGGGCGGCAGGTCCTCGGGTGGCGGCGGAGGCGGGCTCGACGCCGCCGCCCGGCGCGACATCCGGCTGCCGGGCTGTGTAGAGGCGACCCTGCGGTCCTCCACGGACACGCTCCAATGGTCACTCATGCGCCCCCTCGCCCAGTCCGGTCGGCTCGGTCGTTCTGCGCCACGAGACTAGGTCACGGACGGCGTGCCCGCAGCCATGACCAAGAGAATCGACCGTGACTCGGGCGTGATGTTACCGGGCAAAAGCATACTCAGAGCTGGACATTTCGTGGAATATCCTCGACAAACTCTTAGAGTTTGCGCAGGTCGGGGCGGGTGGCCAGGGCCGCCGCCAGGCAGGCCAGGGGTACGGCCGGCAGGACGTACCGGTAGTCGAACTCGGCCACCGCGGCGGGCATCACCAGCAGAAGAACCGACGTCGACCAGGGCAGCAGCCACGCGGGCGGCTCATAAATCCCTCTCACGGACCTGGAGCGCCGCCGCCTGATCGCCAGGGCGGGCGGGACGAGCAGGACGGCCAGCAGCACGGTGCCCGGCAGCCGGGCCACGTCCTGGTAGGCGCGCATCCAGCCCGCGTACGGCTCGACGACCTCGGCGCCGATCGGCCCCTGCTCGTAGCGCTTGCCCAGGTCGACACCCAGTTGCGCGGCCCACCGGCCGGGCGGCGACGGCGAGGTGGCGGGGAACTCGTAGTAGTCGTAGATCTCGTGGTCGGGGTAGACGGGGCGGCCCCAGACGAACGAACGGCCCAGCTCCGACAGCACGGAGGCCGCGTAGTCGAGCGGCTGCTTTCGGATGGCCAGCGAGGCGAACCTGGCCGCCAACTCGTCGGTCCGCTGGGTGAAGGTGATGTCGGGCAGCGCGACGAGCGGGGAGTCCTTGGCCCAGATGTACTCCTGCGAGGGCGGCCGCTGATCGGGCGGCCGGGGGTCGCAGAGCACCTTGAGGTCCGGCGGGGGGTCCATCTTGGCGCAGTCGGCGAACGACATCGTCCGGGCGTACAGGAACGCGCCGTTCGCCCCGACGATGCCGACGCGGTGGTAGGTGGCGTAGAACCAGCCCCCGTACGCGAGGATCGGCGCCAGCGCGGCCACGACCACCACCCCGGCCAGCCCCACCCGCCTGCGCAGCAGGAACCAGGCCGCCACGACGACGATCAGCGGCTGGCCGACGGTCCTGGTGAGCGTGGCGGCGGCCAGCAGCAGCCCGACGGCGATCACCGCGGACCGGTCGGCCAGGGTGAGCGCCACCGCGGCGACGATCAGGAACATGAAGAGCGTGTCGGAGACGAGCAGGTGCTCCAGCTCGATCTGGTAGGCGTCCAGCAGCACCGGCACCGTGGCCAGCGTCGACGCCCACCTGGGCGCCCGGCGCGCGCACCAGTAGACCAGCACGCCGGTGGCCAGGCCGAGCAGGTGCTGCGCGGCGGCGACCGCGCCGAAGGAGTGGAACGGTTCGAGCGCCTTCATGAAGGCCGAGTAGCCGGCGGGGCGCACCAGGTCGGGGCGCGGGTGGAAGATGGTGACGACGTAGGTGTAGGAGTCGGGGAACCACAGGGCCGGGCGGTAGCCCAGCATCGTGATCACCCGCAGCGCGGTGCCTAGGGTCAGGACCGCCAGGAACCAGCCGTGCCGCCGCACCAGCGAGGCCGTCCGGGCGGGGTCGCCGACGGGCGTCGCCTCCTCCACCTGTACGTTCTCCCGCTCCCGTTTCACCGGCACGTCGCGTACGCTACCCGCGTTTCTGACGATCTCGCGTAACCGCCCACACCGGGCGCGGTGCGCGGTCGCGCATAATCGCCCGCGCGTTGGATACGCTCGCGATCACCGATGAGAATCGCCTGGCCGGACCGGACGCGCAGGCCGTCGGCGGGCCGGGTGCTCGCCGTGGTCTCGATCCTGCCTGCCCTGATCCTGGCCGGCTGGCTGCTCGCCGCGCTTCCGCTGCTGCTGGCGGGCTGGTACCAGCCGGTGCCGGCGCTGGTGCTCGGGGTGGTGGTCATCGGGTTGCTGTGCCGCCTCGCCGTTCGCGGGCCACTGAAGGTCGTCGAAGCGACCGGGCGGCAGGTCGGCGCGGTCGTCGCCGTCGCGGTGGGGTCGGGTGTGTTCAACGCGATCACGCACACCGAGCAGCTGATCGTCAGGCGTGACCCCGCCACGTACGCGCAGTACGCCATCTGGCTGGCCCGGCACGGCTCGCTGCCGATCATCCCGCAGGTGGAGGCGTTCGGCGGGCCCGATCCGGCGCTCAAGTTCGACAGCATCGGGTTCTACCCCGCGGACGGGGCGGTGGTGCCGCAGTTCATGCCGGGGCCGCCGCTGCTGTTCGCCGCGGGTGACTGGCTCGGCGGGCTCGGCGCCATGCTGCTGACACCGGCCGTGCTGGGGGCGCTGGCCGTGCTCACGCTGGCGGGGGTGGTGGGCCGGCTCGCCGGCGGGCGCTGGGCACCGGTGGCGGCGCTGGCCTTCGCGGTGAGCCTGCCGATCCTCTACACCTCGCGGACTACCTTCAGCGAGATCCCCTCGCTGGTGCTGCTGTTCGGCGGCCTGGCCCTGGTCCATGACGCCCTTGCGCGGGAGGACAGGTCGCGGGGCTGGGCGGCGGCGCTGGGCGGGCTGGTGTTCGGGCTGGCCGTGCTGGTCAGGATCGACGGGCTGCGTGACGTGCTGCCGGTCCTGGCGTTCGCCGGGGCGCTGATCGCCTGGCGGCGCCTCGGCAGGCCCCAAGGCGCGCTCGGGCCGCCGCTCCTGGCCGGGCTCGCGGTTGGTGCGGGGCTGGGGCTGCTGGCGGCGTACGTGCTGGCGCGGCCGTATCTGTCCTATCTGTCCAAGTCGGTCAACCCGCTGCTGGCCATCTGCGCCGCCGTTCTCCTGCTCACCCTGGCGGGCGCGCTCATCGCGCCCCGGCTGGCCCGGATCCGGCTGCCCAGGTGGCTGCCGGATGTGGGGGCCGGGCTGGTCGTGCTGGTCGTGGCGGGGTTGGCCGTGCGACCGTGGCTGCAGACCGTGACGCGGGCGGCCACGACGCGGGAAGACCGGCTCACCTCCGAGTTCATCAGACAGACGCAGAAGGCCAACGGCCTGCCCGTCGACGGCACCCGGCTGTACTCGGAGCTGTCCCTGCACTGGGTGAGCTGGTACGTCGGCATCCCCGCGATCGTCCTGGCCACGCTCGCCGCGGCGGTGCTGGTGCGGCGGCTGCTCAGGAACGGCTCCCCGGCCGAGTGGCTGCTTCCGCTGGCCGTCATCGGCTGGACCACGGTGACCACGTTGCTGCGCCCGGAGATCACCCCCGACCATCCATGGGCCGCGCGCCGGCTGGTCCCGGTGGTGATCCCCGGGATGATCCTGCTGGCGGTGTGGGGGCTGGAGTGGGTGCGTACGCGGGCGCCCATGCGCGGGTACGGCCGGTGGATCGGCGTCGTGGGCGCCGCGCTCATCCTGGTGCCGCCGGCCATCACCTCGATCGGGACCGCGTTCACGCCGGTGGAGCGGGGCGAGCGGGCGGCCGTCGAGGCGATGTGCGCCAAGATCCCGCCGAACGCCTCGGTGCTGATCGTCGAGCGGGTGACGGCCAACCGGTTCACCCAGGTCGTCCGGGGCATGTGCGACCGCCCGACGGCCCAGGTCCTGGTGGAGGCAGGGAAGAATACGGCAAAGGAAGAAGACGTGCGTCGCCTGATCGATCGCGTCCGCGCCGTCGGCCGCGTCCCGGTCGTGCTGGCGGCCGAAGCGGGCCAGGTCGCTCCGTACGGCCCGAATACGCAGGTCATGGCCCTGGTGTCGCGGCAGGACGAGCGCTCGCTCATCGACGCGCCGAACGGCACCTGGGGGTTCGGGATCAGCGTGTGGATGGCCGTTGCCTGACCCGTGTGTGGACTTTTCTCCCTGCTGGGCAGAGTACCCTCGACGCACGTGAGCACGTCTGAGACCCCCCAGAGTGGATACGCCGTGGAAGAAGCGCCATACGTCACGATCGTCCTGCCGTGCTACAACGAGCAGGATCACGTCATCGACGAGGTCGAGCGCATCACCAAGGCGATGGACTCCAGCGGCTACACCTATGAGCTGGTGGCGGTCGACGACTGCTCCACCGACGAGACGCTGGCCAGGCTGCAGGAGGCCGCGCCCCGGTTCGAGCACCTGCGGATCCGCGCCTTCCACCGCAACGGCGGTTCGGGCACCGTGCGCCGCATCGGCACGCAGGAGGCCAGGGGCGAGATCGTCGTCTGGACCGACGCCGACATGACCTACCCCAACGAGCGCATCCCCGAGCTGGTCCAGATCCTGGAGAAGGACACGACGGTCGATCAGGTCGTCGGCGCTCGCACCAGCGAGGAGGGGTCGCACAAGCTGCTGCGCGTCCCGGCCAAATGGGTGATCCGCAAGGTGGCCGAGCAGCTCGCCGGGCAGAAGATCCCCGACCTCAACTCCGGGCTGCGCGCTTTCCGCAAGTCGGTGGCCAAGCCCTACCTGCGGCTGCTACCGCCCGGGTTCTCCTGCGTCACGACGATCACGCTGTCGTTCCTGTCGAACCAGCACGACGTCTACTACATGCCGATCGGCTACGCCAAGCGGGCGGGCACGTCGAAGTTCAGCTTCGTCTCCGACGCCTACCGCTACATCCTGCAGGTGCTGCGGATGATCATGTACTTCAACCCGCTCAAGGTGCTCATGCCGCCCGCGTTGTGGCTGGTGGCGATCGGGTTCGTCAAGGGGATCTGGGACATGATCCAGCACCCGTTCTACTTCCCCGCCAACACCGTCATGATCTTCCTGTCGGGCCTGCTCATCGGGTCCGTGGCACTGCTGGCCGACCTGATCGTGCGCTCGCGGGGCGAATAGCGTGCGCATCGCCATCGTCGGCCCCACCTATCCCTACAAAGGGGGCGGGGCGCAGCACACCACCGAGCTGGCGCACCGGCTGACGGCGCTCGGTCACGACGTGGTGATCGAGTCGTGGCGGGCGCAATATCCGGCCTTCCTCTATCCGGGGCAGCAGACGATAACGGCGCCCGAGGGCACCCCCTTCCCGAAGACGCTGCGCCGGCTCGACTGGCGCAATCCCGGCGGCTGGGTGGCGTGCGGGCGCCGGCTGCGCTCGGCCGACCTGGTGATCCTGGCCGTCCTGAGCCCGGTGCAGGTCCCGGCCTACCTCGGCATCCTGTACGGCCTGGGCGGCAAGGCCAGGACCGTCGCCCTGTGCCACAACGTGCTGCCGCACGAGCGCAAGCCCTACGACCGGCCGCTGATGAAGGCGCTGCTCAACCGGGTCGACGCCGTTCTCACCCACTCCGACCAGCAGGCGGAGCTGGCCGCGTCTCTGACCGGCAAGCCGGTGAGCGTGGCCGGGCTGCCGCCGCATCTGCCGTCCACGACCGGGGAGCGCTCAGCCGAGGTGCACGGGCGGCTGCTGTTCTTCGGCATCGTCCGGCCGTACAAGGGGCTCGACCTGCTGCTGCGGGCCCTGCCGGAGGGGGTCGGGCTGACCGTGGCGGGTGAGTTCTGGGGCGGGCTCGACGGGACCCGGGCGTTGATCGGTGAGCTGGGCATCGCCGACCGGGTGGAGCTCCGGCCCGGTTACGTGGCCGCCGAGGACGTGCCGAAGCTGTTCGCCGCGGCGGACGCGCTCGTCCTGCCCTACCGCGACGCGACCGCCAGCCAGAACGTCTGGCTCGGACACGAGCACGGCGTGCCGGTGATCGCCACCCGCGTCGGCGCGCTCGCCGACCACGTGACGGACGGCGTCGACGGGCTGCTGGTCGAGCCGGACGACGTCGAGGCGCTCAACGGGGCGATCAAGCGGTTCTACGCCCCGGGCGAGCCCGAGCGGTTGCGGTCGGGCGTCAAGGCGGTCGACCCGGAGCCGTTCTGGTCGTCGTACTCCGCGGTGCTCCTCGACGCCTGACGGCCCAGCAGGAAGGCGATGCCCGCGGCGACGGCGTCGCCCAGGGTGAACGCCAGCCGCGACACCACCGCCACCGCGAAGGCCGGGCCGTTGCCGATCAGCGGCGAGAGCACGAGGATCATGGCGCCCTCGCGCACCCCGACCCCGGCGGGCACGACGAACGTCAGCAGCCCCGTGGCCCAGGCGAACGCGTAGGCCCCGGTCGCCACCACGTAGAGGTCCCACCTGCCCGACAGCAGCCAGGTGTGCAGGCCGTACACGAACCAGCCCAGGGCGGTCCAGCCCACCGCGACCAGCACGGTACGGCCGGGCAGCACGCTTTCGAGCGGCTCCTTGCGCGCCAGGCGCAGGGCCAGGTTGAGACCCCAGGTGAGCACCTTGGGATGCAGGCACACGATGATCACGGGGACCAGCAGCAGGAGGTACCACGCCTGGCGCACGGCCTGCTGCGTCGCCAGCGTCGCGGCGGCGATCGACAGCGCGACCCCCAGGTTGATCACCAGGGACAGCGAGATGCAGGCGAACGTCCGGCGCGGCGGGCTGCCGTGGTCGCGGCCGAGCTCCATCATCGCCGCGTACGCCCACACAGAGCCGGGGATGTACTTGCCGAGCTGGCCCACGAACATGATCCGCCCGGCCACCGGCAACGGCAGCGGCGACCCGAGCCCGGCCAGCACCGCGCGCCAGGCGAGCAGCATGCAGAACTGACCGGCCAGCACCGCCGCGAACGCCCCGAGCACCGCCCACGGCGACAGCGCGGTCACGGCCGCGGTGGTCTCACCCCAGTTCCTGGCCAGTCCGTAGCCGAGGAAACCGAGCGCGACCAGCGCCAGGACGACGCGCAGCAGGCGGCGGAGCATTGGCCAAGGCTAACCGGGGGCGGTCACGGATAGCCAGACGATCGGGTCTTCGATCGTTCGGCGCCTCTCGTACGCGGGTACTGTTGGGCGGCGTGGGTAAGGAACGGGTCGCGCAGCTGGAGTACTCCGAGTTCCAGTCGGCGATGCTTGACGAGGAGAAACGCCGGCGTAAGGCCGCGAAGATCATCGCGGTGGTGGAGCACTTCCACGGCCCGCTCGGCGGGCTGACCGTCGGTGACGTCGGCTGCTCGGCCGGGTTCATCGCCGACGAGCTGGCCGGCGCCGGGGCCGAGCACACGCTGGGCATCGACATCGACGTGCCCGGACTGCGCAAGGCGGCCGACCGGTTCGGTGAGCGGGTGGCGTTCGTCTGCGGCGACGGCACCGCGCTGCCGTTCCCCGACGGCTCGCTGGACGTGCTGGTGTTCAACCACATCTACGAGCACGTGGTCGACCCTGACGCCGTGGTCGCCGAGATGCACCGGGTGCTGTCCGACGACGGCGTGCTCTACCTGGGGCTGGGCAACCGGCTCGGCATCATGGAGCCGCACTACAAGCTGCCGTTCCTGTCCTACCTGACGCCCGCGCTCGCCGACCGCTACGTGCGCGCCTTCGGTCGCGCCGACCACTACTACGAGCGCTACCGCACCCGGCGCGGGCTGCGCCGGATGCTGCGGGCCTTCCACGTGTGGGACTACACCTTCCCGGTGCTGGCCTCGCCGACGCGGTTCGCCGGGTCAGAACTGTTCCCTGGCGCGCTGGGCCGCGTGGTGCAGGCCGTGCTGGCGCGCACTCCGCGCGCGGTGCTGCGCCTGCTCCTGCCGATCGTGCCCACCTACCTGTGGGTGGCCACGAAGACGCCCCGGCCCCCGGCGGGCGCCGCCCTCCCGCAGCCGCCCGAGCGGGTCCGCCCGCTGTGAGCACCATCAAACCCGGCACATCCGGCAAGGCGCCCATAGTGCGGAAGGCCGTGCGGTTCGGGTTCCTGCTGATCGCCCTCGGGTTCGGCGGGTGGGCCGTGGCGTCGCAGTGGGACGCCGTGGTCGCCGGGTTCGCCCGGCTGAGCTGGCCGCTGCTCGCCGCGTCCCTGGTCGGGGTGGTGGCCGCGCTGCTGTTCGCCATGATGACCTGGCGCACCCTGCTGGCCGACCTCGGCTCGCCGCTGCCCCTGCGCCCCGCCGCCAAGGTGTTCTTCGTCGGCCAGCTCGGCAAGTACATCCCCGGCGCGGTCTGGCCGGTCCTGGCCCAGATGGAGATGGGCCGCGACCTCGGCGTGCCCCGCCCGCGCAGCGCGGCGGTGTTCTTCCTGATGATGCCGATCCAGCTGGCCACCGGCCTGCTGGTCACCCTGGTCACGCTCGGCTGGGACCGGTTCGGCTGGCTGCTGCTCCTCGTCCCCGTGCTGCTGGTGCTGCTGGAGCCCAAGGTGATCAACGGGCTGATCGGGTTCGGGCTGCGCAAGCTCAAGCGCGAGCCCCTCGAACGCCAGCTGACCCGGCGCGGCATGCTCACCGCGCTCGGCTGGGCCCTGGCCGGTTGGATCTCCTACGGCGTGCACCTCTACTTCATCGTGCCGCAGGGCGGCCTGCTCTTCGCCATCGGCGCCTTCGCCCTGTCGTGGTCGCTGGGCATCATGTCGTTCGTCGTGCCCGCCGGTGCCGGTGTGCGGGAAGTGGTCATGGTGGGCGTGCTGTCCCCCGTGATGCCCTCGGGACCGGCCATCGCCGTGGCTCTTTCATCGCGGATCGTCATCGTCATTGGGGACCTGATCTGCGCGGGTATGGCGGGAATCGCGGCTCGGCGCGACTCGGTGTGATTTGGACCACGAATTGGGGCCCACTGGTCATAAGCTGAACCGTAGAGGGGGGCGAAAGGTCCCACGTTGATCTTGAGGGGAGAAGATCTTCGTAATGCCTCGAGTGCTCGTCGACGCCGCGGCGGTCCCCGCGGACCGTGGGGCGTTGATCAGATACGTGGACGGGCTCGTCGCCGGGCTCGACCGGGCGGGTGCCGACCTGGCGGTGGTGTGCCAACGCGCCGACGCCGACCGTTATGGGCGCCTCGCGCCCTCGGCCCGGATCATGCCGGGCCCTGTCGCCATCACCAACCGGGCCGCCAGGCTCGCCTGGGAGCAGAGCGGAGTGCCGCTGCTCGCCCGCCAGGCGGGGGCGCAGGTCATCCACGCCCCCTACTACTCGATGCCGATCCGCGCGGGCCTGCCCACCGTGGTGACCGTGCACGACGTCACCTGGTTCACCGAGCCCGACCAGCACAGCGCGGTCCGGGCCTCGTTCTTCAGGTCCGCCACCCGCACCTCCGTACGTCACGCCACCCGCGTCATCGTGCCGTCCAAGGCGACCAGAGACGAGCTGATCCGCGTGCTCGCCGCCGATCCGACCCGCATCGACGTCGCCTACCACGGCGTGGACCAGCGGGTCTTCCACCCGCCGAGCGACGCCGAGATGCTCCGCGCGGTCACCAGGTGCGGCCTGCACGGCCAGCCGTACGTGGCCTTCCTCGGCGCGCTCGACCCGCGCAAGAACGTGCCCAACCTGATCCGCGGCTTCGCCATGGCCGTCAAGAGCCTGGACCACCCGCCCGCGCTGGTGCTCGGCGGCGGAGTCCACGAGGACGACGTCGACGAGGCCTGCCGGGAGGTCGAGGCCACCGTCAAGGTGGTGCGGCCGGGCTACCTGAGCATCCCGGACCTGCCGGGGTTCCTCGGTGGGGCGGTCGTGGTGGCGTTCCCGTCGCGCGGCGAGGGGTTCGGGCTGCCCGTGCTGGAGGCGATGGCCTGCGGCGCGCCGGTGCTCACCACCCACCGCACCTCGCTGCCCGAGGTGGGCGGCGACGCGGTCGCCTACACCGAACCCGACGCCGACAGCATCGCCAGAGAGCTGGGCCAGCTGCTCGCCTCCACCGAGCGGCGGCTGCAGCTGCGCGAGGCGGGTCTGGCCAGAGCCCGCGAGTTCACCTGGGAGGCGTCCGTGGAGGCGCATCTCAGCTCCTATCAGCGCGCGATCGAATAGTTGGATAACCTCACCGAGTGATGGAGAGCTCTTTGCCAGACCTTGAGGCGATCCTCCTGGTCGGAGGGCAGGGCACGCGCCTGCGTCCGCTGACACTGGGCACGCCCAAGCCGCTGCTTCCCACCGCCGGAGTGCCGTTCCTGGCACATCAACTGGCCCGTGCCCGATCATTCGGGGTGCGCCGGATCGTCTTCGCCACCTCCTACAAAGCCTCGATGTTCGAGCCCGTCTTCGGTGACGGGGAGGCGTTCGGGCTCTCGCTCGAATACATGACGGAGGAGACGCCGCTCGGCACCGGCGGCGCGATCCGCAACGCCGCCGAGGCGCTCACCTCGGGTCCCGACGATCCCGTGCTCATACTCAACGGCGACATCCTGTCCGGTCACGACATAGGCGACCAGATTCGCACCCATGTGGACCGTTCCGCTGCTGTAACGCTCCATTTGACGGAGGTCGACGACCCGACCCGGTTCGGCTGCGTGCCCACCGACGACGACGGGCGGGTGACCGACTTCCTGGAGAAGACGCCCAACCCGGTGACCAACCGCATCAACGCGGGCTGCTACGTGTTCACCCGCTCGGTCATCGACCAGATCCCCAGGGGCGAGGTCGTGTCGGTCGAGCGGCAGACCTTCCCGGGGCTCATCGAGTCGGGCGAGCTCGTGCTGGGCTACGCCGACCACACCTACTGGCTCGACGTCGGCACGCCCGCCGCGTTCGTCCGTGGCTCGCGCGACCTGGTGCTCGGCCGGCTGGCCTCGCCCGCGCTGCCCGGCCCGACCGGCGAATACCTGGCGCTCGACGGAGCGGTGGTCTCGCCGGAGGCCAAGGTGCAGGGCGGCTCCACGGTGGGGGCGCGCGCCGTGGTCGAGGCGGGCGCCTCGGTGCTGGGCAGCGTGCTGGCCGACGACTGCGTGATCCACGCGGGCGCCTCCGTGACGGACTCGGTGGTGGGCCGGGGGGCGCGGGTGTGCGCGGGCGCGGTGGTGTGCGACGCGGTGATCGGCGACGGCGCGGTGGTTGGTCCGGGCAACGAACTCCAGGCGGGGGTCCGCATCTGGCCGGGCATCGAACTTCCTGAGCGTGCGGTCCGCTACTCCAGCGACGTCTGAACCCTTTTTTCTTCCAGTACGGCAAGCGGTGGGCACCCGCCACCCGCTGTACAGGGCTGGGGGCTTCCAGGAATACGCCCGCTGAACCCGCACGTGGCCGGGCGCCGATACGCGCGCCCCTGACAAGGGGCCACCGGCAACCGGAGGCGTACGGGGACGGCAGACTGTAGGGGTGATGGAGCGGTGGTGGGAGCCTGGGCGGGTGCTGGACCTGGGCCTTGTGCTGGGGCCGCACCGGCGCGGCACCGGCGATCCCACCTGGCGCGCCACGCACGACGGTGCCGTGTGGCGCACCTCCCGTACCCCCGATGGGCCCGGCACGCTGCGGGTGAGCATCCGGGCGGGGAGCGTGTGCGGCCAGGCGTGGGGGCCGGGCGCCGGGTGGTTGCTTGAGGCGCTGCCCGCTCTGCTCGGGGCCGATGACGACGCCTCGGGGTTCAGCGTGCGGCACGCCGTGCTGGAGGACGTGGCCAGGAAGCACGCGGGGCTGCGCATCGGCAGGACCGGCCGGGTCATGGAGGCCCTGGTGCCTGCCGTACTCGAGCAGAAGGTCGTCGGGCGTGAGGCGTGGCGGGCCTGGCGGTGGTTGCTGCACCGCTACGGGGAGCCCGCGCCGGGACCCGCGCCTGACGGGATGCGGGTCGTGCCCGAGACGAGCGTGTGGCGGGAGGTGCCGTCCTGGCACTGGCATCGGGCCGGTGCCGAGGCCGTGCGGGCCAGGACGATCGCCACGGCGGCTTGGCACGCCGCCAAGCTGGAGGCCGCCGCCACCAGTGAGGAGCTCGACCGGTTGCTGCGGGCTCTGCCGGGCGTCGGGGTGTGGACGTCGGCGGAGGTGCGTCAGCGGGCCTTCGGCGATCCCGACGCCGTGAGCGTGGGCGACTTCCACCTGGCCACGCTGGTGGGCTACGCGCTGACCGGCGAGAAGACCGACGATCCTGGCATGATGCGGCTGCTGGAGCCCTACATGGGCCACCGGCACCGGGCGACGGTCCTGATCTACCTCACCGGGCTGCGCCCGCCGGCGCGCGGACCGAGAATGTCGGTGCGCGACTACCGCTCCTTTTGACCCTCCCTAGGTGCGGGTCGTGAACTCAGCCCGTCGTAGTGTGCCGGTATGAGTCTCGTAAGTGATTCCGCACTCCGCCGTGCTCTCGCCCGGGCCCGCGACGGCAAGACCCTCGACGTCACCGAGGCGGCCGTGCTGCTCCACGCCCGCGATGAGCACCTTGACACACTGCTCGAACACGCCTCCCGGATCCGGGATGCCGGATTGGCGGCGGTCGGGAGGGAGGGCGTCATCACGTACAGCAGAAAAGTGTTCATCCCGTTGACCAGGCTCTGCCGGGACCGTTGTGGTTACTGCACGTTCGCGACGGCGCCGAACAAACTGCCCGCGCCGTTCCTGAGTCCTGACGAGGTGCTGGAGATCGCCGCCCAGGGGGCGGCGATGGGGTGCAAGGAGGCGCTGTTCACGCTGGGGGACCGGCCCGAGGACCGCTGGCACCAGGCCCGCGAGTGGCTCGACGCGCACGGCTACGACGACACGCTGTCGTACGTGCGGGCGATGGCGATCAGGGTGCTGGAGGAGACCGGGCTGCTGCCGCACCTGAACCCCGGCGTGCTGAGCTGGCGCGACCTGCAGCGGCTCAAGCCGGTCGCGCCGTCGATGGGCATGATGCTGGAGACGACCTCGCGGCGGCTGTTCGAGGAGAAGGGGGCGGCCCACTACGGGTCTCCCGACAAGGATCCGGCGGTACGACTGCGCGTGCTGGAGGACGCGGGCCGTTCGAACGTGCCGTTCACCACCGGGATCCTGATCGGCATCGGCGAGACCATCGAGGACCGGGCCGAGTCGATCTTCGCGATCCGGCGGGTGGCGCGCGAGTACGGCGGTGTCCAGGAGGTCATCGTCCAGAACTTCCGCGCCAAGCCCGACACGGCCATGCGCGGCCTGCCGGACGCCGACCTGCAGGAGCTGGCCGCCACGATCGCGGTGGCCCGGCTCGTCCTGGGGCCCCGGGTACGGCTGCAGGCGCCGCCGAACCTGGTCGACGCCGAGTACGAGCTGATGATCCGGGCCGGGATCGACGACTGGGGCGGGGTGTCGCCGCTGACGCCCGACCACGTCAACCCCGAGCGGCCGTGGCCGCAGATCGACGACCTGGCGGCGCGGACCGGGGAGGCGGGGTTCCAGCTGCGGGAGCGGCTGACGATCTATCCGGAGTATGTGCTGGCGGGGGAGCCGTGGCTGGACCCCCGGCTGTTCGCGCACGTGGCGGCACTGGCGGATCCGGTCACGGGGCTGGCTCGGGAGGACGCGGTGCTCCAGGGGCGGCCGTGGCAGGAGCCGGATGGCGGATTCGCGGCTTCTGGGCGGGTGGATCTGCACGTCGAGGTGGACACGACGGGCCGGACCAACGACCGGCGCGACGACTTCGACAACGTCTACGGAGACTGGGAGGCCCTGCGCGATCGGCTGGACCCCGCCGCACGCATTGCGCCGCCCTCCGCCGACCACCTCCTCGCCGCACCGGCGCCGGGAGTGGGGTCGGGGGCGGGAGCCGGGGCGGTTCAGACCGGGGGGCATACGCCGTCCGAGGTGCGGGCGGCGTTGCGGCGGGCGGAGGCGGATCCGGCGGGGTTGAGTGAGGCCGAGGCCGTGGCGTTGCTGTCGGCCGACGGCGGGGCGCTCGACGAACTGGCCCGCATCGCCGACGACCTGCGCGCGCGGGCGGTCGGCGACGAGGTGACGTACGTCGTCAACCGGAACATCAACTTCACCAACGTCTGCTACACCGGCTGCCGCTTCTGCGCGTTCGCCCAGCGCAGGACCGATGCCGACGCCTACACGCTCAGCCTGGACCAGGTGGCCGACCGGGCGGAGGAGGCGTGGCGGGCCGGGGCGACCGAGGTGTGCATGCAGGGCGGCATTCACCCCGACCTGCCGGGCACCGCCTACTTCGACCTCGCCAAGGCGGTCAAGGCCAGGACACCGGGCATGCACGTACACGCCTTCTCTCCGATGGAGGTCATCAACGGCGCCAGCCGGACGAACCTGTCCATCGAGGACTGGCTGCACGCGGCGAAGGAGGCGGGCGTCGACTCGCTGCCAGGCACAGCGGCGGAGATCCTCGACGACGATGTCCGCTGGGTGCTCACCAAGGGCAAGCTGCCCACCAAGGAGTGGATCGACGTCATCACCACCGCGCACCGGGTGGGCATCCCGACGACGTCCACGATGATGTACGGCCACGTGGACACCCACGTGCACTGGGTCAGGCACATCAAGCTGATCAGGCGGCTGCAGGAGGAGAGCGGCGGGTTCTCGGAGTTCGTGCTGCTGCCGTTCGTGCACACCAGCTCGCCGATCTACCTGGCGGGCGTCGCCCGGCCGGGTCCGACCGCGCAGGAGAACCGGGCCGTGCACGCGCTGGCCAGGATCCTGCTGCACGGCGCGATCTCCAACATCCAGTGCTCCTGGGTCAAGCTCCAGGACGACCTGTGCCACCAGGTGCTCCAGGGCGGGGTGAACGACCTCGGCGGCACGCTGATGGAGGAGACCATCAGCCGGATGGCCGGATCGGAGAACGGCTCGTACAAGACGATCAGCGAGCTGCGCGCGATGGTCGAGGTCACCGGCCGGCCGGTGCGGCAGCGTACGACGGAGTACGGCCGGCCCGACAGCGAGCGGCTGGCCGCGTCGGCGGCGAGCGACGGTGTCTGCCAGAGCGTCAGGCGGGTACTCCCGATGGCGTAGTTATAACAAGTTCTACCGAGTCTTGCGCCAGTCGTGGGCGGCGCTGGAAGAATCGGCAGTCCCCTGAAGAGAGGTGCACCGTGCGGCTGGGTCGACACCGGGCGGCGCTGCCCGCCGAACAGCGCCGCAGGAAGGCACTGCAACGGGGCCTGTTGGCGGGGGCGGGAGCGGTGGCCATCGTCGCCGCCACCGTGGTCGTGCTCTTCGGCGGAGCCGGCGCGCTGTGCACGACACGAGAGCCTGTTCTGGTCAGCGTGGCCGCCGCGGTGGACGTCGCTCCGGCGGCCATGGAGGCGGCCGGGAAGTTCAACGACGCCAAGAACTCGATCGGTGGCCGGTGCGTACTCGTCCAGGTCACCGAGCAGCCCCCGGCCACCGTGCTGCGTACGCTGATCGGCGACCGGGCCGGAGTGCTGCGCGAGCGGCCCGACGGCTGGATCGCCGACTCCTCCGCCTGGATCCGGTTAGCCCGCAAGCAGGGCGCGAGCGCGCTGCCGACGGGGGAGAGCGTGGTGGCGACCTCGCCGCTGGTGTTCGCCACGCGGTCGTCGCTGGCGCAGCGCTTCTCCGTCGGCAAGACCGAGATGAACTGGCGGATGGTCTTCCCCTCCACCGTGCGGGGTCGGCTCACGCCCAACGCCAACGAGCCCGACATCGTGCGCGTCCCCGACCCCTCGCTGGTCGGCGCCGGGATCGCCACGGTCGCCGCCGCCAGGGACGTCGTGGGCAACGGGCCCGAGGCCGACAAGGCGCTGACCGCGTTCGTCCGCTGGGCGCAGGCGGGCTCGGCGCCCGACTACCGCTCGATGCTGGCCGCCGTGGACGACCACACGTTCTGGCAGCGGCCGGTGGTCATCGTGCCCGAGCAGTCGGTGTGGACGCACAACCAGCAGCCGTCGGCCGACCCGGTCGTCGCGCTGCGCCCGCGTGAGGGCACGATCAATCTCGACTACCCGTACGTCGTCACCGCCACCGACCCCACGGTCGCCGAAGCCTCGACGCTCTTCGCCGACTGGCTACGCGGCGCCGAGGCCCAGGATCTGGTACGGCGGGCCGGCTTCCACTCGGGCGACGGCGCGCAGGGCCCGATCTCGCCGGGGCCGGAGATCCCGACGGGCGCCCCGAAGACCCGGCCCTCGGTGTCGCCCGAGGACATCGACGAGGCACTGCAGGCGTGGAGCAGGCTGGCGCCACCGACGAACATCCTGGTGCTGGCCGACACCTCCAAGCACATGGCCGAGAAGCTGAAGGACACCACCCGGCTGGGCGTCTCGCTGGCCGCGGCCAAGATCGGGCTGCGGCTCTTCCCCGACACCACGTACATGGGGATGTGGGAGTTCGCCGTCGGGCTCGGCCAGGCCAAGGGCTACCAGCCGCGCGTCAGCCTGGGGCCGATCAACCGCCCCGAGAGCGGCCAGCTGGTCCGCAGGAGCGTACTCGACCAGCTCACCACCACGATCACCGCGCATCCCGACCGTGACAGCTCGCTCTACGACGCGATACTCGGCGGCTTCCACGAGGTCGCGGGCAAGTATCGCGAGGAGATGAACAACACGCTCCTGGTGATCACCGCGGGCAAGGACGACGGCCGCGGCATCAAGCTGCCGCAGCTGATCAGCAAGCTCCGCGAGGAGTGGGACCCGAACAAGCCCATCCAGATCGTCATCATCGCCTTCGGCAACGCGGACCGGGCGAGCCTGTCCGACATCACGTCCGTCACGAACGGCTCCCTGCACATCGCCCAGCAGCCGGACGAGATCATCGACGTCTTCCTCGCCGCGCTCGCCCGCCGCCTGTGCCACCCCACCTGCAAGCCGACGACGTATTGAGGAAGACACGTAATGAGGGGGTGCCGGGAAACCCCGGCACCCCCTCGCTCGCTCGTGAACTCCGCGCGCTAGACGCGCTGCCATAGCGCCGGTACGTTCGGCGGCTCCCATCCGGGGAGTGAGGTGTGCGCCTGGATGCACTTGTACGACAGCCCGGCGTACGTGACCTGCGCGCCCACCGCATACGCGACATTCGGCGCCCAGGTGCCACCCGGCGTCACTGTCGGGGTCGGCGTGGGCGTCGGGGTGGGGGTGGGAGTCGGCGTGGGTGTGGGGGTCGGGTTCCCGCCGCCGCCGAACCTCAGGTCGACGCAGGAGTAGAAGGCGTTGGAGGTGTCGGCGATGTTCCAGATCGCCAGGACCTTCTGCCGGCCGCTGTAGCCGGCGAAGTTCACGGTGTGGGTGACCGTCGCCGGTGGCTGGGCTCCTCCGTCGTTGAACGAGGCGACCCGGGTGTTGCCGATGAAGTACTCCCAGGTGCTGGTGGAGTGCCTGGCGGTGAGCGTCCACCTGAAGGTCACCGAGTTGCCGACCGAGGTGACCGGCCAGGGCTTGGACTCGTCGCTGAGCTGGGCGAAGCGGGCGTTGTTGCCGTGGCAGTTACGCAGCCCCTTCGGCCCTTCCACGCTCTGCGGCTCGTAGATGATGTCGCCGCAGTTGGGCACCTGACCCTGCGCGCAGAACGCCTGACGGCTGGGCGGGGAGTTGATGTAGCCGTGCGCCAGGGCCGGCTCGGCGACGTAGACCGTGGTGGCGATCGAGATCACCACCACGGTGATGAAGGTGAGCATCCTTCTCATGGAGCGGCTCCTTCACATGGGGGGATGCTCCGAATGTAAAGGAAACCTTATTAACGGTAAATGCCTCTTTGACTGGCTGTCAGCGCGTCAGGATGAAGTCCTGCGGATCGCGGGGCGGGCGGTCCCGGGGCGGGGCCGCCGCGTGGCCCACCGCGACGCAGCCCATCGGGTCCCACGACTCCGGCAGGTCGAGCACCTCGCGCACCACCAGGCGGCAGAACATCGTGGACGACACCCACGCCGAGCCGAGTCCCTCGACGGCCAGCTGGATGAGGAAGTTCTCCACGCCCGCGCCCGTCGCCACGATGAACATCTCGCGCTCGGAGGCGTTGCGCCGCTCGTCACGGTAGGTGTGTGAGCCCTCCATCACCAGGCACGGCACGACCAGGTAGGGGGCGTTGCGCAGCACGTCGCCGCGCCTGACCCGCTTGGTGATCGACTCCTCGGTGAACCCGTCGGCCCGCAGGTCGGCGATCCAGGCGTCACGCATGGCGTCGAGCAGCTTCACCTTCGTCTGCGCCGACTCGACGAGCACGAACCGCCACGGGGTCGTGTGGTGCGGCGCCGGCGCGGCGATGCCCGCCGCCACCGCCCGGCGTACGGCATCGGAGTCGACGGGCTCGGCGGAGAACTCCCTGATCGTACGGCGGGCGAACACCACGTCACGCGAGCCGTAGCGGAACATGTCCTCGTCGGCCGGCCGGACCAGCGCCCGGACGCCCGGCCCGTCCTCCTCGGTCACCAGGTGGGACAGGCCGCGTACGACGGCCACGGGCACGCCCGCGAGCTTGCCCTTGACCAGCTCGGCGGCGGCGGCGATCTCGTCGATCAGGGCGGTCACGGTGGCGTTGAGCGGGTTGCCGTGGGTGTCGGCGCCGCCGCGCAGGTCTTCGAGCGGGGTCACGCCGGCGGCGCCGATGGCCACGTCGGTCAGGCCGTGGCGCCACGGGCGGCCGAAGGTGTCGGAGACGATCACGCCCACCCGCGCGCGGGCCGCCAGAGCCGCGCGGATGCGCTGGGCGGAGGCGTCGGAGTCCTCGGGGAGCAGCAGGACCGTGCCAGGGGCGGTGTTGGAGGCGTCGACCCCGGCGGCGGCCATGACGAAGCCGTGGCGGGTCTGCGAGATGACGGTGTCGCCGCGCCTGGCCACCACGCGCTCGGTCTCTTCGGCGATGGCGGCCTGACGGTCGGGGGCCTGGCGGACCCGGCCCTCGGCCTTGCTCACGATCTTGGAGGTGATGACGAGGATGTCGCCGTCACGCAGGTCGGCCCCGCCGAGCAGGGCCGCGATGTCGTCACCTGGCCGCACTTCACCGATGCCCTGAACCCCGAACACCTCGACACGACCGGCCGGACCGCCGGCCGGACTCGCTACGTCGGTGGGCTCGGTCGAGGCTGTGGGCATGGTGGCCTCGGTCGGGATGGTGGGCTCGGCCGGACTCGTGGGTTCGACCGGACTCGTGGGGGTCATCGGGCGAGCTCCAGGGCCAGGTCGAGGGTGGCGCGGGCGATGTCGGCCGCCGCGTCGGCGTCGTGCATGATCAGCGGGCGTGACTCCACCCTGACCCCGTCGAGCGCGACGCCGGAGTCCTCCTCGGCGACCAGCCAGCCGTCGATCAGCTCCGCGCCGTAGAGGTCGAGCACCGCCTGGGCGCTGGTCTCGACGCCGATCGCGGTCAGGCAGGCGTCGGCCATGCCGCGCACCGGCGCCCCGCCGATGATGGGGGAGACGCCCACCACGGTCTTGGCCAGCAGCGCGTCGCGGATGCCCGGCACCTGAAGGATCGTGCCGATGCTCACCACCGGGTTGGACGGCGGCAGGATCACCACGTCGGCTTCCGCGATGGCCTCCAGCACGCCCGGGGCCGGCTTGGCGGTCTCGACCCCGACCAGCGCGATCGACTCGGCGGGGATGGCGGCGCGCAGGCGTACCCACCACTCCTGGAAGTGGATCGCCCGCCGCCCGCGCTCGTCGGAGACGACGACGTGCGTCTCGCAGCGGTCGTCGCTCATCGGCAGCAGGCGCACGCCCGGCTGCCAGCGCGCGCACAGCGCCTCGGTGATCTGGGAGAGCGGGTAGCCGGCCTCCAGCATCTGCGACCGGACGATGTGCGTGGCGAAGTCGCGGTCGCCCAGCCCGAACCACTGCGGCTCGACCCCGTAGGCCGCCAGCTCCTCCTTGACGGCATGGGACTCCTTGGCGCGGCCCCAGCCCTGCTCCTCGTCGATGCCGCCGCCCAGTGTGTACATGACAGTGTCGAGGTCAGGGCAGACGCGCAGGCCGAACAGGGTGATGTCGTCGCCCGTGTTGCCGATGACGGTGATCTGGGCGTCGGGGGCCGTCGCCCGCAGGCCACGCAGGAAGCGGGCGCCGCCGATGCCGCCGGCGAGGGACACGATGTGCATGCGGACCAGTCTCGCACCGGCCACCGACACGCCTGTCTCGGGAGGCGGCTTTACAACGCTTCGGTCTCCGAAAAACCCAGCAAACCATGCTTAATGTGGACGTCTAGCACGTAAGAGGTTGCTCGGACATCCGCCGCGAAAGTCAGCGATGTGGCAAACTCCCTTCGGGCCAAAGGGTCCGATGGGGGTACTTGTGAGCAAACTTGACGTCGCCCGGCTGAGGGAGCCGGCCGCCTGGCTCATGCTCGCCGGCGGCGGACTGAACATCCTCGTGGCCATCGGCAAGGTCCTGGTCAGCTCTTCGGGCTCCGTGGTCGCCGACCTCTCCTTCGCGGACCGTGCCTTCAGCAACTTCGGGAACTTCACCAGCCCCGTCACCACGGCGCTGCTCCTCGGCTCGGTGGTGCTGCTCACCAAGGTCGGCACACCGTCGTCCCAGGCCAAGCCGGTCGCGTTCGGCGCGGCGGCCATGCTCGGCATCGCCACCCTGTTCGGCGCGATTACGCTGATCCTGGGGCTCTTCGCGGGCAGCGGTGCGCGGTTGACGGCGGAGTTCGTGATCAGGGGCGTGCCGGTGCTCGCGCTGACGGCCATCGCGCTGGTCTACTTGCTCCCACAGGTCCTGCCCGACCGCCCCGCCGTCCAGCCCCAGCAGGGCTACGGCCAGCAGTTCCCCAACGCCCCTTACGGTCAGCAGCCTCCCAGCCAGCAGCAGCCGTACGGTCAGCAACTCCCCGATCAGCAGTCTTACGGTCAGCAACCCCCCAGCTTCGGCGGCCAGCCCGAGCAGCCCGGCTACGCCCAGCAGCCTCCGGGCCCTGGCGGCCAGCCTGAGCAACCTGCTTTTGGTCAGCAGCCGCCGAGTTACGGTGGCGCGCCTGAGCAGCCCGCCTACGCCCAGCAGCCGCCGAGCTTTGGCGGCCAGCCTGAGCAGCCGGGTTATGGCCAGCAGCCGCCCAGTTACGGCGGCCAGCCCGAGCAGCCCCCCTACGCTCCGGAGCCGGCCTCGACCCCCCAGCCGGTCACCGTCGCATTTCCCGCCACGACCGACCGCGACCAGCCAGACCAGGGCTTCCCCCAGCCCCAGCCGGGCTTCGGTCAGACGGATTCCAGCTTCCCCACGCCGCAGCCCCAGGGCCGCTTCGGCCAGACGGATCCCAGCTTCCCCACGCCGCAGCCCGGCTTCGGTCAGACGAACCCGAGCTTCCCGACGCCCGACGCCGTCCCCCAGCCGAAGCCCGAGTACCAGCCCGCCCCCTACGTCCCCGCGGACAGCCAGCCGAGTGCCTTCTCCCAGCCGTACAACACACCGGCCAACCAGGCGATCAGCTACAACACCCCGGATAGCCAGGCGATCCCGTACAACACGCCGGACAACCAGCTGATCCCGTTCAGCACGCCGGACAGCCAGGCGGCTTCGTACGCCCCCGCGGACAGTCAGCCCAACGCCTACGCTCCCGCGGACAGCAAGGCCAACGCCTACGCCCCCACGGACAGCCAGGCGAACGCCTACCAGACGATCGACAGCCAGCCGAACCCGTGGGCGCCCGCCGACCCGGCCCAACCCCCGGCGCAGAACCAGGCCCCGCCGCAGCCCCTGTTCGGCCAGCAGCCTTTCGGGCACAACGCCTTCGACCAGCCCCAGAGCCAGCCGCAGGGCCAGCCTTTCACCGGCTTCTCGGGCCACGAGTACGCCACCCCAGCCGCCTACCAGGAGCCCGACCCGCCGGTGGACCCGCGTTCCCAGCAGCTCCTGGACGCCTACCAGCAGGCCGAGACCTACCAGCACTCGGCGTCCGGCGCCTCCGACCTGCGCGTTCCCGACTACGCGAGCCAGCAGCAGGCCAGGCCGTACGACGACCCCTTCGGGCACCCGCAGCAACAGCAGCCGGGCTACCCGACGCAGCCTCCCGCCCACCAGGCGCCCGCCCATCAGGTCCCTTACGAGCCGCCCCAGGCCCCGTACGAGCCCCAGCCGGCCCAGTACGAGCCGCAGCCCTACCAGCCGCACCACCAGTCGCAGCCCCAGTCGCAGCCCCAGGCGGCCGGATGGGGCGACCACCCGGCGGAGTCCACTGTCCGGCTCGACCAGTCGATGTTCCGTGGCGACGCGCTGGGCGGCGACGCGCCCCGGCAGGGAGACGCCCCGATCGACCCCACGGCCATATACAGCCCCAACGAGCCACGCAGGTAAGAGACCGTTAAAGCACGGCTAGAGAGAAGGTGGGCCACGGGCGGGAGTCTCTCCCGCCCTGGTACGGTTCGGACCACTGCCAGACGTCGCAACACCCCAGGCCAACGCCATGGAAACAGGGACAAGGCCGGGGTGCGAACATCACATGCCATGCACACCGGGGCGAGATCTGGTCTTTCCCCGGATACCGGCATGCCGCTTGACTCCACGTACGGCACACGCGTGTAATTACAACCATGTTGTTACGCCTTCCTGTGGGTGGGTAGTAAGGAAGGCGTTCCATGGGGGGCTCCATTGCGGGCGGGCGGCAGGGAGGTGTGCAGTGACCGATCTGGTCATCGCACAGGATGAGCTTGACGCTGAAGAACTCGGCTGGCAGGAGCGCGCGCTGTGCGCTCAGACGGATCCGGAAGCGTTCTTCCCGGAGAAGGGCGGCTCCACCCGAGAGGCCAAGAAGGTCTGCCGATCGTGCGAAGTACGTGCGGAGTGCCTTGAGTACGCACTCGAACACGATGAGCGGTTCGGCATCTGGGGTGGGCTGTCCGAGCGGGAGCGCAGAAGGATCAAGCGAGAGGCCGTTTAGCGATATAAGGGTTAGCGATATAAGGGATAGATATCGGAGAAGGGGTCGCACGGGCTGCCGTGTGACCCCTTCTCGCATCCGTGGTGGGCGGGTTGCCGTTCACCGAACGGCCGCTGGCACCCGCCCGAACCTTGACCCCGCTCCCGAAGCCGACGGCCACGTCATCCGTCGTGCTTCCCCGATGGGCGTGGCGTCCAGCCAGATCTGCTGGCCATCGGGAGTGACGGTCATGCCGAACCGGTCGCGGTCGGGCTTGCCCCAGCTCACCCAGCGGAAGTAGGCATCGGTGACCTCCTCCCACAGAGGCCGCCGACCTACCTGGTAGACCTCGTACTCCTCCGCGTTGGGTCGCCACGCCACGGTCGCCCAGGAGTACGCCTCGTCGGGGTCGGACACCCACATCCGGTACAGCTCTCCGTCTTCGTCCGGTTCCGCACTGCCGCTCGAGGTCAGGCCCGTCAGCGACGCGATGGCGAGGTCCGCTCCGGACGGAGCGTAGGCGATCGTGCGGGGGTCCACGCGCGTGGTGGAGCGGTGTTTGTCCTCTGGGCCACGGGCCGGGCGGTCCACGACGGGACGCTGGGAGCGCATCATCATGTACGAGGCGAAGCCGAGGAAGCGGCCGTACGCGGTGCCGTCCGGGGCGACGACGAGCCGCAGGGCGTGGTTGTCGCCGAACCCGGGGCAGTAGGGCAGCACGATCTCCCCGCCGGGGCGGCACTGCTCCACCCACGCGTAGGGCACGGTGCGGACACCGCAGGTGACGTGAACCCGATCGAACGGCGCCCGCTCCGGGCAGCCGGCCGCGCCGTCGCCGACGATCAGGTGCGGGTGCACGCCGGCCGCGCTCAGGTTCTTGGCGGCCTGCTCCGCCACCACGGGGTCGACGTCGATCGAGGTCACGTTCTCCTCGCCGACGAGATGGGACAGCAGGGCGGCGGTCCAGCCGGTGCCCGTGCCGATCTCCAGCACCCGGCGGCCTGGCGCGGTGTCCAGGATCTGGAGCAGGTCGGCGACGGTGCTCGGCGCCGAGGCCGAGGAGGAGTAGCCGCCCACCTTGGCCCTGATGTCGGTGGCCCCGTCATCGAGCTGGGTGACGATGGAGTGGGGCGAGTAGACCGCGTCCCACCAGGCGTCCGGGTCGGCGTCGCGGTCGATGATGTACGCGCTGTCGGGGGTGGTCGGCACGGGGAGCGCGACCGAAGGGATGAACAGATGGCGGGGCACCGCGCGGATCGCCCCTTTGACGCGTGGCCCGATGTCGTCGAACTCGTCGAGATGCTCGATCAGGCGTTCAACCCCCTGCGCCGTGTCGTTCACTACTTCTTTCCGTCCTTCGAGTCGGCGCTGTGCGCGCCGTTGGAGGTCTTGTTCTGGTCCTTGTTGGAGCCGGCTTCTCGGCTCGCGGCGGATTTCGGATCGAGGGCCTCGGCCTTCGGGCTGTCGGGCTTCTCGTGCCTGCCCACAGATGCTCTCCTTCGCATGGAACGGACGAACACGCACGGTAATCGTATGGCTACTCTCCGCAACTAGGCAAGGGTTGCCAAACCTTCGACCGCCGCGCTGGTCCAGGCGGTCAGCGGCGGTCGTCGTAGCCCGGGTCGACGGTCTCGGGTGACAGGCCGAGAAGGGTGGCCACCTGCTCGACCACGGTGTCGTGCACCAGCGCCCCCAGCGTGTCGCGGTCGCGGGCGCGGGCCTCCAGCGGCCGCCGGTAGACGACGACGGCGGCCGGGTCCTGGCCGCGCGCGACGTCGGCGCGGCCGAACGGGATCGGTTCGGAGCCGAGCCGGGGCCCATCGCCGAGCTCGCTCAGCGGTGGCACCTCCTCGACCGCGAACTCCACCGCCGCCAGCTGCTTGCCCCACTGCGGCCGCAGCCGGTCGACGGCGTCGAGCACGAGGTCGTCGAACCGCTCGCTGCGTGATCTGGCGATCGGCACGTGGGAGGGCGCGAGGGGGCCGCGCATGCCGCGACCGTGCCGGTCACGCCGTCTGGGGCCACGCCGTTGGTTCACACGGCAAGTGTACGGGGAGGCGGCTTCGGGGCAGTTGGGGAGAAAGCCTGCGACAGGTGTCCGAATTGTGGCGACACGCTCGTTAAGAGCGCCCAGATAGTGGCGCCTCGCACTCTTACCAGATACGGTCCCTCCGTGAGCCCCGTCCGCCGCTGTTCCCGCACCGCCTGCAGCCAGCCTGCAGTCTTCACGCTCACGTACGTATACGCCGACTCGACCGCTGTTCTCGGCCCTCTGGCGACGTACGCCGAGCCACACTGTTACGACCTGTGCGCCGAACACGCCGAGCGGCTGACCGCTCCCCGCGGCTGGGAAGTGGTGCGGCTGCCCACGGACGGCACATCGCCCAGCTCCGACGACCTCGAAGCGCTGGCCAACGCCGTCAGGGAGGCCGCCAGGCCCGCGCCGTCCGGTGGCGGCGAGCCGGTCGGCCAAGGGGTCGAGGTCGGGCGGAGGGGGCACCTGCGCGTTCTTCGGTCCGCCCAGCAACATCGCGACCGGTAGGCTCGGTCGTACACGTGACGACCTAGGGGCGGAGCTGGAGAGTGGGCGACCTCGCCAAGATCTTCAAGGCGTACGACGTTCGCGGCGTGGTGCCTGACGAGCTCGACGAGCCGACCGCCGAGGCCGTGGGGGCGGCCTTCGTCGAGGTGACAGGGGCGCGATCGGTCGTGGTCGCGCATGACATGCGGGAGTCTTCCGGGCCGCTGTCCGCGGCGTTCGTGCGCGGGGCGCGCTCGCGCGGCGCCGACGTGGTGCACGCCGGGCTGGGCTCCACCGATCTGCTCTACTACGCCAGCGGCAGCCTGGGGCTGCCCGGCGTGATGTTCACCGCCAGCCACAACCCGGCCCAATACAACGGCATGAAGATGTGCCGCGCGGGCGCGGTGCCGATCGGCGGCGACAGCGGCCTCACCGAGATCCGCGACCGCGCGGCCGAGTTGCTTGGCGATACCATCGAGCCTGCTGGGTCGCTGATCGAGAAGGACCTGCTCCAGGGCTACGCCGACCACCTGCGCAAGCTGGTCGACCTGTCGAGCATCCGGCCGCTGAAGGTCGTCGCCGACGCGGGCAACGGCATGGGCGGTCACACCGTTCCGGCCGTCTTCGAGGGCCTGCCGATCGAGCTGATCCCGCTCTACTTCGAGCTCGACGGCTCCTTCCCCAACCACGAGGCCAACCCGCTGGAGCCGGCCAACCTGCGCGATCTGCAGCGAGCCGTCCGTGAGACGGGCGCCGACCTCGGGCTGGCCTTCGACGGCGACGCCGACCGGTGCTGGGTGATCGACGAGCGCGGCGAGTCGGTCTCGCCCTCCGCTGTCACGGCGCTGGTGGCCGTACGCGAGCTGGGCAAATACCCGGGCGCGACGATCATCCACAACCTGATCACGTCGGCGGGGGTGCCGGAGATCGTCCGCGAGCACGGCGGCGAGCCGGTGCGCACCCGCGTCGGGCATTCGTTCATCAAGGCCGAGATGGCCCGCACGGGCGCGGTCTTCGGCGGCGAGCACTCCGCCCACTACTACTTCCGCGACTTCTGGTTCGCCGACTCCGGCATGCTCGCGGCGATGCACGTGCTGGCCGCGCTCGGCGAGCAGGACCGCCCGCTGTCGGAGCTGATCGGCGCCTATGCGCGCTACCACGCCTCGGGCGAGATCAACAGCACGGTCGCCGACCAGGACGCGGCCCTCCAGGCCGTACGAGGGGCGTTCGGCTCCAGGGGCACCGTCGACGAGCTCGACGGGCTCACCGTGACGGGCGCCGACTGGTGGTTCAACCTGCGCGCCTCCAACACCGAGCCGCTGCTGCGGCTCAACGCCGAGGCGGCTGACGAGAGCAAGATGACGGCGATACGGGACGAGGTCCTCGCCATGGTTAGAGGGGTGTCAGTGTGAAGATCGACGACTGGCTGCTGGAGATTCTGGCCTGCCCGGCGTGCAAGTCACCGCTGCGCGCGGAGAGCGAGACCGAGGAGCTGGTCTGCACGGGATGTGGCCTGATCTACCCGGTCAGGGATGACATTCCCGTCCTGCTCGTCGACGAGGCCAGGAAGCCGTGACCTGGGAGCCCGAGCGGCTCGATGACCAGCACCATCTCACTGAGGGCGATCCGGGCGGCATGCTGGTGGCGGTGGCGGCCTCGGCCGCCCAGGTCCGCATCGCCTACCGCGCCGCGGTCGAGGCGGGCGTCGACCGGCTGATCTCCCGGGTACGCCCGCGCGCGATCGTGGTCGTGGGCATGGGCGGCTCCGCGATCGCGGGCGACATCTTGGCCGCGGTCTGCGGCAACGGCGCCCCGATGCCCATCGTGACCCTGCGCTCTCACCAGCTGCCCGGCTGGGTGGGCGCCACCGATCTGGTCATCGCGGTGTCGTGCTCGGGCCGCACCGAGGAGACGCTGTCCGCGGCGATGGAGTCCGTGCGGCGCGGTTGCTCCTTGCTCGCGGTCGGCAGCGCGGACTCACCCCTGGAGGCGATCGCCAGGCAGGCGTCCGCCGTCTACGTGGCGGTGCCCGCGACCGGGCAGGCCCGCGCCAACGTCTGGCTGCTGACGATCCCGCTGATCGTGTCCGCCGCCTCGCTCGGCCTGGTCAAGGCCGACGAGGAGCTCTACGAGCGGGTGGCCGGGGCGCTGGAGGACATCGCGCACCAGTGCCGCCCGTCCAGCGAGTCGTTCGTCAACCCGGGCAAGACGCTGGCCATGGAGCTGGCCGAGAGCGTGCCGATGATCTGGGGCTCGTCCTCCGTCGCCGCGGTCGCCGGCTACCGGCTGGCCTGCCAGCTCAACACCAACGCCAAATACCCGGCGATCTACGGCGAGCTGCCCGAGACCGGCCACAACCAGGTGGCCGCCTTCGACGGGCCGATGGCCGAGCGCGACATCTTCGCCGACGCCGCCAGCCGCACGCTCAGGCTGGTGATGCTGCGCGACGTCGAGGAAGACCCACGGGTGTCGCGGCGCCGCGAGGCGACCGTACGACTGGCGAACGACCGCGGCGTGCCCGTCACCGAGCTGTCCGCCGAAGGCGCGCATCCGCTGGAGCGGATCGCCTCGCTGATCGGCCTGGGCGACTACGCGGCCACCTATCTGGCTCTCGGATATGGCGTCGATCCGACCCCTGTGCCGGCGATCACGGAGCTCAAGGCCAGAATTTCGCAATAGGATCCCTTTTCGGGCCTTTAACGACATGATCATGATGAGTGGAGTTTTCCGGTGAGCGCGAGTGGCGGTAGCAAAGCGATCATTGCGGCGTTGACCGCCAACCTGGCGATCGCCGTGTCGAAGTTCGTGGCCGCGTTCTTCACCGGGTCGTCCTCGATGCTCGCCGAAGGCATCCACTCCGTCGCCGACTCGGGCAACCAGCTGCTGTTGCTGCTCGGCGGCAAGCGGGCGCAGCGGGAACGGGACAAGGCGCATCCTTTCGGATATGGGCGCGAGCGCTATTTCTACGCGTTCGTGGTGGCCGTGGTGCTGTTCACGATCGGTGCGGCCTTCTCGCTCTACGAGGGCGTCACCAAGATCCTGCATCCGCACAATGTGGAGTCGCCGATCTGGGCGTTCGCGGTGCTGATCTTCGCGATCATCGCGGAGGGTTTCTCCTTCCGTACGGCGATCAGGGAGTCCAACCCGCTACGCGGCAGTCAGTCGTGGGTGACGTTCATCCGCCGGTCCAAGTCGCCCGAGCTGCCGGTCATCCTGCTGGAGGACCTTGGCGCGCTGCTCGGCCTGATCTTCGCGCTGTTCGGCGTGGCGATGGCGGTCATCACGGGCGACGGCGTGTGGGACGGGGTCGGCACGCTGATGATCGGCCTGCTGCTGGCCGTGATCGCGGTCGTGCTGGCCATCGAGACCAAGTCGCTGCTGGTCGGTGAGGGGGCCTCGGCGGAGATGGAGGCCCAGATCCGGACCGCGCTGGAGAGCACGCCGGCGGTCGACCGGGTGATCCACATGCGCACGATGCACCTCGGGCCGGAGGAGCTGCTGGTGGCGGCCAAGATCGCGGTTTCGCACGACGACTCGGCCTCCGAGGTCGCCAGGGGCATCGACGAGGCCGAGCGGCGGATCCGTGAGGCCGTACCGATCGCCCGGGTCATCTACCTGGAGCCGGACCTCGACCGCTCGCACACACCGACCGCCTGAGACCTGCTCTCACGTTCTCCCGCCTGACGGGCCTGTCCCGCACTCTTCCGCCCCGAAGGTCGCCTGACGCGCGCCTCCCCGCGTGTGCGCGGCTATGAGGCCAGTGGGGCCGCGTTGCGTCTGATGAGGCGGGTGGCGCGGCGCCAGCCGCGGCTGGGCAGGCCGAGCGTGATGAACGCCTCGGCCTGCAACGCCGAAACCCCGATCCGCGGCAGATCTCGGGCATTGGGGTAGACCACGAACCGCGGCTCCCAGATCGGCCGGAACTTGGCGTTGAACCGGTACAGCGACTCGATCTGGAACCAGTGCGACAGGAACACCAGCAGCCCGCGCCACGCCCGCAGCACCGGCCCGGCACCGAGCCGCTCGCCCCTGGCCAGCACCGCCCGGAACATGGCGAAGTTCAGTGAGACCTGCTTGATCGCCATCTCGGGCGCGGCCTGGAGGGTCTTGACGATCAGCAGCTCGTTCAGTCCGGGCTCGGCGTCGCGGTCCCTGCGCATCAGGTCGAGCGAGATGCCGTGCGGTCCCCACGGCACGAAGTGCAGCACGGCTCTGATCTCGCCGTCCTTGTGCGCGGTGGCCACCACGCAGTCGGCGTCTGCGGGGTCGCCGAAGCGGCCGAGTGCCATGGAGAAGCCGCGTTCGGTATCGGTGCCGCGCCAGGAGACGGCGGCCTGCTTGATCCGTTCCTTCTCGTCCCCGGTCAGGTCGGCGACCCGCTGGACGCGGCAGGTGTAGCCCCCGCGCTCGACCCTGTTGGCCATCTGGCGGACGTTGCGCATGGCCCGGCCCTCCAGCGTGAAGTCGGCGACCTCGACCACCGCCTCGTCGCCGAGCTCCAGCGCGGACATCCCGGTCCTGCGGGTCCACACCTCGCCGCCGACCTCGCCGCAGCCGATCACCGCGGGCACCCAGGCGTGCCGTCTGGCCTTGGCCATGAACCCGTCGATCGCCGCCGGCCACGCCTCGCGGTCGCCGATCGGATCGCCGCTGGCCAGCATGACGCCCGAGACGACCCGGTAGGCGATCGCGGCCTTGCCCGAGGGGGAGAAGAGCACGCTCTTGTCGCGGCGGAGCGCGAAGTAGCCGAGCGAGTCGCGCTGCCCGTGTCTGCCGAGCAGGTCGCGCAGCCGCCGCTCGTCGTCCTCGGTGAGCTCGGCGATCGGGCGTTCGGGCCGCAGCAGCAGGTAGAGCGAGGTGACCGCGGTCAGCGTGCCGAGCGCGATCAGCGAGAGGTAGACCAGGTCCGAGACGCGGTCGTCGGTGTAGGTGACCGGTCCCTCGACGCCCACCAGGCCGTACACGACATGCTGGAACCGGTCCAGCACGCTCGGGTCGCCGACGATGACCCTCGGGTGGGCGCTGACCAGCAGGTAGCCGAGGCCGAGGTCGAGGGCGCTGAGTCCGAGGAAGTTCCACAGCGCCCGCCAGCGGGTGCGGGGATCGGACAGTGCGGCGAACTCATGCCTGTTCAGCAGCAGCACCACGAAGACGACCAGGCTGAGCGTGGCCGTGACCAGGTGACGCAGGTGGACGAGCTCTATGGCCGCGCTCACCGGCAGCAGCACCACCATCGCCCGCCAGGCCCGCGCCTTCCGGCGGCGCAGCCCGTGCGCCAGCATCACCAGCAGGATGCCGACGATCAGGGCCGTCGCCCGCGCGAGTGTGGTGACGATGCCGGGCAGCAGGTCGGACCACTGGCCCATCCTCGTGCGACCGAATCCCGGGGCCACGGCCCTGATGATGTCGAGCAGACCGATCATCAGTGAGGCGTAGCCGGTGACTGTCGGCACCCATGGGCGCGCGAGCCTCTTCACAGCTCCATATTAGATTCGAGGCTCTATAACGGCCGTGTTAGCTCGCCGGTGGTGATCAGGTGGTTCCGGTCCGAGACCGGCTATCAGGTCGAAGGATCGAACCGGGGTCCGTGCCGACAGATTTGCCGCAGGGGCTTAACCCGATGCTTACGCCGCGCGGAGTAGGCCTATCGTGGAGGACGATATGGGACTGACCTCGGTGAAACTTCAATTTCTCGTGCTGGTGCTCGCGGTAGGGGCGCTGGTCGCGACCGTCTGGCTGTGGCCCCGGTTGAGCGGCCGCGGCTGGCCGGCCGTACTGGGCAGGGTGGGTGTGCTCGCGGGAGACCAGCTGTTAACGCTGGTGGCGCTCGCCCTGATCGGGAACTCGTACTTCGGCTTCTACGGCTCGTGGGACGACGTGCTCGGCACTGACACGGGATCGGCGCCCATCACGGTCGCGGGCGTCGGCGCGGGCATCAAGGTGCTGTCCCAGCGGGCCGTACGGGGTGGGCGGATCGAGCAGGTGATGATGCCGGGGCCGACCACGCACCTCAGCGAGGAGGCCTACATCTTCCTGCCCTCGGCCTACTACACCGACAAGCAGGCGCGCTTCCCCGCGATCCTGTCGCTGACCGGCTACCCGGGCGACCCGCGCAACCTCATGACCCGGCTCGACCTGCCTGGGCGGATGGCGAGCGCGATCGCCAAGCACCAGGTCAAGCCGACGATCCTGGTGATGATGCGGCCGAGTGTGGTGCTGCCGCGCGACACCGAGTGCGTCGACGTGCCGAACGGGCCGCAGGTGCAGGCGTACTTCGCCACTGATGTGCGGCGGGACATGATCGCCTCGTACCGGGTGGGGAGCGGGCGGGACTACTGGGGCGTGCTGGGCGGCTCGACCGGCGGCTACTGCGCGCTGAAGCTCACGATGACCCATCCGGACGCGTTCTCGGCGGCCGTGTCGCTCTCGGGCTACTACAAGACGATCATCGACGGCACCACCGGTGACCTGTTCGGCGGGGACAAGGCGGTCGAACAGCGCAATGACCTCATGTGGCGGCTGTCCAGCCTGCCCGCGCCGCCGGTCACCGTGCTGGTCACCAGCAGCAAGAAGGGCGAGAGCGACTATGGGTCGACGCAGCGGTTCTTGGCCGCGGTGAAGCCGCCGATGCAGGCGTCGTCGCTGATCCTGCCCAGCGGCGGGCACAACTTCAACACCTGGAACAGGGAGCTGCCACAGGCTCTGCCGTGGCTCGCTCAGCAGCTCCACGCCCCCGCCTCCGCCGCGTAGCGGCCCCTACCCGTTCTTACTCGTGGCCGGTTATGCAGGACGTGCCCGCGTCCGACTGGTCGAACAGGCAGCGGCCGTCCTTGTCCAGCGTGATCACTTTCTTGACCGACTTGAACTGCTTCAACGTGGCGGCGATCGTGTGCAGGGCGCGCGCGTCGCCGCCCACCCCGCTGCCCCACACCGTCCGGCAGAAGCGCAGCGTGGCCTTGCCGTCCTTGATCTTCAGCTTGAAGTCGGCGCCGCAGTCGGACGGTCCGCGGAGCCGTCCGGTCAGCTCGGAGCGCAGGCCCCTCCCGCGCTCCGCCTTGGTCGGGCCCGCGATCAGTTGCTCGATCGCGAACTTGGCGACGCCGCGATCGGGCGCCTTCCTGGTCACCGCGACCACCTTGCCGGGAATGCCGTCTCCCTTGGAGAAGTAGACCTTGACCTCGCCGGTCAGCTGCGCCGGGGAGAGGGCGAGCACGGTGGCCATCAGCAGTTCCATCATGACCGTTTGGACGCGTGGCCGGGAGCGGAGGTTCGCAGGAGGCGCAACGCCTTCTCCTGCTCGAAGTCCAGGGCGCGGCGCGGCGCCTGGATGCGCCCGATTCGCACCCCGAGATCGCGTACGGCACCCGCCACGGCGGGCTCGCTGAGCACCCGCAACGCGAACGCCAACTCGGCGGGCGAGATGTCGAAGCGCTTCTCCAGCTCGATCCCCTGAGCCACCGCCGCGAGCTCGTCCGCGCCGAACCTCCGATGCGCACCCTGCTCCCGGACCGGCGGCAGAAGGCCAAGAGCCTCCCGGTATCGGAGCATTCGCGGGGACATGCCGAGCCGCCTGGCCGCTTCAGTGATGCGCATCCTTACATTCTTACGTCAGCTTTCGGGTGGTAGAGATGCGACCTTGCTCGGACGGCACCTAAACTCATCGCGACAACTCCGTGATGCGAGGGGAAAACCCGATGGACTTCAAGGTCGCCGACCTTTCACTTGCCGACTTCGGCCGCAAGGAGATCCGGCTCGCCGAGCATGAGATGCCCGGCCTCATGGCGATCCGCCGTGAGTACGCAAGTACGCGACCCCTGTCCGGCGCGCGGATCATGGGCTCCCTGCACATGACGATCCAGACCGCCGTCCTCATCGAGACGCTGGTCGCGCTCGGCGCCGAGGTCCGCTGGGTCAGCTGCAACATCTTCTCCACCCAGGACCACGCCGCCGCCGCGGTCGTCGTCGGCCCCACAGGCACCGTCGAGGACCCCAAGGGCGTCCCGGTCTTCGCCTGGAAGGGCGAGACGCTGGAGGAGTACTGGTGGTGCACCGAGCAGGCGCTCACCTGGCCCGGCGGCGTGACCCCCAACATGATCCTCGACGACGGCGGCGACGCCACGCTCCTCGTCCACAAGGGCGCCGAGTATGAGAAGGCCGGGGCCGTCCCGTCCGCCACGGACGACGACCCGGAGGAGTGGCACGTCATCATCGACCTGCTCCAGCGCACGGTCGGCGACGACAAGCGGTGGACCGCGATCGCCGAGAGCATCAAGGGCGTGACCGAGGAGACCACGACCGGCGTGCACCGCCTCTACGAGATGCACAAGACCGGCTCGCTGCTGTTCCCGGCCATCAACGTCAACGACTCGGTGACCAAGTCCAAGTTCGACAACAAGTACGGCTGCCGCCACTCGGTGATCGACGGCCTCAACCGCGCCACCGACGTGCTGATCGGCGGCAAGGTGGCCGTGGTCTGCGGCTACGGCGACGTGGGCAAGGGCTGCGCCGACGCGCTGCGCGGCCAGGGCGCCCGCGTCATCGTGACCGAGATCGACCCGATCTGCGCGCTCCAGGCGGCCATGGACGGCTTCCAGGTCACCACGCTGGACGAGGTCGTCAGCCAGGCCGACATCTTCATCACCACGACCGGCAACTTCGACATCATCACCGCCGCGCACATGGCGAAGATGAAGCACCAGGCGATCGTCTCCAACATCGGTCACTTCGACAACGAGATCGACATGGCCGGCCTGGCCAAGCTGCCCGGCGTCGAGAAGCGCAACATCAAGCCGCAGGTGGACGAGTGGGTGTTCGCCGACGGCCACTCGATCATCGTCCTGGCCGAGGGCCGGCTGATGAACCTGGGCTGCGCCACCGGGCACCCGAGCTTCGTCATGTCCAACTCGTTCACCAACCAGGTGATCGCGCAGATCGAGCTGTTCGCGAAGACGGACGAATACCCGATCGGCGTCTACGTGCTGCCCAAGCACCTGGACGAGAAGGTCGCCCGCCTGCACCTGGACGCGCTGGGCGTGAAGCTCACCGAGCTGACCAAGGTCCAGGCCGAGTACATCGGCGTCCCGGTCGAGGGCCCGTACAAGCCCGACCACTATCGTTACTGATTTCTTTTAAGCCCGGCCACTGTCGGTGCTGATTTCTTTCTTTACGGCAGAGCACGGTGAGCGCCAACCCCGCACGGGGTTGGCGTCTGTCCAGGGGAACGCTCCTCCGGTGATGCGGGGCGGGGCGCCGTTAAGTGCGTCTTCTTGACCGTCTTCTTCGGGGAAGTGTGGGGTGGAGCGGTGGATCTTTCGGAGAGCGGAGAGCGGCATATCAATTGGGCCGCTCGGTCCATGCCTGTGTTGACCGCTGTGGGGTCGCGGTTCGCTGTGTCCCGGCCGCTCGACGGCTTGAAGATCGCCGCCTGCCTGCACGTCACCGCCGAGACCGCGGTGCTTATGGGGGCGTTGAAGGCCGGCGGGGCTGAGATCGCTCTTGCCGCCTCCAACCCCCTGTCCACGCAGGATGACGTCGCCCAGGCGTTGCGTGGGTACGGGATCGCCGTTCACGCGCGGGCCGGGGTGGATCGGGCCACCTACTACCGGCATATTCATCAGGCGCTCGATCTGGGGCCTGACCTTGTGCTGGACGACGGGTGTGATCTGGTCAACATCCTGCACACCGAGCGGACCGATCTCCTGGACGGGGTCTCCGGAGGTTGTGAGGAGACCACCACCGGGATCATCCGGTTGCGGCAGATGGCCGCCGAGAGCGCGTTGCGGTTTCCGGTCGTGGCCGTGAATGACACCCGGACCAAGCGGATGTTCGACAACCGCTACGGGACCGGGCAGTCCACGCTCGACGGGATCATGCGGGCCACCAACATGATGCTGGCCGGGCGGACCGTCGTGGTGGCCGGGTTCGGCTACTGCGGCCGGGGGGTCGCCGAACGGGCCAAGGGGCTGGGGGCGCGGGTGCTCGTCACCGAGATCGACGCCGTCAAGGCGCTGGACGCCACCCTTCAGGGGTATGAGGTGCGGCCCATGGCGGAGGCCGCCGTGGCCGGGGATCTGTTCATCACCGTCACCGGGAACCGGGACGTCATCCGGGGTGAGCATCTGGCCGTCATGAAGGACGGCGCCATTCTCGCCAATGCCGGGCATTTCGACATCGAGATCGACGTGCGGGCCCTGGACGAGCTGGCCGAGGAGGTCCACCGCGGGGTGCGGCCCAACACCGACGAGTACGTGCTGGCGGACGGGCGGCGGCTGCTGTTGCTGGCCGAAGGGCGGCTGGTCAATCTGACCGCGGCCGAGGGGCATCCGGCGGCCGTGATGGACATGTCGTTCTCGGCGCAGGCGCTGGCCGTCGCCTGGCTGGCCGAGGAGCGGGCGCGGCTGATGCCGGGCGTCTACGACGTACCCGAGGAGATCGACCACGAGGTGGCCAGGCTCAAGCTGGCCGCCGCCGGGATCGGGATCGACACGCTCACCGGCGAGCAGGAGGAATATCTGCATTCCTGGCGGGTCGGTTCCTAGGCCAACATTCCTGGCTGCCAGGGCACATTCCTGGGGGCGGCTGCTAGAGCAGTTGGCCCATCCGCCGGATTTCCGCCGCCTGGCTGACCGAGATGTCCTCGGCGATCTCCTGGACGCGCAGGTGTGAGCCCTGGGTGATGACCTCGGTCGACATGGTGATCGCGCCCTGGTGGTGGGCGGTCATCAGCTGGACGAACAGCTGGTCGAACGCCGGGCCCTTGGCGGCCTTGAGGCTCTCCATCTGCTCCGGCGTGGCCATGCCCGGCATGCCGTCATGGGCGGCGTGGTGCTCGGGCACCTGCTGGCCCTGAGCCTTCAGCCAGTCCGTCATCATGGCGATCTCCGGGCCCTGCACCTGGTTGATCCGCGACGCCAGGCGCTTCACTCCGTCGTTCGCCGATCGCGAGGGGGCCAGCAGGGCCATGTCGAGGGCCTGGCGGTGGTGGATGATCATGTTCTGCATGTAGCGGACGTCGGCCGCGTTGGCCTTCTGGGGTGGTACGGCGGTGGCGGCCTCGCTCGGGCTCAGCGTCCTGGCCTCCTCGCCGGGTCGTCCGGGAGCGATGACGGGCGCCGTCGCGTCGGCGGTCGGGGCGGGCGGGGCCGCGGAGGTGCCCCCCGAGCAGCCGGTGACGAGCAGGATGGCGCAGGTGCCGACGGTTAGTGCGTTGCGCACCTGACCTCCTTGACCGCGGGGAGTCGCGACGTCGCACTATAGACGCCTCTCCGACTCCAAGGAAATAGGGCAAGTCAGCAAATTTCTTGACACAGTGCTTGCTAGGCGAGAGCTGACAGTCCGGGTCAGAATTTTGTCATTTATGTGTGCCTTATGACCCGGAAGGAGCCCGAGGGTGCTGACCCTTCGCAGGACCCTGGTCGCGGCCGGAGCCGCCGTCGCGTTAGGACTGACGGCGCTGCCCGCCTTGGCCGCCGACATCCCGCCGGCCGACACCGTGGTGACCAGCCCGAACGTGACCCACGTGCTGAACATCCCCAAGCCGGCGCCGATCGCCGCCACCATCAACACCGACATCGCCTTCCAGGGTGACTACGCCTACGTGGGCAACTACGGCGGCTTCTCCATCTACGACATCCGGAACCCGAAGAAGGCCACGCCGGTCAGTTCGGTCGTGTGTCCTGGAAGCCAGATGGATGTCACCGTCTACGGCAATCTGCTCTTCACCGCCGTCGACTCCTCGCGCAGCGACGACTCCTGCAACAGCACGGCCCTGTCGGCGGATCACAAGGAGGCCTGGGAGGGCATCCGGATCTTCGACATCAGCGACAAGACCGCGCCCAAGTACATCAAGTCCGTCGAGACGAACTGCGGCTCGCACACGCTGACGCTGGTGCCGGGCAAGGGCTGGGACAAGAAGAAGAACGTCTACATCTACGTGCAGTCGTACAACCCGAACGCGACCTTCCCCGACTGCCTGCCGCCGCACGACAAGATCTCGATCGTCAAGGTGCCGCTGAAGGACCCGACCGCGGCGGCCGTCGCGGCCACCCCGGTCGTCTTCCCCGACGGCGGCAACGAGACCCAGCCGGGGCTGCTCATCCCGACGAGCGGTTGCCACGACATCACCGTGTACGCGGAGAAGGACATCGCGGCGGGCGCCTGCATGGGTGACGGCGTGCTGTTCGACATCTCCGACCGGCTGAACCCGAAGGTCACGGCCAGGACCACCGATCCGAACTTCGCCTTCTGGCACTCGGCGACGTTCAGCAACGACGCCAAGAAGGTCGTCTTCACCGACGAGCTCGGCGGTGGCGGCGCGGCCACCTGCAACGAAGCGACCGGGCCGAACCGCGGCGCCGACGCGATCTATGACATCTCGCACGGCCGGCTCGTCTTCAAGAGCTACTTCAAGATCCCGCGCTACCAGGCCGACAGCGAGAACTGCGTCGCGCACAACGGCTCGCTGATCCCGGTCAAGGGCAAGGACATCATGGTCCAGGCGTGGTACATGGGCGGCGTCTCGATCTGGGACTTCACCAACTCGGCCGCGCCGAAGGAGATCGGCTACTTCGAGCGCGGCCCCCGCGCCGACAACAGCGGTGGTGGCGTGTGGTCGGCGTACTACTACAACGGCTACATCTACGCCGCCGACTTCAACGAGGGCCTGGACGTCATCAAGATCAATGACCGGCTCACCGACGGCGCCGCACGGGTGCGCGCCGACCAGCTGAACGTCCAGACCCAGCAGTCCTACCGCGAGTGGGGCTGGGGTTACGACGACTGACCCCACCACCTGGCACTGATCCCGCCATCTGGCACTAAATCCGGCCACCTGGCACTGATCCGGCCACCCGGTACGGCGGAGCCCATCCGGCTCCGCCGTACCGGCGTAAGTCCTGAGACCTCCGTTGTACCGGCGGGGCCTCAGGACGTCCGGTGCGGGCCTCAGGACGTCCGGCAAACGTCTCAGGACGTCCGGCAGACGTCTCAGGACTTGCGGCAGAGGCTGATGGCGTCCGCGACGGCCGCCACGTCGGACCGGTCGTTGTAGTAGTGGAACGACATGCGCAGCAGGTCGCCGCGTGGCGCGGTCACGATGCGCCGCTCGGCCAGCCGGGCGGCCAGCCCCTGGGGGTCGTCGTCCGCTATCGCCACCTGCGGCCCGCGCGCGCCGGCCGGGCTCGCCACCCGCTCGCCCGCCGCCGCCAGCCGCTCGGCCAGCTCCTCGACGAGCGCCGACACATGATCCCGTACGGCCCGCGGGTCCACCCGCTCGATGAGGTCGAACCCGGCGTTGGCCGCGTAGGCCGACGGCACGGGCGGCGTGCCGGTCTCGAAGCGCCGCGCGTCCCCGGGGAAGTCCAGCAGCCGGGTGTCGAACGCGAACGGGTTCACCCGGCCGAACCAGCCCGTCAGCTCCGGGTCGCGCTGATGCTCCAGGCCGTCGCGCACGTAGAGGAACGCGATGCCGGGCAGGCCGAGCAGGTACTTCAGTGAGCCCGAGGTCAGATAGTCGCAGCCGAGCGCGCGCACGTCGATCGGGGTGACCCCGGTGGCCTGGTAGGCGTCCACGAACACTCGCGCCCCCTGCTCGTGCGCCAGCCGTACGACGTCCTCGGCGGGCAGGCGGGCGCCGTTGCGGTAAGTGATCAGCGGGACCGACACCAGGTTGACGCGTTCGTCCACCACCCGCGCGTACGCTCCGGCCTCGACGTACTCGCCCGTGTCCGCGGCCACCCGCACCTGGGCGCCGCGTCCGCCCTGGGCCAGCCAGACGTGCGCGATCGACGGGAACTCCAGGTCGTTGGTCACGATGCCGGAGCGGCTCGACCAGTCGAGCGACGAGGCGACCTGGAAGGCGGCCTCCGAAGCGCACGAGAGCACCGCGATCTCGCCGGGGGAGGCCCCGATGAGCCGGGCGAACCGCTCGCGGGCCCACTCGACCTCGGCCATCCACACGTCCCAGGGAGCGCCCTTGTCCCGCAGCGAGTAGCCGATCTCCTGCAGCGAGTACGCCAGCCGGGAGGACAGGGCGCCCTGGCTGCAAGTCGCCAGATGCACGGTGTCGGCCAGCGACGGAAACTCCGCCCGGAATTGGGCAGCGTTCAACATATGTAACATTCCGGGCCGCCTATCAGCCGCTTTTCCTTGAATTCAATAAACCTTCAATCACGCTACATCGATAGGATCGCCGGATGATTGGCACCAGAATTCGCGAGCTCCGGTCCGAACGTAATCTCACCGTGGCGCAGCTCGCGACTGCCTCGGGGGTGCCGAGCGCGTTGCTCAGCCAGGTCGAGCGCAATCGGGACGACCCCAGCCTGGAGACCCTGCGGAAGATCGCCAAGGCGTTGGGGCTGCCGCTGTTCAGCCTGTTCCAGGAGTCGGATCCGGCCCTCGTGGCGGTGATCCGCGCCGAGGCCCGGGTGCGGGTCAAGTCGCCGGCCGACGGGATCACCTACACGCGCGTGTCGCCGGGTCGCGGCCTGCTTGAGGTCCTGGAGGGGCACCTGCTGCCCGGTGGCTCGTCGGCCGCCGAGCCGTGGACGCATCCGTCGGAGGAGTGCGTGATGGTGCTGCGGGGGCGGCTCGTCGTCGAGGTCTCAGGCATCACCCATGAACTCGAGGCGGGCGACAGCTGCTATTTCGACTCCTCGCTGCCGCACCGCTATCTGAACACGGGCACCGAACCCACCGACTTCATCATTGCCGCGACGCCCCCTAGTTACTGATTTTTCCTGTCATAGTGATGCGGCTAGTGCCAACCCAAACCAGGAGGTCCTTCGTGGTGTCCAGATTCGGCCGCGCCTTGATTGTGGCGGGAGCGGCGTTGCTGGTGCTGCCGGTGCTACCGGCCCAGGCGTCGGACGACGTCAAGGCCAGCGCCAACGTCAAGCTCGTCGCCAACGTCCCGAAACAGGGGCCGTTCAAGGACTCCGAAGCCTACGACACCGACCTGGCCTTCCAGGGTGACTACGCCTACCAGGGCAATTACCACGGCTTCACGATCTACGACATCAAGAACCCGGCCAAGCCGGCGGTCGTCAGCCGCGTCAGCTGCCCCGCCGCCCAGAACGACGTCTCGGTCCAGGGCGACCTGCTCTTCCTGTCGGTGGACGAGTCGATGACCAATGACTCCTGCAAGGCCGACGCCGAGACGCCCAGCGTGAAGTCGGCGTGGGAGGGCATCCGGATCTTCGACATCAGCGACAAGAAGCGGCCCAAGTACATCAAGTCCATCGAGACCGCCTGCGGCTCGCACACGCACACGCTCGTGCCCGACAAGACGCGGCCGGGCAAGAAGAGCACGGCCGTCTACCTGTACGTCTCGTCGTACGGGCCCGCCAAGTCCTACCCCGACTGCAAGCCGCCGCACGACCGGATCTCGATCGTCAAGGTGCCGCTCGGCAAGCCCACCTCCGCCAAGGTCGTCGCGCGCCCGGTGCTCTTCCCTGACGGCGGCAACGAGAAGCAGGAGGACCTGCTCGCCCCGACCACCGGTTGTCACGACATCACCGTGTTCCCGGCCAAGGACCTGGCCGCGGGCGCCTGCATGGGCGACGGCGTGCTCATGGACATCTCCGACAGGGAGCACCCCAAGGTCACGGCCAGGGTCACCGACGAGAACTTCGCGTTCTGGCACTCGGCGACGTTCAACAACACCGGTACCAAGGTCGTCTTCACCGACGAGCTGGGCGGGGGTGTCATGGCCGCCTGCAACACGACGGTCGGTCCCCAGCGGGGCGCGGACGCGGTCTATGACATCACCGATGGCCAGCTCGGGTTCAAGAGCTACTACAAGATCCCGCGCAACCAGACCGGGGACGAGAACTGCGTGGCGCACAACGGCTCGCTGATCCCGGTCGCGGGCCGCGACATCATGGTCCAGGCGTGGTACCAGGGCGGCGTGTCGATCTGGGACTTCACCGACTCCTCGGCGCCCGCGGAGATCGGCTACTTCGACCGCGGCCCGCTCAAGCCCCAGAACCTCGGCGGCTCCTGGTCGGCCTACTACTACAACGGCCACATCTACAGCAGCGACATCCAGAAGGGCCTGGACGTGCTGACCATCACCGACCAGCGGACCGACCCGGCCGCCACGAAGCGGCTGAAGGTCCTCAACACCCAGACCCAGTACGCCTACTGACCCGCCCGGTTACTGGGGCGGCACGAACCCACCCGGAGTCGCCTGCGGCGACTCCGGCGCACTCGGCGCCTGCGGCTGGTAAGGCTGTGCGGGCTGCGGCTGGTAAGGCTGTCCGGCCTGAGGTTGGTACGGCTGGGCGGCCTGAGGCTGGTACTGCTGAGCGGGCGGCGTCGTCGGCGGATAGGGCGCTTGGTACCCCGGCGGAGGCGGCGCCTGGTACGCCCCCGGTTGCGCGAAAGGCCCCGGTTGGGGGAAAGGTCCAGGTTGCACCGGGGGAGCCATGCCGTTGCGCTGAGCCAGCCGTACCTGGTCGCGCCTGCGACGTTCGGCCAGGACGGCGCTCAGGTAGGCGTGCGGCGGCACCCCGGACGGCGCGGCGGGTGAGACGAACGCCGCCACCTGAGCCGCGATGCGCATCCCCACCTCGTGCTGGATCTGCGGCGACAGGTCGTGCCAGCGGGAGACGTACTGCCGGGCGGCCGTCGCGACCTCCTCTGGCAGTTGGGAGAGCTCCAGCGTCGCGGCCCAGGCGGCCAGCGGCGGCGGCATCATGATCAGGTGCCCGTCGGATCGCGGCCCGCGCTCCGAGATCACGATCGTGCCCGCGAAGATGTCGCCCAGCCGCTTGCCCCGCTGGGAGACCAGCGAGGAGATCAACGCCGGCGCCCCGGAGAACATCCAGAACTCCACCAGCCCGGCCAGCCCGCGGAACAGCGCCTGCCGGAACCGTTCGGGGCTCCCGTCGTCGCTGACCACCCGCAGCCCGAGCGCCAGCTTGCCGAGGCTCCGCCCCCTGCTCACCGTCTCGAAGATGACCGGGTAGCCCACGATCACCAGCACGAGCAGCACGATCGACACGGCCGCGAACAGCGCCGTGTCGGTGACCAGGAAGAACGCTTGCAAGGCAACGTACGTGGCGATCAGGACGGTCATCTGGACCGCCATGTCGATGATGAGCGCCAAGGCGCGGGACGGCATCTGGGCCACCCGTACCTCGACGACGACGGCGTCACCGGTCACAACCTCTGACATACGTGGAGCCTAACGGCATTGACTCGATGGATGACCGGCCACAATGGTCGGGTGGACATCGATGCGTTCGTCACCGTACACCGCCCGGTATGGGACAGATTGGAGCACTTGGTCAAACACCGCTCCTCCCTGACCGGTCCCGAGGTCGACGAGCTGGTCGACCTCTACCAGCGGGTGTCCACGCATCTGTCGATCGTCCGTTCGTCCTCCGCGGACGCGATGCTGACCGGCCGCCTGTCCGCGCTGGTGGCCAGGGCGCGGTCGGCGGTGACCGGCGCGCACACGCCCGCCTGGCGGGAGTTCGTCAGGTTCGTCACCGTGTCGTTCCCGGTGGTGGCCTACCGGGCCCGGTGGTGGTGGCTGGCCACGTCGCTGGCGTTCATCGCCGTCTCGTGGGTGCTCGGCGCGTGGGTGGCGAGCAATCCCCAGGTGCAGACCTCGATCGCCTCGCCCGATGAGATCACGCAGCTCGTCGAGCACGACTTCGCCGACTACTACTCGGAGAACCCGGCCGCCTCCTTCGCCGGACACGTGTGGATCAACAACGCGTGGGTCTCGGCGCAGGTCATCATCTACGCGATCCTCCTGGGCCTGCCGATTCCGGTGCTGCTCTGGTCGAACGCCGCCAACCTCGGCGTCTCCGCCGGGCTGATGGCCTCCCGTGGCAAGCTGGACATCTTCTTCGGCCTGATCACCCCGCACGGCCTGCTGGAGCTGACCGCGGTCTTCCTGGCGGCGGCCGTCGGCATGCGGCTGGGCTGGACGGTCATCGACCCCGGGCCGCGCAAGCGGGTCGAGGCGCTGGCCGAGCAGGGCCGGGCGGTGGTCAGCGTGGCGCTCGGGCTGGTCGGGGTGCTGTTCGTGTCGGGGCTCATCGAGGCGTTCGTCACGCCGTCCGGGCTGCCGACCCCGGTGCGGGTGGGCATCGGGGTGCTCGCCGAAGGGGCCTTTCTCGCGTACGTGATCGTCTTCGGCAGACGGGCGCTGCGCCAGAACGAGACCGGCGACCTCGAACGCGCCCCGGACGTCGCACCCAGCGCCTGACCTTGTTTACAGGCGGCCGGCGGCCTTCAGCGCCAGGTACGCGTCCGCCAGGGCCGGGGCGATGTCCTCCGGGGGCGCGTCCACCACCTCGACGCCGTGGCGGCGCAGCCGGGCGGTGATGCGCCGCCGCCCCAGCTGCGTGTGCTCGGCCGCCGCCGCGTCGTACACCTGCTCGGCCGTGTCCTTCTGGGCCGCCATCGCCGCCACGCGCGGATCGGAGACGCCCGCGACCAGCACCAGGTGGCGCGCGGACAGCTGCGGCAGCACCGGCATCAGCCCCTCTTCGAGCGCGGCCGAGTTGAGGTCGGTGAGCAGCACGACCAGGCAGCGCCGCTTGGCCCGGGACAGGACCGCCGCGACCATGCCCTGCGAGTCGGCCTCGATCAGCTCCGCCTCGATCGGTGCCATCGCGTTGACCAGCGACGACAGCAGCTCGGTGCGGGAGGCGCCGGCCACCCAGGCGCGTACGGCCCGGTCGTAGGCGAGGAAGTCCACCTGGTCGCCCGCCTTGGCGGCCAGCGCGGCGAGCAGCAGGGCGGCGTCCATCGACCAGTCGAGCCGGGGCCAGCCCGGCACCGGCCGGGGCTCCGGCCGGACCAGCAGCCCGCCGGCGCCCGCCGCGGCGCCGGCCATCGGCGTCGGGGCGTCGCCCACTCGGCCCGCGGAGGTGCGGCCGGTGTCGAGCACGATCAGCACCCGCCGGTCGCGTTCCGGACGCCAGGTGCGGACGACCACGTCGTGGCGGCGCGCGGTGGCCCGCCAATCGATGGAGCGTACGTCGTCGCCCACCACGTACTCGCGCAGCGAGTCGAACTCGGTGCCCTGCCCGCGTACCAGGGCCGGGTGCTGGCCGTCGAGCTCGCGGAGCCTGGCCAGCCGGGAGGGCAGGTGCTTGCGCGACAGGAACGGCGGCAGCACGCGCACCGACCACGGCGCCCGGTGGGTGCCCTGACGGGCGGCCAGGCCGAGCGGCCCGAGCGAGCGCACGGTGAGCGCCACGGACTCGCGGTCGCCGCGCCTGGTCGGGGTGAGCGTCACGACGAGCTTGCGGCGCTCTCCGGCGGGCACGTCGAGCCGCTGGGAGCGCGGTGAGGCGCCCGCGGAGGGCGGCCAGGCGTCGCGCAGCAGACCGCGTACGCGCCTGCCGCCTGGGTTCTCCACCACCAGCTCGACCGTCGCCTGGCCGCCGAGCCGGACCAGCCGGTCGCCCGAGCGGTGGAAGCGCAGCGGGCGGACCGCGCCCGCGAACACCAGGTCCACGATGATCGCGGCGGCCAGCAGCAGGCAGACGCCCGCGACCGCGGGTCCCGGATCGGGCGCCAGCAGCACGACCACGATGCCGATCGCCGCCACCAGCCCGGCGCGTCCCGTCAGAGCCATCAGCGCGGGACCGGGACCGAGGCCAGGATGCCGTCGAGCAGGCCGTCGGAGGTCGCGCCCTCCAGCTCGGCCTCGGGCCGCAGCTGGATCCGGTGCCGCAGCGCGGGCCTGGCCAGCGCCTTGACGTCGTCGGGCGTGACGTAGGCACGGCCCGACAGCCACGCCCAGGCCCGCGAGGCGGCCAGGAGCGCGGTCGCGCCACGCGGCGAGACGCCGAGCTGGAGCGAAGGAGAGTTCCTGGTGGCCCGGGACACGTCCACGATGTAGCCGAGCACCTCGGGCGCCACGTGTACCTTCGAGACCGCCTCGCGGCCCGCTTCGAGGTCCTGGGCGGTGGCGACGGGCTTGATCTCGGACAGGTCGCGCGGGTCGAAGCCGCGCGCGTGCCGTTCGAGGACCATGATCTCCTGGTCGCGCGGTGGCAGCGGCACGGTCAGCTTGAGCTGGAACCGGTCGAGCTGCGCCTCCGGCAGCTGGTAGGTGCCCTCGTACTCGATCGGGTTCTGCGTCGCGCACACCACGAACGGGTCGGGCAGCTTGCGCGCGTCGCCCTCCACGCTGACCTGCCGCTCCTCCATAGCCTCCAGCAGCGCGGCCTGGGTCTTCGGCGGGGTGCGGTTGATCTCGTCGGCCAGCAGCAGGTTGGTGAACACCGGCCCCTCTCGGAACTCGAACCGCGCCGTCTTCGCGTCGTAGATCAGCGAGCCGGTCACGTCGCCCGGCATCAGGTCGGGCGTGAACTGCACCCGCTTGAAGTCCAGCGACAGCGCGGCGGACAAGGTGCGGACCATGAGCGTCTTGGCCACGCCCGGCACGCCTTCGAGCAGCACGTGCCCCCTGCACAGCAACGCGATGACCAACCCGGTCACCACGGCGTCCTGGCCCACCACGGCCTTGGACACCTCGGCGCGCAGCGCGCTGAGCGCGTCCCTGGCCGCGTCACCGCCGGGCACGTGGGCGGTCTCCTCAATGTTCACTGACGGTCCTCTCGATGACGTCCAAGTAGCGTGCCAGGCCGACGAGCCCGGCGTCGTCGGCGGGGGGCGGGCCGTACAACGCGGCGCCGACCTCCTGCGGGTCCTGGCCGGTCCGTACGGCGATGGCGGCCACCAGCTCATGCCGGCCCGAGCCGGAGCCGAGGCCGAGCCGGGGAGTGAGCCGGTCGATCGTGCCCGCTCTGAGCGAGTCGGCCGCCCTGCCCCTGGCCCGCCTGGCTCGGTAGAGCCGCCCGCGCCCCTCGACCGTCTCCGCGGCCCGCACCACGACGGGCAGCCGCTCGGTCACGACCGGCCCCAGCCGCCGGCCCCGCCAGAACGCCACCAGCGCCACCGTGATGACCGACATCAGCACGGCCCAGGGGATGCCCGCGGGCATCAGTTCGTAGATGGACTGACCGGCCTCGCCGGGCAGCTCGCCCACCGGCGGCGTCTCCGGCGCCACCAGCCAGGTCACGGCCTTGGCCGAGCCCAGCAGGTTGAGGGCGAGCGCGGCGTTGCCGTCCTCGGCCAGGCGCTGGTTGGTCATGAACTCGCCACTGCCCAGGACCGTCGTGGTGCCGCCCGCGTTGGGGTAGCTGACCAGCGTCGATCCGTCGCCCGCCGGGTAGCAGCCGATGGTGCCCGACGGTCCGGTGAACGCGCTGCCGCCGATGAACGCGCTGCCCGCGGCCTTGGCGGCGGGCAATGAGCACTCCGGCTCGCGGGAGCGCTCGCGGGCGCCGCCCCGCTCCGGCCGTACGCCGGGGGCCAGCTCGTCGAGGTCGAAGACGCTGCCGACGATCACCCGGTCGCCCTGGATCGCGGCCAGCTCGCGGGTGTTGGCGTAGGTCGCGTCAGTGATCAGCAGCAGCCGGTCGCCCGGCGCGGCGCCGTTCGCCTTCGCGGCGGCCGCCCCTGAGGAGCCGACCCGGTCGACGGTGACACCGCGGTCGCGCAGCAGCTCGGCCAGCGCCATCGAGCCCGACAGCGAGGAGTCGGCGGGGTCCAGATGGCGGGCCGGGCGGGAGCCCGGTTTGAGCAGCACGCTCAAGACCGCGGCGAGCACGATGAGCGCGCCGAGCAGGACGATCATCCGGCTCGCCCGCCAGGTCGAGCGCACGGTCGGGGCGGTGGAGTAGGACTCGCCGGTCTCCTGGGGGCGCATGTCGAGGCTCATGGGGTCCTCCCGACCGACGGGACCGGCCTGGCGCTCATGGGGTCCTCCCGGCCAGTGGGACCGGCCTGGCCTGGCGGAGCCGCTCGTCGAGCCCGCTCATGGCGGTGTACGCCTCCCGGGTGCCCGGCACGTCGCCGTAGGTCACGTCGTCGAACGAGCGGGCGGCGGCCGTCAGTTCCGCGGCGAAGGCGGGCAGCGCCTGGCCCGCCTCGGCGGCCAGTTCGTCGGCCGTGCGTCCGGGCAGCCCGTCGACCAGGGCCCGCTCCTCCAGGTCGCGGGCGATGGCGCGCAGCCGTTCCTGGATCGCCTCGGTCCATCGGCTCTCGGCGGCCAGCCGTTCGGCCGCCTGGCGGTGCTCGGCGGCGGTCATCCTCCGCTCGCCGAACAGGCCGTCCGCCGCCGTCGCGTTCGCCCGCGAGGTCTTGCGGAGCTGCCATACGACCAGCGCGATGACCCCGCCGATGATCAGTACGATCACGACGGCGGAGATGATGCCGCCGGTCGTGCCGCCCCCCGTGGCCGCGTCCATGAGATCGCCGACGAACTGGGTGAAGCGCCGGTACGCCTGGTCCAGCAGTGATTCCTTCTCGTATCCGGGCTTGAGGAGCTCATCCGCGGCCCTGCGCGCGGCCTCCCCCCTGTCGATCGGCGTCACGGCCTGGCGGAGTTGGACGGGTGCCAGAGCTCGTCGGCTGAGGCGTGCACCCAGCCCTGACGCTGCTGCTCGATCGCCGCCGTCTGCAGCACCAGGTCGAACGCCTCGCTGCGCATCCGCCGGTCGGCGTAGAGGAGACCCGAGACGCCCGCCTCGAACGGATAGGTGATCATCGCGCCGAGCGTGCCGCCGATGGTGATCAGCACCGTGGACAGGACGGTGGCGCCCGCCGACTCGCCGAGCAGGCCGAAGAGGGTGCCGGCGATGGTGAAGGGCACCTCCAGGATGCCCGCGACGAGCCCGACCAGCAGCGAGGTGAGCAGCAGGATGCCGAGCACCCGCCAGAAGTCGCCGGTCACGAGGTTCCAGGAGCGCCGCAGGGCGTCGACGGGGCCCCTTCCCTCCAGCACCACGGCCGGGGCCGCGAGCGCGAAGCGGGTCCGGAAGTACAGCACGTAGGCGATGTACAGGATGAGCAGCAGCCCGGTGATCACGAGCACGCCGCCGGCCGCGGCGGGCGAGTCGTCGCCCGTGCCGGTCGCGATGACCGCGACGATGATCAGCGCGATGACGACCAGCGGGACCAGCATGATGACGGCCATCAGCCCCACCACGCCGAACAGCGCCGGGACGCGGCCCTTGGTCAGCTGCCACGCCTCTCCGGCGGAGATCTTGCCGCCGAACACGGCGCGGCCGAGTATCCGCATCAGCACGCCGGTCAGGAGGGTCACCACGACGAAGCTGACCGCGTAGGAGACGATCGCGCCGCCGTACTGGGCGATGAACCCGCCGTACAGGCCGCTCACGTCCGCCTGCTCCGCCGAGGACGGATCGTTCAGCACGCCGCGCATGGTGTCGAAGGCGAACACCTGCCCGATCGCGATCGGGACGGCCCCGAGCAGCGCGGCGACCGCCGAGAGGCCCAGCACGGCCTTGGGGTTGGACCGGATCAGTTTGATCGTTCCGTCGAGGATGTCGCCCAGCCCCAGCGGCCGTAGCGGTATGATCCCCGGGCGCAGTGCGGGCGGATGCGGCATGTAGCCGTAGCCGGGCGGCGGCTGCTGATAGGGCGGTTGCGGACCAGAACCGGGTGGCGGCTGCTGCGGCTGTTGGTGCTCGAAGCCGGGGGCGGTCCACGGCGAGGTCTGCGGGGCGCCGTAGGGAGGGGGCTGTTCTGGAGCCCAGCCTGGTGGCGTCTCGGGCGAGGGACCGTGACCGTCTGACATATCCCAATCCTGGCATGGTGGGCGGGGCATTGGTGTCGTGCGTACGATTCGCCGGCGCAACTTGCCCGCATTCCAGGGCGTTCCGGCTCAAGGATCTCATCGAAGGATGGCCGAAAGTCGTTCCGTTACCGCAGACTGAGATTGCGGTCGCGGATGCAAGTCTAAAACTCGTCTTTTGCGGGTCTCATGTCCCACGCATGGGCCAACTAAGGGTAACCTTCAGCGATCGTGCGGGTATGTCCCAGAATGCGTAGAACGAATGAGGGGCCATGAAAGGTCGCGTGCTGGTCGTCGATGACGACGCCGCTCTCGCCGAGATGCTGGGCATCGTGTTGCGCGGCGAAGGCTTCGAGCCATCCTTTGTCTCAGACGGCGACAAAGCCCTCGACGCTTTCCGGGACACGCGCCCGGACCTGGTGTTGCTCGACCTGATGCTGCCGGGGGCCGACGGCATCGACGTGGCGCGCAGGATCAGGGCGGAGTCGGGGGTGCCCATCGTCATGCTCACCGCCAAGAGCGACACGATCGACGTCGTGCTCGGTCTGGAGTCGGGGGCCGACGACTACATCGTCAAGCCGTTCAAGCCGAAGGAGCTCGTGGCCAGGGTGCGGGCGCGGCTGCGCCGTACCGACGAGCCAACTCCGGAGATCCTGCAGATCGGCGACATCACCATCGACGTGGCCGGTCACTCGGTCAAGCGCGGCGAGGAGACCATCAACCTGACGCCGCTCGAGTTCGACCTGCTCGTCGCGCTGGCCCGCAAGCCGCGCCAGGTCTTCACCCGTGAGGTCCTGCTGGAGCAGGTCTGGGGCTACCGGCACGCGGCCGACACGCGCCTGGTCAACGTGCACGTTCAGCGGCTCCGGGCGAAGATCGAGAAAGACCCCGAGCACCCCGAGATCGTGGTCACGGTCCGTGGTGTGGGCTACAAAGCCGGGCCGGCCTGACCGGCGCCCAACTCTGCCATGCCCCCGACCAGCCAGAAACGACTCCGTCGCCGTACTCTCCGCCAGATTCTCGGCGGGGTCCGGCGGCGGACCCGGCGTGCGGCGGGCAGGGCACGGAGCGTATGGCGACGCTCGCTCCAGCTCCAGGTGGTCACCAGCACGCTGGTGATCTCCGTGACCGTGGTGGTCGTGCTCGGCGTCTTCCTGTCCGACCAGATCAACCGGTCGGTCATCGAGAGCCGCCAGCAGTCCTCGGCCACCGAGGCGTTCGCCGACCGCGTGCAGATCGCCGACGCGCTCAGCCAGAAGCCCGACGACCAGGCCAAGTCGACCTCCGACACCAGCGGCAACGCGCCCGCCGACCCGCTCGACGAGGTGATGGACACCATCACCGGCTCCGGCGAGAACGGTTCCAAGAAGCGCTACGAGGTGCTGGTGCTCAACACCACCAACCCCGGCAGATCGCGCGCCTCGGGCAACGTCACACCCGAGGACGTGCCGCTGGCACTGCAGCAGGCCCTGCGGCGCGACGAGCGGAAGTTCGACTTCGACAAGCCGTACCGCTTCACCGCGCCGATCACGTTCACCGGGGCGAGTCAGCCCACGCCCACGCTGGTCATCGCCGGCGTGGTCAGCCTCCTCAACGGCGAGATCTACGAGGTCTACCACTTCTTCCCGATCAGCGAGGAAGAGCGGATGCTGTCCAACGTCCGGCTCGCCATCGCCGTGGTGGGCCTGGGCCTGGTGGTGCTGCTGGCCGCCATCGCCTACCTGGTCGCCCGGCAGGTGGTCAGCCCGGTCCGGCTGGCCCGCGAGGCGGCCGAGCGCCTGGCAGCGGGCAAGCTCGACGAGCGGCTCAAGGTACGCGGTGAGGACGACCTGGCCCGCCTGGCCACCTCGTTCAACGAGATGGCCGTCAACCTGGCGCTGAAGATCCACCAGCTGGAGGAGCTGTCCCAGGTCCAGCGGCAGTTCGTGTCCGACGTCTCCCACGAGCTGCGTACCCCGCTGACCACCGTGCGGATGGCCGCCGACCTGCTCTACGACGCCCGCGAGGACTTCGACCCGATGGCCGCCCGCTCGGCCGAGCTCATGCAGGCCCAGCTGGAGCGGTTCGAGTCGATGCTGGCCGACCTGCTGGAGATCAGCCGCTACGACGCGGGCGCCGCCACGCTCGACCTCGACCCGGTCGACGTACGTGACGTGGTGCTGCGCGCGATCGGCGACTCCGAGGCGCTGGCCGAGCGCCACACCACCCGCTTCGAGCTGCGGCTGCCCAACGAGCCGTGCATGGCGGAGATCGACAACCGGCGGGTCGAGCGCATCCTGCGCAACCTGCTGTTCAACGCCATCGAGCACGGCGAGGGCAGGGACGTCGTGGTGACGGTGGGCGCCGACCGGGACGCGGTGGCGGTCGCCGTACGAGACCACGGGATCGGCCTGAAGGCGGGCGAGGACACCATGGTGTTCGACCGGTTCTGGCGCGCCGACCCGTCACGGGCGCGGACCATCGGCGGCACCGGGCTGGGCTTGGCCATCTCGCGCGAGGACGCCTCGCTGCACGGCGGCTGGCTGCAGGCGTGGGGGCAGCAGGGGGAGGGCTCGCAGTTCCGGCTGACCCTGCCTCGCGTGGCCGGGACCGACCTGAAGGGGTCGCCGCTGTCGCTGGTGCCACCGGAGATCGAGATGCGGCGTACGTGGCGCGGGCAGATGACGCCGGTGCTGCTGCCCGCCTCGGCGGACGGGGCCGGTTATGACGAGGACTAGTCCTTTCAGGCGGCTCGGCGTCGCTGTAGCCGTCGTCGCGGCTCTCCTCTGGAGCTCGGCCTGCGCGGTGATCCCCGTGGGCGGCCCGTTCCCGGTCGGCGAGGCCGATGGCGGCGACCCGATGAACAAGCCGTTCCAGCGCATGGTCGCCATCCCGCCGCAGGCCGGCTGGTCGCCGGAGCAGGTGGTGACGGGCCTGCAGGCCGCCATGGCCGCCTACGCCGACGATCCGGAGATCCTGGCGAAGTATCTGACCCCCGAGGCGCGGCAGGCGTGGAAGCCCGGCGGTCCGGTGACGGTGCTCGACAACCTGGTGAAGTACGACGTGGAGGGGAAGATCGGCGACAAGGAGATCACCGTCTCCCTGTCCGGAACCCAGGTCGCCCGCATCGAGAACGACGACACCTACGTGCCCACCTCCGTGGGGGTCGACAGGAAGTTCACGCTGGTCAAGGACCAGCAGGGCGACTATCGGGTCAAGTCGCTGGTCGGCGGCCTCCTGCTCACCGAGGCGGACGTCACCCGCGCGTACCGGCCGACGAACCTCTACTACCTGAACGGCACGCCCGGCAGCGGCGGCGCCAACTCGGACATGCTCGTCGTCGACCGGGTCCGGCTGCGGCTCAAGCCCACCGAGAGCTTCGCCAAGACGATCATCGAACGGCTGCTCAAGGGCCCGAGCAAGGCGCTGCAGGGCGCCGTGGAGAACGTCTTCCCGCACGGCACGCGGGTCGAGTCCGTACGCGCCGGGGACGACCGCGTGGTGATCAACCTCAGCGGTCCCATCGACTCGGGCGACATCTTCACCAGGGGACTCCAGGCCCAGCTCAGATGGAGCCTGACCAGCAACAACGTGGCCAACGGCCGGTACATCGAGGTGCAACTGGACGGCGAGCCGTTCTACTCCTCGGAGCCCCTGACCATCCCGCCCAACATCAGCGACCCCTGGCTGGGCACCTCCTCGAACGCCGCCTACTACACCAGCAAGGGCGCCGTCTACGCGATGGCCACCGAAGGCCCCGGCCGGCCCGTGGCCGGACCCGCCGGTCAGGCGAACAACCAGTACTCGGCCTTCGCCGTGGCGGTCGGCGGTTTCTCCGTCGGCCAGGGCGCCGATCTCATCGCCGCCAAGTCGAGCGCGGGCGGCATCTGGGTGACCACGGCCGCGGCGGACGGCCGCTGGCAGCAGTGGATCCAGGGGGCCAGCGCGGATCTCACGGCGCCTTCCTGGCATCGGGATGGCACCCTATGGACGTACGACCGCCGGAACGGCGCCGTGCTGCGATGCAATCCGGGCGCCGGGCGCGGGCCCGAACGGATTGCCGCGCCCAGCCTCGACGGGTTCGACGTCACGCGGCTGCGGATCGCCAGGGACGGCGTGCGGGTGGCGGTGACGATCGGCCAGCACGAGATCCGGGTCGGCGCCATCACAGGAAGCGGCGCCGCCGTCATGCTCGGAAATTTCCAGACATTGAGTACGGTCGACGACGAGAAGATCCGGGACCTGGCCTGGCGCGACGGCGAGCACCTGGTGGTGCTGTCGCAGAGCAAGGCCGGGCCGGTGGTCAAGGAGATCAACGTGGGCGACGGCACGATCACCAAGCTGCCGTCGGACACGCGGCTGCGGGCGCTGGCCGCGCAGGGTGAGCGGATCCTGGCGGGGACCGAGAAGAAGAACGAGATCCTGGAGTCCAACCTGGACAAGCAGAACTGGACCTCCAAGATCGCCGCAGACGCCGACACCCCGCTGTTCCCCCTGGGCTGACCGGACGGCGATCCGCCACTCGTGTGGGGGCATTCCCGGGCCGAAACTGTCGGGGTCGGCGGGCATGCTGGTCCTCGTGTTCGCCGCTCTCGCCGCTCTCGCCGACCTCGCTGACCTGGCCCTTCCGCAGTGCTGTCTGGGTTGCGGCACCAGGGGCCCGCGTCTGTGCCAGACCTGTCTGGACCCCGTCCCGGCCCGCCGCATGCCGAGACCCGCTCCCCACGGTCTCCCCGAGTGCTGGTCAGCCGCCGACTACACGGGGGCCGTGCGCGAGGCGATCGTCGCCTACAAGGAGCGCGGCCAGACCACGCTGGCCCGTCCCCTGGCGACGGCCCTGGCCTTCACCGCCTGCCACGCCCTGGCATACACCGCCGGTCACGCTGTGGCGGACAGGCCCGCCACACCTGTGGCCGTGGCGGTCGTCCCCGTGCCCAGCGCCCGTCGAGCTCTCCGGGCGAGGGGCCACGACCCGGTCGGCAGGCTGGCGGCGTTGGCCGTGCGGCAACTGGCGGCGTTCGGTCACCGGGCGGAGCTGTGGCCCGCGCTCGGACAGGCGCGTCAGGTTGGCGACCAGGCGGGCCTGAGCGCCACGCAGCGGGCCGCCAACCTCGCCGCCTCACTTCGGGTCACCCCCGCCGCGCAGGCCCGCCCAGCGGCCTCTGTGCTGCTCGTGGACGACATTGTGACCACGGGCTCCACACTGGCCGAAGCCGCCAGGACACTCCGGGTGCACGGCGTCGACGTCCTACTGGCGGTGACCGTGGCCGCGACACGCCGAAGATCTTGCAATCCATTACGGTCACACTGAGTAAAGGGAGATCATTTTTCCGCTCTCACCTGGACGCCACATGTGCCTACCCGCTGGGCAGCGGTGGGGCAGCTCAGACCTCCGTAAGGGAGGGGATATGTGGCCCGGCGTACGCAAAAAGCGGCATCCGTCACGTGAGTCACATCGGAGGAAAATCACAGAAAGTGATCGTTTGACCGATCCCTAGGCTGACATTCGTCTCCGATGCGGATAGCGTTCTGACATGGCACCCGTTCGGGTCCGTGGTTGCGCAGGGCCGGGAGTCCCGGCTCTGCTAGCCGATGCCAGCCGCAGGCAAAACGGTCCACGTAAGGCGACTCTTTGTCGACCGATCACGGTGCGGCTTAGGGGTAAGTCCTGCCTTCCCGGGGGTCCAGATGTCCCCCGTCAGGAGAGAAGGGCAGTAGTGGCATCAGAGCCGCGAAATCCTCAGCAGGCGGATGTGGGGTCGAAGACCAGGTCGGCCGGGCGGGTGCCACCCGAGAACCCGGTGACGGAACGTCGGAAGAGGGTAACGGTGACAGCAGAGAGGCAGACGGAAGACCCCGCCCGGCAAGCACGTCGTCGGGCGCTCTTTCTCAGTCGTTAGACGAAGGGGGGCTGTTGCATGGACATCATCGTCAAGGGCCGGCACACAGGAGTGAGTGATCGGTTCCGAGACCAGGTGGAGACCAAGCTGGCCAGGATCGAGCGTCTGGACAACAAGCTCATTCGAGTTGATGTGGAGGTGTCGAAGGAGCGCAATCCGCGCATCGCCAGTCAGCGAGAGCGCGTCGAGCTGACCATTCACTCTCGAGGACCCGCCATTCGCGCGGAGGCTTCCGCCGACGATCGATTCGCCGCCCTGGACATGGCGCTGGACAAACTGGAAGGCCGCCTCAGGCGCCTGTCCGACCGGCGCAAGGTGCACCACGGCAACCACGCCCCGCCCTCCGTCGCGGAGATCACCGCGACGCTGCCCGAAGCCGCCGACCTGGCGCCACCGCGCAAGGCCGAGGTCGTACCGGAGTTCGACGAAGAAGAAGAGCTCCCCGACGACAAGCAGTATGACGACATCGTCCCCATCGAGATGGACGGCGACGGGCCGCTCATCGTACGAGAGAAGCACCACAAAGCGGAACCCATGACCATCGACCAGGCTCTCCTCGAGATGGAGCTGGTCGGCCACGACTTCTATCTGTTCCGTGACAAGGAGAGTGGCCAGCCGTGTGTCGTTTACAACCGGCGCGGCTACAACTATGGCGTACTTCGGCTCGTAGAGCCGTGACACAGCGCTAAAAGATCTTCTCGACCACCCTAGGACCGCGTGAGACATGCCATCATTGGCGGTCCAACGGCTCTGGCCCCCCGACGAGGAGGAGACGTGAGCGAGCTCAGTCAGGTCATGAGCGAGCGAAGCGCGGAGATGGCGGTCTCCAGGCTGATCGAGGAGGCCTGGTGACGGAGTCCGGCGAGGCGCGCCCGTCAGGAGGCGAGCCGATCCGCGTCCTGATCGTGGACGATCACGAGCTGATCAGGCGGAGCCTGGCTCTGGCGCTGGCCGCCGAGCCAGACATCGAGGTGGTCGGTGAGGCGAGCGACGGGCATGAAGCGGTCGAACTGGCCGACCGCCTCATGCCCGACGTGGTGCTCATGGACGTACGCATGCCGCGGCGCGACGGCATCGAGGCGGCGAAGGGCATCAAGGCCTCGGTGCCGAGCACCCGCATCATCATGCTGACGGTCAGCGACGAGGAAGAAGACCTCTTCGAGGCCATCAAGGCGGGAGCGACCGGCTATCTGCTCAAGGACGTGCAGATCAACGACGTCCCCGCCGCCGTGCGCGGAGTTCATGAAGGCCAGTCGCTCATCAATCCGGCCATGGCCGCCAAACTCATCAACGAGTTCGCGAACATGAGCAAGAAGGAGAGCGAACGCCCACCCCAGCTCCCTGTGCCGCGGCTGACCGAGCGGGAGATGGAGGTGCTGCGCCTGGTGGCCAAGGGGATGAACAACCGCGAGATCGCCAAGCAGCTCTTCATCTCCGAGAACACGGTCAAGAACCACGTCCGCAACATCCTCGACAAGCTGCAGCTCCACTCGCGCATGGAGGCTGTGGTCTACGCGGTACGCGAGCGCATGCTGGAGATCACCTGACATCGCCCTCGGGCGGGCGCGGCGGCTGAGAATCGCCCGCCCCCTCGGTGGGCGTGCCGGGCGGTGACCCCTGCCCCCTCGGTGGGCGTGCTGGGTGGCGACCGTCTACGCCCGCGGTGAGCGTAGCGTTGCTGACCGTCTGTCCCTGCGGTGGGCACCGCGGCTTCTGATGGCCTGCGTCCTCGACGGATGCAGCGGCTGCCGACCGTCTGCGCCTGCGGTGATCGTGGCGCGTCAGGCGGCATGCCCCGGCAACTGTCGACCACGTACCCGCCCGCTCGGCGGGCGTGGCGGTGGTTCGTCGGCATCGGCCGCAAGTAGGCGATGAGGCTTTGTCGGCACCCGTTGCCCAGTAGGCAATGAGGTGGCGGTCAGTGCGCCCTTCGCCTCCAGGTGGTGATATCCGAGGTCCGACCCCCAGCCCGGCCGAGGCCTGACCCCCAGCCCGGCCGAGGTCTGACCCCGGTCCGACCGGGGCCCACCTGGTGTCCGACCCGAGCTGTGTCCGAGGTCCGATCCCCGGTCCGACTGGGGCCCATCTGGTGTCCGACCCGAGGTCTGGTCCTCCCTGGGGCCCGAGGTCTGGCTGGGGGTCCTCCCTGGGGTTTGGTCCGAGGCGCTATCTGGGGTCCGCCTCCAGGTGGGCGATGAGGGTGGGGTCGGCGCGTTCGACTCGTACGGTGTCGCAGCCCACCCACTCGGCGGCCGACCACAGCGCGTCGCTCAGGGCGTCGGCCCACTTGGCGCCGGTGAGACCCGGTTCCAGGCTGAGCTGTCTGGCCACCAGCGTGGTGCCGTCGCGGGCCGGGTCCACTCGGCCGATCAGCCGGCCGCCGGCCAGCACCGGCATCGTGAAGTAGCCGTGCACCCGCTTGTGCTTGGGCACATAGAGCTCGAGCTGGTAGTTGAAGCCGAAGACCCGCTCGGTCCGGCCGCGATGCCAGATGAGCGAGTCGAACGGCGACACCAGCGTCGTCCGGTGCCGCCCGCGCGGCGCCGACTCCAGGGCCGCCGGATCGGCCCACGCGTTGGTCTGCCCCCTGGTCGAGGGCCAGCCGGTCACGCGTACGGGCACCAGCCCCGTGGCCCCGCTGAGCAGCGTCTCGTCGAGGATGGCGGCGAATCTCCCCTTGAGGCGCAGGAAGTCGATCAGGTCGCCCCGGGTCGCCACGCCCAGCGAGGCACCGGCGATGGCCGCCAGCCGTACGATGCACTCCTCGTCGGAGAGGTCCTCGGCCTGGAGTTCGGCGGGGACCACGCGCTCGGAGAGGTCATAGACCCGGCGCCAGCCGACGCGGCGGCTACAGACGAGCTCGCCGATGTCCAGCAGCCATTCCAGGCCGATCTTCGAGTCGGACCAGTCCCACCAGGGGCCGCCGTTCTTGGCGCCGCCGACGTCGGAGGTGGTGAGCGGGCCCGAGGCGCGTACCTGATCCAGCAGCTTCTCCACGTGGTCGGGCACCTCGTGCCAGCGGTAGCGGCGATCGCGGTAGGCGCGCCGCCTGAAGGAGTAAAGGGGCCAGTGCTCGATCGGCAGGATGCAGGCGGCGTGGCACCAGTATTCGAAGCTCTGGGCGGGATTGTGCCAGTAGGCCCGCTCGACTTTGGGCCTGCCCACCGCGCCCAGGCGCGCGTAGGCGACGAGCTCGTGGGAGCGGGCCAGGACCGAGATCGTGTCGAGCTGGATCGCGCCGAGCCTGCGGAGCATGCCGTGCACGCCACCTCGGCGGGCGTCCGCGCCGAGCAGGCCCTGGGCGCGCAGGATCAGCCGCCGCGCCTCGTCGGCCGTCAGATCCGTCATATCAGCACATTGGTACGGCTATGCATGCCGCGATGCTAGCGGCGGCCACCGACAGAAACCCGACAGGAGGAAAAACGACAGGAGGAAAGAGGAGACGATGGCCCGCCGCCTGATGCCTGGCATGGGCGGGCGTCCGCTGTGCCGCCTGGACGAGCGATGGCCCGCCGTGTGGCGCCCGCATGAAACGCATGAGAGAGAGGTCTGCCGCGTGGCGCCCGCGTGAGAGAGGTCCGCCGTGTGGCGCCCGCATGAGAGAGGTCGCTGCGATGCCCGGATGGACGATGGTCCTTCCGCCGCGTGACGCGTACGTGAGGCACGACGCGTACGTGAGCGGCGTCCTGCGACGCGTGGCGCACGGGAGCGGAGTCCGCCGCGTAGCGCGTACACCAGCGGCGGCCTTCCGCGTCTGCGTCGGAGGCTCGGGCGGCCCGGAGGGGTAGGGATGCCGGAGGTTCGGGCGTCCCCGAGGTTCGCCGGAGGCTTAGCGGTGGTCTTCCGCGTGGAGTCCCGCCCTGGGCGCGTCGATCACGACGTCGGTGAAGATGTCGAAGACGAGGGCGAGGATGCCGCCCACGACGAACACCCCGGCGCCGATCCAGATGAGCGTCCAGTTGGCGGCGGTCATCCCATAGCCGGCGACGACGGTGCCCAGCAGCATCACGGTCACCGCGAGCCATGAGGACGCGCGGCCGCCATGGTTACCGAGATTCTCCGTGTGCTCTGACTTGCGCCCCTCAACCATCACAAATCCTTCCCTTTGCCAGATATCCCGCTAACGGTGCAAACCACGGGCTTACCGGCATACGCTCTGCCTAGACCCCATTCTCCCAGACATGCCCGACGCTCTCGTCGTCGCGGTGGCTGTGTCTGGTTGCTGAACCGCCTACGATGGCAACGGGGAAGTTTGTCTCAGCCTCTCCTCCTGGCGGCGCCGCCGGGGTAGACCTGCGAGGAGCTTTACATAAAGTGGCAGCCATTCTCGACAAGATCCTACGTGCCGGCGAAGGCAAGACGCTGCGCAAGCTCAAGCGGATCGCCGATCAGGTCAACTCCATCGAGGACGACTTCACGAGCCTGTCCGACGCGGAGTTGCGCGCCCTGACGGACGAATTCAAGCAGCGGCTCGCGGACGGCGAAACCCTCGACGATCTGCTTCCCGAAGCGTTCGCGACCGTGCGCGAGGCGGCCCGCCGCGTGCTCGGTCAGCGTCACTTCGACGTGCAGATCATGGGCGGCGCGAGCCTTCACATGGGCAACATCTCGGAGATGAAGACCGGCGAGGGCAAGACCCTCACCTGTACTCTCCCCGCCTACCTCAACGCGCTCGCCGGCAACGGCGTCCACGTCATCACGGTCAACGACTACCTGGTCAAGGTCGGCGCCGAGAACATGGGCCGCGTCTACCGATTCCTCGGTCTCGAGGTCGGCATGATCCTGGCCGGGCAGGTCCCGGAAGAGCGGCGCAAGCAGTACGAGGCGGACATCACCTACGGCACCAACAACGAGTTCGGCTTCGACTACCTGCGCGACAACATGGCGTGGTCGCTGGACGAGTGTGTGCAGCGCGGCCACCACTTCGCGATCGTCGACGAGGTCGACTCCATCCTCATCGACGAGGCCCGCACCCCGCTGATCATCTCCGGTCCGGGGGAGCAGTCGGGCAAGTGGTACACCGAGTTCGCCAAGATCGTGCCGCGGCTGCGCAGGGGCGTCGAGGCCAAGTCGCCCGACGAGGAGAGCACCGGCGACTACATCGTCGACGAGAAGAAGCGCACGGTCGGCGTTCTGGAGTCCGGTGTCGCCAAAGTCGAGGACTGGCTGGGCATCGACAACCTCTACAAGGCCGAGCACACCCACCTGGTCGGCTTCCTGAACAACGCTCTGAAGGCCAAGGAGCTGTTCAAGAAGGACAAGGACTACATCGTCGCCGAGGGCGAGGTGCTCATCGTCGACGAGTTCACCGGCCGCATCCTGCACGGCCGCCGCTACAACGAGGGCATGCACCAGGCCATCGAGGCCAAAGAGGGTGTGAAGATCAAGGACGAGAACCAGACTCTCGCCACGGTCACCCTGCAGAACTACTTCCGCCTCTACAAGAAGCTGTCCGGGATGACCGGCACCGCCGTCACCGAGGCGAACGAGTTCCACCAGACGTACAAGCTCGGCGTGGTCCCGATCCCGACGAACCGTCCGATGATCCGCAAGGACCAGGCCGACGTCGTCTACAAGACCGAGGACGCCAAGTTCGCCGCGGTCGTCGAGGACATCAAGGAGCGCTACGACGTCGGCCAGCCGGTGCTGGTCGGCACCACCTCGGTCGAGAAGTCCGAGCGGCTGTCCAAGGCGCTCAAGCGCCGCGGCGTCCAGCACGAGGTGCTCAACGCGAAGAACCACGCGCGTGAGGCCGCGATCGTCGCCGAGGCGGGCCGCAAGGGCGCCGTCACCGTCGCCACCAACATGGCCGGTCGAGGCACCGACATCATGCTCGGCGGCAACTCCGAGTTCCGGGCCGACCTTGAGCTGCGCCAGCGCGGCCTCGACCCGCTCGAAACGCCCGAAGAATACGAGAAGGCGTGGCCCGAGGCGCTGGAGAAGGCCAAGGCGGCCGTCAAGGCCGAGCATGACGAGGTCACGGTGCTCGGCGGTCTCTACGTTCTCGGCACCGAGCGGCACGAGTCGCGCCGCATCGACAACCAGCTCCGCGGTCGTTCCGGCCGCCAGGGTGACCCGGGCGAGTCGCGCTTCTACCTCTCGCTCGGCGACGACCTGATGCGCCTGTTCAACTCGGCCAGGGTCGAGATGATCATGACCAGGCTCAACATCCCCGACGAGCAGCCGATCGAGTCCGGCATCGTCTCCAAGGCCATCGCCTCCGCCCAGCACCAGGTCGAGCAGCAGAACTTCGAGATCCGCAAGGAAGTTCTCAAGTACGACGAGGTCATGAACCGGCAGCGCAAGGTGATCTACGCCGAGCGCCACCGTGTGCTGGAGGGCGCCGACCTGCACGAGCAGGTGCAGGGCTTCATCGGCGAGGTGATCGACGGCTACGTCGCGGGCGCCACGGCCGAGGGCTTCGCCGAGGAGTGGGACCTCGACAAGCTGTGGAAGGCGTTCGGCGAGCTCTACCCCGTGACGGTCACCATCGACAACGTGGTGGAGGAGGCCGGCGGCCGCGAGGAGCTCAGCGCCGAACTCATCAGCACGAAGATGAAGAAGGACGCGCTGGAGGCCTACGCCAGGCGTGAGGAGGAGCTCGGCGCCGACGCCACCCGCGAGTTCGAGCGCCGCGTCATCCTGTCGGTCCTCGACCGCAAGTGGCGCGAGCACCTTTACGAGATGGACTACCTGCGCGAGGGCATCGGCATGCGGGCCTACGCGCAGAAGGATCCGCAGATCGAATACCAGCGCGAGGGTTTCGAGATGTTCGCCGCGATGCTCGAGGGCATCAAGGAGGACTCGGTCGGTTTCCTGTTCAACATCGAGGTCGAGGTTCAGGAGAACCCGATCGTCGAGGAAGAGGACGCGATGATGGCGGAGACCCGCTCGATCATCGCGCGCGGCCTGCGTGGGCCCGAGCGGCCCGCCGAGCTCGAATACTCCGCGCCGGGTGAGGCAGGCGAGGTCGAGCACACCCGGGTCCGCAGCACTTCGGCCGAGCGCGCCGCCTACGGCAACGTCGAGCGCAACGCGCCCTGCCCCTGCGGCTCGGGCAAGAAGTACAAGCGCTGCCACGGCGACCCCAAGAACGCCCAGGCATAACGCACCGGTCCGGTTCTGGGAGAAGGCCCTCGCCTGTCGGCGGGGGCCTTCTGCCGTCTTCCGGGCGGACCGATACCTCGGCTTGCTTCCGGCGTGTGTTGGGGGTTGTCAGGCGGTTTCGAAGTCCGTGCACAGCCATTGGACGCCGCGCCGCTCAAGCCGTACGGCGAGTACGTGGCTGCGTTCGCCGCAGTGGACGAGGAGGCACATCTCGACCGCTCCGTCCTTGGGCTCCTTCACGTGCGGGCTCCCCACGAACGGCGGTCGTTTCGTCTCGATCATCCGCCCCGCCTTGACGAGGTCGCGGTAGGCCCGGTCGGTGAGCCGGTCGGCGACGCTCTCGGGCGGCCGCCGCCCCGAGAGCACCTCGGCCAGTGCCTGCCCGAGCAGTCGCAGCCTGCGCTCGTCGGGACCGACTCCCGGCGGTCCCCACACGAGCGGGTCGGAAATGGCGGCGTGCGGAAGGGATGACATGGGGGCCTCCGATGTCATAGGGGGAGAGGGACAGTACAAAGAGTTTCCGGCCCGGCCCTTGAATACATCGCCCACCAACTTTCCCGCTCAGTCCACCCATTCGAGGTGATTGGCGAGAAAGATCGCCGGAAGTTGGAGTGGTGTTGGGCGGCGCGATCCGAATTTCGGCCCTGTACCCGCCATCAATAGGCCGTCCCCAACGAATTCGGCCGGGCCTCTACGGTCTACTGGCGATGGCAGGTTGGGGTGTCGCGGTCCGTAACCCCATTGCGGCACTGCGTGGCAGTCAACGGCCAAGCGCGCAGGGACAGACCACCAAACGTGCGGAGATGATCAGTATGTCGGGGACGGCTGCTAGGTTGCGGTGGCATGGCGAAGTCCTCCCGGCATAAGGCGCCGCACCTTTATGTGATCGATGAAGATTTCGTCCTGCCCGATCGGGGTGACGAGCAGGAAGGGGCGCCTGAGTCCGCGGTTCCCGCCGGCGATCCGGACGAGGCGGTGCGGCTCTTCCACTCCTACCGGCGGCTGATGGCGCGGATCCTCGGATACGAGGAGGAGCTCCCCGAGCCCGCGAGTGAGGAGGACCTCGCCGCGGTGGAGGACAGATTCGGCGTTACGCTGCCTCCGGACCTCCGCGCGCTGTACGGCATCGCCGACGGTGACGGCGACCTGATCAATGCGCTGTTCGACCGGCACCCGTGGCTCTCCCTCGCCGAGATCGGCGACCAGGATGACGAGTGGTTCGACATCGGGCGGGAGTGGCAGTACGAGCCCTGGCGCCGGACGGTGTTCGATGCCCAGCCCCCGAACACCGTCCTGAGGTCGTCGCTGCGCCTGGGCTGGATCCGGTTCGCCTTCGACACCGGCGGCAACTGGCTCGCCGTGGACATGGATCCCGGCCCGAACGGTCGTCCCGGGCAGGTCATCTCGGTCGGAGTCGACTACACGACAGAGCCGACGTACATCGCCGACTCGGTGACCACGTTCCTGCGCCGTCTGGTGGAAGCGCTGGAACGCGGTGACTACCGCCGTCACGACGAGAGCCTGTGGATCGACGCGGACCTGCCGCAGCTGCCCGTCGAGCATGCCACGTACAGCGACGACCCGCCCTCCCGGGAGCGGGCCATGCGGGCCGGTCCACGGGTGCAGGAGGTGCGGGTGGTCGACGTAGAGGATTGCGCGTTCCTCGCCGTGGTGCCCGAGGTGTGTTCGCTGGCGCTGTCGAGCAAGGGTTCGCCCGATCTGACCCTGCTCGGTGACCGTCCGGTGGAGTATCTGGAGCTCGATGTGGAGTCGGCCGACCTGACGGCGCCGGCCCGAAACCGGGAGTTGCGTTCGCTGTCGATCACCTGCGCGCGACCCGTCGAGCTGGCTCCGCTCCGTACGGTGCCGAACCTGTGGGCGCTGGACATCGCGGCGGCGCCCGTCGCCGACATCGCCACGGTGACCGAGCTGAAGGGACTGCGGTACCTGGAGGTGACCCAGGACCAATGGCGGGAGCTGTCGGAACTCGATGACCTGCCGCCGCTGGCCGTCGTCGGTATCCACCCCCACCGCCCCGAACGCGACTGGCCGAGCTCAACGGACTGGGTCACCAGTTATGACGATCCGCCCAGGAGCTAAGAGGGCGGCTCGCCCGAATCGACGTCTGGTTCGGGCTCGCGGCCCGGGGTCATGATGTTCAGTTTGCGGATGAGGAAGCTGAACACCACGTAATAGACCACCCCATAGATCACCCCGAGCAGGAGGATGCCCGGCAGGTTGTGGGTGTTCGACTTGCTGGCGTTCAGCAGCATGTCCAGCAATCCCGCCGAGAAGCCGAAGCCGAGCTGCCCGCCGATGAGCGTGGTGAGCGCCATCGCCAGTCCGGTCAGCACAGCGTGTACGGCCAGCAGCACGGGTGCCACGAAGATGAACGCGAACTCGATCGGCTCGGTGATCCCGGTGACGAACGAGGCCAGCCCGGCCGACAGCATGATGCCGCCCACGGCCGCCCGCCGGTGCGGGGGCGCGGCCCGCCACATGGCCAGCGCGGCGGCCGGCAGCGCGAACATCATGATCGGGAAGAACCCGGCCATGAACTGGCCGGAGTGCGGGGCGCCGCCGAAATAGCAGTTCCAGTCGCCGCCGAGGACCTGGCCGCCGACCTGGCACTGCGGCACCACGTACCAGACGATCGAGTTGACGAAGTGGTGCAGACCGAGCGGGATCAGTAGCCGGTTGATCAGGCCGTAGATGCCGGTGCCCAGTGGTCCGAGTGTGGTCAGGGCCTCGCCCGCGTGGCCGATCCACTCGCCGAGAATCGGCCACACCCAGCCGATGAGCACGCCGAGCAGCAGCGCCACGATCGAGGTGATGATGGGTACGAACCGGCGCCCGCCGAAGAAGGCCAGCCAGGACGGCAGCTTGATCCGGTGGAAGCGCTGCCACAGCATGGCGGTGACCAGCCCGATCATGATGCCGCCGAGCACCTGGGTGGGGTTCTGCATGCCGTAGTTGATGATCTCCTTGATGCTGCCCTGGGGCTGGACCGCTTTGATCAGGACCGTGTCCCTGATCGCCGAGCCGAAGAACATCACCTTGGTCACGCGGTCGAACACCAGGTAGCCGACCACCGCGGCGAGCGCGGTCGAGCCGTCGGACTTGCGGGCGAACCCGATCGCCACCCCCACCGCGAACAGCAGCGGCAGGTTCTCGAACAGCGCCGCACCGGCGGCGGCCAGCACCTCGGCGACCTGGTTCATCCAGCCGAAGCCGGCCACGTCGGCCAGGCCGCCCGGTTCGGCGCCGTTAGAGCCGAGCATGTCGGGCTGGCCGAAGCGGAGCAGCAGCGCGGCCGCGGGCAGGGCGGCGATGGGCAGCATGAGCGAGCGGCCCAGGCGCTGGAGCACGTTCATCACGCGTGAGAACGGCGAAGGCCTGGCGGCGGTGGTCTCGTTCACCGGGCGTTCCTCCGGGTCGGGCCCTCAGCCCCGTCTGGTGGGCATTTCCAGAATGGTGCGCAGCTGGTAGCGGTCCGCGCGATAGGTGGACACGCCCAGCTCCGCGCAGATGCCGCCGGAGAAGGATCTGCGCTGCAACAGTAGTACGGCCCCGCCCCGGGGGAGTTTGAGCAGGTCGGCATCGCTCGGATCGGCGATGCCCCCGTCGATGGTCAGCTCGCCGGCGTCCATGACCAGCCCGTAGCGGCTCTCCAGCAGCTCGTAGAGCGACCTGCCCGACAGGTCGTGCTCGGCCAGGTCGGGCGCGAGCTTGACCGGGATGTGCGCGCGCTCGATGGACAGCGGTTCGCCGTCGGCGGTGCGCAGCCGCTCGATGAAGTGCACTTCCTCGCCCGGCTGGATGCCCAGCTCCTTGGCCAGATGGGCGCTGGCGCGTACGACCCGCCGGTCGAGGTCGCGCGAGCCCGGCTCCATGCCGCGCGCCCGCATGTCATCGCTGAACGACGTGAGCTGCAGCGCGAGCTCGATCTTGGGTCTGGCCACGAACGTGCCCTTGCCCGGCACCCGGTGCAGGCGGCCCTCGGACACCAGGTGGTCGACCGCCTGCCGGACTGTCATCCTGGAGAGGCCGAAGCGCTGGCAGAGCTCGCGCTCCGACGGGATGGCGGCGCCGATGCTCAGCTCGTCGCTGTCGATCAGGTCCAGCAGGATCTCGCGCAGCTGGAAGTACTTGGGCACCGGGCTGTCCGGATCGATGTGCGCCACGGATCCTCCCCTCGATCTGACCTGGGCGATGGGCTATGGTTCGTACTGGTCTAGTCCGGACTAGACCACATGTCGCAAAACAGGGTCAAGTCTGCCCGGTAACGATTTGAGGGATGATGACCACCAAGATGCGCAGCGAGATCGCCGAGCAGCCTGAGGCGCTGCGGGCCACGCTCGATTCCCTGCTCCCCAGGGTCGACGAGGTGAGAGCACTGGGCGAGCGGACCCGCCAGCTCCTGTTCATCGCGCGTGGCACCTCCGACAATGCCGCAGTCTACGGCCGCTACCTGGTCGAAGCCCACGCCGGGCGGCTGGCCGCGCTCGCCGCCCCGTCCGTCGCGACGACGTACAAGCGCAAGCTGGACCTCGACGGCGTGCTGGCCGTCGCCATCTCGCAGTCCGGCCGGACCGAGGAGATCGTCGAGACGCTGACCTGGGCCAAGGACTGTGGCGCCAGTACGGTCGGCGTGACCAACGGCGGCCCGGACAGCCCGCTCGCCCAGGCCGCCGACCTGGCGCTGTGCACGCTGGCGGGTGAGGAGAAGGCGGTCCCCGCCACGAAGACCTACACCACCCAACTCGCCGCGCTGGCCGTGCTCGCGCTCGGCCTCGGCGCCGACGTGGACGCGGCCGACCTGCAGCGGGTCCCGGATGCGGTCGAGAAGCTGATCGCCGAGCCGGGCGACCTCGACGCGGTCGTCGAGGGCCTGGCCGACAAGCAGGGCGCCGTGGTCTCCGCGCGCGGGCTGGCCTTCTCCACCGCGCTGGAGACCGCGCTGAAGCTCAAGGAGGCGTGCTACCTGCACGCCATGGGCCTGTCGTACGCCGACCTGCTGCACGGGCCGATCGCCGTGGTCGACGCCGACACCCCCGCCCTGCTGGTCGCCGCCGAGAACAGCCCGACGCTGTCCGGTACGGTCGCGCTCGCCGAGCGCGTCGTCGCGGCGGGCGCCGCGGCCTTCACCATCGGCGGCGGCCCGGCGCTGGCCCACGCGGGTACGGCGGCGCTCAACGGCCCCGATCTGCCCGAGTGGGTCGCGCCCATGGGCCTCATCGTGCCGGGGCAGTTGCTCACCGAGGCGCTGGCCCGGAGGCTGGGCATCGACCCCGACGCGCCGCGCGGGCTCAACAAGGTGACCCAGACCGACTGACGTTTAGCCTGGTCGTAACGTTACGAGGAGGACGGATGGCGGCTGATGCCAGCGCGATCATCGCGGGGCTCGGCGGTGCGGGCAACATCATCGACATAGAACCGTGCATCACCCGGTTGCGTACGGAGGTGCGTGACGTCTCCAAGGTCGACCAGGCCGCGCTCAAGGCGGCGGGGGCGCACGGCGTCATGGCCGCGGGCAACGTGGTGCAGGTCGTCGTCGGGCCCGAGGCGGACACGATCGCCAGCGACATCGAGGACATCATCGGCTAGAGGGCGAGACCATGACGACTGTTCTCGCCCCGGTCGAGGGGGTGGCCGTGGGGCTGTCGGCGGTGCCCGACCCGGTGTTCTCCGCGGGCATGGTGGGGCCGGGAACGGCGATCGATCCGGCGCGGGAACCCGGCAAGGCCGTAGCCCCAATATCCGGGAAAATCATGAAATTGCATCCGCATGCCTATGTCATCGTCGGGGATGACGGCAAAGGCGTGCTGGTGCATCTGGGCATCGACACGGTCCAGCTGAAGGGGAAGGGCTTCGAGTTGCTCGCGGCCGAGGGCGACAGGGTCCGCGCGGGCCAGCCCGTGGTGGCCTGGGACCCGGCCGCGATCGAGGCCGGTGGCCGCTCGCCGGTCTGCCCGGTGGTCGCGCTCGACGCGCCCGCCGGTGCGGTGACGGCCATGGCCGGCGGGCCCGTGCACGCCGGCGACGAGCTTTTCCTGTGGGACTGAAGAGAGCCATGGGCCGAAACTTTGGGTAGGTGCCGGGGTCGGGTGGTCCGGACCGGTTGGACAAGGAGGAGTACATGGCCGAGCGCAAGGTCACCGTGGCGGCGGAAGTGGGCCTGCACGCCCGCCCGGCGGCGACATTCGTGCAGACCGCAGTCAAGGCCCCGATGGACATCACCGTGAGCAAGGGGGTGACCGGCCAGCCCGTCAACGGCAAGAGCATCCTGCAGATCCTGGGGCTGGACGTCCGGCAGGGCGAGGACATCGTGATCAAGGCCGAGGGCGAGGGCGCCGACGAGGTGCTCGACGCACTGGCGGCGATCGCCGGGACACCATGAACCTGCGGGGGGCCGGGGTCAGCCCGGGGATCGGGACCGGGCCCGCCTACGTGCTGACCGGGGCCGTCCCCGAACCCCCCGCCGGCTCCACCTACGAGGGTCCGCCGGAGCCGGAGCGCGAACGCGCGGTGGCGGCGCTCGGACAGGTCGCGGGAGAGCTGGAGGCCCGGGGCAACCGGGCCGGCGGCGAGGCCAAGGAGATCCTCAAGGCCCAGGCGCTGATCGCCGAGGACCCCGGGCTGGTGGTGGGGGTCAAGGCCCTGATCGACCAGGGCGTCGCGGCTCCCCGGGCGGTTTACCAAGCTTTCGCGAAATATCGGGACATGCTGGTGAGTGCGGGTGGGTACCTCGGCGAGCGGGTCGCCGACCTGGACGACATCAGGGACCGCGTGATCGCCCGCCTCACGGGCCACCCCCTGCCGGCCCCGCCACCCGTTCCGGGCACGGGTGAGCCCTATGTGCTGATCGCCGTCGATCTGGCGCCCGCCGACACCGCGTTGCTGTCGAAGGACGCCGTGGCCGCGTTCGTGACCGAGGCGGGCGGGCCGACCAGCCACACCGCGATCCTGTCCAGGGCGATGGGCGTGCCCGCCGTCGTGGCCTGTCCGGGCGCGACGGAGATCCCGGCCGGCACTCGGATGCTGGTCGACGGCAACACCGGGGAAGTACGGCTGGAGCCCACCGAGTCCGACATCGCCCGGCACGTCAGCGCGCACGAGGCCAGGCGGCGACGCATGACGACCGGCGGTCCCGGCCGGACCCGGGACGACTTCCGGGTGCAACTGCTGGCCAACATCGGTGGCCCGGACGATCTCGACGCGGCGCTGGCCGCCGGGGCCGAGGGTGTGGGGCTGTACCGGACCGAGTTCCTGTTCCTCGGGCGGACCGAGGCGCCGTCCGTGGCAGAGCAGGAGGCGGCCTATCGGGCGGCGCTGGCCGCGTTTCCCGGCGGAAAGGTGGTGGTGCGGACGCTGGACGCCGGTGCCGACAAACCGCTGGCGTTCCTGCCCTCCGCCGCGCCCGAGCCGAACCCGGCCCTGGGCGAGCGTGGCGTGCGGCTGTTCGAGAGGTTCCCCGAGGTGATGGCCGCCCAGCTGGAAGCGCTCTCCGTGGCGGCGGCGGTGAACCAATCGGGTGCGGTGCGGGCCAGTGCGGCGGCGGCCGAGCTCCAGGTGATGGCTCCGATGGTCGCCACGGCCCAGGAGGCCCACTGGTTCGTCGACGCCTGCCACGCCAGGGGGCTCCCGCAGGCAGGCGTGATGATCGAGATCCCGGCGGCGGCGCTGCGGGCGGAGAGCCTGGTCACCGTGGTCGATTTCGTGTCGATCGGGACCAATGACCTGGCCCAGTACGCCTTCGCCGCCGACCGCCAGTCCGCCGCGCTGGGCTCGCTGCAGGACCCGTGGCAGCCAGCGCTGCTCGACCTGGTCGCCATGACCGCTACGGCCGCCTCCGACAACGGCAAACCGTGCGGCGTCTGCGGGGAGTCGGCCGCCGATCCGGCGATGGCCTGCGTGCTCGTGGGGTTCGGGGTGTCCACGCTGTCCATGGGGGCCGCCGCGCTGCCCGCCGTACGGACCGGGCTGGGGGCGCACACACTCGACCAGTGTCAGCTCGCCGCCCAGGCCGCGCGGGGAGCGGCTACGGCGGCGCACGCCCGCGCGGCGGCCCGCTCCCACCTGCCGGGCCTCGTCGAGTTGGGGATCTGACCGGACCGGGAGGGCTGGGGCTCCGACAGGACCGGGAGGAAGAGGGCATTTGTCGGCTGTGTGGCTCAGGGGTCCCGCGGCATGGATACCTTTGAGAGCATGTTTCGACGGACAGGCACGGCTGGGCTCCTCGTGATGGCTCTCGCGGCATGCGCCGGGGGAGGTGGCGGCCCGGTGGGTGCGGCTCCGGCGACCCGGCCGGAGGTGGCGCCTCCGTCCACGGTTCAGCAGAGCTCGTCGTCGGCCGGCCAGGGCAGCGGATTGCCGGGCGTCCTGTCGAAGATGAGCGTGGAGGAGAAGGTCGGCCAGCTGTTCATGCCCGTCCTGTACGGCACGGGCCCCGGTAGCGTGTCGGGCGAGAACCAGGCGAGGTATGGTGCGCAGACCCCGGCCAAGGTGGTCGCCAAATACCATCTCGGCGGCGTGATCCTCTTCCCGGCGAACATCCAGAGTGTCGGCCAGGTCGTCGGCCTGACCAACGGGCTGCAGCAGGCGTCGAAGGACGTGCCACTCCTGATCGGCACCGACCAGGAGAACGGCCTGGTGTCCAGGATGGGCGCGCTTATGACCGACTTCCCCGGCGCCTCGGTCATAGGCGCGACCAAGGACACCGCGGTCGCCCGGTCCGTGGCCAAGGCCACCGGCGAGGAGCTGCGCGCGGTCGGCGTCAACCTCGACTTCGCCCCGGTCGCCGACGTGAACATCGACCCGAGAAACCCGGTCATCGGCAAGCGCGCCTTCGGCGATCAGCCCGGTGAGGTGGCCAAGATGGTGGCCGCGTCGGTGAAGGGTTTCAACGACGCCAAGGTAGCCGCCACCGCCAAGCACTTCCCCGGCCACGGCGACACCAACATCGACAGCCACACCGGACTGCCGGTGATCAAGCACACGAAGGAGCAGTGGGAGCGGATCGACGCGCCGCCGTTCAAGGCCGCGATCGCCGCCGGTGTCGACGCTGTGATGAGCGCGCACATCGTCTTCCCCAAGCTCGACGCGTCACGCGACCCCGCGACGCTGTCCAAGCCCATCCTGACCGGACTGCTCCGTAACAAGCTCGGCTTCCAGGGCGTGATCTCCACGGACGCGCTCAACATGGACGGGGTGCGCAAGAAGTACAGCGACGCCGAGATCCCCGTACGGGCCATCCAGGCGGGCGCCGACCTGCTGCTCATGCCGAACAACCTGCCCGTGGCCTACAACGCGGTGCTGGCGGCGGTGAAGTCGGGCAAGATCTCGCAGGAGCGGCTCGACCAGTCGGTGACGCGGCTGCTCAAGCTCAAGCAGGCCCGCGGACTGCTGCCCAAGGCGCCCGTGGCGTCGGCCGCGCAGGCGGCCAAGGTGCTCCGCAGCACGGAACACCGCAAGGTGGCCGCCCGCGCCGCGCGTTAGTGCGAGCCCTTCAGCCCGCTGGCGATGAACATCGCGGCGAGCAGGGCGAACAGGAACGCCTGCAGGAACTGGATGAACATCTCGAACGCGGTCATCAGTATCGTCATCGCCACGCCGAGGACGCCGATGCCCGCGCCGAGCACGGTGAGCCGCTCGAACAGGAACCAGAAACCGACCGAGCTGAAGAAGGCCAGCAGGAGATGGCCGGCGAACATGTTCGCGAACAGCCGGATGAAGTGCGTGAACAGCGAGTTGATGAAGGTCTCGGCGAGGATCAGCGGGGCGTAGATGCCGTAGGCCCAGCCGGGTAGGCCCTCCAGGTACACCACGCCCTTCAGGTAGCCGCGCACGCCGTGGTGCTTGACGCCGAGGAAGACCTTGACGACGTACACGCTGAGCGCCAGCCCGAGAGGGAAGTCGATGTGCGCGGCGACCGGGAACTGGATGAACGGGACGACGCCCATCAGATTCCAGACCAGCACGGTCAGGAAGATCGTGAGGAGCAGGCCCATCCACCGGTCGGCGTCCTTGCCGAGATTGGGCTTGGCCACCTGTTCGCGGACGAACACGTAGGCGTACTCGCCGAGGTTCTGCCAGCCTCGGGGGACCAGTTTCGGCTTGGCGAAGGCGCCCCAGCACAGGGCGATGACGATGATCGAGGAGAGCAGGGCGAGCAGCGTGGGCTTGGTCAGCCATTCCGGCCCGCCGGGGAGTATCGGGTCGAAATCGAACAGCTCCGTACCAGGAGCTTTGAACTCATCCGAGGTGATCAGGATCGTCGTGCGCACGGCGGTCCCTCCATGGGGTCAGCTCAATGGACCCTCACGATAGCCAGGGAATTTGGCCGCCCTTTATCCGGGGTTTATGTGGGTCTGCGGGTGATGTGCGACGCTCAACTACCCTAGAACGGGATTCCAAGGAGGGGCCTTGATCACAGGGGTGCTGATCGACTGGGGTGGCGTGCTCACCACCAGTCTCTCTGTCTCCATCGGCAAGTGGATCGAGGCGGATCGCATCGACGACCGCCACTACCGAGCCGTCATGCGCGAGCTGATCGACCAGGCCTACGGCGGCGAGCAGGAGAGCGTCGTGAACGCGCTGGAGCGCGGGGAGATCGACGGGGCCGCGTTCGAGCGCGACCTGGCCGCCCGGCTGCTGACCGTCGACGGGGTCTCGCCCGAGGCCGAGGGGCTGCTGGAGCGGATGTTCGCCGGCTTCGAGCGGGTCGAGGTGATGTACGACATGCTGCGCGACGTCAAGCGCAACGGCGTCAAGACGTGCCTGCTGTCCAACTCATGGTCCAACGTCTATCCCCGGGACGGCTGGGACGAGCTCTTCGACGCGGTAGTGATCTCCGGAGAGGTCGGCATGCGCAAGCCGGAGCCGCGCATCTTCGAGCACGCGCTCGGCCGGGTCGGGCTGCCCGGCGAGGCGTGCGTGTTCATCGACGACATCGAGGTCAACATCCTGGCCGCGCGGGGCCTCGGCATGGCGGGCATCCACCACCGCGACGCCGATTCGACCATCGCGGAGCTCGAGACTCTGCTCCAACTTCCGTTGCGACGGGCATGATAGAGCCCTTGCACGCTGTGAAAGGTTCGTGATGCGCGTCTATTTGCCGTGCACGCTCCCCGCGCTGGCCCGAGCGGTCGAGGCGGGGGAGCTAGGCCCGGCCCCGCTGACCGGCTACGCGGTGACCCCCGCGCTGACCGAGTGGTACGCCTCGGGTGACACCGAGGAGCTCGAATACGTGGCTCTCACCGAGGCCGCCCGCGCCTCGCTGCGCCGGCTGGCCGCCGACCGCGCCGACGGCGTCGAGGCGTCCTCCCGGCGCGTGGTCGTCGTGGCCGAGGTGCCCGACGGCACGCTCTCGATCGGCTCCGACCTGGAAGAACGGGCCCGAGTGCGCGTGACGGCGCCGGTTCCGCTGGGCAAGGTGGACGCGGTCCACGTCGACGACCTCTACGCGATCCCGGACATCCAGGCCGCGGTCGCCGCCCTCCCCGCCGCCGACGAAGGCGACGACGACGCCCGCTTCACCGTGGACGGCGCCGAGGCGCACGAGCTCATGTGGTTCGCCACGCAGGAGATCCCCGATCTGCTTCAGACACGTTAGGTATACGTTAAATAGCTCACAGTGCCTTGACCATTTCTTGAAACTTCTCGCTATGGTCCAGACGGATCCCCATCCCGAACCCAAGGAGTCGGTTCCAGTGAAGTTTCGAGTGACGGCCATCGCGGTCGGCGCGGTGGCGGCGGCCCTGCTCACGATCTCTCCTGCCAGTGCGCAGGCGACCGCGAAGCCGTACGACCACAAGGACCCCTACCAGACCGGCTGCGGCAACTCAGCCAAGATCGTGAAGACTGGCTCGATCAACAGCCGGGCCAACGGCAAGGTCGGCACGATCCAGCTCTGGTGGTCGGGCAGGTGCAAGACCAACTGGATCGAGATCAAGACGGCCACGTCCGCGTCCGGCAGCATCAGCGTCTACACCGAGGACGGCAGGTACGACCGGTTCGCCTTCAAGAAGGGCAACGGCGGCCGTCACTGGGGCAACATGCTCTCTGCCAACAACATGTGCGCCTGGGGCGGCGCCAGCGTCCAGTGGAACGGCGGCCGGGGCGGCCAGAACGGCGCCGGCAGCACCGCCAAGGCCTGCGGCTAGCCACACCTCTGTAGTGCGGGTCTGACCCGCAGTCACGGGTGAAGCCGCGGCCAACGGGCTGCGGCTTCGCCGTTCACCGGGATGTCACACCCGCCCGTTAAACTGATCGTGACATGACAAAGCACATCATCTGGGACTGGAACGGCACGCTGTTCCACGACATCGACGCCGTCGTCGGGGCCACCAACGAGGTCTTCCGGTCGTACGAGTTGCCGCCGCTGACCGCTGACGACTTCCGCGCGGTCTACACCCGGCCCATCTGGGTCGCCTACGAGCGGCTGCTCGGCCGCCCGCTCAACGAGGGCGAGTGGGAGCTGCTCGACAACGGCTTCCATGAGCACTACTTCCGCCTCAGCGTCGCCTGCGGGCTGGCCGCCGACGCCGAGCTGTCGCTCACCAGCTGGACGGGCACCCAGTCGCTCTGCTCGATGGCCCCGCACACCCACCTGGTGCCGCTGATCGAGTCCTTCGGCATCACCCGGCACTTCACCAGGGTCGACGGCCTGGTGGGGCTGACCGGCGGCGAGAAGGCCGCGCATCTGACCGCGCACATCGAGGCCATCGAGGTCGAGGCCGGCGAGATCCTGGTGATCGGCGACAGCGTCGACGACGGGCTCGCCGCCAAGCACGTGGGCGCCAGGGCCGTCCTCTACACCGGTGGCATGACGACGCGCGCCGAGCTGGAGGCCACCGGGCTGCCGGTCGTCGACACCCTCGCGCAAGCCCTCACCTATGCCTGAATGCCCCAGCAGGCAGCCTTCGGCGGCCAGATAGCCGTACCCTGGCTGGATCCCCCACAGGAGGTCGCCATCAAACGCCTTGTGCTCTGGAACATCGACCTCACCTTGGTCGACGTCGCGATCGTGACCAGGGACGCCTACGCCGAGGCGTTCCGCGCCGTGACGGGGCGTCCGTTGCTCAAGCTGGCGCCGGCGCGCGGCCGGCCCGACTCCGAGATCGTCTTCGAGACCCTCGCGGTCAACGGCATCGTCACCGAGGACGACACCCTGCCGAGATTCCTGTCCGCGCTGGCGATGGCCTTCGCCGACCGGCGTAAGCGGCTGGCCACTGAAGGCCACGTGATGGCGGGGGCCAAGGAGGCGCTCAAGGCCGTCGCCGGGCTCGACGGCGTGGTCCAGTCGGTGCTCACCGGCACGATCAAGAGCAACGCCGTGCACAAGCTCAAGGCGTTCGGGCTGGACAAGCACGTCGACTTCGAGCTCGGTGGCTACGGCGAGGAGGTCTATCCCAAGGCGACGCTGCTCCAGGTCGCCCAAGGGCGGGCCAAGGCGCGTTTCGGCATGCCGTTCACCGCGGTCAACACCGTGGTGATCGGCGACTCGACGCGTGACGTGCAGGCCGCCAAGATCGGCGGGGCGGCGATGATCGGGGTGGCCTCGGGCCGGTCGATGGCGAGCGAGCTGCGCGAGGCCGGGGCCGACCTCGTGCTGCCCGACCTGTCCAACGCCTCGGAGGTGGTGGCCGCGGTCGCGGGCCTCACCACGCCGGTCGACCGCAGACCGGTCAGCCCTTGACCTGACCATCGGGCCGCACGTCTGCCGGGCCGCACGTCTGCTGGGCCGCACGTCTGCTGGGCCGCACGTCAGCCGGGCCGCGCGTCAGCTCAGCGCGCTGAGGAAGCGGGCCGCGATCGGGGCCGCCACCGCGGAGCCCGCGCCGCCGCCCTCCACGATCACCGCGAACGCCAGGTCCCCTCGGTAGCCGATGAACCAGGAGTGCGCCGGCGGCTCCTTGCCCGAGCCGTACTCCGCCGTCCCGGTCTTGCCGGCCGTACCGGAGGGGAACCGCACCGCCTGGGCGGTTCCGTCCGTGACGACCGCGGGCATGAGCTCGCGCAGGGCCCGCACCACGCCGTCCTCCAAGGGGCGTGGCCGGAGGGTGCGGTCCGGCACCAGCTCCTGGGCGACCAGCCGGGGCGGGCGCCAGGAGCCGTCGGCGATGGCGGCGGCCACCGAGGCCATGTTGAGCGGGCTGGCCAGCACCCTGCCCTGGCCGATCGAGGCGGAGGCCAGGTCGGTGTCGTCCTTCGGCGCCGGGAACTCGGCCTTCACCGCCGGCACGCCCGGCGTGATCGCGGAGCCGAAGCCGAAGGCGCCGGCCACCTCGGCGAGCCGGCCGTTCCCGAGCTTGGCCACCCCCATGGCGCCGAACGTGGTGTTGCACGAGTGGGCGAAGGCGTCGCGGAAGGAGAGCCTGCCGTAGTCGTGGAAGCCCGCGTTGTGGAAGGGGAAGCCGCCGATGTTCTGCTCGGGCGGGCATTCGACCTGCTCGTTCGCCTTCGCCCCGTCCGCGACCAGCGCGGAGGCCGTCACGACCTTGAACGTCGAGCCGGGCGGGTACTTGCCGAGCAGCGCCCGGTTGAACCCGCCGGGCTTGTTGACCACCGACAGGATCTCGCCGGTCGACGGCCGGACGGCGACCAGCGAGGCCGGTTTGCGCACGCCGTCGAGCGCGGCGGCGCCCGCCCGGTGCACCTTGAGGTCGATCGTGGTGTGCAGCGGCGTCCGCGCCGCCGGCTTGACCATGGTCTGGAGGAACTGATCGCCCTGGTAGAGGTCGATCCTGCGGGACTGCCCGTCGGCGAGCCGGTCCGGATAGGTCTGCTTGAGCCCTTCGACGAGTTGCAGCACCGAGCCGGGCGCGTCCGGGGTGTCGACGCGGCTGCCGTTGGCCGCCAGCACCGGGACCGTCGCGGCCTTCTCCGTGACCAGCCGCAGGGACCTGCCCTGCTTGAGCGAGGGATTGATGGCGGCGGGGGTCCAGTCGACCTTCCACTCGCCGCCGCGTTCGACGAGCTTGAGCTTGCCGTCGTACGTCCAGCTCTTCGGGCCGGTGAGACCGGCGTGGAAAGCGATCACACCAGCCGGGCCGGCGGCCGCGTCGCGCTTGAAGGTCGCGCCGGTGAGCTTGAGGTCGGCGCGGAAGCGCTGGTGCCAGCGCTCGAAGTCGGCGGGCGGGTCGGCGACGAGCTCCCGCATCCGCGCATAGTTCTGGACGGACCAGGCGGACAGGTACGAGTCCGCGGTCTCCTCCGGGGTGCCCTTCGTACGCAGCACCCAGATCGTGCCGGCCGCCGCGACGGCGGGAACCAGCACGGCGGCGGTGATCCACGGCCATCGGCGTTTTCGCCTGGGCGGCGATTCTGGCTGAAGATTCATGAAGATTGTCCCCCTTTGTGACCCCATGCGGCCGAGCACACCAGAGCCCGCCGTGTGGTGTCCAATACCGATATGAGCGCTATGTAGATATAAATGTGGATATAGTTGCTGGTCATGGACCTTGTCCGGCACCTGCGCTACTTCACCGTGGTGGCGGAGGAACTCCACTTCGGCAATGCCGCGATCCGGCTCGGCATGGCCCAGCCGCCGCTCAGCCAGCGGATCAAACGCCTGGAGGAGGAGCTCGGCGTGCGGCTCTTCGACCGCTCCGCCCGCCAGGTCCGGCTGACCGAGGCGGGCCGCCTGCTGGTCGGCGAGGCCCGCGAGATCGTGACCAGGGCCGACCGGCTGCGCGAGCTCGTCCGTCACGGCGAGGGCCGGGCGCTCAAGCTCGGCGTCCCGCCCGACCTGGCCGCCGCGGTGATCGCCGCCCTGGTCGAGGGCTTCCGCGCGAGCAATCCGGACGTACGTCTCACGCCGGCGGAGATCTGGACGGCCGATCAGGTGGCCGCGCTGACCGAAGGCGCCATCGACGTCGGCATCGTGCGCCACCCGATCAACGCGCCGGGGCTGCGGTTCGGGCAGGTGCTGGTGCAGCCGCAGGGCGTGCTGCTGGCCGAGGGGGATCCCCTGGCCGTGGCCGGGGAGGTGCACCTGGCCGACCTGGCGGACCGCGAGCTGCTGATGCCGCCCAAGGAGGGGGAGCCGGGGCTGCACGCCGTGACGCTGGCGGAGTGCCGCCGCCACGGCTACGTGCCCGCCCAGGTGCATCAGGGCGCCGGGCTCGGCCTGGTGCTCGCCGGGGCGGCGGTGGCGTTCGGGGCCAGGACGGACCACCCTGGGATCGTCTGGCGTCCGCTGCTAGGCTCGCCGATCAGTTCCCGGGTCTCCACGGCCTGGCGAGTGGAGACGGAGGCGGTCGCCGGCTTCTCGGCGGTGGCCGTACGAACGCTGAAAGAGAGCGCCGGGATGACGGACGAGGCCGCGGCGCCCGTGCGGCACATCAGCCGCAGACCCGGGATGCTGGCATGAACGAGCCGGATCTGGCCGCGCTGTTCGGCGCGGCGGGCGTGACCGGGTGGCTGCACGCGACCGACCTGCGCTCGGGCCGGGAGATCGGGCTCGGCTCCGACGTGCCGCTGCCGACCGCCTCGATGTTCAAGGTGCCGTTGATGGTGGAGTTCTGCCGCCAGGCCGACGCCGGGCTGCTCGATCCGGCGAGCCGGGTGACCGTAGGGGCCGCCGACCGGGTGACCGGGCCCACCGGCCTGTGCGCGATGCTCGACGACGTCACGATCTCCCTGCGCGACCTGGGCCACCTGATGATCACGCTGAGCGACAACACCGCCGCCGACGTGCTGCTGGCCAGGGTCGGGCGCGAGGAGATCAACGCGATGCTCGACGGGTTCGGGCTGCGCGAGACGCGGGTGCGGCAGAGCTGCCGGGACATCTACGAGAGCATGGCCGAGGACGCCGGGCACAGCTGGCCGTACCTCGATCCGGAGGACATCGCGCGGCTACGGGTGCTCGATCCCCCGCGCGCCAACAGCGCCACGCCGCGCGAGACGGCCGCGCTGTTCGGGCTGATCTGGCGTGATCAAGCGGCCTCGGCGGAATCGTGCGCCTGGATGCGCAACGTCCTGAACCTGCAGGTCTGGCCGCACCGGCTGGCTTCCGGCTTCCCGTACGACGACGTGGAGGTCAGCGGGAAGACCGGGACACTCCCGACACTCCGCAACGAGGCGGGCGTGGTCGAATATCCCGACGGCGGCCAGTACGCGGTGGCGGTGTTCACCCGCTCGCTCAGCACCGCGCTCAACCAGCCGCGCGCCGACGCGGTGATCGGCACGGCCGCGCGTATGGCGGTGGACCACCTACGCCGGTAGCAAGTTATGTGGCGGTTCGGGTATGACATTGCCCTTACCGGCCGACAGGATGGGCACATGGTTGCTGAAGGCACACTTCTCTGGGAACCGACCGAAGACATCATCGCGCGCGCCAGGCTGACTCACTATCTGGAGTGGCTGGGCCGGGCAGGGTCGGACTATGAGGAGGTGTGGCGCTGGTCGGTCGACAGTCCGGCGGAATTCTGGACGTCGATCTGGGACTACTTCGAGGTCATCGGCGAACGTGGTGACGGGCCCGTCTTGACTGGGACGATGCCGGGCGCCGAATGGTTCACCGGGAGCTCCGTCAACTACGCCGAGAACGCGCTGCGCGAACGTGACGGCACCGCGATCGTCTTCGTCTCGGAGGACGGCGCCCGCCAGGAGCTGACCTACGCCGAGCTGCGCGAGGAGGTCGCCCGGGTCCGGGCGGGCCTGATCCGCCTCGGCGTCGGGCGCGGCGACCGGGTGGCCGGTTACCTGCCGAACATCCCGCAGGCCCTGATCGCCTTCCTGGCCACCGCGTCCCTGGGCGCGATCTGGTCGGCCGGGTCCCCGGACTTCGGCGTGCCGAGCATCGTCGACCGGTTCAAGCAGATCGAGCCCAAGGTGCTGATCGCGGTCGACGGCTACCACTACAACGGCAAGAGCTACGACCGGTCGGCGGCCGTCAACGAGATCGCCGCCGAGCTGCCCACGCTCCGCGCGACCGTCTGGATCCCGTACCTTTCGGCGGCCGAGGAGGGGCAGCCGCCGCAGCGGGCCGAGCCCGGCGCCGCGCACACCGACTCCGTGCCGCACGGCGAGGTGATCGGCTGGGAAGGGCTGCGCGCGGAGGAGGGGCCGCTGGAGTTCGAGCGGGTGCCGTTCGGCCACCCGCTGTGGATCCTCTACTCCAGTGGTACGACCGGGCTGCCCAAGCCCATCGTGCACGGGCACGGAGGAGTCATCCTCGAACACCTCAAGTCGCTCTCCTTCCACCAGGATCTCGGTGAGGGGGACGTGTTCTTCTGGTACACCACCACGGGCTGGATGATGTGGAACTACCTCATCGGCGGCCTGCTGGTGGGCGCCACCCCGGTGCTGTACGACGGTTCGGCCGCCTACCCCTCCGCCGCGGTGCTGTGGCGGATCGCCGCCTCGGAAGGGGTGACCTACTTCGGGGTCGGCGCGCCGTACATCATGGCCTCGCTGAAGGCCGGGATCGCGCCCGAAGGGCTGGAGGCACTGCGCGGCATCGGCTCGACCGGGTCGCCGCTGCCGCCCGAAGGGTTCGCCTGGGTGGCCGCGGAGCTGCCGGGCATACCGCTCGGGTCGTTCTCCGGCGGCACCGACGTGTGCACCGGGTTCGTCGGGGCGACCGTGCTGCATCCGATCCGGGCGGGCATCATCCCCTGCCGGTCGCTGGGGGCGCGGGTGGAGTCGTTCAACCCCCTGGGCGAGCCGGTCGTGGGGGAGGTGGGCGAGCTCGTGCTCACGCAGCCGATGCCGTCGATGCCGGTCATGTTCTGGAACGACCCCGACGGCGACCGCTATCGCGAGAGCTATTTCGACGTCTACCCGGGCGTGTGGCGGCACGGCGACTGGATCAAGCTGAACGAGGACGGCAGCTGCGTGATCTACGGCCGCTCCGACTCGACGCTGAACCGGGGCGGCGTCCGGATGGGCACCAGCGAGTTCTACCGGGTCGTCGAGCGGTTCGACGAGATCGCCGACAGCCTCGTGATCGACACCGGCCAGCTCGGGCAGGAGGGGCGGCTGCTGCTCTACCTCACGCTGGCCGAGGGTGTCACGCTGTCGGACTCGCTGGTCGAGGCCCTGCGTACGGCGCTGCGGCAGGAGCTGTCACCCCGGCACGTGCCCAACGAGATCCACGCGGTGCCCGGCATCCCGCGCACCCTGTCGGGCAAGAAGCTAGAGGTGCCGGTGCGTAAGATCCTCCTCGGCACCCCGGTCGAGCAGGCGGCCAACCCCGACGCCATGGCCAACCCCGAGGTGCTGCGCCACTTCAAGCCTTGAATCCGCTTCAGCCATGAGCCTGCTTCAGCCATGAGCCCGCTTCAAGCCTTGAGCCCGCTTCAGGCCGCCCTGAGCGGGCGCAGCGCGGTGCCCCAGGAGACGATCTGGTCCAGCATCGTGGTGACCATCTCTTCGCGGTGCGCGGCGGGCTTGAAGTCGGTGAACCCCTCGAAGTCCGTGTGCAGAGAGAGCGTGACCTGAGCCGGCACATCGGCGACCTTGACCCGGCCGAGCACCTGCCTGAGGTGTTCGGCCGCGCGGGCGCCGCCGTCGACGCCGTAGCTGACGAATCCGGCCGCCTTGTCCGCCCACTCGGCGTAGAGGAAGTCGATCGCGTTCTTCAGCACGCCCGAAGTGGAGCTGTTGTACTCCGGGGTCACGAACACAAAGCCGTCGAACGAGGCGATGCGCTCCGACCAGGCACGGGTGTGGGGGTGTTCGTACTGGCCATAGGCCGCCGGGAACGCCTCGTCCAGGTGCGGCAGGTCGAAGTCCCGCAGGTCCACCACCTCGAACTCGGCGTCGCCGCGCTTGGCGGCCAGGTCATGCACCCACTCGGCCACGGTGTCCGCGTTGCGGCCCGGCCGGGTGCTGCCGATGATGATGCCAATCTTGATCATTATTTATCCCCTTGAATGATGATTTTTCCGCGTGTCTGCCCGGCCTCGGCCCGGCGATGGACCTCGTCGAGGCCGGTCAGTGGGTATGTCTCGGCGACCTCCACCACGAGCTCGCCCTTGTCGATCAGCGCCACCAGCCGGGCCAGGTGCGCCGGGTCGTTGCGGGCCACGAAATGGGTGGCTCGGGGCGCGTCGATCGGGGTGGCGATGGTGACGATCACCTCGCCCAGCGTGGCCAGCGTCGCCGCCTGCTCCGGGCCGATGGCCGCCAGGTTGAGCACCACGTCCATGCCGCCGGGCAATGGGGTCGTGGTGTAGTCGACGACCTCGTCGGCGCCGTAGCGCCGTACCGCTGCCGCGCTGCGCGGACCGGCCGTCGCGATCACGGTCGCGCCCGCCAGCTTGGCCAGTTGCACGGCGAACAACCCCACCCCGCCGCCCGCCCCGTTGATCAGCACCCGCTGCCCCGGCCCGACGCGGGCGTGCTCGTGGACCGCCTGCCAGGCGGTGAGCCCGGCGACCGGGATGGCGGCGGCGTCCGCCAGCGGGAGCCGCTCCGGCGCCCTGACCAGTGAACTCGCCGCCGCCACCGTGTACTCGGCCGCCGCCCCCTCCACGAGGCCGATGACCCGGTCGCCGACGGCGGGCCCTTGTACGTCCGCGCCCACCTCGACGACCGTGCCGGCGAGGTCCAGGCCCAGCGTGTACGGCAGGGTGACCGGGAGCAGGTCCCGCAGGAACCCGGCCCGCAGCCCCACCTCGGACGGGTTGAACGAGGTGGCGGCCATCTGGACCAGCACGTCCCCCGGCCCCGGCGAGGGCCGGGGGATCCGGTCGTAACGGATCACGGACGCGTCGCCGTACTCGTGGATGCGGGCGGCGGTCATGGTTGGGCTCATGAGGGACAACGGTAGGAGCCTGGAGCGAGATGGCCAATGCTTGTGTATCTGCCTTTTATACGCGATCGTCTCGCAGGGTAGACTTCGGTCATGGACGTGCTCAGCGACGTGATCGCCATCATGCGCACCGGACAGCCCCGTTCCGCGCTCGTCGAGTGGCACGCCCCCTGGGGTCAGTGGTTCCCCTCGGCTCCCGGCTCGGCGGGCTTCCAGGTGATCATCCAAGGCTCCCCGTGGCTCATCCCGCCGGACGGCGATCCCGTCCAGCTGAGCGTCGGCGACGTGGTCTTCTTCCCGCACGGCCACGGCTACGCGATGGCCGACAGCCCGGCCACCCCGCTGGCCGACCCTGAGTGCGACCCGCTGGAGGAGCGGGACCTGTTCGCCTCGGCCTCCATGGAAGGGCCTGGCGCGGCCACGGTCCTGCTCTGCGGCGGCTACCGGCTCGACCCCAGCCGGGCCCATCCGGTCCTGCGCGACCTGCCCGACATGGTCCACCTGCCCGCCCGCCTCGGCCACCACCCCGAGCTCCGCGCGGCCGTCGACCTGCTGGGCAGCGAGATCGGCAGTCCGCGCCTGGGCGCCGACACCGTCGTCACCTCGCTGCTCGACATGCTGCTGCTGTACATCCTGCGCGCCTGGCTCGACACCGAGCCCGGACAGTGCGAGGTCGGCGGCTGGGCCACCGCGCTGGCCGACCCGTCGATCAGCGTGGCGCTCAACGCGATCCACCGCGATCCCGCGCATCCCTGGACGGTCGAGGCGCTCGGCGGCGAGGCCGGGCTCTCCCGCGCGGCCTTCTCCCGCCGCTTCACCAGCCTGATCGGCCAGCCGCCGCTCACCTACGTCACGTGGTGGCGCCTGGCCACGGCCGCCCGCCTGCTCCGCGAGTCGGAGGACTCACTGAGCGAGATCTCCGCGCGTGTCGGCTACACCTCCGAGTTCGCCTTCGCCAACGCCTTCAAGCGCGAGTACGGCACCGCGCCCGGCAGATACCGCCGCCACGCCTGCCCGCCGCCCGCGTCTGTCGGGGTGGCGCCTTAGCCCGCGAAGGGGTGCGTCACGCATGAAGCAGGCGCGAAAGCCGTGCACCCGGCACACCTGCGGACGGCCGGGACCGCATACGGTGCGGCCATGACTTTTCGCGTCGCCATGGACATCGGCGGTACCTTCACCGACGTGGTCTGCTACGACGAGCAGACCGGTGCCGTGCTGGCCTCGAAGGCGCCGACCACCCCCGGAGATCTCGCCGAGGGCGTCTTCGCCGCACTCGGCCGCGTGGTCGACGACCCGACCCGGATCTCCTTCTTCGTGCACGGCACCACCCAGGGTCTCAACGCCCTGCTCGAACGCAAGGGCGCCAAGGTCCTGCTGCTGACCAGCGCCGGCGCGCGCGACGTCTACCAGATCGCCCGCGGCAACCGCGACCGCATGTTCGACCTGCGCTACCGCAAACCGACGCCACTGGTGCCCCGTGCCGACGTCATGGAGGCGGCGGGCCGGCTCGACTGGCGCGGCACCGAGCTTCAGCCGCTCGACGAGCAGGCCGTACGGCGGGCCGCCCACCGCGCGAAGGCCGAGGGCTTCGACGCCGTCGCGGTCACGCTGCTGTTCTCCTTCGCCAACCCGGCCCACGAGCTCCGCGCGGGCGAGATCCTCCGGCATGAGCTCGGCGACGACGTGCTGATCGTGCTCAGCCACGAGGTGGCCAGGGAGTGGCGCGAGTACGAGCGCACCTCCTCCGCCGTTCTCGAGGCCTACGCGGGACCGGTCGTACGCACCTACCTGTCGCGGATCGAGCGGCGCTTCGCCGAGCGTGGCCTGACCGTGCCCGTACACGTGATGCAGTCCTCCGGCGGCCTGGTCAACGCGGGCTTCGCGATGCGGCGGCCCCTGCAGACCCTGCTGTCGGGCCCCGTCGGCGGCACGATGGGCGGGGTCGCCGCGGCCCGCCTGCTCGGCCGCGAGAACGCCATCTGCGTGGACATGGGCGGCACCTCCTTCGACGTCTCCCTCGTCGTCAACGGTCGCCCGGACGTCAGCGCCGAGGCGCACATCGAGGGCTTCCCCGTCCTGATGCCGATCGTGAACCTGCACACGATCGGCGCGGGCGGCGGCTCCATCGCCTACGCCGAGGCGGGCGCGCTGCGCGTCGGCCCCGAGTCGGCGGGAGCCGTGCCGGGGCCCGCCTGTTACGGCAGGGGCGGCGACCGGCCGACCGTGACCGACGCCAACGTGGTGCTGGGCCGCGTCGACCCCGCCTGGTTCGCCGGCGGTCTGATGGAGCTGGACGTCGAGGCCGCGGGGACGGCCGTCGCCACGCTCGCCGAGACCCTCGACATGGATCCGCTCCAGCTGGCCGAGGGCGTGTGCGACGTCGCCAACGCCAAGATGGCCCAGGCCATCCGTACGCTCACGGTCGAGCACGGCGTGGAGCCGCGCGAGTTCGCCCTGGTCGCCTTCGGCGGCGCGGGCGCCATGCACGCCGTCTTCATCGCCCGCGAGCTCGGCATCGGCGAGGTGGTCGTGCCGCGCTTCCCCGGCGCCTTCTCCGCGTGGGGGATGCTGGAGGCCGACGTACGGCGCGATCTCACCCATCCGTACTTCCGCGCGCAGGACGACCTCGACGGCGAGCACCTGGCGGCGCGGCTGGCCGAGCTCGAACGCGACGCCATGGCCGCGCTCGACAGCCAGGGCGTCCCCCTCGACCGGCGGCGGGTCGAGCACGCGCTGGACATGCGTTACGAGGGGCAGGACTACACGCTCACGATCCCGCTCCTGGACGCCACCGAGCCCGCTGCGCCCGGCTTCCTCCAGGCCATCGCGCGGCGCTACGCGGAGGCTCACACCAGCAGATATGGCCATGCCACGCCTGAGGCGCCGGTTGAGTTCGTCATGCTGCGCAGCGCCGGCTTCGGCACCTTCCCCAAGGCCGCCACCGCGGCTCCGGTGCGCGAGACGCACCCGCCCGCCGTACGCGATGTGATCTTCGACGGGCAGGTGCACCGCACCGCCGTCCTGCGCAGAAGCGCCCTGGACGGTGAGGTTGAGGGGCCCGCCATCGTGGTGGAGGAGACGGCCACCACCGTCATCCCGCCCGGCTGCCTGGCCACCGTCGACGCCAACGGCTTCCTGATCATCAAGGTGACCTCATGATCGACCCCGTGACTACAGAGATCATCCGCTGCGCGCTCCTCCAGGCGGCGGAGGACATGAACACCACCCTCATCCGCTCCTCCTACACGCCGGTCATCTACGAGGCCAAGGACTGCGCCGTCGCGCTCATGGACCGCGACCACAACGTTCTCGGCCAGTCGAGCGGTCTGCCGATCTTCCTGGGCAACCTGGAGGTGTGCACCCGCGAGACCGAGCGGATGTTCGGCCGTGACGCCTGGCAGGAGGGCGACGTCTGGGTGCTCAACGACTCCTACATCGGTGGGACGCACCTCAACGACGTCACGGTCTACGGCCCGATCTTCGTCGGCGGCGAGCTCGTGGGGTTCGCCGCCTCGCGCGCCCACTGGCTCGACATGGGTTCCAAGGACCCCGGCGGCTCCATGGACTCCACCTCGATCTTCCAGGAGGGCCTGCGCATGGGCCCGATGAAGATCTACGAGAACGGCGCGCCCTGTCGCGACCTGCACGAGGTCATCGCCCGCAACGTCCGCTTCCCCCACGCCACGCTCGGCGACATGCGCGCCCAGGTCGCCTGCGCGATGACCGGACAGCGCCGCCTGGCCGAGATCATCGGGCGCTGGGGCGTGGCGACCGTGATGGCCGCCCGTGACGAGATCTTCGCCCAGACCGAGCGCCTCGAACGCCAGGCCGTCGCCGCCATCCCCGACGGCATCTACACCGCCGGTGGGTTCCTCGACAATGACGGCATCGACCTGGCCACCCCGCTGCCGGTCAACGTCACCGTGACCGTCGAGGGCGAGCGCGTCCACGTCGACCTCACCGACTGCGCCGACCAGGCGACCGGGCCGGTCAACTGCGGCGCGGCCCAGGCCGTCGCCGCCGTCCGCGTCGCGTACAAGCTGCTCATCAGCGCCGACGTGCCGCTCAACGGCGGCTCGTTCCGTCCCCTCGACGTGGCCACCAGGCCGGGCTCCATGCTGGCCGCCCAGTCGCCCGCCGCTTGCCAGTACTACTACTCCCACCTCGGCCTGCTCATCGACCTCGTCGTCAAGGCGCTGGCCCCGGTCGTGCCCGGCAAAGCCGCCGCGGCCTCCTACGGCGACTCCCTCATCGTCCAGTTCACCGGCACCGACCCGCGTACCGGCAAGCTGTACGTCTCCCAGGAGGCCACCGTCGGCGGCTGGGGCGCCTGGGAGGGAGGCGACGGCGAGACCTGCCTGATCAACAACGTGAACGGGTCGCTGCGCGACATGCCGATCGAGGTGCTCGAAACGCTCTTCCCGGTCCGCGTCACCCGCTACGAGGTCCGCCCCGACACCGGCGGCCAGGGGCGGTGGCGCGGTGGCCACGGCGTGGTCCGCGAGTACGAGTTCATCGGCGACACCTCGTTGTCGCTGTGGTTCGAGCGCTCGGTCACCCCAGCGTGGGGTCTGGCCGGGGGCACGGCCGGTGCGCCGCCCCGCGTCACGCTCAACCCCGGCACGCCGCGGCAGCGCGAGATGCTCAAGGTCAACGCGCTGCCGGTCAGCGCGGGGGACGTGCTGCGCTGCGAGTCGGGAGGCGGTGGCGGGTACGGGCAGGCGGACCTGCGCGATCCTGATGCTGTGGCGGACGACCTCACCCAGGGGATGGTCACCGGCCCTTGCTAGAGACCGAAGAGGGGCAGACAGGGCTCTAGGTTGTGGATTTCGATGCCGTTCATCGGCTTCCAGTCGGACCGGGGGAGGCGGAAGCGGCGGCCCGTTGCCACTGTGCCCTTGCGGTTGTGCAGGATGATGCCGTCCTCGTGGTAGCCGAGTCGGCGCGTCACCGCGAGTGAGGCGTGGTTGTCGTGGAAGGCCTCCGTCGTCGCGTACTCGGCGCCCAAACCCTCGAAGGCCAGGTGAAGCACCGCCGCGCGCATCTCCCTGCCGATGCCCCGGCCCTGGAAGCGTTTGCCGAGCCACGAGCCCGTCGCGGCCTCCCGCGTGACCAGGAAGTCGGCGGCCATCAGTGCCTGCACGCCGACCACCTGGCCCTCCGAGACCACCGCGAACTCCAGCGTCCACTTCTCCCGAGTGAACTCGGCCCAGGTGCGGAAGTGGTAGCGGACGGTGGCCTTGGCCCGCTCCTGCGGCTCGGCGTCCGACCACGGGAACAGGAACGGCATGTAGCCCGGCTCGTGTACGCCCTCGGCCGCTCGATCACCGAGCTCGTCGAGGTCGGCGAGCGACGGCATGCGGAGTTCGAGGCGCGGGGTGGTCACGGAGAGCCCGAAGAGCGGCCAGTTGCGCATGTTACCGATCTTCCCAGCTCACGGCCCGGTCCGGCGACCGATTTAGACACCTTGGGGCAGGTGGAAGACCCGGCCGGGATCGTAGGCGGCCTTCACGGCGGCCAGGCGTGGCGCGTTGGCTCCGTAGTAGGCGGTCCGCCAGTCGGTCAGGTCCGGGTCGATGTAGTTCACGTACGCGTGATCGCCCAGATGCGCCCGCATGTCGCCGTGGATGCCGCGCAGCCAGGCCCGGCTGGTGCCCTTCGAGTAGTACTGGACACCGAACAGCGCCGCCCGGTGCGGGAAGGCGGTGGCGTCCGGGCGGACCCGGGCGACCGCTCCGCCCAGCGCGTCCAGTTGTACGGTGTGCTCTCCCGCTCGGGCCACCCCGGCGACCAGCGCCTTGACCCCGGCCGCCGACAGCTTCTGGTAGGCCAGATGCGACTTGGCGGCGAAGGTGTCCCTGCTGAGGCGGCCCGCGGCGGTCTGGCCAGGAAGGTGACACTGCGCTACCGAGAGCGAGGAGCAGCCCGCCATGACCATCATGGCGTGCGTGTAGGACGTCGTGGAGGCGTAGCGGGAGGAGGGGCGGCCGATCTGGGCGACGAGCGGCGCCAGGAGGCGGTCGAGCGCCGCCTTCCCGCCCAGGTACGTGCCGCCGATCTGCACGTCCAGCCCGTTGTTGCGCGTCAGGTGCAGCGTGGACCACAGCTCGTCCGGCGCGGTGGGCGCCCAGGACTGCCAGGCCTTGACCGCCGCCTCGGCCTTGGCCCACGGCCAGTGCAGGAAGAACACGGTGGTGTCGCGGGTCTTGTGCGTGCGGAAGGTGAAGGACACGGCCACGCCGAAGTTCCCGCCGCCACCGCCCCTGCACGCCCAGTAGAGGTCGGGGTGGTTATTGGCGTCGCAGGTCAGGAGGCGGCCGTCGGCCGTGACGATCCGTACGGACTCGAGCGTGTCGCAGGTCAGGCCGTACTTCCTGGAGACCACGCCGATCCCGCCGCCCAGCGCCAGGCCGCTCACCCCGACCGTGGGGCACGAACCGGCGGGGATGCTCACGCCGGCGCGGCCCAGCTTGTCGTAGACGTCGACCAGCTTGGCCCCGGCGCCCACGGTGGCGCGGCCGGCGGCGTGAGTGACGGAGTTCATCCGGGAGACGTCGATCACCAGGCCGGTGCCGGTGGACCAGCCCGCGTAGGAGTGGCCGCCCGAGCGGGCGGTGACGGGCAGGCGGTTCGCGCGGACGAAGGACAGGCACGCGGAGACATCCGCGGGGGTCGCGCAATAGGCGACGCCGCCCGGCCTGATGCTGTCGAAGGCGGGATTGAACAGCCGTTGCGCCGCGCCGTACCCCGCGTCGGCCGGCAGGACGAGCGTGCCGGTGAGGCGGCGGCGTAACCCCGACCAGTCGGAGGCGGAGGAGGCGAGCGCGGGCGGTACGGAGACCAGCCCCAGTACCGGTGCCAGCGTGGCGGCGCGGAGGAAGTCGCGACGGTCCATGGTCGTCTCCTGGTGATCGTGGTGAACCGATCGGTGAGACGACTCTGGAAGCCGCCAGGTTGGTCACAAATGCATAACCGGAAGAGCGCGGCCCGTCCGCCTGAGCGCGCTCAGGCGGACGGGCCAGGGATTAGCCCGCCCGTACCGCTATGGACTCATTGAGGCGCAGGGCCAGCGCGGGGCACATGTCGACGGCCCGACGCGCCTCCTTCGCCATCCAGCCCGGCACGGTCTTGAAGGACGGGAAGCCGTATTCGTCCAGTTCCACGAATTCCGGCAGCAGGTGCGCGCACAGGCCGTGGCCCTCGCAACGGGTCCAGTCCACGTCCAGGCGGTACTCGGGCTCGTCCTCGTGCTCCGGGAGGGGCAGCACGCCGCGGACCGGCCGGCCGCAGGAGCCGTACTCCAGGTGAAGGGCGATGTCGCTCTCGAAGGCGTCCAGGGAGGAGAGGACGAACCTGGCGGTGCCGTCGGGGTGGAAGCAGGCCCCTCTCCGCTCGACGGCGCGTACGGTGCGGCGTACCGCGTCCGTGGACCCGGTGCCCTCGACCAGCGCGAGCAGTGCCCGCGCCACGTCGGGCAGCCCGAGGCGGCAGGGGCCGCACTGGCCCGAGGACTGGGCGGCGAGGTAGGCCGCCACCCGGGTGGTCTCGCCGAGTGGGCAGGTCGAGTCGCCGAGCGGGACGATGATCCCGGCACCCAGCTCGCTGCCCATCTTCTTCATGCCTTCGCGCGAGATCACCGCGGAGAGGGCGTTCTCGTAACTCATCCAGGCGCCGTGGTAGCCGCCCATGAGGACGCCGTCGCCGATCTCCGCCTCGCACAGGTCGAGGACGTCGATCAGCGGGGTGCCCGTGGGCGCTTCCACGACGGCGGGGTTGGTGGCGCCGCCGCTCACGCTGAGCAGGACGGTGCCGGGTTCCTTGGCGGTGCCGTACTCGGCGTACCCTTCGGGGCCGAACTCGGCGAGCAGGGCGAGCTGGGCGAAGGTCTCCGTGTTCGACAGCAGCGTGGGCAGGCCGTCCACGCCGCTCTCGGCGGCGCGCTTCTTGCGGCCGTTGGGGATGGCCACGTCGCCGTTCACGCCGCGGACCAGCGCGCCGCCCTCGCCCGAGATGAACCGCTCCTCCAGGCCGACCACCCGGATCTTCACGTGGCTCTCCTGGCCGCCCGCCACATTGGCGGCGCGGCGCTCGGCCACGGCGGCGGAGACCGACGACTCGGCCACCTCGCCGCCGGATCCGATCGCCACGACGACCTCGCGCGCGTGCAGGGCCTCGGCGGCGAGGACCGCTCCGTCGAGCACGAGGTGCGGGTTGCGGATGAGCATCATGGTGTCCTTGAAGCTGGCCGGCTCGCCCTCCGAGCCGTTGACCAGCACGACACTCTCGCGTGCCCCGGCGGCGTCGGCGACGGCGCGCAGCTTGCGGCCGACGGGGAACGCCGCTCCGCCTCGGCCGCGCATGTCGACCTCGTTCACCTGGGCGATCAGCGTCTCGATATCGCGCAACACCGGCTCGCCATGAAGCGTCCGGTGCGCCGGCAGGTCGATCCGCCTGGTGTGCTCCAGCCCGGCGGTCAGCCGGGCCGGGCCCACGCGTAACACGCGTGGGACTCTATGCGGGATCACTCTGGCGCCTCCTGGGCATTCCTGTGCGGTCTCATCCCGCCTCCCGGTACTTCCTGCGCGCCGCGTCGAGGCTAACCGGCGCGTTGACGTCCACCGGCCGCTCGACCGGTGAGGTGTCGACCTCCATCGTCTTCACCCATTCCGGCTGGAGAGCCGGCCTGAGCGTGGTGGCGAGCACTCGTACGAGCAACGCCCCACCGACCGCCGCGAGGCAGGCGATGTAGGACCACGCCACCCAGGGCGCCGGAGGACGGCCCGCCGTGAGGCCATGCATGATGGCCACGGGCCAGGACAGGTACGCGGTGGCATGGAGCGTCCGCCATATCCATGGCTTGGCCGTCACCGCGAACCGTCCTCGGACCATTCCCGACACAACGATGATCACCATCATGTCGAAGGCTACAGCGCCGAATCCCACATAGATACCGGCAATTGGGACCACTGTCGCGGCCAGTGGGGCATGCCCCAGACTGACCATGAGGGTGATGTGCGTGACCAGGTAGGCCATCCCGATCATCGCTGTGGCCCGGTGTGCCAGCTGTGCCCTGACCCTGTTGGACGGGGACAGGAAGACGCGTTCGGTGGTGAGCAGGCCGAGCCCGACCGTCGCGCTCAGCAGCACCAGGGCGAACACGCCCGCGTAGAACTCGAGGAAAGCCACCCCTTGGCCGAGCACTGACATCCCGCTGTCGGTCCTGGTCAGGGCGAACCCCGCCAGGACCAGCGCGGCCAGCACGGCGCTTACCCCGAACCGGACCCACCTGGAGTCCAGCTTGCTCGGAGCATGCCGGGGCAGTCTTCTGTGGAGCATCGATTCCCTCCATGGTCGTCGATTGAGGGTGCGACTCGGGAGGGCCGATCTACGTCAGCAACGACGTCCGCGGTTGATGCAGCTGACCACGAAGTTCATGAGCTGGTCAGACATCACGTTGGCGAAGTCTGCGTGATCGGTCACCGGATTGTGCTTCTGCTCAGGGAACGCGTCCACGGCGAAGGACGGTCCCTGTGGAACCGAGTACGTGAGCGACATGCGCAGCTGTGGGACGGCCTTCGTTCCCTGCGGGCAGGCGCCACCCTGGCCCGGGAACACGATGTGCGTGCGGTGGTTGGCGCTGTCGGTGTTCTGTCCGTCCCAGCAGCTTGGGAAGTCTAGAATACGGACGACCTGGCTGCCGCGTGGGCAGAGTGGATATTTGTTATTAGTGATGCGGTTCTGGAAACCGGTACACGTCCACGCGGCCTTCGCGTTCGCTCCGCCGTTCGTGGCCGCCTTCGCGTCACCGGTGATGATCCTCAGGAACCTCGGCATCGCGACCACCCTGGACGAGGCGTTGCCGCGGAACTGGAGGGTCACCTGGCGGGCCCGCAGGACCTGGCCGACGTTGCCGTCCTGGTCGTTGGTGTTGACGTCCACCTTGCGGTCGCGGAGCACCGGCCAGAAGTAGGTCGACTTGTCGCCGAACCGGCAGGTGGTGCCTCCCGCGGCGAGACTCTGGTCCGTCGAGAACCCGTCCGTCGTCAGGTTGCCCACGTAGTCGTGCAGGTGGTGAGCGCCGTTGCTCACGCCCGGAGCGACGATGAAGTTGTCAGGGTTGTTGTGCTTGTTGCCGTTCGTCCCACAGGCGGAGACGAAGGTGCCCCTGGAGCCGTTCCTACCGAACTGGGGGTTGGCGAGCTGGCCGCGGCCGACCTGGCGGATGTCGACGAAGTCCTCGACGAACGGGCCGAGGTCGGCGCACTCGCCCTCGTCGTGGTCGCTCTCGGTGGGGGAGGGGGACGCGGACGGGCTCTTCGTCGGGTTCTGGTTGTTGTTGTTGCCCCGGCGGCGGAACTGCTGCTGCTGACCCTGGTCCTGCTGCTGCTGGCCCTGGTCCTGCTGACCCTGCTGGTCCTGCTGCTGGTCCTGGTTGTTGTTCTGCTGGTTGTTGTTCTGCTGGTCCTGGCCGTTACCGGTGTCCTGCGTTCCCGGCTCCGGGGTCGGCGCGGCCAAGAGGGCTCCGCCGCCTTGCTGCTGCTGCTGCTGACCCTGCTGCTGTTGCTGGCCCTGGTCCTGCTGCTGACCCTGGTCCTGTTGCTGTTGCTGGCCCTGGTCCTGCTGACCCTGCTGCTGCTGATCCTGGTTGTTGTCCTGTTGCTGGCCCTGGTCCTGCTGCTGTTGCTGGTCCTGGTTGTCCGGGGCCTGCCGCTGTCGCCGTTGTTGCGTCGGTGATTGAGACGGCTGCTGGTTGCTGTTCTGCTGCGCCGGATCGCAATGGTCCGCAAGCGCCGGACCGACGCCGATCACGGCCGCGGACACCAGGCCGCTGGCCATTACGGCCAGGGCGGACACGGCCGCGGCCGTGCGTCTGGATCTCCTCATTACTGTCTCCTCGTATCGACCGCCGTTGCGACGGGTGGAACCGGTGAGGGCGTGGGGGGCTCGGGAAGGTCGCCGAAGTCGACCAGGCCAGTGCCTTCCAGCAGCGTCATGTGCTTCAGCACCACCGTGTTGGCGGTGTTGGCGAACTTCCTGATCTCGGTATTGCGAGTCCCCGACCGCACCTCTGCCACGACGGCGAAGACCTTGCCGTGCGCGGCACGCAACAGGTTGGCGAAGTCCTTGTCGAAGGCGGGACCCTTCTCCGCGGACAGCTGGGCCATCCAGCTCTGCTGATCGGCATTGGCCACGTCTGGGATGGGCACGCCGAGTTTCGCGGCGAGCGCGCGAGTCGCCTCGTCCAGCTTCGTGTGATCTTCGACCAGGTGCTTCCCGGTCTCCTTCACGCTCGCTGACTCAGCCCGTGTCTGGGCCCATTGGCCAACAGGAATCTCCCAGAGGCCCGCCTGGCGTACTCTGACTAGCAGGTCGCGGTCCGCCGGCCCGAGAGGGCCGGCGGCCGACTGCGTGTACTGAGTGGATCCTGCGGAGCTTCCTGGCGGCAGGACCAGCAGGATCGTGACCGTGGCAGCCACTGCGAAGCCGCCGAACATGAGCAGTTCGCCGCGCAAAAGCCTGTGCATGATCGGAGGTACGCGGGCCTTCGGGGACCGGTTCACTCATGGGGTCCAAATAGTCAGAAATGACTGGAGTTATCGGAGTGGCTACCGGAGTGATAACGAAGGTGTAAAGATGTGCCCCGTGCTAGGTCATCTCGCCGGCAGGTTAGAGAGTGCGGATGCCGAGGCGGAACACCGCATTGCGGTGCTCTACCAGGAGTTCGGCGGCCCTCTGCTGCGCCACGTACGCAAGTCGACCGGGAACGATCTTCAATGGGCCGAAGACGTCGTTCAAGAGACGATCGTTAGAGCCTGGCGTCACTCGGCAAGACTGCAATGGGAGCCCAGCCTCATCTGGGCATGGCTACTGACAGTGGCCCGCCGTATCGTCATCGACGGTCGCCGGCGTAAGAGTGTTCGGCCTCACGAGGTCGAGCCGCCGGAAGTCGACATGCTGGCGGTGCCTGACGGCTCGGAGCGGGCGCTCTCGGCCATGGTGGTCGCTGACGCGCTGCGGAGCCTGTCGGACGAACACCGGGAAGTCATTGAGCAGACCTACCTTCGGGACCGTACGATAAGTGAAGCGGCGGAGATTCTGGGGATTCCGCCGGGCACGGTGAAGTCCAGGCTCTACTACGGGATCCGGGCTCTCCGTGTGCTTCTGCAGGACAAGGGGGTAGCCGGGTAATGCATGAAGGGGTGGCCGCCTACGTCCTCGGTGTCCTCGATGAAGAGGAACTAGAGGAGTTCGAGCGCCACCTCGACACATGCGCAAGGTGCCAGGCGGAGCTCCAGGACATGGCCGAGATTCCGAGCCGACTCGACGAGCTCAAACACCTGCCCTCAGCTGCTGAGGACGACCCGCCGATGTCGATGTCACGTTGACCTTTTTCCCCTTTTCGGGTGATATCGGTACGGCGAGGCGCGTACGCCCGGTCGAACAGACCGGGCGGCTTGGGGAGGTGTTCGGTGGGCATCGACGGTGATGCGGCCGTTCCTCCCGACAGGCGATTCGGCGAGGAGGGCGGCCGGCTCTCCTATGGCGGCTACCTTCGCCTGCCCGAATTGCTCGACCAGCAACGGCCTCAGTCCGAGGCGCCCGACGAGCTGCTGTTCATCACCATCCACCAGGTCTACGAGCTCTGGTTCAAGCTACTGCTGCACGAGCTGGAGGCCGGCCGCGAGGCCATGTTCCAGGGCGAGCTCTGGCAGGCCAGGCACGTGTTCCAGCGGGTGCACGCGGTGGAGCGGGTGCTGATCGAGCAGGTCGACGTGCTGGAGACGATGACGCCCCAGGACTTCCTGGAGTTCCGGGCCAGGCTCGCCCCGGCGAGTGGGTTCCAGTCGGTGCAGTTCCGCGAGCTGGAGTTCCTGTCGGGGCTGAAGGATCCGAGCTATCTCGGCCGGCTCAGGGACGCCGACGACGCCGAGCTCACCAGGCTGCGCCGCCGACTCGACGAGCCGACACTGTGGGATGCTTATCTCACCGCCCTTTCCCAGCGTGGGCTGCCGGTCTCCGACGAGGAGATCATGGGCACGCTGCTGGCCGTGGCGAGGGACCGCGGGTCGCACGACGACCTGTGGCAACTGGCCGAAGATCTGCTGACCCACGACGAGACCGCCGCCCAGTGGCGGACCCGCCACGTGCAGATGGTCGAACGGCAGATCGGCACCAAATCGGGCACCGGCGGCTCGACGGGAGCCCCCTACCTGCGAGGCAGGACCCGCCTGCACTACTTCCCACTGCTGTGGGAACTAAGGGCCTGGCTATGACAAGCCATGGCGAACCCTCACAAAGGAGTGAGAGCGAAATGCCGCTCGACGAGGCCAAGGATGAGCTGCTCCAGCGAGCCGCGCAACGATGCGCGGTGAGCAGCGACCATGTGAGCCCCGAGGACGCGCTGGCCTTCCTACGCGTCTACTACCGGCACATCGCGCCGGAGGACCTGCTCGACCGCAGCCCCATTGACGTCTACGGCCCGGCGATGTCGCAGAAGCAGCTGGCCGAGGTACGCCCCCAGGGCCGGGCCATGGTCCGCGTCTACACGCCGACCCTCGAGGAGAACGGCTGGGACCCGGGACACTCCGTGGTGGAGGTGGTCACCGACGACATGTCCTTCCTGGTCGACTCGGTGACGATGGAGCTGGCCAGGCATGACATCAACACCTACCTGGTGGTCCACCCGCAGATGCGGGTACGCCGCGACATGACCGGCAAGATGCTCGGCCGGGGCCAGGAGGACGTCACCGGCCAGATGCTGGTCGAGTCCTGGATGCACTTCGAGATCGACCGGCAGACCGACCCCGAGGTGCTCGGGCAGCTGGAGGCCGACCTTCAGCGGGTCCTGTCCGACGTACGGCAGGCGGTCGAGGACTTCAGGAAGATGCGGGGGGTGGCCGTACAGACCGCCGAGGACCTCACGCTGAACCCGCCGCCGCTGGAGCCCGCGGAGGTCGAGGACAGTCTCGACCTGCTGCGCTGGCTCGCCGACGGGCATTTCACCTTCCTCGGCTACCGCGAATACCGCCTGGAGCAGACCGACGAGGGCGACGCGCTGCGCGCGCTGCCCGGCGCGGCGCTGGGCATCCTGCGGGATGACAAGATCGGCTCCGAGAGCTTCTCCGTGCTGCCCCCTGAGGTACGCGCCAAGGCGCGCGAGAAGCAACTGCTGATCATCACCAAGGCCAACTCCCGGGCGACCGTGCACCGCGCGGCCTACCTCGACTACATCGGGGTGAAGCTGTTCTCGCCGGAGGGCGAGGTGATCGGCGAGCGCCGGTTCCTCGGCCTGTTCACGCACGTGGCCTACAGCGAGTCGATCTCCAGGATCCCGGTGCTCAGGCGCAAGCTCGCCGACGTGCTGGAGCAGGCCGGGCTGGCTCCCGACAGCCACGACGGCAAGGACCTGATCGAGATCCTGGAGACCTTCCCGCGCGACGAACTCTTCCAGACCTCGCTCGACCAGCTGCTGCCGATCGCGCTCGGCGTACTGCGGCTGCGCGAGCGCAAGCAGGTCAAGCTGTTCCTGCGCCGCGACGACTACGGCCGCTACATCTCCTGCCTGATCTACCTGCCGCGCGACCGCTACACCACCCAGGTGCGCTACAAGATGCAGGAGCTCCTGCTCAAGGCGCTGGGCGGCAAGACGCTCGACTACAGCGCGATGATCGGCGAGTCCGCCCTGGCCCGGCTGCATGTGGTCATCCGCGGCGAGCGCGGCAGGCAGCTGCCGCCGCCGGGCGTCGACGTGCAGGAGCTGGAGTCGCGGCTGGCCGCGATCACCCGGTCGTGGGAGGACGACCTGGCCACGGCGCTGGCGGAGCAGACCTCCGAGGCGGAGGCCCCCAAGCTGACCAGGCGCTACCAGTCGGCCTTCCCTGAGGGCTACAAGGCCGACTTCCCTCCGGAGATGGCCGTGGTGGACCTGCGCCGCCTGGAGGAGCTGGTCGGCGCCGACGAGAACGAGATCGGCCTCAACCTCTACGAGCCGTACGACGCGGCCGAGGGCGAGCGGCGGCTGAAGATCTACAAGCTGGGCTCGCCCATCTCACTGTCGCGGGCGCTCCCGCTGATCCAGCGGCTCGGCGTCGAGGTCGTGGACGAGCGGCCGTACGAGATCGACAGGGACAACGACCCCGCCACCAAGAACGCCTGGATCTATGACTTCGGCCTGCGCTACACGCCCAACGACGAGGTCGACAGGAAGGACTTCAAGCGGCTCTTCCAGGACGGCCTCATCGCGCTGTGGAAGGGCGAGGTCCAGGCGGACAACTTCAACGCCCTCGTCCTGCGGGCCGGACTGACCTGGGAGCAGGTCGAGATCCTGCGCGTCTACGCCCAATACCTGCGCCAGGCGGGCTCCGCCTTCTCCCAGCGCTACATGGAGCGAGTGCTGACGGGCAATGTACGGCTGGCCCGGCTGCTGGTGCGGCTGTTCGAGGCGCGGCTCGACCCCCGGCGCGGCGACGACGTGCGGACCGACCTGGCCGACGCGCTCAACGAGGAGATCCTGGGCGCGCTCGACGAGGTCGCCTCGCTCGACGAGGACCGGATCCTGCGGGCGTACCTGGAGATGATCCAGGCGACGCTGCGTACCAACTACTTCCAGACCGTCGGCGGGCGCCGCAAGCCGTACATCTCGCTGAAGTTCGACCCGCAGGCGATCAGCGTGCTGCCGCTGCCGCGGCCCAAGTACGAGATCTTCGTGTACTCGGCCCGGGTCGAGGGCGTGCACCTGCGTTTCGGCAAGGTGGCCAGAGGCGGGTTGCGGTGGTCGGACCGGATGGAGGACTTCCGGACCGAGATCCTCGGGCTGGTCAAAGCCCAGATGGTGAAAAATACCGTTATCGTGCCCACTGGGTCCAAGGGCGGATTTGTCGTGAAGCGTCCGCCGGTGGGCGGAGGGCGGGAAGAGCAGCTCGCCGAGGGCGTGGCGTGCTACCGGATGTTCATCTCCGGACTGCTCGACATCACCGACAATCTGGTCGACGGCAAGGTCGTGCCCCCGCCGGACGTCGTCAGGCACGACGGCGACGACCCCTACCTGGTGGTCGCCGCCGACAAGGGCACCGCGACCTTCTCCGACATCGCCAACGGCGTGGCCAAGGAGTACGGCTTCTGGCTCGGCGACGCCTTCGCCTCCGGCGGCTCGATCGGCTACGACCACAAAGCCATGGGCATCACCGCGCGCGGCGCCTGGGAGTCGGTCAAGTACCACTTCCGCACGATCGGGACCGACATCCAGACCACCGACTTCACCGTGGCCGGCGTCGGCGACATGTCGGGCGACGTGTTCGGCAACGGCATGCTGCTGTCGCGGCACATCCGGCTGGTGGCCGCCTTCGACCACCGGCACATCTTCATCGACCCCGACCCCGACACCGCTCGCAGCTTCGCCGAGCGGCAACGGCTCTTCGACCTGCCCCGCAGCTCCTGGGCGGACTACGACACCCAGCTGATCTCGGCGGGCGGCGGCGTCTACCCGCGTACGGCCAAGTCCATCAAGATCACGCCGCAGATCCGCGAGGCGCTCTCCATCCCCGCGGCGGTCGCCTCGATGGCGCCGAACGACCTGATCAGCGCCATCCTCCGGGCCCCCGTGGACCTGCTGTGGAACGGCGGCATCGGCACCTACGTCAAGGCGGGCACCGAGTCCAACGCCGACGTGGGCGACAAGGCCAACGACCCGCTCCGGGTCGACGCCGGAGACCTGCGCTGCAAGGTCATCGGCGAGGGCGGCAACCTGGGGTTCACCCAGCTGGCCCGCATCGAGTTCGCGCGCGGCGGCGGGCTGGTCAACACCGACTTCATCGACAACTCGGCCGGGGTCGACACCTCCGACCACGAGGTGAACATCAAGATCCTGCTCGACCAGGTCGTCCGCGACGGCGAGCTGACCGACAAGCAGCGCAACCAGGTCTTCACCTCGATGACCGACGAGGTCGCCGACCTGGTGCTGCGCGACAACTACGCCCAGAACGTGGTGCTGGCCGCGACCCGCGCCCAGGCCCCCGAGATGCTCCACATCCACTCCCGCTACCTGCGGCGCCTGGAGCGTGACGGGCTGGTCAACCGGGAGCTGGAGTTCCTGCCCTCCGACAAGATCCTGGCCGAACGCCGCCAGGCCCGGCTGGGTCTGACGGCGCCCGAGTTCTCGGTGCTGCTGGCCTACACCAAGCTGGTGGCCGACGCCGAACTGCTCGCCTCCGATCTGCCCGACGATCCGTACCTGGCTTCGTGGCTGGTGTCGTACTTCCCGTCGGCGCTGCGCGAACGGTTCCGGCCGTACATGGACGCTCACCCGCTGCGCCGCGAGATCATCACCACCACGGTGGTGAACGAGCTGGTCAACTCGATGGGCACCACGTTCATGTTCCGCTTCAGCGAGGAGACCGGCGCCTCGACGCCCGACATCGTCCGCGCCTACCTCGTCGCCCGCGAGGTGTTCGACCTGGCCAGCTTCCACCGCGCGGTGGAAGCGCTGGACAACAAGGCCGACACCTCGATCCAGATCGCGATGCTGCTGGAGGCCAGGAAACTGGCCGAGCGCGGCACGCGCTGGCTGCTCGGCAACCGCCGCCCGCCGCTCGACCTGGCCGGGTCGGTGAGCTTCTTCGTCAAGGGCGTGAACGGCCTGCTCTCCCACATCCCGAAGCTGCTCGCCGGACCCGACCTGGCGGCCTTCGAGGAGCGCCGCGACTCCTTCGCGGCCCGCGGCGTGCCGATGGAGCTGGCGGAGCGGGTGGCGGCCATGGTGCCCGCCTATTCGACGTTCGACCTGGTGGAGATCTCGTCGCTCACGGGGCGTCCGGTCAACGAGGCGGCGGAGGTGTACTTCGACCTCGCCGACCGCCTCCAGCTGGCCCTCCTCAGGGAGCGGGTGATCGCGCTGCCGCGTGACAACCGCTGGAACTCGATGGCGCGGGCGGCACTCAGGGACGACCTGTACGCGGCCCACGCCTCGCTGACCCGCGATGTGCTGGCCCACAGCACGCCTGGGCTGTCTCCGGAGGAGCGACTGGCCCGCTGGACGGAGGCGAACTCGGCGGCGGTCCACAGGGCCCGTCAGACGCTCTCGGAGATCTGGGAAAGCGACAACTTCGACCTGGCGACGCTGTCCGTGGCCCTCCGCGCCATCCGCACGCTGGTGGCCTCAAGCAGCCTTCCCCACAGCGAAGGTTGATCGCTTTTACAACCTTTTCGATCCTTTACGGCAGGCACGGTGGGCCCCAGTCGCCGCACGGCGCTGGGGCCTGTCCAGGGGCACGCTCCTCCGGTGGAGGTGGTTGAGCGCCGTTACGTGCGCATTCTTGGCCCCGGCCGTGGGCAGTCCCCACCCATCGCACAGAGCCGGACCCCCGTCCCGGGGCACGCTGCTCTGGTAGGGGTGGCTGGTCGCCGTGACATGCGCGTTCTTGGCTCCGGCCGTGGTCGCGCCTTACCCCCGGCCGGGGGTCTTCTCAGCCCTCGGACTCTGGTTGGTTTGTGGCTGTGAAGGCGTGCTTGTGGTCTTCTGTCCACTGGGCGAAGGTTCTTGGGGGTTTGCCGGTTAGGTCGGTGAATGTGGTTGATGGCGTTTCTGGGGTGTTTATGGCCGCTATGGAGTTTTGAACGAGTGACTCCACTACTTCCGGTGAGCCCCAGCGGGACAAAGCCTGGCGGTGAGTTTCCAAGTCCTGTAGGTGCCACTCGATCGTCCTGCCGATCACTCGCGCAATTGTGTTCATCTGGTCGCGTTGGGTAAGGGAAGCGGGGCCGGTCAACCTGTAGACGGCGTTCTCGTGGCCATCTTCTGTCAGGGCTTTCAGCGCGATTTCGGCTATGTCGGCTTCGTGGATGGGGGCGGAGTGGGTGTCAGGGAACGGACTGGTGACCTTGCCTTCCGCGATGATCTCCGGCGCCCATCCGAGGGTGTTGGTGGCGAAGGCGCCGGGCCGCAGGACGGTCCAGGAGAGCCCTGAGGCGGTCACCGACTCCTCCGCCACGCCGTGCATGCGGGCGATCGCGTCCGTGGCCGCAGGGTCCGCCAGAGCGGCCGACAGGAGGACCGCGTGGCGCACTCCGGCCTCACGGGCCTTCGCCAGGAAGGCGTCCAGCCCCTGCCGGTCGGCGTAGAGGAACATCCGGTCGACGCCGTCCAGCGCGAGTGCCGCACTGCCCGCGTCGACCACGTCCACGCCAGTGGGCAGGTGGGTGGCGGCGGGATTCTTGCTGGCGGCGCGGACCTGCTCGCCGGCCGCCAGGAGCTGCCGTATGAGACTCCGGGCCACGTGTCCACGGGCCCCGGTTACCAGGATCGTCATGCGGACATGCTGGTCCGGGGCCGTATCGGGCGGGTAGGCACCGCCAGGGCTGGGACTCGCGGTACCAGGCCCGGATGGGCTGGGTCATCATGGTTGGGATGAACAGGGAGGAACTCGGCGGCTTTCTGCGTAGCCGGAGGAGCCGGATCCAGCCCGCGGAGGTGGGGCTGGCGCCCGGCCCACGCCGGCAGACCCCTGGGCTGCGCCGCGAGGAGGTCGCGCTGCTGGCGGGCATCTCCGTCGACTACTACATCAGGCTGGAACAGGGCCGCGGCCCGCACCCGTCGGACCAGGTCCTCACCGCGCTCGGCCGGGTGCTGCGGCTGACGGGCGACGAGCACGACTACCTGCTCCGGCTGGCCGACCACTCCCCGGCCCGCGCCGAGCCCGCACGCGAGGTGCCCGCCTACGTCCGGCGCCTGCTGGACCGCCTCACTGACGTCCCGGCCATGGTGATCAACGCAGGCTACGACGTACTGGCCTGGAACCGCATGCTGGTCGCCCTGATCGGCGACCTGTCAGAGACGCCATCCCGAGAACGCAACACGCTGCGCTGGCTCTTCGGCAATCAGGCCACGCCGCCCGACAAGCTCCAACTCGCCCGCAAGTGCGTGGCCGACCTCCGAGCCACCGGCCGCTACCCAGGGGACGCCGACATCAGATCCCTGGTCGACGACCTGAAAGAGCGCAGCCCTTATTTCGCCGAGCTGTGGGCGACCCGCGACATCGAGATCCAGCGCACCCTGACGAAGCACATGACCCACCCCATCGCGGGCCCCATCGAACTCGACTGCGACTTCCTCCCCATAGCCGGCGCGGACCAACGCCTGGTCCTCTACACCGCCGCCCCCGGAACCCCCTCCCACAAGGCCCTCCAACGCCTACGAGAGACCTACGCGTAGCCACCACCGCTCCTGCCGCCACAGTGCGGAAGGCCACGGCCAAGAAGACGCACGTCACGGCGCTCAGCCCCTCCACGGGGGCAGCGTGTCCCGGCTCTGTGCGGTGGGTCAGGGACGACCACGGCCGGGGCCAAGAACGCGCACGTCACGGCGCCCAGCCACCTCCACCGGAGGAGCGTGCCCCTGGACAGGGCTCAGCCCCGTATGGCGGGTGGGGCCCACCGCGCCTGCCGTAAAAAAAGAAAATGGTGTTAGGGGTCGCCGCCTACGGCCTTGGTGAGGGCGCCGGTGTGGGCGATGATGGCGGCCGGGGTCGGGGTGCCGGATGGCGGGACGACCGTCGCGTACTGGTTGATCTCCGTCGTCTTCAGGAAGCGGCGCGCCCTGTCGTTGTGATAGAGCCAGCGGGCCGACTCAGGCACCGGGACGAAATCCGCCTTGTCCGTCTCCACCGTGGTCGTCGTCGTGCGCGTCATCGCGTATTGGATCAGCGCCCCGCCGCCCACCATGCGCAGCGCGTAGACCGGGTAGTCGCCGGCGCTGAAGATCGAGTCGTAGCTGAACCCGCCGATCTTGGCGCGTTCCCGGTCGGTGGTGATCTGCTCCGCCACGTCCGTGGTGTAGGGGCCCCGTTCGAGCAGGCCGGCCGCCACGCCCGTCTCTCCCGCCTCCGCCACCGTGGCGTGCAGCGGGCCCATGAACTGCGGACTGATGGTGATGGTTTTGTCGTCGGGCGCCAGCACCGTCGCGTAGCCGTCAGCGTCGAACTGGATGTGGGGCGGGTCCTGCCCCGGCAGCAGCTGCGTCGCCGAGCTGAGCCGCCAGTCGTCGGTCTTGGCGTCGGCATTGGCGAACGTCAGCAGCGTCGGATGGCCGTTGCGCGTGGCCAGCACCGTGAACCAGGCCGCCGTCTCACTCTGCTTGAACCGCGGGACGATCAGCGTCGGCGCGCCCCACGTGAAGCGCGGCGGCCGGTTGCCCGTCGACAGGAACGCGGACGAGGTGAGCTGCGCCTCCGCGTCGCGGGTCAGCTCCATCGCCAGCCGCAGGTCGCCCCCGGCGCGCAGCAGGTCGTCGGTGGCGGTGAACGTGGCGAACGCCTTGGCCGCGTCGGCCGGCGTGATCAGCGGGGTCTCCGCCGAGGGCGTCGGGGTCACGGGCTTGGCCGTGGTCGCCGCCACCTGACTGGGCTCGGATTGTGGCGCGGCCGAGCAGCCGACCGCCGCGGCCAGCAGGCCGGCGGCGAGCGCCAGCACCTTCCGCCGACCGTAACTACGCACGTGGCCATGTTATTCGGGCCCGCGAGGGTCGCGTACCCTAAGGAAACGTGGCAGGTATCGATCCAGCAGAAGAGATCAACGAGCTCGCGGGCACCCTGCGGAGCATCCAGGACGTGCTCGACCTCGGCGCCATGCGCAAGCAGATCGAGGAGCTGGAGGGGCAGGTAGCCGCGCCCGACCTGTGGGATGACCCTGAGCAGGCCCAGAAGGTCACCAGCAAGCTCTCGCACATGCAGGGTGAGCTCAACCGCGTCGAAGGGCTGGTGCGCCGCCTCGACGACCTCAGCGTCCTCTACGAGCTGGCCGCCGAGGAGGGCGACGAGGACACCAGGGCCGAGGCCGACAAGGAGCTGGCCTCCCTCCGGTCCGACATCGGCGCGCTGGAGGTCCGCACCCTCCTGTCGGGCCCCTACGACGCGCGCGAGGCGCTGCTCACCATCAACTCGCAGGCCGGTGGCGTCGACGCCGCCGACTGGGCGGAGATGCTGCTGCGGATGTACTTGCGGTGGGCCGAGCGCAAGGGCTTCCCGACCGAGGTCTACGACACCTCCTACGCGGAAGAGGCCGGCATCAAGTCGGCCACCTTCACGATCAAGTCGCCCTACGCCTACGGCACGCTCCGTGGCGAGCACGGCACCCACCGTCTGGTCCGCATCAGCCCGTTCGACAACCAGGGCCGCCGCCAGACCTCGTTCGCCGGGGTCGACATCGTGCCGGTCGTCGAGCAGACCGACCACATCGACATCAACGAGGACGAGCTCCGCATCGACGTCTACCGCTCGTCGGGACCTGGCGGCCAGGGCGTCAACACGACCGACTCGGCGGTCCGCATCACCCACCTGCCGACCGGCATCGTGGTCTCCTGCCAGAACGAGCGCTCACAGCTCCAGAACCGCGCCTCGGCGATGAACGTGCTGCAGGCCAAGCTGCTGGAGCGCAAGCGGCAGGAGGAGGCTGAGCGCATGTCCGAGCTGCGGGGCGCCTCGACCACGTCATGGGGCACGCAGATCCGCAACTATGTGCTGCACCCCTACCAGATCGTGAAGGATCTGCGCACGGGCACGGAGGCGGGCAACCCGACCGCCGTTCTCGACGGCGACATCGATGAGTTCATCGAGTCGGAGATCCGCTGGATGCGCCGGCAGGAATCAGAGCCCGCTTAGGTGCTTGAGCACCAGGGCCAGGAAGAGCAGCACGACCAGCAGCAGCAGGATAAGGGCGGGTGACAGCCCGGCGAAGCCGTGGTTGTGCATCCGCTCGCGGTTGGCACGGCACAGGGGGCAGCGGCCCTCGATCACGGGGTGGGCGCACTGCGCGCATACGAGGTGTTGGCAACTCATGTCAGCCCCAAGTCTAGCCGCACAATCGTTTTGTTTCCGTTATGGACGTTCCATGCCAGTCTTCCCCCTAGACTGTGCTCTGGCCAATCGGAACGTCGATCATCAGTAAAGAAAGCCGTCCCCGATAGGCGTGTGGCGGGAAGTGGGCATGTGCCACCCTCGCTTCCGTCCTGACCCCTAGACTGGCATGCCGTGATGCTCTCGTGATCCATTTCGATAATGTCACCAAGGTCTACACGAACCAGAACCGGCCCGCTCTCGACCATGTCTCCGTTGACGTGGACAAGGGCGAGTTCGTGTTCCTCGTCGGTCCTTCGGGATCAGGCAAGTCCACCTTCCTGCGTCTGGTTCTGAAGGAGGAGCGGCCCAACTCCGGGGCGATTCACGTCGCCGGCAAGGATCTGGCCCGCCTGTCCAACTTCAAGGTGCCGCACCTGCGCCGCCGCATCGGCTGCGTGTTCCAGGACTTCAGGCTGCTCCCGAACAAGAACGTCTACGAGAATGTGGCGTTCGCGCTCGAGGTCATCGGTAAGCCGCGGCGGTTCATCCGCAAGGTGGTGCCCGAGGTCATCGAGCTGGTCGGCCTGGAAGGCAAGGCCCACCGGATGCCCGACGAGCTGTCAGGCGGCGAGCAGCAGCGCGTCGCCATGGCCCGCGCCTTCGTCAACCGGCCCATGATCCTGCTGGCCGACGAGCCGACGGGCAACATCGACCCCGCGACGAGCATCGGCATCATGAAGGTGCTCGACCGGATCAACAGGACTGGCACTACGGTCGTCATGGCCACGCACGACGCGGCCATCGTCGACTCCATGCGCAAGCGTGTCGTGGAGCTGGAGGACGGCAAGATCGTCCGCGACCAGTCGCGTGGCGTGTACGGCCAGGCGTACTGACAGGGAGCAGTAGACAGAACATGCGGGCGAACTTCATCTTCTCCGAGGTCTGGATCGGCCTCCGTCGCAATCTCACGATGACGATCGCAGTGGTCATCACCGTGGCCGTCGGCATGGCGATGCTGGGCGTCGGCCTGATGATCAACGCCCAGGTCACGATGATGCAGGGCTTCTGGTACGACAAGGTCGAGGTATCGGTCTTCTTGTGCGGCAAGAACCCCACGATGCCCACTTGCAAGGGCAAGCCGATCAGCACCCAGCAGACCAAGGCTCTGGAGGGCGAGATCCAGGGCATGGCCGGCGTCGAAGCGGTCATCTACGAGGACCAGGCCACCGCGTACGCCAACTTCCAGAAGTCCTATGCCGCCAACAAGCTGCTCGTCGAAGCGACCAAGGTCGACGACATGCCCACGTCCTTCCGCGTCAAGCTGAAGGACCCCAACAACTATCAACCGATAGTGCAGGCGCTCACGGGCAAGCCCGGCGTGTCGCAGGTGACGAACCAGAGGGACCTGGTCAACCAGTTCTTCGGGCTGCTGGACAAGCTCAGATCCGGTGCGCTGGCGGTGGCCATCGTCCTTGTGCTGGCGGCGGCGTTGCTGATCGGCAACACCGTGCGGCTGTCGGCCTTCAACCGCCGTCGAGAAACCGGGATCATGCGGCTGGTGGGGGCGTCCAACCTCTATATCCAGCTGCCCTTCGTCATGGAGGGCGTGATCTCCGGGCTGATGGGCGGGGTGATCGCCGCCGTGATGCTGATCGTCGCGAAGGTCTTCCTGTTCGAGGAGATCGCGCGTTATTTCGCGTTCGGCAGTCAGCTCGGCTGGGACTCGGTGGCCTCGGTAATCACGCTGACCATGGTGATCGGTGTGTTCATCTGTGTGCTGGCATCCTTCGTCACGCTCCGCCGCTACCTCAGGGTCTGACGAATCGCCGGTAAGGTCGAGGCATGCCACGTGAGACCGGGCGGAAGGTCGTCGCCCAGAACAAACGTGCCCGGCACGACTACCACGTCGAGGACACCTTCGAGGCGGGGCTCGTGCTGCAGGGCACCGAGGTGAAGTCGTTGCGCGAGGGACGGGCGTCCCTCACCGACGGCTACGCCTCCATCGACGATGGCGAAGCGTGGTTGCTGAACGTCCACATCCCCGAATACACCCAGGGGACGTGGACGAACCACGCCGCCCGTCGCAAACGCAAGCTCCTGCTCCACCGCAAGGAGATCGACAAGCTCGCCGCCAAGACCAAGGAGGGCGGGCTGACGATCGTGCCGCTGTCGCTCTACTTCAAGGACGGCCGGGCCAAGATCGAGATCGGCATCGCCCGCGGTAAGAAGGACTGGGACAAGCGGCAGACGCTGGCGGAGCAGCAGGCCAAGCGCGAGATGGCCCGGGCAGTGCGGCATCGCAACCGATGAACCGTCCCGTACGCCTGGGCCGCGTACGCCGCGGCCTGGCCGCGACCGTCACGCTGGCCGTCGCGAGCATGTCGCTGACCGCCTGCTTCGAGGAGTCCTCCCCGCACGATGCCGTGCGGGACTTCCTGGTGGGCTGGCAGTCGGAGGACTACGACCTGGCCGCCGGCCGTACCGACGGTGACCGGGCGACCGTACGCAAGGCGCTCTCGGACGCGAAGGTCGAGCTCGACGCGGCCTCGTTCCGGTTCAAGATCACAAAGATCAGCCTGGCCGGCGACCAGACGCGGGCCGACTTCCGCGCCGAGGTCGACCTGGGGGAGAACAATCCCCTCTGGGCGTACGACGGCGTGCTCCCGCTGCACCTGGTGAACGGTCAGTGGAAGGTGCGCTGGTCGCCTTCCGTGCTGCACCCGCAGCTGAAGGACGGCCAGCGGTTCGCCGTCTCCACCGATCCGAACCCCCGCCAGTCGGTCGTCGACAGAAACGGCAACCCGCTGCAGAGCCCCCAGTTCCTCTACGTGGTCAGAGTCATCCCGTCGCAGCTCGGTGACCAGGCGGAGGAGGTCGTCGCGCAGCTCTCGGCGATCACTGAGTTCGCCCAGGACCGGCTGCTGAGCCGCATCAGGTCGTCACCGCCGAAGCAGTTCGTCCAGCTCGCCAACTTCGGCGCCCAACGCTACCGCGAGCTGAAGGACAGGCTCGACAAGATCCCGCAGCTCAACATCCAGCAGCAGAAGCAGCCTGTCGCGCCCGACGCCCCCAAGGACATCGTCGGCAAGGTGAGCGCGCTGACCCCGGAGACCGAGCAGAAACTCGGCGGCCCGCAGCGGGCGGGCGACTCCTATGGACAGAGTGGGCTCCAGCGGGCCTATCAGGACTACCTCACCGGATCCACGCAGACCCGGGTGATCACCCTCGACCTCAAGACCGACGACGAGGTCGCGCAGCTAAAGGAGTGGCCCGGCCGCAAGAACGTACCCGTACACACCACGATCGACAGCGCCAAGCAGCGCGCCGCCGAAGCCGCCGTGGCGCAGACGGAGACCAGCGCGCTAGTGGCGGTCGACCGGTCGACCGGCGAGATCCTGGCGGTGGGCACGAAGGGCCTCAACCAGGAGAAGGACGCCTTGGCCGGCAAGTTCCCGGCCGGCAGCGCCTTCTCGATCGTGGCCGCCGACGCGCTGCTCAAAGCCGGGATGAAGACCAAGCAGAAGCTCGCCTGCCCGGCCGAGCGCACGGTGGGCGGCGCGCACTTCGTGACGGCGAGTCAGGTCATCGGCGCCTCACCGACGTTCAAGGACAACTTCGCCAAGGGCTGCGTCACCGCACTGGCCTCGCTGGCCCGGCGCGTCGACGCCACGGCCCTGAAAAAGAGTGCTGAGGCGCTCGGCATCGGCAAGGACTGGCGGCTGCCGCTCAAGTCGTTCAGCGGCTCGCTGCCCGAGCTGACCAGCGACGCCGACAAGGCCAGGGCCATCGCGGGCCAGAACGTCCAGGTCAGCCCGCTCAGCATGGCCCTCGTCGCGGGGGCGATCGCCTCGGGCACCTGGCACCCGCCGGTGCTGGTGACCGACCCCAAGACGCCCGACCCCTCGACGGAGACGGTCGCGGTCAAGCCGCCGCAACCGGTCGCCGTTGACCCCAAGGTGCGCACGGCACTGACCGCCATGATGCAGGCCGGCGCCACCGACTCGCCCGCCCAGGCCGGCCGCGGCCAGGTCTACGGCGTGACGGCCGCGGGCGACCAGGAGAAGCGGATGGGCTGGTTCGTGGGCTGGCAGGGTGACGTGGCGATAGCCGTCATGGCCAAGAACTACGACCCCGCGGCGGTCGCGGGCGACTTCTTCTCCGGCCTGCGCGACGCTAAGTGATTTCTTGTCGCTCTAGGCAACCGTTCGGGCGGTCGGCTGCGTCTTACTCAGTGACTGCCCCGCTCGGGGGGTTGCGGGTGCAGTCGCCGTGATGAGTTCAGGACTTCATCTCGGGGGAAGTCCTGCCGTCCGGACCGGCTCGACCCTGCCGGTCGGCCCCCGGGGACGCCTACGCGTTTCCGGGGGTTTCGGCGTCTAGGGAATCAAGTTGACGCCGCAGGTGTTGGAGCATGTAAGGTCATGTTGCTCGGCTCTTCGGGGCCGTGTTGACAACTGCACATGGGGGTGACTGGCTTCGACTTCGACTTTGCAAGTCAGGTGAAGCGGGCCGAGGACTGCGGACATAACCTCGTTAACACTGTGACCGCAAACAACAAGTGCCAATTCTAAGCGCACTGTGGTCGGCCAGGGTTCCCTGGCCCTCGCTGCCTAAGTAGCGTAACCACTGTCAGCCCGGGAGTGCCTTCGGCCCGGGATCTGGCATCGTTAGAAGGCTCAACCGCTCAACCCGGCCACGGGGGAGAGCGGGAAATCAAACAGTGGCTGAGCCCGTCGGCGACACGCCTGCGTGATTGCCGGGGCTGAGAAAAGCACAGCAGGCTGCGCCCGGAGAAGCCCTGTCTTGGGGTTGAAGGACGCGGGTTCGATTCCCGCCACCTCCACTGTTGATCACGATGCGGCGGCACCCGATGCGGGTGCCGCCGTTTTCGCGTCAAAGGGCTTCATCGGGGCGCTTCGCGCTTGAGGGCTTCAGGCGCTGTCTCCAGTCGCGCCGGAGCCGCGACCCTGAGGGGCCTCCGCTTCGCTCCGGGCGTTTGTCTTTGGCGCGGGCTTCACCCGCGCGTCCCCATTGACTGATCGAGCAGTCCAGGAGTCCAGCACTGGGTCGTTGATCATTGGTGATCCATGTAGGAAGGGCTCGATGGCTGAGGAGGCGAGCGCCACAGCCGAACGATGATTGAGTCAGCGCGCAAACTCATCCCCAACTTGTCCCTCTTCTGATTCGTCTACCAGGGCGCCCAGTCACATGGGTATGGGACGTCAGAGGCCGTCGGCTCTAGGAGTAACTGTTCGTCGCCGCGAGCATCCACTTCGACGATCTGCGCTGGGAGGCCTGCTCGTACCCCTGCTCGCGGGCCTGAAGCGCACGGTGGCCGGCAAGGTCATCCTGGCCGGCGACTGACGATCGGAGGCGTTCCGCTTGGCTCGCCGGAACCCTCGCGCGGCGGGTGACGGGGGCCGGGCTGAGCCGCCCGGCCCCCGTCACCGCACGGCTCACAAGCCCAGGTCGGCGCGCCATCACGCGCCTGCCTTATCGGCGCGATGCCGTGGCGAAAGGGCGGTGATAGCCGGTCGGGCGAGGCTCGGTCCGAGCTTAGAACCTGACGCCACCGCCGAAAGCGCATCAGCGTTCGCCGCGACGACAAGGAGAGACCATGCAGACCCTGACCCCCGAGGGCGCCGCGACCACCCTGCTCGAGGCCGGCAACCGGCCGCCCGCGACCGTACGGGACGACGTGGTCGAGGAGCTGGACACGCTGCTGTCCAAGCACCTGGCCACCCGCGCGGACGCGGTGGAGAAGGCCGCGGTGCAGTATTCACGCGAGCACTACGCGCGGATGACCGGGCTGCTGCCCGACGAGATGGTACGCCGCCTCCAGGAGGAGACGACCATGTTGACGGCGGCCAACACCCGCCGCATCGACATCCGCGTGGCCGTGACCGGCAACACGCCGCGGCGGCTGGGCAGCCTGCCGAACTCGCTGTTCGCCTCGCACAGCACGCTGTTCACCGCGCTCTACCACGTGCCGGCGTTCCGCGGGCTGCTCGGCGACATCGCCGGGGCCCCGGTTTTCGACTGCACCTACCCGGACGAGCAGATCACCGGCACCCACCAGACCCAGGTGGGCGACACGCACGGCTGGCACTGGGGCGACCACGAGTTCGCCTGGATCTTCATCTCCCAGGCGCCCGCCCCCGAGCACGGCGGCCTGCTCCAGTGCGTGCCGCACACGCCGTGGAACAAGCAGGACCCGGCCGTGAACCGGTGCCTGACGCGGGGCCCGATCCGTACGTACCACCACGAGAGCGGTGAGTCGTACTTCTTCAAGACCGACACCACGCTGCACCGCACGATGCCCATCCAGACGGACGGCATCACCCGCTCGATCGTGAACCTGACCTACTCCGGCGTCTCCGACCTGCTGACCGAGAAGACCTACGAGACCACCGACGCCGTCTACCTCGACTGATCATCCCATCGCCGCCCGGTCCGGGCGGGAGGCCCGCCGCCTCCCGCCCGGACCGTCGCCGTTTCGGCAGTCCCATATCCGCAGACATGTCGAGGAAAATGGGATATATACGAGAGAGCATCCAATAACAGGGTATAGGGGTGCCCATGCACATTCGGATCCTGGGGCCATTAGAGGTACTGGCAGAGGGTCGCCGAATACCACTCACTGGAGCACGTCCGCAAGTCATTCTGGCGATGCTCGCCCTGGAGCCGAACCGGGTCATCTCCATGGACCGCCTGCTGGACGCCATCTGGGAAGATGAGCCGCCGAGCACGGCCAGGGTGCAGATCCACATATGCGTCTCGGGGCTTCGCCGGACATTTTCCGCATTGGGATTGACCGACGTCATCAGCACCAGACCGCCGGGCTATATCTTGAATATTCCTGTGGAGAATATTGACGCCCATCAGTTCGAAGAATTCATCGCGAAGTCGTATTCCCTGGTCGAGGCCGGAAAACCACAGGAGGCGGTGACCGAGCTGCAGTCCGCGCTCGGCCTCTGGTACGGCACCGCGCTCGACGGCCTCCAGGGCCGGATCATCCGCGGCGGCGCGCTGCAGCTCCAGGAGCGCCGCCTGGCCGCCGTCGAGGAGTGGCTGCGCCTGGAGCTGTCGCTCGGCCGCCACGCCAACCTCATCGGCGACCTCACCGTCCTGGTCCGCGACCACCCGCTCAGGGAGCGCCTCTACGCCCACCTCATGGTCGCCCTCTACCGGTCCGGACGGCAGGCCGAGGCGCTGGAGACGTACCGTATGGCCCGCGCGACGCTGGTCGAGGAGCTGGGCATCGAGCCCGGCGACGAACTGCGCCGGCTGGAGCAGGCCATCCTGCGCGGTGACGGCGACATCGGCGACGAGGCGGTCGCCGAGCAGTCGGCCGCCGCGCCCCGCGACACGCCCACGGCGGCCGTCCAGGTCATCCCGCGCCAGCTGCCCGCCGCGATCGGTGACTTCACCGGGCGCACCGGCGCGTTCGCCGACATCGTGGACACCCTGACCGGCCCGGACGGCGGCGAGGCGTCGGGTACGGTGCCGACCATCGTCATCAGCGGCCGGGGCGGCGTCGGCAAGACCACCCTGGCCGTGCAGGTGGCCCACGACGTGCGCGAGCACTTCCCCGACGGGCAGCTGTTCGCCGACCTGCGCGGCGGCAGCGGCCGGCCCGCGTCCGCGCTGGAGATTCTGGAACGCTTCCTGCGCGGCCTGGGCGTGGACGGCTCCGCCATCCCCGACACCCTCGACGAGCGGGCCGAGATATACCGCAGCCGGCTCGGCGAGCGGCGCATGCTGGTGCTGCTCGACAACGTGATGAGCGAGTCGCAGGTGACGCCGCTGCTGCCGGGCAGCTCCGGCTGCGCCGTGGTGGTCACCAGCCGCACTCGGCTGACCGGCCTGCCCGGCGCCCGCCGCATCGAGCTGGGCGTCCTGGAGAGCGGCCGGGCCGTCACCCTGCTGGAGCGCATCCTCGGCGAGCAGCGGGTCCGGGACGAGCCCGAGCAGGCCGCCGCCCTCGCCGAGCTGTGCGGGCACCTGCCGCTGGCCGTCCGCATCGCCGGGGCCAAACTCGCCTCCCGTCCGCATTGGCAGCTGGGCCGGCTCGCCGACCGGCTGCGCGACGAGAACCGCCGGCTCGACGAGCTGGAGCACGGCGACCTCGGCATCCGGGCCAGCATCGAGGTCAGCTACCAGGGCCTGCCCGGCCCGGCCAAGCGGCTGCTGCGCCTGCTGTCGCTGCTGGAGACCCCGGACTTCCCCGGCTGGGTGGGCGCCTGCCTGCTCGACGAGGATCCGGCCGAGGCCGAGGACCTGCTGGAGGAGCTGGTCGACGCCCAGCTCGTGGACGCCGGCGCCGGCCCGGCCAAGAGCGCGCCCCGCTACCGCTTCCACGACCTCATCAGGACCTTCGCCCGCGACCGGGCGCTGGCCGAGGACAGCGCGGCGGACCGCACCGCGAGCCTGCGCCGCGCCCTGTCGGCCTGGCTCGCGCTGGCCAAGGAGGCGCACCGCCGCGAGTACGGCGGCGACTACACCATCCTGCACAGCGGCGAGGCCCGCTGGTCGACGCCGCCCGCGCTGCTCGAACGGCTCTCGCCACACCCGATGAACTGGCTGGACGGCGAGCGCGCCGCCCTGGTCGCGGGCGTCCGGCAGGCCGCGCAGCTCGGGTTCGACGAGCTCTGCTGGGACCTGGCACTGGCCGCCGAGACACTGTTCGAGGCCAGGAGCTACTTCGACGACTGGCGCTCCACCACCGAACTGGCGCTCGGCGTGGTGCGCAGGAAGGCCAACCCGCGCGGCGTGGCCGCCATGCTGTACTCCCTGGGCAGCCTGCGCATCTTCCAGCTTGAGCCGGACGCCGCCCTGGAGGCGCTCGAACCCGCGCTACGGCTGTTCAAGGAGCAGAACGAGCCGCACGGGTGGGCGCTGGTGCTGCGCAACCTCGCCTACGTCGACTCGCTGCGCGGCGACACCGAGCAGGCCATCCGCCGGTACGGCGAGGCGCTGGAGGTCTTCAAGCTCGTCGGGGACCGCACCAGCGAGGCCCACGTGCTGAGCAACCTGGCGCGATCCCTGCTCGACGGCGGCGAGTACGCCGCGGCGGAGACGTACCTGGAGCGGGCCTTGAAGATCGCCAGGGACGTGGGCAGCCGCCGCTCGGAGGCGCAGGTGCTCTACCGGCTGGGCGAGAGCGCCCTGCGGCAGGGCCAGATCGACCGGGCCGGCCGGTCGTTCACGCTGGCGCTGCGCATCGTCAGGGACGGCGCCGACCACATCGGCGAGGCGTACATGCTGTACGGCCTCGGCCAGGTCTACGTCCGCGAGGGCCGTCACGACCAGGCGCACATGACCCTGGAGCAGTCGCTGGCCCTGGCCGTGCGGGTGGGGGAGCGGCTGGTCGAGGGCCGGGTCCGGCACGAGCTGGGCGAGCTGGCGCTGGCGCGCGGCAGGTTCGGGGAGGCGGCCGGGCGGCTGGGCGAGGCGGTGGAGGTCTTCCGCAGCCTTGGCCTGCCGCCGTTCGAGGCCCGGGCGCTGGTCGGGCTGGCCGAGGCGAGCGATGGGCTGGCCTCGGCGGAGGGGGCGCACGCGGCGGAGGACGCCGCTCGCGCCGCCTGGGCGCTGCTGGCCGGCCTGGACTCGGTCGAGGCCGACGGACTGCGCGACCGGCTGGCGTTGCGCCAGCCGGTCAGGAGTCGCGCCTAGGGCGGCGGAGCAGTTTCAGGAGTCGTGCTTGAGGCGGCGGAGCAGGTCAGGAGTCGCGCCTGAGGCGGCGGAGCAGGTCGAGGCAGGGTGCCGTCATCACGGTGGAGACCAGCGTCATGAACACCAGCATGGTGAACACGGTCGGGCTGATCACGCCCATGGACATCCCGATGTTCAGCACCACCAGCTCGGTCAGCCCCCGGCAGTTCATCAGTACGCCCAGCGACAGCGAGTCACGCCAGCCGATGCCCGAGACGCGGGCGGCCGTCGTCGAGCCGCCGGCCTTGGCCAGCACCGCGACCGCGGTGATGAGCAGGCACCACGCCCACAGCCGCCCGTCGGCGCCGAGCAGCCCGAACTCGGTGTGCAGGCCGGTGTAGACGAAGAACAGCGGCAGTAGCAGCGTCACCGTGAGACCGTGCAGCTGCCCGGCGGCTCGCCGCACCGGCAGGGACCCGCGCGGCATGATCGCGCCGAACAGGAAGGCGCCGAAGATCGAGTGGATCCCGATCGCGTCGGTGGCCAGTGCCGACAGCATCAGGCCGGCCAGCGCCACCGGCAGCACGGCCGCCTCGGGCAGCAGGCCGCCGGGACCGAGCAGCCGGCGCAGCAGCGGCCGGACCCCGAACGCCATCACCGCGAAGAAGCCCACCGACATCCCCGCCGTGACCAGCGCGACGTCCGCGGCGGCGCTGCGGGTGACCGCGACCACGGCGGCCAGCACGCACCAGGCCGTGACGTCGTCCACGGCCGCGCAGGTCAGCGACATCACGCCGACCGGTGTACGGCTCATGCCCCGGTCGGACAGGATCCTGGCCAGCACCGGGAACGCGGTGATGCTCATCGAGATGCCGAAGAACAGCGTGAACGCCAGCTGCCCGACCCCGCCGGAACCGAGCACCGGATACAGCGCGAGCGCCAGCAGCACCCCGCACAGGAACGGCACCACGATGCTGACGTGGCTGATCACCGCGGCGGTGTAGCTGCGCTGCCGGACCAGGTCGAGGTCGAGCTCGTAACCGACGAGGAACATGAAGAAGATCAGGCCGACCTGCGACAGCGTGGACAGCGTCGAGACCAGGCCGGGCGGGAACAGGGTGGCGTACCCGGCGGGCCACAGGGCGCCCAGCACGGACGGGCCGAGCAGCACACCGGCGATGATCTCGCCGATGACGGGGGGCTGCGCGAGCCGCCGGAACAGGCGGCCGCACAGGTGGCAGGCGGCCAGGATCACCGGTATGGCGATCAGCAGCCTGGGGAAGACGTCGGGGACGCTGGGGGTGGCCGGCCCGCCGGCCGGCCGCCCCGTGGCGGAGAGGCCGTGCCGGAGGGTGAACCAGATGAGGGCGACGGGTACCACGACCAGCGCCAGGTAGACAGCGATCATCCGCAGTGATCGCGGACGGACGATCGGGGAGGTCAGCTCCGGCCCGTCGTCGATTCGCACGGACATGTCGGCTCCGATGAGTGACGAGGTACGGGGGGATGAGCTAGGGCGTCAGGAGTGGGTCGGGTCCCAGCCCCAGTGGGTGTTGACGTCGTCGCCGGGGCCGACGGCGACCACGTGGCCGGCCGGCGCGGTGTGCGTCCCGGCGGTGAGTACGACGGCCGGCAGCGCGAGGGAGGCAGCGATGAGGGCGGGGGTGATCAGCCGCTTGAGCATGACGCCTGCTTTCGTGGTCTCGAAGATCTGCTCTGCCCCATACTCAATCGGCACGGGCTTTCTTCGCACTAAGCGCTCGCTAAGTCCGCCCGCTTAGCGGCGTGAAGCCCGCCCGATAGGCGGCCTTCGCAGACTTACCGGCGTGAACAACGACGCCACCGCACTCTGGTACCTCACCGAGGAAGAGACCAGGTGGGCCTGCCAGCGCCTCGACCCGGTCAAGATCGTGCGTGAGGCCCTCGTCCTGCAGGCCGAGGGGAAGACCACCTTGCCGGCCGAGGCCTACCTCGGCTGGACCAGCCCCTCCGGCGCGGCCGCCCGCAGCTTGAACATGCCCGGCTACGTCGGGGGCCCGTTCGAGATGGCCGGCACGAAGATCATCAATGGCTGCCTGGACAACCCTGAACGCGGGCTGCCCCGCGCCAGCGGCCTGACCATGCTCTTCGACCGCCAGACCGCGCGCATCCGCTGCGTCATGGCCTCCGCCCACATCAGCGCCCTCAGGACCGCGGGCGTGACCGTGGCCAGCGCCCAGGCGCTGCTGCCGCAGAAGGTCATCACCGTCGGCGTCATCGGCGCCGGCGCCATCGCCCGCACGCACATCGAACTGCTGGCCCGATCCCTGCCCGGCACCGCCGCCATCGTGCTGCATGACCAGGATCCAGGCCGGGCCGCCGCCCTCGCCGACGGGGTGGAAGCCCTGCTGCGCGCGTACGGCATCCGCATCTCCCTGGCCGACACGGCCCGCGAGGCCGTGCTCGGCGCCGACCTGGTCATCCCCGCCACCACGACCACCCAGGGCTACATCGCCTACGACTGGCTCAGCAAGGGCTGCGTCGTGGTGAACGTCTCCCTCGACGACGTCCTGCCCGACGTGGTGGTCGAGGCGGGCACCCTGCTGGTCGACGACTGGGCCCTGGTCCGCGACGACGAGCACCGCCTGCTCGGCCGCATGCATCGGGCCGGGCGCGTGGTCGGCCCCGGCGAGCACGCGGGCGCCGGCGTCCGCCGCGTGGACGCCGAGCTGGGCGAGGTGTTCGCCGGCCGGCACCCGGGCCGCTACCACCCCGACGACGTCATCCTGGTCAACCCCTTCGGCCTGGCGATCGAGGACATCGCGCTGGCCACGGAGGTGTACCGGATCGCGATGCGCGAGGGCCGCGGCATCCCGCTGCCCCGATGAACCACCCCCAACCCGACAGAACCGATGGGAGACCGATCATGAGCAACGACGAGACCGACGACGGCCGCACCTACCGCGTCGTGCTGAACGACGAGGAGCAGTACTCGATCTGGCCCGCCGGCAAGGAGCTGCCCGCCGGCTGGTACGCCGAGGGCGTCGAGGGCGCCCGCGACACCTGCCTGGCCCACATCGGCCAGGTGTGGACCGACATGCGCCCCAAGAGCCTGCGCGAGCGCATGGCGGCCACCGCCGCTACTGCCACCGCCACAGCCGGCGACGCGATCGCGTGAGGAGGCCGTCGTCATGTCCGTCAGACACCTGATCTCCATGGCCGGCCTCGGGTCCGGCGACGTGCGCCGGATCGTCGAGCGCGCCGCGTGGTACGGCTCCGGGCACCACCGCTGCGACCGGCCGCTGTCCGGCCGCACGGTCGGCGTCTACTTCCGCCGCACCTCCACCAGGACCCGCACCGCCTTCTCCCGCGCCGCGCAGCTGCTCGGCGCCGACATCATCGCCTACGGCCCCGCCGACCTGCAGGAGAACACCGGCGAGTCGGTGGCCGACACCACCCGCGTGCTGTCCGGCATGCTCGACGCCCTGGTGGCCAGGACCGCCGGCAGTGACGCGGAGATGCGCGCGTTCGCCGCCCAGGACCGGATGGCCGTGATCAACGCCATGAGCGCCGGCGAGCACCCCACCCAGGCGCTGGCCGACCTGGCCACCATCCACCGCCGCTTCGGCAGCGTGGACGGGCTGCGGCTGACCTACATCGGCGAGGGCAACAACACCGCCGCCGCGCTCGTCCTCGCGCTCGCCCACTACGGCAGCATCGAGCTGCACCTGCGCACCCCGCCCGGCTACGGCCTGGACCCCGAGGTGCTGGCGGCGGGCCGGCGCGGCATCGAGGCGCGCGGCGGCTTCCTCGCCGTCGAGCACGACATGACCACGCCGATGAAGCCGTGCGACATCGTCTACACCACCCGTTGGCAGACGACCGGCACGACCAAGCCCGACCCTGACTGGCGAAGTGTGTTCGCGCCGTTCCGGGTGACGGCCGAGGTGATGGCCGCCCACCCGCAGGGGATCTTCATGCACGACCTGCCCGCCCACCGCGGCGAGGAGGTCGACGCCGAGGTGCTCGACGGGTCCGACAGCATCGCGTTCGAGCAGGCTGAGGGGAAGCTGGCCGGCGCGCTGGCGGTGCTCGAATGGTGCCTGCTGGGACCGGACCGGTGAGCGCCGCCCCGCTGCGCGGCAACCGCTCCTACCGGCTGCTCTGGGTCGGCGGCGCCGCCTCCGCGCTCGGCTCGCACGCCTCGGCCATCGCCATGCCGATGCTCGTGCTGGCCCTCGGCGGCTCCGCCACCGAGGCGGGCGTCGTCGGGTTCGCCGCCGGACTGCCGTACCTGCTGGCGCAGCTGCCCGCCGGCGTCCTGGTGGACCGGCTCGACCGGCGGGCCGTGATGGTCTTCTGCGACGTAGGCCGGTTCCTGGCGCTGGGCAGCATCGTGATCGCGCTCACCGTCGGCCGGCCGCCGCTGGCCCAGCTCGTCGTGGTCGCGTTCGTCGAAGGCGTGCTCACCGTCGGCCACCAGCTCGCCGAGCAGGCCGCCATCCGGCACGTCGTGTCCCAGGAACAGCTGCCCGAGGCGCTGTCGGCTAACGAGGCCCGGATCCGTGGCGCGCTGCTGCTCGGCCAGCCCGTCGGGGGCGCGCTGTTCGGGTTCGCACGATGGCTGCCGTTCGCGTTCGACCTGGTCACGTACCTGGTCTCGATCGTGACGTCGCTGGCGTTGCGCGGCACCTTCCGCGCCGCCCCGGCAGCGGGGGAGCCCGCGCCGAACCCGCTGGCCGAGCTGCGCGCCGGGATCGCCTGGCTGTGGCGGCAGCCGTTCCTGCGCTCGGCCGTGCTCGCCATCGCGGCCAGCAACCTGCTGTTCCAGAGCCTCAACCTGATCGTCATCGTGGCCGCCACCGGCGACGGGGCCTCACCCGGCGCGATCGGGCTGCTGTTCCTGGGCGCGGGCGTCGGTGGCGTCGCCGGGTCGCTCGCCGCCCCCAAGATCACCCGCCTGTTGTCCATGAAGACCGTCGTCATCGGCGCGAACTGGCTGTGGGCCGCCCTCATGCCGCTCATCGCCGTCGTCGACGGGCCGCTCGCGCTCGGGCTGACGTTCGGCGTGCTGTGCTTCGTCGGGCCCGTGTGGAACGTCGCCGTCGCCGCGTACCAGCTGCGGATCACGCCGGAGCACCTGCTCGGCCGGGTCGGCAGCGCCATCGGGACACTCGCCTTCGGCGTGCTGCCCCTGGGGTCACTGCTGGCCGGATGGCTGCTCGACGGCATCGGCGTCACCGGCGCCGCGCTCACCCTCGCGGGTGTCATGGCCGTCGTCGCGGCCGTCGTCACCCTCACCCCCGCCATCCGCCGGGCCCCCGAACTGGACGCCGGCCCGGAATCTGGCCCGGAACCCGTTCCCGACCGCTCGCTGCAGCCGAGCGGTGACCTCGAGAGGTAAGACATATGCCATCCCGACCTTTCGCCGCCCTGCCCGACCTGGTGCGGGCGCAGGCACGGCGCACGCCCGACGCGATCGCCGTGCAGCACGAGGGCACGCTGCTCGACTACGCCACCCTGGACCTGCGGGTCTCCCGCATGACCGCCCGGTTGCGCGCCGCCGGGGTCGGGCGCGGCGACTTCGTCGGGGTCCTGCTGGAACGGGACGCCGGCCTGCTCGTGGCGCTGCTGGCGGTGCACCGGGCGGGGGCGGCGTACCTGCCGCTCGACCCGTCGCACCCGCCGGCCCGGATCAGCCGGATCGCCGCCGACGCGGGATCGCGGCTGCTGGTGACCACCCGCGCGCACGAGAGTCTGGGACTGCCGTCCCTCTACACCGACGACCCTGAGGCCGACGCCGCCCCCCTCGACACGTCGGCGGTCGCGCTCGACCCGCAGGACATCGCCTACCTGATCTACACCTCCGGCTCCACCGGCGCGCCCAAGGGCGTCCTGGTCACGCACGGCGCCGTCGCCAACCTCATGGCCTCGATGCTGACCTGGCCCGGACTGACCGCCTCCGACGTGCTGCCCGCCGTCACCACCGCGGGCTTCGACATCTCCGTGGCCGAGCTGTTCCTGCCGCTCGTCGCGGGCGCGCGGGTGGTGATCGGCAGCGCCGAGCAGGCCCGCGACCCGCGGCTGCTCGGCGAGCTGCTGGACGCCTCCGGGGCCACCCACCTGCAGGCCACGCCGACGAGCTGGCGGATGCTGCTGGACTCCGGCTGGCGGCCGCCGCCCGGGTTCACCGCCTGGTCCGGCGGCGAGAAGCTGGAGGCCGACCTGGCCGAGCGGCTGCGGGAATCGTGCGCGGTCGTCTGGAACCTGTACGGCCCCACGGAGACCACCGTCTGGTCGGCGGGCGGCCGCATGACCGGCGATCCCATGACCGGCGGCCCCGCGGACCCGGCGCACGACTTCGCCGGCTCCCCGGACTCCCCGGACTCCGCCAGCTCCGCCGACTCCGCCGGCTTCGCGGCCTTCGCCGCGACGAGCCTGCACGTGCTGGACGACGACCTGGAGCCGGCCGACGAGGGCGAGCTGTACATCGGCGGCGCCGGGCTGGCCCGCGGCTACCTCGGGCGGCCCGCGTTGACCGCGGACCGGTTCGTGCCCGACCCGTACGTGCCCGGTGCGCGACTGTACCGGTCGGGCGACGTGGCGCGGCGCACCGCCGACGGGCGGCTGGAGATCCTCGGCCGGACCGACCACCAGGTGAAGATCCGCGGGCACCGGGTCGAGCCGGGCGAGATCGAGGCCGCCCTGCGGACCCACCCCGAGGTCCGGGCGTGCGTCGTGCACCCGTTCGGGACGCCGCCTCGGCTGGCCGCTTACGTGGTGGGCAGGGCCGGGCAGGCTCCGCCGGCCGACGAGTTGCGGGCGCACCTGGCGACGACGCTGCCCGCGTACCTGATCCCGGCGGCGTTCGTCACGCTGCCCGAGCTGCCCGTGTCGGCCAGCGGGAAGGTGGACCGGACCGCCCTGCCCGTGCCCAGCGCCGACCTGGGCGCGCCACCGTACGCCCCGCCCGTCACCGCGACCGAGAAGCTGGTCGCCGCCACCTGGCAGGACGTCCTCGGGGTCGAGCGGGTGGGGCGGGACGACGGGTTCCTGGCGCGTGGCGGGGACTCGCTGGCCGCCGCCAAGGCGATCTTCCGCGCCTCCCGGCACGCGGGGGTCCGGGTGCCGCTGCGCGCCCTGTTCGAGGCGGGTACGGTGCGCGCGTTCGCCGCCTGGCTCGACGAGGCCGTGGCCGCCGCCGCGCTCGCTCCTGTCGCCGCCGCGGTCCCGGAATCCGGCGGCGGGGTTATCGAGGGGCGTGTCGCCGGGCAGTGGGCGCCGGTGCCGGCCGGGGAGCGGGCGCCGCTGTCGTCCGCGCAGCTACGGCTGTGGCTGCTGGACCAGATGGGCGACGGCGGCGACGCCTACCACGTGCCGCTGGTGCTTCGCCTGACCGGTCGCCTCGACCACGACGCCCTGCTGGCCGCCGTACGCCGGCTCGCCGAACGCCACGAGTCGCTGCGCTCCCGCTACGCCTGGGACGGCGGCGAGCCCGTTCAGGAGGTCATGCCGGCCGAGGCCGTCACCGTCACGGTCGCCCGCCTCCCCGCCGGCCGCGACGCCGAGACCGAGACCCGCGCATGGTTGCGGCGGCTGGTGAGCGCCGGCTTCGACCTCGAACACGCCGCCCCCTGCCGCGCCGGCCTGCTCCAACTCGCCCCGGACGAGCACCTGCTCGCCCTGGTCGCCCATCACATCGCGATCGACGGCTGGTCGCTGGACGTGCTCCAGAAGGACCTGGCCGACCTCTACAGGGCCCTGTCGGCGGGCGCCGAACCCGCCCCCGCCGGCCCGGCCGCCCGCTACGCCGACCACGTGGCCCGGCAGCGCGACCGGACCGGCGACGACGCCCACCTGGCGTACTGGCGCGACCGGCTGGCCGGGCTGGCGCCGCTCGACCTGCCCGCCGACCGGCCCCGCCCGCCCGTGTGGTCCCCGGCGGGCGCCGCGCTGCGGTTCGAGGTGGCCGCCCCGCTGCGCGCCGCCGTCACCGAGCTGGCCGCCCGGCACGGCGCCACCCCGTTCATGGCGCTGCTGGCCGCCTTCCAGGTGCTCCTCGGCCGATACGCCGGCACCGGCGACGTCGCCGTGGGCACGGTGCTCGCCGGGCGGTCCGGGCCGGAGTTCGACGAGGTCGTCGGCCTGTTCGTGAACACCGTGGTGATGCGGGCCGACCTGTCCGGCCGCCCGGCGTTCGCCGAACTGCTCGACGGCACCCGGCGTGACCTGCTGCACGCGCACGAGCACCAGGACCTGCCGTTCGAGCGCCTCGTGCAGGAGCTCGAACCCCGCCGCGACCCGTCCCGCAACCCGCTGTTCCAGGTGATGTTCGCCTTCCAGGGCCCCGACTGCGACGACCCCGACTGGGGCGACGGCCTGCGGGCGCGCCGCGAGCCGCGGCCCGCGGGCGGCTCCACCACGTTCGACCTGACGCTCTCGGTCAGCGACGGCGCGGATGGCGGCTGGTCCGGCTACCTGGAGTACAGCACCGCGCTGTTCGACGAGGCGACCGCCGCCCGGCTGGCCGCCCACTACCGCACCCTGCTCGCCTCCGCCGTCGCCGACCCGTCGGTGCCCGTGGCCGAGCTGCCGGTGTTCGACGGCGCCGCCGCCGTCGAGGGGCCGGCCGGCGTCCCCGCCCCCGGCACCCTGACGGACCTGGTGGACGCCCGCCCGCCCGGCGACCCAGCCGTCACCTGCGGGGACGAGCGGATGACGTACGGCGAACTGAGCGCGGCGAGCGACCGGCTGGCCCACCATCTCGTCGCGGCCGGCGCGGCGCCCGGTGACCTGGTCGCGGTGCGGCTGCCGCGCGGCGTGCCGCTGCTGGTGTCGATGCTGGCCGTGGCCAAGGCCGGCGGCCACTACCTGGCCGTGGACCCGGACCACCCGCGCGAGCGGGTCACCGCGATGCTCGCCGATGCCCGCCCCCGCCTGCTCATCACCGCCGGGCCGCTGAACGGCGTGCGGCTGGACGGCGTACGGGTGGACGGCGCGCGGCCGGACGGTGTGCGGTCGGATGGCGTGCGGTCGGACGGTGTGCGGGTGGTGCGGCTGGATGACGAGGCCGGTGCCATCGCCGCCCGGCCCGCCGGTCGGCCGGCCGTGCCCGTGACGCCCGCCGACCCGCTCGCCCTCGTCTACACCTCCGGCTCCACCGGCACGCCCAAGGGCGTCGTCCTCACCCACGCCAACGTGCTCAGCGCCGTCACCGGCCGCCGCGCCTACGCCGAGCCGCCGCGCCGGCTGATGCTGCCGGTGTCGCCGACGTTCGACGTGTTCCTGTCGTTCGCGGCCTGGACGCTCTGCTCCGGCGGCGAGCTGCTGCTGCCGCCGCCCGGCCCCCGCGCCGACCTGGACGAGCTGGCCCGCCTGGCCCGCGAGCACCGCCCCAGCCACGTGGTCTGCGGCCCGCACCTGGTCAGAGCGCTGCTCGAACACGACTCCGCCGCCCTCGCCGCGATCTCCACGGTCGTCACCGGCGGCGAGTCCTGCCCGGTCGCGCTGCTCGACGACCTGGCCCGCCGCGCCCCCGGCCTGACGCTGATCAACGAGTACGGCCCCACCGAGGCGTCCTGGGGCAGCTACTTCGACACCGCCGCCGGTACGGTGCCGCCGGGGCGGGCCGCACTCCCCATCGGCGCGCCCCCGGCCGGCTACCGCGTCCACCTATGGGACGACGGCGGCTCTCCGGTGCCTCTCGGCGCGGCCGGGGAGATCGTCATCGGGGGCCCCGGCGTCGCCCAGGGCTACCACGGGCGGCCCGCGCTGACCGCCGCGCGGTTCGTACCCGACCCGTCCGGGCCGCCCGGTGCCCGCGCCTACCGCACCGGCGACCACGCCCGGCTCGACTCCGGCGGGAAGCTGCAGTTCCTCGGCCGCGTCGACGGCCAGGTGAAGATCCGCGGCCACCGCGTCGAGCTGGGCGAGATCGAGGCCGTACTGTCCGGCCACCCGGACGTCGCCCAGGCCGCCGCCCGCCTCGACGCGGCCGGCCGGCTGGCCGGGTACCTGGTGCCGGTCCCCGGCCGGGCCGCGCCCGACGCCGCCCGGTTGCGCGCCTACCTCGCCGAACGGCTGCCCGAGCACATGATCCCGGCCGGGTACGTACCGATGCCCGAGCTGCCCGTCACCCCGCACGGCAAGGTGGACCGCGCCGCGCTGCCCGAGCCCGGCGACGGCGCACTCACGCCCGCCCGGACCGGCACGCCGCCGCGCACGCCCATCGAGGAGCTGGTCGCGGAGGCGTTCGCGGCCGTGCTCGGGCTGACCGGGTGCTGCGCCGAGGACTCCTTCTTCGACCTGGACGGCAACTCACTCACCGCCGCCCAGGCCGTCGCCAAGGTCCGTGCCCGGTTGCCCGTCACCGTGGGGGTGCGGGACCTGTTCGCGGCGCCGACCGTGGCCGGGTTCGCCGAACTTCTCGGGGCCCGGATGTTCGAGGCACTGACCGCGCGGGGGACCGAGGCCGAGCCGCAGCCCGCCACCGCGCCCGAGGTGCCCGCCGTCCGGCGTCAGGACGCACCCCTGTCGTACGCGCAGGAACGGCTGTGGCTGCTCGACCGGATATTTCCCGGCGGCGCCGACTACGTCGCCCCGATCGCATGGCGACTGCGCGGCCGGCTCGACCCCGCCGCGCTCCGCCAAGCCCTCGACGGGCTGGTCGCCCGGCACGACGTGCTCCGCACCCGGTACGAGCTGCGCGACGGCGAGCCGCGCCAGGTCGTCGACCCGGCGACGGCGCTGCCTCTGGCCCGCCACGACCTGGCCTCCGACGACACCGCCCCCTACGACCCGGCTCACCAAGGCCCGGCTTTCGGCGACACCGCCCCCCACGACCCGGGTGGTGGCCGGCGGCTGGAGGCGTTGCTCGCCGAAGAGGCCGCGCGCGGGTTCGATCTGGCCAGGGAGTGGCCGCTGCGGGCCACGCTGGTGCGGCTCGGCCCCGACGAGCATGTGCTCCTGCTCACCGTCCACCACATCGCCTGCGACGCCTGGTCGCTCACCCTGCTCACCGACGAGCTGGACACCCGCTACCGAGCCGCCGCAGCAGGGACCGCGCCGGACCTGCCGCCGCTGCCCGCCCAGTACGCCGACCACGCCGTCGGCCAGCGCGGGCAGCCCGACGACGCCGAGGCGCTGCGGTACTGGCGCGATCGGCTGGCCGGGCTGCGCGACCTCGCCATGCCCGCCGACCGGCCTCGCCCGCCGGTGCGCGACCGGCGCGGCCGCACCCTCGGCTTCCGCCTCCCCGGCGACCTCGCCGCCCGGGTCAGGGCGCTGGCCCGCGAGCGCGGCGCAACCCCGTACATGGTGCTGCTGGCCGCGTTCCACCTGCTGCTGGGCCGCTACTGCGGGCAGGACGACACCGTCGTCGGCACGCCCGTCGCCCGGCGTGACACGCCGGACGAGGAGACCATGATCGGGTTCTTCGTCGACACGGTGGTGCTGCGTGGCGACCTGGCCGGAGCCCGGGTGTTCGGCGAGCTGCTCGACCGGGTCCGCGACGACGTACTCGGCGCGTTCGCCTACCAGGCGCTGCCGTTCGAGCGGCTGGCGCAGGAGCTCGCCCCCGAACGCGACGCCTCGCGCAACCCGCTCTTCCAGGTGATGTTCTCCTACCAGAACGCCCGCGCCGCCACTCCGCGGCTCGGCGCCCTGGAGGTCTCCGAGGTGCCCGTCGCGCCGCGGACCGCGAAGTTCGACCTGACCCTGGAGGTCGCCGAGGGCCGTGACGGGACCCTGACCGCGAGCTTGGAGTACGCGACCGGGCTGTTCGACCGGGCCACCATGGAGGCGTTCGCGGAGCGGTACGTGTCCGTGCTCAGCCAGGTCCTCGACGACTCCGGCCGGCCGCTGGACACCGTCGACCTCCTCACCCAGGCCGAACGCCACGACCTGATCACCGGCTGGAACGCCACCGCCGCCGACCGTCCAGGCCTGCCGCTGCACGCCCTGTTCGAGCGGCAGGCGGCGGCCACACCGGGCGCGACCGCCTTGGCAGACGGAACACGCACGGTCACCTACGCTGAGCTGGACACCGCGGCCGGTGCCCTGGCCGGGCGGCTGCGGGCTGCCGGGATCGGGGCGGAAAGCCTGGTCGCGGTCGCGCTGCCGCGCGGGACGGCGCTGGTGGTGACGCTGCTGGGCGTGCTGAAGGCAGGGGCGGCGTACGTGCCGCTGGACCCCGGGCACCCGGCGGAACGGCTGACCGCGGTGCTGCGCGAGTCGCGGGCGGCGGCGATCGTCACGGACGGCGACCTCGCCGCGCGGCTCGCCACCCGGCCGCCGCTGGTCATCCCGCCGCCGAACCTGAACGCGCCCGACGCCCCACCCGCTCTCGACCCCGCACCCGCTCCTGGTGCTTCACCCGCCCTGGCGGGCGCGCCGCAGGTCGATCTGGATGCGCCCGCGTACGCGATCTTCACGTCCGGGTCCACCGGTACGCCCAAGGGCGTGGTCATCACCCATCGCGGCATCGTCAACCGCGTCCTATGGACCGTCCGCCGGCACGCCCTGACCGCGGCCGACCGGGTCCTGCAGAAGACCACGATCGCGTTCGACGCGGCCGGGTGGGAGATCTTCGCCCCGCTGGCCGTCGGGGGCACCGTCGTGCTCGCCTCCCCGGGCGCCGAACGCGACCCCGCGCTGATCGTCGCCGACGCCGCCACCCACGGCGTGACCGTGCTCCAGGCCGTCCCGTCAATGCTCGGCCTGCTGGCCGAGGAGCCCGGCCTGTCCGATTGTGCGGCCCTGCGCCTGGTGTTCTCCGCCGGCGAGCCGCTGACCGCCGACCTGTGCGCGCGGCTCGCCGCCCGGCTGCCCGCGGAGCTGCACAACACGTACGGGCCGACCGAGTGCTCCATCGACGTGACCGCCTGGCCGTACCGGCCGGGCATCACCACCGGCGGCCACCTGTCCGGCAAGGGGACCGTGCCCATCGGCGGCCCGATCGACAACACCGCGATCCGCATCCTCGACGCGGAGTCCCGCCCGGTGCCGGTCGGCGTGCCCGGCGAGCTGTGCGTCGCCGGGGACGGCCTGGCCCGCGGCTACCTGCACAACCCCGCCCACACGGCCGCCCGGTTCGTGCCCGACCCGTACGGCCCGCCGGGCGGCCGCGTGTACCGGACCGGCGACCTGGCCCGCTGGCGGGCCGACGGCGCGATCGACTTCCTCGGCCGCCTCGACCACCAGGTCAAGGTACGCGGCGTGCGCGTCGAGCCGGGCGAGGTCGAGGCCGTCCTGGCCGCTCACCCCGACGTGACCGCCGCGGCCGTCGCCGCCGGGGCCGATCCGCACGGCGACACCCGCCTCATCGCGTACGTGCTGCCGGCCAGCCGGCCCGACCTGTCCGTGGACAAGCTCCGGCTGTACCTGTCGGAACGGCTGCCCGAGCCGATGGTGCCCGACGCCGTCGTGGTCCTGGACCGCTTCCCGTACACACCGAGCGGCAAGCTGGACCGGGCGGCGTTGCCCGCGCCGGACGCCGCGCTGTTCGTCCCGCGCGGCGGAGCGTACGTGGCGCCGCGCGACCCGGCCGAAGAGGTGATCGCCTCGGTGTTCGCCGATGTGCTCGGGCTGGAGCGGGTCGGTGTGCACGACAGCTTCTTCGCCGCCGGGGGCAACTCGATGCTCGCCATGCGGGCGGTGTCGCGGCTGCGGGAGACGTTCACGGTGCCGGTGACGATGGGGGCGCTGCTGGACGCGAAGACGGTGGCCGAGCTGGCCAGGCGGCTGTCGGCCGCCCAACCCGCTCAGCCCGAGCCGCCCGGTCCGGTCCCCACCGCCGCACAAGCACCCGCCGACGCCACCCGCACCGATCCCACCGGCCCCGCTCTCCTCGGCCCCGCTCTCACCGGCACCGTTGAGATCGCCTCGGACGCGGCCGCCCGATCCGCTCCCGGCGTCGCCGGGGAGCACGTGCCCCTGTCCGCCGCGCAGCGCCGCATGTGGCTGATGTACGCGATGGACCCCGCCGGCACCGAGTACCTGGCCCCGATCGCGCTGCGCCTGCGCGGCACGCTCGACGAGGCCGCCCTGCTGGCCGCCGTCGAGTCCGTACGCGACCGGCACGCCGTCCTGCGCACCCGGTACGAGGCCGCGGACGGCGAGACCCGCCAGGTCGTCGACCCGCCCACGCCGCTCAAGCCGTACCGCGTGGACCTGTCCGGCCGCCCGGACCCCGAGCGGCAGGCGGCGGAGCTGGTCGAGCGGTGGGTCGCCCGCCCGTTCGACCTGGCCGCGGAGGCCCCGCTGCGGGTGGCGCTGGCCAGGATCGGCACCGACGACCACGTACTGCTGCTGCTCACCCACCACATCGCCTGCGACGGCCGCTCCCTCGACGTCATCGCCCGCGAGCTCGGCGACGCCTACAACGCGCTGCGCGCCGGCGAGCGGCCGGCCCCCGAGCCGCTGCCCGTCCAGTACGCCGACTACGCCATCTGGGAGAACGGTCCCGAGGCCGGTCAGGCCCGCCGCCGGCGGCTGGCCCGCTGGCGGGCGGAGCTGGCCGGCGTGCCCGCGCTCGACCTGCCGCTGGACCGGCCCCGGCCGCCGGTGCGCGACCCGCGCGGCGCCGTGCACACCTTCCGGATCCCGGCCGGCGTCGCCCGCCCCATCCTCGACCTGGGCCGCGAGCGGGCCGCCACCCCGTTCATGACCTGGCTGGCGGCCTTCCAGGCGCTGCTCGGCCGCTACACCGGCCGCACGTCGTTCCTGGTCGGCGCGCCCGTCGCCGGGCGGGACCTGCGCGCCGTCGAGAACCTCGTCGGCTGCTTCGTCAACACCATGCTCACCCGCGCCGACCTGTCCGGCGAGCCGGACTTCGGCACCCTCGTGGACCGGGCTCGCGAAGGTGTGCTGGCCGCCCTCGATCACCGCGACGTGCCGCTGGAGGACCTCGTGGACGCGCTCGGCGTCGAACGCGACCTGTCCCGGGTGCCGCTGCTCGACGCGATGCTGGCCGTCGAGGACACGGCGCTGACGCCGTACCGGCTGGACGGGCTGGCCGTCGGGCCGTTCCCGGTGACGCGGCGGGCGGCGATGTGCGACCTGACGCTGACCCTCGGCGAGGGGCGCGACGGGGGGTGGACGGCGGAGTTCGAGTACGCGGCCGCGCTGTTCGATCCCGGCACCGTGGCCCAGCTGGCCGAGCACTTCCTGCTGCTGCTCGGCGCGTGCGCCGCCGACCCCGCCGCCCGGCCGTCGGACGTGCGGCTGGTGGACGTGGACGAGCCGGACGAGCCGTTCGCCACCCCGCTGGTGGCCGCCGCGGTCGCCGACTGGGCCCGCCGCACGCCCGGCGCGGTCGCCCTCACCGAGGCGGCCGGCGACGGCGGGACCGGGACCTACACCTACGCCGAGCTGGACCGGCTGTCGGGGCACCTGGCCGCGCGGCTGGTGGCGGTGGGAGTACGGCCGGGGGAGTGCGTGGCCTCGTGCCTGCCGCGCGGGTCGCTGGTGGCGGTGTCGCTGCTCGGCATCCTGCGGGCCGGGGGCGTGTACGTGCCGGTGGACGCGGACTCGCCGCCGGAACGACTCGCCGCGCTGCTGGCCGACATCGCCCCGGTCGCCGTCGTGACGGACGGGTCCGCGCCCGCAAGCGCCTCGTCCGTGACGGACCTATGGGTGACCGGCTCGTCCGAGTCGGGTCCGTTCGGGTCCGGTCCGTCCGGGTCCGTCGTGGCCGTGCCGGTCGTGGCGGAGGGTGCCCCGCCCGACGTGCCCCTGCCCGAGCCGGATCCCGGCGACCTGGCGTACATGATCTTCACCTCCGGCTCCACCGGCCGTCCCAAGGGCGTGCAGGTCGAGCACGGCTCATACGCCCAGCACTGCGTCGTCCAGGCCCGCGCCTACGGCCTCGCACCCGGCGACGCCTTCGCCCTCATGGCGTCCGTGACGTTCGACGCCTCGCTGGACCAGATCGCCGCGACCCTGATGGCCGGTGCGACCGTCGTGGTCGCCGACCCCCGTGCCACCCTGCCCGGCGACCTGGCCGACCAGCTCACCCGCAGCCGCGTCACCGTACTCGACGTCACCCCCGCCTACTACCGCGAGCTGGTCGCCGCGCTGCGCCCCGGCGACGGCCGGCTGGCCGGGCTGCGGCTGATGAGCGTGGGCGGCGACGCCGTCACCTACGCCGACGCGGCGATGTGGGCCGCGACCGGCCTGCCCGCCGGCTTCCACACCGGCTACGGGCCCACTGAGGCGACCATCGCCACCACCGCCCACACTGTCACTGACCTCGGCGAACCCCCCGACACGCTGGTCCCGCTCGGCCGTCCGCTGCCCGGCACCGGCGCGTACGTCCTGGACGCGAACCTGTCGGCCGTCCCGCACGGCGTCGTCGGCGAGCTGTACGTCGGCGGCAGCCGGGTCGCCCGCGGTTACCACCGCGCGCCCGCCCTGACCGCCGCCCGCTTCCTGCCCGACCCGTACGCGCCACTGCCCGGCGCCCGCATGTACGCCTCCGGCGACCTGGTCCGCCGCCGCGCCGACGGGATCATCGAGTTCGTCGGCCGCGCGGACCGGCAGATCAAGATCCGCGGCTTCCGGGTCGAGCCCGGCGAGATCGAGGCCGTCCTGGCCACCTGCCCGGGGCTGCGCACCGGCGTCGTGGAGGCCAGACGTTCCCCGCTCGGCGACCTGCGGCTCGTCGGCTACGTCGTCGCCGAACCCGGCGTCACCCCCACCGACCTGGCCGCCCACCTGCGCGAACGGCTGCCCGACTACATGGTGCCCGCCGCCTGGGTGGAGCTGGCCGCCCTACCGCACACCCCGAACGGCAAGACCGACAGAAAGGCCCTGCCCGACCCCGACTGGAGCCGCCCCCAGCCCGCGAACCGCTACACACCGCCACGTACCGAGATGGAGGAGTACGTCGCCGACGTCTGGGCCGCGGTACTCGGCCTGGAACGGGTCGGCCGCGACGACGACTTCTTCGTCCTGGGCGGCAACTCGCTGCTCGCCTCTCGGGTGCTGCTGCGCCTGCGCGAGGCGTTCGACCTGCCCCTGTCCCTGCGTCAGATCTTCGAGGCGCGCACCGTCGCCGCGCTCGGCGAGCTCTTGGAGCACGCCATCACGGAGGAGATCTCCCACTGGACGCGGGAGCAGACGATGTCCCTGCTCTCCGAAGGAGACCAAGCATGACGACCACGACGCCGCCGGACGCCGGGCTCTTGGTGCGCCGCTACCTCGACCGGAGCCGACGCTCCAAGCCCACGCTCATCGCCGCCCGCACCGACCGAGACCGTCCGCCGCCACTGTCGGCCGGCCAGCGCCGCCTCTGGTCGCTCGACCGGATCCGCCCCGGCGGCACCGAGTACCTGGTCCCGGTGGCGCTGCGGCTGCGCGGCCCGCTGGACGCCGCCCGGCTGCGCGCCGCGCTCGACGGCCTGGCCGCCCGCCACGAGATCCTGCGCACCCGGTACGCGGAATCCGGCGGCGAGCCGTACCAGCTCGTCGACCCGCCCGGCCAGGTGCCGCTGACCAGCGTGGACCTGTCGGCGGAGCGGGACCTGCGGGTGCGCGGCATCGTCGCCGCGGGCACTCGCCGCCCGCGCCCCGCCCTGGACGCGCTGCTCGCGCAGGAAGGCGAACGGCCCTTCGACCTGGCCGCCGAGTGGCCGCTGCGCGCCGCGCTGTTCGCGCTGCCCGGCGGCGAGCACGTACTGCTGCTGACCGGCCACCACATCGCCGTGGACGGCGTCACCATGGACGTGCTGGTCGACGAGCTGTGCGCGGAGTACGCCGGCGGCGTCCCGGCCGCGCCCGCCCTGCAGTACGCCGACTACACCGACTGGCAGCGTGCGTTCCTGGCCAGTCCGGCCGCCGCCCGCCAGCTCGGCTACTGGACGCGGCGGCTGGCCGGCGTCGCCCCGCTGGAGCTGCCCGCCGACCGCACCCGCCCCGCCGAGTGGGACGCCACGGGCGACGTCGTCACCTTCGACGTGCCCGCCGCCGAGGCCGCCGCCGCGCTGGCCGAGGGGGCGCGCCGCTCGGCCACGCCGTTCATGACGCTGCTCGCCGCCTTCTGGGCGGTCCTCGGCCGGTACACGGGCACGGACGACGTCGCCGTCGGCACCCCCGTCGCCGGTCGGAGCAGGGTGGAGTTCGAGCGGCTGCCCGGCTACTTCGCCAACACGCTCGTGCTGCGCGGCGACCTGTCCGGCGAGCCCTCGTTCGGCGACCTGGTCGGCCGGGCGCTGACCGCCGTCACCGAGGCATACGACCACCAGGACGTGCCCTTCGAGCGGATCGTCGAGGAGCTGCGGCCCGGCCGCGACCTGGCCGTCAACCCGCTGTTCCAGGCCCTGCTCACCTACCGCGAGGACACGGCGGCCGCCCGCGCCGCCGGACCGCTGACCGTCGTCGAGGAGCCGGTCGGCTGGTCGCCCGCCCGCGTGGACATCGCCCTCGACCTCACCCTGCGGCCCGACGGGTCGCTGCGCGGCGCGCTGGTCTATCCGACGGCGCTGTTCACCCGGGCCACCGCCGAAGGGCTGGCCGGGCACCTGGTCACGTTCCTGCGCCGGGCCGGCCGTACCCCCGGCGTGCCTGTACGCGAGATCGCCCTCACCTCCACCGCCGAACGCGAACGCCTGCTGACCGGCTGGAACGCCACCACCGTGGACCGGACCGCGCACTGCCTGCCCGACAGGTTCGCCGCTCGCGCCGCCCGCGACCCCGACGCCGTCGCCCTCGTCACGCCCGCGGGGACCATGTCGTCTGGAGAGCTCGTCACCCCTGCGGGCACCATGAGGTCCAGCGAGCTCGACGCCGCCACCAGGACCATGACCTACGGCGAGCTCGACGCCGCGGCCAACCGGCTCGCCTGGCTGCTGCGCTCGCGCGGCGCCGGACCCGAGAGCCGGGTCGCCGTCTGCCTCGACCGCTCGGCCGATCTGGTGACCGCGCTGCTCGCCACCGTCAAGGCGGGGGCCGCGTACGTGCCGATCGACCCCGAGTACCCGCGCGACCGGATCGCCTACCTCGTCGCCGACTCGGCCGCCCACGTGGTGCTGACCAGCGCCGCGCACGCTCACCTGTGCCCGCCGGACGCCGTCGTCCTCGACGGGCTCGACCTGGCGGCGTACCCGGCGACACCGCCGCCGGTGCCGCGCGACCCCGACGGCGCCGCGTACGTCATCTACACCTCCGGCTCGACCGGGCGGCCCAAGGGCGTCGTCGTCTCCCACCGGGCCATCGCCAACCGGCTCGACTGGATGCAGGACGCCTACCGGCTGACCCCGGACGACGCGGTGCTGCAGAAGACGCCGTTCGGGTTCGACGTGTCGGTGTGGGAGTTCTTCTGGCCGCTGGCCGAAGGCGCCCGGCTGGTCGTCGCCGCGCCTGGCGGGCACCGCGACGGGGCGTACCTGCGCGACCTGATCGTCGACGAACAGGTGACCGTCTGCCACTTCGTGCCGTCAATGCTGCGCTCGTTCCTGGACGTGCCCGGTGTCGGGGCGTGCACCTCGCTGCGGGAGGTCATGTGCAGCGGCGAGGCGCTGCCCGCCGACCTGGCCGGCCGCTTCCACGATCTGCTCGGCGCCCGCCTGCACAACCTGTACGGGCCCACCGAAGCGGCCGTGGACGTCACCGCCTGGGCGTGCCGGCCCGGGTGGGCCGAGGCGCGGGTGCCCATCGGCGGGCCCATCGACAACATCGCCGTACACGTACTGGACGAGGCGATGCAGCCGGCGCCGGTCGGCGTACCGGGGGAACTGCACATCGGCGGGGTCGGGCTGGCGCGGGGGTACCTGGGGCGGCCGGGACTGACGGCCGAGCGGTTCGTGCCGAACCCGTACGGGGCGGGGCGCCTTTACCGGACCGGGGACGTCGTGCGGCGGCGGGCCGACGGGACGCTCGACTACCTGGGGCGGCGGGACCACCAGGTGAAGATCCGGGGGCACCGGATCGAGCCGGGGGAGGTCGAGTCGGTGCTGCTGGAGCATCCGGGGGTGGGGGCGGCGGCCGTGATCGTGCGCGACGACCGGCTCGTGGCGTACGTGGTCGGCACGGCCTGTGCGGACGGCTCTCGTACGGACGGCTCTCGTACGGACGGCTCCCGTACGGACGGCTCCCGTACGGACGGCTCTCGTACGGACGGCTCCCGTACGGACAGCTCTCGTGAGGACAGTGCTTGTGCGGACGGCTCCCGTGCGGACGGCTCTGGTGAGGACAGTGCTTGTGCGGATGGCTCTCGTGCGGTGGGGGCTGGCAGCGGAGGGCTGGACGGCCGGCAGGTGCGGGGGTGGCTGGTCGGGAGATTGCCCGCCTACCTTGTGCCGGCGTTCGTGGTGACGCTGGACGCGCTGCCCGTCTCCGCGCACGGCAAGCTCGACCGCGACGCCCTTCCGGCGCCCCGGGCCGCCGAGGCGGACGACGCGTTCGTGGCGCCCCGCGACCCGGCCGAGCGGGCCGCCGCCAGCGCCTGGGCCGCCGCGCTGGACCTGCCCGCCGTCGGCGCCCACGGGAACTTCTTCGAGCTGGGCGGCGACTCCATCCGGGCGCTGCGGGCCATCGGGCTGCTGCGGGAGGCCGGCTGGGAGGCGGGCGTGCAGGACGTGTTCCGGCACCAGACCCCCGCCGCCCTGGCCACCGTCATGACTCCCGGAACGTCCGCCGGACACGTCCCCTCGGCGCCGTTCGTCCACGTCCGTCCCGCCGACCGGGCGCTGCTGCCACCATCGGTGGCAGACGCGTACCCGCTCACCCAGGTGCAGGCCGGCATGCTGGTCGAGCTGGCCGCCGATGGCGAGCTGAGCCCGTACCACAACGTCACCTCCTACCTGGTACGCGACGACGGGCCGTTCTCGCTCGGGGCCCTGACCAAGGCCGCCGAGACGCTGGCCGCCCGGCACGACGTGCTGCGCACCTCTTTCGACCTGGCGGCGTACTCCGAGCCGATGCAACTCGTACACCCCGAAGCTCGTGCGCACATCACCGTCGAGGACCTCACCGCGCTGCCCGCCGCCGAACAGCGCGCCGCCGCGGCCGCCGCGCTCGACCGGGAGCGGCGGCAGCCGTTCGACCTGGGGCGCGCGCCCCTGTGGCGGCTGTACGCCCAGCGGCTCGACGAACGGCGATGGCGACTCGGCTGGGTGGAATGCCACCCGATCCTCGACGGCTGGAGCCACAACTCGCTGCTGACCGAGCTGCTGGAGGTGTACCGGGCGGTCCGTGACGGCCGGCCGGTGCCCGAGCCGGCGCCGTGTCCCGTCCGGTTCGCCGACGCCGTCGGGCTGGAACGGGCCGCGCTCGCCTCGGCCGAGCAACGTGACTTCTGGGAGAGCCGGGTGCGCGGCTTCGAACGTCTCCGGCTTCCCGAGGCGTGGACCGCGGACATTCCCTTCGAGCGTCTCCGGCTCCCCGAGGCACGGACCGCGGACATCCCCGCCCCGGAGGGTGAGCCGGGGGCCTGCACCAATGATCCGTTCCCCTATGACCTGCGGGTGCCCGTCGGGGAGCTGATGCCGGGGCTGCGTGCGTTGGCGAAGGTTGCCGGGGCGCCGCTCAAGAGCGTGTTCCTGGCCGCGCATGTGCGCGTCATGAGCATGGTGACCACGCAGCGGGCGTTCCGTACCGGGCTCGGAGTGAATGGGCGGCCCGAGGTGGCCGGTGGGGATCGGGCGCGCGGCATGTTCCTGAACGTCGTCCCGTTCGCGACCGGCACCGGCGCGGCCACTTGGCGTGAGCTGGTGCGGGAGGTGTTCGCGGAGGAGACGGCGCTGTGGCCGCACCGCCGCTTCCCCGCGCCGGAGATGCAGCGGCGGTGGAGCCCGGACGAGCCGCTGATCGACGTGCTGTTCAACTATCTCGACTTCCACGTGCTGGACCGGGACGCGCTCGACCTGGCCGAGACCGACGACCGCAGCGCCACCGACTTCGCGCTGGTGGTATCCACGGAGCCTGGCGCGGTGGTGCTGTCCGCCTCGCCGCGCGCCGTCCGGCCGGCGTGGGGGGAGCGGCTGGCCGCGTTGTACGCGTCGGTGCTCGCCGCGATGGCGGCCGACCCGGACGGGGACGCGCAAGCCGACCTGCTCTCGCCGGTCGACCCAGTTGGGTATGCGCGGGCTGACCTGGTCCCACCGGCCGAACACCGCCGCGCCCTGGCCGGCAGGGACGCCGCGCCGTCCCTGCCGGGGCTGTCGATCCACGAGCTCTTCGCCGCACAGGCGGCCCGGACGCCGGACGCGATCGCGGTCGAGTTCGCGGTCGCGCCGGTCTCAAGCCCGCCACCCGTCGGCCGCATGGGCCCCTTGTCCACGGAGCGTTCGTCTACGGTGGGCTCCTCCACGGCCTGCGGAAGCGAGCCGGAGCGGCTGACCTACGCGGAGCTCGACACCGCCGCGAACCGCCTGGCGCACCGGCTCGCCGGCCGGGGTGTGCGGCCGGGAGACATCGTCGGGATCTGCCTGGACCGCTCGCCCCGCCTCATCGTGGCGGTCCTGGCCGCGCTCAAGGCGGGCGGCGCGTACCTCGCCCTGGACGCCACCGACCCGCCCGTTCGGATCGCCGAACTGCTGACCGACGCGGCGCCCCGGCTCGTGATCACCTCCGCCGACCTCGCGAGCGCCATCGGGCGCCTGGACACGATCCTCCTCGGCGAGGCGATCGAGGCGATCGAGGCGATCGAGGCCACCGAGACCACTGAGAGGACGGAGAGGACGGAGAGGACGGAGAGGACCGAGAGGACCGAGAGGACCGAGGCGACCGAGACGACCGAGGCCACCGGCGGCGGTCCGGCCGCACCGCCGCTCGCGCCGGTCACGCCTTACGACCTGGCGTATCTCATCTACACCTCGGGCTCGACCGGCCGACCCAAGGCCGTGGCGGTCCCGCATCGGGGCGTGGTCCGGCTGGTCACCGGCCAGACCTACGCCGAGTTCGGCCCCGGGGAGGTGCAGTTGCTGCACTCGCCGATCACGTTCGACGCCGCCACGTACGAGATCTGGGGCGCGCTGCTGCACGGCGGCCGGCTGGTCGTCGCTCCGCCCGGCCTGCTGGACGCCCGCGAGCTGCGTGAGGTGATCACCCGGCACGGAGTGACCTGCACGTTCGTCACGCACGGACTGTTCAAGCTGATGATGGACGGCGACCTGACCGGCCTGCGCGGCCTGCGCACCCTCATCACCGGCGGCGAGGCCGTCTCCGCCGAACACCTCGAACGCGCCCGCCGCGCCCTTCCGGCCACCCGCCTGGTGAACGCGTACGGACCCACCGAAACCACCACGTATGCCACCTGCCACCCCCTCGATCCCGGTCAGCCGGTCACCGGGCCCGTCCCCATCGGCCCGGCCATCGCCTACACCACCGCGTACGTCCTCGACCACCTCAGCCGGCCGGTCCCGCTGGGCGTGCCGGGCGAGTTGCACATAGGCGGCCCCGGCGTGGCCCGCGGCTACCTCGGCCGACCGGTGCTCACCGCCGACCGATTCGTCCCCGATCCCTTCAGCCCCGAACCTGGCGCGCGGCTCTACCGCACCGGCGACCTGGCCCGGCTGCGGCCGGACGGCGGGTTCGACTTCCTGGGGCGGATGGACGACCAGCTCAAGATCCGCGGCCACCGCATCGAGCCGGGCGAGGTCGAGGCGACCATGAACAGGTACCCGGGCGTCCGCATGGCCGCGGTGGCCGCCCGTGAGATCACTCCGGGCGACCGGCGGCTGGTCGGGTACGTCATGCCGGGCACCATCGACGTGTCACGGCTGCGCGCCCACCTCGGCGGGCTGCTGCCGGCGCACCTCGTGCCCGATCACCTGGTGGCGCTCGAGGCGTTCCCGCTGACGGCGAGCGGCAAGGTGGACCGCGCCGCCCTGCCCGCCCCCGGAGGGCACCGTCCAGACCCGCGCACCGGGTCCGGGCCGCCCCGGGACGGGCTGGAACGCGCGGCGGCCGAGGCGTTCGCGGCCGTGCTGGGAGTGGACGCGATCGGCAGGGAGGACGACTTCCTGCAGCTCGGCGGGCACTCGCTGGCGGCCATGCGGGCGGCGGCACGGCTTGAGGCCGGCGCGGGCGTCCGAGTGACGGCCCGCGACATCATGCTCCACCGCACGGTCGCCGCCCTCGCGGCGGCTCTCGCCTCCCTTCCCGGTACGGCGGCCTTTCCCGGTACGGCGGCTCTTCCTGGTACGGCGGCCTTTCCCGGTATGGCGGCTCTTCCTGGTACGGCGGCTCTTCCCGGAATGACGGCCGCCTCGCTCGGCACGGACACCGTTCCGCGGGCCTTGGCCGGGGCGACTGTCGGCGCGGGCGTGACGCCTTCGATCGGTGGCGCGGTTGTGGCGCCTTCGACCGGCAGCCCGGACGTGGCGCCCTCGACCGGTGGTGCGGGCGTGGAGCGGGAAAGGCCGGGCCTGGCGGCAGTGTGGTTCCGGGCGTCGGGGGAGCGGGCGCCGCTGTTCGCCGTGCATCCGGGCGGCGGCAGCGTGCACTGGTACCGCGAGCTGTCCCGTCGGCTGCCGGGGGACCGCCCGTTCGTGGCGCTCCAGCATCCCGGGCTCGTGGACGAGGACGCCGCCGCCACCCCTGTCTGGCGGCTCGCGGAGGCGTACCTGACCGAGGTGCGGGCCGCGCAGCCCGCGGGGCCGTACCGGCTGTTCGGGTGGTGCGGTGGGACCGGGGTTGTGTGGGAGATGGCGGCCCGGCTGCGCGACCTGGGCGAGGAGGTCGAGCTGCTGCTGCTCGACCCGTGCCTGCCCGCCGTCGACGAGCCGCTGCACCTGCGGCTGCTCAGACGCGGCGAAGCACTCCTCTCCGCACTGGCCGCCAACGGCGGCGACGGCAAGGCGCGGGCCGAGCTGGCCGTCACTGGCGACGGTGGCGATGGCAAGGCGCGGGCCGAGCTGTCCGCCGACGGCGACGGCAAGATGCGGGCCGAGCTGGCCGAGGTGCTGGCGGCCGTCGTGGACGACAACGACGGGCGGCCGATCACCGAGGAGGATCTGCACGAGGACTGGGCGCCCCGGCTGCGGCTCTGGCGCGGCATGGCCGAGGCCGCCCAGCTCGACCGGCCGCGGCCCGCCGCCGTGCCCGTCGAGATCATGCTCACCGACGACCTGATGGGCGACGGGCACGACGCCAAGGGCGGACTCACGCACGAGGCATACCTGCGCGAATGGCGCCGGCTACGCGGCGGGGACGTGCCGGTCGGCCGGTTCCGCCACGGCCACTTGGACGTTATGGCCCCGCCGCACGTGGACGAACTGGCCGCCCACATCGCGCGCTGGCTCGACCGAGCGGATCAGACAGAGCAGACAGAGCAGAGAGATCAGACGGAGCAGACGGAGCAGGCGCACCGGGTCGGCAGGGCGGGGGAGGCCCGATGAGCGCGCCGTCCACCGTGGCCGCCTCCACCGTGACCGCGACCGCCTCCACCCTGGCCGCCTCCTCCGGGAGGGCGGTCCTCGGGGTCCGGGGCGGGAGCGTGCGGGAGGAGCTGCGGCGGCTCGGGGCCGGTACGCCGCCCACCCCGCTCGTCTGCGTCGGTGCCGAGGTAGAAAGCCGGCGGGTGATCGTACGGCTGAAGCTCGAAGGGGCCGGCACCTGGGGCTCCATCAAGGATCGCACCGCTCTCAGCCTCCTGCGTTCGGTTGCCGACCGGCTCGACGTGCCGGGCGCCGCCCTGGTCGAGTCCACATCCGGCAACCTCGGTGTCGCCCTGGCGTCCGCGGCCCGCGCGCTCGGGATCTCGTTCACCGCCGTGGTGGACCCCAGCCTGTCGCCTGTGCTGGCCGAACGGATGATCGGCCTGGGCGCCGTACTGTCCGAGGTCAGCCGGCGCGACGCCCAGGGCGGCTACCTGTCGGCCCGCCTGGACCGGGTCGCCGCGCTGCTGGCCGCCGACCCCGCCCTGGTCTGGACCGACCAGTACCACAACCCGGCCAACCCGCTGGCCCACTACCAGGGCACCGGCCCGGAGCTGCACAAGCAGGCACCCGGGTCGATGGATGCGGTGTTCGTGGCCGTGTCCACCGGTGGCACCCTCGCCGGGCTCGGCCGGTACCTGCGCCAGCGGCGGCCGAAGGCGCGGGTGATCGCGGTGGACGTGCCGGGGTCCCGGGTGTTCGCCGACCCGGCGGGCACCCGGCTGCTGACCGGTATCGGGGCGTCGCGGCCGTCGGCGTTCCTGCGGCAGGGGGACTGGGACGACGTCGTCATCGTGGACGACGCCGATGCCGTCTCCCACTGCCACGCCCTGGCCGGAACGACCGGGATCAGGCTCGGCGGCTCCAGCGGGGCCGTACTCGCCGCCTGCACCCGCTACCTGGCCGAACACCCGGAGATCACCTCCCCGGTCTGCGTCTGCCCGGACTCCGGCGGCAACTACACGCAGACGCTGTACGCGCCCGCGTGGCTGGCCGACCGCGGCGTCGAGGTGGCCCGCGACCTGCCCGCCACGTTCCTCCGCCGAGAACACTCATGAGCGCCGCGTCGGCGGAGGACGCCCCGGGGGTCCTGCCCTCCGAAACGCAGACCGCCCTGTCCGTACCTGCCGAAAAGCAGGCTGCCCTGTCCGTACCTGCTGAGACACAGGCCGCCTTGTCCGTGCCCGCCGGGACGCGGGCTGCCTTGTCCGTGCCCGCCGGGACGCGGGCCGTGCGGCCCGGTGCGCCCGCCGTGAGCGTGTGGTGGGCGCGCGTCGCGGACGCCAGGGACAGCCTCGCCGCGCTGCTCGACCCCGCCGAACGGGCCAGGTACGAGGAGTACCGCCGCCCCGCCGACCGCGCGAGGTTCCTCACCGCCGCGGCGCTGCTGCGCCTGGTCGTCGGCCGGATGCTCGACGTGGCCCCCGAACTGGTTCCCCTGGATCGGTCGTGTGACCGGTGTGGGCGCCCGCACGGCCGGCCACGCCTGCCCCCCGGGACCGGCGCCCCGTCAACCTCCTGGGCCTCGACCCCCGTCCTGTCGGTCTCGCACGCCGGGGACAGCCTGGTCGTGGCCGTCGGCGTCGGGGTCGAGGCGGTCGGCGTGGACGTCGAGGCGATCGACCACACCCTCGACATAGGCGAACTCGTCGGCGTCGCCCTCACCGATCGGGAGACCCGGGCCCTGGACGCGCTCGACCCGCCCAGCCGGGCGTCGGCGTTCCTGCGGCTCTGGACCAGGAAGGAGGCGGTGCTGAAAGCCCTGGGCGTCGGCCTCGACCACGCCCCCGACCAGGTGGATGTTCTCGGCACGGGAGAGCCGGTACGCGTCATGACCGAACAGGGGGAGGCGACGCTGCTGTCCCTCAACCCACCCCGCGGATATCACGCCAGCCTGGCGGTGATCCGCGGCCCGGTACCGATCGTCGAGTGCGACGGCACCGGCCTGCTCGCCGGCGGAACCCAGAAGGAGCACATCTGGTGATCAGCGTCGGCGGCGGGACGGGCCTGCCGGGGTGAGCCCGGGGATCGTCCGCGAACCTTGGTGGGAGCGGGCCGGGACATCGAGCGTGAGCGATCACGACAAGGCGTCCCGGTCCCGTGCGGCGTTGCCGGCGGTGGACGGCGAGCTGACCGGTCGCGGTGCATGCCATGGGCAAAGGCGCAGGCGACCCACGGCTCGACGGCTGAAGGCTATTGACGCCACAGGTCGACCAGGGCATCCGCTACTCAGCTGTTCCTGATCATGCGGTCTCCACCGAGAGCGAGCAGGCAGAACATGTCGAACTGATGAAGGTCGGCCTTGTCCATACGCTTGATGGCCTCGATGCCGGAGCGAGCCGTGTTGATGTGACCGAGTGTGTCCAGGCGGGTTGCATCGAAGGCAGGGTCGTAGTCCGCGCCATGTCTGGCTTCCAGAAGCTCGTTGAACGCGCTGGCCAGCACTTCCAGATCCACCGGAACGCGCCAGGAAGCGGAATCAACCAGAAGAAGCCGGACCGGGCTCGGTGGCGTACGGCCAGCCGCGATGTCCTCCACCCAGCGGGCGACCTTCTTGAAGTTGCCATGGGCATACCAGCGGCCGATGGCTTGCTGATGCTCGACCGGCCCATTCCTGGCCGCGCGCTTCGCGCCATGCTGTACGAGCTCATGGAAGAGCGCATAGTAGGCCGTTGAGGTAGCACGCCTCAGGTAGGCGGTCCGAGGACGGCCGCGCCCGGCGGTACGGCCTGCGAGGGTGTCGGCTAGATGGAGGTAGTCGTCTGCCTTGAAGTCTCGCCTCACAACCAGTCCTGCTGGTCCCTGGTCAGGGCCTGGTCAATAACGCCTGTGCTGTTGTCTTCGAGCGGCTCGTCGACGTCTTCCCGGGCTTGGAATTCTTCCGGGGTGAACAGTTTGACGTAGACGTGCTCATCGATCTGGCGTTGAGCGGCAAGCTTGTTCACCTCCCTACGCAACGCATGGGTAAATTCGGCCGGCCACCCGTTCTCGTCAGGCGTGTCCATAATGATCACAGCTCGGAGTGCTGCCTCGCCATCGGCATCAAGGTACGGCTCAACCGAAGCCTCCTGGATGTGCGGCGCGTCTGGAATTCGCATGTCGCGGATCGCCATGGCCAGTTCGTTCAAGACTTCGCCCTGCCGCTTCATGCTCATGATGACCATCTTCGCACTTCCCGACTTCGACCAGAGGGCAGGCGAGGGCGCGTCACCAGAGGATCCTGTTCCGACCGAACATCTTCTTTGTGGTCAAGCCGACACCCAGCGTAGCGGCCCTGGTGACCCAGGGGCGGTGAAATCGTGGTGGTAGCGGCGTTCGTGCGTTCGCCCCGGCTGTCCTTGATGTGGACGATGCCGCCGCCGGTCAGAGTTTGAGTCGTCGGCAGACGGGGCGGTTTAGGTTGTGTGCGGTTCGGTGCCCGCCGGAGTGGCGTGCCCTCCGAACATTGCCGCGGCTTGCCGGCCTTTCACCTGGTTCTCCGTGACGTAAGGCCGCAGTTCCGCCTCGTACGCGGCGAAGGCGGTCTTGTGGTCGCCGTCCGCCTCGACCAGGCCGCGGGCGAGCGTCCATGCTCCGATCAAGGCCTGTGAGGTGCCCATGCCGCTGGTGGGCGCGGCGCAGTAGCCCGCGTCGCCGAGCAGCGTGACCCGGTCGTGGGACCAGCGGTCCAGATGGACCTGGCAGGAGGAGCCGAAGTAGAAGTCGTCGGCTTCGCTCATCGCCTTCAGCAGCCGGGGCGCTTCCCAGCCGTGCTCGGCGAAGGCGGCCCGCACGGCCTGTTCCTGCTCCTGGCGGTCGCGGCGGTCCAGCGCGGGGGAGGTGGTGGCGAAGGAAAGACTGACCGTGAGAGGGGCCGCCGCGTCGAGGCCGAACAGGTAGATCGCCGTGTTCGGGGTCTGCTGGAGCAGTCCGGCGCGGTCGAGCCCGAGGTAGTTGGGGGTGCTGAACCCGGCTCCGGAAAGGCCCAGGTGCCGCAGCGCGTCGGCGTGCGGGCCGAAGGACAGCAGCCGGACCTTGGAGTAGACGCCGTCGGCGCCGATCACAAGGTCGAAGTCGCGGGTGGCGCCGCGCTCGAACTCGACCGTGACGCCGGACTCGTGCTGAGTCAGCGCGCTGATGGAGTCGTCGAACACGTACGCCACGTTGTCCGCGGTGATGCGGTGCAGGATCCGGGTCAGTTCCTGCTTGGGCACCTCCAACTCGCCGGCGAACGCCTCCGCGGGCAGCTGCCCGATCTCGGCGCCGTTCTCGTCCACCAGCGTGGTGCCGCGCATCTTCGTGTCGTGCGCCCGGACCTCGGCGAGGATGCCCATCTCCTCCAGTACGCCGAGTGCCTGGCCGCGGAAGTCCACCGCGTAGCCGCTGTCGCGCAGGTGCGGGGCCCGCTCTATCACGGTCACCTCGTACCCGTCGCGGTGCAGGAAGTAGGCGAGGGCGGGCCCGGCCACGCTGGCGCCCGAGATCAGAACCGTCGTCTTGGTCATGGAGATGACCGTAAGCGCGTCTTGCCCATTTGGTCAAACCAAATGGATAGACCGAATGGGCAAGTTCTTCGGTATGCTGCGCCGCATGGGAAACCGAGAGGATCTGCTGGCCGGCGCCAAGCGATGCCTGATCGAACGTGGCTGGGCTCACACGACCGTCCGGGACATCGCCTCGGCCGCTGGAGTGAGTCACGCCGCCATCGGCTACCACTTCGGCTCCAAAGACGCCCTGCTCACCCAAGCCCTGGTGGAGGCGGTTGACGAGCTCGGTGACGAACTCGCCCGTCGCACCCCGTCCGACGAGCCGGAACAGCGCTGGCAGGCGCTGATCGACAGCTTCACCACTCATCGGGCGTTGTGGGTGGCCCAACTCGAGGCCGTAGTGCAGGCCGAGCGATCACCAGAGGTGCGTGAACACCTCGCCAAAGGGCAGCGCCAGGGGCGAGAAGGGCTCGGCGGTTCCGTGCCGCTCGCGTTGCTGACCGGTCTGATGCTGCAGTGGCTGGTGGACCCGGATCACGCGCCCTCCGGCGCAGATGTGATCAGCGAGCTCCGATCACTCCGTGACCTGTGACGTCCGCCGGTGAACGTTCATCGGCTCGGATCGGGATCAGACGGCGCCGAGCGTGGCGATGAGTTCAATGACCTGGTACGCGGTCGGGAAGTCCGGGGCCGCGTAGCGCAGCGTGCAGCCGTCTTCGAGCTCCATGCCCGGCACCAGCAGCGCGTGCTCGGTCATCCGCGGCCGGTGCACCCGTACTTCCAACCGCACCGGGCCGTCGAAACGCAGCGGACGGACGACCCCACGGCCGGCCAAGGCCTCGGGTATCGCCTGTTCGATCCTGTCGCATGCCTCGTCGGGGTGCAGCAGCGCGGCGGCGCGAGCGCCCAGCGCGTGCTTGACCACCACTGAGCGGATGCCCGGGGCGACCTCGGCCGCCTCTGCCGCCACGCTGTCATCGCCGCTCACCAGCACCGGCGGTACGCCGCTGTGCGCCGCGAGCGCGGTGTTCAAGCCGATCTCGCCGAGGGAGCGGCCATTGCAGCGCACGTCGGCGATCACTCCGCCAGAGACGGTGTGAGCCATGACCGAGCGGGGCGTGCCCGCCTTGCCGTGATAGCCGATGAACAGTACCGCGTCGATGGTGTCCGCCAGTCCGGCCATCATTCCGCCGGGTTTGGGCGCGCCACGCAGTAACTCGGCACGCCGGTCCAGCAGTTCGGGGAGAAGATTGCGGAAACGCGCGTGGGCCTCGGTGACCAGCACCTGGGCGCCTGCCTCGTAGGCGTGGACGCCGCGGACGGCTGCGCTGGCCTCCGCCGTGAGCAGTTTGCGGTTGCGCTCGTATTCGCTGTGGCCGGGGATGACATCATCGCCATCGACCACCCCGGCGATTCCCTCCATGTCCACCGAGACAAGCACCCGCATCTCGATCACGCCTTTCCAGGTCGTTCGCACGTACGCCTGCGGCTGAAGCGCCATGGTATCGAGCGCTTTGCGCCCCTCGGGGTGTGGTCCGCCAGCATGTGGATCATGCCCGGCGGGATCCCGGTTACCTGTCCGTGTATTCCGTGGTACGCCGTGGTACGTAGGGGTACAATTGAGCCATGGATGCTCCGATGCCTCGACCGACCGAGGTGAGCGTGCGCCAGTTCGTCAACGACTCTGGAAGCATCACGCGCGGCCTTCGCGAGGGAAAGCGATACATACTGACGATCAACGGCGAGCCGCTGGCCGAAGTGAAGCCGATCAAGCGCCGCCGGTTCGTTCCCACAGCTGAGGCGCAGGCCGTTTTCGCCACAGCCCCGGCTATTGACTGGGACGAGGTGCGGGCTGATCTGGATACGATGATCGATGACGAGCTAGGCGATCCGTTCGGCGGGACCGGCCTGTGATCCGGCATGAGCGGGGCGTTCTCGACACGAACATCGTGGCCGCCTTCAAGCTCTTTGATCCCGCCGAACTGCCCGCGGAGTCGGCGATCACCGCAGTCACGCTTGGCGAGCTGTCGCGTGGCCCATACGCCACCGATGATCCGATCAAGCGCGCGGGAAGGGTCGCGGTGCTCCAGTATGCCGAAGCGGCATTTGGTGACCCACTGCCGTACGACGCCGACGCCGCCCGCATGTTCGGGCAGATCTGTGCTGTCGTGTACGCGCAGGGCCGACAGCCACGAAGCCGGACCGCCGACTTGATGATCGCCGCGACAGCCGCCAGTAACGAGCTGCCCTTGTTCACCGCGAACCCCAAGGACTTTGACGGCCTGGAACGGCTCGTGAACGTGGTCGCCGTGACGCGACCTTACGGCGCGACGGGTTAGCCTCGGGAGCGGAATGAACGTGATCGACAGCCTCGTCAGGCCGACCAGGGAAGACGACACATATTCCACCGCCTCCAGTGGCGCGAAGGAACATCTGTATGGGACACCCGCAGCTTCCGCGACATACAGACGCCCCCGCACCCATGGCGGGCGCGGGGGAGTTGATTGTGCGAGGTGGTCGTCGGAGACGAACCTCTGGCAATTAGCTGAAAGGCACCTATATACGTCTTTCAGAGAGGCGGCGCGCTTGCGTTCTTTGCGGTGGCGACGACCAATGGTGAGAGCCGGCGTCGGCGACCGGGCGCGGGCCGAGGAGGCGGAGGTGCGGCCGTGGATCGACGCGGCGGGCGCCGCTCTCGCCCGACCGGCACTGCGGTGAACCGGGTGCCTCGGGATGGGGGCGACTGTCCGGCGGCGAGGATCGAGGCCGGGACCCGTCACCCGGCGAAGGCTTCCCGGAGGAACTCGACGATCTCCGCCCGCGCGGCCTTGGCCTGCGGCACCACACCCGGCATGCTGAGGAACGCGTGCGTCGCTCCCGGATATTCGGTGAGCCGCGCGGGCGTCCCGGCCGCCCGCAGCCGTTCTGCGTAGCAGCGGCCGTGATCGGCCACCGGATCGATGGTCGGCACCACCACGAGCGCTGGGGCCAGCCCGCTCAGGTCGTCGGCGTACAGCGGCGACAACGCGCGAGGATCCGTCCCCGGCGGAATGGCGAGCTGCTGGAAGAACCGCATCTGGGTCAAGGTGAGGGCCGGGCTGTTGGCGTACTGGCGCATCGAGGCGTGGTCGAATCCCGCCGAGGTCAGGTCGACAGGGGAGTTGGCCAGCACCTGCGCCCGCAAGGGCAGGCCGGACTCCCTGGCCCGGATCGCGGCCAGCGCGGTGACCATCGAGCCGGTGCTCTCGCCGAAGACGGCGGTCCGCGCCGGGTCGATGCCCCACTGCGCGGCATGCCGCACCACGTGCCGCAGTACGTCCCAGCCGTCGTCGACGGCCGCCGACAGCGGAGTATCCGGGTCGAGGAGGCGGTGCTCGACCGAGGCGACGACCGCGGGCAGCTGGGCGGCGAGGTGACTGTTCACCCAGTCGCTCTGCACGGCCGTACCCACGAACCCGCCTCCGTGCACGTGGAGTACAAGTGGCAGGCATTCGCCGCCGTGCCCGAGCGAGGGCCGGTACACCCGGACCCGGAGCCGGCGGTCGGGTAGCGCGACCTCTTGCCACTGGATCATGGCGCCGCGGTCAGGGAACCCGGTGATCAGCCGCGCCAGACGGGAGGCCCGCTTGCGGTTCACCGTGTCGCGGAGGGTGACCAGCTCCTCGGCCGTCATCCCCGACCAGTTCGGCTCCTTCCGCAGGGCATGCATCAACCGGATGCCCAGCGGCGGCCGCTCCGTACCGGTGGCCTCGCTCATCTGTCCCCCTGGTTTCGCTACGGCAAGTATCGATACCGATGGTAGCGCAAGGGGATATCGTGTGAGCATGACCCGAACGACCACATCCGCCAGGCCACCCGGTCGCCCACGAGCCGGCCTCAACGACGTGGTCTTCGCCGCGACGCTGAGCACTGTGCACGAGCTCGGGTACGCGAGTGCCACCGTCGACCGCATCGCCGCCGCGGCCGGCGTCGCGAAGACGACGATCTACCGTCGCTGGCCGTCGAAGGGCGCGCTGATCGTGGACTGCCTGCTGGACGCGTTCGGCCCGGTGCCGCTGGAGGGCGTCAGCCGGGCCGAGCTCATGTCCTCGGCCATTCACTGGATCGCGGCGAAGATCGGCGAGCCCGGGGTGGGTGACGCGTTCGCGGGCGTGTTCAGTGACGCTGTCAGTGATCCGGCCGTACGCGAGATGCTGTCCGCGCGGTTGCAGGACCCGTACCGGCTCGCGCTCCAGGAAGCGCTGGGCGAGCCGGAGAGCCGGGTCCTGTTCTTCATTGACGTCGTCGTCGGTACCTTGCTGCACCGGATGGGCATGACCGGCGAGCCGATGGTCGACGCCGACGTGGCCGCGCTGGTCGAGATGGTTCTGGCGCACTTCGCTGATGGTGCTGATCCGAACTAGACCTGCTGTTTTAGTACTGCACCCACAGGTAGTAAAGGCCCGGGGCGTTCCAGTTGGTCGGGATGACGGTTTCGCAGTAGTACTGGCGCCAGGTGTGGTTGGTCTGACCGTCGTAGCCGATCCCGGCGCATTGGTCGGGCCAGCCATAGGTGCCCTGCTTGACATAGCCGGGTATTTCGGCCTGTGCGGGCGAGGCGAAACTGAATGCGGTGACGAGGGTGGCCGCAGCCAATGTGAGCGCGGCTAGGGGGCGCGACTTCATACAGGAAAGTTAACTAATAATTTAATGATAGGCAATGCACCGCTCCCGTTCCGGCGAACAACCCCTGACCGTTTTGTTGCTATTCGTTCTGTATGTTCGGTAGTCCAGCCCCGTACACGGACTCTGACGCGAGGAGGGACGCATGGCGCGGCTGGTATCGGTCAACGTGGGTCTTCCGCAGGACGTCGCCTGGCAGGGCAAGACGGTGCGTACCGGCGTGTGGAAGTACGCCGTCGCCGGCCCGCGGATGGTGCGGCGGCTCAACGTCGACGGTGACGGCCAGGGGGATCTGGCCGGGCACGGCGGTGAATACCGCGCCGTCCTGGTCTACCAGCTGGACTCCTACCGCCACTGGCAGGAGTACCTGGGCCGCGACGACTTCGTCTACGGGCAGTTCGGGGAGAACTTCACCGTCGACGGGCTGCCGGACGACGAGGTCCGCATCGGTGACCGGTTCCAGGTGGGCGAGGCGCTGTTCGAGGTCACCCAGCCGCGGGTCACCTGCTACCGGGTGGGGTTGCGGATGGGCGAGCCCCAGATGGCCGCGTTGCTGGTGTCCCACCGGCGTCCGGGGTTCTACCTGAAAGTCCTCGTCGAGGGCCGGGTGGAGGCGGGGCAGGAGTTCGTCAAGGTCGACTCCGGTCCCGAGGAGGTGACGGTCGCCGACATCGACGCGCTGCTGTACCTGCCGGGCCACTCCCGTCGGCAGCTCGCGCGGGCGCTGCGCATTCCCGCTCTCAGCCCTGGCTGGAGAACGTCATTGGAGGCGCTGCTCGACCAGGCCGACGGCGCTTCCGGCGCGGCGGGCGGCAACGCGGGGTTGGCCCCCGCCGTCTCTCCGCCGCCGGCCTGGCCGGGGTTCCGGCCGCTCCGGGTGAAGCGGATCGAGGCGGAGAGCGCCAGCGTGTTCTCCGTGACGCTGGCCGCCCCCGACGGCGACCCGCGTCCTGCCGCCTCCGACGGTGACCCGCGTCCTGCCACGCCCGGCATCGACCCGCTCCCTGCCGCGCCCGGCGGCGGCCCGCTTCCTGCCGCGTTGCCGGGCCAGTTTCTCACCGTTCGGGTGCCATCCGAGGGCGGCGGGCCGTCGCTCATCCGCAGTTACTCGCTGTCCGGCCCGCCGGGCGGCGCGGAGTATCGCCTCAGCATCAAGCAGGAGCCGCACGGGGTGGCCAGCGGATACCTGCGTGCCCATCTGCGTACCGGAGACGTCCTCGAATGCGCGGCCCCGCGAGGCGCCTTCACGCTCGTGGCCGGTGACGGTCCCGTTGTCTTCATCTCGGCGGGCATCGGCGCCACCCCCGTCATGGCCATGCTGCACACGCTCGCCGCCGAGCGATCCTCTCGTGAGGTGTGGTGGCTGTACGGCGCGCGAGACGGCACCGAGCACCCCTTCGCCGACGAGAGCCGCGACCTGCTCGGCCGGCTGGCGAACGCGCACCGGCACGTCTGCTACAGCCGCCCGGCCCCAGGCGACCGGCAGGGCGTCGACTACCACTCCAGGGGCCGGCTCTCCCTCGACCTGCTCTGCGGCCTCGGCCTGCCACGCGGCGCCGACACGTACGTGTGCGGCCCTCCCGCGCTCATGCGGGACCTCCCGGTCGCGCTCGCCGCCTCCGCGCTCGCTCCTTCCCATGTACGTACGGAGATCTTCGGCGCCGGTCCGTCTCTGACTCCTGGTGTCACCAGCGCTTCGGTGGCTCCCGTACACCCGCCCGCGGGTCCGCCGGGTGACGGGCCCGCGGTCTCCTTCGCGCGCAGCGGGCTGACGGTGAGCTGGAGCACCGCGTACATGAGCCTGCTGGAGCTCGCCGAAGCCTGTGACGTGCCCACCCGCTGGTCATGCCGTACCGGCGTATGCCACAACTGTGAGAGCGGCCTGCTGGCCGGAAGCGTCGACTACTCGCCCGAGCCGCTCGACGCGCCCGCCGAAGGCGACGCGCTCATCTGCTGCTCCCGGCCACGTGAGGACGTCATCCTGGACCTTTGACACTCCCCGGTCTTCGGACCTCAGGTGCCGCCCTTGGCCTCCATCAGCAGGTCGAGGTGTGTCTGGACGATGGGCTTGGCATCGGTGGCGAGCTGCTTCACCTCCGGCGAGGATCCCTTCCGCAGTTCCTTGGCGCCGTTGGCGAGACTCTGGCGGTGCCCGGCGATCTGCGCGGCCAGCCATGCTCGGTCGAATGCTTCGCCGCTCTTGGCGGCCAACTCCCCGAGCTGGCGGCGCTGGACCTCGCTCGGCTTGTCGGGCAGGTCCACCCCTACCTGCTTGGCGACCCGGGTCACGTCGTCGTCCATCTTGGTGTGATCGCTGACCAGTTTGGCGCCCAGTTCCCGGACCGCCTTGCCGGCGCCCATGTCCTGGGCGGTCTGTCCGGCCTGGATCTCGGCCAGGTTGCCTTGGTGCGCCTGCCGGAGGAAGGTCCGGTCCTGTTCGTTCACGTCCAGGGGCGTGCGCGCGCCGGCGGCCGCGTGAGGCATCACGGCAATCGCAAGGGCGAACATGATGGGGATGATCGCTTTGGGCATTGAATGTCCCCCTTTAGTCGGTTTGTCCGTCCCGACTTGGTGCCCTCCGCTGGCTCCAGACGAACTCATGTGTGATCAAAATGAACGCATGGGTCGTACTGAACCGGCCGCCAAGCGCCTGCTCGTGGGCACCGTGATTTCGGCCGGGGTAGCGGTCATCCGGCGAAGCTGAACTTCGGCGATTGCTTCGCGTATGCGCTGGCGAAGGCCGCTGGGGAACCGCTGTTGTACAAGGGTAAAGATTTCTCGCATACAGATGTGACTTCTGCCCTGTAGGGCCGAGGAGTGGAAGAGGTGCCACGCTTCTACGGCCTTCAAGACAGGGCCCCCATCACGAAAAGTGCCTGTCCACTCGGCTGCATGATCGTTATCAGGCGCCGGTAGCTTGATCGGATATGTCCCTGAGTGCAGGTGGCCTCGGCTAGGACCGTGGGCCTTCCAGGGGCGAAGGTGTCCCATGAAGCGATGGAGGCATGATGCGCTGGGTCTGGCTGCCGTTACTTCTCGTCCTGAGCGGGTGCTCGATCACGTTGCCCTTCTGGCCGCTGCCCATCAGCTCTCCGACGCCTGACAGTGAGGCCGTGATCCCGGCGGAGTCTGTCAGCGAGAAGCGGAGCGTGGTGCGCATCTCTGGGCTGGCGCAGTCATGTGGCAGGAAGCTCGAGGGGACGGGTTTCGTATACGCGCCCCAGCGCGTAGTGACTGTGGCGCACGTGGTGGCGGGGGTCTTGGAGTCCGTCACCGTCACGGCCGACGACGGCAAGGCCTATAAGGCGCGTGTCGTCGCCTTCGATCCGGACGTTGATGTCGCGGTCCTGTACGTACCAGATCTGTCCGTGCCTGCGCTGCGCATCACCGAGGCGCCGCCCGGCGGCAGGCGCGCCGCTGGTCCTTCCCGTGGGTTCGCCCTGCCCGCCGAGGAACTCCTGCCCATCAACCAAGGACGCGAGTGATGCCACAAGGCGGGTCTCGACCCGCCAGTGCGATTGATGATCTGCGAGGTCAGTTGTACGGGTCGCGGCTTCGGCGCTGCTCGTATTCGCGCTGTTCGTACTCGCCGGGACGTTCGTACCCGCGCCGCACGTGTCCCCTGGGCTCGTGACCTCGGGGCTCATGTCCCCGCTGGTCGTATCCCCGCTGGTCGTATCCGCGGGGCTCGTAACCTTGCGGCTCATATCCCCGGGGCTGCTCGTACGGGTACGGGTCGGGGTCCGATACGTGCTCGAAATCCATGGCCGTGCGGCCGATCGAGGCCAGGAGCGAGAAGATGGCGATGCCGACGACGAGGTTGATGGCGGCCGTGGCGATCTGCCTGATGAGGTCCACGGAGTACATGAACGGCAGGATCGTGATGATCACCGTGAAGAGCCCGGCGATCCAGCCGAAGAACTTGGTCGGCTCCGGCGTCGACAGCATGAGGACATAGAGCAGCAGCGTCGCGACGAGCGCGGCCGTGGCGGCCGAGATCGCGTATCCCGTGATCGCCGTGCTGCCGTAAGCGGAGTTCCCGTACGGAGTCAGCGCGCGGATGCCCAGGAGCCGGTTGCTGATCATGGCTCCGACGACCACGATCAGTGCGGCCACCACGGCGGCGGCCACGCCGCCTCCCCACACTCGCGCCGGATTGACCCTCGGCCGGGCCGACCCCGAGTGGCGATCATGGCGGTCATGGGAGGGATATGACATGCGAATCACCTTTGTCGCGAAGGCTGATCAAGCACTTACGGAACCCTACACGCGCTGTCAAGAGCGGATGACGCGCCGTGCGCGTGGTGGATCCCGTAGATCGCCTCGCTTCTCGGTCCCCAGCTCAGTCCCCAGCTCATAGGAATCGGACCCGAATGGCCAAGGGGTTTAATGGCCGCCCCTTCTCCGATAGCGTCGTCGGCGCGATTCCCGGCTGACGGTAGGAGGGAAATCGGTGTCTGAGCCCTATCCCCGTGAAGGAACGCCCGCCCCGCCGCGGCGGTCCACACGCTGGGTGCGACGCTGGGCCGTGGCGATGCCCGCCGCATGGATCGTCGGCATCCTGTGGATCGTCATGTACTACGTGGATCCCGCCTTCCCGGTTCTCGGTGAGTTCGGGAATTGGAATCTGTTGATCGGGTTCGGGCTGCTCTTGCTGGGTGCGGTGTTCGGGTTGTTCCTGTTGGTGGCCTTGGTCATGTCGGCGCGCCGCCGCCCCTGAGAAGGGCCTATGTGACCGTACGGAGGAGCCTTCACACCGAGTCGGTCAGCAGGCCTTGTCGCGGTTCGGCAACTGGCCGGTGGTCAGGAAGCCGGTGACGGTCTGGTCGCCGCAGGCGTTGCCGTTGGCGAGGTAGGCGCCGTGGCCGCCGGAATCGACGCTGACCATGCGGGCCCGCTGCCCGAACGCCTGCCGCATCTTCAGCGCGCCGCTGTACGGCGTGGCCGGGTCACGCAGGTTCTGGATGAGCAGCACATTGGCCGGGCCGCGCGAGCCGACCCGTACGGGCGACTCGGCGGGCTTGACGGGCCAGTACGCGCACGGCCCCATGTTGACCGGCATGCCCGCCGTGAGCGGGTGGGCGATCCGGTCACGCGCCACCTGCCGCTGGAACTTGGCGACCGAGCCCGTCCACTCCACGTCGTTGCACATGGTGGCGCCGGCGTGCGCGGCGGTGTTCTGCAGGACGGCCGGCGGCGGCGTGTTCGCCGGAGGCAGTTCGGCGGAGGTCAGGGCGGCATGCATGAGTCCGGCCAGCATGGGGAAGTTCGCGTCGGAGTAGAGCGCGTTGAGCATGGTCTCCCGGAGGAGGTTGCCGTTCAGCTCCTCGGGGTTGGCGCCCGGCCACGGCAAGGGCTTGCGGTCCAGGTCGGCCGCGAGCTCCAGGAAGGTGCGCCGGACCGCCGCCGCGTCCGTACCGAGGCCGTAATCGGCGTCACGGGCCGCGGCCCAGGTGGCGAAGTCGGGGAAGCGATCCTCCACGCCGACGGAGTAGTTGGCCAGCCACTGCCGCGCCACCCGGCTCGGATCGGGATCGTCGTTGCTGTCCAGAACGACCCGGTCCGTACGCTCGGGGAACATGGTGGCGTAGACCGCGCCCGCGTAGGTGCCATAGGAGACGCCCCAGTAGGAGATCTTCTTCTCGCCCAGCGCCCGGCGGATGGCGTCGATGTCCCTGGCCTCGTTACGCGTGCTGATGTGCCGGATGAGCGGGCCGCCGTTGCGGGCGCAGGCCTCGGCGATCCTGCGCGACCAGGCGGCGTTCTCCGCGATGCCGCCGTCGGCGTCGGGGTACGGCTTGAGCTTGGTGAACGAGAGGTCACCGGTCGCCAGCCCGCAGGAGACAGGGGAGCTCTGGCCCACGCCACGCGGGTCGAACCCGATGATGTCGAAGCGGTCGAGCACGTCCTGCGGCAGCCGCTTGACCTGGACACTCGGCCGGTTCAGGCCCGGGCTGCCCGGCCCGCCGGGGATGATCAGCAGCACACCACGGCGCGACGCGGGTTTGGCGATCCTGATCCGCGACACCGCCAGCGAGATCGCCGGCCCACCGGGCGCCTGATAGTCCAGGGGAACCTTCAGCGTGGCGCACTCCTGTCGCGCGTCGACACCGGGCCCGGCGGGGCAGGCGCTCCACGAGACGGCCGCCGCCTGCGCGGGGGTCACGAGGGCGGTGGCAAGGATGGCGGTGGCCGCTGCGGCGGCGGACAGTCTTGCGAGGTTTCGCATCAGGGGTCCTCTTCAATGATCGTTCGGCTTGCGTCACCGAATCCAGTGATCGTTCGGCTTGCGTCAACGACTCTGCCGAGGCGCGGATCTCCGAACCAGAGACCGCGTCACCGAAGACCCATGACCTCCTCATAAAACGGACAACCCGTAGGCTTGCCCCCGATCTGACACGGGGGAGTGAGTTGTCGCAGGTTCCGGTGCCGCGCCTGGCGCGGGGGATCGTGGTCGTGGTGCTCGCCGGGTTCGCGTCCGTCTATGTGCTGGCGGGGTCCCCTCTCGCGATCGTGGCGTTCGGGCTGCAGCTCGTCTACGTACTGCGCTCCCTGCGGCGGTTCAGGGGGCCGTGGCTGCTGGTCCTACAGGCGGTGGTCGGTTACGTGGCCACGCTCGGCTTCGGCACCTCCGTCGGGATCCTCGGCTTCCTGGGCGGATCGCTGCTGCTGACCCCGGCGTGGCCGTTGGCCCCGCTGGTGGCGGTCAGCGCCGCCGTCGTCGGTCCGGCGGACCCCGCGATCAGCATGGTGCTGATCGCCCTGGTGATCTACGGCCTCACCCGGCTCACCGATCGGGTGGACGAGATGTACGCCGCCCGGCTCGCGCTGGCACTGGCGGCGGCGGCCGAGGAGCGGTTGCGCATCGCCACCGGGCTGAGCGACGGCCTCGGCAGAGGGCTCACGGCGATCGCCGCGGGCGTACGGTCCGCCCTGGATCGACCCGAACGCGTCGCGGAGACGCTCGGCGAGGTCGTCGCCACCGCCCGCCGCTCCCTGGCCGACGCCAGGAACGCCGCTGCGGGCTACCGCGCCACGTCACTCGCGCCCGAGATGACGACCGCCCGCGCGATGCTGACGGCCGCGGCGATCGAGACCGAGACGCGGGTCGGGCACTCCGAGCCGCTCGGCCCCGCGGGCGCGCTGCTCGCTGCGGTGCTGCGCGAGGTGGTGACCGAGGCCGTACGCCAGAACACGGCCACGACGTGCGTGATCGAGACCACCACGGCCGACGGGACGGTACGCCTGCGCGTCACCCACGACGGCGCCCGCACGGCCGAGGACGAGGGCCTGGCCGATCTGACCCGGCAGCTGGGTGCGGCGGGTGGCAGCCTCACCACGGGCCTGTCCGATGAGGGCCGGCTGACCGTGGACGCCGTGCTGCCCGAGGGGCGGGCGGAGGCGGTCGTGGACCCGGGCGCCTACCGGCTGTCGGTCGCGCTGCTCGCCGCGGTGCTGGTCGGGTTCTCGATCAAGGCGCTGCTGTTCGTCCCCGCGAGCCTGTTGGTGCCCGCCGCGGCCTGTCTCGCCGTGATCGTCGTCATGCAGCTCCGTTCGATCAACGGGCGGCACATGCTCGCCCTCGCGTTGTTGGCGTTGCTGGTCTACCTGCCGATTCCGGTGTTCGGGCGGGCCTGGCTGGGCGCGGCCGGGTTCCTCGCCGGTCCGATCCTGCTCGCCTTCCCGTGGAGCGTGGCCTGGCCGCTGGTCGGGTGCGTGATGGCGAGCGTCGCGGTGAGCGCGGTGCTGCTCGGCCTGCCGGTCCCGCTGACGGTCAACTTCACTGCGAGCACGCTCGTGACCGGTCTGGTCGTGTACGGGCTGCTCAAGCTCGCTCAGTTGGTACGGGAGTTGCAGGAGGCCAGGCAGGCGCTGGCCCGCGCCGCCGTGGTCGAGGAGCGCCTGCGCGCCGCGCGCGACCTGCACGACCTGCTCGGCCACAGCCTGGCCGCGATCCTGCTCAAGTGTGAGCTGGCCAGACGCCTGGACCCCGCGCGGGCCCGGGCCGAGTTGGCGGACGTACTGGCGATGGCCGAGAAGGCGGAGGGAGATCTGCGGGTCATCTCCGGTGAGCGGCCGGCGCTGTCGCTGGTCGCCGAGGCCGAGTCGGCACGGTCGGTGCTGGCCGCCGCGGGCATCCAGGTGGAGCTCGGCCTCGCGCACGCGGAGCTGTCCGCCGAAGTGGAGAACGTCCTGGGCACCGTGCTCCGGGAAGCGGTGACCAACGTGCTCAGGCACAGCTCCGCCCGGCATTGTGCGATCACGATGGTGGTGGAGGAGGACGGGGTGGTACGGCTCCGCGTGCGCAACGACGGCGTGCGCTCGTCCGAGGGGCGGCCCGGTTCGGCCGGGATCGGCAACCTGACCACCCGCCTGGCGGCCCTGAACGGGCGGCTCGGCACGGAGCGCGACGACGACTGGTTCGAGCTGACGGCCCAGGCGCCGACCTCCCTGCACATGGTCGGTTAGATCCAGCCCGCCTCGGTGGCGATGCGGACGGCGTCCGTACGGTTGCGGGCATTGAGCTTGGCGACGATGGCGGTCAGGTAGTTACGTACCGTGCCCGCGCCGAGAAAGAGCTTGGCCGCTATCTCGGCCGCGTCGGCGCCGCCCGCCGCCAGCCGCAGCACGTCGGCCTCTCGCGACGTCAGCGGGTTGTCGGCCAGGTCCCAGGCGGTGACCGCCAGCGAGGGGTCGAGCACCCGCTTGCCCGCCGTGACGTCGCGGATCGCCGCGACCAGGTCCTCGGGCGGCGCGGTCTTCAGCAGGAACCCGTCCACCTGCGCCCCGAGCGCCCGGCGCAGGTGCCCCGGCTTGCCGTGTCCGGTCAGCATGAGCGTGCGGCACGACGGCAGCTTCGCGCGTATTTCGGCCGCGGCGGCCAGGCCGTCGAGCGTGCCGGGCATGTCGATGTCGAGCACCGCGACATCCGGCCGGTGGACCAGGGCCGAGGGTACGGCGGCGTCGCCTGATTCGACGGCCGCCACGATCTCCAGGTCCGGTTCGAGGCTGAGCAGGGCGACCAGGGCGCCCCTGATGACGTGCTGGTCCTCGGCCAGAAGCACTCGAATCACAGGGATATGTCTACCAGTGTCCGGATCATGATGAGGTCATGGTGCAGGCGTGATCGCGTCTCTGGTCCGTGCCGTACCTGGTCAGCAGGCTGAGAGGCATGACAGACGTGCTGCGCTTGGACGCGGTGAGCAAGGTGTACGGCAAGGGGCAGGGCGCGGTCGCGGCCCTGCGCGAGGTGTCGGTAGGCATTCCACGAGGGAGTTTCACCGCGGTCATGGGCCCTTCGGGCTCGGGCAAGAGCACGTTCCTGCACTGCGCGGCGGGATTGGACGTGCCGTCCTCGGGTTCGGTACGGCTCGGCGGCACCGAACTGGCCGGGATGGACGAGACCGCGCTGACCGAGCTGCGCAGGCAGCGGATCGGTTTCGTGTTCCAGGCGTTCAACCTGGTCTCGGCGCTCACCGTGATCGAGAACATCACCCTGCCGCTGCGCCTGGCGGGCGTACGCGTGGACCGGGCATGGCTCGACGAGGTCGTGTCCAAGGTGGGCCTGACGGGACGGACGGGCCACCGGCCCGCGCAGCTGTCCGGCGGCCAGCAGCAGCGGGTGGCCATCGCCAGGGCGCTGGTCACCCGGCCGGAGGTCGTGTTCGGTGACGAGCCGACCGGCGCGCTGGACACGATGACCGCCCGTGACGTGCTGACGCTGCTGCGGGAGATCGTGGACGTAACCGGACAGACGGTGGTGATGGTCACCCACGACCCGGTGGCCGCCTCGTACGCCGACGCGGTGCTGTTCCTGGCCGACGGCAGGATCGTGGACTCCGTCGCGGCGCCCACCTCGGAGCAGGTCGCCGAGCGGATGACCAGGCTGGGAGCGTGGGTGCGTTGAGCTCCATGATCTTTGTGGCCCTGAAGACGCTTCGGCACCGCAAGGCCGCCTTCGCCGGGGCGTTCGTCGCCCTGTTCTGCGCCGCCGCACTGGTCTGCGCCTGCGGCATGCTGCTGGAGACGGGACTGCGCGGCAGCGTGGCGCCCGAACGTTACGCGGGCGCCCCGGTGATCGTCAGCGGGGACCAGTACGCCCGCCAGACGGTCCGCGCGTCCGAGACGAAGACCAAGACCAAGGCCAAGCAGCTGTCCGAGCGGGCCTGGGTGCCCGCGTCCCTGGCCGACCGGTTGCGCCGGATCCCCGGGGTGTCGCGGGTGGTCGCCGAGGTGACCTTCCCCGCCTATCTCGCGGGCCGCCGGTTCCAGGGGCACGGCTGGGAGTCGGCGGCGCTCACTCCGTACACGTTGCGCACGGGACGTGCGCCCAGGGCGGCGGGAGAGGTGGTCGTGGAGGCCGCCTCAGGGCTCTCGGTGGGGGCGCGCGTGCCCGTGCGGACGGCGGCCGGGAACAGGAACTACCTGGTCACCGGTGTCACCGCCCAGGACCTGCCGAGCCAGGACACGCTGTTCTTGGCCACCGCCGAGGCGCGGCGCCTGGCGGGACGGCCGGGACAGGTGGCCGCGATCGGCGTCTTTCCCCAGGTGGACGTGTCCGAGGTGGTCAAGGGCGCGCTCGCCTACACCGGGGACGTGTCCGGGATGGTCAAGGCCTACACCGGGGACGAGCGCGGTGCCGTGGAGTTCCTGGACGCCGAGCAGTCGCGGGTGAGGCTGATCAGCCTGGGCGGCGCACTCGGCGGGACCTCGCTGCTGGTGGCGATCCTCGTCGTGGTCGGCACGTTCGCGCTGTCCATCCAGCAGCGCCAGCGGGAGATCGCCCTGCTCAGGGCCGTCGCCGCCACTCCCCGTCAGGTGCGCGGGATGCTCGGTGGCGAGGCGCTGCTGGTCGGCGTGGTGGCCGGGACACTCGGCTCGGCGGCCGGGGTCGGGCTGGGATTCTGGTTGCGGTCCCGGTTCGTCGCGCTGGGCGCGATGCCGGACAACCTGCGGCTGGTGGTCAGTCCGTTTCCGCTGCTCGCCGCGCTGGGCGCGGCCGTGATGGCGGCCTGGGCGGCGGCGTACTTCTCGGCGCGGCGTGCCGTACGGATCCGCCCGGTGGAGGCACTCGGCGAGGCGGAGCTGCCGACGGCGCGCATCCCCCTGGGCAGGATGGTCGCCGGGCTGCTGTGTGCCGCGGGCGGCGTCGCGCTGACGCTGGTGCTTTCCGCCCTGTCGAGCGAGGCGGCCTCCGGCCCGGTCACCCTGCTCACCGCGCTGGTGTGGACGGTCGCCGTGGCCCTGCTCGGCCCGGTGCTCGCGCAGGCGGCGACCGCCCTGCTCGGGGTGCCGCTGCGCGCGGCCCGGACGAGCGGGTACCTGGCCGCCGCCGGTCTGCGGGCCACGTCCAAGCGGCTGAGCTCGGTCGTCACGCCGCTCAGCCTGATGGTGGCGATGACCTGCACGATCCTGTTCGTACAGACGACCATGGGGTACGCGGCCCAGGAGCAGGCGACGGCGGGCACCAGAGCGGAGCACGTCCTCGGCCCGCACGTACCCTCCGGCACGGCGGCGGCCGTGCGGCGGCTTCCGGGCGTCGAGGCGGTCACCGAAGTGCTGCCTACCTCCGTGCGGGTGGGCCTGGACAAGTACGGCGCGCAGGCCGTGACCGCTGGCGGGCTCGGCCGGACCATGGATCTGGGGGTCGTCTCTGGTTCGCTCGATGACCTCGACGACGGTTCCGTCGCGGTCAGCCGGACGGCGGCCGAACGGCTCGGCGTCTCTGTGGGCGCGAAGATCAACCTGACATTGGGTGACGGCACCCCCGTCGAGCTGCGCGTCGTCGCGATCTACTCGCGCGGGCTGGGATTCGGCGAACTCACGCTCTCCCACGCGCTGGTGGCCGGGCACGTGGACGACCCACTCGGGACCGTGCTGGTCGCGGCCCCCTCGGTGACGCGGGCGGACCTGGAACGGGCCGTGCCGGGGGTCGGCGTACTGGACCGGGCCGCCTCGTCCTCGGTCGGCGGGGCCAACGGTGAGGTGAACTACGTGGCGATGGGGCTGATCATCGCGTTCACGGCGATCGCCGTGGTCAACACGATCGCCATGTCCACGTCGTCGAGGTCGCGGGAACTCGCCCTGCTACGCCTGGTCGGCACCACACGGCGGCAGGTGCTGCGGATGCTGCGGCTGGAGACGCTGGCGGCGGTCGTCGTCGCGGTGACCATCGGGACGGTGATCGCGCTGGTCACGCTGTCGGCGTTCAGCATGGGGATGACCGGTTCTTTGCTGCCGCACGTCCCGCCGCTCACCTACCTCGCGGTGATCGCGGCCGCGGCCGGCCTCGCCCTTATGGCCACGGCGCTGCCCGGCCGCCTTGTCCTCGGTCGGCGGCCGGTCGAGCTGATCGGCGCGCGCGACTAGTGGGATGGTTTGGGCATGAGCTTCGTCGGTACGCCACGGCCGCGTCCGCGCTGGTTCCACGCGCGGACGGAGCTGGAGGATTTCGCGATCGTCAGCTACCGGGTGGACGCCGACGCGCTCGCCCGGCACCTGCCCGAGGGGTTCGTCCCGATGCAGATGGACGACGGTCCCGGTGCCCTGGTCTCCGCTGTCGCCTTCCGGGACCGGGACTTCCACTTCCGGTTCCTCCCGTCGGTCGGGATCGACTGCGGGCAGATCAACTACCGTGCCTACGTCACCGCGTACGGCAAGGCGGGCGTCTGGTTCTTCGGCACCAGCCTGGATCACCCGGTCGTCGCGATCCCGCAGCGTCTGTGGGGCATGCCGTGGCGCCGCGATCGCATCCGCATCGAGGCGGACTGGGACGCCGATCCGGCCCGGTGGCGGCTGGCGGCCGGGGACGCCCACTGCGAGGCGGTCGAGCTGGCCGAGCCCCTCACTCAGCTGGCCGGGTTCACGGACGAGCCGGACTGGCTGGAACGGCTCACCCATCCGACCCAGGGCTGGTACCGGCGGCGAGACGGGCGGGTGGGGGTCTACGGCATCTGGCATCCGCCGATGCGTCCCCGCTATCTCGTCGCCGGCTCCGCGGGCTTTCCGGTCTTCGAACGGCTCGGACTGATCACGCCGGACGCCGCGCCGCACTCGATCCTGGCTCAGGCGCGGCTGAGCTTCGACATCCACACTCCGCCGCGCCGCTTCCGACCGGGAACGTAGGTCCTGATGGCCCCGTCCGAGTGCGGACGGGGCCATCGTCTACGGGGACGGCCTCGCAGTGGCGGTCGTAACCGGCGGTGGCCCGGGAGCCGGAGCGTCACCGGCGGCCGTCGTCTACCGGGACGGCCTCGGGGCCGGGGCGTAACCGGCGGCCCGGGTGGTGAAGGTGCCCCGGCCCTGCGTCCGGCTGCGCAGCCGGGTCGCGTACCCGAACACCTCGGCCAGTGGCACGGTCGCGGTGATCACCACGGTTCCCGCCCGCGCGGTCGAGCCCGAGATCCGGCCGCGCCGGGCCGCCAGGTCGCCGAGCACCCCGCCGGCCGCGTCGTCCGGCACGGTGGCCGTGACCTCGACCACCGGCTCCAGCAGTACCAGGAGGCTGGCGCGCAGTGCCTCGCGCAGCCCGAGCCGGCCGGCCGTACGGAACGCCATCTCCGAGGAGTCCTTGGGATGGGTGGCCCCGTCGGTCAGGGTGATCCGCAGGCCGGTCACCGGATGGCCGCCGAGCGGTCCGTCGGCCAGGGCGTCCCGGCAGCCGGCCTCCACCGCCCGAACGTACTCGCGCGGCACCCGTCCGCCGACGACGGTCGAGCGGAACACCACGCCGTCGGCGACGTCCAGCGGATCCACATCGAGGACGACGTGCGCGAACTGCCCCGCCCCGCCGTCCTGCTTGACGTGCCGGTACAGGAACCCGGAAACTCCGCGCTCGACCGTCTCCCGGTGAGCCACCTGAGGCCGGCCGATGGCGACCTCCAGCCCGTGGTCGCGCCGGATCTTCTCCGCCGCGACCTCCAGATGCAGCTCGCCCAGCCCCGACAGCACCGTCTGACCGGTCTCGGCGTCGGTGCGTACCACCAGCGAAGGATCCTCCTCCACCAGCCGGGCAAGCGCCGACGTCAGCCGGTCGGTCTCGGTGCTCCTGCGGGCCTCGACCGCCACCGAGACCACCGGATCGGCCACGGTCGGCGGTTCGAGGAGCAGCGGCGCCGCGGGCGCGCACAGCGTGGCGCCGGTGCGGGCCGTCTTCAGCCCGACCACCGCGACGATGTCCCCGGCCGCCGCCCGGTCCACCTCGGTGTGCCGGTCGGCCTGCACCCGCAGGATCCGGCCGATCCGCTCAGTGCGCCCCGCGCCGGTGTCCAGCACCGCGTCTCCTCTCCGCATCGTTCCCGAGTACACCCGCAGGTACGTCAGCCGCCCGGTGGCGGTCGACTGCACCTTGAACACCAGCGCGGCGAACGGCGCCGCCGGGTCGGCCGGGCGCTCCTGCTCGGTGCCTTTGTGCATGCCGCGTACCGCCGGTACGTCCAGCGGCGAGGGCAGGTAGGCCACGGCGGCGTCGAGGAGCGGTTCGATGCCGCGGTTGCGGTACGCCGATCCGCACAACACCACCACTCCCTCACCGGTACGGGTCAGGTCGCGCAGCGCGGCGGCGAGAGTCTGTTCGGAGATCGCCGACTCCGCGCAGAACTCCTCCAACGCGAACGGGTGCAGCTCGGCCACCGCCTCCTCCAGCAGCCGGCGGCGCCGGTGCGCCTCTTCCCGCAGGCCGTCCGGGATCGGGCCCTCCTCGACCGGGTCGCCACTGTCAGGCCAGGCCAGCATCCGCATGCGCGGCAGATCGACCACCCCGGTGAAGCCGTCCTCCCGCCCGATCGGCAGGTGGACCACCAGCGGGACCACGCGCAACCGCTCGCGGATCGACTCGACCGCCGTGTCGAGGTCGGCACCGGCGCGGTCCAGCTTGTTGACGAAGGCGATGCGCGGCACCCCGTACCGGTCGGCCTGCCGCCATACCGACTCGCTCTGCGGTTCGACGCCCGCGACGCCGTCGAACACCGCGATCGCGCCGTCGAGCACCCGCAGCGAGCGCTCGACCTCGTCGGAGAAGTCGACGTGTCCCGGTGTGTCGATCAGATTGATCCGATGGCCGTCCCAGGAGCAGCTCACGGCCGCGGCGAAGATGGTGATGCCACGGTCGCGCTCCTGGGAGTCGAAGTCGGTGATGGTCGTGCCGTCGTGTACCTCGCCGCGCTTGTAGGTGGCGCCGGTGAGGTACAGGATCCGCTCGGTGATGGTGGTCTTGCCGGCGTCGACGTGGGCGAGGATGCCCAGGTTGCGGACGGCGTTCAGCGAGTCGGTGTGATGACGGTGCAGTTCGGTACGCACGGCCTTATGGCCCTTCGGGACGCTTCAGACAGGACAGCGCGATTCCCGGACGAACACCGCCCGATGTCTGTTCGATTCCGAAAGGAAAGGGCTGATCAGGTGTTCGTCAGAGACGTCCAGTGCCGGCCGCGCAGCCGACGCCGGGCGGACGAAGACACCAGGATCACCTCGTAGCGAGACGTGGGGATGACCGAGGCGGTGCTGTTGCTGGTGCTGTGCACGGTCGGCTCCCCTCACTCGTCAATGCGCGCCACGTTTCCGGGCGAGTGTACTGAAACGGCGGTAAGCGGAAAACCGATTTAAAGCGGGAAAAGTCGGTGTTCTCCGGCGCTGGTGTGAGGGCGGACGTTACCCTGGGCGCGGCTTTGGGGGATCATCCGATCTTAGCGGGGTGGACGGTGACGGTTCCTCGTGCGCTGGGTTTCAAGGAGCCGGAACGCATCGGTGACCATCGGATCTCGGCGGTGCTGGGGGAGGGCGGCCAGGGCACGGTCTATCTCGGGCAGTCACCGGGGCAGGCGCCGGTGGCCATCAAGGTGCTGCACTCCCGGCTGGCGGCCGATCCCGAGATCCGGCGCCGGTTCCTGCGCGAGGCGGAGGTGGCGGCGAGCGTCGCCGCCTTCTGTACGGCCCGGGTCATCGGCACGGGGATGGTGGACGAACGGCCGTACATCATCAGCGAGTACGTACCAGGGCCCTCGCTCGACGCGCTGGTCAAGAACGACGGCCCGCGTACCGGCAGCGGGCTGGAGCGGCTGGCGGTCAGTACGCTGACCGCGCTGGCCTCGATCCACCGGGCCGGGATCGTGCACCGTGACTTCAAACCGGGCAACGTGATCCTCGGGCCGGAGGGGCCGGTGGTGATCGACTTCGGCATCGCCCGCGCTCTCGACCACATGACGAGCAACACCCAGCTGACCGGCACTCCCGCCTACATGTCGCCGGAGCAGCTCAGCGACCAGCCGCTCACCCCGGCCTCCGACATGTTCTCCTGGGCCGGCACGATGGTCTTCGCCGCGACCGGGCGGCTGGCCTTTCCCGGGCAGGCCGTCCCGGCGGTGCTGCACGGCATCATGTCCGGCCGGCCCGACGTCGCGGGCGTACCCGCTCCGCTCCGGCCGCTGGTGATCGCGTGCCTGGCCAAGGATCCGTCGGCCCGCCCGGACGCCGCCCGGCTGCTGAGCGACCTCACCGGCGAGAACGCGGGCCCGCCCGCTCGCGGGCGGCATTCGGCGGCGCCGGCCAACGGGCACACGCTCGTCGAACCGGCCGCTGTCGGACCGGCCGCGCAGGCGGGTCCTATGGGCGCCGTCCAGGCGGGCCCGGTGGGCGGAGCGGCGTTCCGGTCCGTCGGCGGGGGCCCGGAGCGCGGACCGGCCTCGCTGTCCAGCGGGGACCCGGAGCGCGGGGCGACCTCGCCGTCGGGCGCCGTACATCCAGGATCATCCCGGAAGCGCCCGCGAGGGGAGGTGATCGCGGTGGCCGCCGTGCTCACGGCGGCGGCCGTGACGGCCGCGGTGCTGGTCGTGCCGCACTGGCTCAGCGGCTCGGGCGGCGGACAGCCGACTGGGCCCTTCGACCTCGCGACGTTCTCGCACCTCGATGTCGCCGACCAGTTCGGCAAGGACACCTCCCAGCAGTACGCCACCTTCCAGCCGAACAACAACGAGGCCATGCCCGCGATCAGGGCCGGGGGCGGCCGGTTCACCGGGACCGGATCGGCGCCGTTCTTCGGCCTGGTCGCCGGGGAGAGAGGCCTGCCACCCGCCGGTGACGCCGTCAGCGTGCTGACGGCGGGCACGTTCGCGAACACCGGGCAGCCGGAGGACAGCCTTTTCGTGGGGTGGGTGAAAAACGGCAATAGCTATGTGACCGCCTGGTACAACAACACCCGCAAGGAATCGGGGCTCGAAGTCCAGATGGACGGCGCCTTCGTCAGTGTCCCGGGCTCGACGCCCCTGACGCTCAAGCAGGGCGACCGCTTCGCCCTGCTGCTGTCCGGCGACAGAATCACCTCCTATGCCGAGAGCGGCGGGAAATGGCGTCGGCTGGGCACCGGCTCCATCGGTGACATGCTCGCGACGCCGCAGGCGCGGCAGCAGTATCGGTACGGCTTCGGCCTGCGCGGCTCGACCGGCTCGATCGCCATCGCCCGTACGGAAGGCCGCAGCGCTCAGGACTAGGTCGGCTGTCATTCCGAATTGTTCATTCTTTTGCGCTGAATGCTTTAGAGAAAGCTGAATGCGGTAAAGAAACCCGCCATTCTTGGTTTGGGCTCCTGAGCTGCCTGACATTATTTGTCACATTCGCTGTCAGGTGTTAGTTTGTCGGCCGTGGAAAGGGATCCGGAACGCTCGGGGGAACGGCCCGACCCGCCGAAACGGCTGCTGGCCGTCGGCCTGGTGCTGGTCGGCGTGGTGTTCCTCATACTCACCGCGTTGACGACATTTCTCATGGTCGCTGGCCCGGACTGAGCCGGCCCTGGAGGTGGGCTACCTCGGGAATGTGCGCTGACCCTGGCTAGGGTGTCTGCGATGAGTGGCGAGCGGGTCATAGGCGGGTACACGCTGCGGCGGGTGCTCGGCCGGGGTGGCATGGGCGAGGTGCATCTCGCCACCACGCCCACCGGTGGCCTGGCCGCGGTCAAGGTGATCCATCCCGAGCTGGCCCGCGATCCCGCGTTCCGGCGGCGGTTCGAGCGCGAGGTGGCCGCGGCTCGCCGGGTGGCCAGATTCTGTACGGCTCCGGTGCTGGATGCCGGGATCGATGGGGATATCGCCTATCTCGTCACCGAATACGTAAAAGGGCCGGACCTGGCGAAGGCCGTACGTGAACAGGGGCCCTTGTCCGGGTCCGACCTGGAAGCGCTGGCCGTGGGCATCGCGACCGCGCTCGGTGCGATTCATGGGGCCGGGGTCGTCCACCGGGACCTCAAGCCGTCGAACGTGCTGCTCTCGCCGCTCGGGCCGCGCGTGATCGACTTCGGCATCGCGCAGCTCGCCGAGGCCGACAGCCAGACCAGCCAGGCGATCTTGGGGACACCCGCGTTCATGGCGCCCGAGCAGGTACGCGGGGAGCCGCTCGGGCCGGCGGCCGACGTGTACGCGTGGGGCGGAGTGATCGCCTTCGCGGGGACCGGGCGGCTGCCGTTCGGTGGCGGGCCGCCGGCCGAGGTGCTGTACCGGATCGTCAACGAGGGGCCGCGGCTGGACGGGCTCGACGCGGGCATGCGGGACGTGGTGGAGCGGGCGATGGCCAGGGATCCACGCCTTCGCCCCACGGCCCGGCAACTGCTGGAGTCCCTGACAGGCGGCAGGCAGCTGAGCCCGGCCACGGCCACTCAGGTCGTCGAACGTACCTGGACCGGCCCTCGCGGTTTCGCCGCAGCGGTCGAAGAGGCGTCCGTTCAGGCTGCTTCCGGTGTGAGCCTCGCCCGTGGCGCCCGTGGGGGAATGGCGCGGCGTCGGTGGCCCTGGGTGGCGGGGGCGCTCGCCGTTGTGGCCGCCGTGGTGGCGGGGGTCGTGGTGGTGCCTCGGGTGTGGTCGCCGTCGTGGCCGTACACGGCGGGGTTCGGTGACTCGTGGGCCACCGGGGCGTCCGATGGCGGGGACGCGCGGGTCGCCGGGAGCGACTATGTGCTGACCGCCAAGCCGGGCTGGCGGCTGTGGAAGTCCGCGCCCGTGCCGGAGCCGTCCGGTGGGGTGGTGGTGAGCGCGAAGGCGCTGCTTGAGCAGGGGTCCGGTGAGTACGGCGTGTGGTGCCACGGGTCGGCGAACTCGGGGGATCGCTACGAGTTCGGGGTGAACGGCTCGGGGCGGGTGACGATCGTCAAGCGCCGTAGCGGGCAGAAGGGCACGACTCTGTACGGTCCGGCGGCTCTGAGCGGTGCGGCGATGGCCAGGGGCGGCCGGATCGTCGCCGAGTGTGCCGGTCCCAGCGACTCTGCTGGGGTGAGGTTGCGGATGTGGGTTAATGAGAAGCTCGTCGCCGAGGTGTCCGATGCGAGTGATCCGCTCGGGCCGGGGGCGGCCGGGGTACAGGTGGCTCCGGACGCCGGGGAGGCGCTGCGCGTACGCTTCGAGTCGTTCGCCATCGACCGCACGAAGGACTAAGCCCCCCAAATGCCGAAATTCCCGGCGCTGCCCGGCGAAGAGGGGCGCGGTCCCCTCCGGTTCCGGCTGCTGGGACCACTGCGACTCGAAAGCGACCCGGGGCCGGGGCCGGCGAAGCATCGGGCGGTGTTGGCCGCGCTGCTGGTCTCCGCCGGACGGGTGGTGCCGATCGAGCGGCTGATGGTCGTGGTCTGGGACGACCGGCCGCCGGCTTCTGCGGAGTCGGTGCTCAGGGTGTACATCAGCGCGCTGCGCAAGCTCGTCGACGGCATCAGGACCGTGCCCGGTGGCTATCTGATCGAGGTGGAGCCGGATGCGGTCGACTGCCATCGGTTCGAGCGGCTGGTCGGTGAGGCCAGGCGGGCGAGGGAGGCGGGCAGGGCCGAAGCGGCGGCCGAGGGGTTCCGGGCGGCGCTGGCGCTGTGGCGAGGAGACGCCATGGCCGATATCGAGTCCTCATACCTGCGCAGAACGCACGCCGTACCCCTGGAAGAGCTCCGCCTGACCGCGCTCGAAGAACGTGTGGAGCTGGACCTGCGGTTGGGCAGGGGTGGTGAGGTGGTCGGCGAGTTGCGGGCGCTCGTCGGCGCGTACCCGCTGCGCGAGCGGGCCTGGGCGCGCCTGCTCGACGCGCTGCGCCAGGCCGGGCGGCGGGCGGAGGCGCTGGCGGCCTACCAGGAGGCGCGCCGGGTCCTGGTGGACGAGCTCGGCTTGGAACCGGGCACCGAGCTGGTCGAGGCACACCGGCGCGCGCTGTCGAGCGAAGAACCGCAGCAGCGTGTGCCGGTGAAGAGCGAAGCACCGCCGGATATTTCGGATTTCACGGGGCGGCGGGCGGTCCTCGACTGGATCGTCGCCCGGGTGCCTGCACCGGGAGGTGCCCCCGTGCACCTCGTCGTGCACGGGCCGCCGGGGTGCGGTAAGTCCGCCGTGGCTGTGCGCGCCGCGACCATGATCGACCTCCCGGACGGTCGCCTCTACGCGTCCATCCGCGACCGGCCGCCCGGCGCCGTGCTGGAGGACCTGCTCCGGTCTCTGGGGTGTCCCGACGGGGCCGTGCCTGCCGCGTTCGAGGAGCGTGTGCGGCTATATCGCGGCATGACGGCCACCCGCAGCCTGCTCGTGGTGCTCGACGACGCCACGGACGAGGCCCAGGTACGCCCGCTGCTCCCCACCGGTCCGGGCAGCCTGACGCTGGTGACCAGCCGTTCCCCGTTGGCGGGGCTGGAGGCGGCCAGGGCGTACGAGCTGGGGGTGTTCGAACCCGGTGAGGCCGTGGCCATGCTCGCCGAGGTGGTGGGGCGCGAACGGGTCGGCGCCGAGCCCGAGGCCGCAGACCGGATCGTGCGGCTCTGCGGTGGTCTGCCGTTGGCCCTGCGCATCGCCGGATCCCGCCTGGCCAGGAAGCCGGGCTGGACCCTCGACCACCTGGCCGGACGGTTGGGCGACGAGCGGCGCCGACTGGACGAGCTGAGCGCGGGCGACCTGGCCGTACGTGGCAGCCTGGCGCTCGGCTACCACGGGCTGGCCGACTCCGAACGGCGGCTGCTGCGCAGGATGGGCGCGCTGTCCGCGCCCGACTTCGCCTCCTGGGCGCTCGGTGCCGACCTGGAACCGCTGGCCGAGGCCGGGCTGCTCCAGTCGCTCGGCTTGGACGAATCCGGCGGTGAGCGGTACGGCTGGCACGACCTGACCCGGCTGTACGCCGCCGAACGCCTGACCACCGAGGACGGAGGCCCCGCAGCGGTACTGGCCGGGATCGCGGGCGAGATCCTCGACCGGACCCGCCACGCGAGGACGGCCCTCCTCCCCGCCGAACCCGGCTCAGGCCGCACCCTGACCCACACCGACCACCAGGCGCAGGCGGCCGGTCTGGGTTGGACGGGAGAGCCGGGTCTCGGACTGGCGGGCGGGTGGGGGCTGACAGGTGGGTGGGCGTTGGAGACCGGGCGGTTGCGGGCCGACGCTCGGTGGCTGAGTGCCGAACGCCGGTTCCTTGTGGCGACCGTGGGCGACTTCTACCGGGCCGGTCTGCACGAGGCGGCCTGGCGGCTGGCCTTCTATCTGACTCCGCTGTTCGAACTGGGCGCGCATCACGACGACTGGCACGTCACCACTGCTACCGGCCTCGACGCGGCGCGGGCGGCCGGGCATCGGGAGGGTGAGGCGCTGCTGTTGCGTGCTCTGGCCGATCTGCATCGGGTGGAGGGCCGTCCTGAGTCGGCCGCCGCCGCGCTGAGGGCTGCTCAGCCGCTGGTCGAGGGCCTGGAGCTGGCTCGGATCATGCTGCGGCTCGGCCTGGTGGAGCGGCGGCCGGCCGAGGCGGAACGCGCGCTGGCCAGGTGCCTGCACGTCTTCGAGGAGGCCGGTGACCGGCGCGGCACGGCAGACGCGCTCCGGGCGTTGGGCGTCGCACGCGGAGACCTGGGGTTGGTCGACCGGAGCCTGGAGGCGTACGAGGAGTTGGGTGACCCGCGCGGCGCCGCCGAAGCCCTGCTCGACCTGGCCCGGCTGCACCTCGGCGCCCATCGCTACGCGCGGGCCCGCGACTGCGCCGAGCGGCGGATAAGGATCAACCGGCGCCTGGGCGACCGGCTGCCGGAGGCGGCCGGGCTGCTCGTGCTGGCCGACATCGCCAGCGCCGAGGGAGACCCGGAGGCGGCGGCCAGGCTGGCGAGCCAGGCCGAGGTGATGTTCACGGCTCACGGTGACCGGAGAAGCGCGTCAAGAGCCCTGATTGTCCTTATAAAAGCGCACCTGGACCTTGATGAGGTCGATACTGCGGTTGATGGGCTTGCGCGTGTTATGGGAGAGTCTGACAGCTTCGGTGAGCCCCCGGGGGCCGAGGTCGAGCTTCTGGCGCAAGAGCTGGACAGGCGCCGTGGCCTGGGGATTTAGCCCACTATGCGGATCCTGAAGGTCGCCCGGCTACCTTCGGGGCCACGAGTTCCACCCCTACCGGCAAAGGTGATCAGAACATGCGGAAGACGATCGCGCTGGCTGTCGCGGCCGTCGCGTTGACCGGCTGCGGGATGCTCCCTGGCCAGCAGGGCGGCGGCGGCGAGGAGCAGACGGGACAGACCGCGCCGCCTGAGCGGGCCACCACCGCGGCGAGCGCACCGGCCGAAGCGCAGCCGACCGCGCCCGCGCAGGAGGCCAAGGCGATCGCGAGCCGGGAGGTCAAGGTCGGGGCCGGCGGTCAGTACGGCAAGGCTCGCGTCGACATCACCGGGCTCAAGCGGCAGGGCAGGACGATCAGCCTCAACTGGACCGTCACCGCCACCGAGGGCAAGGTCAACCTGCACAACGGCATGAGCAGCGGCACGCTCGACTACACGGTGTCGGCCGTCTCCCTGATCGACCCGGTCAACGCCAAGCGCTACCGCGTCGCCCGCAACGGTACGGGCGAGGACGCGAAGTGCGTCTGCTCGGGCACCCAGGGGCAGTTCCTGGACAGCGGCGACGCCTCCACGCTCTACGCGGTGTTCGCCGCCCCGCCCCCGGACGTCACGAAGATCAATGTCGAGATGCCGATGATGGGCGTGTTCACCGATGTTCCGATCTCTTAGCGTCGCGCTGGCCCTGTTCCTGTCACCAACGACACTCTCTTCGCCGACGCTCTCTTCGCCAACGCTCTCTTCGCCGACGCTCCTGTCCCCGACCCCCGCTCCGCCCGCCGACGCCACCGGTCCGGTGGAGGATCTGGTGCTTCCCGTCGAGGACATCATCGGCGAGGTCGAGTCGCTCGACGGCACCGAGAGCGAGACCAAGCAGGGCGAGCAGGTCACGGTCGCGCTCACCAGCGACGTGCTGTTCGCGGTGGACAAGTGGGTGCTGACCGCTGCGGCGAAACAGCGGCTCAGGGGAGTGGCGCGCAAGATCGACGCGGAGGGCGCCGGGGGCGTCGTGAAGGTCGAGGGGCACACCGACGACCAGGGCAGCGACGCCTACAACGTCACGCTGTCGCAGCGCCGGGCGCAGGCCGTACAGCAGGCCATGCGCGCCATGCTGACCCGCGGCAACGCCGACCTCCAGGCGAAGGGGTACGGCGAGAGCCGCCCGAAGGTGCCCAACATCGTCGACGGCAAGCCCGTCGCCCAGAACCGGGCGAAGAACCGCCGCGTGGAACTCGTCTTCAATGTCAAACAGTGAGCCCATGCGGTCAGCCCGGCCGAAGTAAGTGAGCTCGCCCCAAGATCAGGTGGTGAGCTGGGCCAGACCGTCGCCCATCGAGGTGCGGCTGTACAGGACAGACCGGCCGCTGCGCGTACGCGAGACCAGGCCCGCCCGCCGCAACACGGCCAGATGACCCCCCACCCCGCCGAGCGTCATCGACAGCTGGGCGACCAGCTGGCTGGTGCTGGCCGGGCTGTCGAGCGCCGTCAGCACCGCCGCCCGGCCCCGCCCGAGCAGCGCGACCAGGCCGTCGGCGGCGGGTGAGCCCCGCTCCCAGAGCGCGGCGACGCCGTGCGCGGGGTAGGTGAGGCCGTACGCGCGCGGTGGATCGAGGTAGACGTACCTGGCGCCGAACGCGTTCGGCATCAGCACCACGCCCACCCCGCCGAGCCGGTGGGAGGCGCCGCGGACCTTGCCGAGCAGGATGCGCTCCTCCTTCAGCTCCATGTCGATGCCGAGGCGGCCGAACACCTCCATCCAGCCGTACACCACCAGCCGCCCGGCCCGTTGCACGATGTCGCGCTCCAGCAGGGCGCGCAGCCGGGGCCAGTCGGGGGCGAGCAGCTCGGTCCAGAGCGCTTCGAGGGCGTCGGCGACCCGCGCGGCGGCGTCGGGAACGTCCAGCGCCGGATCGACCGGCCGCTCCCGATGGCTGAGCCGGAAGTCGGCGGCGACCCGGTCGGCGGGCATCCGCCGGACGGCGGCCACCTCCCGCTCGAACGTGGTGTCCACGCCGTCGGGCGGAACGCAGTAGAAGTCGGGGGCGTAGTCGGTCACCCGGTGCAGCCGGATCAGCGCGCGTAAAACGGGGCTGCCCGCGAGCAGCCGCTGGTAGCGGTCGCGTACGCGGGTCGTCCAGATGGGCAGGCCGGGCGGCACGTGCTGGCCGCTCAGCACGTTGAGCGCGCCGACGACCTGACTCATGGGCGACAGACCGAACCTGACCTTCGCCAGATCCTCGGGCGTGCACTCCAGATGAGCCACCGTCCCACCTCCGGACGCAAAGACTAGCGTTGGCGAAAGGAGCGTTGGCGGAAGGAGCATTGGCGAAAGAAGCGAGGAGAGTCAGTCGCCCGGCAGGACGCCCAAGGTCACCGTGATCGTCGTGGTCGAGCCATTGAGCCTGACGACCCCCACCTTGGCCTGCTTCCCCGGCTGGAGCGTGCTCAGCGCCTCGGCCAGCGTGGCCATCGTCAACGTCTCCCGGCCGTTGACGGAGATGATCACGTCCCCCGGCCTGATGCCGGCCTTGGCGGCCGCGCTGCCCCTGTCGACCTTGAACACGGCGACCCCGGCGGCCTGGCCGTCCTTTACGGCCGTAGTGCCCCTGATGCCGAGCGCGGCCCGGTGGCTGTTGGTGACCTTGCCGTTGCGGATGATCTGAGCGGCTATGTCCGTGGCGGTGTTGCTCGGGATGGCGAACCCGATGCCCGGCGCGGCTCCGCCGCCGAGATCCTGGTCGATCGCGGCGAGCGTCGGGATGCCGATGACCTGCCCGGACAGGTCGACGAGGCCGCCGCCGCTGTTGCCGGGGTTGATCGCGGCCGACGTCTGGATGGCGCCGGTGATCGTCGCACCGGGCGAGTCGGGATCCTGCGGCTCGGTCACGGTACGGCCCACCGCCGAGACGATCCCCTGGGTGACGCTGCCCGACAGCCCCAGCGGGTTGCCCATGGCGAGCACCATCTGGCCGACCCGGAGCTTCGACGAGTCGCCGAACCTGGCCGGTGTCAGCCCCTTCGGGTCGTCCACCTTGATGACGGCCAGGTCGCCGCCGCCGAAGCTCTTGACGAGCCTGGCGTCGTGCGCCTTGCTGCCCGTGGCCAGGGTCACGGTCATCTGCTTCGCCCCGCCCACGACGTGCGCGTTGGTCAGGATGTGTCCCGCCGAGTCGTACACGATGCCCGAGCCGAGCCCGTCCTCGGTGGTGATCTGCACGATCGACGGGAGCACCTGCTTGATGGTGCGTTCGAAGGACGCTTCCAACGGCACCATGGACTCCTGGGCGGCGGGCGTCTGGGACGGTGGCCAAGTCGGGGGCGTCGTAGAGCGGGCCGCAGTGGTGTTCGGCGGTCCTGAGCAGGCGACCAGCAGCATGGCGGCGGCGATCGCGGCAACGACCTTGCCCATGCAGGGCTACTGCCCCGGTCAACTGGAAAGATACGCCTCGCGGACGTTTCGTCTGCTCAGCTTGCCGGTGGGCGTACGCGGCAGCGCGTCGCGGAACTCGATGACGCGCGGATGCTTGAGTTTGGCCAGGCGCGGCGCGCAGTGCCGCATCAGTTCGGCGGTGAGGTCGCCGGTGTCGGCTCCCTCGGCGGGCTGGACGAGCGCGACGACCCGCTGACCCCACTCGGGGTCGGGCACACCGATCACCGCGACGTCGGTCACGGAGGGGTGTTCGAGCAGCACCGCCTCGATCTCGGCGGGATAGATGTTGACGCCGCCCGAGATGATCAGGTCGGTCCTGCGGTCGAGCAGGAACAGGTAGCCCTCATCGTCCAGGTAGCCGATGTCGCCGGGGGTGTAGGCGGGTCCGCGCATGGCGGCGGCCGTCTTGCCGGGGTCGCCGTGGTACTCGAAGCGGTTCACGCCGCCGATGTAGACCAGGCCCGGCTCCCCGGGCGCCACCTCCTCGCCGCCGTCGCCGACGATCGTGAACGTCATGCCGTCGAGTGCCCTGCCGACCGTGCCCGGCCTGGCCAGCCACTCCCGCGACGACACCATGGTGGCCACGGCCGCCTCGGTGGAGCCGTAGTACTCCCACAGCACCGAGCCGAGCCAGTCGATCATGGCCTGCTTGGTCGCGGGCGGGCACGGCGCCGCGCCGTGGTAGAGGTGCGTCAGCGATGAGAGGTCGTACTCCTCCCGATCCGGTACGGCCAGCAGCCGGTGGAACATCGTGGGCACCATGAACGCGTTCGTCACCCGATGCCGCTCCACCAGCCGCAGGGTCTCGGCGGCGTCGAACCGCTCCGGCGCCACGATCGAGTGCCCGAGCTGCAGCGCCATCATCGCCTGACCGTACGGCGCCGAGTGGTACAGCTGCGAGCACACCAGATGCACCCCGCCGGCCGGCAGCCCGAAATGCCGCCAGCTCTTGCGCATGAGGATCGGGTACAGCTCTTCGGGAGTCAGGGGCAGCAGCCGCCGGCGCACGCCCTTGGGCCGCCCCGTCGTGCCGGAGGTGTAGAGCATCATCGACCCGGCCCGCCGGTGCTCCGGCGCGGTGTCCGGCTGACCGGCCACCAGCTCGCCGACGCCGAGCGCGGCGGGGGAGACCACGACCTTCGCGCCGCAGTCGGCCACGATGTAGGCGATCTCCTCGTCGGTGAAATGCCAGTTGACCGGTACGAGGTAGGCGCCGATCTGGTACGTCGCGAGCATCATGGTCAGGGCGTCCAGCCCGTTCCTGAGTACGGTCACCACCGAGTCGCCCGGCGCCACTCCGCGCGCGGTCAGGCCGTGGGCGACCTGGTTGGCGCGGGCCAGCAACTCCCCGTACGTCGCGCCGTCCGGGCCCAGCAGGGCGGGACGCTCGGCGTCGGCGGTGGCGATCTCGTAAAAACCCCTCATGCTCGCGACCATACAGAACTAGATTCTGGCGAGCGAGTAGCGGAATTATCCCGCTCCTTCGTAACGTAACCTGAAAGCCATGGCGGACGTCGGCGACCAGATACCTACCTCGGACTCTCCCACCACCCCGTTCAGGAAGATCGTCCTGCCCGCCGACGAGACGGTCATGGTCCCCCGGCCGTTAGAGCGGCCACAGCCGCCCGACCACCCACCGGTCCAGCCCGGCCAGGGTCAGCCCGGCCAGGTTCAGTCAGGCCAAGGTCGGCCGGTCCAGCCGCTGCCGCCGATCCCGCCCCCATCTCTCAAGGGTGGGCTGCTCGCCAGGGTCGGTGACATCCCGATCAAGGTCATCTACCTGTTCGGCGCCATCATCGCGACCGTGCTGGCCGTGCTGCTGGTGTTCGTGATCTTCTCCGGTGACGTGCCGAAGGACACGCAGCAGCCCCCGCGGCAGGTGGCCCCGGTCTCGCCGGCGCCGGGCGGCTCCGCCTCGCCCAAGCCGTCGGCGGCCGGGATCGTGCTCCCCGAGGTGCCGAAGAGTCTCGCGTACCCCGACCAGGCCGGTACGGCGACCGTCACCATCGGCACCATCTCCGACCTGGCCACCGGCATCGGCTACCCGCGCCTGGGCCTGCCGTGGACGGCCAAGTCGTTCGCGCCGTTCGCCATCGCCCAGCGCGTCGGCAAGGTCGCCATCCCGCACACGGTGATCGGCTCGGCGATGCTCCCCGGCGCCACCCCGAAGCCCAAGCCGGCCAAGAACGCCGACTACCGCGACCTCGCCGTCAGGGCGGTCAACTGGACGCTGCGCACGCAGTATCCGGCGGGCGCCACGATCGCCTGGACCGGATCGCAGAAGGCGCCGGTGGGCAAGGGCTGGATGGTCGGCTACAAGGTGACCTACACGGTCTCGGGCAAGCAGAAGACCTCGCAGGCCATCATCTCGATCCACGACGTGGGGAAGGCCAAGCCGGCGATGCTGTTCGCCTCGATCCCCCAGAGCGGCAAGTCGCACTACCGTGACCTGAACACGATCGCCCTCAACATACGGACCCTATAGGCCAGAAGCATGCTCTAGAATATGGTTCTGGCATATAACGGGGCCTGGCTGGAGGATGTGCGATGGCGATCGGGTTGAGCGAGGAACACGAGGCGCTCCGCGAGTCGGTGAGCGGCTGGGCGGCGCGGAACATCCCCGCCGAGCTGCTGCGATCCGGGACGGACGGGCGTCCCGCGTTCTGGTCGGGGCTCGCCGAGCAGGGCCTGCTCGGCCTGCATCTGCCCGAGGAGTTCGGCGGCTCCGGCTACGGGCTGCTGGAGGCCGCGGTCGCCGTCGAGGCGCTGGCCGAGCGGATGGCGCCGGGGCCGTACGTGCCGACGGTGCTGGCCAGCGCGGTGATCAACGCCTCCAAGCGGCCCGAGCACCTGGAGTCGTTCGCCGACGGCTCGCTCACCGCCGCGGTCGCACTGACCGGCACGCTGACCGGAACCCTCACCGAGGACGGCGGCCTGATCGTCTCCGGCACGGCCGAGAACGTGCTCGGCGCCTCGCTGGCCGACGCGCTGGTGCTGCCGGTCGCCACGGCCGAGGGCGAGGAATGGGTCATCATCGACGCCTCGTCCGCCACCGTCACGGAGCTCAAGTCCCTCGACCTCACCAGGCCGGTGGCCAAGGTGGAGCTGTCGGAGGTGCTGGTGCCCGACCTGGGTGTCCTGGGCGGCGTCCAGAGCTCCGACGTACGCAATCTCGCCGCGATCCTGCTCGGCGCCGAGGCCGCGGGCCTGGCCTCCTGGTGCGTGACGGCCGCCGCCGATTACGCGAAGGTCCGCGTCCAGTTCGGCCGCCCGATCGGCCAGTTCCAGGGCATCAAGCACAAGCTGTCCCGCATGCTCGTGGCACTGGAGCAGGCGCGCGCCACCGTCTGGGACGCCACCCGCGCCGACGGCAAGGAGCTGGACTACGCCGCCGCGATCGCCGCCGTGATGGCGCCCGACGCGGCCGTGCAGTGCGCCAAGGACGCCATCCAGACCTTCGGCGGCATCGGCTACACCTTCGAGCACGACGTCCACCTCTACTACCGCCGCGCGCTCACGATCCGCGCGCTGCTCGGCTCGTCGGCCGAGTGGGCGGCCACCGTCACCGCGCTCGCGCTGCAGGGCGTCACGCGCGAGATGGAGCTCGACCTGCCCGAGGACGCCGAAGAGCTGCGCGAGTCGATCCGCGCGGAGATCGCGTCGCTGAAGGAGCTGGAGGGCACGGAGCAGAAGCGGGCGCTGGCCGCGCGCGGCCTGGTCATGCCGCACCTGCCCAAGCCGTGGGGTCGCGGCGCCAAGCCGCTGGAGCAGGTGCTGATCGCCCAGGAGCTCAAGGCCGCGCGGGTGAAACTGCCCGCGATGATCATCGGCGCGTGGGTGGTGCCGTCGATCGTCTCGTACGGCACCCCCGAGCAGCAGGAACGCTTCCTGCTCAAGACGCTCGGCGGCGAGATGATCTGGTGCCAGCTCTTCTCCGAGCCCGGCGCCGGATCCGACCTGGCCTCGCTGCAGATGAAGGCGGACAAGGTCGAGGGCGGCTGGAAGCTCAACGGCCAGAAGGTCTGGACCTCGGTCGCGCACGTCGCCGAGTGGGGCATCTGTATCGCCCGCAACTCCTCCGAGGGCTCCAAGCACGAGGGCATCACCTACTTCCTGGTCGACATGAAGGCGCCCGGGGTCACAGTCCGGCCGCTGACCGAGATGACCGGCGAGAACCTGTTCAACGAGGTGTTCCTGGACGATGTGTTCGTGCCGGACGAGCTGGTCGTGGGCGAGGTCGGGCAGGGCTGGAAGGTCGCCCGCAACACACTGTCCAACGAGCGGGTCTCGCTCTCGTCCGGGTCGGGCGGCACGGGCGCGTCCGTGCCGGACCTGCTCGGGCTGGCCGGCCGGCTCGGGCGGGAGCTGTCGCCGGTCGAGGCGTACCAGGTCGCGCAGGTGATCTGCGAGGGGCACTCGATCAACGCGCTGTCGATGCGGGTGACGCTCAAGCAGCTGGCGGGGGCCGAGCCCGGCGCGGACGCCTCGGTACGCAAGCTGCTGTCCACCGCGCACGCCCAGCACGTCTCGGAGTCGGCGGTGGAGCTGCTGGGGTCCGCGGCCGTGGTGGCGGCCGACATGAAGCTCGGCGACGCCGGCTACTGGAACCGGGCGGTGCTCGCCACCCGGGCGATGACCATCTACGGCGGCACCACCGAGGTGCAGCTGAACATCATCGGGGAGCGCATGCTCGGCCTGCCGAGGGACCCTGAGCCGGGTAAATGACGGCGGGGGCCGGGCTCGGGGGCCCGGCCCTCCACGGGCACTGGACCGGCTCGCCACGCGAACCGAGCCCTGAAGCGGGCGGAGGTGGAGCGGGTCGGTATGGGCTTTACGGGGTGACCGGCTGGAGCGGGCTCGGCGTCCCGTCGGCCCACGGTCTCGGGATGCCGATCTTGATCTCGCCGAGGCAGGCGTCCGGGCCGTTCGCCGTACGGATGACGAGCTCGGTTCCGCCGCCCTTGACCGCGGCGAACGTCCAGCCGAACCCCTTTTCCGCGGCCACCTCGTCCCGCCCGGTGCCGAGCCGTACCGACAACCGGGTGGCGGCCGGGTTGAGGTAGCCGACCTGGACCGTCCACTCGCCCTCGGGCAGCCGCGCCGGCAGCCGGAAGCGGACCTCGCGCGCGCCGACCGGCTTGCAGCCGGTGGGCTGGGGGATCGTCAGCCCGTCGATGCTCACCGGGCGCAGACGGCCCTGCGGGTCGAAGGTCAGCGGGTTGCGTACCGGGCCGCTGAGGCGTCTGGCCCAGGTCACCGGGTGCGGCGCGATCGGGCCGAGCACCTTCGAGGCCAGCGCGTAGTCGTAGAAGAAGATCGGGTAGACGACCTTGGCGGGTACGTGCGTGTCCAGCACGACCGCGTGCTCCGGGGCGCGCTTGAGCGCCAGCCTGCCGGTCTCGACGTAGCTCTTGACGTCCGCGCCGAACGGCAGGCGGGCGTAGGCCGCGACCGACCAGACCGAGCCGATCGCGACCGCGGCGGCCAGCGGGAGCCAGGCGAACCTGAGGCGCGGCCAGGCGCGCAACCAGGGGCGTTCCTCGCCGGCGAGCGGGATGAACGCCAGGCCGATGGCGATCGCCACGACCGTGGCCGTGGACGACACGTAGCGCAGCTCGGCCCCGCTCAGGTCCGGCCCGAGCTGCTGGATCCGGCCGATCATGACGGGCACCACGTCGGCCAGCGCGAAGTAGGCGAGCAGCACCAGCCACGCCAGCCAGGCCCGCCGCCGGAAGAACACCGAGACCGCCAGCACGACCACCGCGACGCCGAGCCCGGCCCAGACCAGCGCGGGCGGCGTCCCAGCCATCGCGTAGTCCTCGCCGATCGGGCGCCACTGCCACGGTCCGCCCAGCGACGTCGGCACCAGTGAGCTGGACAGCAGCGTCCAGGTGAACTTCGCCGCGAGCCCCGCGTCCGGCAGGCTGGGCTGGATCGTGTCGTTGGTGAGCTGCACGGAGGTGAGAAGCTGACGGAAGAAGACGGCCGCGTAGCCAGCGAGCAGGCCCGCGTACAGCAGCAGCGCCGGCCACTGCCGCCGCCAGCGCCAGCCGAGCCAGCCCACGCTCAGCGCGACGGCCAGCAGCAGGATGAACGGCGCCTTGACGAAGAACGCCATCGCGAACAGCGTCCAGCCCGCCGCGGCCAGCGCGTGCCTGAAACGCCCCGTCCTGGTGTAGAGGACGTGCGAGCACAACGCCATCGGCAGCGCGATCTGGAACGGCAGCGTCTCGATCACCACCGCCCACCACGACAGCGAGGAGATCGTCATCGGCGTCAGCAGGTAGAACCCCAGCGGCACCAGGATGGCCGGGCGCGCCCCGAACAGCAGGCGCAGCAGCCGCAGCAGGGCCAGGCCCGCCGCGCCTAACAGGGTGACCGTCACGACGTGCGCGAGGACGTCGTTGTAGACGCCCAGGCGGCCCATCGCCCACTGGATCGCGAACGGGCCGGGGACCAGGTGGCCGTAGTCGACCCGCATGAGGTAGTCCCACGTCAGGTTGTGCTCCAGGCCGCGGGCGATGAAGGTGAAGTCGTCCTGGCGGAAGTACGTACGCCGGACGAGGCCGGACTTCCAGACGAGCTGTACGGCGATCATCGCCAGGGCGGTGGCCATCACGGCGTCCCCGCCGCGCAGCCAATGACGGGCCCCCACCGTCGTCTCGCTCGTCGCCACCCCGCCCCCTCCAGGCCCCCTCAAGCCTCCAGCGGGAAGCGTAGTCATTGGGTGATTTGCGGGGAATGGCCGTTGTTCGGTTGTGATGTCATAGCGGGATGCCGCACACGACCCGAGCCGGACCGCTGTCGGCCGTGCTCGGGCTCGTCCTCGGCTGCCTCGCCCTCGGACCCGCTCTGGGCTGGGGTTTCGTCCTGGTGCAGGACATGGTCTTCGTGCCGGACCCGGCTTTCTCACGCTTCACGTTCGGGCTGGCCGGCGGGGCGCCACGGGTGGTGCCCAGCGACGCCGTGGTCACCGCGCTCGCCACCGTCGTCCCGGCAGAGCTGGTGCAGAAGGCGATCCTGCTGGGGATCTTCGTGCTGGGCTGCTCGGGTGCCGCCCTGCTCGTGCCTTCGGGCCTGCTCGGGGCTCGGCTGGTGGCCGGGGCGTACTACGTGTGGAACCCGTACGTGGCCGAGCGGCTGCTGATGGGGCAGTGGGCCTTGCTGCTGGGGTACGCGGGGCTGCCGTGGGTGGTGCGCGCGGTCCTCGCCCGGCGCGGACTGCTGCTCGCCGTGCTGCCCGCCGCCGTCGGGGGGTTCGCGGCCATGACCGTCACGGCCCTCGCGGCGCTGCCCGTCGCGGGCCGGCGGGTCCGGGTGGGCGCGGTGCTGCTGGGCGTCAGCCTGCCGTGGCTGCTGCTCGCGCTGCTGCGGCCGGGCGGGCTGAGCGGGGATCCGGTGGGCGTGGACGCGTTCGCGGCCAGGGCGGACGGGCCGTTCGGGGCGGTGGGCAGCCTGCTGTCACTGGGCGGGATCTGGAACGCCAATGCCGTCCCGGCCGGGTACGAGACCGCCGTGGGTTCGGTGGCCCGGTTGGCGCTGGCCGTGGCGGGGATCGTGGGGTTCGTCCTGATGAGGGACCGGCCGAGAGGGCTGGGTGCGGCGGCGGCCATCGGGCTCGGGATCGCCTGCCTGGGGGTGACCGAGCCGGGGCGCGCGGCGTTCAGGTGGCTGGTCGGGGTGTGGGGCGGATTCGCGGTGTTCAGGGACGCCCAGCAGTTCGTGGCGCCGCTGGCGCTGCTGGCCGCGGTCGGACTGGGCGCCCTGACGAGAGAAGCCCTGACACGGGAGGCGCCGAAACGAGAGGCGCTGGCAAAAGAGGTGCTGGCAAAAGAGGCGGGGAAGGCCGGACGGTGGGCGGTCCTGATGGTGCTCGTGCCCGTGGCCGTGCTGCCGACCCTGGCCTGGGGCGGCGCGGGGGCGCTGCGGGCCGTGAGCTACCCGGAGGGCTGGAGCCAGGCCCGTGAGGTGATGCGGCGCGATCCGGAGCCGGGGGACGTGCTGGTGCTGCCGTTCGAGTCCTACCGGAGGTTCCCGTGGAACGGGGACCGGGCGGTGCTCGACCCGGCGCAGCGCTACTTCGCCGTGCCCGGCCGGGAGGTGGTAGCCAACGACTCGGTACGCGTCGGTAGCATGGTCGTCCAGGCCGAGGACAAGAGGGTACGCGAGCTAGAACGCGTACTAGTAGGACCCTCGCCAGACCTGGCCGCAGCGGGTTTCCGGTACATCGTGGTCGACGCGGGGACACTGGAGGAGCGGCAGCGGTTCGCGGGCTGGCTCAGCGGAGCGAGCCTGCTAGTGGCCACAGATGACTTGAAACTGTACCGAACCGACCGCCGGTTTGTACGTTTTTTACAACACTAGGTCCGCTGATCAGCGGATTTATTAAGATTTCGTAGAGCTACTTCCGAGTAGCAAGAATTGGTTCTAAGTTTGGGACGCCCGCTCATTAGCCGCTCGAGGAGGAACCCCCCGTGATCAAGATCCTCTTAGCAGCGATCATCGGTGTCGCCGTCGCCGCGCTCGTCGCGACGGTCACCACCGTGTCCTTCACCGGGGCCACCGCGACGCCCGTCAACCGCCCGCTCTACAACTACGGCGACCGGTAGTCCGAGCCGTTATGCCGCCCTCCCCCCAAGGGGACGAGAGGACGAGCCGACCACCACTGCTCGAGATCGTCGTTCCCGCCTTCAACGAGGAACTTCGACTCCCGGGGGGGCTCCTGCAGCTGTGCGCGAAGCTTGCCCGCATGCCGTTCCCGACCGCCGTCATCGTCGTCGACAACAACAGCACGGACAGCACCGCTGAGATCGTCAGGACCTGGCCACGGGGACCGGTTCCGGTTCGGCTCGTCGAGTGCGCGACTCCCGGCAAGGGTGCCGCCGTCCGCGCGGGGTTGCTCGACACCAGCGCTCCCTTCGTGGGGTTCTGCGACGCCGACATGGCCACCGACCTGGCCGCCATCGATGTCGCGTTCGGCCTGCTGCTCTCCGGTGAGCGCGTGGTCGTGGGCTCGCGGGCGCATGCCTTCTCCGATGTCGAGAACCGGCACAGCCGGGTGCGCGAGCTGGGCGCCGTCGGCTTCCGCGCGCTGGCCCGCGTACTGGTGCGCGGGGTGAGCGACACGCAGTGCGGCTTCAAGTTCTTCGACGGCGCGCTCGTCCGCGAGGCCGTCGACGGGCTGCGTACCTACGGCTTCGCCTTCGACGTCGAGCTGCTGGCCCGCTGCGTCGCGTTCGGCTCGACGGTGCTGGAGATCCCCGTCAACTGGCGGGACATGCCCGGCTCCCGCTTCTCCCCGGCCAGGCACAGCGTCGGCATCCTGCTGGAGCTGGGCCGGATCTGGCTCAGACTGCGCGCCGTGCCGAGCCCCGGTGTGACTCCGAGGTGGGAGCAGCCGCTCGACCCCGTCGGATCTCCGTGAACGTCGCCGTCGTCAACTGGCGTGATCCGTGGCACCCGGCCGCCGGTGGCGCCGAGACGTACGCCTGGGAGATGGCCCGCCGCTTCGCGCGGGCCGGCGACCAGGTGTGCTTCGTCACGGCGCGGGCGCCGGGCCAGCTCAGGAAGGAGACCGTCGAGGGGGTAAGGCTGGCCCGCATGGGCGGGCCGTTCACCGTCTACCCCCTGGTCCTGGTCTGGCTGGTGCTGCGCCGGGGCGTGTTCGACGCGGTGCTCGATTGCCAGAACGGCATCCCGTTCTTCACGCCGCTGGTGCTGCCTCGCCGTACCAAGGTCATGTGCGTCGTCCATCATGTGCACGACCGGCAGTTCGACGTGCACCTGCCCCGGTGGCTGGCGGTGTTCGGGCGCTTCCTGGAGGGGCCCGCGTCGCGGTGGACGTACAAGGGGCGCGACAGCGTGGCCGTCTCGCCCTCGACCGTGAGCGCCATGCGCGAGCGGCTCGGCTGGGTCGGCCCCATTCACATCGTGCCCAACGGGGTGAACGTCTCCACGGACGGAGACTTCCCCAGAAGCCGGACACCGCGGCTGGTCTGCGTCGGCAGGCTGGTCGCGCACAAGCGCGTCGACCTGCTGCTCGACGCGGTGAGCCAGCTCAGGAAGCGGTGGCCGGACCTCGCCGTCGACGTGATCGGCAGGGGCCCGGAGGAGGCGCGGCTGCGCGCCCGGCTCCCGGAGGGCGTCACCATGCACGGCTATCTGCCCGAGGACGAGAAGGAGCGGCTGATCGCCGCCGCCTGGCTGCAGGTCAACGCCTCGCAGGGCGAGGGCTGGGGGTTGTGCGTGCTGGAGGCCGCCGCGCTCGGCGTGCCGACCGTCGCCTACGACGTGGACGGCCTCAGGGACGCGGTACGCCACGGCGAGACGGGCTGGCTGGTGCCCGAGGGCGTCGGGAGCACCGGCCTGGCCAAGGGCATCGCCGCGGCCCTGGACGAACTCAACGACACCTATCGCATGAAATGTCGGGAATGGGCGAGGAAGTTTTGCTGGGACCGGAGCGCGGAACAGCTGGCCGCGCTGGTGCATGGCCGTACGGCGGGACCCGGCTGGGAGGAGCCGTGATCGACAGGGTCCGGCACAGGCTCTGGCTGGCGCTCTGCTGCCTGGGCTTCGCGGTGCTGACGTTCACCACCAAGCCGGGCAGCATCATCTCCGACACCAAGCTCGACCTGGCGCTCAACCCGGTCGGCTGGCTGGAGCGCGCCGCCCACCTGTGGGACCCGCAGCACTTCGGCCAGCTGCAGAACCAGGTGGCCGGCTACCTGTTCCCGATGGGCCCGTTCTTCGCGCTCGGCGACCTGGTCAACCTGGCGCCCTGGGTGACCCAGCGGCTCTGGATGACGGTGCTGCTGTGCGTGGCCTTCCTCGGTGTGGAGCGGCTGGGCAGGCAGCTCGGCGTCGGCACGCCGGGCGCCCGGATCGTGGCCGCGCTGGCGTACGCGCTGGCGCCGCGCACGCTGTCGATCATCGGCGAGATCTCCATCGAGTGGCTGCCCGCCGCGATGCTGCCGTGGATCCTGATCCCGCTGCTCACCGCCTCGGAGACGGGCCAGCGGGCCAGGGCGGCGGTCAGATCGGGGCTGGCCGTGGCGCTGTGCGGCGGCGTGAACGCGGTCGCGGTGCTGGCCGTGCTCATCGCCCCCGTGCTCTACATCCTGACCCGGCCCGCCCCGGTGCCCCGCTGGCGGATGCTCGGCTGGTGGACGGGCGCGGTCGCCGTGGCCACCCTGTTCTGGTGGCTGCCGCTGCTGCTCGTGGGCCGCTACGCCTTCTCCTTCCTGCCCTACACCGAGACGGCCTCGACGACCACGCAGGTCACCTCGCTGACGAACGTGCTGCGCGGCGCCTCCGACTGGGTGCGCTACCTGACCGTCGGCGGCGTCACCGACCAGCCCGCCGGCTACGCGATCGCCACCTCCGCCGTGCTGGTCGCGATCACCGGCCTGCTGGCCGCGCTCGGCCTGGCCGGGCTGGCCCGGCGCGACCTGCCCGCGAAGGGCTTCCTGCTGGTGCTGTTCGTCGTGGGCGTGGCCGCGCTGGTCGCCGGGCACGTGAGCGCGCTGGAGCCGGTGGTCGCCGAGCCGGTGCGCTGGCTGCTGGACGGGCCGCTCGCGCCGCTGCGCAACCTGCGGAAGTTCGATCCCCTGGTACGGCTGCCGCTCGCCTTCGGCCTGGCGCACCTGCTGGCCGGGGCCCGGCTGCGGCTGCGCTCGGTGGCCCTGGTGGCCTTGGCCGGACTCGTGCTCCCCGTCTTCAACCAGGGGTTGAGCGCACCCGGCGACTTCAAGGAGGTGCCGCTCTACTGGAAGCAGGCGGCCGCCTGGGTGAACGAGAACGCCGGGGACGACGGCGTGCTGGTCGTGCCCGGCGCCAAGTTCGGCGAATACCTCTGGGGCCGGCCGATGGACGATCCCATGCAGCCGCTGTTCACCGCCCGCTGGACCACCCGGCAGGTCGCGGCGGCCGGCTCGGTGGGCCTGACCCGGCTGCTCGACGTCATCGACCAGCGGCTCACGGCCGGCTACGGCTCGGTGGGGCTGACCGACGTGCTGCGCAGGATGGGCGTGCGCTACCTGGTCGTCAGGAACGACCTCATGCGGGCGAACCTGCAAGGCGCCTGGCCGTCCAGGGTCTACGAGGCGCTGCGCGAGTCGCCGGGCATCACGAAGGTGCGCTCGTTCGGCGGGGAGGTCGGCGACACCGTCACGGACGACGTGATCGAATCGGTGGACTGGCCGTTCCCCGCCCTGGAGATCTACGAGGTGTCGGGCAGCTCCGACCTGCTCAGCGTGCAGTCGGCGGGCGACGCCGTACAGGTGCGCGGCGGCCCCGACTCCCTGCTCGCGATGGGCGATCTCGGGCTGCTCGGCGACGGCCCCGTGCTGGTGAACGACGACGCGGGCAAGCGCGAGGCACCGGTCGTGGCCAGCGACGCGCTGCGACTGCGCGAGCGGCAGTTCGGTGAGATCCGGTCGAACTGGACGCCCACGCTGACGGCCGACAGGCGCGACGACTTCTCCGGGGTCAAGACGCTCGACCTGCTTGAGAACGGCTGGCTGCGCGACACCGCCACCGCCGAGTACGACGGCATCTCCAGCATCACCGCCTCCTCCTCGGTGGCCGACGCCGAGGCGGTGCCCGGCCTCAGCGCCACGGGCCGCAGCCCGTGGGCCGCCATGGACGGCGACTACGAGACCGGCTGGGAGAGCGGCGGCTGGCACCGGCCCCAGGGCGAGTGGCTGCGCGTGGACCTGCCCAGGCCGCGGGTGATCCCGCGCTTCCAGGCGACGTTCACCAACAACGTGCTGCTCGGGCAGTCGGTCAAGCGCGTGGCCGTGGAGACCGAGGGCGGCCGGATCGAGCAGGACGTCCAGCAGACCAACAGCCCGCAGTGGCTGCGCGTCCCGCCCGGCGCGACGAGCTGGCTGCGCGTCAAGATCCTGGCCACGTACAACAGGAACTGGAGCTTCGTGCAGCGGGTGGGCATCACCGAGCTCACGATCCCCGGCATCCTGCCGGGCCGGACGATCCGGCTGCCCGGCGAGGGCGGCGACGCCTTCGTCATGGACCGGGGGCTCGACTCCCGCCCCTGGTGCATGCGGAACCAGAGCCGCTGGATCTGCAACCCGCTGCTGGCCAGGCCGGGCGAAGAAGGCGCCGGATTCGACCGCACTTTCACCGTTGAGGCGGGGCGGAAGGCCGCGGTACGCGGCTCCGCCGTCCTGCGCGACGCCAAGCTCGTCGACCGCTTCACCCGGCTGGGCGGGGACCTGACCACGGTGACCGGTTCGTCGCAGGCGACCAAGGACGCGGTGGTCGCGCCGCGGTCGGCGTTCGACGCCGACGCGGCCACCACCTGGCTCCCGGCCGCCGACGACCCCGAGCCCACGCTCACGCTCGGCTGGCGGGCCAAGCGCGTCCTGTCGCGGATCCAGATCGCCCGGCCCGGCGGCGACAAGCAGCCGCTCGACGTGGCCGTGACCGGTGACAAGGGCGCCGTTCGCAGCGGCCGGGTGGACGCCAACGGCTACCTGACGTTCAAGCCCCTCACCACGACCCGGCTCAAGCTGCGCTTCTATCCCGCCTCCAAGCGGCTGCAGGTCACCGAGCTGGTGATCCCCGGCGTCGCGCCGGCCAGCAGGCCGGAGGGCGTGCCGTTCCGGCTGGCCTGTGGGCAGGGACCGCAGCTGCAGGTCAACGGCGCGAGCGTGGCGACCAAGGTGAGCGGCACCTTCGCCGACCTGCTCGAACAGCGGCCGGTGAAGTTCACCGGCTGCTCCAAGGCCGCGCTGGCGGCCGGCGACAACCGGGTCAGGGCCGCCGGCTGGGACCCCTTCGCGGTGGAGAACCTGGTGATCGGCGCGCTCCCCGCCGGGCCGCCCGCCGTGGAGGGCGCGGCCGTCCCGGCTACATGGTCGTCGTCGGTACGCGAGGCGCGGGTGACGGCGCCGAAGGACGCCTTCCTCGTCGTCAACGAGAACTACAACGCGGGCTGGCGCGCCGAGCTCGACGGCAAGGCGCTGCGGCCGCTCCGGATCGACGGCTGGAAGCAGGCCTGGGAGCTGCCCGCCGGCACGACGGGGACCGTACGCATGGAGTACCTGCCCGACCGGCCCTACTGGCTCGCGCTCGCCGTCGGGCTGGCCGGGATCGCCCTGCTCACGTTGCTCGCCCTCGTGCTGCGCGGGCCGCGTCCCGAACATGTCCTGGCGACCGCCGCCGCCGCCGACTCGCGGCTGTCGCGTTGGCGGGTGCCGTACGTGATCGTGCTGGGGCTGGCGTTCGGCGGCTGGGTGGCGGACTGGCCCGGCATGCTCGCGGTCCTGGCCGCCGTCGTGGCGGTGCTGCTGCTACGCGTACGGCGCGCGGTGGCCGTGCACTGGGTGGCCGGTTGGCTGTTCGGCGGGGCCACGGCGGCGCTGGCGGCGGCCATGGCGCTGCGCGACTACGGGGTGGACGTCGGGCTGCTGACGGACCAGGTGCCGCAGCTCATCGCCTGCGCGGCCATGGGCGTGCTCTTCGGGCAGCTGGTCACGGAGCCGGAACCACCGGCGGCTGAGCCGGAGCCGGCGGTGGCGGAGGAACAGGAGCTGGCCGGCGCCCGGCCAGCCTGAGCGCGCTCTCCTCGACCAGGTGGTAGCTGGTGGCGCTGAGCAGGAGCGAGGCGATGAAGGTCAGGATCGCGACCTTGACGAAGTCACCGGTGAACGGCTGATCCCCGGTGATCTTGTAGTACAGGGTGATCACCGGGGCGTGCCACAGGAAGAAGCTGTAGGAGATGCGCCCCAGGTACGCCGTGACCGGATTGCCCAGCACGCGATGCCTCAGTGAGTCGTGCCTGGAGGCGAGCGCGAACGGCGCGACCACCAGGACGGCCACCGACGTCTCCAGGATCATCCGCCACAGCGACTGCGACAGCGTGGGCAGGGTGAGCGTGCGCGGCCCGGCCAGCTCGGTGCTCAGCACCGCGTACAGCAGCAGGGCCAGCACCAGCAACTGGGGCGCGAGCGCGTCGACGACCTGGCTCTGCTTGATCCACACCGACAGGACGGCCATGGCCATGCCGGCGGCGAAGTAGATCAGGTGATGCGGCAGCCAGAGCGCCAGCTGCGGCTGGTCGAAGACGTGCGAGACGACCACGCTGGCCAGCGAGACCACCGGCAGCACGGCGATGCCCGCCAGCAGCCTGACCGGCCGGTTGCCGCCGCGCGCCCAGGCGTGCAGGGCCCAGACGTTCAGGACCCAGGCGAGCACCGGCAGCAGCAGGTAGAACGCCATCTCGATCGGCATCGTCCACATCTGGTAGAGGCCGTCGGGGGCGCGGTTCTGCTCGGTGTAGTTCTGCAGCAGGAACAGCCACTTCACCCAGCCGGTCCAGTCGAGCGAGCTCCACGCCCACAGGGCCAGCGCCGTGACCAGCCAGTAGGCGGGCATGACGCGGACCACACGGCGCCACAGGTAGCGTCCCGGCCGGGGGCGGGGTGTGTCCTCGATGACCGCGCGGGCCCACGGGCGGTAGAGCAGCAGGCCCGACAGCAGGAAGAAGATCGGCACGGCGATGCCCAGCCGGGTGGTCATCCAGGCGAACATGCCCTCGCGGTACATGATCCCGGTGTTGCCGCCGACGTGCAGCACCCAGACGCCGAGCGCGGCCAGGGCGCGGATGCCGTCGAGCGCGGCGTCCCTGCCCGCCGGTGGGTCCGTCGCGGGCGTCTGCGGGAGGCTCACGGGTGCTTGTTGCGGATTCATGGGCGCTTCCTGAGCACGAGGACCAGATTCCACGTGGCGAACTCCCTGACGATCGGCACCTTCAGCATCGGCCGCCACCACCAAGGCAGGTAGCGGGGCAGCACGTCGACCAGGTCGGCGTCCGTACGGGTCCGCGCCCAGCGCAGACCGTCGGCCACCGAGACCGGATAGAGGCTCTGGCCGTAACGATTTTTGGGCGGCTTCCCGTTTTTTTCCTCATATTTCCGGGCGGCCCGGTCGCCCCCCAGGTAGTGCCAGGGCGAGGTCTCGTGGCCGCCCCAGGGGGAGAGCCAGTTCGTGTACGCGAGGAAGATCAGGCCGCCGGGCCGGGTGACGCGCGTCATCTCGGCCGCCATCCGCCACGGGTCTGGAACGTGTTCCAGGACGTTGGACGAGAAGCAGACGTCGAAGGAGGCGTCGGCGAGCGGCAGGTCGAGCGCGCTGCCGAGCACACCCCCGCTGGGCGCGCCCTGTCCGGCCAGCTCGCCGGCGTCGACGTCCACGCACAGGCAGCGGGCGCCGTCGCGTCTGAAGGCGTCGGCGAAGTATCCAGGACCGCCCCCCACGTCGAGCACCGTCTTGCCGCTCAACGTGACGTAATGCCGCAGCTGTGCGGCGGTGTCGGCGGCGAGCGTGGTGTAGTAGTCGCTCGGCGTGGTCTGCTCGGACCTGAACGCGCGGAAGAGGCGGACGGATCTGGCCAGATCGGCGCGCATACTCGCGGCTCCCGGGTGCTTGACGGGCTCCCACAATAGAACGAAGCTCTGGCGGAGGCGATACCGCTGCGGGACAGGCGCGATAACATCCCGCTCGGACCCGCTTCATCGTAGAACCTGTTCCGATTCGTTATGCGGATGTAGCTGCAGCGATCTGTGATCGAATGCTACTTTCCAGTAGCGATCATGTTGCGGGTTAATCACGCCCGCGATCTGATGTCCGGGGGGACAAGTAAGCCGGCCTTCGTCGTATCCCTCGACCGCCAGGAGGATCCCAGAATGCGACGCACACCTGTACTCGTTCTCGTCGCCGTCGGCGCGTTCCTGGTCGTACTGGCGGGAATGATCCGTTTCTGGGCGGCGGAAAGGATCATCGCGGCTCCGGCGGCCCAATACAGCGTCACCAAGCTGCAGGCCCCGGGAGCCCAATACTTCTCCATCGCCGACGGCAAGGTGCTGACCGCGGACCTCAGCATGCTCGTCACCACCCGTGGCGACGTCAAAGAGGCCACGGACAACCGGGTGGTCTGGGACCAGTTCACCGTGGTGGACGACGTCACCAACAGCAAGCCGCAGATCAGCCTGTCGGAGCGGCGCAGCGCCTTCGACCGGCGCACCGGGGTGGCCGTCAACTGCTGCGGGGTCAGCGTCGACAAGGAGCCGGTGAAGCTGGAGGGGCAGATCTACCTGTTCCCGTTCGGCACCGAGAAGAAGACGTACAAGGTCTTCAACCAGACGGCCAAGAAGGCGTTCGACACGACCTTCGTCGGTGAGGACACCGTCAACGGGCTGCCGGTCTACAAGTTCCAGCAGGTCGTCCCGGCCACGAAGGTCGCCACGCTGACCGCCCCCGGCTCGCTCTTCGGCGTGACCCAGTCGGGCGACATCCAGCTCGACCGCTGGTACGAGGGCACCGACACCTACTGGGTCGAGCCCAACAGCGGCGCCCCGGTCAAGCAGGAAGTGCGGCGCAACGAGACGCTCAAGACCCAGGACGGCGTCGAGCGCGCCAAGGCCCTGGTCGCCACCGCCTCGTTCACTCCGCAGACCATCACCGAGATGGTGCGCACGGCCACTGACGCCAAGAACCAGATCACGCTGCTGAAGACCACGATCCCGATCGTCCTGCTCGTGCTCGGCCTGCTCGCGCTGGCCGTCGCGGTCCTCCTCGGCCGCCGCCGCCGCGAAGGCGAGTAACTCGTACGGCCGGCACAGGGCGCCCGTGACTTGTTCCGGGCGCCCTGTCCGTTTGTGTGGTTATTTGTCCGACCGACGAAAAGTTCTAGTACTAGAACACGTTGCAGTTTCTTCGCCGCCGGTCGTATTGTCGGCCCATGCGGACCCGTGTCACGGACATGTTCGGAATCGAGCTACCGATCTTCGCCTTCAGCCACTGCCGCGACGTAGTCGCCGCGGTCAGCCGGGCCGGCGGGATGGGCGTGCTCGGAGCCCTCTACTTCACCCCAGAAGAGCTCGAAATGGAGCTCAAATGGATCGACGACCACGTCGACGGCCACCCGTACGGCGTCGACGTGGTCATGCCCGCCTCCTACGAGGGCGCCGACTTCGCGCCCGAGGAGCTGGTGGGCCGCCTGCAGACGATGGTCCCGGCGGGCCACCGGCAGTTCGTCGAGAACCTCCTGGCCGCCCACGGCGTGCCGCCCCTGTCCTCGGACGCCGACGCGGGCAAGGTGCTGCTCGGCTGGACGGACGTCACCGCCCGCCCGCAGGTGGAGACGGCGCTGCGGCACCCGATCGCGCTGCTGGCCAACGCGCTGGGCCCGCCGCCCGCGGACGTGGTCGAGCTCGCCCACTCCCACGGCGTCAAGGTCGCCGCCCTCGCCTCCACTCCGCGCCACGCGCTCAAGCAGGTGGAGGTGGGCGTGGACGTGGTGGTGGCGCAGGGCACGGAGGCCGGCGGGCACACCGGCGAGATCTCCACCATGGTCCTGATCCCTCAGGTGGTGGACGCGGTGGACGTGCCGGTCCTGGCGGCGGGCGGCATCGGCAACGGCCGCCAGATGGCCGCCGGCATGGCTCTGGGCGCCGAGGGCGTCTGGACCGGCTCGCTCTGGCTCACGGTCGAGGAGGCGGACACTCCCGAGATGGCCAAGAAGCGCATTCTGGAGGCCACCTCCCGCGACACGGTCCGCTCCCGCAGCTGGACGGGCAAGCCGGCCCGCCTGCTCAAGAACGAGTGGACGGACGCCTGGGAGTCGCAGGAGTCGCCGGGGACGCTGCCGATGCCGCTGCAGTTCATGCTGGTATCGGACGCGCTGCGCCGCATCGGCCGCTCGGACGCCGCCGAACTGGCCACCTTCCCGGCGGGCCAGATCATCGGCATCACCAACCAGGTCCGGTCGACGCGCGACGTCATGTACTCACTGATGGAGGAGTACGCGGAGGCCACGGAACGCCTGGGCCGCATCACGGGGGACTGACCCGCCGTCAGAGGTAGCGGGGGAGTCCCCGCTACCTCGGCGCCGTCGCGCTCAGTGGCCCTTGTAGCTGGCCGCCCGCTTCTCCTTGAAGGCCCGAGCGCCCTCGCGGGCGTCCTGGGAGCCGATCACCGGCCAGCCGATCTCGTCCGACACCTTGAGCGCCTCCGGCTCCGGCATGCCCAGCGTGTCCCGGTACGTGCGCAGGATCGCCTGCACCGCGAGCGGGCCCGAGGCGGCGATGTCGTCCGCGATCTCCCGCGCCACCGCCAGTGCCTGCCCGTCCGGTACGACGCGGTTGACCAGGCCCATGGACAGGGCCTCCGCCGCGGTGATCGAGCGGCCGGTGAGCAGCAGGTCCATGGCGTGGCAGTACGGGATCTGCCGGGGCAGGCGGATCGCGCTGCCGCCCATCGGGAACAGCGCCCGCTTGGCCTCGAACAGGCCGAGTGTCGCCGACTCCGCCACCACCCGCAGGTCGGTCCCGACCAGCAGTTCGGTGCCGCCGGCCACCGCGTAGCCCTCGACCGCCGAGACGATCGGCTTGGTCGGGAGGTCCTCGCGGAGCAGGCCCTTCCAGTGGAAGTTGGGGATCTGGGCGGCGCGCGCCTGGACGTCGGCGTCCGTCGAGGGCTGTCCCATGGCCTTGAGGTCGGCGCCGGCGCAGAAGGTGCCCTCCGCGCCCGTGAGGATGGCGGCCCTGACCTCTGCTTCGGCCGACACGTATGCCCAGGCCGAGGCCAGGCCGATCAGCATGTCGGAGGAGAGCGCGTTGCGCGCCTCCGGCCGGTTCATGGTGACGATGACGACGTGGCCGTCGCGTTCGACCCGGCAGTGGGGGGTGCTGATCGGCAGGAGCTCCACGGACGCCTCCAGATAACGAATCAAGCGCTTGTTAGGCAGCGATCCTACCCTGTGGCGAGCCCGCGAGACGATGATGGCGGCACGACCTCGATCAAGCGCTTGCTACGACTCCGGTGCCGGGATACGCTGCCCAGGCAAAACGAGAACAAGTTCTTGTTTATCGGGGCCTCGGACCACCTGAAGAGGAGTTTCGATGGGCACGCTCGGTTTCTGGAGACTGGCGCAGGCGGATCCGGACTGGATCGCGTGCGTGGACCCAGACGGTACGGAGCACCGCGCGGGCGACCTCCTCGCCCGGTCGAACCAGCTGGTGCACGGCCTGCGCGAGCTCGGGCTGAAGCCGGGAGACGGCGTCTGCGGCCTGGTGCCGAACGGCGTGGACGGGCTCGTCCTCTACCTGGCCGCCTTACAGGCCGGCTGGTACTACACGCCGATCAACTGGCACCTGACCGGGCCCGAGATCGCCTACATCGTGGCCGACAGCGAGGCCCAGGCGTTCTTCGTGCACCCCAGGTACGCGGCCGAAGGAGTCAGGGGCGCCGAGGCCATCGCGCCTGAGCGGCGCTTCGCCGTTGAGGATGGCGATATTTCGGGGTTCCGGCGGATCAGTGAGCTGACCGACGGGCAGCCGGACACCGCACCTCCCGACCGTACGGCCGGGCTGACCATGCACTACACCTCGGGTACGACCGGCAAGCCCAAGGGCGTCCGGCGGCCACTGAACGGGCTCGACCCCGACGACGCCGCCGAGATGCTGTCGTTCCTGCCGGGCCTGTTCGGCATCACCCGGGGCCGGCCGAACGCGCACCTGATCACCTCGCCGAACTACCACACCGCCGTCACCCAGTTCGGTGGCACGGCGCTGCACATGGGCCACACCCTCGTCTACATGGACAAGTGGGACGCGGAGGAGATGCTCCGGCTCTGTGAGAAGTACCAGGTCACGAACTCGCACATGGTGCCCACCCACTTCAAGCGCCTCCTGGCACTGCCCGAGGAGACCCGCCACAAGTACGACCTGTCCTCGCTCAAGTGGATGATCCACGCGGCCGCCCCCTGTCCGGTGCCGGTGAAGTGGGCGATGTTCGAGTGGTGGGGCGACTGCGTCTACGAGTACTACGCGGCCACCGAGGGCGGCGGCACCCTGGCCACGCCGGAGGGCTGGAAGGCGCACCCGGGCACGGTCGGCTCGGCCTGGCCGATCAGCGAGTTGCTCATCGTGGACGACGCGGGCGAACCCCAGCCGACCGGAACCCCGGGGACGATCTACATGAAGATGCTCGGCGCCCGGTTCGAGTACAAGGGCGACCCCGCCAAGACCGCCGAGAACCAGCTCAAGGACTACTTCACGGTCGGCGACATCGGCTACCTGGACGAGGACGGTTTCCTCTACCTGTGCGACCGCAAGGCCGACATGATCATCTCGGGCGGGGCGAACATCTACCCCGCCGAGATCGAGAACGAGATCATGATCCACCCCAAGGTCGCGGACGTGGCGGTGTTCGGCATCCCGGACGAGGAGTGGGGCGAGCAGATCAAGGCCATCGTCGAGCCCGCGCCGGGCTCGGCGCCGGGTCCCGAGCTGGCGGCCGAGATCCTCGCCTCGCTGGAAGGCCGCCTGGCCCGGATGAAGTGGCCCAGATCGATCGACTTCATCGAAGAGATGCCCCGCGAGCCCAACGGCAAGCTGCTCAAACGCAAACTCCGCGCACCTTACTGGGAGGGACACGACCGTGCCATCTGAACCGCTGGTGGCGGAGCACGTACTGGAGTTCCCCGGCGGCTACGCGCGCACGACCGGGCCGGTGATCGGACGCTTCCTGACCGAGCTGCGCGGCGGCCGGATCGTCGGCGTGCGGACCGCCGAGGGCAAGGTGCTGGTGCCGCCGCTGGAGTACGACCCCGCCAGCGGCGAGGCCGTCACGGAGGAGTTCGTCGAGGTCGGGCCCGCGGGGACGGTGACCGCGTGGGCATGGGTCGCCGAGCCGCGCGACAGCCACCCGCTCGACCGGCCGTTCGCCTGGGCGACGATCAAACTCGACGGCGCCGACACCGCGCTGGTGCACGCCGTCGACGCGGGCAACGCCAAGGCGCTGCGGATCGGCAGCCGGGTCTGGCCCGTCTGGCGGAGCGAGCGTACCGGTCATATCACCGACATCTCCTACTTCGCGCCGGAGGTCACGAAGATCGTGTCCCCCGTGCGGGCCGAATACCGGCTGCAGGTGGGCGGGTCGCTGCTGACCTTCCTGGAAGGCGTCGAGCGCGGCGTGTTCCTCGGCGGCCGGTGTCCCAGCTGCGAGAAGGTGTACGTCCCGTACCGCGTCTTCTGCCCGGCCTGCGGTGGCCCGATCGCCGACCAGCTGGAGTTACCCGACACCGGCACGATCACCACGTACGCCATCAACAACCTGCCCGACCCGCGCGCCCCCGAGGTGCCCTTCGTCTCCGCCTACATCCTGCTCGACGGGGCGGACATCCCCATGATCGCCCTGGTCGGCGGCGTCCCGGCGCACGAGGTGCGGCAGGGCATGCGGGTCAGGGCCGAATGGGTGCCCGAGGGCGAGCGGACGAAGTCCATGGCCAACGTCCGATGGTTCGCCCCCACCGGCGAGCCGGATGTGGAGCTCTGATGCGTGAGGTAGCCGTCGTCGCGTTCGCCCAGACCCGCCACACCGACCATGACGGCGGCCTGAGCGAGCCCGAGCTGATCCTGCCCGTCATCAACGAGGTCAAGGAGTCGACCGGGCTGAAGCGGTTCGGCTTCACCTGCTCCGGCAGCTGCGACTACCTCGCGGGCGCGCCGTTCTCGTTCGTCTCCGCGCTCGACGCGCTCGGCGCGTGGCCGCCGATCTCCGAGAGCCACGTGGAGATGGACGCGGCCTGGGCGCTGTACGAGGCATGGGTACGCCTGCAGCACGGTGACATCGACTCGGCCCTGGTGTACGGCTTCGGCAAGTCGTCGCTCGGCGACCTGCGCGAGATCATGACGCTCCAGCTGGACCCGTACTATCTGGCGCCGCTCGGCCTCGACCAGCTCTCCTTCGCCGCCCTGCAGGCCAGCGCGGCCGGCGCCGAACGCAAGGAGCTCGACGAGATCGTCCGGCGCAGCCGGGCCGACGGCCGGAGCAACCCGTACGCGCTCGACCTGCCCGAGGACGTCGGCGACGAGTACGCGGTCGAGCCGATCAGGAAGTCGGACGTCGCCCCCATCACGGACGGCGCGGCGGCGATCGTCCTGGCGGCCGGCGACCTGGCCAGGGAGCTGTGCGCCAGACCCGCGTACATCCGAGGCATCGCGCACCGCATCGAGCCGCACTATCTGGGCACCCGCGACCTGGCCCGGTCGGTCTCCGCGGCCGACGCCGCACGGGCCGCGGGGGTCGGCAAGGGGCCGGTCGAGGTGGCGGAGCTGCACACGCAGTTCGCCCATGAGGAGCCGATCCTGCGCCGGGCGCTGGAGCTGCCCGACGGCACGGTGATCAACCCGTCCGGCGGCCCGCTCGCCGCAAATCCGGTCATGGCCACCGGCCTCATCCGCATCGGCGAGGCGGCCCGGCGCATCCACGACGGCACGGCCGCCCGCACGGTGGGCCACGCCGCCGGCGGCCCCTGCCTGCAGCACAACCTTGTGACCGTCCTGGAGGCATGAAAATGGGCAACAGGTGTGCCGTGATCGGCGTCGGTCAGACGCACTACACGACCAAGCGCAGGGACGTGTCGATCGCCGGGCTGGTCCGCGAGGCGGCCGTCCGAGCCCTGGAGGACGCCGGGCTGACGTTCAAGGACATCGACGCGGTCGTCGTCGGCAAGGCGCCCGACCTGTTCGAGGGCGTGATGATGCCCGAGGCGTACCTGGCCGACGCGCTCGGCGCGGCCGGCAAGCCGATGATGCGCGTGCACACCGCGGGCAGCGTCGGCGGCTCCACGGCACTGGTCGGCGCGAGCCTCATCCAGGGCGGCGTGCACGACCGGGTGCTGGTCGTGGCGTTCGAGAAGCAGTCGGAGTCCAACGCCACCTGGGCCCTGTCCACCCACCTGCCCTTCAGCGCGTCGCTGGTGGTCGGGGCCGGCGGCTACTTCGCGCCGCACATCAGGGAGTACATCCGCCGGACCGGCGCGCCCGAGCACATCGGCCACCTGGTGGCGGTCAAGGACCGCCTGAACGCCCTCAAGAACCCCTACGCCCACCTGAAGATCCCCGGCATCGACCTGAAGATGGTCGAGTCGACGCCCATGCTGTGGGAGCCGATCCGCTACCTGGACACCTGCCCGTCCAGCGACGGCGCCTGCGCCATGGTCCTGTCGTCGGAGTCGGCGGTCACCGGCACGCCCGCGTGGCTGCACGGCACCGCCATGCGCTCGGAGCCGATCTTCCGCGCCGACCGCGACACGGTCAGCCCGCAGGCAGGCAAGGACTGCGCGGCCGACGTCTACCGGCAGGCGGGCGTCACCGACCCGCGCCGCCAGATCGACGTGGCCGAGGTGTACGTCCCGTTCTCCTGGTACGAGCCGATGTGGCTGGAGAACCTGGGCTTCGCGGCCGACGGCGAGGGCTGGAAGATCACCGAATCAGGCGCCACCGCGCTCGACGGCGACACCCCGTGGAACGCCTCCGGCGGGGTGCTGTCGAGCAACCCGATCGGGGCGTCGGGGCTGATCAGGTTCGCCGAGGCCGCGCTCCAGGTACGCGGGACGGCGGGGGAGCACCAGGTGGACGGCGCCCGGCTGGCGCTCGGCCACGCGTACGGCGGGGGAGCCCAGTTCTTCGCGATGTGGATCGTCGGACGGGAGAAGCCCTGATGGAGTTCAACCACGCCGACCTGTTCGAAGGGATCGTGGACGCGGTCGGCGACCGGATGGCCGTCGTCTGCGACGACGAGCGCCGCACCTTCGCCGAACTGGACGCCGAGGCGAACCGCATCGCCCACTACCTCCAGGATCTCGGTATCAAGCCCGGCCAGCACGTCGGGCTGCACCTGTACAACAGCATCGAGTACGTCGCCGGGATGCTCGCCGCGCTGAAGATCCGGGCGGTGCCGATCAACGTCAACTACCGCTACGTCGAGGCCGAGCTGCTCTACCTCTACCGCGACTCCGACATCCGGGCGCTGATCTACGACGTGGAGTTCGAGCCGCGGGTGGCGGCGGTCATGGGGGAGGCGCCCCTGCTGGAGCACCTGATCGCGGTCGGCGGCCAGTCGTCCGTCGCGACCGCCGTGCCGTACACCGAGGCGCTGGAACGCGGCGCGCCCACGCGCGGCTTCGAACCGCGATCCACGCAGGACGTCTACATCATCTACACCGGCGGCACGACCGGCATGCCCAAGGGCGCGATGTGGCACGTCGAGGACCTGTTCGTGGCCTTCGGCGGCGGCAACCCGTACGGCGCGCCGCTCCCTACCCCGCAGGCGGTGATCGACCAGGCGGCCGCCGCGGACCCGCCCATGGTGATGATGGCCGCCGCGCCGCTGATGCACGGGGCCGCGCAGATGGGCACGTTCGTCAGCTGGTGGATGGGCTCGACCGTGGTCTACGTACGCAAGTTCAGCGCCGACGCGGTGTTACGGGCGCTCGCCCGCGAAAAGGTGGCCACGCTGAGCATCACCGGCGACGCCATGGCCAGGCCGCTGGCGGAGGCGTTGGAGAGCGGCGACTACGACATGTCCTCGCTCATCGCGCTCAGCTCGACCGGGGCCATCCTCACCGGATCCGTCCGCGACCGGCTGCAGCGGGCCCTGCCCAACGTCATGATCCTCGACAGCTTCGGCTCCACGGAGTCCGGCTACACCGCCTCCGGGGTGGCGGGCTCCTCACCCGAGGCGGGGCTGCGCTACCAGCCGAACGCCACGTCCGGCCTGGCCGTGCTCGACGAGAAGCTGCGGCCCGTCGAGCCGGGCTCGGGCGAGCTGGGCACGGTGGCCAAGTCGGGGCCGATCTCGTTCGGCTACTACAACGACGCGGAGAAGACCGCCCGTACGGTCGTCACCGACGCCGAGGGCACCCGATGGCTGCTGACCGGCGACCTGGCCAGCGTCGACGCCGACGGCACCGTGAACGTCTTCGGCCGCGGCTCCCAGTGCATCAACACCGGCGGGGAGAAGGTCTTCCCCGAAGAGGTGGAAGCGGTGCTCAAGGGGCATGACGCCGTCTTCGACGCGGTGGTGACCGGGATACCGGACGAGCGGTGGGGCAACCGGGTGGCGGCCGTGGTCGAGGCGCGCGAGGGGGTGGCGGTGACGGCGGACGAACTGGACGCGCACTGCAGGCAACGGTTGTCGGGGTACAAGGTGCCTCGTACGTACGTGTTCGTAGACGAGATGGTCCGGTCACCGGCGGGCAAGGCCGACTATCGGTGGGCCCGGCGGCAGGCGGAGTCCGGCGGCTCGTAAGCCCCGGGTGCGGCGGCGCGCGCCTCCTCCGCCTCCTCGTGGTGGCCCAGCTCGCTCTGGCAGAAAGCGAGCCGGGCCCGGGCCACGGCGCGGAGCAGGTCGTCCTCGATCACCCGGGTGCCTCGGTGCAGCACGACGCTGGCCTCCAGCACCCGCCCCGTCTCGATCAGGGCGTCTCCGAGCATGAGCATCCCATTGGCCAGATGACCCATGAGGACCGGATCGCCGGACGCGAAGCGCTCCAGCGCCGCCACCGCCTCGCCCAGCGGCCGCACCGCGTCGGCGTGCCTGCCCTGGCGCATGAGCGCGGCGGCTTCGGCCTGGGACCAGGCGATGGCCTCCAGCGCGTCGTGCGGCCGGTGGAGTGCGGCCAGCGTCGCGCCCAGGATCGCGTATGTCATGGCCGCGCCGACCGGCTCGTCCAGCTCGTCACAGAGGTCGGCGGCCCGTTCGACCTGCGCCAGAGCCTCCACGGTCCGTTGCCGCCCGAGCAGCGACCTCGCGTAGACGCACAGGCAGCGCACCAGCGTGCCGCGTTCCACGTCCCCATCCGGGCCGCTCAGCAGCGGCCGGAGCGCGGCCTCGACCTGGTCGCCGAGTCGCGCGGACGGCTCGGCCGCCGCCTCCTCCAGCAGCCCGTCGAGCCGGGCCGTGAGCAATGACAGCAGCGCCGACCGTACGGCGGGCCGCTCGCTCGACCGCCGCAGGACGTCCAGCAGCCGCAGGAGGTGCCCGGCCGATCTGGCCGGATGGTCGTGTACGGCCAGCACGAGCGCGTCCAGGCCCTCGGTCTCGGCCAGGAACTGCTCAGCCACGACCTCCGGCCCCAGAGGCGCCAGTCTCCCCTGTGGACCAGACCGGCCCGGGAAGAGCCGGGCCAGCCAGTCGCCCAAGGCCAGACCGCGGTCGTACGTCTGGGATCCGGGCACCGCCGACAGCAGTTCCCGCAGCTCTTGGCGAGTGGGTGTGGTGAGCGTGACCAGGGCCACCGCCTGCCGGGCCGTCACGGCGTCCACCGGCTCGTGCCCGTCGGGCCATACCGTCATCCACTGCTGCTGCTCGTACATCAGGAACCGGCTCAGCAACTCCCCGCCCTCGACGTCGTCCCCGCGCAGCCGCATCAAGGCGGCCAGGTGCACGCGCAGCGGATCGTCGTAGCCCGGATCGTCGAGAGCGGGCAGGACCGCCCGGGGCGACGCGAACGCCCGCATGGCCGCCGCCGCGTGCCCCACCCGCTCGGCGCGCGTCAGCGGACGGCCGTCGAGTTGGACGGTGACGCTGTTCAGCCCCTTCGGCAGGACGTCGACGTCGGGCAAGCCGCGGGTGAGCAGCAGGATCCTGACCCGATGACGGCGCCGCCGACCAGCCAGGTGCCGGATGAGTTCGCCGATCGCCGCCGCCCACGGCTCCGGGTGGTCGACGGCGAGGAGAGTGGGGCGGAGTACGTCGAGGCGGGTGGCGCAGGGGTAAGGGGTAGTGAGGAAACCGGCGTCCCAGCCGACCTCGGCGAGCTCCGCGCACAGCTCGCCCGCCAGCCGGGTCTTACCCGTGCCGCCCCGGCCCGTCAGCACCGCGATCGACAGCGGCGCCGGGTCGTCGGCCCAGGCGCGCAGCGTCGCCAGCTCCTCGTGGCGACCCAGGAAGGGTACGACGGCGTGCTCCGGCACCAGCAGCGGCCAGTCCGGGCAGTGGGGCGGCAGCGGTTCGCGGGCGCGCCGCAGGAGGCTCGGCAGAGAGTGGACCTCGACGACGCGCTCGACCCCGAGGCGGTGCGGTGGCCTGTCCATGGGGCCCGCCTAGTCGCTACGTCCCGATGTGTCGTCCCCCGACGAGGGTGCCACCACTATCCCATCCGGGCTCGCCCCCAGGCAGGAAATTGCTCCGCTTACTATGTCTCCTCAGCCGTGACCAGGGCGGTCGGGTGCTACGCCTTCTCGCCCGTGAGCAGGGCGGCCAGGCCGAGGTAGACGAGGCCGCTGCCGATGTCGAGGCGGCGCCGCGCCCGCGTGGAGCGGCGCACCCGCCCGGCCAGCGCCGAGGAGAGCAGCGCGTACGTGCCGTCGGTGGTCATCCCGAGGCCCATCCAGAGCAGCCCGAGCACCAGGATCTGCGGCGCGACCGGCCCCGCCGCCGGATCTGTGAACTGCGGCAGGAAGGCCAGGAAGAAGATGGCGGTCTTGGGGTTGAGCACGTTGACCACGAAGCCCTCCCAGAACATCCGCCGCTTGGAATGCGTCTCCACCTCGACAGCTTCCTCGGCCGAGGCGGAGGTCCGGTTCATCAGCTTGCGCACCCCGAGCCAGACGAGGTAGGCGACGCCCGCGTACTTGATCACGGTGAACGCCGTGGCGGAGGCGGCCACCAGCGCGCTGATGCCCAGGGCGGCGGCGACCACGTGCACCACCGAGCCCGTGTGGACGCCGAGCACCGAGACCAGGCCCGCCGACCTGCCTTGCGCGACGCTTCTGGTGACGATGAACAGAACCGCGGGACCCGGCACCAGGAGAAGGGCCAGGGTGGCCGTGCAGAAGAGAGCGAGCGTCGCGAAATCCGGCATGCCGCCCATGGTAGGCGTGCACCCCTCGCCGCGGTCAACGGGATTCCGCAGCCGTGGGGCGACAGATGGCAGGTACCCTCGCCGCGGCCAACAGATTTCCGCGCGACGGGTCAGACGCTCTCCACCAGGGCCGACAGCAGCGCCTCGGTGGCCGGCGGGTGGGGCGGGTCGCCGTAGACCGCCGCGTACACGTGCCTGATGGAACCCGGAATCGGGGCCACCTCCACGTCCGGATGCCGGTGCGCGCTGAGCGCCAGTCCGGGCAGCACAGTGGGCCCCATGCCCGCCGCCACCAGCGCTTGTACGGCCACGATGTCGTCGCTGGTGAAGGAGATCCGCGGCTCGAACCCCGCCTTGGCGCAGATGTCGAGCAGATGGCTACGACACCGATCACACCCGGCGATCCAGGGATCCCCGGCGTGTGCCTCCAAATCCCCCGAGCCGCCAGAGAACACCAGGTAACTCGGGTCGTCGAGCAGGTGGATCATCTGGATCCCCGGGTCCTCCGGCGCCGTGTCGTCGTAGCGGAACATCACCGCCACATCCACCCGCCCGCTCCGCAGCAGCCGGAGCGCCTCCGGCGGCTCGGTCTCCGTGAGGTGCAGCCGCAGCCCGGGATGTGAACCCGCCAGCCGGGTCGCCGTCCGGGGGATGAAGGTGCCCAGCGCGGAGGGGAACGCGGCCAGCCGGGCCCGCCCCGAGCGCAGCCCCACGTGCGCGGCGAGCTCGTCGGCGGTGGCGTCGAGGCGGCCGATGATGTCGTCGGCCCGCGCGGTGAGCAGCTTGCCGGCCTCCGTGAGCCGGATGCCCCGCCCGACGCGCTGCACGAGCTTGGCGCCCGTCTCGGCTTCGAGACGGGCGAGGTGGTGGCTGACCGACGGCTGCGAGTAGTGCAGTTCCTTGGCGGCGGCGGTCAGCGAGCCAGTACGCGCGACGGCGACGAGGACGCGGAGCCGTACGACATCCAGCATTCATCAACCATATCTATTGATGAGCCACAAAACTTCTGTTGGACCTATCAATCTCGACGTAGCACCGTAAGAGGGGAGAGAGGGAGGTAAACATGGACACAGTGCTGATTCGGCCGGGGCTCGACGCCCTCGTGTCGGACATCGGCGACATCACCGCCCGCCGTCTCGCCCCGAGGGAGACCGCCTTCGCGGTGGCGGATCTGCTCCGCCCACGGCTGCCCAGCCTCGACCTGCTCACGCAGGAGGAACGAGCGGGCTCGCCCGAGACGTACGTGTCCCAGGCGCTGTACGCGTGTGACGACTTCTCGATCGTGACGGTCGTATGGCGGCCGGGCCAGTACACGGTGATCCACGACCACGTGTCGTGGTGCGCGTTCGGCGTGATCAGCGGGATCGAACACGAGACGCTCTACCGGGACATGGGGGACCACCTGCTGGAGATCGGGCAGGCCGCCAACCTGCCGGGCGAGGCCAGCGGGTTCGCGCCGCCCGGCGACATCCACAAGGTGATCAATGTGAGTGACGAGGTCGGGGTGTCGGTGCACGTGTACGGGGCCGATGTGAGCAGGCTCGGCAGCAGCGTACGCCGGGTCTACGACCTGCCGGTCAGAACGCCGGCCTAGTCACCGGCCCTCACCGATGAGTTTCCACCTGCGTAGCGGTCAGTACCCAGGTAGGCCCATCGAGGAGAAGCCATCATGGAACCGATCACCGAGCTGGACGCCAGATACAGCGCCGAAGGCGCCACCGCGACCGAATGGGCGCGGGCACGCGACACCCTGGAACGCGCCCAGACATTCTGGCTGGCCACCGTCCGCTCCGACGGCAGCCCGCACGTCACGACCCTGCTGGCCGTCTGGCAGGACGGCACGCTCTACTTCTGCACCGGCGCGGGCGAGCAGAAGGCCCGCAACCTGGAGTCCAACCAGCGCTGCACGCTCACGACCGGCACCAACTCCCTGGAGGAGGGCCTCGACGTGGTCGTGGAAGGCGTCGCGGAGCGGGTCACCGATACCGGCCACCTCAAGCGGCTCGCCGACGCCTACGGGGACAAGTACGGCAGCGACTGGCGCTTCGAGGTGGGCGACGACGCCTTCCTGAACTCGGGCGGCGACCGGGCGCTGGTGTTCGCGGTGGCCCCGGCAAAGGCGTTCGGCTTCCGCAAGGGCGACTTCAGCCAAACCCGCTGGCGCTTCCAGCGCGGCTAGCCTTCCGAAAGGGCGCTCCCAGCGCGGCTAGCCTTCCGCAAGGGCGCTCCCAGCGAGGCAAGGCGACCGCGCGGGCGTTTCCGGCGCGGCTAGGCTGAGCCGTATGCCGGCAGAGCGCCCCAGGCGGGCGGACGCGCGCCGCAACCACGACGCGGTCCTGGCCGCGGCCAGGAAGCTGTTCGCCGAGCGTGGCGTGGACGTGCCGCTCGACGACGTCGCCCGCTGCGCCGGGGTCGGCAACGCGACCATGTACCGGCACTTCCCGACCCGCCAGGACCTGATCATCGCCGTCTACGCCGATGAGGTGACGGAGCTGTGCGAGAGCGGCGACGCCCTCCTGGCGGCCGATTCGCCGGGTGACGCGCTGCACGAGTGGCTGGGCGCCTTCGTCGCGCACGTCGCCGGCAAGCGCGAGCTGGCGCTGGCCCTGCCGCGCGACGGCTCGGCGCTGTTCGGGGAGTGGCACGAGAAGATGCTGGCCACCGCGTCGGCCCTGCTCACCAGGGCCCAGGACGCGGGCGAGGTCCGGTCTGATCTGACCGTCCGCGAGTTGATGACCCTCGCCAACGCGATAGCGCTGACCGGCTCGGACCAGTCCGCGCGACTGCTCGACCTGCTCAGATACGGGACGGCCGGCAGGCGCTGACCCGCCCATAAGCCCGGACAAAAGCGCGCACAAAAGCGGCACCGACCCGGCCATAGTGGGAAAAAATGTACAAGCGTTGAGATCTGTGGGCTAGTCCTTTACTCTCAGCCAGAGGCGCGCGTCAGCCGCTGGAAACGGGAGGCACGGCAATGCTGAAAGTGATCGGCGCGGGGTTCCCGCGTACCGGAACCAGCTCGATGAAGGCCGCGCTGGAGCGGCTCGGGTTCGGCCCCTGCTACCACATGTTCGAGATCCTGACCAAGCCCGAGCACGCCGACCGGTGGGTGTCCGTCGTCTCCGGCGAGCCGGTGGACTGGGACAAGGTGTTCGACGGCTACCAGTCGGCCCAGGACTGGCCGGCCAGCGGGTTCTGGCGCGAGCAGGCGGCGGCCTACCCCGACGCCAAGGTCATCCTGACCGTCCGCGACCCCCACCGCTGGTACCTCAGCATGCAGAACCTCCTCAGCAACGGCCCCGGCCGGACCATGTCCATGGACCCGTCGACACTGCCACCGGCCGCGGCGAAGATCTTCGAGGGGATGCAGAAGATGCAGCCGGTGCTGAGCGCGATCGGGGAGGACACCTTCGGCCAGGGCTGGATCCCCGCGAACGGCCTGCCCGACGAGAAGGTCGCCATCGAGGCGTTCGAGCGCCACCGGGCCACCGTCGAGGCGAGCCTGCCCGCGAGCCGGCTCCTGGTGTTCGACGTGCGCCAGGGGTGGGAGCCGTTGTGCGAGTTCCTGGACGTCGAGGTTCCCGATGAGCCGTTCCCGCATCTCAACGACTCCGAGTCGCTGCAGCGCAGGATGGGCGAGCTGATGGCGGGGCAGTTCCCTTCGTCCATCGAGGAGGTCCGCTAGACCCGGCCCCCTGCCCGGCCTCTGGTGGTGCCTGAGCCGGTTACCATCGGAGGCCAGCAGGAGGTGGTGGGCCCATGTCGACCGATGAGATCGCCGGCCAGGCGTGGGAGAACGAGAGCAAGGGCCAGCGCACTCGCCGCCGGATCCTGGAGGCCGCCCGCCGCACCTTCGGCGAGGTCGGCTACGAACGCGCCACCATCCGCGCGATCGCGGCCGAGGCGGACGTCGACAAGTCCTCGGTCATCCAATACTTCGGCACCAAGCAGCAGCTGTTCCGCGAGTCCCTCGACTTCTGCCTCGACGTCGACTCCCTGACCACCGACGACCCGGGCCGCTCCGCTGAAAACTACCTGCGCGCCATGCTCGAGCGCTGGGCCGCCGTCCCCGACAGCCCGATGGCCGTACTCCTGCGCACCAGCATGACCAGCCAGGAAGCCGCCCAGATGCTCCGCGAACACGTGACCTCTGAGGCGATCGACCGGATCGCGGCCGGGGTCCACGGTCCCGACGCGCGCCTGCGGGCGGCGCTGGCGGGCGCGATGATGTTCGGCATCACCGTCCACCGCCACCTGGTGCGCATGCCCGACCTGGCCGAGGCCGATCTCGACGACGTCCTTCGCCTGGCCGTACCGCTCATCCGCACGCTGCTCGAGGACGCCGACGGCTGACCTCAGAGCCTGCTGCCGCCCCCCACGCTGACCCGGAGCTGATCGCCGGCCAGCAGATCGGGCCGGTGGTGGCGGACCCGATCGCCCATCGGACCGTGCTCCCACAATGGGTCGACCACGCCAAGGGGAATGCTCAGTTTCTGTAATCCCGTCACCGGATCGACCGGCATCCGTTCCAGATGGCACAACAACCAGCCGGGGGCGCTGGGAGAAATCTCATATTCCCCCCAGCCGACCACGCCGATGCATTTCCTTGTTCCGGTCCGGACATAAATCCGATCCGCCTCGGCGATGGTGCGCGGGCTCGGCACCCGGCTTTCCACGACGTCGACGCGCTCAATGTGCCGCCATGCCAGGCGCAGGCGTGATCCGTACGCGTCTTCCATCTCCACGCCTTGGGCGGAGAAACGTACGACCGTGTCAGCGGCCATCTGCCGATGCCTGGCCAGCCGTACGCCAATGGCGGGTATCGCCATTCCAGCGGCGGCCAGCCCCCATGCGACATGAGAGCCCGGGAGCATCAGGCATACCGGAGCCAACAGAATGAGCGGGCTGAATAACCGGGCAGCGGTCGCGAGTGAGAATTCGCGCACCATGCGAAACTCCTCCATAAATCAACACTGACGTCCGGTGACATAGGTGTCAATCCGGTGCGCCCGCCCACCGCTCACCCTGTCAGCCCCCCGTCAGCTGAAGTCGGCCGCGTGGTCCATGGCCCATTGGCGCAGAGATCGTGCCGGGATCCCGGTGACGTCGTGGACGGTGGCGGTCAGCACCGGGGGCGGCCCGGCGAGCATGGCGGCGTAGCCGTCGAGGAGCACGTCGACGAAGGAGTCGGGGAAGCTCTCGTCGGCCAGCAGCCGCTCTCGGGCCTGCTCGCGGGTGAGCTCCCGCCAGCGCAGCGGCCGGCCCAGCGCCTCGCCGATGACACGGACCTGCTCGGCCTGGGTGAGCACCTCCGGGCCGGTCAGCGTGTAAGTGGCGCCGTCGTGCCCCGGCTCGGTGAGGGCGCGGACCGCGACGGCCGCCATGTCGGCCTCATGGATCAGGGACATCGGCAGCGCGCCGTAAGCCCCCTCGACGACGTCACCGGCCCGGATCTGGTCGGCCCACCACAACGTGTTCACCGCGAAGGTGCTCGGCCTGATCATGGTGGACTCGATCCCGCGGCCGTGGACCAGCTTCTCCTGCTCCTCGAAGCTGAGATCGGGAACACCGCCCGTACCCAGGAAGACCACCCGGCGGGCCCGCCGGGTGACCAGGTCGAGCACGGCGGGCAGCTGTTCGCCGGTGTGCAGCGGCCAGAGCAGGAACACCGCGTCGATGCCGGCCAGGCAGGCCGCGATGGTGTCCGGCACGGACAGGTCGCCGCGCATCACCTCGACCTCGGCGGGAAAGCGGGCGGTGCGCGGATCGCGGGTGACCGCCCGTACGGCATGGCCGCTCTCGCGCAGCTGGGTGATGATCTGGCCGCCGACGTTTCCGGTGGCGGCGAGGACGAGGATGTTCATGCGACGAGCGTCGCGCACGACCGTCCACCCATCCCAGTCAGGCGGCTAGAATCGCCGGAAACCGTCACCGTGCAGGGATATCTGGATGGATACCGTCGACAGAGGTCTGGTTCACGCGCTGCAGATCGACGGCCGGGCCCCGTTCAGGACGATCGCCGACGTGCTCGGGGTCTCGGAGAACACCGTGGCCCGCCGCTACCGGCGGCTGCGCGGCCAGGGCGTGCTGCGGGTGGCGGGTCTGGTCAACGGCGCTCGGCTGGGGCACACCCAGTGGACCATCCGGCTGCGCTGCACCCCGGACGCGGCCGTGCCGGTCGCCAAGGCGCTGGCCGCCCGTGACGACACGTCCTTCGTGTACCTGATGTCCGGCGGCACCGAGATCTCCTGCACCGTACGCACGCGCGGCACCCGCGACCAGGACGCCCTGTTGCTGGACAAACTGCCCCGCACCAGCCGGGTCGTCTCGGTCTCCGCTCACCTGCTGCTGCGCAATTTCGTCCTGCCGGATGGCTGGCGGGGGCTGGCCTGGCTGTCACCCGAACAGGCCGACCGGCTGCGGCCGCCGCCAGTAGAGGCCGGAGACGGCCCGATCGATCTCGACGAGGGCGACAAGGCGCTGCTGCGGGCGCTCAATCTGGACGGCCGCGCGTCCTACGCCGAGCTGGCCGCCGCCACCGGCTGGTCGGAGACCACGGTGAAACGCCGCCTGAACGCGCTGCGCGGCCAGGGAATCCTGAGCTACCAGCTCGACGTACCGCCTTCGGCGCTCGGATTCGGCACCGAGGCCCGGCTGTGGATCGCCGCCCCGCCTGCCAAGGCGGTCGAGGTCGGCGCGGCGCTGGCGCGGCATCCCGAGATCGCCTTCGCCGCCCTCACCACCGGCCCCACCAATCTGGTCGCGGCCCTGAACTGCCGCGACCCCCTGGACCTGGGCCGTTACCTCACCGAACGGCTCGCCGCCCTGGAGGCGGTCACCACCATGGAGACCGCCCCCATCATCCGCACCGTCAAGCGTGGCGGATCGCTGAGGTTGTAGCGGGGGAGCAGCGGGGGATCACTGAGGTTGTAGCGGATCAGACGCCGAGCGCGGAGGGCAGGCTGAGCTCGCGAAGGAACAGCGCCTCGGCGGTGGCGGTGCGGCGCAGCTCCTCCAGGTCCACCCGCTCGTTGGGCGCGTGGATGGCCGCCTCCTCGTCCTCGGCCCCGAACAGCAGGATCTCCGCCGCGGGGAACTGCTTCAGCAGCGTGTTCACCAGCGGAATCGACCCGCCCGCCCCGACGTCGCGCGGCGGCCGACCGAAGGCGCGCTCCATCGCCCGGTTGAGCGCTGTGCGGGCCTTGCCGCCCGAGTCGGCCTGGAAGCCCGACCCCACGGTGTAGTCGCCGAACGAGACCTGCGCGCCCCACGGCGTGACCTGCCGCAGGAACTCGACCACCGCGTTCACGGTCGTCTTGGGGTCGCCGGACGGGGGGATGCGGACCGTGACGCGGGCGCGGGCCGCGGGCTGGACCGCGTTGATGGCGCCCGACACCGTGGGCGCGTCGATGCCGGTCACGGTGATGGCGTACGACGCCCACAGGCGGTCCGCCAAGGAGCCGGAGCCGACCAGCGACACGCCGTCCAGCACCCCGGCGGTCCTGCGGAACTCCTCCTCCGACGGTCCCTGGCCGAGGAAGGTCCCGCGGGGCAGTCCCGGCACCCGGATGTCGCCGTTGTCATCATGCAGCGAGGTCAGCATGCGCATGAGCGCCGAGAGCGCGTCGGGGGCGGCGCCGCCGAACTGGCCGCTGTGCACCGGCTCGCGCAGGGTGCGGACCTCGATGGTGAACGCGGCCATGCCGCGCAGCGAGGTGGTGACGGCGGGGTCGCCGACGCGCGGGTTGCCGCAGTCGGCCACCACGATGGCGTCGGCCCGCAGCAGGTCGGGGTTGCGCTCGACGAACGCCTCCAGACGCTCCCCGGCGTACTCCTCCTGGCCCTCGATGAGGACCTTCACCCCGACGGGGAACTGCCCCTGGAACGCGCGCAGGGCGGTGACGTGCGAGATGATGCCCGACTTGTCGTCCGCGGTGCCCCGGCCGTACAGCTGGCCGTCGATCAGGGTCGGCTCGAACGGTGGGGTGCGCCAGGCGGCCGGGTCACCGGCGGGCTGCACGTCATAGTGCGCGTAGAGCAGCACCGTGGGCGCGCCGGGCGGCGCGGCCACTTCGCCGTACACGGCGGGGAAGCTGCCCTCGACCGCGACTCGCTGCACGTGCGTCAGCCCCGTGCTGCGCAGGAGCTCCTCGGTCATGGCGGCGGCGGCGAGCACGGGCTCCTCGGGATGCCCGGGGAAGGCCACCGACGGGATGGCGGCGAGCCGCTTGAGGTCCTCTACGGACTGCGGCATCGCGGCCGCGACGGCGCTCTCGATCTGGTCAGGAGTCACGGACGGTCCCCCGGGTCGTTCTTCGATAGTTAACGTCTCATTGGATCACAAAGGCTTCACAACGCGTGAAACGGGCATGACCCGCGCGCTAATCTACCTGCGGATTTCGCAGCTGTTACATACCGTTCCTGCGGATCTCGGTTTTCTTGCACACTGCTGCGACGCTTTCGCTTGGCAAACCCGAGGTGAACATGCAGACTGTGGGGAGATCAGACACGAGGGAAGATAATCATGACGCAGCCGGAAAACGAGATTCTCAAGGCCGCGCAGGATCACCTGTGGTTGCATTTCACGAGGCACAGCGCCTACCAGCAGGCGGAGATCCCGACCATCGTTCGCGGTGAGGGCTCCTACATCTACGACATCCACGGCAAGCGCTACCTGGACGGCCTGGCGGGACTCTTCGTGGTCCAAGCCGGTCACGGCCGGAGCGAGCTGGCCGAGGCGGCCGCCAAGCAGGCACAGGAGCTCGCCTTCTTCCCGCTGTGGTCCTACGCGCACCCGAAGGCGGCCGAGCTGGCCCAGCGGCTCGCGAGCCTGGCCCCCGGCGATCTCAACAGGGTCTTCTTCACCACCGGCGGCGGCGAGGCGGTCGAGTCCGCCTGGAAGCTGGCCAAGCAGTACTACAAGCTCATCGGCAAGCCGCTCAAGCACAAGGTCATCAGCCGCCAGATCGCCTACCACGGCACCCCGCAGGGCGCCCTGTCGATCACCGGCATTCCGGCGTTCAAGCAGATGTTCGAGCCGCTCGTGCCCGGCTCGGTGCGGGTGCCGAACACGAACTACTACCGCGCCGACGAGATCAGCGGCATCAAGGGGATGAGCCCGGAGGAGTACGGCATCTGGGCCGCCGACCGCGTCGCCCGCGCGATCGAGATGGAGGGCCCCGACACGGTGGCCGCCGTCTTCGCCGAGCCGGTGCAGAACGCCGGCGGCTGCTTCCCGCCGCCGGTCGGCTACTGGCAGCGGCTGCGCGAGATCTGCGACGAGTACGACGTGCTGCTCGTCTCCGACGAGGTCATCTGCGCCTTCGGCCGGCTCGGCACGATGTTCGGCGGCCAGAAGTTCGACTACGTGCCCGACATCATCACCTGCGCCAAGGGCCTGACCAGCGGCTACTCGCCCATCGGGGCCATGATCGCGCACGACCGGCTGTTCGAGCCGTTCAAGAGCGGCGACCAGATGTTCGCCCACGGCTACACCTTCGGCGGGCACCCGGTCTCGGCGGCCGTGGCGCTGGCCAACCTCGACATCTTCGAGCGCGAGGACCTGCTCGGCCACGTCACCAAGAACGAGCCGCTCTTCCAGGCCACCCTCGACGGTCTCAAGGACCTGCCGATCGTCGGCGACGTCCGGGGCTCCGGCTACTTCTGGGGCATCGAGCTGGTCAAGGACAAGACCACCAAGCAGACGTTCACCGACGAGGAGTCGGAGCGGCTGCTGCGTGGGTTCCTGTCGAAGGCGCTGTTCGAGGCCGGGCTCTACTGCCGCGCCGACGACCGTGGCGACCCCGTCATCCAGCTCGCGCCGCCGCTGATCGCGGGGCCGAAGGAGTTCGACGAGATCGGGTCGATCCTCCGCAACGTGCTCACGGAAGCGTGGGCTCGCCTCTAACGACTGTTCAAGGAACGAAAGGACCAGCCATGAAGATCGGCGTGCCTGCCGAGGTCAAGAACCACGAATACCGAGTCGCCGCAACCCCGGCAGGCGTGCACGAGCTGGTCCGTCACGGCCACGACGTCACCGTTCAGCGCGGCGCGGGCCTGGGCTCGCACATCCCGGACGAGGAATACCTGGCGGCGGGCGCCAAGATCGTCGAAAGCGCCGACGCCGTGTGGGGCGAGGCGGAGATGGTGCTCAAGGTCAAGGAGCCCATCGCGCAGGAGTACCACCGGCTGCGCGAGGGCCTGGTGCTGTTCACCTACCTGCACCTGGCCGCCTCCCGGCCGTGCACCGACGCGCTGCTCGGCGCGAAGACGACGGGCATCGCGTACGAGACCGTGCAGGTCGGCAACAGCCTGCCGCTGCTCGCCCCGATGTCGGAGGTCGCGGGCCGCCTGGCTCCGCAGGTGGGGGCGTACAACCTGATGCGCTTCAACGGCGGACGCGGCGTCCTGCCGGGTGGGGTGCCCGGTGTGGCCCCGGCCAAGGTGGTCGTGATCGGCGGCGGCGTCTCCGGGCTGAACGCCGCCCAGATCGCCGTCGGTATGGGCGCCGAGGTCACCGTGCTCGACACGAACGTCGACCGCCTGCGCTTCATCGACGCCATCTACCAGGGCCGGCTCAAGACGCTGGTCTCCACCTCGTACGCGATCGAGCGGGAGGTGCTCAACGCCGACCTGGTCATCGGCGCGGTCCTGATCCCGGGCGCCAAGGCCCCGACGCTGGTCTCGAACGACTTGGTCTCGCGCATGAAGCCGGGCTCGGTGCTCGTCGACATCGCCATCGACCAGGGCGGCTGCTTCGAGGACTCCCGCCCGACCACGCACGCCGAGCCGACCTACACTGTGCACGGCTCGATCTTCTACTGCGTGGCGAACATGCCGGGCTCGGTGGCCAACACCTCCACCTACGCCCTGACCAACGCGACGCTCCCGTACGCCGTCAAGCTCGCCGACCTGGGCTGGCGCGACGCGCTCAGGGCGGACGCGGGCCTGGCGGGCGGGCTCAACACCTATGACGGGCTGCTCACCAACGGCCCGGTCGCGCAGGCGCTCGAACTCCCGGTCACGCCGGTGACCGAGGTCCTCGCCGCCTGATCTCACCCTTGGGGCACAGCGCCATCGAGTGCCCAGCCGCTTGGTTTCAGGACGCCGAGCGGCTGGGCTATCGGACGCCGAGTCGCTGTCGCAGGTCGCGGGCCGTGGCGAGGACGTGGTCGATCTCGCCTGGGCTGGGCCAGGGCGCGCTGCCCGGACGCAGCAGCGTGCCGCGCACCGACGCCAGGTGCTCGATCGCGCTGGAGTGCAGGCCGCTGCGCCGGGCCAGCCAGCCCAGCACGTCCGCGTGGTCGTGCAGCGGTCTGGTCGCCAGGTCCCAGGTGCCAAGGATCTCGGCCAGCTCGCGTACGGCCAGCGAGACGCCGCCCCTGCGGCCGGTGGCGGACGCCGCCAGCTCGGCCCGCGCGGCCAGCTCGGGCTCGGCCGGCCGGTCCCACGACGGAGGCGGCGGGTCGGCCAGCCACCGCGCGGCCTCCTCCGTCTCCCCGGCCGCCGACAGCAGCCCGGCCAGCTCGATGGCCGCCTGGTGATGTCCGGCCAGCGCGGCCTGCCGGAACCAGTGCCGGCCGCCCGCCAGGTCGTTGAACTCGGCGATGAGCAGCAGCCCGAAGTGGAAGGCGGACTCGGCGTCGCCGCTGGCCGCCGCCCGGCCGAACCAGTGGCCGGCCCCGGCGGTGTCGCCCAGCTCGACGCAGACGAACCCGGCCATCCGCTGGTCCGCCAGCCGGCCCGCGCTCGCGGCCCGCTCGAACCAGGCGCGGGCCGTACGCAGATCTCCATGGGCCAGCGCGCTGCCGCCGAGCTGCGAGGCGGCGCCCGGGTGGTCGCTCTTGGCGGCCAGCCGGAAGTAGGCGCCGGCGCCCTCGGGGTCACGGCTGGCCTGGAGGAGCAGGCCGAGGCAGTAGGCCGACTCGGCGTGGCCGCTGCGCGCGGCGCACTCCCACCAGTGCAGGGTTTCCTCGTCCTCGCCCGCCGCGTACGCCAGGAAGCCCAGGTCGTGCGCGGAGGCCGCGTCGCCGTCGGCGGCCGCTCGGCGGTGCCACTCGCGCGCGGCCGCGACCTCGCCCGCGTCCTCGCAGATCAGCGCCAGTCGCCGGGCGGCCGTCCGGGAGCCCTCGCGGGCCGCGATCTCGAACCAGCGCCGGGCGGCCGCGACGTCTCCGCGCTGCTCCAGCAGGAGCGTGGCCAGGTTGACCGCGGCCTCGACGTCGCCGGTGGCGGCGGCCAGTTTGTACCAGGAGACGGACTCCTCCAGGCTGCCGTGCTTCTCGTGCCAGACACCCAGGTTGTAGGCACTGTCGATGTTGCCGCCCGCCGCCGCCCGTTCCCACCACTCCTTGGCCGCCGAGCGGTCGCCCCGCTGGGCGCAGAGCCGGCCGAGCCGGTGCGCCGCCTGCGGGTCGCCGGCCCGAGCGGCCATCAGCAGCTCAGGCTCGTCTCCCACCCGTGGCGCCGGAATCGCCGGTGCCGCCACCTCCTCTTGCCACCACGCCATGGCCACAGGGTGCCAGGTAATCGCGCGATTGCGAACAGTAATCGCCGAGGGACTAGGAGAAGTTGATGTAGCCGGTGTACATGCCCATCCCGCATACGTAACGAAGCGACCCTGGGCGCTGCGGCGGCAGATGGACCGTCGCGGGAAGGGCGACGTCCTGCCCGGCGATCGTGACCGTGCTCGTGCAACCCTGGTCGGCCAGCTTGAAGACGATCTCGACGGGGACTCCGGCACGGGCGGTCACGATCTGCGGCCGGTAGCCGTCGCGGGTCGCCCAGACGGTGACCGTATGGGCACCCTGCCCGGAGCCGGCTCCGCCTGACGCCGAACCTGCCGGACCCGCCGAACCAGCCAAGCCCGCCAAACCCGCCGGACCCGCCAGACCCACTGAACCCGCCAGGCCCGCCGAACCTGCCGGAGCCGCGAGCCAGCCGCCCAGACTGACGCCCGAGCCGACCGTCCACAGGCCGGCCGCGAGCGCCGCCACCCCGGCCAACCGGGCGAGCCTGGTCCGCGAGACGCGCCGCAGGACCCAGCCCAGCAGCGCGAACGCGGGCGCGGTGCCGAGCACGAATCCGGTCATCACCGCCGCGCCGCCCAGCGGCGAGCCACTGGAGACCGCGACCATCTCCATGCCGAGTGTCACCCCGCAGGGGATGAGGATGGTGGCCGCGCCCAGCAGCGGCGCGCTCCGGGGGCCGGCGCGGGCCCGCCTGGGGGCCTCGCAGCCGGGTTGCCGCCGGCGGAGCAGCCTGATCGCGTACGTGATGACCGCGACGCCCGCCGCCACGAGCAGCAGCGCCCGCGCCTGCGGAGGCAGGCTGACGGCCGAACCCGCCAGGCCGAGCAGCGCCCCGGCGGCCGCGTACGAGACCAGCCGACCCACCAGGAACCACCCCACGAGCACCGGATCGCGCGACGGCCCCCGCTCGTCGCCATCGCAGCCGCCCGAGGTGAGGCCCACGAGCAGCCCGCCCTGCACCGCGGTGCAGGACGCGGTCCCCGCCACCAGCCCGGCGGCGAGCCCGCTGGCGAGCAGGGTGATGGCCTGCACGGTCAGCCGCGGAGCGCCAGGTCGTCCAGCGCTCCGCTCTTGGCCGCCTCGACGATCGAGCCGAACTGGTCGAGGCTCATCTCCACCCGCTGCCCGAAGTCGTCGGTGATCAGCACCTGACGCTCTTCCGGCGCCGAACGGTCGACGAACAGCTCAGGGCAGCCACAGTTGCATTGGCCGCAGAATCGGGCAATCGACCGCATAAGGGCCTCCACTTCTCGACAGTCCCTAGAGGCAACTTAACGTGGCGAACCGGATGCGGCCAGTAACAGTTGTTTTACCCGTGTGGTGGTTTGGCTTTCGCGGTGGCTCTTAAGCGCCGGGTGGGTCAGCTCTTGAGCACTGATATCCGCTGGAAGTACTCGTCGTCGCTCATCTCGCCGCGCGCGTACCGCTCGGCGAGGATCCGCTCCGCCGACGTGGTCGCTCCGGCCTCGGTACGGTGCCAGCGGCCTTTCTGCCAGGTCCGAGCCGCCAGGGCGACGACGGCCACCCAGAACAGGCCCCAGAGAACCGGGATGATCGGCCAGAATCCAGCGCCCCAGCCCCAATGCGTCATTGTGTTCATGCATCCAGGGTCGCCACCGGGCGGGCCCGGCGCATCGGACCGTGGGCTCGTCGTGCGCTCCACCCAGGGGAGTGTCCGGCGTCTTTTGTCGTACGCCCGCGGAGGTAGTCGGATGTCCAGCCGCAGCGGCCGGGCGACGTCTCAGGCTCTGGCCTCGATCAGGAAACGGGTGGAGTGGGCGATGAACGGCCCGTCTTCCTGGATGCGTTCGTGCAGCTCGCGCAGCTCTTTCCGGTAGCGGTCGACCGAGAAGTCCGGCACGGTCCAGATCACCTTGCGCAGGAAGTAGATCACCGCTCCGATGTCCAGGAACTCCATCCGCAACGACTCGGCCCGCAGATCGACCACGGTGAGCCCGGCCTGCACGGCCGCCGCCCTGGCCTTCTCGGGGTCGCGGCTGGAGCCGTCCTGCGGGCCCATGAAGAATTCGGTCAGCTCGGCGACACTGCGTGCGCCCACCTGCTGGGAGAAGTAGGTGCCACCCGGCCTGAGTACGCGGGCGATCTCGGCCCACCAGGTGCGCACCGGGTGACGGCTGACGACCAGGTCGAAGGCCGCCGTGCGGAACGGCAGGCGGGGCAGCGCGTCGTCGGCCACCACCGCGGCGCCGCGGGCGCGCAGCCGCTTGGCGGCCAGGGCGAGGTTGGGCGGCCACGACTCGGTGGCGACGGTGACCGGCGGGAGCTTCGGGACCCCGGCCAGGATCTCGCCGCCGCCGGTCTCGATGTCGAGCGCGGCCTCGGCGGTGGCCATCCGGCCGGCCAGCCGGCGGGAGTATCCCCAGGAGGGGCGGGCCTCCGTCGCCCGGCCGTCGAGCCAGGAGAAGTCCCAGCCGTCCACGGAGACCGACTCGGCCTCTGCGACTAGGTCGTCGAACGTGCGGTGGTCCATCGTTCGAGCGTGCCAGGGTGATGAGACGCGATCAACCCGATTTCAGGCGGTCAGCTGGTCAGCCGGTTACCGGTCAACCGGTCGGCCCGTCGGCCCGTCGGCCGGTCGGCCGGTCGGCCCGTCGGCCCGTCGGCCGGTCTGCCGGCTGACCGGCCGGTTGTCGGTGGGCCGGTCGCCGGTCGGTTAACTAGGCGGCCAGCCGGGCGCGGACCTCGGCGCGGTCGATGCCGAGCTGGTCGATCAGCGCGGCCACCGGATCGGGCCGTCCCTGCGCGAGCAGGGCCAGCAGCAGCTGGGCCGGTCCGGCGGTGCTCCTGACCTTGTGGGTGGTCGTCTTGATCGTCTGGTTGATCGCCGCCCGCGCGCTGGACGTCAGCGCGGTGCCCGGTACGGCCGGATGCTTGCGCGGCCGGGCCGGCGGCACCTCGCCGACGTCGATCCCGAGCGCCCGCAGCGACGCCCGGTCGAGCTCTTCGAGTGCCGCCCGCGCCCGCGCCAGATCCACGCCGAGCGCTCGGGCGGGGGCCAGATCCGGCTGGCGCAGCAGCCCGAGCAGCAGGTGCTCGGTCCCCAGCCGCCGGTCGCCACGCTGCCTGGCCTCCTCCAGCGCCGCGGTCACGACCACCGCGAACGGGTTCTTCTCCCTACCGAACATGCCAACCCTCACTTTCCATACTTCGCGTGTACCGACTGCCGCGACATGCCGAGCGCATCGCCGATCTGCTCCCACGTCCACCCCTGCTCCCTGGCCAGAGCCACGGAGACGGCCTCGACCTGCTCGGCCAGCCGATGCAGGGCGCCGACCGCGCGCAGTCCCATGGCGGGGTCGTTCGACTTGATGCGCTCAGAGAGTTCTCCCATGTCCACATCGTCAGGCTAGATTGACAGGGCGAAGTTTGTCAATCTAGCCTGACAGGCATGGAAGAAGTAGTGATCATAGGAGCGGGCCCCACGGGGCTCATGCTGGCCTGCGAGCTGCGCCTGGCCGGCGTCCGTACGACCGTGCTGGAGAAGAGAGCCGAGCCTGGCGACCTCCCCAAGGCCAACGGCCTGGGCGGGCAGATCATCCAGCTGCTCGACCATCGGGGCCTGCTCGAACGGTTCAGCGCGGGCAGCCCGTTCGCCGGACGCGCGCCGGGCTTCCCGTTCGGCTCGGTGCCCCTGAAGTTCGCCGAGCTGGGCGGCGAGTCCCCGTTACAGCTGCTGATGATCCAGCAGCCCCGCCTTGAACGGCTGCTGCGCGAGCGCGCGGCCGAGCTCGGCGCCGAGATCAGATCGGGCCACCGGCTGAGGAAACTCGCCCAGGACGACGAAGGCGTGACGCTGGAGGGTGACGACTTCCGGCTACGGGCCCGCTATGTCGTCGGCTGCGACGGCGGCCACAGCCTGGTACGCGAGCAGGCGGGCATCGGCTTCCCCGGCACGACGGACGAGGAGGTGATGCTGCTCGGCCACTTCGCGGCGCCGCAGACGGGGGGCATTTTCGACACAGCGCAGGTCAATGGCCTGCAGGAGGGCTGGAACCGTACCCCGAACGGCCGTTTGCTGCTCACCTCGCTCCAGTCCGGCGTCCACATCGTCGGCGTACGCGAGAAGGGGGCGCTGCCCGCGACGGCCGTCACACTGGCGGAGTTCGAGGCCGCGGTGCGCCGGGTCATCGGCGTCGACCTGCCGCTGGGCGAGCCCATCTGGCTGTCGAGCACCGTCTCGCAGGCCCGCGTCGCCGACCGCTACCGCGAGGGCCGAGTGTTCCTGGCGGGTGACGCCGCCCATCTGTTCCCGGCAGGCGGCTCGGCCCTGAACGTCGGCCTGATGGACACCGCCAATCTCGCCTGGAAGCTGGCTGCCCACCTGCACGACCAGGCCCCGCCCGGCCTGCTCGACACGTACGAGTCGGAACGCCGCCCGGTGGCCGTCCACACCCTGCGCCACACCCGCGCCCAGGCGGCCCTGGAACGCCTCACCGGCGAGGACGGCACAGCCCTGCGCGATCTCCTCGCGGAACTGTTCACCTTCGACCAGCCCTTGCGCCGCCTCGGCGAGATGCTCCAGGGCTCCGACATCCGGTACGGCACCATGCTCCAGGGCTCCGACATCCGGTACGGCACCGCGCCCCACCCGCTGACCGGCCGCTTCGCCCCCGACCTGGCACTGACCACCACGGAGGGGCCGACCCGCGTGGCGGAGCTCATGCGCCCGGCCGGCTGGGTACTCCTCGACCTGGCCCCCGAGCCGTCGGACCTGGGCGACCTGGTGAGCGACGACCGCCTCCACGTCGTCGCCGCGCACTGCGCGGACCCACCCGCCGACGTCCTGCTGATCCGCCCCGACGGCTACGTGGCCTGGGCGGGCGCGGACGGCCTGCCGGAGGCGGTGACCACCTGGCTCACCCCTCGATCGGCGTGACGGGCGATGGCCACCCGACCCGGCCCTCGGTTGGTGTGACGGGCGATGGCCACCCGACCCGGCCCTCGATCGGTGTGACGGGCGTCAAGGGCGCCTGGCTCGGCCCTCGGTCGGCGTGACCGGCGTCAACGCACGATGGCCATGCCGAAGGGCACCGGGCCGAGCGCGCGGACGAGGTCGCCGACCATCAGCATGAACGCCTCCGGCACCCGTGCCGTCTCCACACCCCCGAGATCGATGATCCACTCAGCCGCCCACCCCAGCTCGACCAGCAGGCCACCGACGGTCTTCTTGGCGTCGGCGTCGTTCCCGGACAGAAAGGCAGTGGGCGGATTGGCCGGCACATCCGGTTGAGCCATGATCGATTCGTGCACGGTGTTGAGCGTCTTCACCACCCGTACATCCGGCAAGGCCCGCTGAATCTCCTCGGCGAGGCTGCCGCCCGGATACAGCAGCGCCGTCGCGAAGCCGCGCGCGTCGGATTCGGTGGCGTTGGCGACGTCGACCAGCACCTTGCCCGCCAGTTCGGCCGCGAGGCCGCTGAGCACCTCCGCCGATACGGGGCCGGGCATGGCATTGATCACCACCTCCGCCGACCCGGCCGCCTCACGCAGGCCGATGACAGGAACGGCGGCGTTCTCGCGCGGGGCACGAGAGCCCACGATGAGCTCGTGCCCCGCCCTGCGCAGCCCGCCGGTGAGGGTTCGGGCCACATTGCCCGAGCCGAGGATGGCGATCGTCGTCATGGTCTCTCTTCGCTCCTTGATCAGGCAGGTTGAGCCCTGCTCACGAGCGAAGTTAGGCGGTGCTACGGTCGAACGGCAGTACGCACTTCAAGGTGACCAACGCACGTGAGGGGATGCCATGACTACTCGCACCGCCGCCCAGCGGCGCGCCGAGATCCGGCTCTCCTACCAGGCGCGCTTCACCGCCTGCCCCGCCAACCGGCTGATCGAGCGCATCGGTGACAAGTGGGTGGCCGTCCTGCTCAACGAGCTGGCCGACGGCCCGCGCCGCTACGGCGACGTGGCCCGCACGATCGCGGGCGCCAGCCAGAAAATGCTCACGGAGACACTGCGCAACCTCGAACGCGACGGCCTGATCTCGCGCACGGTCACTCCGGCGGTGCCGGTACGCGTCGACTACGCGCTCACCGACCTGGGACGGAGCCTCCTGCCCGTGATGGCGGTCATGAAGCAGTGGGCCGAGCAGAACATCGACCGGATCGACAGCGCCCGCGAAGAGTACGACGCGCGCGACCGCTGAAACCCCTCCAAGCATCGTCTTCGCCAATGGGGCGCTTCGCGCTCAAGAGCTCAGCCTGTGTCCCGTGGAGGCGCGGCCCCCACACCCCGCTCAACTGCATCGCCTTTCGCTCATGGGCGCTTCGCGCCGATCAACCTCAGACTGTGTCTATTGGGGCTTCGCCCCAAACCCCAGACGAGGGGCTGCCGCCCCTCGAACTCCCCGACCGCTGGGCCTGCCTGGAGTGGCTACTTCGATGACCTGAGCCGAGGAAAGGGAGCAGAGCATGACTGCCTCTCCTCCTTGCCCCAGCGTTGACCGGCGCACACCCAGCACCATCGGGTGCGCGGGGCGGAGGGAGCCGGGCAACAGGGGGCGGCTGGAGCTCCGGGGAAGCGGGCTCAAATATCTCGACCTCACGTAGCAGCGCCAATACCCGCAACATCACGCTCGCCGCCACCATGGGGCTTTCTCACTATGCTCGGCTCCATGATTATTTGGCTGAACGGGACATTTGGCGCAGGCAAGACAAGTGCTGCGAATGACCTCATATCGCTCATCCCTGAAGCTCGGTACTTTGACCCTGAGCAGGTTGGCTACCTGCTGCAAACCGTCTCAGACCTCCCCAGTCTCGGTGACTTCCAGCACTGGAGGCCGTGGCGCGGTCTTGTCGTTGAGACGGCCGCACAACTGCTCGACTATGTCGGCGGTGTACTCGTCATGCCGCAGACCGTCCTCGTCGAGCGGTATTGGCAGGAGATTCACACGGGTCTCCAGAGAGCAAGCATCCCTGTCCATCACTTCGTACTCCACGCGGACGAAGGCACACTCACCCGTCGAATCGAAGCGGATACCCCAGAGATCAGAAAGTGGCGCCTGGATCACCTTCCGGAATACCGCGACGCTCTGCCTTGGCTTGGCCGTGAAGGGAAAATCATCGACACGACCGAGATTCCGCCATTCCAGGTGGCCAAGACCATCGCCGCCTGCGTTGGCGGCTCGCCGCTGGAATGAGTTATCGGACGGCGGTGAAGCCGTCGAACAGGTGCAGCGAGACGGCCCGATACGTGACATGACCGTCATCAGCCGTCGGTAGCTTGATCGAATATGTGTCCCCGGAGCGCATGTGACGTCGACCAGGACAGCGGGCCTTTCCCGGGACGCAGGTTCCCACGAAGAAATGGAAGGCATGATGCGCTGGCTCTGGTTACCGATCCTCCTCGTCCTGAGCGGATGCTCGATCACGGTGCCCTTCTGGTCGCTGCCCACCGCTTCCCCGCCGCACGCCGGTGACGTCGTGATCCCGCCGGAGATCGTCAGTGAGAAGCAGAGCGTGGTACGCGTCTCGGGACCGGCGCCGTCGTGTGGCAAGAAGATCGAGGGGACCGGTTTCGTATACGCCCCGCAGCGGGTGGTCACGGCGGCTCATGTGGTGGCCGGCGTCGTCGAGTCCCTCATGGTCACCGCCGATGACGGCAGGGGATATCAAGCCCGTGTCGTTGCCTTTGATCCGGATATTGATGTCGCGGTTCTTTACGTACCAGATCTTTCCGCACCTGCGCTCCACATCGCTGAAACGCTCTCCGAGGCGCCGCTCGGCGATGCCTACATGCTCGGCTATCGGAAAGACACAGAGCATGCGGTGGTAGAGCCGATCAGGGTCGACCGTCGTGTTGAGGCAGAGAGCAAGGATATTTACCACAAACGCCAGGTCACCCGGACCGTTCTCACATTGTCCGCGGACATGCGCTCAGGCATGATCGGCGCGCCGCTGGTTCTTCCCGGGGCCACAGTCTCCGGGATGACTTTCGCCGCGGCGGTGGATCATCCGGACCGCGGCTTCGCGCTAGCCGCTAAGGAACTCCTGCCTATCACCGACGCCGCGAGTGATGCCACGAGGCGGGTTTCGACCCAGCAGTGCGATGTGGCCGGCCCAACATCCGCCTCGTCCGCGTGAACCTCGGTTCGGGGACCGGGCTCGGTCTCACCGCATGAGAACGCTTCAAGAAGATCGGCGACCCGCCGAAGGTCTCCAGCGACCAGCCTGCCAATTCCGGCGTCCGGATGTCGTGGTCTATAAATGCCTGGACGATCCTGGCCAGAAGCTGGAGGCATCGCAGACCCTTGCGGTTGTCGAGGTTTCCTCGCCGGGAACGGTCCGCGAAGACCTCACCGAACGCGTCCAGTACGCGGCCGCCGGTATCCCGCTTTACCTCCTGATCATGCTTGACGAGAAGTACGAGATCGATGAGGTGAAGGAGTTCCACCTCGACGCCGTCGCTTCGGAGTGCAGGCTCCACCAGGTGCACAGGTCCGAACTCGAGCTGGAACTCCCCACCAGGGCGACCATCCCGTTCGTCACCCTGACCGCCCCCTGACAACCGACAGTGTGCTCGTGGCGTGCACCCGCGAACACCAGCGCCTCAAATCCGACAACAGGCCGATGCGGGTGTGGTTGCATGTCGCTCTGCCACGGCTGAGGCTGATGAGCGCTTCGTGGAACGTCCGTGTGTCGGTGTCGTCAGGCCAGCGCTCGCGCAACTCGCCGTCCAGCGTCTGTAGCTCGCGGCGAATGCGGGCAGAGCCTGTCTGATGGGCGATGCCCAGCGCCTCGTGCCCCAGGTGGGCGGCGCGGCTCGGCTCCGCGAGGGAGGATTGGGCGACGGCTACGGCGAGTTTGGCCGTGAGGTGGCCGCGGTCGCGGGTGAGGTTGGGGGGAAGTTTGCCGATCTGGGCCTGGAGGATGGTGGCGGCGGTGTCGGCGCGGCCAGCGGCCCGGTGGCAGACGGCGCTTTGCTCCTGGAGCGTGTCGAGGTCGTAGGAATGCAGGTAAACCGGTACGTGCTGGCGGGTGACCTGCGGATGGTCGCGGAGGGTTTCGGTGGCTTGGTCGAGAAGGGTGAAGCACTCGTCGAGCTCACCGAGCATGGCCAGCCCGCGGGCCTGCTGCTGGGCGGCCAGGGCGTCCAGCTTCGGCTCCAGCGCGTCAGTGTTGCGGCGGGCGGCGCCGGCGAGTTGGACGACGGCGGCGTGATCATCGGTCAGGCAGGCGATGTTGGACTGCCGTACCAGTAGGTAGGCCGACATTTGGGAATCTCCCGCGCATTGGGACCATTCGGCGGCTCGCCTGGTCCAGTGCATGGCGCTATCGAGTTCGCCGAGGTCTTGGTGCAGCCAGCCGGCCATCTCGGCGTACTGGGCCAGCACCTGAAGGAGCGGCGCGGCGTGGCGGGTGCCGGCGCCGCGGCGAAGCTCGTCCAAGACGTCGATCTGCGCCAGCACCGGACGAAGCAGGGAGCGAGGGCCGAGCATCTTATCAGCGGCGTAGTGCTCGGCCAGCACGCGCCGGAAGTAGTCGATGACTTCGCCGTCGATGCGCGACGGTTGCTCGATCGCGCGGGCCACACGCTGGGCTTGATCCGGGTCGCCGAGGCCGGGCAGGAGGGAGGTGAGTGCTCCGCCGGCGAGCATGTGGGTGAACTGGCGTCGCGAGAGCGTCACGCGCACGCTCCTTCCGTCCGTCGTCTGCATGTCCAGGATGACTGGTTCGCCGTCCTGGATGCCAGCCAACCCCGCAGGGACGGGTCGGGTATCGGCGGATTCGGCGAGCTGGCGCAGGGCGGACAGCAAGCCGTTGGTGCGCAGGGCCGTGTCTATGGCCTTGACCGTCTCGATCGGGGCAAGGATCTCGCCGTTCTCCGCGCGGCAGATCCGGGTGTGGTCGTACAGGGCTCGCTTGCCCAGTTCGCGCTGTGACAGTCCGCCCTGGGTGCGCAGGTGGCGCAGGACCAGGCCGAACATCTGTGCAGTGATGTTGTGATGCTCGTCCATCGCGACCAGCTCTCTTGCCTGTTGCTGCGGTGTTGCGGCAACGCCAGCCCTCTGGCAGTCGACCGGCAATCAGGTAACGATTCGTGTTGGCGGTTGATCGGAGCGTAATCGGACGGTCGAACTGGCGCATCTGGAACGTCGCGATCCCCACCGCCTCGCTATCCCCAAGTTCGGACGTGATGACGGTGATGGAGGCGGACGGTGTCATTGGCCCATCAGCACGGAACGCCCACACCCACCAGCACTGATCTGCAGGGCGGTATGACCCTGATCTCGGCCGCGAGCCTGTGGCGCAGCAACAAGACGCCGCGTGAGGCGCGAATGGCCTTGTGCGGTTGGCTTGGGCAAGATGATCCGCTCCTGCTGGATGCGCAACAGATCGTGACCGAGTTGATCTCGAATGCCGTCACACATGTCGAGGGCGGTGAGGGGCGCGACTGGGTGGTGCTGCGGGTGATTCGTGGCAGCGGCTCTCTTCGCGTCGAGGTCATCGACGCGGGCGCCCTCGATGGGGACGGACCGCACGTTGTGCGGCAACCGCCGACCTCAGATCCGTCGACGTGCGAGGGGTTGAGGGCTCTGACGGAATCAGGACGGGGCTTGCACATCGTGAAGACGCTTTCTCGCGCCTGGGGCACATACCTGAGCGGCCAACGCCGTGTGGTCTGGGCCGACTTGCCTTACCCGTCTGCCCGGCCATCTCTGGTCCGTGATCACTAACCACAAGCCCGTGACCAGCCGAGCGCCGTCTATCGGCCTTCCCCCCTGTGGCTGGTCACGCACCCCCATGGTCCTACCGCTGAGAGGCGGAGATAAGGGAGACGGGCTCCGTCCATCCATGCCTGTCTCTCGGAAATGGACGTTGGGGGGCGGCTCCGCCGCCGAGCCTGGCCCGGTGCAAGCGGCGGGGCCGCAACAAGAGTCGTCGACCCAGCCGTTGAGCCAAGGGCAGCACGGCTCTACGGCGTCTGTTCGGGTTTGGAGCCCTCCTGCGAAGTTGCCTCGGGGTCCGACGGCGGTGTGCGGGGTTGTCCGTCTCGCGTCCGCCTGTCGGGGGCGCGCAGGACGATCCGCAGCACCTGGACAGCGCGGTTCTGGCGCTTAACCGACGGGGCCCACGGGGTGGTCAGGCCTGCTGCGACAACGATGATCGCCAAGGCGAGTGGCAGTACCGAGGCACTTAAGCCCACTATCTCGAAGAAGTCGGGCACTGACGGCCTCCTGGCAGCGCGAAGCTTGCCAGAGGTCTCTCCCGCCCGGCTCAGGGACGGACCAACAGCCCCGGGGGCCCCATGGAGCGGGGCTGCCCGAAGCCCCGTCGACGTGCGGTGGGGGTGATGGGACATCCGGCACTGGGAGCGCCGTAGGGGACTGATGGGAAGAAGAAGTGGGCGTACGGCGAAGGGTGGGTGAAAGCAACGATCACCATCCGGAAGGCACACTCATGACGGAGACGGGCACGTGACCGCCGACGTGGGCGAGCAGGTGACCGACGCCGACCTCGTCGCCGGTTACCGGCGGGATCCCGAGCTGTTCACCGCCGTGCATGACCGCTATTTCCGCGACATCTACCTGTACGTGGCGGGCCGCCTGGACACGCAGGTGGCCGAGGACATCGCGGCGGAGACGTTCCTGCTGGCCTTCGATCGGCGCGATCGTTTCGACCCGGAGCAGGGGGGATTACGGCCTTGGCTGTTCGGGTTCGCCACGAACCTGGTGGCCAGGCATCGCCGTAAGGAGGCCCGCCACTACAAGGCGCTGGCCCGGCTGGACCCCGCACCGGTCGTGGAAGGGCACGAGAACCGGGTCCTCACCTCAGTATCCGCCCAGCGCATGCAGCCGCAACTGGCCATGGCGCTCGCCTCGCTGAACGCTGGCGAGCGTGACGTGCTGCTGCTCCTTGCGCTGGGAGAGCTGAGCTACGACGGGATCGCCCAGGCGCTCGGCATCTCCATCGGCACGGTGGGTTCGCGGCTCAGCCGGGCCCGCGCCAAGATCCACGCCCGGATCGACAGCACCCTCATAGACAGCACGCTCACAGGCAAGGAGACCCCATGAATGACCTGGAAGAGGTGGCCAGTCTGCTGGCCAAGCCGGAGCCGTCCGAGGAGGTGGTCACGCGCAGCCGGAGCAGGCTACAGCACAGGACGCTGGGCCACAGGACGCTGGGCCAGAGGATGCGGAGCCGGGGGCGCGTCAGGTGGTTCGTGCCGGGCGTGGCGCTGGTCGCCGCCGGGGCGGCCACCGCGGTCGTGATCGCTACGGGGGCGGTCACGAACGCGGGCGCACCGGCGCATGTGATCGCCGCGGCTCCGGTCTCGGGCAAGGAGGTCCTACTCATGGCGGCCGTAAGCGCGGAACGTACGCCGCAAAGCTCCGGGACCTACTGGCATGTCACCACCACGTGGTCGAACGAGATCCCCCTCCATGAGAGCTGGACCTCGCGCGACGGCAAGCGCTGGACGAGGAACGAGCCGCAGGACACTCCGGGCATCGTTGTACCGACCCAGATCTCGCTCATGCTCAAGGGCGCCCCCGTGAGCTTCGATGACCTCGAGAAGCTGCCGACGGACCCGGAGGCGCTGAAGGCGTGGCTCGTCCAGCGCAAGGGCAACCCGAACAACATGTCCACGTCCGAGATACAGGGCAACCCCACCTTCAGCCTGCTCGCGCTGATCATGGAACTGCCCGTGCCTGCTGAGGTCCGTTCCGCGGCATTCCGGGCGCTCGCCGCGACGCCGGGAGTCGAGAACACGGGCGCGGTCGAAGGCGGCCAGGCCCTGCGGATGCCCGACCCCAACGGCGGGAAGAGGGGGATCGAGATGGTCGTCGATCCCGAGTCCGCCCGGGTCGTCCGGGCCAACCTCATCCTCTCCGGCGACGGAGGCGTGGGGTGGAGCAAGGGGTACATTGCCATAGATACCGATTGGACGGACGAGCTCCCCGCGACGCCGAAGGGCCGCCCGTGACCAGAGGCAAGGCGTTACTCGCCGCCGTCCTGATGACGGAAGAAGCAGGCGTAGCCGCTGATGGCGGTCCGTTTCCGGCCCGAGGGCCTGGACGACGCCAACCGCGCCGCCGCCGGGAGCGTGACCCGTCGCCAGGCATCAGCCCAGGTCGCGGTTCCGCAGCCGGTTTGGGTCGTTCAGCTCAGGTCGAGGTGGGCGAGTTCGGTGCGGGTGGTGACGCCGAGCTTGGGGAAGGCGCGGTACAGGTGGTGGCTGACGGTCTTCGGGCTGAGGAAGAGCTGGGCGGCGATCTCCCGGTTGGTGATCCCCGTGGCGGCGAGGCGTACCACCTGCTGCTCCTGGGGTGAGAGCAGGGCGGCCAGGTCGGGGCTGCCTTGGGCCACGTTCTCGCCCGCCGCGCGCAGCTCGGCGCGGGCCCGCTCAGCCCAGGGGTGGGCGCCGACGCGCTCGAAGGTCTCCAGGGCCGCGCGCAGGCGGGCCCGGGACTCGTGCCTGCGGCGGTTGCGGCGCAGCCACTCGCCGTGGAGCAGGTCGGTGCGGGCCCGCTCGTAGGGCCGGTTCGCCTCGGCGTGCGAGCGCGTGGCCTGCTCCCAGTGCCGTTCCGCCTCGTGGTCGTCGTGGGCGAGGAGGGCGCGGCAGCGGTGCAGCACGGCCTCCGCCCACGGATGGCCGGCGGCCGCGGTCCAGGCGGCGAAGCGGGCGAGCGGCTGCTCCGCGCGGGCGGGCAGGCCCAGTCGCACGGCGGCCTCGATCTGGTCGGGAGCGAAGTAGATCGGCATGATCTGGTGCCGGAGCGGCCCGCGGGCAGCGGCGTCGAAGCGTTCCAGCGCCGCCTCGAAGCGGCCCTGGCCGAGGTCCAGCAGGCCGAGCGCCCATTCGGCCCAGCCGACGATGGTCGCCACCGGATGGGCGGCGACGTGCGCGATCGTCCGCTCGGCGAGCTCGCGGCACTCCTGCTCGCGGCCCTGGACGGCGCTCGCCATGGCCATGACGCTCTCGAAGTGCGCGACGCGGTGCGTGTGGCCGATGTCGACGGCGAGCCGACGGCCCTCCGTCGCGGTCGTGACCGCGTCGCGGAAGCGCCCGAGGTACATCTGGTGGATGGCCAGCACGGCCTGGGCGAGCGGCAGCAGCCCGATCAGGCCGACGGACCGGCATTCCTCGATCGCCGACTGGGCGATAGCCTCCCCGTTGTCGAAGTCCCCCGAGATCCCGGCCAGCGAGCAGAGGCTGATTCTCAGGGCTGTCATGCCGGCGGGGATCGCCACGGCCACGGCGATGAGCTCACGGAACGGCGGTAGCGCCCGGTCCAGGTCGCCGGCCAGGAAGTCGGCCATGGCGCGGGCCGCCCGGACGAAGCCGTCCAGCCCGTCCTCCGGCGACAACGGCAGCTCGGCGAGCCGCGCCGCGGACTCGGCGACGGCCGTCGGATCGCTGAGGTACCACGCGTTGCGCACGGCGTCGAGCAGGATCAGCGCCGCGGCCTTGCGATCCAGGACGGAGATGGAGGCGGCGCCGTCGAGCAGGATCCGATGGGCGTCGTGCACGGCTCCCCGGTCGAAGGCGATCCGGCCGCGCAGCGCCGCCAGCCGCGCGACGGTCAGCGGGTCGTCGTCGAGCCGCCGCGCCTGGTCGGCCAGGCCCTGCGCGTGCTCCAGGACGCCGGCGTCCGCGGCGGCCTCGGCTGCCAGGGCCAGCCGCCGGGCCCGCTCGGCCAGGCCAGGGGTGAGCCGCGCCGCCCGCTCCAGCGCCGCGGCGGCCGCGGCGTGGCCGGCGCGCTCGCGGGCGCGGCCCGCCGCCTGCTCCAGCGCGGCGGCGATCGGCTCGTCGCGGCCCGTCGCGGCGGCGGCCAGGTGCCAGGCGCGGCGGTCGGCGTCCTGCTCGTCGTCGAGCACGCCGGCGAGGGCGCGGTGCACGGCCAGGCGTTCGTCGTAGACCGCCCGCCGCGCCGCCGCAGTGCGCATGAGCGGGTGGCCGAAGGAGATCCGCCCGTCGGCGGTGGACAGGAAACCGGCGTGTTCGGCCGGGCCAAGGGCACTGCCGTCGACCCCCAGCCGGCCGGCCGCGCGCAGCACGACGTCGAGGTCCCGGGCGTCGTCGAGGGCCGCGACCAGCAGCATCGTCTGGGTGCCCGGCGGCAGGACGGCGATGCGCGCCTCGTAGGCCTCCTGGATCCGGCGCGGCAGCGGCAGCGGCTCCTGCGCGTGCCGCAGCGCCTCGGGAGCCTGGGGCAGCTCGATCAGGGCGAGCGGGTTCCCGCCGCTCGCGGCGAGGATCCTCTCCCGCACCGACGGGCCCAGCCCTGGCGTGCGCTCGCGCAGCAGCTCGCCGGCGGCCTGCCGGTCGAGTCCTTCGAGCCGCAGCTCGGGGACCCCGGGCGCGTGGAAGCCGTCCCTGGCGGCGAACAGCAGGGCGATCCCCTCGGAGTGCAGCCGCCGGGCCGCGAACAGCAGCGCCTCGGCCGACGATCGGTCCATCCACTGGGCGTCGTCGACCAGGCAGAGCAGCGGGCCGTCCTCGGCCAGTTCGGTGAGCAGTGACAGGGCGGCCAGGCCGATGAGGAAGCGGTCCTCAGGGGCGTCCCCGCGAGCGGTGGCCAAGCCGAACGCGCCCTCCAGCGCCCGGGCCTGCGGCGCCGGCAGCCGGCCGATCCGGTCGAGGGCCGGGCGGAGCAGCAGGTGGAGCGCCGCGAAGGGCAGCTCGGCCTCGGTTTCGATGCCGGTGCCGCGCAGCGGTCGCAGGCCCTCCGGCGACTGGGCCGCGTGGTCGAGGAGCGCGGACTTGCCGATGCCGGGCTCGCCCCGGAGTATCAGGCTCGCGCTCCGGCCGTCTCTGGCCCGTGCGAGCAGCGCCTCGATCTCCGCCAGTTCACGTTCCCGCCCTCGCAGCACGATCAGAATGTACCGTCCCTCGCCAGACCGGCATCAGTCACATCACCCGACAATCGTCCGATACCGGCCGGACGCCTCCGGTCCCTAGCGTCGTACCGCAAGCGCGATCCGCGCGCAGACGTAAGGGGAAACATGTGGACTTCCTGATCTTTCTGATCTTGTTCGTCGTGCTGTGCGGGTGGCTCGACCACTGGGCCACCCGCGCCGCCGAGCCCGTCGCCAAGGAAGGACGCTAGATGTTCATCGGACACTTCGGCCTGGCCGCTGCGGTCAAGGCCCGCGAGCCGCGCGTCCCGCTGTGGTCGCTCATGCTCGCCACGCAGTTCCTCGACGTCGTCTTCGTGGCCCTGTACCTGGCGGGCGGGATCGAGTCCTTCAAGGCCGTCGCCCCCGGAACCTACGGCGAGGCGCTGATCAACGCGCAGTACACCCACTCGCTGCTGGGCGCCTTACTGCTATCGGCGCTGTACGGCGGCCTCAGCGCCCGGCGGTGGGGCCGCAGGACCGGTTGGTTGCTGGGCGCGATGGTGTTCAGCCACTGGCTGCTCGACCTGCTGGTCCACCGCGCCGACCTGCCGCTGCTGCCCGGTAACGCCGGCGGCCTGCCGCTGCTCGGCTTCGGGCTGTGGCAGGTCCCCTGGGCCACGGCCGTCATCGAGGGAATCTTCCTGGTGGTCGGCGCCGTCCTGTACTTCCGCTCGGTACAGCGGCGCGCGCCCGTCACTTGGCGCGCGATGGTCTCCGGAGGCGTGATGGCGGCGCTGCTTGTCCTGGGCCTCGCCGTCGATGTCCTCAGCTGAGACCGCCTACGTCCTCTTTCGCGAAGGGTGCTGACATGTTCGTTGACGTGCCGGGCGGGCGGCTGGCCTACGACTCCGCCGGCGAGGGACCGCTGGTGGTGTGCGTGCCCGGCCTCGGAGACACCCGGGAGGTCTACCGGTTCCTGCGTCCCGCGCTGGTGGAAGCGGGGTACCGGGTGGTGACCATGGACCTGCGCGGCCACGGGGAGTCGTCGGCGGGGTGGGACGACTACTCGCAGTCCGCCGTGGGCGGCGACATCGTGGCCCTTCTGGAGGAACTGGACGCGCCCGGCGCCGTCCTGCTCGGCAACTCCTACGCCGGAGGCGGCATCGTCCGCGCCGCCGCCGAGGCCCCCGAGCGGGTGGCCGGCATCGTCCCGATCGACGGGTTCATCAGAGCCATCCCGCTCAACATCGCCGTCCGCGCGCTCGTCCGGGTCATCGGCTCCTCCCTCTGGTTGTGGAAGGTCTACTACGGCATGGCGCACCCCACCGCCAAGCCCGCTGACTTGGACGGGCACCGCGCCCAGCTGGTGGCCATGCTGCGCGACCCGCGGCGACACGAGGCGATGCGCCGCATGCTCTTCGACCGGGCGCCGGACGCCGAGCAGGTCCTCCCGCAGGTCCGCTGCCCGGCCCTGGTCCTCATGGGCGTCAAGGATCCCGACTTCCCCGACCCGGCGGCGGAGGCGCGAACCCAGGCGTCACTGCTGCGGGGGCAGGCCGTGCTGATCGACGACGCGGGCCACTACCCCATGTCGGAGTTCCCCGAGCGCACGGCCGAAGCCCTGCTGCCGTTCCTCAAGAACGTCTTCTGACCTCATCGGGCTTCCAGTGATTCGGTGGACGGTCGATTCCGGCACCCGCTGCATCAGGTGGAGGAAACATCAGGTGGAGGAAGGCGTGGATGACGGGCGCTGATCCAGGAAGCAGCTTTTAGGCGGTGCCCACGATGCGGTGCTCCCACGCCCAGGCGGCGATCTCGACTCGGTTGCGCATCTGGAGTTTGGCCTGGATGGCAGTGACGTGACCTTTGACCGTGCTCACCGAGATGAACAGCTCGGTGGCGATCTCCTGGTTGGTACGACCCGCGGCGATGGCCCGGACGACTTCGGTCTCTCGTTGGGACAGCGGCGCGGCGGCTCCGCCAGTGGGCGGCCCTCCGGAAGCGGTGAGGTGGCGCAGGAGCCGCAGCGTGATCGACGGGGAGATCAGCGCGTCTCCGGCGTGCGCGGCCCGGACGGCCTCGACGAGCAGGGCGGGCCCGGCGTCCTTCAGGATGAAGCCGGCCGCTCCGCCGCGTAGCGCGCCGTAGACGTACTCGTCCAGGTCGAAGGTGGTGACCACGATCACCCGCAGCGGGTCGGGAACGTGGGGGCCGGCCAGCTCGCGGGTGGCCTCGATGCCGTCCAGGCGGGGCATCTGGATGTCCACCAGGCACACGTCCGGGCGCAGTCTCCGGGCCAGGGCGACCGCCTCGGCGCCGTCGGCGGCCTCGCCGACCACGCTGATGTCGGGCTGGTCTTCCAGGATGATGCGCAGGCTGGCGCGGATCATCGCCTGGTCGTCGGCCAGCAGGACCCGAATGGTCATCGGAGCCTGCTCACGGAAGCGGCTGTGGAGATGGGCAGGGTGGCGAGTACGGACCAGCCGGCTCCGCGGCGCGGACCGACGCTGAGCGTGCCGCCGAGGGCTTCGACGCGTTCGCGCATCCCGATCAGGCCGTACCCGCCCCGGTGGGGGTAGGAGGTCACGCCCGGCGGGGCGTCGTCGACGACCCGCACTCTGACGGCGTCCTGGTCTCGGGTGACGGTGACTGTGACGTGGCGGGCGTTCGGGGCGTGGCGGGAGATGTTGGTCAGCGACTCCTGTACGACCCGGTAGACGGTACGGGCCACTTCGGGCGGCCACTCTGACTCCCCGTCGGGCAAGCTCAAACGCACCGCGAGGCCGTGGCCGTCGAACCGTTTGACGAGCTCGCCAAGCTGTTCGTCGGAGTGCGTTTTGTCGTTGTCGGTGGCGTCGCGCAGCAGGCCGACCACGCGACGGGTCGCGGCCAGCGCGTCGGACCCGGCGGCCTCGATGTCGGCCAGGGAGCCTTCCGCCGTGTGCGGCCGCTTGCGGGCCAGGAGCTGGCCGGCCTGGGCCTGGAGCACGATGGAGGTGATGTGATGGGCGACGACGTCGTGCAGCTCGCGGGCCAGCTCCAGACGCTCGTTACGACGTACCCGCTCGGCCATGGCCCGGCGCCGGGCGGCCAGCAGCCGCGGCCCCAGCCCGGCCACCAGCGCGGCCAGCCACGCCGCGCCGTTCAGCACCGCCACCACCGAGCCGGTGGAGAAGACGAACGCGGCCAGCAGCCCACCGGCGACCACCGCGCCACCGCCGGCCGCGACGGCGCCCGCCCACCAGACCGGCAGCACTCTGACCGCGGAGCCGACCAGCACCGACAGGCCCAACGCCATGGCGGGCCCCGGCTCACTCGGCAGCCCGGCCAGCCGGGCGACCACGATGGCGAGCGCCGCGACGGCCAGACCCGCGATGGCCGCCCACAACCGCCCGCGTCGGCGCACCAGAGCCAGCCCGCACACCACCGCCCCCGCCACGCAGCCGAACTGCCAGTAGGCGCCACCCCAACTGTCGGCGATCCGGTACGCCTGGAAGGCGAGCGCCGCCGCGAACCCGACGCCGAGCCCGGCATCGACCGCGAACCCGACCCACCCGCGACCCCTCACATCGCTCAGGCTAGGAGATTGCCACCCCGCACCGAACCAGCCGAAAGTACCGTCAAGCACTGCGTAACCCTGCTTTCGCCCGATGCCCGGCACCGGACCGGGCCCGCAGGATGAGCCTCATGCCACATCAAGATCCCTATTTGGCGCCGAAGGACACGGACCTGACCGAGCCTGAGGGCCGCCGCGCATCCGCCGGCGGGCGCCCGGCTCCATCCGGCGGCCGGGCGATGACCTCCTCCAGCCGCCCACGCATCGGCGCGCTCGACGTGATCCGCGGATTCGCGCTGTGCGGGATCCTGCTGGCCAACGTCCAGCCGATAGCCAGCCTCGGCGGCCCGGTCGTGACCCATGGGTCGCCGACGGTGGGGGATGCGTGGATGGGGCTGCTCGTCGAGCAGCGCTTCTTCCCGATCTTCTCCCTGCTGTTCGGCGTCGGGTTCTCGCTGCTGCTGGAGTCCTCCGCGGGCCGTACCGCTCACCCGCGGGTGCTCCTGCTGCGCCGACTGCTGGTGCTGCTCGCGCTCGGTCTGGTGCACCACTTCCTGCTGTGGCAGGGCGACATCCTGACCATCTACGCCATCGTCGGCCTGGCGATACTGCTGCCCTCGACCTGGCTGCCGCGCTGGGCCGTGGCCGGCCTGGCCGCCGCGCTCCTCGCGGTCTCGCCGATCCTCGGAAGCGGCTTCTTCGGCCTGGTCCCCGGGCTGTTCCTGCTGGGCTCGGCACTGACCCGGTACGGGGTGATCGAGCGGATCGAGCACTCCACCCGGGTGCCGCTCGTTTTGGGCACGGCCCTGGCGGTGGTGGCGGCGCCTGTCCTGTGGTGGCAGGTCGGGCTGCGGTCCGACGACCCCGGCTTCGGCTTCTCGATGGGCGTGGGCGGGCTGCTGGTCGCCGGTTTCTACATATGCGCTCTGCTGGTCCTACTCCGGACGCCGCTCCGACCGGCGCTGCAGGCCATCTACGCGCCACTGGGCAGGATGGCGCTGACCAACTATCTGACCGCCACGATCCTCGTCCTAACTGTTCAGCGCGTCATCGGTGGCTCGCCGGACAACTGGTCCTTGACGATGGTGGTCGGGATCGCCGCTGCCATTCTCTGCACTCAGTGGGTGTGGTCTACTCTCTGGCTGCGCCGATACCGCTTCGGGCCCCTCGAGTGGCTCTGGCGCTGGGCCACCTGGGGCCACCGCCCACTCCTACGCCACACTCCCTGAGGGTCCTAGAAGTGGGTGGCGATACCGAATGCCTCGCGCAGCCGGGCCATGTCATGGAGATCACGGTCGCGGGGCTGGTATCCCTGATGGAAGGCGACCTGCTGGGCGGCCGAGAGGCAGCCCACCCGGACGTTCTCGATCATGCCGGTGGTGAAGGCGTCCGCGGGATAGACGAAGACGCCTCCATGGTCGTTGGCTTGCTGGACAGCGGAGCCGTCCAGGTCGAACCGCAGCGGATGAAGGTCCAGCTCGTGACCATGGCGGTCCTTCATGACGAAACGAACAGGCCGGCCCGGCTGGGCATCGGGCTGCTCGGCGAACCCGGCGGTCGCCAGCGTGTCGATCAGCAGCGGCTCCTGCTCGACACGGTGCAACAGGTCAAGGTCGTGGTGCTCACGGGTGACCTTGCCGACCAGGGCGTCGACGCCCCATCCACCGGCCACCCACACCTGGCACCCCACTTGATGTAGCAGCGCCAGCACCCGCAGCGTCACACTCGTCGCCATCATGAGGGCAATTCTGTCCTCCCGCGCCGACGTGCCCGCCGCGGATGCGGGTTGCGCCTTGATCTGATCATCGGTATATATCGTTGGCATGAGCTTCAGGGCTATGCAGGAACCGACGTTCCTCATCTTGACCGCGCTCGCGGCGGGGCCGCAGCACGGATACGGCATCATCACCGACGTTGTGCGGATTTCCGGCGAGCGGGTGCGGCTTCGGGCCGGCACCCTGTACGCCGCCCTCGACCGGCTCCAGACGGAAGGGCTGGTGGCGGCCGATCAGGAGGAGGTCGTGGACGGGCGGGCCCGACGCTACTACCGGCTGACACCGGACGGTGAGCTTCGGCTGGCAGCGGAGGCCGAGCAACTGCGGCACAACGCGGACACGGCTACGGCTCGGCTGCGCGCCAGGGGCGTGCGGCAGGGGCTCGGGGAGTTGGGGTCGGTGTTCAGCGGGCTGCCGGCGGTGTTCGGCGAGCTGGGGAGGGCACAGTGACGTTCCTGGAACAGCGCTATCGGCGACTGCTCGCCCGGTGGTATCCGGCGGAGCACCGGGCACTGCACGAGGAGGAGATGATCGCGGTGCTGGTGGCGAGCGCGGAGCCCGGCCGGCAACGGCCCGGGGTGCGGGACACGTTCGACCTGGTACGTGGTGGGCTGACCATCCGAGTACAGCGCGGAGCGGGTCCCCACTGGCGAGAGGCGGTCAACGTGGCCGCGCTCATCGCGCCCGTCGCGCTCCTTCTGACGGCCCTCGCCCGGGCCGTCCTGTACGGGGCGCTGGCGTGGCCGGGGCCGCTCGTGGCGGACGAGCTCTGGCAACTCCTGAAGCTGGTCTCGTACGCCCTGCCGTACGGGGTCGTGGTGTGGTTGGCCTGGCGTGGGAGAGGCGGTGCGGCTGCCGCTTGCGCGTGGGCATACGCACTGGTGATCGCCTGGATCGTCGTGCAGCGTGATCTGACCTGGTCGTCCACGTACGTGGTGACCGATGGGGTGATTCTGGTCGGCGGCGTTCCTGTCGATTTCGGTGGGCTGGCGATGTCGGTGCTGCCTCCGAGCTTGTGCGGGGTGATGTTGCTCCTCGCGCCGTCGCCCGGACCCGGCTCGCTGGGGAGCCGGCGGCTGCCGGCGTGGATGGGGATGGTATTCGGCGGTTCGGTGGTCGGTGCAGCGATCTCACCCCGGTGGGGTTACCCGTTCATGTGGGCGGTGGCGATGGTGGCCGCCGTGATGGCGCTGCGGTCGCCGGTCGGCCGCCGTGCTCTGGTGGTGCTGCTGCCGATGGCGGGCGTATACGTGGGAGGGCTTCCGGGAGCCGGGCAGCTGGCGAACGCGGCGGTGCTGGGGGTGTTGGCGGCGGTGGTGCTGGGGGTGACGGCCTGGGTGGCCCGGGTCGCGGGCAAGAGTACCGGCGGGGCCCCGACCAGTTCGGTCGGCGGGTGACCATGGTGGATTCGGTGGCTCGCGAAGATTCGTCGGACCGGCTGCGGTTGGTCATTGGCATGCCGGAGAGGGCCGCGCGGTTCCCTTAAGGGGACAGGATGCGGATGGTTTCCGCCAAACGCCGCGCCTCGTTCCGGTCGACGGCAAGATCGATGGGCTTGCCCTTCTTCCAGGTCGTGACCGGCGAGGTCGGCGGCTGGTCGATGAGCGCGGTGATCGGCGGCCAGGCTTTGGCGACTGGCTGGGCGAATACCGTCGATGTCACCCGTACGAGGCAGCGGCCGAGGTCAGCATCGGGACGCTCTACAACCGCTTCCCCACGCGGGGTGCCCTGGTGGAGGCGGTCTTCGAGGATCGAAGGGCGGCCGTGGCCGAGCTGGCCGAGCAGGCGCTGGCGATGGACGACGCCTGCGACGGGTTCGTCGCGTTCCTGACCGGCGTGTGCGAGCTGCAGGCCGCCGACCTCGGCTACAACGACCTCGCCGCACGGGGAGCGGCGGTGGACGGAAATCGCGGGTACGGCCTGATGCGCGAGATCCTCGAACGCGCCCAGCGATCCGGGGACCTGCGGAGCGACATCACACTCGCCGACCTGGCCTTCGTGCTCTGGGGCGTGGCGGCGACCGTCAAGGCCACGTACGCGGTGGCGCCCGGAGCCTGGCGGCGGCACCGCGCCCTGGCCCTGGACGGCCTGCGCGCCGTCGCCGCCCGGCCCTTGCCCGCCCCGCCGATGTCCCACCGCGCAGACCCGCGCCGCGATGCGGGCGTGCTGACGTTCTCTTGGCCCATCTTGGACGGTGACGGAGCGACCCGCTATCCGAAGGTGAAGGCCCTGCCTCGGGACCACGGCAGGGCCTTCACGTTCGGGCGGGTTACAGCCCGGTCACTCTGAACCTGAGGTTGTATTCGTAGTAGCTGTCATGGGTGCCGGAGATGATGCCCCCGACGATGACGGACTGGCCGGTGGAGAGCCCGGCGCAGGTGGAGCCGTACACGATGTACGTGCCGAGGTTGAAACCGGACTTGACGATCGGCGGCTGGACCTCGCGCAGGTTGAAGGCCAACGACGAGCTGCTGCTGAGGTTGACGCTCGCGTAGTCGAAGTCCACCGGGTCGGCGTCGCTGCCGGCGTTCATGTTGACCCAGCTGCTGGGGAACAGTCTCGATCCGACCTCGAGCCTGAGCTCGTCCTTGCCGTCGACCTCGTCCACGGCGGACGCGTCGAGGTCGTAGAACGCGACCGAGCAGTTCGCGGCCGAGGTGGTCGCGCCGGCGGTCGGGGCCGCGGCCACCACTGCCGGGACGGTCAGTCCCACGGCCAGGGCGAGCGCGGGGATCAGCTTCTGAGAGCGCATGCTGCTTCTCCTTTGGAGAGGATCGCGTCTCGTGGTGAAACGCGGCATCAGAGTGCGGCAGGCAGCGTGAGCACATCGTTAGAGCGCTGGTCAGTGGCGTAGAGCACGTTCCGTGCACGCCTTTTTCCGTAGTCGCGCGGCGGAGACGCGCCTACCGTGCTGCAGCTATGGGAGACTCGCTGACCCTGCTGTTGCTGGGCCCGCCTGAGCTGGCCGTCGGAGCGCGGCCGGTGGGCATCCGCTCCGCCAAGACCCGCGCCCTGCTCTGCTACCTCGCCACCACACCGGGCCCGCGCCCGCGCGCCGAGCTGGCCGGGCTGCTGTGGGGCGAGCGGCCGGACGCCAACGCCCGCGGCAGTCTGCGCCTGGCGCTGTCGGAGCTGCGCAAGGAGGTGGGCGGGTGGCTGGACATCACCCGCGACCACGTACGGTTCCGCCCCGGCGGCTGCTACGTGGACCACGGACGCCTGGCCGAGACGGCGACCGTGGCAGAGGCATTGCGGTTGTGGCGGGGCGACTTCATGGACGGGGTGTGGTTCTGCGACGCCCCGGCCTTCGGCGGGTGGCTGGAGTCGGAGCGCGGGCGGGCCCGGCTGCGGCTGCGCGAGCTGCTGCTGCGCTCCGGCTCCGCGCCTCCGGCCGATCTCGTACGGCTGGCACGCCTGGTGGCCGGGCTGGACCCGTACGACGAGGAGGCGCACCGCCTGTTGATGGCGGCCCTGGCCGCGGCGGGCAACCGGGCGGCGGCCCTGGCCTGCTACGACGACCTGCGGCTGCGGCTGGCCGACGAACTGGGTGTCGAGCCCGCGCCGGAGACCGCCGCGGCCAGGCGGCGCCTGCTCACCCAGCGGACGGCCGTCCGGCGCGCGCCCCTGCCAGTGCCCAGCACGGAGCTGTACGGCCGGGAGGTGGAGCTGGGGCGGCTGCGTACACTGCTGGCCGCCGAACGCCTGGTCACCCTGCTGGGCCCGGGCGGCGTCGGCAAGACCCGCCTGGCCATCGCCGCCGCTTCGGACTCGGCCCGTTTCGTCTCCTTCGCCGGGGTACGCCCGGAGGCGGCCGTCACCACGCTCGCCCGCCGCCTCGGCGTGGACCTCACGCCGCAGCGCCCCGCCCTGGACCTGCTCCTGGCGGCGCTGGCCCGGCAGGAGGTCCTCCTGGTGCTGGACAACCTCGAGCATCTGCCCGCCTTCGACGCGGTCATCGGGAGCGTCCTGCGTACGGCCCCCGGCGTGCGGGTCCTGGCGACGAGCAGGCGGCGGCTCGACCTGCCCGGTCAGGTGACGTACGAGGTGGCGGGCCTGCCGGGACCGGCGGCCGAGGCCCTGTTCGCGGCCAGGGCGACGCGGGCGCAACCGGCGTTCGACGCCGACCGGGACGCCGCCGCCGTGGCCGCGATCTGCGCCGCCACCGGCGGTCTGCCGCTGGCCATCGAGCTGGCGGCCGGGCTGCTGCGGGCCGTGCCGCCCGCCGAGCTGGGCCGCCACCTTGGCGTGGACCCCGGCCTGCTGTCGGCCGCGGGACCGGCGGCCCGGTCGCGGCACGCCTGCATGCGTACGGTGTTCGAGACCTCCTGGCGGCTCCTCGACCCGGCCGGGCAGAAGGCGCTGGCGGCGCTGGCGGTGTTCGGCGGCGGCTGCACCCTGCCCGCGGCGCTGGAGGTGGCCAGGACCGGGCCGCACGTGCTGGTCCGGCTGGTCGACCAGAGCATGATCGAGCTCACCCCCGCCGGACGGTACGTCATCCACCCGCTCATCCAGCAGCTCGCTGCCGCGCACTTGTCGCCGGGCGAGCGGCGGGCGGCGCGGGAGCGGCACGCCGCGTACTTCTCGCGCCTGCTCGACCGGCACGCCGCCGCCCTGCAGGATGCCTCGGACGCGGAGGTGACCCGCGTGCTGGGGGCGGAGATGGACAACATCCGGCTGGCCTGGGCGGTGTCCGGGGAGCCTGGATTCCTGGACAACTATTGGGTGTTGTGCCTGCGGCTGCGGCTGTACGAGGAGTCGGGGGCCGTCGTACGGCTGCATCTGGCCCGTACGCCCGAGGCTCCCCGCCTGCGGGCGCGATGGTTGCGGATGGCGTGCGTGAGCGAGCATCAGCTTGCCCGGGAGCGGGAGGCGTACCGGCTGGTCAGGGCGGCGCTCGACACGGTGGGCAGGCCGCTGCCGGCCTCCCGGCCCGGCCTGGTCGCCGCCACCCTGACGGCCGCCGCGCGCCAGGTCCTCCATCGGGTCCTGCCGGTGCCCCGGTCGGAGCGGGACGCCGAGGTGGCGCAGGCATTGACGTTCCTGGCCCGGCTGGCCTACCACCAGCAGGACGTGCCTACGATGCTGGCGGTCTCGTTGCGCCAGCTCAACGCCGCCGACCGTACCTCCGCCCCGGACCTGCGCGCGGAGGCGTACGCGAACTTCGCCACCATCGCCCGCGTCGCCGGTCGCCACCACCTGGCCCATCGCTACGGCGCGCTCGCCGACAGGGCGCTGACCGGCATCGCGCATCCCACGGAGCCCGCGAGCCGCGCCCGCCTGGCCCGGGGCCTGGACCAGCTCTCGGCGGGAGAGTTCGAAGCGGCCCGGGGGTCGTTCGCCGAGTGCCGGGCCAGGACATTGGACCCCCGGGTGGCCGAGAACTGCGCGGGCATGCTCGCGGAGACGGCCCTCTGGCGGGGCGACTTCGAGCAGGCCGTGAACCTGTACGCCGCCACAGCGGAACAGGCGGCGAGCCGGGTCGGCGGCGACATCGGCCGCCACTGGTGCCTGACGGGCCAGGCCGAGGCTCTGCTGCGGATCGAGGGGACCAGGCTCGATCGGGTCGCCGAGGTGCTGGCGGCGGCCCGCGCCTCGACCGAACGCCGCCGCGCCCACGAGCAGCGCCTCGGCCTGCGGGACGGCGCGGTCATGCCGGTGATCCAGGAGTTGCGCCTGCTCACAGCCTCGGCTCGCCTGATCGCGGCTTGTTTGATGGCAGATGGTCGGCGAGAGGTTCTCGCGGTCCGTCTGATGGCGGACGACCCGCGGGAGGCGCTGGCCCGGGCGCTGGATCTGGCCGCCCGCCTGCCGAAGGCCCAGCGCGGCATGCTGGAGTGCTGGTCGGGGCTGGCCGAGCTGCTCTGCCACATGTCCCCGGACCCGGACCCCGCGACGGCCCGGAGGCTCCACCGGCACCTCGCCGAGTACCAGGCTCGCCATCCGGGAGCCGCCGCCCGCATCGGCTGGGCCCGCGCGCTCGTCCTGGCCGCCGCGGGCGAGCGGCGGGCGGCGGCGAAGGCGGCCGGGCAGGCGGTACGGGCGGCCGAACGCCTGTCTGCACCGTACGACCTGCGCCGGGCCCAGGAGGTGGCCGCCCGGCTCGGGGGCGCGGCCGCGGGGCCGCGCTGAAGCGGTCCGCCATCGAGACCCTCGACGCGCTCGCGATCGCCCTGCGCGTCCCGCTGACCGACCTCCTGGCCCGCGACACCGACCCGGGACCGGTGTACGTACCGGGCACCGACCTGGCCGCCGGCGAAGTGGGACGCGAGCTGCTGCGCCGTATCAGCAGCGGCAACAGCCTGGAGATCTGGCGGCTGCGCATGCCCCCCGGCACGCAGCTGGACGGCGTGCCGCACGCGACCGGCACCATCGAGCACCTGCTCGTCTCCTCCGGCCACCTCACCGCCGGACCCGCCGACGCCCCCACCGACCTGCGCTCCGGTGACCTGCTCGCCTTCGCGGGAGACGCCCCGCACATCTACCGCACCGGCCCTGAGGCGGCCGACGTCACCGTCGTCATCGCCTCGCCCATCATCAGCTGAAAGACACCCTGAACACGAGCGCCACCGTCGGCGTCGCACCTCCACCGAGCACGACGTCGACAAGGTTCAGAGTCTGCTATGACGGAACGTCTGGCACCATCTATTCGGTGGGTGCCCAGCGTTATATGAGCGCCGAGGTGGAATACACGGGTAACAATTTCGGCATGCTGCGGGCGCGTTCGACGGACACCGGGGATTGGGAGCTGTTCTACTGATCGCCTGGTCATGGCCTGGGCGATGACCAGGCGGCCTGAGAAACGGCTGCACCCATCAAACCCGCAGAAGGGTGACCTGGCGGCCGGACGGTGTGGTGGCCTGCTCGAATCCGCCTCGTTCTTTCCAGGGTGGGGCTTCGGGGCGCCGGTCGAAGATCACTAGTACGCCGGTGGTGAGGGTGAGCCGGTCCAGGTATCGGTCGAGCTGTGCGAGGCCGTCGGGCTTAGGGTCGTTTTCGCTGGCTCGCCAGACTTTCAGCTCCATGGCTTCCCGTTGCACCTGCCGCTCGCCTTCGGGGCCGGTGTAGGGCCAGCGGACCAGTACGTCCAGGCGCTTGGTGCCGGCGGCGTACTCCCGGTCGAGTTGGCCTCCGCCGTTGACGAGGCGGTGCAGGAAGGCCATGAGGATGATCTGGCAGGCGGCCTCGTGGTAGCCCTCCTGCTGGATGAGGACTTCGCCGTGTTCGCGCCAGAACACGACGAACTCCTCCAGCAGCCGTGGCAGGTCGAAACGGCCGTCCGGCATGACGAAACTGTGCGGGTCGGCGCGCACCAGCCGCTCCGTGCGATTGCCCAGAACCCGGAGCAGAACTTCTCGATAGATGGGGTTGGCGATCTCCAAATTCGTGGTGTCACGGATGAGGCCCAGATCGTAGACGTAGGAGGCGTCGTCGTCGAAGGTGTCGTCGTAGGCGTCGTCCATCCCCGGCGACATGCCCGCCACGATCGGTTCGATCACCCGCTTGACCCGAGGCTCGTGCAGCCGGGCGACCAGGGCGTCCAGGTGAGTGGCGCGCGCCCGGATCAAGCGCTCCTTGGCCTCGTCCACTTGGGCGGTGGTGATGGTGCCGTTCACCTCCATCTCAATGGTGATCTCATGGGCGAGGGCGTTGACCAGCCAGGGTTGTCCCTGTGTCAGCTCGAAGGCCCGGTCCACCGCGTCTTTGGTGAATTCCTGGCCGGTCGCCTGCGTGTGCTGGCCGTACAGCTCGTCGATCTGGTCGGCGGTGAAATCGTCCAGGCGCAGTGACTTGGTGATGATGTTGAACGGGCTGGCCGGGTTGGACTGGCCGGGATCGCCGCCCGAGGCGACCTTGTAGTCACGCAGATCGCGCAACCCGCACAGCACCACGGAGACGGGGAACGGATAGCCTTCTGGCCGCGCGTTGTGGCCGTCGCGCAGTTGGCTGAGGATGCTGACCAGGCTGTTGCCCTGTAGGGCGTCGATTTCATCCATGAACAGCACCACCCGGTGCGGGCAGTGGCGGCACCACTCGCTCAGCGCCTCAACGAACCGGCTTCCCGGTGTGACTCGCGGCCATGGGTCCGGCGGCAAGAGCGCGTCGGGCCAGCCCGACCGCTTGGCAGCCGCGCGGAGGGAGTCCAGCAGAAGTGATTCCGCGCGGGCGAAGTCGTCACCGGCCGCCTTGGCACGCTCGCAGGAGAACATCAGAGCGGCGATATCGCCCTCTGCGGTCAGCTCGGAGGCCAGCGTGCGCAGCGTGGTCGTCTTCCCGGTCTGCCGGGGCGCGTGCAGCACGAAATAGCGATCCATCTCGATGAGTACCCGTGCCCCGGGAAGCCGTGGCGTGGGGGATAGCATGTAATGGCGTCGCGGGTCGCAGGGGCCGGCGGTGTTAAAAGATCTCGCTCGGGGTGGCCGCATGGTCACATTCTGCCATCGCATTGCCGCTCGGGTCCGGCCAGTCGGAACCATGTCAGTGGGCCGGTGACGGTGATGTGCTCCAGATGGCGGATGAGCATGTCGATCGGGGATCACGGCACCCCCCACTGAACACAGTCTGAGCCCCATTGTGCGAAGCGCCGACCAGGCGAAGGCCGTGCTTGTCTATAGCCAGCCGGGTTTCACCAGGCCGGATTCGTAGGCGATGACGACGAGTTGGGCGCGGTCGCGGGCGTGGAGTTTCATCATGGCTCGGCTGACGTGCGTCTTCGCCGTGGCGGGGGACATGAAGAGGTCCGCGGCTATCTCGTCGTTCGTCTTGCCGGTGCCTACCAGTGACAGGACTTCGCGTTCGCGGTCCGTCAGTTGGTCCAGGTGGTGGTTGGTGGCCGAGGGTTCCTTGGCGCGGGTGGCGTACTCGGCGATCAGGCGGCGGGTGACGCTGGGGGACAGAAGGGCTTCGCCGGCCGCGACCACGCGGACCGCCTGGATGAGCTCCGCCGGTTCCGTGTCCTTGACGAGGAAGCCGCTGGCGCCGCCGCGCAGGGCCTCGAAGACGTACTCGTCCAGCTCGAACGTTGTCAGGATGATGACGCGCGGGCCCGGTGGCATCTGGCGGGTGGCGGCCAGGCCGTCGGTGCCGGGCATGCGGATGTCCATGAGCACCACGTCCGGCTCGTGCTCGCGTGACAGGCGTACCGCCTCGGCGCCGTCGGCGGCCTCCGCGACCACCGTCATGTCAGGCTGGGCATCCAGCAGGGCCTTGAAGCCCGCCCGGACGAGAGCCTGGTCGTCGGCCAGTACGAGCTTGATCATGAGGTCTCCTCGGGGAGGGGCAGTGTGGCCTCGACCTGGAAGCCGCTGCCTGCCGGGCCGGCGGTCAGGGTGCCGCCGAGGGCTGAGGCGCGTTCGCGCATGCCGGGGATGCCGTTGCCGCTGCCTGCCTCCGTCAGTACGGCCGGTTTCGTCGCGCCCGTGTCCGTGACCAGGATGCCCAGCGCGCCTGTGCCGTACTCGAGCCGGACCGTCACCCGCGCCCCGGGCGCGTGGCGGGCGGCGTTCGTGAGGGCTTCCTGGATGATCCGGTACGCGGCGCGTTCGAGCTGCGGCGGCAGCGGCCGGGAGCCGACGCGTTTGAGCGTCACGTCCAGGCCGGAGCGTGCCACGAGTTCGTCGAGGCGGTCGAGCCCGGCCGTGGGGGAGCGGGGCGCGCCTTCGCGCAGCACGTTGAGGACTGAGCGCATCTCGCCGAGAACCTCCTTGGAGGCGGACTTGATGGTGGTCAGGGCGGTACGGGCCTGCTCGGGCTGATCGTCCATGAGATGCAGGGCGGTGGACGCCTGGACGTGGATCAGCGAGATGTTGTGCGCCAGTACGTCGTGCAGCTCCTGCGCCATCGTCAGCCGCTCCTCGCTGGCCTGTCGCCTCGACTCCTCCTCGACGACCCGCTGGTGCTCGGCACGCCGCTCACTGCGGATCCTGACCAGCTCGGCGATCACCATGAACAGCAGGATGAACGCGGTGATCGCCAGCGTGTGGAAGATCCAAAGGCCCTGGTTGCCCCCCAAAGAGGCATAAATCAGGAAAACGGCGAGCGTGACCCCCGAGAGGATCCACGCGACCAGCCGCCGACCCCTGAGGACGAGCGACCCGAGCATGTATATCGGCGCCAGAAAAACCGGCCCATACGGATAGCCAACCACCACATACGCATATGTCGCCAAAAGCGTGACGGCGGTCGAAAGAACGGGAAATTTCCGGCGGGCCACGATCGCTGCCGGCCCCACCAGCAGCAACACGTACGCCAGCGAATCCAGCGGCGCCCTGAAATCCCGCTGCCCCCAGGCCGCCCCCTGCGACAGCACCACCTGGATCACCGCGACGACCAAAGCGACGTAGACGTCGTTTCCCGGCTTCTTTCGCACCCCCCAACGCTAGGCCACCCGCTTGACCTGCGCATCATCCTCGCGCCGCAGGGGGGCCTACCACGATGGGCGTACCTGGGCCATCGTGGACACATGCGCCGAGTGATCGTTCCTGCAGCAGCAGCAATCCTCATCTCGCTGGCCTCCACCCCAGCACTGGCCACTCCCACACCGCAGCAGAAGGCCCCCGTCGCCGAGGGGTACGGCGGTGCGGTCGCCACGGTGGACTTCGACGCCAGCAAGGCCGCCATCGCCGTACTCAAACAGGGCGGCAACGCCATGGACGCGGCCGTCGCCGCCGGCGCCGTGCTCGGCGTGACCGAGCCCTACTCCTCGGGCCTGACCGGGGGCGGCTTCATGGTCTACTACGACGCCCGCAGCCGCAGGGTGGTCACACTGGACGGCCGCGAGACCGCCCCGAAGGCCATGACCGCCACCACGCTGGAGGGCATCCCGTTCGACGAGGGCGTCACCAGCGGCCTGTCGGCCGGCATCCCCGGCACGCTCGCGCAGTGGGACGTGGCCCTGCGGAAGTACGGCACGCTCTCGCTGAAGCAGGCGCTCCAGCCCGCCATCGAGGTGGCGTCCAAGGGCTTCGTCGTCGACCAGACCTTCTACGACCAGACCGCCGCGAACCTCGCCCGCTTCAAGGACATCACCTCCACCGCCAAGCTCTACCTCCCGAACGGCGCCCCGCCGCCCGTCGGCTCCGTCTTCAAGAACCCCGAACTCGCCGCCACCTACCGCGAGCTGGGCAAACGCGGAATCAGCTGGCTGTACGACGGACAGCTCGGCAAGGAGATCGTCGCCACGGTCAAGCAGCCGCCCGTCACCCCCGGCGCCACCCGCAACGTACGGCCGGGCCTGATGGAGCTGTCCGACCTGCGCGCCTACCGGGTGCTCCAGCGCGACCCCACGCGCGTGGACTACAACGGCATGCAGGTGTACGGCATGGCGCCGCCCTCCTCCGGTGGCTCGACCGTGGGCGAAGCGCTCAACATCCTGGAGGCCCTGCCGAGCGTCGGCCTGCACGAATACCTGGAGGCCTCCCGCCTGGCCTTCGCCGACCGCAACAAGTACGTCGGCGACATCCCGAACGTGCCGCTCAAGGAGCTGCTGTCCGACGGCTTCGCCAAGGAACGCGCCTGCCTGATCGGCGACAAGGCGATGGCCAACCCCGCTCCCCCCGGCAACCCCGACGGCAGCTATGAGGCGTGCGCCACCCCGGCGGGCACGGCCACGGCGACCACCGACGAAGGCCCCGAGACGACCCACATGACCATCACCGACCGGTGGGGCAACGTGGTCGCCTACAACCTGACGATCGAGTCCACCGGCGGCAACGGCATCGTGGTCCCGGGGCGCGGGGTGCTGCTCAACAACGAGCTCACGGACTTCACCTTCGGCCCCGCCCCCGGTGACCCGAACCTGCCGGCCCCCGGCAAGCGCCCGCGCTCGTCGATGGCGCCGACGCTGATCTTCGCCCATGGCCGGCCGGTGCTGGCGGCCGGTTCGCCGGGCGGCTCGACGATCATCACGACCGTGCTGCAGATCCTGGTCAACCGCTTCGAGCTGGGCATGAGCCTGCCCGACGCGGTCGCCGCGCCGCGGGCCACGCAGCGCAACACCGAGCAGACGCTGGCCGAGCAGGCCTTCCTCGACAAGTACCGGGCCGAGTTGGAGGCGCGCGGGCACAAGCTCGCACTGACCACGGAGATCGGCGCGGCCACCGCGCTGGAGTTCCTGGGCCGGGGCAAGGTGCAGGCGGTCGCCGAACCGGTCCGGCGGGGCGGCGGCAGTGCCCTGGTGGTGAAACCCGGCTAGTAGATCAGTTCGTACGCGCCGGGCTTCATCTTCCGGGTACGCGCCCAGTACTCGAAGGTGAAGCCCGGCCACAGCGTCCGGTTCACCCCGTGCTCGTCCAGATACCAGGACCGGCAGCCGCCCGCGTTCCACACCAGCGGGTCGAGCCGTTCGCGCAGCCGCCGGTTGAACGCCCGCTGCCGTCCCGGCTTGACGTCGATGGCCCTGGCCTGGGTCTTGGAGAGCAGCCGCAGGCAGTCCATCACGTAGCGGACCTGCGACTCGATCATGAAGACGACCGAGTTGTGGCCGAGGCCGGTGTTCGGGCCGAGCAGGAAGAACAGGTTCGGGAACCCGGCAGTGGAGATGCCGTAATAGGTCTCGATGCCGTCCTGCCAGGCGTCCTGGATCTTCAGCCCGTCGCGGCCCACGATGCGCTGCCGCTGGAGCGCCTCGGTCACCTTGAACCCGGTGCCGTAGACGATCACGTCCACCTCGTGCTCGACCCCGGCGACGTCGACGATCGAGTGCTCCCTGATCTCGGCGATCCCGTCGGTGACCAGCGAGACGTTCGGCCGGGTCAGCGCCGGATAGTAGTCGCTGGACAGCAGGATGCGCTTGCAGCCGATCGTGTAGTCGGGCGTCAGCCGCTCACGCAACTCCGGGTCGGGAATCTGCCTCTCCAGGTGCTTGAGTGCCGCTTGCTCGGACGCCTTCATCAGCTTCGGGTCGAGGGTGAAGCCCAGCGCCCTGGTCTCCAGCAGCCAATAGATGGCGTTGCGGACCGTCCTGGCGGCGCCCGGCAACCGCATGAGCCGCTGTGCCCAGGGCGAGAAGCCGAAGTCCGGTTTGGGGTGGATCCAGGGTGGTGTGCGCTGGAACACGGTGAGCCGCGCCGCGCGTTCCGCGATCCGCGGCACGAACTGGATGGCCGAGGCCCCGGTGCCGATGACCGCGACGCGCTTGCCGGCCAGATCGACCGAGTGATCCCACTCGGCGGAGTGGAAGGCCGCCCCCGCAAAAACCTCACGTCCCGAAATTTCGGGGAATGATGGGATGTGTAGGGCGCCGATGCCCGACACCACGGCATTCGTCCGCAGGGTCTCGCCGTCGTCCGTGGTCACCGCCCACCGGCGGTCAAGGTCGTCGTACTCCAGCGCGACGACGCGCTTGCCGTACCGGAAATGCGGGGTGATGCCATGCTTCTCGCCGCACGCCCGCAGGTAGTCCCAGATCTCCTCCTGCGGGGAGAACATCCGCGACCAGCCGGGATTGAGGTCGAACGAGTAGGAGTACATGGGCGACGGCACGTCGCACGCGCAGCCGGGATAGGTGTTGTCGCGCCAGGTGCCACCCAGGTCGGCGGCCTTCTCCAGGATGACGAAGTCGTGGTAGCCGGCGGCCTTGAGCTTGATCGCCATGCCGATCCCGGCGAAGCCCGAACCGATGATCACTATTCCTGGCTCGTCCACTGCTCCTCCGCGTTATTAGACGACTCGTCCAATGTAATGAGAGGCGTCCAGGTCCGTCCAGGGTGACCCATATCACACCGACTGGTCGGTATGTTACCTGCCCTCAGGGCACACGAAAAGCGCCGAGAGCGGGTGGCCGTCGGCGCTCTGAAGTGCGCGGGGTTAGCGCAGGAGCAGGAAGGCCGCGACGCCGATGATCACGACGACGGCGATCACCGCGACGATCGGCAGAATGGGGGACTTCTTGCTCGGCGCCGCCTCCTGCTCGGACCGCTGCGCGAACGCGCGGAACTGCTGAGTGTTGCCGGCAGGGTCGATATGCTGGTCAGACATGTCCAGCAGCTTAGCGTGATCGTCTGGTGCGCTTGCCGCTTTTGGTGTGATCTGTGGACATGGGCTGATTAGGGGACCGGCCTGGTGGCCGGATAGCTTTGAAGCATGCTCCGGACCCTGTTCTCCCCACGCGTGGTGGGGTTGCACCTGCTGACGATCGGGGTCCTGATCGCGTTCATCCTGCTCGGGCGCTGGCAGCTCGGCGTGTTCCAGGATTCCGGCAAGCCGCACGCGGTCACCGATCCCGCCGCCGTCGGTGTCGCCACGCTGTCCCAGGTGGGTGCGCAGCTGACCGGGCCCGCCGTGGGCCGCAAGGTCTCGGCGGAGGGCGTCTACGACGCGCCGCGCCAGTTGCTGGTGGCCGATCGGCCGGCCGATGTCGACGCGCCCGGCGGCAACGTCTCGCGCGACGAGGGCTACTGGGTCCTCACGCCGCTCCGGCTCGATGACGGCACGCTGGTGCCGGTCGTCCGCGGCTGGGTGGCCAAGGCCGGCGATCCGGCGGCGGCCGTGCCCGGTGGCAAGGTCGCAGTGACCGGGCGGCTGCGCCCGTCGCAAGGCACTGACAGCGTGCAGCGCCGCACCGAGGGGCTTCCCGCAGGGCAGGTGCAGACGGTGTCCACCGGTGAGCTGATCAACCTGTGGAGCGGGCAGAAGGTGCGCAACGGTTATGTCGTCGCCCAGCCCGCCTCGGGGCCGCTGACGCAGGTAAAGGTCCGGCCGCCGGTCGTCGGCGGGGAATTGACTTGGCGTAATCTCGCTTATGCCGCCAACTGGTGGATCTTCGCGGGGTTCGCCGTGTTCATGTGGTTCCACTTCGTACGCGATGCCGTGCGAGCGGATCGTGATCGGGACAGTGGCAAGTCCCCTGAGATGGTTCTGGAAGGTTAACGGTGGAATCGGCTCTGAAGCCCTTCCGGGTGCTCGCCTACATCGTCGGCGTGATGCTGCTCGTGCTCTGCGTGGCCATGGTGCTCCGATACGGCTTCGGCGTCGTGGGCCTGTCGAAGATCGTGGCGCCCATCCACGGCTTCCTCTACATGATCTACCTGATCACGGTGATGAACCTGGGGATGAAGGCGCGCTGGAGCTGGCCGTACATGCTGGGCATCATGCTCGGCGGCACGGTGCCGTTCCTGTCGTTCTACATCGAACGCCGGGTGACGAGCCGGGTGCACACGGCCCTGGCCGCGGCGGCGGCCTGAGGCCCCGCCGCGCGCCTTTTCTCGCCTTAGCTGCCGATGCCGCGTCTGCGGGCTCGCTTGAGCCGCTCGCGCTGCGACGGGTCGAGCATCAGGTAGCCGACCACCGGGGCGGCGACCACGCCGAGGACGACCAGCATGGTGATGAAGCCGGGCCCGAAGAAGATCAGCGAGAGCAGAACCGCGGCGCCTGCGCCGATGGCGTACTTCTGGACTGGTGACATCCTCAACTTCCTCCGTACGCGGAGCGCGCGCCCCGCCTCTCCCATTGTGCGTCTTGAGTCCAACGAGTGGACCACTCCAGTGGTTCCATTCGCGATATATCTTAAAAAATTCGTATCTCAAAACAGGTCCGCGACGGCCTTGAGGTCCTTACGGAGCGCGTCCGGCCCCGGCCGGTGCGCCGGGAACCCCGACAGCAGGCGGAACAGGACCGGCGCCAGCGCGCCCGCCTTGGCCAGCGGGGCGCCGGGCGCGGGCGGATGCCCCTCGACGGCCGCGAACAACGTGGCGCCCAGCGACCACAGGTCCGCCGCGGGTCCTGGCACGCGTTCTGGCGCCGTGTAGGCCGGGATCGTCGCCGGCATCACGGGCGCGTGCGACACCGGCGCGGGCACGGGCGTGGTGGCCAGCGTGGCCCGGCCGGCCGTGTCGATCAGGACGTTGCCCGGCTGTACGCCGCCGTGATGCGATCCCCGGGCGTGCAGGTCGGCCAGCTGGTCGAGTACGGCCAGCCCGATCTCGGCCACCCGGGCGGGCGGCAGCGGCCCGGCGGTGGCGAGTATGTGCCCGAGCGTCTGCTCCACGGCGAGCCGGTCGAGCATCCCGGCCACCACGTCGACCGGGGGCGGTCCGGTGGGCTCCAGCATGGCCCTGACCAGCCATCGGAAGGCGTCGGTGCTTTCCGCGGGAGCCCGCCCCGGCGGCCGGCCCTCGACGGCGAAGTGCAGCGTCGCGGCCATCGACCACATGTCGGCGGCCGGCCGCATGCCCAGCCCCGGCAGCCCGAACCCGGTGAGCACCGCCCGGCCCGTCGAGGTGAGCAGCACGTTGCCCGGATTGACCCGCCCGTGCACGATCCCCGTGTCATGAGCGGTCCGCAGCGCCGACAGCAGGCACACGCCCACCCGGGCGGCCTGCTGCACGGGCAAGGGGTGCCGCGAGTCCACGGTCTGCTCCAGCGAGGTGCCGGAGACGAACTCCATCACCAGCCACGGCTCGCCGTCCTCCACCACCACGTCGAGAACCGGTACGACGGAGGCATGCCGAAGCCCGGCGGCCCGCCGCGCGTCCTGCACCGCGGATCCGCGTAACTCGGCGGGCACACGTAGCTCCCTGACCGCGACGTCACGATGTTCTACCTCGTCGAACGCCAGTCGTACGGAACCCGCGCCCAAAGGGTTCAGCAGCCGGTAGCGACCGGCGAGCTTCTTGGTCTCTCCCATCCCGAGGTGCACGATATCGCCACGTTCTATGGCAAAGCCATGGGCTAGGCGTGGGTTCCTGACAGCCACTTCTCGTGCGCGTCGTGAACCTTCCCGAACAGGGCTTCTTTCTCTTCTTGCCGCACGTCGTCTAGGTGCAATCCGAACACGTCGGACAACGCGGAGTAGTAGTCACGAGCCGTGTGGAGAGTGATGGAATGGGCGCCGTTGCCCACGCGCGACAGGACGAGCCCGCGGAGGAGATCCACGCCGGAAGCGTCCCGCCGGGCGATCGTCGCGACCCGCACGAAACCCGATTCCGGCGACGTCGACAGGTGATGATGCATCGCAGTAAAAGCTGACATGTCGGTCGGGGTGGGGTCGAAGTCCATGCCCGGGAACGAGCCACTCGGGTCGTGGTCGAACCGCCAGCCTCCCGGCGCGACCTCGGAACGCCGCAGGCCGTACGAGAAAGGGCCCTGCCGGTAGACGCCCGCGACCAGCGGGAGCGGCTCGTGCAGCGCGTCGCCCAGCCCCAGGTCGGCCAGCCACTCGCCGCCCGGATTGTCGTCGGACGGCAGCCCGCGCACGGTGAGCACCAGGTGGTTGGCGGTGATGCCGGGCGCGCCGTTGGGGGCCTGCACGCCGCCCACGTGCCTGGTCACGTCGTAGCCGAGCTCCATGAGCAGCAGGGAGAACGCGCCGTTCAGGTGGTAGCAGTAGCCGCCGCGGCCGCCGATGATCCGCCCGGCCGATTCGGCGGGATCGACCGTGGTGGGACGGCCGAGCCAGATCTGCAGCGCCTCGTACGGCACCCGCTCGATGTGCGCGACGTGCAGCCGGCGCAGGTTCTCGGCCGTGGGCGGGGCGGTCAGCAGGTCGGGAAGCCCGAGGCGGCGCAGGTATCCGTCCGTGTTCACCGACCAAGTCTGCACCGGATATGCACAGATTGGGGAGTGCCGTCTGCACAGCCCCCTTCTAGGCTTTCGTCCGTGGCAGAGCAGCGACGCATCCTCCTGGTCGAGGACGACGAGACCATCGCCCTGGCCGTACGGAACCGGCTGGCGGCCGAGGGGTTCGACGTCAGGGTGGCGGGGGACGGGGAGACGGCCCTGGCCGAGTACGGCAGGGCGGAGCCCGATCTGGTGATCCTGGACCGGCTGCTGCCGGGACTCGACGGGCTGGAGGTGTGCCGCCGGATGCAGGCGGCCCGGCCGGTGCCGGTGCTCATGCTGACCGCGCTCGGTGAGGAGACCGACGTGCTGGTCGGGCTCGGGGTGGGCGCGGACGACTACTTGGCCAAGCCGTTCAGCATGCGCGAACTGGTGGCCCGGATCCACGCGCTGCTGCGCCGGGTCGAGCGGGCCGTCCAGCTCGCCTCCGAGGACACGGTGATCAGGGTGGGCGAGGTGGAGATCGACACCGCGGCCCGCCGGGTGTTCGTGCGCGGCGCCGAGGCGCAGCTCACCAGGACGGAGTTCGACCTGCTGCGCCGCCTGGCCGAGCGGCCCGGCCAGGTCTTCGAGCGCGACCGGCTGCTGTCGGACGTGTGGGGTTTCTCCGAGGCCGCCGCGACCAGGACCGTGGACAGCCACGTACGCGCGTTACGCCGCAAGCTCGGCTCCGGCGTCGTCCGCACGGTGCACGGCGTCGGCTACGCGCTGGTCCGCCGATGAGGCAGCCGCTCGACTTCCTCGGCCGCATCAAGGTCAAGCTCGGCCTGGTGATCGTGCTGGCCGTGGGCACCGCCTTCCTGGTCAACGAGGTCGGCATCAACTCCGGCCTCTCCCGGCCCATCCGGATCGTGGTCGCGCTGATCCTCGCCCTGATCATGGTGCAGGTGCTCGCCATGGGCATGACCAAGCCGCTGCGCCAGATGGCCAGGGCCGCCCAGACCATCGCCAAGGGCCGCTACACGCTGCGCGTCCGCGCCACCTCGCGCGACGAGGTCGGGGAGCTGGCCAGGGCGTTCAACGCGATGGCGGCCGACCTCGGCGAGGTCGACCGGCAACGGCGCGAGCTCGTCGCGAACGTCAGCCACGAGCTGCGCACCCCCATCACCGGCCTGCGCGCCGTCCTGGAGAACGTCGTGGACGGCGTCTCCGCGGCCGACCCGGTCACCATGAAGACCGCGCTCGCCCAGACCGAACGGCTCGGCCGGCTCGTGGCGCAACTGCTCGACCTGTCACGGCTCGACTCGGGCGTGCGCCTCATGGAACCGGAACCGGTCGAGCTCGCACCGCTGCTGGAGCAGGCCGTACGCGAGGCCGCGCTGGCGCGGGAGGACGTCCGGCTCACCCCGGTGGTCCCCGCCGACCTCGTCGTACGCGCCGACCCCGACCTGCTCGCCCAGGTCCTGGCGAACCTGCTCGACAACGCGGTACGCCACAGCCCGCCCGGCGGCTCGGTCACCGTGACGGGCGCGCCCGACGGGGACGGGGTGCGCATCACCATCGCCGACCAGGGGCCGGGGATCCCCGCCTCGGCTCACGGGCGGGTGTTCGAGCGCTTCTCCCGGCTGGACGCGGGGCGGACGGCGGACGGCGGGGGTGCCGGGCTGGGGCTGGCGATCGTCAAGGAGATCGTCGAACTGCACGGCGGTTCGATCCGCATCGACGACTGCGCGGGGTGCCGCATGATCGTCGATCTACCAGGGAGGACCATCATGGCGGATACGCCATTAGAACCTGTTTCGGGGGCCGGCGAAGGGGTGCCGCCTGCTGCGGCGGGTGATGCTTTAGTCGAGTCGGAGGTTCTCGCCGCGGCGGTCGGTGGGGTTGAGCCGGGTCTGTCTGAGGTGCGGGCCACGGGGGATGTGGAGGCCACGCCGGAGACCGAGACGGCGGGGCAGGCGGTGCTCGCGGCTTCGTCGGCTCAGGAGCCGGGGTCGCCGGGGTCGCCGGCCCCACCGGTCCCGTCGGCTCAGCCGGTCCCATCGGCTTTGTCGGTCCCATCGGCTTTGTCGGACTCGTTGGCGCAGCTGGTCGCGCTGGCTCAGCCGGTGGTCTCGGGTCAGCCGGCCGCGCCGGGTCAGCCGATCGCTCTGGCTCCGTCGGGCGGTTCGTCGGGAGTTTCGCCGTCGTCGGCGCAGGCGGCCGTGTCGGTGGTGCCGGTGTCTGCCGGGCGGCTTGCGCGGATGGTCGGGGGAGGAGTCATCGGGCTGCTTCTCGGGTTCCTGGTCGGGCTGTTCGCGGCCGTGTTCGTCAGTGTGGCCTTGGGCAGCGACACGGCGGCGCTCATCACGCTCGTGCTGGTCACCGCGCTCATCGGGGCCGTCGGGGTGTCTCTGGGGGCGGGTACCGGGCGACGGGCTGCCACTGCCCCGCCCTACCAGCCCGCTCAGGGTCGGTCGCCGGGCCAGCCGTACCAGGGGCAGGGGCAGCCTGGTCCGCAGGTTCACGGTTCGCAGGTGTACGGGCCGCAAGTCCCTGGTCCGCAGGTCCCCGGACCGCAGGGGCACGGGCCGCAGTCACCGCCTCCGCCGTACGTCCCGCCGCCGCTCTTCCCGCGCCCCGACCTGCCCGAGACGCCGCGCTGGCTGCTGCCGGCGGCGGCGGGGGCCGGCGTGTTCACGGCCGTGGCGTTGCCGGACGCGCAGGTGGGGCTGGGGATCGTCCTGGTCACGATGGTGCTGGGCGCCGCGGCGCTGCCCGCGGTGCTGCGGCGGATCACGCCATGGACGGTGCTGTTCGGCCTGACCGCCTACTGGCTGATCGCGATGGCCGCTGTACGCGACGCCGACTGGCTGGTCGGGATCCTGTTCATGGCCGGGTGCGGGCTGCTGGCGCTGGCCGTCTCAGGGGCGGGGTTCGGCTGGCTGGGCGTGATCAGGGGCGGCGTGTCGGTGCTGCTCGCGCTGGGGCCGGTGCCGTGGTTCCTGGCCAAGCCGCTGAAGCGGCTGACCGCCAAGCGGCGCATCCTGCCCATGGTCGCGGCCCTGGGCATCACGGCGGTGTTGCTGGTGGTGTTCGGGCTGCTGTTCGCCTCGGCCGACCCCGTGTTCGCCACCTACCTGGAGCGCCTGACCGCGACCCCGGACTGGGCCGAGTCGGTGCCGCTGCGGATCTTCCTGTTCCTGGTGGGGGCCGTGCTGCTGGCCGCCGTGGTGCTGGTCGCGCTGCGGCCCGTGGTGGATCCGGTCGGGCCCGAGGTCAAGTTCGGCGTGTCCAGGAGCGTCTGGGTGGTGCCGCTGACGGCGGTGAACCTGCTGTTCGCGGCGTTCGTGGCAGTACAGATCACCGTGCTGTTCGGCGGCGACTCCTGGGTGCTGAAGACCGCCGGTCTCACCTACGCCGAGTACGCCCGGCAGGGCTTCTTCCAGCTTGTCGTCGTCAGCGTGTTCGTGATGTGCATCGTCGCCGTCGTGGCCGGCCTGCTCCGGACCGAGCGGCGCGAACGCTGGCTGCTGGCCGGCCAGCTCGGCGTGCTCTGCGCCCTCACCATGGTCGTGCTGGCCTCCGCGCTGCACCGCATGGACCTCTACACCGAGGCGTACGGCCTGTCCCGGCTACGCCTGTCGGTGCAGGCCACGGTGTGGTGGCTGGGCGCGCTGTTCGCCCTGGTCATACTGGCGGGCGCGGCCCGGCTGGCCGGGCGCGGCTCCGGCTGGCTGCCCCGCACGATCGTGCTGGTCACCGGGCTCGGACTGGGCGCGTTCGCGATCGTCAACCCGGACTTCCGGGTGGCTCAGACGCAGGTGGTGGTACGCGGGCCGGCCAAGCTGGACGCGGACTACCTGGGCGACCTCGGCGCGGAAGCCGTACCGGCCCTGGACCGGCTCCCTGAGCCGCAACGCAGCTGCGTACTGACCGACGTGATCAAGGCCAACGGCCTGAACCAGCCGGACGCCTGGAACGGCTGGAACCTGGCCAGGTCGCAGGCCCGCGAACTCCTCGCCAAGCGCCCGGTCGCCACCACGGCCACGGGCTGCGACCGCCCGGAGCCCCGGATCTCCGACTGACGGCCGGTGGTCCTAGCAGTGGGGGTTGGCGGCCTTATAACCGTGCTTGAACGTCTTCGACCGGCCCTTGAAGTGCCCCTTCACACACCGGTGGAACCTGGCCGCGTCCGCGGCGCCCCGTCTCTTGCCCTGTTGCCTGGACTGGGCGCGCCCGGACGTACCGCCCCCGCCACACCCGGCGTGCTTCCGGCCCACCGCCCAGCCGACCTTGTAGCCGAGTCTGTAGTCCGGCTGGCCGGAAGCCGGGTGTTTGGCCGGGCGGGAGGGCTGGCACCGTACGCCGTTGGCGTAGCCGTCGGAGTAGCCCTTCGCGCAGCCCTGGCCCTTGTCGTCGCACGGGTTCAGCCGTGTCGACAGGGCCGCCGTACGGGTGGCCGGGACCGCCACGGTGAAGCCCTGAGGCAGGGCGAGGGCGGCGACAAGAGCCGATCCTAGGACGACGAGCGCGCCTCTTTCGATCATGACCTTCTCCGTCTCCGGCGAAGAGCACGGCCATGTGTCCCGCCTCGAGCAACGAGCGTCTTGAGGTAATTCCCGCTCATATAGTGGACAAATAGCCATGTAGCGCATTAACCATCTCAAGCTTGATCAAAAGTGATCATGTTCTGTTTTGTCGGCCGTTCGAGTCGGCGACGGCCGCCGGACGGGTTTCCCGGGTTGGACCGCAGCCGCGCGGTACCTGCTGGATCATGTTTAATCCTTGAGTGGCTTTCGATGTGATCATCAGCGGCGGACTCGTGCTCGACGGGACGGGGGCGCCGCCATACCGAGCCGATGTGGCGATCACCGGCGACCGGGTCGCCGCCGTGGGCCGCCTCGACGGCACGGAGGCCGCTTCCGTCATCGACGCGAGCGGACGGTTCGTCGCACCGGGGTTCATCGACTGCCACGCCCACGGCGACGCGGCCGTCTTCGACCCCGCCGTACAGTTGGCGACGCTTCGCCAGGGGGTGACCACGTTCGTACTGGGACAGGATGGCCTGTCCTTCGCCCCCGGCTCCGCCGACACCGTCGCCTACGCGGAACGCTACTTCGCAGCAGTGAACGGCCCTCTTGCGGACAGCCCCCGTACGGACGGGCGCCCTTCGGATGACGTGCGTACCGGCGGCGGGCTGTCGGTCGCCGAGCTGCTCCAGGGATACGACCGCGCGGTCGCGCTCAACACCGCCTACCTGATCCCGCACGGCACGATCCGCTACGACGTCATGGGCCCCTCCTCAGGCACCCCCACACGCGACGAGCTGACCCGCCTGCTCACCCACGTCGAACGCGGCCTGGCGGACGGCGCGGTCGGCCTGTCGAGTGGCCTGGAGTACCTGCCCGGCCGCTACGCCTCAGCAGCGGAACTGGCCGCCCTGTGCGCACCCCTCGCGGGCCTGCCGTACGTTACCCACATGCGCGCCTACGGCGAGCGAGCCGACGTAGGCATGTCGGAGGTCGTCGAGATAGCCCAGCGATCCGGTACGGCCGTGCACATCTCCCACCTGCACGGACCCGCGGACGTCCTGCTCCCCCTGGTGGAGCAGGCGCTGTCCGAGGGCGTGGACCTGACCTTCGACTCCTACCCCTACCTGCGCGGCAACACCATCCTGGCGATGGTCGTCCTGCCGCCCGAGGTCCCGGGCGCCGAGCCGGACCGGGCCCTGGAGATGCTGTCGTCCGGGGAGCTCGACGCCTGGTGGCCGGAGCTGGCGCGGACCTGGCCGCGCCTGACCATCTCCCACGCCCCCGGCCTGGAGTGGGCGGAGGGCCTGGGCATGGTCGAGGCGGCCGAGCGGGCGGGCTTGGCGCCGCACGAGTTCTGCCGTCGCCTGCTCATAGAGACGCGCCTGGAGGCGGGCTGCGTGACGGCCCGTCCCGACGAGGGCCCGGAGGGGGAGGAGTCGGTACGCCGCGTACTGCGCCACCCTTCGCAAACGGGCGGCTCGGACGGCATCTACGTGGGCGGCCACCCGCACCCGCGCGGCTTCGGCGCGTTCGCCCGGTTCCTGGGACGGCACGTGCGCGAGCTGGGCGACTGGACGTGGGGGCAGGCCGCCGTCCATCTGTCGTCGCACCCGGCGCGACGCTTCGGCCTGACGGACCGCGGCCTGCTCCGGCGCGGCTTCGCGGCCGACGTGGTGGTGATCGATCCGGCGACGGTGACGGACCTGGCCACGTACGAGACTCCGCGCACACCGGCGAGGGGAGTGGACGACGTGCTCGTGTCGGGGGTGCCGGTGCTGGCGAACGGTGCCTTGACGGGCAAGACTCCGGGACGAGCGCTGCGCCCGTAACCGGCCGGCGCCCCCTGGAAGCACGGACGGGGCCCACAATGCGCACGTCACGGCGCTCAGCCACCTCCACCGGAGGAGCGTGCCCCTGGACAGGGGCCGGCCCCGTGCGGCGGGTGGGGCTCACCGGGCTTGCCGTACAAGATCATAAAATAAACATGAGATAGGGTCAGGCGCGGACAAATGGGGGTGTTGTGCAGGGAATCCACGAACACAATCGGTCCGTCTTCGACGGGGCCACCCTCCCTCTGATGGTCGTGCATCAGGAGGCGCTCGAGCACAACATCGCGACCATGGCCGCCTTCGCCCGCGATCACGGCATGGAGCTGGCGCCGCACGCCAAGACGCACATGTCCCGAGAGATCGCCACCATGCAGCTCGAAGCGGGCGCATGGGCGCTCACCGTGGCGACGGCGCGGCAGGCGATGGCGGTGCGGGAGTTCGGCGCGGCCAGGGTCATGGTGGCCAACCAGATGGTGGACCCCGCCGGGCTGGAGTGGGCGGCGACGGAGCTGGCCGCCGACCCGGGCTTCGACTTCCTGTCCTTCGTGGACTCCGTGGCCGGGGTGGACATCCTGGCCCGCCATGCCTCGTCGCGGCCGTTCAGTGTGCTGGTCGAGCTCGGGCATGAGGGCGGGCGGGCCGGGTGCCGGACGCTGGAGCAGCTGCTGGAGGTGGCCGCGCATGTGCAGCGGACCGACGGGGTGGAGCTGGCGGGTATCGCCGGGTACGAAGGGGCGCTGAAGACGGCGCCCGAGGTCCGGAAATATCTGTATCTGTTGCAGGATGCCGCCGAGCACATCCGCGTCAAGAATCCCATCCTGACCGTCGGCGGCAGCCAGTGGTTCGACGTGATCGGGCGCGAGCTCGTCACCACCCAGGCCAGGATCGTCCTGCGCGCCGGAGCGTACGTCACCCACGACGACGGCTACTACCGCGAGCGCACGCCCTTCAACCGCGTCCCCGGCGAGTTGCGGCCCGCGTTGGAGGTGTGGGCGCACGTGCTGTCCACGCCCGAGCCGGGGCTGGCGATCGTCGGCCTGGGCAAGCGCGACGCGCCGTACGACGAGGGCCTGCCCGTTCCCAGGCGCGGCGGCGTCACCATCGTGAAGATGCAGGACCAGCACACGGTCGTCCGCGCCGACGGGCTCAAGCCGGGCGACCTGCTCGCCTTCGGCATCTCGCACCCGTGCACCGCGTTCGACAAGTGGCGCACGCTCCCGGTGGTCGACCGCGACTACCGCCGCGTCGGCACAATAAGCACCCAATTTGGTTAGGGAGATGCTGTGAAGAAGGAATTGAGAACCACCGAGGGCGCGGCCCCGGTCGGCGCGTACTCTCAGGGCCTGGTCGTCGGCGACTTCGTCTACACCTCGGGCGCGGGGCCGCTCGACCCGCAGACCGGTGAGGTCGTCGGCGACGACGTGGCCGCCCAGACCCACCAGACCATGCGCAACCTCGGCGCCATCCTCGCCGCCCACGGCCTCGGCTTCGACGACGTGGTCAAGGCCACGGTCCACCTGCAGCATCTCAAGCGCGACTTCGCCGCCTACAACGAGGTGTACAAGTCGTACTTCAGCCAGCCGTACCCGGTCCGCACGACCGTCGGCTCGGACCTGATGGACATCCTGGTGGAGATCGACTTCGTCGCGCACAAGAGCGCGTAAGGTCGGTCCGTGGACAGTTCGGTGTACGTCTTCGTCGAAGATCTACGCGGCGAGGGCGTCGAGCGGGTGCTCGACAGGATCAGCGGGTACGGCGTGGCGGGCGTGACCGTCGGCGCCGTACACCACGCCTCCCGCGACGTCACCCCGCACGGACTGTCCAGGCTCACACTCCGCCACGACGGCGCCCACTTCGTCCCGCCGGCCGACCTGTTCTCCGGTCTGCGGCTCAGGCCGACGGCCGGATACCAGAACGCGCTCGACGGCCTGCGCGAAGCCTGTTCGGAGCGGGGGCTGAAGCTCCATGGCTGGACGGTTTTCCTGCGCAATGCCACGATCGGCACCCAGCATCCAGATGTGACCGTGCGCGACTGTTTCGGTGATCGCGGCTCGCTCACCGACCTGTGCCCGGCCCATCCCGATGTGCGGCAGTACGCCGTCGCGTTGGCCAGGGCGGTCGCCCGGCTCGGCGTCGACAGCGTCGTGGCCGAGTCGCTGCACTTCAGGCCGCTCAAACCGCAGCGCTCGTTCGTGCCGCTCGGGCCGATGGACGCCTACCTGTTCGGCCTGTGCTTCTGCGACTACTGCATGCGCCGGGCCACCGACCTGGGCGTCAACGCCGAGGTGGCCCGCGAGGAGTGCGCCAGGATCGTGGGCGGGGTGTTCGACGGCGACCCGCCCGCGCAGGGCGAGGTGACCCGGGCGGCATTGACGGCGTACGCGGGGCCCGAGGTGGTCGCCTACGCCCGCGCCCGGTCGGAGACCGTCACCACGCTGGTCTCTGAGGTGGCCTCCGCCGTGGCGGACGAGGGCTCCAAACTGGTGTTCATCGACTCCACCGGCGCCGTCAAGGGCTACACCGACGGGCTGCCCTCGCCCGGCCTGGCCGCGCACGACGCCTGGCAGCTGGGCGTGGATCTGGTGGCGCTCGGCGACCTCGTGCCCGCGTTCGGCGTGCTCGCCTACGCGCGCGACGCCGCCCGCGTGGCCGACGACGTGGGCGCGTACCTGCGGTCGGTGGGCAAGGATCGGGAGGTACGCGCGGTGCTGCGGCCCGGTTATCCCGACAGCGATTCGGCCGACCGGCTGGTCGCGAAGGCGCGGGGGGCCAAGGCGGCGGGGGCGTTGGCGGTGGACTTTTACGCCTATGGGCTGATGTCGTACCCGGTGCTGGACCGCATCCCAGCCGCACTGGCCGAGGCCCTCTGACCGGCGGCGGGGGCGCTGCGGTGGGCGGCGCGGCGCCGGATTTATCCCGCTAAGAAATGACGCCACCACTGAGGGCCACGGCCACTACCTGGCCCGCGAAGTCGTCCCTCAAGACATGACGCCACCACCGTCAAGCACCACGGACACCGCCTGACTCGCGAATTCGTCCGTGAGCGGCAACCCCCGGAACACCGCCCTGATCCACACCGCCCCGGCCAGCAGATCGACCACGAGCATCGGGTCGACCGACCGTTTCAGCTCGCCCCGCCGTACCGCGCGCTCGAAGACCTGCCGCTCCCGCGCGAACCGATCCGCGAAGAACCTCCGCGCGTCCAACTCGGGATGGCGTACGGCGGCGCCGAGCGCGGCCACCGCGATGTCCCTGGCCGGCGGCTGGGTGAGCAGCCGCCTGATCCCCTCCACGAGGGCGACGAGATCGCCACGCAGGCTCCCCGTGTCCGGCGCCTCGAACTCCAGCGCCTCCGCCTCCACCAACGCCGCCCCCAGCAGCGCGGCCTTGGACGGCCACCACCGGTAGATCGTCGTCTTGTTGACGCCCGACCGCTCGGCCACGCCCTCGACGGTCAGACCGTCATAGCCCTTCTCCGCGACCAGCAGCAGCGTCGCGTCGAAGATCTCCTGCTGCTTCCTCGGCGCCATGCGCTCATTTTCTCCCGGCGAACGCCGTGATCACGCCCAGCCCCAGGTACACCACACCGCTGAAGAGCCGCAGCCCCCTGGCCCTCCTGACGAGGCGGGCGCCGAGCGCCCCGGCGGTGAACGCGTACACCAGATCGGAGAGCACCCCCAGCACCAGAAGCGTGGCACCGAACACCACGATCTGCAGCGCCGGCGACCCCGCCGACGGTTTCACGAACTGCGGCAGCAACGCCAGAAAGAACAGCGTGACCTTGGGATTGAGCAGATTCACCACGACACCTTCGAGGAACACCTTGCCGAGCGGCTGCGCCGGCTGCGACACCTCGGACTCGGCCTGCTCCTTGCCGGTGAGCGCGCGTACCCCCAGATAGACGAGATAGGCGACTCCTGCCCACTTGACGATCCCGAACAGCGTCGCGGACCTCGTGATCAGGTACGAGAGCCCGGCCGCGGCCGCCACGATGTGCACCAGCGTGCCGGTCTCCACGCCGAACGCGCTGGCCAGCCCCGCCGCGCGGCCCTGGGAAAGCCCCCTGGCGGTGATGTAGAGGTGGTTCGGGCCGGGGATGAGCACCAGCGCGAGCGAGGCGCCCACGAAGAGCACGTACGTGGACCAAGGGATCATGAAATATAAGCGTAAAGCGGCTTTGGCCCGCTGTTGAGAGCCAATCGGGTACCCCGTTCCTGGACCAATCGGAATGTCGGCCAGGCGTGGCATAGTTGCTGCCGTGAAGGGTCTCCTGGTCGGGCGCGCTGCTGAGCTGGCGAGACTCGCGCGCGTGCTCGAATCCGCCGCCCTCGGCACCGCCGAGGTGGCGCTTGTCGGCGGCGACGCCGGCATCGGCAAGACCCGGCTGGTGTCCGAGCTGGTCGCCGAGGCCGGTTCCCGTGGCTTCAACGTGCTGGTCGGGCAGTGCGCCGAGCTCGGCGACACACTGCCCTACCTCCCGCTCGCCGACGCCCTGCGCGGCGCCGAGCCCGCCGTCCGCGAGGCGGCCGCCGCCCACCCCCTGCTCGGCCAGCTGTTGCCGGGCGTGGAGAGCGCGCCTCCGGCCGGGCTCACGCAGCAGCGGCTGTTCGGCTCGCTGCTGGGGTTGCTGGCCGAGGTCCAGCCGGTGCTGTTCGTGATCGAGGATCTGCATTGGGCCGATCGCTCGACCCGTGACCTGCTGGTGTTCCTGAGCCGCATGGTGCAGAGCGAGCGCGTGTGCGTCGTCGGCACCTACCGCACCGACGACCTGCACCGCCGCCACCCCCTGCGGCCGGTGCTGGCCGAGCTGAAGCGCCTGCCCAGCGTCACCCACCTGGAGCTTGGCCCCCTCGACTCCGGCGAAATGTCCGACTACGTCGCGACCTTGGGTGATGTGGACGCACAGGAGCTCGGCGTGATCGTCACCCGGGCGGGCGGCAACCCGTTCTATGCCGAGGAGCTGTTCGCCGCCGTGGCCGAGGGCGACACCCTGCCCGACGGGCTGGCGAGCCTGCTGATGTCCCGGGTCGAGGTGCTGTCCGAGCCCGGCCAGCGCGTGCTGCGCGCCGCCGCGGTCGCCGGCCGCCGCGTCGAGGACGAGCTGCTGCGCGAGGTCTCCGGGCTCCCGCTGGCCGACTTCGAGGAGGCCGTACGCGAGATCGTCTCGCGCGGCCTGCTCCGCGTCGACGGCTACGGTTACGCCTTCCGGCACGCCCTGCTGCAGGAAGCCGCCTACACCGACCTGCTGCCCGGAGAGCGCAGCAGACTGCACGCCGACTTCGCGCGACTGCTCACCTCGCCCGCCGAGCTCGCCCACCACCACCTGGCAGGCCACGACCTGGCGGGGGCTCTGGCCGCCTCCGCGAAGGCGGGCAGGCTGGCCGAGCGCCTGGGCGCGCCCGCCGAAGCCCACAGCCACTACGACCGGGCGCTGAGCCTGTGGGACCGAGTTCCCGACGCCGCCGAACTCGCCGGTGAGGAGCGGGCCACGCTGGCCTTCCGCAGCGCGGTGATGGCGGCCGACAGCGGCGACAACCACCGCGCCGTCCAGCAGCTGCGCGCCCTGCCCCCGACCTCCGAGGTCAACGAGCGGCTGGCCTATTACCTGGTCGAGCTCGACGACCAGGAAGGCGCCATCGCCGCGGCCCAACGCGCCGTCGAAGCCGCCGCCGACCAGCCCACCCTCGCCCGAGCCCTGGCCACCCATGCCCGCACGATCACCTGGTCCGCCTGGCACGCCGAAGCCGAGGACATCGCCCACCGCGCCATCGAGACGGCCAGAGCCGCCGGCGCCCGCGACGCGGAAGCGGGCGCCCTGCTCACCCTGGCCCTGCACGCGGAGAACGAAGGCGACATGACCCGGGCCCGCTCGCTCGCCCAGACCGCCTCCGCCGCGAACACCGGCCACCTGGCCATGGACCTGCGCGCCCGCTTCCACTACGCCCGCATCCTCTACGAGCAGGGCCTGCTCGTAGAGGCGGCCGAGATCGCCGACGCGGGCATCCAACTGGCGGTCGAAACCGGCCTAAACTGGAGCACCTACGGCACCGACCTGCGCTTCCTCCGCTTCCTGATCCACTACGTGGCCGGCGAATGGGACGAAGCCGAGGCCACCGCCGCCGGCTTCGGCGCCCGCGTCGGCACACTGCCGGAGGCGGTCCTGTCGTCGTTCGCCCTGTTCGTAGAGGTCGCCCGCGGCCTGCCCGTCGTCGAAGCACGCCTCAACTGGCTGCGCCCGTTCTGGTCCGACGTACTCGTCGCCTACATGTCCCGAGGCATGGCCGCCGAACACGCCCTCTGGTGTGGGGAGCCCGCCCTCGCCCTGGCCCACGTAGAGGCCGCCATGGCCACCCTCGAACCCGGTGAGACGGGCACCTTGCGCGTCGCCGCCATCGGCCTGTGGGCCCTAGCCGACCTAGGCCAGGTGGAGGGCGCCGACGACCTCCTCAACCGCGTCCGCTTCGCCGTCGAATCCGGCCTGGTGGGCGAACGCGGCCCCATGGGCCCAGAAGGCCAAGCCTGGGCCCTGCGAGCGGAGGCCGAATGGCACCGCGTCCACGGCCGCCTCGACGTGGAGCTGTGGCGGCGCGTGGTGGCGGCCTTCGACTTCGGTTTCGTCTACGAGGCGGCCCGCGCCCGCTGGCGCCTCGCGGAGGCCTTGCTGGCAGCAGGCGCCCGTACGGAAGCCCAGGCGGAGTGGGACCTTGCCCGAGAGGCAGCCGGCAAACTCCGCGCCACGCCATTGGAGACCGCCCTGAGCGACTTCGCCCGCCGAGCCCGCTTCACCACCGGCGGCGGCGGCCATGGCGACGGGGGCTTGACGGCACGGGAGACCGAGGTGCTGCGACTGGTGGCGGAGGGGTTGACCAACCGGGAGATCGCGGAGCGGCTGTTCATCGCGCAGAAGACCGTGAGCGTGCACGTGTCCAACATCTTGGGCAAGCTGGAGGTCTCTACGCGTACGCAGGCCGCTGCGGAGGCCCGGACTCGCGCGCTCCTATAGCCCAAACAGCCTTCGCGCGCTGCTCTTGCTCTATGCCCCCGCGCCCCTGCACTGGGAAGTGGCCCCGCGCTGGTCGCGGGGCCACTGACACCTCAGGGGCTCAGACCCGGCTTCCCGCCGCAAGATCGCGGACCACCTCAATGAGCTCCGCCGGGTCGAACGGCTTGGTGAGATAGGCGTCGACGCCAATCCCTCGCCCCCGCCGCTTGTCATCGTCCTGCGCCCGCGCCGTGATCAACACGACCTTGATGTGACTGGTCGCCTCATCGGTACGCAGCCTCTGCGCTGTCACCCAGCCGTCAAGAAACGGCATCATCACGTCAAGCGTGATGACATCGGGCATGACATCGAGCACCCGCTCGAGACAGTCCTGCCCATCGGTGGCGGTGGCGACTTCGAACCCTTCCAGGCTCAAGTTCACCGCGATCAACTGACGGATGACCTCGTCATCGTCCACGACCAGTACTCTGCCAAGAACCTCGCCCACGGCCGCAAAGCTACCCGTAGTGGCGCGGTCACGTGGGGTTTTCCTCGGATGTGTGGCTGGACCTTTATCGTGGTGCGGAGTGGTGGCCCGATACTGGTAGCCTTATCACTCGTTGAGCCCCCTTAGCTCAGGGGATAGAGCACCGGCCTCCGGAGCCGGGTGCGTAGGTTCGAATCCTACAGGGGGCACACGATCTTGACCGGCGGCTTTGGCCGCTGACCAGGGCAAACATCGTACGAACGGGCGGGCCTCCAGTCTCACGGGGTCCCGCCCGTTCTCGTTGTAGCTCGCGGGTTGTGGACCAGTTACGGACAGATCAGCACGGAGCCACAGATTCAGCTCGGTGGCCAGGTCGCGGAGAGCGGGCCGGTCACGGCGGTGCCGGTAGGGAGCAGCGTTCTCGCCGGGGGCGCGGCGGCGCATGCGGATGACGACGGCGCGGTCTTCGATGGTGTCGGGCATCGCCCCGATGCCGGCGAGTGCGGCCATGGCGAAGGTCGGGATGCTTTCGACGCGGTTGGTGGCCGCGTCGTATCGCTTGGCTGGGCGGTTGCGCTGGTGTCCGGCGTTGAGCAGGCCGCGGAGGTCTTCGTTGCCGTCGGCCTTGGGGCCGAAGATGGTGTCGGCCTCGTCCACGAGCATGGTCGGCGAGTCTTCGGTGATGGAGCGGTAGACGGCGGCGCTGGATGAGTTGACGGTGATGAACGGCTCGTGGCAGGTGGCCTCCACCACGTCCAGGAGCCGGGACTTGCCGCAGCGCTTCTCCGGACCGCGGATGACCAGGCGGGGCGCGTGCGCCCATGCTGGCTGGGCGTGGGTGGCGGCGATCCAGAGGGTTACGGCGTCGGCGGCCTCGGGGCTCGGCAGGATGACGTAGCGAGTGAGGGCGGCGCGTAGTCGGTCGAGCAGAGCGGCGCCGTCAGGTGTGCGGTCGTTCATGGCTGGTGCTCCTTGCGTGGTGTTCATGCGGCCCTGGCTGCCGTCATCGCAGACCAAACGCGCCGAGCTTGCGCGTGCCTACGGCGCGGACGGTTATGCGCTGGTGGAAGCGGTATATGCGCCGTTCTCCGATCCGCCTGCGGTGTGTCGGAGGAATCTGCGCGATCACGACCGCCTGCACCTCGAGGTGATCGGCGATGGTGTTGGCGCCCGCGTTGCCCGGACGCAGCTTGATGGCCAGGCACTCGCCGGTGTTGTCGCACCGGGCGGTCAGCGGGAACAAGCCGAAGCTGCCCTTGAACGTCCCGGCCGCGCTTCTTTGTCACTGTGACAGATCTGGATCGTGGCATCCAGCCGGATCACGACCCATTCGCCCAGGTCGCCGTAGCAGGTCCGCGAGGCCGGAATGCCGCCCTGCCGGGCTTCGATCAGATCCCACACCCGCCGCCGGGCCCTGGCCCGCGCAGCCGCGACCTTGTCGCGTTGCCGGGAGGTCACCTCCTCCAGCGTCCGCCACGCGGTCGATGATGAGGAGACCGGCCCGAACCTGTCCCGCTGGCCCACGTACGGAGGGCATACCGCCGATATACCGGGTTCTCTTAGCGTTGCTCCCCGTCCAACACCTATAGAGGGGACCTGAAATGCGCAAGATCTGGACCTTCACTGGGATAGTTGCCACCGCGGCGATCGTCGCCTCCACCGGGGCGGCCCCGGCTACCGCGGCCCCGGCCGCAGCCGCAGCGCTGGCCACCTCGTCGGATGCGCCGACGAAGGCCACCGGCGTCAAGACCAGGGTGTACAGCCATAGGCCCGATTTCGGCACGCTGCAGATGCGCTATGGCAAGTACAAGAACAAGACGTGGATCTGGGCCCGTATCGAGAAGCCGACGAAGTTGGCCAACGACAAGTATGAAATCACAGTCGCGGGCCAGGGCACGTACCTCCACAAGAACATCAGCGGCACCAGCTACACCACGGCGTTGGAGGCCAAGGACGGCGTGAAGTACAAGGTGTGCATAGCCAAGATCGACGCGCAGCTGTGCACGGGCCCCGAGCTCGCGTGGGTCTACTGACTCGTTAAAGACCGAGGGCCGGGGCGAGGCCAGGACGGCTCGACGGCCACCATGCCTCCGGCGAGCCGATCCGCCCGCCCCACGGCGGCGATGCGGTCGAGAGCGTCGGCCCAGCCCCGCGGCGCCTCACCCAGGCGCAGGCCCACGCTGAGCAGCACCCCGCGTGCGCCCCGCTCGGTGACGGCACGCCTCCACTCGGGGGCGAGCCTCACTGTGCCGTCGAACAGCGTGCCGCCCGGGCCGTCGGCCCGCAGCGCGCTCCCGCTGGGCAGCTCCACCCGCCAGCCCGCCGCGCTGTCGAGGGCGTTGTCGAGCGCGGCGACCAGGTGGAGCCCGTGCTGAAGCCCCCAGGACATCACGGCGTCGACCCGCTCGCCGCCCGCCGGGATGGACACGTTCAGAACGGAGGCGTCGCTGAGGCGCCCGGGGCCCGCGCCCGTGGGAGCAGAGCTGACCGCCAACGGGGAGGTCGCTCCCGCGCTGGGTTCCTGGTCACGCTGCGTCTTGACGACCTTGGCGGACGCCCACTTCAGCGACGGGCCGACGTCTTCGACCTCGACCTCGAACACCGTCCGCTTGCCGCCCTCGCGATCTTCATAGGTGCGCTGCTTCAGCCGCCCCGTGACCACGGCCCGGCAGCCCCTGGTCAGCGACTCTGCGTAGTTCTCGACAAGCTTCCGGAACGCCGAGCAGCGCAGGAACAACGTGTCGCCATCGCTCCACTCGCCGGTGGCCTGGTCCCGAACTCGCCGCGACGACGCGATGGTGAACGACGCCACCGCCACACCCTGCTGCGAGAAGTTCAGCGAGGGATCGTCGGTGAGATTGCCACCAGTGTGATCGTGGTGTCTCCGATAGGCATGACAGAACTCCTTCGGGGTTGAGAAGGGCTACCGGCGCTCACAGCGAGCCATCGAAGCGACGACCCTTGAGTTCCGGAACCCAAGGAAAATGGATAGGCTCGACCAGGGCATACACTCGCCGGTTCAACCGGACGCGGGCTTCAGAATTCGCGAACTCGCGGGAGACTTGGGTGAAGCGCAGTTCGGGGTCGCTGGTCAGGTTGCCGATGATGGTGATGGTGGTCTCGCCGGACATAGCGGGCTTCCTTCCTTGAGGCCGGGGTTAGTGGGTGCCGTTGCGGTACAGGCGGCGGAGGTAGGCGTAGAGCTGCCAGCCGAGGCGTGGCCGCATGCCGGTGCCGTCGCGGGCGCGGCAGGTGCGGTTCTTGCCGCCGGGGCGGCATCGGTTGCATCGGCCCCAGGGGCCACGCCAGGCAGACGATGATGTAACTGAGAGTGATTGCCAGTAGGCAGGCCGCTAGAAGGGCGAGGACAGTGGCTATGTGAGCCCCCAGGGCCGTTTCCGGAGTTTCCGCAGGTCGGGGTCTAGGTGCTAGATCGCAGGTCGGGTGCCGTTTAGGGCTCTAGGCGGGCCTCTGGACCTAGAGGGGTCTGCCTCTAGGTCCAGAGGCGATCGGCTGGGTTACGACGCCTTGCCTCTGTCACGCTGGGTGAGTGCGGTGGCGATGTCGTCTCGGGTGATACCGATGCGGTTGCACCCTTGCCGCCGCCCTCGGGCGTGCCCCAGACCTGCATGGTCTTGATGCCGTACGGCTTGCGCGCCGTGGTGAGCTGAGCCGTCTTCGCGCCGCCCTCCAGGCGCGCCCACAGGCCGTAGATGTTGGGCCGCAGTTCGGCGAGGCGATCCACGATCGTCTCGTTCCAGACCTTGGTCTCGGACAGCGGGACCACGGCCAGGATGTCGGCGAGCAGGTCGAAGGTGGGTGCGTGCTGCTCGGGCGTCTCGCCGAGGGCGTGTCCGCTCAGTGCTCCCGTGCTGGCCCGTAGCGCGTGGGCGCGGTCGGCGATGCGTTGCGTGGCGGGCGTGTCCAGGTAGGCGTTGCGCACCAGCTTGGGCATCGGGGTTGCGCCGAGCAGGTAGCCGATACCGGCGTCCACCTTCGGTTGGAAGACGGTGGCGCGGATGCCGTTCTTGTAGGCGGACGTGCCGAGGATCATGTCGTTTTCGAGCTGGCCGGCGACGCGCAGACAGAACCGGATGGAGGGCGGGGGTAGCGTTTGTCTCCTGCCTTCCACCGCAGCTGCACACACTGACCTCAACCAGAGCAACCGAGAGGTGTTTGCGTGGCGTACGAACCTCTGGCTCGCTATGAGCGCATCCTCGATGAACACCAGTGGATGGACGAGAGCATGAACTGGCTGGTTGTCCAAACTCTCGGACCAGCACCCGGAAGCGTCGACTCCATCGGCGCACGCTTGTCCAAGTTAGGCGTCTGTGATGTCGACATGGAGATGGACCCCCGGGAGGGCTGGGCAGAGTATGACGGCCGACTGGCCGTGTCGGTCGACCTTCAGCAAAAGGGCTACTTCCTCTTCTCGGACACAGACCTCTACGACGAGAGCCCTATCCGTGAACTGAGCTTGGACGGATGCCGAGTCTGGGCTTTAAGAGCCGTCTTGGAGCAACACGAGATGATCTACGCCTTCGACGGCGAGATCCTCATGACGTGGAACACCTTCCGTATCACCGACCGGCCACTCGCACATGACCCGATCGACGAGGACATCCAATTCCTGCAAGAGGTCTGTGCGGAGGAGGGCAAGCGGTTCGATATCGCCGCGATGATGGCAGTGTTCGAGCTAGGCAGCGGAGTCGCCATGGACGTCAACTGGGCCAGCGCGCCGCGGCCAGCCGTGATCATCAGTGACCCTATCTGGTAAGCCCTCCAAGGGTGATGTGCCTGCCGCGTCCTCCGCTCCGTCTTCAGGGGATCGGGATGCCGGATCACGAGCGAAGCGCGAACCGTGGTCTTGAGCCCAGCCGTCTCCGACATACAGCACGTTGGCCTCCCCATGCTCTGGTGGCGCGAACCAGGTAGTCATCTGGGATTCCGCCACCTAATGACTAAGTGCTCACGTCGACCAGACAGGCACGACATCCGTCGACCACGGATAACGCGCGGGCCGTCGCCAAGGATCCTGAGGCGTACACCGATAACGAGGCGCCGCCGAGCGATGTCGCTTGAACCTGGCCGGTGGCGCTGGACACCACGTCAGCAGGAGGCTCGCTGCATAATCGTGGGCCATGTGTGGGCCATCCATGGCCCTGATCGAGTGACATTCGTGAATTGTCCCTGGTCAAGGGCATGCCCACCAGCAAACCTGTAATGCTCTCCAGAGCCGGGTGCGTAGGTTCGAATCCTACAGGGGGCACGCGATCTTGATCAGCGGTTCCGGCTGCTGACCAGGGCGAACATCGTACGAACGGGCGGGCCTCCAGTCTCACGGAGTCTCGCCCGTTCTCGTTGACGCTCACTAGCCTCGGCGATTCACGGCGGCTGATGAGAGTTCAGACCGGATGATCGGTTAGACAGCAAAGCGCGCCCCTGATCTGGAAGATTACGGATTGTCGAGATCAACAACCTTCCAGAGCGAGGAGCACTCTTCGCGTGCAGACTATCCCGAAGTGGATGCAAGGGCTGGCGGTCACGGTCGGCGGTCACGGCGTGGTCTCTCACGTCGGTACGGCAGGGCTGCGCATGCTGGCGTTCAAGTCCGGCCTGACCAGCGAACTGATGGCCGCGTTGCGGGTGCGGGGCCGTCAGATGAGGCACGATCGGGGCCAGGTGTTCACGGATCTCGGTGTGATGATCGCCGATGGCGGGACGGCGATCCGGCACATCCGCACCCTGCGGGACCAGGGCGAGTTATTCGGGCCGGTGGCCTTGGCATCGACGGCGTGGCGGGCGCTGGCGGAGGTGACCGCCCGGCAGCGAGACAAGATCGCCACCGCGCGGGCCAAAGCCCGGCGGCGGGTGTGGAAGTTGCTCGCCGCACGGCACGGAAGCGCGCCGGCCTCGCGAACCTGCTACGGCGACCTCGGCGACTGGATCGTGATCCGGCTGGATGCCACCATCCAGCTCTGTCACAGCGACAAAGAAGCCGCAGCCGGGACGTTCAAGGGCAGCTTCGGGTTGTTCCCGCTGACCGCCTGGTGCGACAACACCGGCGAGTGCCTGGCCATCAAACTGCGTCCGGGCAACGCCGGCGCCAACACCATCGCCGACCACCTCGAGGTGCTGGCCGCCGCGATCGCGCAGATCCCGCCGAAGTACCGCAGAAGAATCCTCATCACTTGCGACGGGGCCGGCGCCACGATCGAGCTCCTGCAGTTCATCACCACGTTGAACACGCGCAGCTGCCGGGCCCACTACTCGGTCGGCTTCGACCTCGATCAGCGCGCCCGCACCGCGATAGCCGCACTGCCGGCGCAGGCGTGGTCGTGCGTGCTGGATGAGGCAGGCCAGGCCCGGCCCCTGGAGGAAGCGGGCGCCGCGGAGCTCACCGGCCTGCTGCGGTATTCGGCCGGTGGCGACAAGCTGGCCACCTGGCCGGCCGGTATGCGCATCCTGGTCCGCCGGGAGAAACCCGCCTCCGGCGCCAAGCTGACCGATTTCGAGAGGGCGCGCGGCTGGCGCTATCAGCTGATCGCGACCAACACGCCGGCTCCCATGCTGCCGCTGCAGCAGGGTGAGGCGCGCCACCGCGTCCATGCCCGGGTGGAGGACTTCATCCGCTGCGGGAAGAACACCGGTTTGGCCGGCCTGCCCTCCTGGTCGCTGGCCATCAACCAGGCCTGGTGCATCGCCGCCGCGATCGGCTGTGACCTGCTCACCTGGTTTCGCCTGCTGTGCTGCGAGACCGAACTGGCGATCGCCGAACCGTTCACTCTGCGCTACACACTGCTGCACACCAGCGCCCGCCTGGTTCGTGGCCAGCGACGACGCACCATCAAGACCCCCTGCACCTGGCCCTGGGCCGATCAGGCGCAACGCGCCATCTCATCCGTTCTGGCGCTGCCCGCTCCCACCTGATCACCAGCCCGCCCCTGACATTACGACCGGCAAGACCCCAACCGGCCCGTGGAACCCGGCACCACCGGCGTGACCGCCGGCCCAGCCCCCTGCCAAGAAGCCGAATCGAAGATCAACAAATCCGGCAGCTGGCACGCAGGGCGAAGCCGCCCAAACCCGTGAATCATCGAGGCAAGTGATCGAACATCGTTGGCCCTCCCCGAGCCGGACATGAGGAAGGCCCGCGCCAGGCGGCCTCAACAACAGATCAGGCAGGCTTGCCTCGGCGTGCTGAACGGCGAGGTATTGCCCGCCTCGGACTAGCTAGTCAGTTCAGAGATGACCGCTCGCGCTCTCGAACGCGTGAACATACCGCCGATATACCGCCTGTCTCTAAGGTCTTTTGACGACAGCAAGGCACACACCCCATGAGAGGGCACCATGCGACTGGGAAACATAGCCGTGGCTGTTGCGGGCATTACTCTGCTGGGCGCAACCCCCGCATCGGCGGCGAGCTACTGGAACTCAGCCGCGCCGACGGCGGCCACGGGCGTGGGCAACCTGAAGACGAAGACGGTCCGCATCGGCAATGGGGAGAGTTCACGATTCAGCTTCGCGTAGGAGATGGTCGTCGTACTCCTACATCTGGGCTCGCGCACCCAAGGACTCCGATGCGGACAGCCATCACATCTGGCTGAAGGTCTACAACCCCAAGACGGGAAAGTGGGACAGCAGGTTCGAGTCGATCAAGAACACGACCTACACCAATGCGCACCGGGCCATCGCTGGCCGCCACTACAAGGCTGCGCGGATGAGTCCATTCTCGACGGAGGCCCGCTCAAGTGCACCGAATCCTGGGTGGTGTGACGCGCCTCCTACATCAGGACAAAGCCAAAATCTTTGTCGACCGCGTTGGCAAGTGGGTTGGCTGATGCGCCCTCGGCAGTCGCTCTCGATCTTGTACTCGTTTACACGGACATGATCGGGAGCGGTTGTTTCCGTGCGCTCACCTCCTATTGCAAGATCGTCTCAGCCGTTCACCGCAGCTCACAAGTCGATTGACGACTGCCTCACTAGTCCGTGATCGACCAACCCAAATCACGGTGTCTGGCTTTCACCTGACGTGGCTCTCGTCCCGCCATCCGTATGCCCGCTTCGGGCGCACAGGCGCAAACAGCGCTGGAGCCAACTTGTAGGCCACGCCCCCACTGCCCCCGGGTTGTGACGGGCGAGGCCCAAACCCTGGAGAGACGGCGATGTGGACAACGCTCATTATCTTCATCGAGCTTGGGTGCTTGCTCCTTGTGGTGGTGCCCAAGGCTCCGTATTGGATGCAGTCCGCTCAATACAAGAATCGTGAGCCCCACGAGCCCGCTGGCTGGGCGGTGACATTCAACCGCGTGGCGGGGATTATCGGTTTGGTGGTGTTCGCGTTTTTCTTTCCCGCAGCCTTCGAACACGACCAAAAGCCCGGCACAGGGCAGTCCACCCGGCAAGAAACCGAGGAGAAAAGCGAACCAAGCCCCTTCTTCACTGAGCAGAAGAAGTGCGACTCAACCTTCCCCTACGACGAACTACCGTGCAAAAGGTGAGTACGGACCATAAAGCAACCGCGATCGTCGCCGCCATCCTTCTACGCGTGGCATGCTGTACTGCTGTTGACACTAACAATGAGCCGCAATCCGTCGTGACGGTCCGCGAAACGGCCACGATCCAGGTGACGGTCACCGCGTCTCCCGAGCCCCTTCCCGCCCACCGTGGCCCCCACCCTGGACTGGTTGGAGGACACCGACGTCGACTCCACGTCCCTCACCGGCGACGACGCGGAGATCGACATCCATGTGGCCTACATCGTCGACGAGGATGACCGGAACAACGCCCAGGTCGACTTCGTGCCTATGAACGACGCCAAGCTCAATGTCGCGTCGGGACAGGTGAGCTCCCGCGCCGAGTGCGAGGCGGTGGCCCAGGCGATGCCCGCGCACGACGGGAACGGCCGGCAGATGATCGGGGCACGCAAGGATGACATCGTTTGCGTGAGAACCGCGAACGGGACCGTCGCCCGGCTCCAAGTGATCAAATTCGGCGAGGACACCGTCACCTTGGACGCCACCGTCTGGAGACGCTGACTCAGGCGTGCCGCTACGGGAAGGTGTAGATGTCCGCCACGTCCACCCCCGGGAAGAATCCCGGCGGCAGCTCGGCCAGCACGTGCGAGTTCGCCCGCGCCGAAGGGCAGGCATGCCCGTCCCACCCAGACGGCGGGACACAGGGGACGCCACTGGTCAGCGGCCTTGGCACATCCCGCGCAAGGACCACTCCCAGAGAGACTCGACGACTCAGCCACCACGTAGGGGAAGAGTGGGCTTTGGGTGCGTGAGGATCATGGATGGACTGACCCAGCTCGATGCGTAGTGTACCGCCAGGGCGTCAGGCCGGCGGCCGGTACCTAAGGTAGGTGCGCACCCACAGCACGGCGAGCGCCGAGTTGAGGGCGTCGCCTGTAGGGTCGTACGGGCATTCGGCGATCGGGCGGGCGTGGATGGCCGCCCACCGCGCCGTGGTGATCGCGGCCCGCCGGTCGAGGTCGGACAGGCTCACCGGCGCTGCTCCCTTGCTCTGCGGGCGGCCTTCACATCGGAGGCACGGCCGAGCATCTGCGCCCGGAACTCCACCAGCGTTATCCGGGGATGCTGCTCCCACCAGGCGCGCAGCTCGTCGGAGGCGTAGCGGTCGGCGCGGGACTGCGGCCCGGACAGCAGGGCGCGGCCATCAACCCCGGCCGCCCGCCCCGCCCGGTTGGTAAGGACGCCGCGCGTGTACCGTTCGGCGGCGATGAACTGCGTCTCCAGCCACTCGTCATACAGGCGGCGCACCACCTGGTCGAGCGGCTCACCCGGCAGCCGCTGCAACTCGACGTGCGACCGGGAGCTCTCACGCCGCACCATGTCCGGGTCCAGCCCATACACCTGCCCGTACGCGTCGAACTCGTGCACGCCGTCCGCGACCAAGCCGGAGACCTGGCGATCCTCCTCGGTCTCGTCGTCCCGCCACGACCAGTTCGGGTCTGTGGCCGACACCCGCTCACGCCCAGCTCGTCCAGCAGCCGCTCCAGCGCGGGCCCGTCGCCAGCGTCGGAGAAGTGGCGCACGAGGTCAAGGATCTGGTCGTCGCTCGCCTGCGCAAAGTCGTCGGGCAGATCCGCCACCGCGGCCGCCACCTTCTGCTCGCGCTGGACCATGCGCTCGTCGTCGCGCTGCTCGAGAACCCGAGTGATCCGGTTGACGGCTGCCTCGTCGTCGGCGTGCTGCCCGAGCAGCGCTGCCAGCTCCTCGTCCGGTCGCTTCTCCAGATTGCGCGGCAGCATCTTGGCGCGCCGCCGATCGCGGCGAATCGGCAGGCCCGACTCCTTGGCATGCTCCTTGATCTGCTCGTTCAGCGACTCCGCGCGCCGCTCGGCTCGATTACGGTCTTCCTTGTCCAGCGCAACCGACGCCTGCCGCTTCGCGGCCCGCAGATCCCGCTCCATGCGGCGCATCTACCGCGAGTCGCCGTAGTCGGCCGGATGCTTGCGCACCGGCGGCCTCTTCGTCGCGCCCGGTAGGTACGCGCCGAGGTTGTGCCCGCACCCGGGATGCAGCAAGCCAGCCGTGCGGGCCTGCTCGACGGTGCCCTCCACGAGTACATCGACCATCTCGTCTGACACGTACGACAGTTCCTGACGCCAGCCGATCCGGCCTGACTGGGTGAGGACCTTCCCCTCCCAGAAGTCGCACTTCGGGCAGGTGAACGGCAGTCTGGACACGATCACGAGATCGACGCCGTTCTCCTTCAGCGTGGCCAGGTGACCGTCCACGGCCGCGCGTGCCATCGCCGTGCGGACGGCCATCTCGGTGTACGTTCCCATCGACCACGACCGGCCCTGCGAATCCGTGAAACCGGTGATGCCCTTGCGTGCGAACATGTCCAGCGCCCGCCGTGTCGTCTGCTCTCTGCTCTCCGCGCCGGTCAGCGCTCGGGCCGACACCTGTGCAACCACCTGAGAGAACACGTCCTGCGTCGTACGCAACGCCCCCATAGGGACGCTCTGCACGCTCTGCACCGTCTGCCTGGCCAGCTCAATAACACCCTGGCCCTGGCCGATCCGCTTCGCGTTCCCGAGATGCGTCAGGTCCGTCATCGCGCGCTGCACGCCGCGGCGCCAGGCCCCGTCGACGCCGGCCGTCACGAGCTTTTCCGACAGCCGCTCCAGGCGGCGCACCACACGGTCGGCCTGGCGGCGCAGCTCCCGCAGCTCCCGCAGCTCCGCGAAGCGAACCCCTTCCCACTCGGGCTCACCGAGCCGGGCGACCAGCGCTTCCGACACGACGCGCAGCAGCTCCCGCTCCGCGTCGTAGTAGATGGCTGTTACGGCGCGGGCGTGGTCGAGAGCGGCCTCGATCTGCTCCAGGTCCTGCTGCGCCAGAGCCTCGGCCGCCGCAGTGCTCACGTCAGTCCTCGCCGTCCGCATCCGGGACAAGAACGTCGTCGAGCCTGTCCGGATCCGGGACGGTCAGCCCGAGCTCGTCGCGCAACCTCTTGACCTCGCCCGTGATCTGGTAGTCATCCCACTCCGGGTGGATCAGGCGCACCTTCGACTCCAGGCTGATGGCCTGGGCCCCCGAGCCGATGGATGATGGTGGTCATGAGCGATGTCGAGGGCGTGTGGGCTCGCATCCGGGCCTACGTCGGACAGGAGTTCCGCACGATGACCGGCCTGCCCTTCACCTATGAGATGCCGGGCAACTACCTTCATGTCAGCCGGACGAACCGGAACCTCTCGGTCGTTGGCCCGAGGACGCGTATATCGGTGGATGCCGCATCGTGCAGGTCCTCTCCAGGAGGCAACCTGGATCACCGTGGCAGACCTACGCGGATCGTCCAACCGTCGAGGATGCCGACGCCGTCATTTTCGTTGATCTCACCGGTGAGACGCCGGACTTTTATGTGGCACCGGCGTCGTGGGTGCGGGACGACGTCCGCACCCACCACCAGGCATGGCTGGCCAGCATCGGCGGCACCCGGCCGCGGAACCCGGGTAGTGATCACGCCGCGATAAGTGTGGAACGACTCCGGCGATGGCATCAACGCTGGGACGTGCTGCAAGCCAACTGAGGCTGCGGTAACTCTTTTCGCTTGGCCATATGCCAGCTCACTGAGGAGACCAACGCCGAACTATGCTCGGAGGACGGGAGCGTACTTGAGCCGGCGCTACCTGTTGACCCAAACTGACTCGACCGCGTGCCGCCGCTCGTCGGAGCTGGACGCGCGGACGCGGTAGTCGATGCGGCGCCAGTCGGCGAGTAGCTCGTCGTACAGAGGCGAGCGGTAGCCGGACAGCACGATCGCGGACTTACATGCGGCGAGCACCTCCAGGAGGCGGCGGTGCTCGGGCTCGCGGTCCATCTCCTGCACGTAGTGGCCGGACCCGAAGATGTTCCGCGTGGAGCGGAGGTAGGGCGGGTCCACGTACATCGCGGTCGTCGGCGAGTCCATGCGGCCGATCAGCTCGAAGGCGTCGCAGTTCTCGATGAACGCCTCCCGCAGCCGGGCTGCATGCCAGCGCAGCGCCGTGGCGGCGTGTCGCCGAGTTCGGCGGCCTGGTGCTCGGCGCGGGCGTACGGCGTGAACTCGATCGCCCTGATCAGGGTGCGGGGCCGGTCTCGGAGCGTCTTCATAAAGCACACGAGGTCGCCGTTGATGTCGTTGATCGTTTCGATCGGGATGGGGTCCTTAGCGAAGAACACCGCGGCACTGCCCGCGAACGGTTCGCAGTACACCTCGTGCGGCCCCAGCAGCCCAGCCAGGAAAGGGGCCAGCCTGCCCTTGGCGCCGTAGTACTGAAATGGAGGGCGCAACGCCACGGCGATCCTCCCTTAGGGCGGCCCGTATAGTCCTGAACAAGTGTTCTAAAAAATATTTTAATGATCTTGGAGCCTGGCATTTGCGCCATGAGGTCATTACCCAGCGACAATTGCCACATCGCAGGGCTTGTGTCACCGAGCGTCCATAGAGCGCACAGTGCCGAAGTGTGCTTCAGGCCGCGACATACCTACGACATACCGGTTCTAGCGTCGTTCGCGTCAACAGCTCAAGTGCAGAGGAGGCTCAATGCGCAAGATGGCCGCGCCACTCGCTCTGGTTGCCAGTGCGTTAGTCCTCGCCAGCCCGAGTCCAGCTTCCGCAGAACCTCCATCGCCCAAGGAGGGTGACGTGACGGTCCTGGACGCAGTCGCCGACTGCGTCGAGCGGAAGACTTGGAGTGACGGACTCTGGAGGATGGCGAGAGCCAGCAATACCTGCTCAACCACCAAGTACGTCAAGTTCGTCTTTGCCAATGGCAAAGACAGCGGGTGTTACACGCTCAAGTCTGGATATTACAAGGATTTCGGGAGGCTTGCCCCCGCCCGTTTTGACGGTTTGGTCAGGTGCTGAACTCCTGCGTCCGGATCTATCGTCTGATGTCATCGGCGCGGCAACCTGGTTGGCGCCGCGTGGAAGATCGCGGCTGAGACCTGGCGAGACGCTCGCCTCTCACGTCGACCCAGTTCGTCGCAAACTACCCGCATGCACGCGCACGACGAACTGGCTACCAATGCGCAAAGCTAGCGGCCGACGCCAACCCGCAGGGTCACCCTGACAGGGACGACTATATGGCCGCCCTCATCCGGCTCAACGCTGCCCTCGCTAACGAAGACGTCGATCAGGTGCAGTAGCGCGTCGCTGTCATGACGCGTTCGACGTCACCAGCGGCACTGAACCGGGTGAGGCCACCGGATCTGCACTCCTCGATGCCGTGATCGCCCTGGGCGCACGCTGGTGCGGGTGACAGCGCGATGAGTTGCGGCGGAGGCGAAAGCTGGTGATTCCTTCACGATGGGTCACCAGCTTTCGTCATTCCAGAGCCGACGCGACCAACTGGGAAGGGTCTCTTTCCAGTTGGCGTCCGGAGCGCACATACCCCATGGTTGTGTCCATTGACTCGTGATCAAGTGCTTCCTTGATCTCAAACGGGTCCGCGCCCAGCTCCGCAGCCAGCGACGCCCACGTGTGCCGCAGCACGTGCGGAGTGACCTTCGCGAGGATCCCGGCCTGACGGCCGATGCGCGTCACCAGGGCCGACGTCGACGACCGGTAGAAGCGGCCTCCGGTGTCTGTCACGAAGATCAGCCCGGTGAGCTGCGACACCTCGACGCCAGCTAGGCGCGCCCGATCCTCGAGGTACCGGTCGATCGCGTAGCCGGTCTCCGCTGGGAGGCGGCGCTTCTTCGGCTTGGTGCCCTTGCCGGTGATCCGCAGTATCCGTAGGCCCCGCTCGTACCCGAGCGCCGACAACTCCGCCGAGACCGCTTCCTCGATCCGGACCCCGGTGTGCAACGCGACCCGGACGAATAGGGAAACATCATCGGGCGCCGACCCTCCTTCCAGAGGGTCGGCGATTTTGCTGGTCAGGGCTTTGATTGCGGGCAAGTTGTCCTCCTTGACGGTGATGCGGATGAGCCCTTCGCGGGTGTCCGCGTGGTAGCGGAGTTCGAGGTTGAAGGCGTCGAAGAGTTTGCGCTGGAGGTCCTCGGTCGTGTCCAGCATGCGGTCGTCGTGAGCCGATCCGCGCGGGTGTCGCCGTGCGTGGGCTTCTGAGGGAGCTCGCGGCATAGAGCCTCGATGCGAGCAGCGCTGAAGACGCGGGCAGCGAAGAACTCCTGCACCAGGTCGAGCAGATCATCTTCGCGGACGCACAGGCTCTTGGGGTGGCTGGCATGCCAGGCGCTGCGATCCTTGTAGCCGACATACGCCACTTGATCCGCGCGCCCAGTATGCGTTACGGGCGCAGGGGAAGCTCGTCGAGCTCGGACGTGGCGAGCGTCGCGGCGCCGGGTTCGTAGCAGCACGGCGACGTTGTCGCCCAGGCTTAGCGCGGCCGGCATCGACTCCGCGCCCTTGGCTCCGGGAGCGATCCACAACCTGCCCTGCAGCGGCTGGTCCTGCTCGTCGTCGTGCTGCACAGGCATGGGCGTCGTGCTTCACAGGCATGGGCGTCGTGCTTCACAGGCATGGGCGTAGACGGGGCCAATGTCGGGCAAACTCTTGACTTAGGTTGAAATTGTGCCCAACGTGGTGCCCGGCGACGTTGCCGCGTCGGTGGACTTCTAGCTTGTTTGGGTGGAATAGATGGATTTGTCGGGCAAGGTGGCGGTGGTCACCGGGGCCGGTCGCGGTCTCGGCCGGGCCTACGCGGAGGCGCTCGGCGCCGCCGGAGCGGCGGTCGTCGTCAACGACGTGGACGCCGCGGCGGCCGCTGAGGTGGCCGAGGCAGTCGTCGCCGCGGGCGGCAAGGCCGTGGCCGAGGCAGGCGCGGTCGGCTCGGCGCAGGTCGCGCAGCGGCTGGTGGAAGCGGCGGTCAAGGAGTTCGGCCGGCTCGACGTCATGGTGACCAACGCCGGCATCCTGCGGGACCGGGTCCTGTGGAAGATGTCCGACGAGGACTTCGACGCGGTTGTCGAGGTGCACCTGCGGGGCACGTTCACCTGTGCCCGCGCGGCCGCGGCCCGCATGCGCGAACAGGGCGAGGGCGGCCGGCTCATCCTGATCTCCTCGCCGGCCGGTCAGCGCGGCAACTTCGGCCAGACCAACTACGCCGCCGCCAAGGCCGGCATCGTCGCCATGGCCCGCACCTGGGCCATGGAGCTGGCCAGGGCGAACATCACGGTCAACGCCGTCGTCCCGGTCGCGGCCACCGAGATGACCAAGACGATCCCGGCCTTCGCCCCGATTCTGGAGGAGGTCGAGCGCACCGGCGGCCCGCTGCCGGACCGGCTGCGCAAGGACGAGGGCCTCGGCACGGTCGAGGACGTGGCCGGGCTCATCGTCTACCTGGCCTCCGACGCCTCCGCGGGCGTGACCGGGCAGGCCGTCGGCATCGGCGGCGACAAACTGGCCCTCTGGTCGCACCCGAAGGAGAAGGCCGTCGCGTACGCCGACGGAGGCTGGTCCGCGGACGCCATCGCCGCTTCCTGGGACACCGGCGTCGGCGCCGAGCCGGAGACGTACGGCATCCCCGCGCCGAAGACCCCCACGTCATGAACATCGACGAGCTGGTCGCGATCGACGTCCACACCCACGCGGAGATCTCCAAGGACGGGCACGGCTCGCTCAGCCCAGAGCTGTTCGGCGCGTCGGCGGACTACTTCGGCGCGCACGAGCGGCCGACCATCGCGCAGTCGGCCGCCTACTACCGGGAGCGGCAGATGGCCGCGGTGGTCTTCACCGTGGACGCCGAGCACGCCACCGGCCACCCCCGCATCTCCAACGAGGAGATCGCCGAGAGCTGTGCCGAGCACCCCGACGTGCTCATCCCGTTCGCCAGCGTCGACCCGTGGAAGGGCCGGGCGGGCGCACGCGAGGCCCGCCTGCTGGTCACCGAGTACGGGGTGCGAGGCTTCAAGTTCCACCCCAGCATCCAGGGCTTCGCGCCGAACGACCCGATGGCCTATCCCCTCTACGAGGTGATCGAGGAGCTCGGCGCGGTGGCTCTGTTCCACACCGGCCAGACCGGCATCGGCGCGGGCGTGCCGGGCGGGGCGGGCGTCCGGCTGAAGTACTCCAACCCGATGCTGGTCGACGACGTGGCCGTGGACTTCCCGCACCTGAAGATCATTCTGGCGCACCCGTCGTTCCCCTGGCAGGACGAGGCCCTGGCCGTCGCCACCCACAAGCCGTCGGTGTACATCGACCTGTCCGGCTGGTCCCCGAAGTACTTCCCGCCGCAGCTCGTCCGGTACGCCAACACGCTGCTGAAGGACAAGGTGCTGTTCGGCTCCGACTACCCGGTGATCACCCCGGACCGGTGGCTGGCGGACTTCGCCAAGCTCGACATCAAGCCCGACGTCCGCCCCAAGATCCTCAAAGGCAACGCCGCGCGCCTGCTCGGCCTCACCCCCAAGGAGACACAGTCATGACCACCGTCGCGAACGGTCTCACCGAGCTCAAGGCGCTGGCCGGGCAGGACCTCGGCCACACCGGCTGGCAGGAGATCGCACAGGACCGGGTGAACCTCTTCGCCGAGGCCACCGACGACCACCAGTGGATCCACGTCGACCCGGAGAAGGCTGAGGACGGCCCGTTCGGCGGCACGATCGCGCACGGTTACCTGACCCTCGCCCTGCTCATCCCGCTCTTCAACGAGCTGCTCGAGATCCAGGGCATGAAGATGAGCATCAACTACGGCCTGGACAAGGTGCGCTTCCCCAGCCCGCTCAAGGTCGGCGGCAAGATCCGCCTGGCCGCCAAGGTCGCCGAGGTCGAGGACGTCCCCGGCGACGGCGTCCAGATGTCGCTCGACTTCACCGTGGAGATTGACGGCTCGGCCAAGCCCGCGTGCGTCGCCCGTGCCGTCTACCGGCACTACGCCTGAACCTCCCTTCCGAGATGTGAGGAGCCCCCACTCATGTCCAATCCCGTCCAGCTGCGCCGCGCGGTCGCCTCGAGCTTCCTCGGCAGCGTCATCGAGTACTACGACTTCCTCCTGTACGCCACGGCGTCGGCCCTCGTGTTCAACAAGGTCTTCTTCTCCAACCTCGACCCGCTGGTCGCCACGGTGGCCAGCCTGGGCACGTTCGCCACCGGCTACCTGTCCAGGCCGATCGGCGGCGTCGTGTTCGGCCACTTCGGCGACCGGCTTGGGCGCAAGCGCATGCTGGTGCTGACCATGGTGCTGATGGGCGCGGCCAGCTTCATCATCGGGCTGCTGCCCACGTACGCGCAGGCCGGGGTGCTCGCCCCGATCGCGCTCGTCCTGCTGAGGGTCCTGCAGGGGGTCGCGGTCGGCGGCGAGTGGGGCGGCGCGGTGCTGATGTCCGCGGAACACGCCACCGGCCGCCGCGGCCTGTGGGCCAGCTTCACCAACGCCGGGGCGCCGTTCGGGATGGTGTTGTCCACGGGCGCGCTGAGCGGCACCGTCGCTCTCGTCGGCAACGAGGCCTTCCTGGCATGGGGCTGGCGGATACCGTTCCTGATCAGCATCGTGCTGCTCGCCATCGGCCTGTTCGTCAGGACGCGGGTGGAGGAGACCCCGGTGTTCAGCGCCGCCGTCAAGGAGCGCGCCTCCAGGGCTCCCCTGCTGGACGTGCTGCGCGACCAGCCCAGGACGCTGCTGCTCGGGGTCGGCGTGGGGCTGGCGGCGTTCGTGGCGCAGGGCACACTCACCACGTTCCTCATCGCGTACGGTGTGGGGGCCGGTTTCGAGCGGCAGACCGTGCTGAACGGGCTGACGCTGTCATCGGCGCTGGCCGTGCTCGGCATCCTCGGCTGGTCGGCACTGTCCGACCGGATCGGGCGGCGGCCGGTCGTCCTGACCGGCGCGCTGATCATGGCGGTCTTCGCGTTCGCCCTGTTCCCGCTGGTGAACACGGGTAACGCCGGGCTGCTCACCGCCGCGCTCGTCCTCGGCCAGGCCGTCGTGCACCCGATGATGTACGGTCCGCTGGCCGCGCTCTACACCGAACTGTTCAGCACCCGCACCCGCTACACCGGAGCGTCGCTCGGATACCAGCTGGCCGGGCTCGGCGCCGGGCTGGCTCCCGTGGTGTTCGCCCAGATCCAGGCCTCCAACGGCGGCGGCGGGACCCTGGTCATCTCGGCCGTCATCGCCGCCGCGTGCCTGCTGTCCGTGGTCTGCACCCTGGCGCTCAAGGAGACCAGCCACGGTGATCTCGCGGAGCCGGTCGTCTCCAAGACCGGCAAGACCGCCAAGACCGCCACGTCCTGACGCGAGAGGTACGCTCATGCAGAACTCCGGGATCGGTGGCTGGCCGGCGCGGCGGGCCATGATGTCGCCGGACCGCACGGCCTTCGTCTTCGAGGACCGTTCCCTGACCTACGCCGAGGTCCACGAGCGGGTGACGCGGGTGGCGGCGCGGCTGCGGGACAGTGGCGTGCGGGCGGGGGACCGGGTCGCCTATCTCGGGCCGAACCACATCGCGTTCGCCGAGACCATGTTCGCCACGCACGTGCTCGGCGCGATCTTCGTCCCGCTGAACTTCCGGCTCGCGGCGCCCGAGATCGACTACATGCTGGGGCACTGCGGCGCGAAGGTCCTGATCCACGCGCCGCAGTGCGCGGACGTGGTGGCGGCGCTGACCGGCACGCCGCGTCCGGATGAGATCATCCCGCTCGACGCCTACGAGAGCTGGCTGGCGGCGGGGGATCCCGCCCCGATCGACGTGCCGGTGGCGCAGGACGACATCGCGCTCATCCTCTACACCTCCGGCACCACCGGCCGGCCCAAAGGCGCCACGCTGAGCCACGCCAACCTGATCTGGAACACCTACAACATGCTCATCGGGGTGGACGTGACCGGCGACGAGACGACGCTGGTCAGCGCCCCGCTGTTCCACGTGGCGGCGTTGAACCAGACGTTGCTGCCGACCTTCGCCAAAGGCGGCCGATCGGTGATCATGCCGTCGTGGGACGTGGACGCCTGTTACGACCTGATCGAGAAGTACGGCGTCACGTGGATGTTCGGGGTCACCACGATGTTCGCCGCGTTCGCCGCATCGCGGCGCTGGGCCGGGGCGGACCTGTCCTCGCTGCGAACGCTGATGTCCGGAGGAGCGGCGATCCCGCCCGCGCTGATCCACGCGTACCAGGAGCGGGGGCTGGTGTTCTGCCAGGGATACGGGATGACCGAGACCTCACCAGGCGCGACGTTCCTGGAGGCCGGTCAGAGCACGCGCAAGGTCGGCTCGGCGGGCGTGCCCGTCTTCTTCGCCGACGTGCGTGTGGTCCGGGCCGACCTCGCCGACGCCTTCCCGGGCGAGCCCGGCGAGGTCCTCATCCAGGGTCCGAACGTCACCCCCGGCTACTGGAACGACGCCGCGGCCACCGCCGCGGCCTTCGCCGAGGGCGGCTGGTTCCGCTCCGGCGACGTCGCCTACCGCGACAAGGAGGGGCACCTGTACATCGTGGACCGGCTCAAGGACATGTACATCTCCGGCGGCGAGAACGTCTATCCGGCGGAGGTGGAGGCGGTCCTCTTCGAGCATCCCGCGGTTGCCGAGGCGGCGGTGGTCGGCGTCGCGGACGAGACCTGGGGGGAGACCGGTCACGCGTTCGTGGTGACCCGTCCCGGGCACGCCGTCACGGGGAAGGAACTGCGCGAGTTCCTGCTCACCCGGCTGGCCAAGTACAAGATCCCCCGGTACGTCACCTTCGTCGACGACCTGCCGAAGACCAGCTCCGGCAAGATCCAGAAGCTCAGGCTCCGGGACCCTGCGGTTCCAGGGACATTCGTTTTCCGGCATCCGGAAACCGCCGTTCCGCGGCGCCGGTGACCCGGGTCACCATCGCTCCATTGTTGAAGGAGCCGCCCATGTCACTCATCCCCCGCGATCAGTGGTACGTCGCCGCGTACGGCCGCGAGATCGGCCATCGGTTGTTCAGCCGCACCATTTGCGATGAGCCCATCCTGTTCTGGCGGACCCGCGCTGGGACCGTCACCGCCATGTCGGACCGATGCGTGCACCGCCGGTTCCCGCTGTCCGAGCCGCCCAGCCGGCTGGTCGACGACCAGGTGGTGTGCGGCTACCACGGCTTCACCTACGGCGCCGACGGCGGCTGCGTGGCGGTCCCCGGCCAGACCCGGGTGCCGCGGACCGCCCGGCTGAAGAGCTACCCGGTCGTCGAGCAGGACTCGTTCGTCTGGGTCTGGATCGGCGACCCGGTCAGCGCCGACGCCACCCGCATCCCGCGGGCGCCCTGGCTGGGCTCGCCCGACTACACCACCGTGTCCGGGATGGAGCCGCTCAAGGCCAGGTTCGGGCTGCTGGTGGACAACCTGCTCGACCTGTCGCACGAGACGTACCTGCACGGCGGGTACATCGGCACCCCCGAGGTGGCCGCCACCCCGATCACCACCGAGGTGGACGAGGAGGCCGGGATCGTGTACGTCAGCCGGCACATGGACGACGCCGAGTGCCCGCCGTTCTACGCCAAGTCCACCGGGCTGACGGGGCGGATCATGCGGTGGCAGGACATCGAATATACGCCGCCGTGCCTGTACACGCTGCACTCGCGGATCGCGCCGCCCGGAGTGCTGCCGAACGCCGACGGCACCGACCCGGACGCCTTCCACGTAGAGGTCGTGTACGCGATCACGCCCGAGACCGAGCACACCACGCACGACTTCTGGGCCGTGGCGCGGGACTTCGCCCTGGCCGACCAGGGTGTGTCGGACTTCCTCGCTGAGAACAACCGGACCGTGGTGCTGCAGGATGTGGCCGCGCTGGACGTGCTGGAGCAAGTGATCGCGTCCGAGCCGGAGGGACGTCAGGAGCTGTCGATCAACATCGACACCGGCGGGCTGGCGGCGCGGCGCATGCTGGCCAGGCTCGCTCGGCAAGGCCTCGGCAGCCGGGTGTGACGGGCATGGAACCGACCCGCGTACTCACCGGGCGTGAGGTGCTCCGAGTGGTGTGGCTGCCGGGTGACGATGTGTTGCGGGGCATGTGCCACTGCGGCGCCACCCACATCGCCGAGGGGCCGATCGAGGTGTGGGAATGGCTCCTCTCCCATCCGGTCGGCCACTTCCCCGAACCGGCCCTCGGCCCGCCTGCGGTCGCTTCAGCCCTAGAGCAGGCACACGGCCCAGCGGCGCCTTCCGGTGCGGGGGTGACCCGATGACCGCAGTGGGGGGCGTATGTGGCGCGGCCGAGCGCAAGGTCGTCGTGCGGGCGCGTGAGCAGGTGGCCGAGGGGGTCGTCGCGATCGAACTGCGTGATCCGGCCGGTGAAGAGCTGCCCGTCTGGACGCCCGGTGCGCACATCGACCTGGTGCTCGGCGGCGGCGACCTCGTCCGCCAGTACTCGCTGTGCGGCGAACCGGCCGACCGGACGACGTGGCGGATCGCCGTGCTGCGCGAGCCCGACGGCCGGGGCGGCTCGGCCTACGTGCACGACGAGCTCCACCCGGGCGCCACGATCCTGACCCGTGGCCCCCGCAACAACTTCCCGCTACACCCCGCTACTCGCTACCTGTTCATCGCCGGCGGGATCGGGATCACTCCCATCCTTCCCATGATCACCGCCGTCGAAGGCGCCCAATGGCGCCTGGCCTACGGCGGCCGCACAGTGGCGTCGATGGCGTTCGCCGGCGACCTGCGTGCCACCCACGGCGACCGCGTGCTCCTATGGCCGCAGGACGAGTACGGCCTGCTCGACCTCGACACTCTCCTGGCGGAGGAGCCCATGGACACCCTCGTCTACTGCTGCGGCCCCGCCCCGCTCCTGGAGGCCGTCGAGGCGCGTTGCGCGAACCGGCCGCTGCACGTGGAACGCTTCGCCTCGAAAGACACGAACGCACCGGACATGACCGGTGCGTTCGAGGTCGAGCTGACTGCCTCCGGTCTTACCTTGATGGTGCCGCCGAACCGGTCGATCCTGGAGGTTGTGGAGAAGGCGGGCGTACACGTCCTGACCTCGTGCCGGGAGGGCACCTGCGGTACCTGCGAGACTCCTGTCCTCGCCGGTGTCGTGGACCACCGCGACTCGCTCCTCACCCCCGAAGAAAAGGCGGCGAATGACGTGATGTTCGTCTGCGTCTCCCGCGCCGCCTGCCCCAAGCTGGTCCTCGAGCTCTGACTTGTGGAGCTCTGATCGTGGAGCCGCCGATGCCGTCAGCCGCCGTGAAGACCGGGCCGGTCGTGGCGCGCGCCCTGCAGATCCTTGGCGCGTTCACTCCCGATCGGCGGTCGCTGACGCTCAGCGACCTGTCCCGGCACTCCGGGCTGCCCGTCTCCACTGTGCACCGGCTGGTGGCAGACCTCGTGGCCTGGGGCGCGCTGGAACGGGGCCCGGCCGGCTGCTACCACATCGGCCTGCGTCTGTGGGAGATCGGCTCGCTCGCCCCGCGCGGGCTGGGCCTGCGTGAGGCCGCGCTGCCGTATCTGGAGGACCTGTCGCAGGTGACCCGCGAGAACGTGCAGCTGGCCGTGCGGGAGGGCACCGAGGTCGTGTTCGTCGAACGAATCGCGGGCAGCGGCGCGGTGCCGGTGCTCACCAGGGTCGGCGGCCGCTTCGCGCTCACGGCCACCGGCGTCGGCCTGGTCCTGCTCGCGTACGCCCCCGCCGACGTGCAGGAACAAGTCCTGGCCCGCCCCGTCGAGCGGTACACCCAGCGCACGCTCACCACCGCCCACCAGATCCGCGCGGCCCTCGCCGGCACCCGCGCCCGCGGCTACGCCGTCAGCGACCGCCAAGTCACCATGGACGCCCTGTCCGTCGCCGCCCCGATCCACGACCTCGACGGCGGGGTCGTCGCCGCCGTATCCCTGGTCGTCCACCACGGCACCGCCTCGACCCAGGCACTCGCCCACCTCGTACGCACCAGCGCCCGCGCCATCTCCCGCGCCCTCCCGCCGTTCGCGGCCGGGCGCTGACGAGTTCGCGTCGAGCGACGAACCGCAGGCTCTGAGCAGAGCGCCGCCCCCTAGCGGCGAACGGTGATGCTCGTATGCGCCGTCGCGATGACAGACTCGCAGTATGAATGCCTCCGTTGTGACGGCCATCATCTCGGCGGTGGGTGGGATCATCGGCGCGCTGAGCGCTCTGGGCGGGGTCGCGCTCACCAACAGGGCCAACGCCAGAAAGGAGGAGCGCGAAGCGCGGCGCCGCCGTGAGGAGCAACGGCAGCAGGCGCGCGAGCAGGCCTTCGGCGACCTGCTGGGCGGGGTGCTGAAGCTCCGGTTACAGATCGAGGTCGCGGCTCAGCATGGCTGGGAGGACATGAACACCAGGCTCTCCGCGATCGAGGAGCAGGCCGCGTCCGTGGGGGATCTCGCCTCCCGCGTGGCCGTGTTGTCGCCGGGCCAGGCGGCGCGGACGGCGCGGACGTTGGCGACGGCCGCCTACGGGCTGGCCAGCCAGGCCACCCAGCACACGAGGATGAACTACGACGGTGACGGCCAGTTCGTGAGCGGGCAGATGCTGGAGCGTCCGTCGTTCGATCGGCTGGATCGGTGCGTCGACGACTTCAGTCAGGCGGTCGTCAGCGCTCAGGGCGAGGGCGACGAGCTCGTGGGGCCGATCTCCGAGAGCTGAAGGGCCGCCGCGCGCTGGTGGGGCGCGAGCGCGGGAGCGGTGGCGGCCAGGGACCTGCGGGCCAGGTCGGCGGCGCCACTCTGGTTGCTGCCCAGGGCCCGTACGCGGGCGGCGTACAGCAGGGCGGGCCCGTTCTGGGCGCCGACCTGGAGCGCGGCCTCCATGTCCTCTTCCGCGTCGCGGGAGTTGCCGGTTCCGACGAGGGCGAGCGCGCGGGCGGCGCGGCCTTCCGGCCGCAGGTATCGGCGCACCTGGTTGAGATCGTGGAGCGCCTTTTCCGACTGGCCGAGGTCGGCCAGCATCTCGCCGCGCGTCCGCAGGGCCTCCGAGGTGCGGGAGTCGGTGTTCAGTACGTCGGTCAGCACGGTCACTCCCGCCCGGCCCTGGCCGGCCTGCCACAGCGTACGGCCGAGCTCCGTCTGCAGGGCGAGGTCGGTGGGCAGGCGGCCGACGGCGGAGCGCATGGTCTCGACGGCCTCGACGTCGAGCCCCTGAGCCAGGAGCGCGTGGCCGATGGCGGCCAGCGTATTGGCCACGGCCGTGTTGTACTGCAGGGCCTCGAAGAGTGACGCGGCGGCGCGGTAGTGGGCCAAGGCATGCTTGTAGTCGCCGCGCAGGTGAGCGACGTCGCCGAGCCTCGACTCGGCCTCCGCGAGGAGCGGGAGGTCGTCCTCACCGGCGGCGGCCAGAGCGGTGCCCGCGTTCTGATCGGCGGCGTCGAGGTCGCCCCGGAACAGCGCCGACTCCGCCGCCGACAGGTGACGGGCAGGAGTGGTGTCGCCGGCGCGCAGCTCTGTGACGTCGAGTCTCGTGAGGGGGCCTGCAAGGAGCTCATGGTGCAGCTGGTAGGAGCCGTGGCTCGCCGCCAGCAGGTAACGGTCCTGGAGCGATTGCAGCACGCTGCGCGGGAAGCCGTCGCGGGCGGCATCGTCGTCGCCGGCGGCGATGCTCGTGCCGGTGGCGGCGGCACGCTGCAGCCAGGACGCCAGACGCAACGTCGAGGCGTGGTGGTCGATGGCCACGTCGGCGATCACCTGGCCGCAGAACTCGCGGAGCGAGCGGTCGATGCCGGGATGAGCGCGTACATCCTGGGCGGTGATGACGGTCGCCTCGGCGGGCAGCGCCGCCCACAACCGCGAGCAGACAGCCTGGAGGAGCACGGGATCCACGGACTGCCGCCGGCCCGCGAGCGTGGTGACGAGCTGCTCGGCCACGCCCTCGTCGTACCATCTGCCGCTTCCCTCGACGGGACGTTTGACGGCCTGCACGGCCTCGTCCATGGTCAGCGGGCTCAGGTGGTACGGCGACTCGAAGCGCCCGAGCGCGGCCTCCAGGGCGGCTGTCCCCTCCTCACGGACGGAGAGGAGCAGGTGGACGTCGGGCAGCTCGGTGACGATCTCGCGGAGCTGGTCGAGGAAGCCCGCGCGGTAGGGGTCGAGCCGGGGATGGCGCTCGAAGACGCCCTCCACCTGGTCGATCGCGACGAGGAGCGGGCCACTTCGGCCGCGCCTGCGGTTGGTCCAGCCGTCGGAGCGCAGGAACTCGTACAGAGACAGTCCGGCGAGGTGGTTCTGCGGGGTCGAGGGCGACCAGGACGACAGGAGCGCCAGCGTGTACGGGTTGTGGCCGGGAAGCGCGGCGAGCGCGGGTGGCGGCGGGCCGACGGGCCGACCCACGGGCAGGACGTCAGCGGCGCTGGCCGCGTCGACGAGCTTGGCGTACAGGAGCGAGGTCTTGCCCGATCCAGGCGGTCCCGTGAGTACGCTCACCCGATGGCGCTGCCAGCGCTCGGCGAGTGCGCTCACCGCCTCGGAGCGTCCGAAGAATTGGCCGGCCTCCGCCGCCAGAAAAGGGCGGGCGCCGACGTATGGTTGCTGATCGACATAATGGGCCATCACGCTGACGGTCATCGCAGCCATCCCATTCGAAATGGGGGCCCTGCAAGCAGGATCGGCTTACGGCAGGAGGTTTCGGCGGGGCTCGAATTCTCGTCGTCGCGGAGCTGCGCGAATGGCTTTCGGCCGCATTGCGGAGCGGTAACGGTGAGGAGAGGCTCGGGCCGGGTGCGCGATTGCCGTGGAGAAGATGGCGGCTGCTCAGAAATGCTGCCGACTCCTCTCAAGGGACGTGCGGTCGCCCGGCGGAGCCCGGTCCGACGTATGGCGAAAGTTTATGCCGATGACCGATGCGGTCATGCCACGACTCACCGTGCGGGGGGCGTGCTCGCGCTCCCGTGCCTGATGGGGTCGCATACCGGTCGCCTCCCGTTACACAGCCGCTGGGCGATGGCTGCAGTCCGTGTCGAGGGTGGAGGATCTCATATGCTCTGCTGGAACCCGAGGAGCGCCCCACTCTGGGTCAGCGCCCTCTTCACCGCCTGGCCGAACACGGACGGGTCTTCCGCCGCGAGGGCCGCGATGTCGCGGAGCGAAGCCCCGGAAAGGTCGAGCAGGCTACTGTCGCCTTCGTCGACACGCTCGTGCAAACCATCCTCCTGTCCCTCCACTGAAACTCCACATTTCGGGCATGTTGCTCGCGTCGGCGAGACCGGGCGAGCCCTCCTCGTGAAGGCATACCTGCCACAGCATCACCCATACGACGGACCTTGCCTAGGGGGCGACCTCGGCCATGGCAAAGTTACTGACCTGGCGGAACTATCGAACACTAGATCATGTAACCGCAGATTTGCTCCTCTATGTCCGCTTAGATGACAGCATGAGCGCGTTAAGCGAAATCGACTAGTATGCGGAATGCTTACCTATACGGTGTCGTGCTAGGAGGCATGCTCTGGTGTTGCTAGGATCGGCCTGTGACGCAGCGCGGATTGCCAGAGGTGTGGAGCGAGAAGATACCCCCGCGCAATAAGAATTTCACCGGCCGAGATGACCTTCTCGAGCAACTACATGCCGGAATCGCATCGGATGTGACCGCGGTCGTGCCGCATGCCCTTCATGGCATGGGCGGGGTTGGTAAGACTCAAGTTGCCGTTGAGTACGCATGGCGCTATTCGTCCGAGTATGACGTGGTTTGGTGGATTTCTGCGGACCAGGAACTTCTGGTGCCCGGGGCCCTGGCCGCGCTCGCGCCACGACTCGGCCTCCCTCCGGCGAAGGCCGTCGGCATCGACGACACGGCGGCGGCCGTGCTGCACACGCTGCGCCGGGGCGAGCCGTACGACCGCTGGTTGCTGATCTTCGACAACGCCGACCGGCCCGAGGACATCAACCAGCTCATCCCGCGCGGCCCGGGACACGTGCTCATCACCTCGCGCAACCAGCAGTGGCGCAGCGTCGTCGAGACCGTCCCCGTTGACGTGTTCACACAGGGCGAGAGCGTGCAGTTCCTGCACAAGCGCGTGTCCAACGCGCTGCGCGACGTCGACGCCAGACGGCTCGCGGACGAGCTGGGGCACCTGCCGCTCGCTCTGGAGCAGGCGGGAGCTCTGCAGGCCGAGGCGGGCATGTCGGTGGAGGAATACCTCCAGCAGCTGCAGAAGCACATGTCCGACACGTTGCACATGCCCAAGCCGCTGGACTATCCGCTGTCGATGACAGCGGCATGGCGGCTCTCGGTGAGCCAGCTGGAGCAGCAACTTTCCGAGGCCGTCGAATTGCTGCGTTACTGCGCGTTCTTCGGCCCCGAGCCCATTCCAGTCGATGTCTTCCGCTGGGGGCCGAAAGAGGGGGTGGACCCCGGTCTGCGGCAGATCCTCGACAGGCCGCTGCTGCGCAGCAACGCCATCCGCGTCATCGGTCGTTTCGCGCTCGCCAAGGTCGATCCCGACACCCGCACGCTCCAGGTGCACCGGCTCATCCAGGCGCTGCTCCGCGCCGACCTCAGCGATGACGAGCAGGACAACTACCGCAGAGGGGTTCACCTGCTGCTGGCGAGCGCCGCGCCCGGATCCCCCGGCGACGAGGCAACCTGGACGCGTTTCAGCGAGCTGGTCCCGCACGTCGCACCTGCGGACCTGGCGAGCACCCGCGATCCGAAGGTCAGGGACTCCGCGCTCAACATGGTGCGCTACCTCTACATGTCGGGCCAGCACCAGACCGGTCGCGCTTTCGTCGAGAGCTTCCTCAAGCAGTGGACGCAGGACTCCGGCCCGGATGATCCCCACTCGATCGACGCCCAGGCTCAGCTCGGCACGGTGCTGCGCGAGCTCGGCGACTACCCCAAGGCCCACGAGACCGACCGGTCGGCCCTGGAGCGGGCGAGCGAGGTCTTCGGGCCCGAGCATCCGAGCACGCTGTTCATCGCGCAGGGCTTCGGCGGTGACCTGCGAGCGCTGGGCGACTTCAACGAGGCCAGGCGGCACGACGAGGAGGTCCTCAGGGGCCACGAGGCCACCTATCCGCCCGACCACGACGAGTTGCTTGCCGCCAAGAACAACCTGGCGCTCGACTACGCCCTGATCAGCAACTACCAGCTGGCGCGGGCGATGCACGAGGAGGTCTACACCGCCTCCGACAGGATGAGCGACATCAGTAAGGTCGTCTACCTGCTGCGCTATGGGAACCTGGCCCGCGTCGTACGCCTGTGCGGCGACTACGAGAATGCCTGTGACCTGGGTGAGGACGCCCATGCCTTCGGTGTGCAGGAGCTGGACGTCGAGCACTGGGTCACGCTGCGCACGGCCAAGGACCGCTCGATCGCCCTGCGTCGTGCCGGCCGCGTCGACGACGCCACCCAGCTCGCGGAAGAGGTCTACGAGCGCTACAAGCGTCTTTTCGGCCCTGGCCACCCCGACACGCTGGCCGCCGCCATGAACCATGCCAACACCCTGCGCACCACCGGCCAGATCAACACCGCGTTCGTGCTGGCCTTGGACACGATGAACCGCTATCCGCAGGTGTACGGCCAGGAGCACCCCTATAACCACGGCTGCGCGGGCAACCTCGCTCTGCTGCACAGGGTGCGGGGGGACGCGGAGAGCGCGCGCAAGCTGAACGAGCAGTGCCTGCACGGCCTGGACATTCGTTTGACCCGTGACCACCACTACTCGCTCGTGGTCGCGATCAACCTGGCCAGCGACCTGACGATGCTCGGGGAGCTGAGCGGGGCGCAGAGCCTCAGCGAGGACACCTACGAGCGGTCGCGGCGGCTGATGGGCGAGACGCACCCGCTGACGCTCGGGTGCGCGGCCAACCTCTCCGTGGTGATGCGGCGGCTGGGCGCCGAGGAGAAGGCCGAGGAGCTGCTGTCGCGAACTCTGGAGCAGTACCGGCGCGTGCTCGGCCCCGAGCACCCCGACACCGTGGTGGCGGGAGAGGCGCGCCAGCTCGACTTCGACTTCGACCCGCCGCCGATCTGAACCCATCTAGCCTTTCGGCCCATTGGCCTGTTGCCAGCGGGTCAGGTGGCGCTGTGCCTCCTGCTGGGCCCTGGTCAGGGCGGCTGGTGGTACGGGCTCGTTCTTCCAGCCGGCCAGGACACGGTGCATGTGGCCTGCGAAGGCCTTCCCGGCCGGCGTGAGGAGGCCGGAGGTCATGAGGGTGTCCACGGCTCCCAGGGCCCCTGCGCGCCATCGGGCGAACTCGCTGTGGGCATGGATGCCCGGCTCGTGCGCGCGCTGGCGGCGCCAGAAGGCGCTGACACCCAGATAAGCGTAGGCGCCCTGCAGCAGCCCCGAGGCGGGCCTTGGGTCCTCCCTCCACGGGGCGTAGAACCTGAGACCCTCGTCATCGGGTTCGACCAGGGCGACGACGTCCAACAGGGCTCCGAGCTTGGCGTGCTGGACCTCGTGGGCCAGCGTGGCGGCGAGCGTCAGGCCGTCCGCGGGCGCCGACAGGCCCACGGCGCCGAAGGCGTCCGAGGCGGTACCGCTCACCACGCCGTGGGCGGGCGAGCGGAGCGGGCTCAGGACGCGGTGGGCGGCCTGGATCTCCGCGGCCGTCGCTAGGTGGTGGGTGGTCAGGATCTCCCAGGCCCGCTCCAGGGCGGAACGCCAGCCGGGGAGGTCGGCGGCGGGCAGCCGGTCGGCCAGGTCGGCCTGCATGCGGTAGGGGTCGAGGTCGTCGACTATGAGGTCGAGGGCGCGGCCGTTGGCGGTGGCGGCCAGGCGGCGCAGGCCGCGCCACCGCAGCAGGTCGATGGAGTGGTCCTCGGGGATGGTCACGTCGCCGCCGGGGCTGATGACCTCGGCCCCGCCGGGCGTGCTGCGTACGGTGGCCGGGCCGTCGGACACGAGGGCCTCCCCCACGGACGGCAGCAGGAGAGATCCGCCGCCGGCGCGGGCCTCGATCGTCAGCGGGGCGCGCGCCCTGACCGCGGCGGCCGCGGCGACGGCGGCCAGGCGGCCGGGGTCGGCTTGCGCGGGATCGCGGTCGAGCAGGAGCAGGGTCGAGCGGAGCCAGGCGCCGACGGCCGGGTAGAGCAGCACGCTCTCGACTGGGCCAGGAGCGTCATCCTGGAGCGCGGCGAGCCGGTCGTAGGCGCCGGCCGTCATGGCGGCGTCCGGGTGGCCGGTGGTCGCGGCCCGCTCCACCACGCCGCGCAGCAACAGCAGGTGTTTGCTGCGTTCGACGGCGGCGAGCTGCAGCACCGCCTCGGCGCCGCCGGCGCCTTCCGCCAGATCGGCGAACACGTCCTCGGATATCCGGTGCCTGCGGAGGTTCATCGAAGCCTTTCCAACAGGGCACCGAGATCGGCGGCCACGGCACGTCTCACATGACGGATCAGTTTCAACAGGTCGGGACAGTAGACCGAGGGATGGACGAAACCGTGTCCGGCCCGGTATCGGTGGGTGAACTGCCCGCCCCCGCACACGTCGCGTAAATCGCAGGAAAGGCATTCCGCCGCCAGGGCCGACACGCCTGATTGGCGGGCCACCGCCTCGGGCCGGAACAATGCCTCGTCGAATGAGTTGGCCGCCACGTTGAGCCCGGTGGCGAGTGTGTCGGGAATGCTGGATTTCACGGTATCGGAGAGCTCTATGGCCCCGTCGGTGTCGATGACCAGAACGGAAATGGGGGAAAGCCCGACCGTTTCGCTGTTCGACCGGCCGCCGAACAGCAGATGGATGATCTCGCTGAAGAGGCGGACCTCCGTCTCCTTGCGCGGAGCGGAGTACCAGCGGTCGAAGGCGGCGATGAGCCAGTCGGCATAAGGCGTGTCCGAACTGCCCGGAACGCGGCCCGGCGGGGGAAAGGACCAGTTGCCGAGCGGGAGCAGGAAGTCGATTCTGGGCGGCCCGTGTTCGAGCAGCGCCTCGTAGGTGCGCACCGGGTCGTTACGAAGGTCTATCGTGCACAACAGCCCGCTGAACAACTGCGGGAACGACTCTCGCAGCAGCCGCAGAGAACGGGCGACAGCATCGTGGCTGCCCTTCCCATTCGCGAATATCCGGTGCCGGTCGTGCGCGCGCCGGTCGCCGTCGAGGCTTACCGCGACAGCGATATCGAGGGCGTCGAACAAGCGCAGGAATTCGGCATCGAGCCGGACGCCGTTGGTCTGTATGCGGGTGTTCACGCGCGCCGATCGGCCGACGGCCTCGCGGGTGGCCGTGACGATGCGGGAAAGGAGCTCGGAGCCGGCGAGCAGGGGTTCGCCGCCATGGAGTATCAGCTCGACGGCGGGCAGCCGGTGCGCCCGCACGTGCTCGGCGACGCGTTCCGCGGTGTGCGCGACGGTGCGGGCCGACATGCGAATGGGCTGGTCGCGCCAGCTCTGGTCGGCCATTTCATAGACGTAGCAGTAGGTGCACGACAGGTCGCACCTGCTGTTGACCTTCAATACGAATTCACGAAACGGGGCGGGACGCCACCCTCGGGACCTGAGCTCGGCCACGTCCAGCGTTTTCGGCCACTCCGTACGGTCCGCGCACTCCATCGATCCGAGGTCCGCCGCCACGCCTTGATCATCTCCCCGAGGTGAGCATTCGGCGCGTCATTGCGCAATCGCTGGATAGTGCACAACCACTATGAGCGTGTAAAGGGACGCCGTCAAACCCCGCCGGCGCTCTCCGCGTGGTCATGAGAATCGCCGAAAGAGTCGCCGAAATGCGCCGTCTAACGCGGATGGCCATCCCCGGGATGGGGTGGCCATCCTGTCGGCCGGTGGACCGGGATCCCTCCGTGGCCACCGCTCGTTCCGCGTCCAGTTCTGTCCCCATCGCGTCCAGCGCCGCTGCTGCTGCTGTCGCGTAAACAGGTAGTCGTTGTGTCAGCCCGGTGACCTCAAATAGTCGTGCGGGCTGGCGTGACGGCTCCGCGAAGGTCGCGGTGCGCCCCGCGCCGCGCCGGCGGTTGTCGCGCTGGATCAGCGCTCCCAGGCCGGCCGAGTCGATGAAACCGCGTCGGCCGGATCGACCAGGGCGATCGAGGCCGGGCCGCCGCTCAGATAAGCGTCGAGCCAGTTCGTGATCTGACTGGCGCTCGTGATGTCGAGATCTCCGAAGGGGTGCAGGACGAAGATTTCTCTCTTTAGATTCGCCAGTGGACGGAAGGTATCCACCTTCGCCACTCTGCTTTCCCGGCTCGGTCGGATAGCGTCCAGGAAGGAATTCGGCGCCGATTCCGGCATTTCCTTGAAATGGCGTTTCCGCCAGTACTTAGGTCTTCGGTGAGCAGGAGCCGCCGACTTTCGAGGGGTTCGACGTGGAGCCGCTGGGCGGATGATGGCCGGCGGGGGCTAGGTCACCTTCAAGGTACGGGGCCAACGTCAACCTGGCGACGATATCCCCTGCTGACAACCTCGACCGGATTGTCCAGCAGTTCGGCGAAACCCAGCTCAGCACCGCCGACAAGGGTCGTGTCATCTCCCAGCGCCGCGATCCGCAGTTTCACTCGTTCGCGCGAAACTGGCAGTACATTGGCGGCGATGCGATCCCGCACCTGTGCTGAGGCCCCTCGGTAAACATCGCGCAGTATTCCGCCGAAGACCACGACGCCCGGGTTGAACAGGTTGATCAGATTGGCGACCCCGACACCCAGCCAATCCCCGACGTGGGTCAGCGCTGCTTTGGCGGATTCGTCGCCTCGCTCGGCAGCGTGTACCACGGACGCCACCGCGTCACGCCCGATCAACCCAGGAGGCCAGTTGGCCGCACTGAGCAGCGCGTCCTCCCCGACCTCCGCTTCCAGGCACCCGCGCGAACCGCACCCGCACGGCCGCCCGTCATGTGCGTTCACGATCATATGACCGGCCTCGGCGGCGTAGCCGTCATTGCCGTCCAGGCGTTTGCCGTCGACGATGATGCCGCCGCCCACGCCGACATCGCCGTGCAGATAGATGAGATTCCGGAATCCGATCCCAGCGCCCCTCTGGTTCTCCGCGACCGCACCCAGGTGAGCTTCGTTGCCAACTCGCACCGGCAGGCCCAGGGCCAAACGGCGCTCAAGTTCCGGGCCGAATGCCTGATCTACCCAGCCGGTGTTGGGGCCGAATCGCACGGTGCCGTCCGCCGGCCGGATCATGCCGCAGAACGACGCGCCAATGCCTGCACATACGGCGTCGCTGGGGACGTCGCGGAGTAGTTGGCGGGCGAACTCGGCGAGAGTTCCAACGACATCGTCCAGGTCGGGGTACTTGCGTTGGCGCACGGCCTCACGGCGATCGAGTATCACGCCGCCCAAGCCCACTCGTGCGGCCAGCAGTCGGTCCACTGCTACGTCAAAGGCGAGCACGAAGACGCGATCAGTGTTCGGGCTGACCACCAGGGACGGTCTGCCCGCTCTGTGGGTGTCCTGGGGAAGCTTTTCCTCGACCATGCCCAGTGCGGCAAGTTCGGCGGTCAGGCCCATGATCGTGGTGCGGTTCAGCCCCAGCTTCTCCCCGAGCACAGCACGTGAAGTCGGACCGTTCAGGTGGACATGGCGTAGTAACGCCCCGAGGTTTCTCCGGCGGGTCTCCTCATTAGGCGCCCCGGGTTTTGCGATCTTCATGAACCGAGTCTCCCGGCTGCTTCAATCCATTTCCACTGCATCGGGGTCCACGAGAGATCCCGTCCCTCCGGGGACCCCTGTCCGCGGCGCTGGCCGCGTGGCCGGCGATCGCGTTGGTGATCTCCTACGAGCTGATCATGTGGGTGGTTCGCTCGGGTCGCGAACTTGCCGATCGCGTGTACGACGCGGGGGAGCCCGAGCGTGTGTACGACGCCGGGCAGCCCGAGCGCGCGTACGACGCCGGGCAGCCCGAGCGAGTGCTCGCCGAGCCCGCACCCCTGAGCGTCCCGAGCGGTCACTCAGACCAGGCGCCGCAGGTGCCACAGCCCGGGGCAGTGGTCACGTCACGCCGCAGATCGACCCGGGCGAGCCGGCGCAGGAAGCAGGCGAGCGCCGGTCAGTGTCCGGCGAGCCCGAACTGGCGGCCCTACGGGCAGGCCAAGATGCCCTGGCGGGCCAAGACGCGCCGACAGGCCAAGACGCGTCGGCGGGCGAAGTCCGTGAGGACAGTGACCGGCGAGCGCGGGGGAGCGAGGTCCGTGAGGACAGTGACCGGCGAGCGCAGGCGGGCGAGGTCCGCGAGGATGACGACCGGCGAGCGCGGGTGGCGGCCTTGCTTGCGCAGGATCCCAACATGACCGGCGCCGCGCTCGCCCGTACGCTCGGGGTGCACGAGACCACCGGCCGCAAATACCGCCGCGAAGCACTCAACGGCAGCGGTCGTTCCGCCTGACGCGCGCCAAACCGGGGCTCGGCGTCGGCAGGGGCCTTGGGCGACCATGGCCACGGGGTGCCCGTGTCGGGGGCAACCATGGTCGGGGGCCCATGGAGGACCGGAAGCAGGCTCTCCCGCTCCTCCAGCCGGGTCAGTGCGGCGGGTGCTGGGTCCACTTGCCGTTCACTAACTAGGAAGTACGCACTCCTACGCTTCGGACGTGAGTGACGAGGCGATGCAACCGACCGGGGCTTGAGGTCAGAGCGCACGGGTGGCTGTTGACGTCCAGTCACGTCTGCATCCCACCACTACGCGAGGAGAAAGCGTCATGAGCTCCACTGCGGTCAACGTCGTGCTCGTGCACGGCGCGTTCGTCGACGGGTCGGGCTGGCAGGGTGTCTACAACCTGCTCAAGCAGGACGGCTACCGGGTCAGTGTCGTTCAGAACCCCACGGTGACGCTGGAGGGGGACGCCGAGGTCACGCGGCGGGTGCTGGATCTCCAGGATGGTCCCACCGTGCTCGTCGGACACTCCTACGGTGGCGTGGTCATCACCGAGGCCGGTACTCATCCGCGGGTGTCGGCGCTCGTCTACGTCGCCGCGTTCGCGCCCGACAAGGGCGAGAGCGTGCAGTCGCTGCTCGCCGACTCGCCGCCGGGTGCGCCGGCGCCGCCGATCGTGCCCCTGGAGGGTGGGTTCCTCGCTATTGAGCGGGACAAGTTCCATGGTGCCTTCGCGGGCGATCTGCCGGCGGAGTTGGCGGCGTTCATGGCCGACTCGCAGGTGCCGTGGGGCGTGGGCGCGGCCGGCGCCGCGGTCACCGAACCCGCCTGGCGCACCAAGCCGGCCTGGTACCTGGTCGCCTCCAGTGATCAGACGATCCCGCCGGCCGCGCAGCGGGCGATGTCCGCGCGTGCGGGTGCCACCGTGGTCGAAGCCGAGGGCAGCCACGCCATCTACATCTCCCAGCCGGAGGCCGTCGTCGCGCTGATCAAGCAGGCGGCCGCTGCCGGCTGAGTGAACGATCCGTAGATCCGGTGGACGCCTCCGCGCGTCGACGGCGGCGTAGAAGAGAAGAAGCGGTCCGCACAGCGTATTCGCCGCATGTGAGCTCTTCGTGCAATGGCCATGGAACGCCTTTAGGGAGGAGAACCATCACTGCGAAAAGGAGAACACATGCGCCATCGCGGCGGTGTCATCCGGCCAGAGGCACTACGGGGGAACGGCCATGGGCAGCCCGGGATGAGCTCCCGGGCTGCCCCAGGCGTCAGCTGGCGGGGGTGTGGCCCGCGCCGGTCTTGTCGGCCGTCTGGTTGGTAGGTGTCGGTACGTTGTCGCGCTTCACCATCGGCACGCTGTTGGCGAACGTCTCAGTCGCGTACGCCGCGCCGTCCGCGAGCTCGTTCAGGAGGGTCGTGTTGACGTTGTTGTAGGTGTCGCAGGCCTGGTGGTAGCAGGGGTCATAGGCCACCCCGGCCGTGCCGCCGAAGACGGCGGCCTCCTCAGCCGTCTTGACGGTGTCGGTGCCGGACCGTACGCCGCCCGCCGGGATGCCCGCGTCCATGAACGACTGGTAGTCGGAGCTACCGGTGAACGCGTCCTGCTTGAGCGGGAGCTTGCGCCCGGCGTAGTAGTCGGTGAAGGCCTTCTCGATCGCGTCCGAGCCGGCCGGCGGCTTGGAGCTGTTGGTGCCGAGTGAGTCGTCACCGTCCAGGACACCGCGGACCCCGTTCGGGGAGCCGATCATGTCGAGGTTCAGGTAGAGCGCGATCTTTGCCTTCTCTTCGGCGCTGAGGTTCGCCACGTAGTACTTGGAGCCGAGGTCGCCGCCCTCCTCGGCGCCCCAGAAGGTGAAGCGGACCCGGTTGTTGACCCGGCCGCGAATCTCGCCGATCTTCTGGGCGATGGTGAGGACCGTCCCCGCGCCGCTGCCGTTGTCGTTGATGCCGGGGCCCGCGGCCACGCTGTCGAGGTGGGCGCCGACCGTCACCACGCGGTCAGGATTGCCGTATGCGGTCTCGGCCACGATGTTGGAGGTCGTGCGCTGTTCGCTGATGGTGTCGGTCTTGATGTGGAGTTTCAGGTCGCCCGCCTTGGCCGCCTGAACCAGCTCGACGCCCAGCTTGTTGGTGAAGCCGATCAGCGGGATGGTGAACGGGCGCAGCGCCGTACCCTCCACTGGCGCATCGGGGACATCGGGCCGCTGATAGTAGGCGACCGCGCTCGCGCCGGCCTTCTGGGCGTTGTCCGTCTTGACCTCGAAGGTACAGCCGCCCCGGCGAATGAGCGCGATGCTGCCGGCGGTGAAACCGGCGAAGTCGTCGGCCTCGCAGCCGCTGCCCAATCCGGCCGCGTCGGGATCCACGGCCACCGCGGCGGCCGTCACGTCGCCGGCGCCCGAGTAGTCGAGAGTGCGGTAGTCGGTGCCATGGATGTAAGAGGTCGGGGACGGAGCGGTCTGCGCGAAGACCGAGGGTGTGACCTCTTTATAGAAGGGAAAAGCGAAGCGCTGGATCGTGGGTTTGTAACCGGCCAGTGTGAGTTTGGCCACAACATAATTCGCTGACTTCTCGAATCCGACCTCGCCCGAAGCGCGGTTGCCGCCGTTGTTGTTGGCGATCGTCTGGAATGCCAACTGGTGCGGCCGGATGTCCTTGAGTTGGACCAGGTCAGCGAGGCTCGGGGTGCCGGCGTTGGCGGACGGTGCCGCGCCGAGGGTTGCCGCTAAGCCGATCAAGGTGCCAATAGCGATTTTGCGCACGTGTGCCCTCTCAAGTTCATGACTGACTTCGCGAATCTGAGTCAAGAGATCCGCGCAGATCCAAGATCATAGCCATGGTTTCTGTGGGATAGAGGGCTTACGTGATAAATGCGATGATATTCCAGACTTGCTGCTCTTTGTGGCCAATGCCCGATCACCCTTGGCGCACCATCCCGGTGGAACGGCCATGGAACGCCCCTAGAGACGAGAACCGTCACCGTTCGAAAGGAGACCACATGCGCCACCAGACTGGCTTCCAGCGCCGCGTGTTGACCGTCCTGGTCATGTTCGCCATGGCCCTCGGGCTCCCGGCCGCCGCCCAGGCGAGCGCTCTTTCCTCGACTGCCTTGCGCAGCAACGCCGCCAGTACCGCCAAGTGCATCGGCCTGGCGAACAACGGCAGCACCGCCAACGGCACCCCGCTCGTGATCTGGGACTGTCACTTCCACCCCGACCAGATCTGGCAGGGCAACAACGACCGCTCCATCCGTACGCTCGCCGGCAGCGGCAAGTGTGTGGGTCTGGCGAACAACGGGAGTACGGCTAATGGCACTCCGCTGGTGATCTGGGACTGTCATCTTCACCCGGATCAGCAATGGAGGTTCGCGGCCCTGGGCGCCAACATCTACTCCATCCGCAGCTTCGCCGCCAGCACCGCCAAGTGTGTCGGTCTGGCCAACAACGGCAGCACGGCCAATGGCACTCCGCTGGTGATCTGGGACTGCCACCTCCACCCCGACCAGCAATGGGGGCTGCCTGACTCTCCCGCGGCCTTCGGATTCGCTTCCTGATCGAGGTCTTCGCAGCCGGACGCGCTCAGGACCACCCTAGGAGGAGGTCCTGGGCGCTACCGGCTGACAGGAGACACCTACGCGCGGCCCAGCAGGGCTCGGGCCACCTCGACGTCCGTGATGAGGATGTTGATCCAGCGCCCGCGTACCGCTCCCCGGATCGCGGCGAGCTTGGCCGCGCCGCCCGCGACCCCGATGCGGCGCTCCACCGCGCGCAGCTGGTCGGGGGCGATGCCGATGATGCGGTCGTCGAAGTCGGCTTCCACGGCTCGGCCGTCGGCGTCGAAGTATCGAGTGCAGACGTCGCCCACGGCGCCGAGTTCCTGGAGCTGGCGCTGGTCCTCGGGGGCGATGGCGTTGCCGGAGCGGCGGAGCAGCGGGGAGGGTTCCAGGGTGCCGATGCCGAGGAGGGCCAGCGTGAGCCGCGACCATGACTTCATGACCTCGGCGACGGCGGGCTCCTTCGACAGCATGTCGCGGAGTTCGCGGCTGTGGACGAGCGCGGCCGACGGTGCGAAGACGGGCCGCGCTCCGGTCAGCTCGGCGAGACGGCTGGTCAGGCGGGTCGCGTGCAGTTGTACTTCGGGGCTGCCCGATCCGCCGACTATCTGGACGACCTCTTCGGCGACGGGCGTCGTCTTGGCCCGCATGACGTTGATCGCCTCCAGGAGCGTCGCGCTCCAGGAGGAGATGCCGATGACGTCGCCGCCTTTGAGCGTCGCGTCGAGGTAGGTGGCCGTCGCGGCGGCGAGCGCGGGGATGACGTCAGGCCCCACGCCCTCGGTCTCGACGACGACGGCGTCGCGCAGCCCGTACTGCTCGACGAGGGCTTCCTCGAGCTCGGCGTGCACGCCGTCGGGGGAGACGACCACGGTGCGTACGACAGCGCGGTCGGCGGCCTCTTTGAGGAGGCGCGAGACGCGCGGCTGCGACATGTTGAGATGGGCGGCGATCTCTGGCTGGCGGAGCCCGCGCTCGTGGTACATGCGGGCCACCTTGACCAGCAGCCGCATGTGGTCGGGGCTGGGAGTCGAAGCGATCACCACGTGAGTTCCCCGTCCTTCCTCGCTCCGGTGAGCGCGTCGCCCGGAGCGTCCGGTCTGCATGCTAGACGTTGGAGCGGCTAGAGGCGATGTCGTCGCCCCTAGCCTCCGGCGCCTCAGAGTTTCGCGAAGACGCCGTACTGGTCGGCGTTGTCCTTCGTAATGATCTCGCAGTCGATCGACTGCTTCTCCGGCTGCCCGGTCGCGCCGGTCTTGACGAACTTGTCGGCCTGCTCGACCGCGGTCGTGGCGCCGAGCGCGGCCGGCTGCAGGGAGGTGGCGAGCATGGTTCCGGCCTTGATCTGCGCGATGGCGTCCGGGCTGCCGTCGAAGCCGACGACGATGACGCCGCTCTTCTTGGCGGCCTTCAACGCCGCCACGGCGCCGAGTGCCATAGTGTCATTGCCGGCGATCACGCCTTGGATGTCCGGGTTGCGCTGGAGGATGGTCTCCATCTTGCTGAAAGCCTCCTGCTGGTCCCAGTTCGCGGTCTGCTGGGCGACCCGCTTCAGGTCCGGGTACTGCGAGATGACGTCGCCGAAGCCCTTGGAGCGCACGCCGGCGTTGGTGTCGGATTCCTTGCCGGTGAGCTCGACGTAGTTGCCCTTCTCCTTCATACCCTTCACGAACTCCTGGGCGGCCAGCTGGGCTCCCTGGGAGTTGTTGGAGACGATCTGGGCCTTGGCGATGCCGGTCTGGTTGATCTCCCGGTCGATCAGGAAGACCGGGATCCCGGCGGTCGTGGCCTTCTGCACGGGGCCGATGGAGGCGTCGGCGCCGGCGTTGTCGAGGATGATCGCCGCGGCCTTGCGCGAGATGGCCGAGTCGATCAGCTCGCTCTGCTTGTTCGGGTCGTCGTCGTGGGAGTCCACCGAGGTCTGGTAGCCGAGCGACTCGGCCTTCTTCTTGGCCGCGTCCGCCTCGGCCTTGAAGAACGGGTTGTCCGGCGAGGGGGTGATGATCGCGATCAGGTTGCTCTTGGGTGCGGAGGCGCTCGACGACGAGGAGGCGCTCGACGCCGTCGAGGCCGCGGGTTCGCCGGATGATCCGCATGCGGTCAGCGTCAGCAGCCCTGTGGTCAGGGCCGCCGCGGCCTGGACGACCAGGCGACGGCTGGGATGGGACATGGTTTACCTCCTGGAAGACGCGCCGGCGTGGACGCGGGATGGGGGGTGGGAACGGTTCTGGAACCGTTCCGGTGCGGAAGTCTGGAAATGGAAATGGGGTGGGACGAGGGTCGGCGTTTGGAAAAAGGAAGGTCAGCGGGCCGGGGCGCTGGGTCTGACCGGTTCGTCGTCGGTGGTCGCCGGTTCGTCGGCCACCGCCACCGCGACCGCCGAGGCGGCGGCGCCGCGGCGCTGGAAGCGCTGCTGGGTCTGGTCGAGGATGACCGCGACGATGATCACGGTGCCCTTGATGAAGATCTGCCAGAACGTCGAGACGCCGACGATGACCAGGCCGTCGGCGAGGAAGCCGATGACCAGGGCGCCGACGAGAGTGCCGCGTACGTTCCCGCGTCCGCCGGACAGGGCGGCGCCGCCGATGACGACGGCCGCGATGGCGTTCAGTTCGAAGCTGTCACCGGCCTGCGGCGCGGCCGAGGTGAGCTCGGAGGCGATGATGAGGCCGGACATCGCGGCGCAGGCGCCGGAGATCATGTAGACGATCACCTTGACGCGCTGGACGGGGACGCCGGTGAGCTCGGTGGCCCGCTCGTTGCCGCCCGTGGCGTAGAGCCAGCGGCCGAAGGGCGTCGAGCGCAGGAGTACGGCGACGACGGCGGCGAGGATGATCATGATCCAGATCGCCACCGGAAGGCCGAGCGGCCGGCCGCCGCCGATCCAGTCGAAGCCGGTGTTGTGAGTGCTGGGGTCGCCGCCGAGCTTGGGATAGGTGGTGCCGCCGGAGATCAGGAGCGCGGCGCCGCGCGCGACGTACAGCATGCCCAGCGTCGCGATGAAGGGCGCGACGTTCAGTCTGGTGATGAGCAGGCCGTTGATGCTGCCCATCACGGTGCCGGCCGCGATGCACAGGATGACCACCGCCCACACCGGCGGGTAGGCGATGACGCCGAACAGGCTCAGATGTACGCCCTGGAGCAGTTCGCCGGCGATCACGCCCGACAACCCGACGATGGAGCCGACCGACAGGTCGATGCCGCCCTTGAGGATCACCAGCAGCATGCCGAGCGCCAGGACGGCGTTGATGGCCACGTGCTTGATCATCGTGATCAGGTTGTCGACAGTGAGGAAGGAGTCGGACAGCAGGGCGAAGACGATGATCAGGACACCGAGCGCGATGAACGCACGTAGCTCGAAGATCGAATTGAGCGTCTTCAGGCGGCGCGCCTCTGCCGCCGCCCGGCGGCGTTGGCGCAGCACGGCTGCGTGGTCGTTGGTCAGGGTGTCAGCCATGGCTAACCTCTTCAGTGGTGTTGGCGCTGTCAGTCATGGCTGACCTCTTCGGTGGTGTCGGCGCTGTCGGCCAGGCTCATCAGCTGGTCGCGGGTGATCTCGCCGGCCCGGAGGTCGGCGATCAGCCTGCCGCGGACCAGGACGAGCAGGCGATCGGGTATGTGCAGCGCCTCTTCGGTCTCAGATGTGGTGAACAGCACCGCCAGGCCGCGTTCGGCCTGCCGCGCCATCAGTTCGAAGACGTCGGCCTTGGCGGCGACGTCCACGCCGCGGGACGGTTCGTCGAGCAGCAGTACGCGGGGGCCGGTCATCAGGGCCTTGCCGATGACGACCTTCTGCTGGTTGCCGCCGCTCAGCGAGCCGATCGGGGCGTCGGGGCCGCTGGTCTTGACGGTGACATCGGTGATCATCGTCTCGACGGCGGCGCGTTCCTTCGTGCGGTTCACGAACAGGCGGCGGACGAAACCGGTCAGCGCGGCCAGGGACAGGTTCTGGCCCACGCTCATCGTCTGGACCAGCCCGTCGCGCTGGCGGTCCTCGGGGACCAGGGCCAGCCCGGCCTGGATGCGGCTGCGTACGGTGCCGACGACCGGCTCCCCGTACAGGCGGATCTCTCCCGATTCGGCGTGCAGGCGGCCGGCCAGGCATTCCAGAAGTTCGGTACGGCCGCTGCCCATGAGCCCGTAGATGCCGACCGTCTCACCGGCGCGGACGGTGAGCGAGACGCCGTCGACGGCCAGGCGGTCGGGGTTGGCGGGGTCGGCGACCGACAGCTCGACCATCTCCAGCGCCACCGGCCCGAGTTTGGGCTCGCGGGCCGGGAAGAGGTCGTCCTGGTCGCGGCCGACCATCTTGCGGACGACCCAGGCGAGGTCGACGTCGGCGGCGGCGGCCGTGGCGACCATGGAGCCGTCGCGGAGCACGGCCACGTCGTCGGCGATGTCGAGCGCCTCCTCCAGGTGGTGGGAGATGTAGACGATCGCCACGCCTTCGGCCGTGAGCTCGCGGATGACCTGGAAGAGGACCTCCACCTCGGGGGCGCTCAGTGCCGACGTCGGCTCGTCCATGATCAGGATCCGGGCGTCCTGCAGCAGCGCGCGGGCGATCTCGACGAGTTGCTGCTGGCCCAGCCGCAGGTCGCCGACCATCAGATCGGGGTTCAGCGCCCCGTCCAGACGGCGGAGCACGCCGGCCGCCATCGACCGCATGGTCGCGCGGTCGACGAGGACGCCGCCGCGGGTCCGCTCCCGGCCGAGGAACAGGTTGTCCTGGATGCTCAGGTTCGAGCACAGGCTCAGTTCCTGATGGATGATCGAGATGCCGCGATCGGCCGCGTCGCGGGCGCTGCCGAACTCGACGACCTTCCCGTCGAGCTCCACCTGGCCGGTGGTGGGCGACTCGACCGCGCTGAGGATCTTCATCAGCGTCGACTTGCCGGCGCCGTTCTCGCCGAACAGCACCACCACGCGCCCCGGGACGATGTCGAGCGAGACGCCCTTGAGCGCCTGCGTCCCGCCGTACACCTTGGTGACGTCGACCGCCCGCAGCACCGGAGTCGCCGTCACGACGCCGCCTCGACGGAGATCGGGGTGATGGTCAGTACGTCGGCGGTCAGCGGTGTCATCGCGCCGACCACGGTGACCTTCTTGCCGTCGAGTGACGGGACGTCGAGCGACGACAGCACCTTCGCCTTGACCTCGTTGTTCAGGGCGGTGCCCGCGTCGGCGTAGTCGACCTGGTTGACGAACTGGCCGAACGCGATGAAACCGACCGCGTCGCGCAGCGCCGTGCCGTTGATGGCCGGGCCGATCTGCACCTGGACCCTGGCCTTGCCGATGCCGGGCACCTCGACCGGCAGCAGGCCGCTCTTCGCCGAACCGGCGGTGCCGGTCAGCGTGACGGCGTAGCTGTAGGGCCCGGTGCCGGCGCGGTGGCCGTACTTCTGGCCGGCCGCGTCCGTGTCGTCGGCGATCGCCTTGCTCAGCGTGACGATGTCGACGGCCTTGCCCTTGATCGCCGGTACGACCTTCGGCCCGTAGGTCGCGGCGCCGTAGCGGGCCGGGTCGAACTTCGCCTGCTCGCCGGCGCGCGGCGCGGTGTCCGAGCGGTACGTCGTACTGGCGATGATCGCGATGATCACGAGCACGAGCGCGATCAGGCTGCCGCGGCCCAGCGTGAGCCGGCCGGGCCGGGTAGATTGCACTGCTGTCATGACGTACTCCCGTTCGCGCGTGCGCCGAGGTCGCGGGCGACCGTGAGGCGCTGGTGCCATCTCGCCGCGGCTGCCCTGCGGTGCTCCGCGCTCCAGTCAGGGGTGAAGATCTCCACGTCGCCGTCGGCCCGGCGTTCGAGGTCGCCGGTGGTCCACAGGCCCAGTCCGAGCCCGGCCAGGTCCGCCGCGCCGCCCGCCGACAGCTCGTGATGCCGGGTGCGGGCCACCTCGACATCGCTCAGGCCGGCCTGCAGCCGCATGAGCGCGGCGCTGCGGGTCAGGCCGCCGTCGGCGACGATCCGGCGCAGGCCCGGCATAGCGGTCAGGACGTCGTCGACCTGGTGCGCCACCGACTCCAGGGCCGCCCGCGCGAGCTGCTCCCGCCCGGTGCCGAGATCGAACCCGGCCAGCACCGGCACCGCCCGGGGGTCCCACCACGGCGCGCCCAGGCCGCCGAAGGCCGGTACGAGGGTGACGTCGCCCGCGTCGGAGCCAGCCGCCAGGTCGACGACCTGGTCCGCGGAGATGCCGAGCAACTCCGCCAGCCAGGTCAGGGTCCGGCCGGTGGAGCGGATGTTCGCCTCCCTGGCGAACGTCGGCCGCTGCCCGGTCGACCAGGCGATCGTGTCGCAGACCGGACTTCCCGACCCACCCGACCCACCCGACCCACCCAGCCCACCCGGACCGCCCGGACCGCCCGGCGACTCCGCGACCGTCATCACCGACGATCCCGTGCCGTAGGTCACCTTGACCACGCCCGGCCGCCAGCCCGCGTGCGCGAACAGCGCGGCGTGCGAATCGCCCAGCACCGCGAGCACGGGCACCCCGGCGGGCAGCGGATCCAGGTCGCGGACCGTGCCGAAAGGGCCGGTGGAGGCGACGACGTGGCCCAGCGCCGCGCGGGGGACGCCGAAGATGTCCAGCAGTTCGTCGTCCCAGTCACCGGTCGCCAGGTTCAGCAGCTGAGTACGGGAGGCGTTGCCCACCTCGGTGACGAACTCGCCGGTGAGCGCGTCGAGCAGCCACGCGTCCACGGTGCCCAGGCGCAACTCGCCGCGCCCGCTGCGCTCGCGCGCCGGATCGTGCCGGTCGAGCAGGGCGCCCATCTTCAGCGCCGAGAACATGGGATCCAGCGGGAGCCCGGTACGACCCCGGACCAGGTCGCCGTACCCTTCCTCCAGCAGCTGGGCCGCCCGGTCCGCGCCGCGCTGGTCCTGCCAGCCGACCAGCGGCGCGACCGGCCGGGTGGTAGCCGCGTCCCACAGGACCACCGACTCGCGCTGGGTGCTCAGCCCGATCCCGCGTACGGCCCGCGGATCGTCCTGCCGCAGGCAGGCGGCGGCGGCGTCGCGGACGCTGCCGAGCAGTTCCTCGGCGTCCTGCTCCGCCAGCCCCGGAGCCGGGTGGCTCTGGGACAGCGGCGCACTGGCACGGGCCACGACCTGACCGGCGGCGTCGACCAGCAGGGCCTTGGTGGAGCCGGTGCCCTGATCGATGGCGAGGACGAGCGGTTCCATCAGACCCGTCCCAAAGCCTCACGGGCGGCCTTGACGATGCCCTCGGCGTTCAGGCCGAAGTGGTCGAGCAGGAAGGACGTGCTTCCCGTCGGTGCGAACGTCGGGACACCCAGCATGCGTACGGGGACCGGATGGCGCTCCGCGACGACCTTGGCGACGGCGGCGCCCAGGCCGCCGGACAGCAGGCCCTCCTCCGCGGTGATGATCGCGCCGGTCTGCTCCGCGGCGGCGACGACCTCGGCCACGTCCAGCGGCTCGACGAAGGTCATGTTGACCACCCGCGCGGTGAGGCCCTCCGCGCGCAGGAGCGCGGCGGCGTCGAGGGCCCGCGAGACCATCGTGCCGATCGCGATCACGGTCACGTCGTCGCCTTCGGCCAGGCGCGTCGCCCGGCCGGCCACGAAGGGCGCGCCCGCCGGTGTCACGGCGGGGACCTTGAAGCGGGGGATCCGGATATAGGAGGGGAGACCGGACGCCGCGGCCCAGCGTATGGCGTCGCGGGTCTGCGACGGGTCGGCCGGGACGACGATGCGCAGCCCGGGGACAGCGCGCATCCAGGACAGGTCCTCGATGGAGTGGTGGGTGGGTCCCAGCTCGCCGTACGCCATGCCCGGACTCTGCCCGCACAGCACCACGTGCCGGTCGCTGTAGGCCACGTCCGCCTTGATCTGCTCCAGGGCGCGCCCGGTGAGGAACGGCGCCGCGGCGGAGACGAAGGGGATGAAACCGGCGTTGGCCAGGCCGGCTGACACGCCGACGAGGTCCTGTTCGGCGATGCCGACGTTGATCAGGCGGTCGGGGAACTCCTCGCGGAATTTGACCAGGTTGCTGGATCCGACCGAGTCATTGCAGACCGCCACGATCCGCTCGTCGGCGCGGGCCAGGGCGGCCAGCTCCTCGCCGAAGTCGACGCGGCAGTCGAACGTGGGCGCCTGCTCGGCGAGGGCGGTCATCGGCTCAGCTCCTCGAGCGCGAGCTGGACCTGCTCGTCGGTGGGCACCTTGTGGTGCCACTCGACCCGGTCTTCCATGAATGAGACACCCTTGCCCTTGACGGTGTTGGCGATGACGGCGACGGGCTTGCCCGTCGACGACGGCGCGTACGCCTGCTTGATCGCGGCGTGGTCGTGGCCGTCGATGACGCGCACCTCCCAGCCGAAGCTCGCCCACTTCTGGTCGAGCGGCTCCAGCGACTTGGTGTCCTCGGTACGCGCGCCCTGCTGCAGCCGGTTGCGGTCGACCACGGCCGTCAGGTTCGCCAGCCCGTAGTGGGCGGCCGTCATGGCCGCCTCCCAGTTGCTGCCCTCCTGCATCTCGCCGTCACCGAGGACGACGATGGTGCGCCAGGTCTCGCCGCGCAGCTTGGCGCCGAGGGCGCAGCCGGTGGCGACCGGGAAGCCGTGCCCGAGCGGGCCCGTGTTGGTCTCCACGCCGGGCACCTTGACCCGGTTGGGGTGGCCGTTCAGCGGCGACAGCGGCGCCATGTACTCGGCGAGCCGCTCCTGGGGGAAGAAGCCGCAGGAGGCCAGCGTCGAGTACAGCGCGGCGGCGCAGTGGCCCTTGCTCAGCACGAACCGGTCGCGCAGCGGGTTGGCCGGGTCGTGCGGGTCGAGCCGCAGCGTCCCCCACATGGCGGTCACCAGCAGGTCCGTCACCGACAGGTCGCCGCCGACGTGCCCCATCCGGGCCGCCTGGATGGTCGTGAGGATGTCGCGCCGGATACGCGTGGCGATTCCGGCCAGCTCGGGGGCCGCCTCGGCGGGCGAGGCCGCGCGCAGGAGCGCGCTGCGCTCGACGTAGGCGTTGGCGACGGGCGCGTCCAGTTCGAGGGGCCTGGACGCGGTCTTCACGGCGGTCATTCGGACTCGCTCTCGGCGAGTGCCCGGTAGAGCGCCCGCTTCGCGATGCGCTGGGCGCCGAGGGCGTCCTGCGCCGACTGAGCGGCGGCGAGCGCGTCGCGGTCGAGGTAGCCCAGTGCGTGGTGGAAGGCGCGCATGGTACGGATGCCCGCCCGCGCCGCCTCGACGGAGTCCTCGCGGAACGGGAACTGGTCGAGCTGCCAGACGCCCTCCCAGCCGGCGTCGCGCAGGGCGAAGAAGAACTCGAACGTCTCCAGCAGGTGCACCGAGCCGACGACCATGTCGTCGTCCCAGCCGCGGAAGTTGTCGTTGACGTCGATCGCGAAGAGTTTTCCGCGGCTCATCGCCATCTTGGCGGCCTCGGCCGGCGTCTCGCCGCCGTACAGGGAGTGGCCGAAGTCGAGCAGGATGCCGACGTTGTCCACGCCCATGTCCTCGATCGCGAGCAGGGTGCGCGCGACGGAGGAGAAGACCATCCGGTTGCGCGGCTCGCGCGGCTTGTACTCGATCGCGAACTTCAAGTCGGGGAAGGCCTGCGCGAGCTCGCGGACCGCGCCGACCGACTTGTCCCACAGGTCGGTGTAGTCGGCCTGGAAGGGATAGTCGTAACCGTCCTGCCCGGGCCACAACTTGATGTAGTCGACACCCAGCTCACGCCCGACTTCGGCCGCGGCCGCCACCAGGTCGATGGCGTCCTGGCGTACGGCGGGGTCGGGGTTGGTGAAACCGCCCTTGGCGAACTTGCCCGTGTAGAACTCGGGCGTGACCGCGATCGCGCGCAGGTTCTGCTCGTCGAGCGCCGCCCGCACCTCGGCGGTGCTGATGCCGCCGGGCGGAAACGGCCAGTTCAGGTCGACGACGGAGAGGTCGCCCACTGCCCCGGCAAGCTTGATGCAGTCCAAGACCGTCTTCGGCTCGCCGTAGCCGTCGGTCGCATACCGGTCGACATAGGTGGCGAAGTGCCAGATGCCGGCCCCGTAGACCGGCTCATCGTAGGGCTGAATGTTTATGCGATCACGATCAGACATGCAAGCAAGTTACGGGAGGATGAAAAGAGGTGTCAATGGGGCGCCCTTGGTCATGTGTCGGCAACCTTGACGACATCCAGGAGCAGCATGAATACTGCGCATGCCATTCGCCACTCAGCGGTGAATAGGCATTCACAGAAGAGTTGCTGTGCCTCCCTCCAGGCTCCCGCCCCCCGGAGTAGGCGACGTATCCGGGCATGGCCTGCGTGATCGCGGCTCTCGACGGGGCCGCTCAGTACGCTCCCGCGCGTGAGCGCCCTCTGGGCGCGAGCATGCCGTGATCGGAGCTTCTTGCGACGCTCCAATCACGTACGGTAAGGTTTCCGTGATCGAATTGGCAGGAACCTGGGGCTACAACTGCGAGCGCGGGCAGGGCAACGTCCGAGGTCTACCGGCAGACCGCGTCTACTTCAGCGGCGCGTGGATCAAGAAGAACATCCAGATCGGGCCGCTGGGCTCGCTCTACCGGTCATGGCTGGACGGCCAGTCGATGCCGGGCGACCAACTCGACATCTTCGGCGACCCCGAGCGTGCCGCGGGCGGCTGGTGCAAGCCGCTGGCGCCGTACGACTTCCTTTCCGAGGGCGACAACGTCGCCTTCAACCCCTTGCTCGACACCGGCATCCAGGATCCGGAGAACCCGCTGCTCGGCGGCTGGGGTGGCCGGGCGACCCAGACGACCACCTCGCCGAACCTGTGGACCATGGTGGGCGCGGAGAAGGACGAAACCGGCGCCGACGTCAAGAACTACACGACGCTGCGGTGGGCCGGAGCCGCGCAGAACGACTTCGCGGCCCGGATGCGGTGGACCCTGACCCCCAAGCACCGCGACGGTAACCATGCGCCGATGGTCGACATCGACGGCAACGACACCGTCCGGGCCCGGCCCGGCTCCGTCGTCACGCTGACCGGCCGCACCACCGATCCTGACCGGGATTCTGTGGCACTCCGCTGGTCGCAGTACCGAGAGGAAGGCAGCTACCCCGGCACCGCCACCATCACCGACCGCGGTCGCGGCCGGGCCGCCGTCACCGTCCCGGCGGACGCGACACCGGGCCAGACCATCTCGATCATCCTCCAGGGCACCGACGACGGCACGTTCCCCCTCACCCGCTACGACCGCGTGTTCATCCGGGTCGTCTGACGATGGCGGGCACCACCCGGCGAGCCATCATGCCCGCCGGGTGATGTCGGGTCAGTAGGCGGCGTCGAGTTTCGCCCGCTGTTCCGCCGTCAACTCCAGGTCCGCCGCGGCCAGACTCTCCTCCAGCTGCTCGACCGAGGAAGCGCCGATCAGCGGGATCATCGGGATCTCGCCGCCGATGAGCCAGGCGAGCACCACCTGGTTGACGGTCGCTCCTGTCTCGTGGGCCACTTCCCGCAACGCCGCGAGACGCTGAGGTGTGCCCGCGTGATCGAAGGCGACGCCAAGCGGCTTGTCGTCACGTACGTAACCGCCGCTCAGCAAGGGTGAGTAGGCGACCAGCGTGAGTTCGGGCTCGGCTCGCAGGTAGCTGAGCAGATCACCGCCGACCACGCCGAGGTTGCCGTCCTGAGAGCGCAGCGTCGGAAGATCGGTGCGCTGCCGGAGGTACGTGTGGTGATATTGCACGACCTCATAGCCGGGCAGCCCCGCCGCGGCCGCCAGGTTCCGGGCCCGCTCGAGTCGCCACGTCCAGTGATTACTCGCCCCGAGCAGACCAACAGCGCCTTCCTCGACCAGACCCGCGAAACCTTCGACCGTCTCCTCCAGCGGCACCTTGGAACCTTCGAGGTAGGCGTGTGCGTACAGGAGATCCAGCTTGTCCACGCCAAGCCGCTCCCGGCTTCGCTCCGAGGATTCCCGGATCACCCGGGCCGACAAGCCCTCAAGGTCATGGCTGAGGGCAGACGATGGAACGTTCGGCCGCCCGCCGAGCTTGGTGGCGATGACGATCTCATCCGTGATGTCGCGGCTGCGTCTCCAGCGGCCCAGCAGCGCCTCGCTTTCACCCCCCTGAGTGCCGTTGACCCAATAGGCATAGTTGTTGGCGGTGTCGAGGAAGGTGCCGCCGGCCTCGACGAAGCGGTCGAGGATGGCGTACGACGTCGCCTCGTCGATGGCGGTGCCGAACAGCATGGCGCCAAGACTCAGCACACTGACCTGACGACGAGTCTTCGGATCGCTGCCGATCATGCGATACCTCATGGGAATCCCCTCCACATTGAGCGTTGGGCGGGATTGTGCACCCTAGAGTCGACTAGAGGTCAATGCGTCAGGCGCGCTCGAAGGGGAGCATTTCCGTCAGGTGCTGGATCAAGGACTCCCCGCCCAGCGCCGAACGCGCCAGCCCACGCAGCAGACCACCCTCCACCTTTCGTAGACGCCGCATAGACGCTCAGGGAAGGCGCTCCTTTTCGGCTGGTCGCGGCATCGGGGCGGGGAGCGTCCGCTCCGGATGGAACAGCCCCAGCAGGCGCAGCGCGGGTACCGTCATCACGGTGGTGATCAGCGCCATCATCACTAGCACGGTGAACGTGCCCGGCCCGATCACGCCGATGCTGAGCCCCGTGCTGAGCACGACGATCTCGGTGACGCCGCGCGCGTTCATGAGGACGCCGAGGCCGAGCGCGAGCCGTCCCGGCATGCCGCCGGCCCAGGCGGTCACGGCGGCGGTGCCGAGTTTGCCGAGGACCGCGGCCACCAGCAGGACCGCCCCGCCCAACAGCACCGTCGGGTCGTCGAAGGCCATGCGTACGTCGGCCTGCAGCCCGATCGAGGCGAAGAACACCGGCAGCAGCAGCGCGCGGTTGAGTGAGGCGAGACGGTCGGGGACCGTGCCCAGGACGCGGGCGTTACGGGGGATCACGACGCCGGCCAGGAGGGCGCCGAAGATCGCGTGCGCGCCGATGACGTCCGTCGCCGCCGCCAGGGAGAAGATCAGGCCCAGGACGAGCACGAGGCTGGCGGGCGCGGGCAACCTGGTCGCCGCGTACCTGTCGGCCAGGGTCCTGAGCGCGGGGCGGAGCACGAGGAGCGCGAGGAGGACCAGGACGGCGGAGAGCAGCATCGTGGTCAGCGCGCCGGCGGGTGAGCGGGCGTGCGCGAGCGCGATCACCGCGGCGAGCGCACACCACGCGAGTACGTCGGCGATCCCGGCGCACAGGATGGCCAGCGAGCCCAGCCGGGTGCCGGTCAGGCCGACTTCCTGGAGGATCCTGGCCAGCACGGGTAACGCGGTGACGCTCAGCGCGGTCCCGATGAACAGGACGAACTCCGTCTTGCCCGCCGCCGGGCCGGCGAGCGCGGAGGCGAACGGGATCGCCGCGACAGTGCCCAGGGCGAAGGGTACGGCCACCATCGCCAGGGCGGCGACGCCCACGACGGTGCGTTGCCCGCCCAGGGCGGTGTGGTCGAACTCCGTTCCCACGGTGAAGATGAAGATCGCCAGCCCGGCCTGGGCGAGCAGGTTCAAGTGCTGCATGGCGGCGGCTGGCATGATCAGCTCGGTCGCCGCCGGCGCCAGCGCGCCCAGCGCGGACGGCCCCAGCAGCAGCCCGGCCACGATCTGTCCCACCACTGAGGGCTGGCCGATACGACGGGCCACGACGCCGCCGAGCGAGGCCAGTCCGCCGATGACCGCCACGGCGAGGAACAACCTCAGGATCGACTGGATGGGCGTCGCCTCCGCGACCGGCGGCACCACCACCGCGCGCTCCACCGGGTGGACACCCCAGCCGAAGACCATCAGGAGCGACACGGCGGCTACGGCGGTCAGCGTGAGCGCGATCACCAGACCCCAGGCCGGGGCGGGCAGGAGGCGTTGTTCGGTGTCTTCGAGCGGGCTCTGTCCACGCATGCTGACGCCCCCTCCGGCGTTCGCGATGGCTACCTGGGTTGCGCTTTGACGGGCTCAGTCGATGACCGGGCCGCCCGGCCGCCGACCAGCAGCAGTGCGCCGACGGCGGCGATCATCCCGACGGCGATGACCGGTACGAGGGCCTGGAAGCCCGGCCCGGCGACCACCAGGCCGAACATGGGCGGACCGAGCAACGACCCGAGGCTGCCCGCCTGAGCGACGACGCCGTTGCCGACATCGGCGTGGTCGAGACGGTCCAGCACCATCGGGAGCGCGGCGAAGACGAGGGCTCCCAGGAAGCCGTTCTCCATCGAGATGATCGCCGCGCCGACCTGCGCCGCCGTCAGCGAAGCCGCGCCACCGTACATGAGCCAGGCCGCCGGGACGGTGAGGAGGCCGACCAGCGCGAGCACGCGGACCGGCGTGCCACGGCGGAGCAGCACTCCCACGGCCAATCCGCCGAGCGCGCTGAGCAGGGAGATCACCGAGGTCACCGCGCCGGCGGCGGTGGCCGTGCGGCCGTACTCCTCGATGAGGAGGGTGGGCAGCAGGACGATCACCGGAATGGTCACCAGCGCGCCCAGGCAGAAGGCGAGGGCGAGTGCCGCCGGCCACTTCAGGGCCCCGATCTTGGGAACGGGTCCGGCCGCCACCAGCCGGCCGGACCCGCGCGGCAGCCGTACCCAGACCACCAGGGCCATCGCCAGCGTCAGTGCGGTGATCAGCCCGATCCAGCCACGCCAGCCCAGAGCGGAGCCCAGTACGCCGCCCCCGAGGGTGCTCAGTCCGATGCCGACGGCGACGAACGTGGCCCAGATCGACAGGGCGGTGCCGCGGTCCCGTTCACTGGCCAGGCGGAGGATCAGCGCCGGGCAGGCGATGGTGACCAGGACGTATCCGGCGCCCTCGACACCTCTGGCGGTCAGCAACCAGCCGAAGCCGCCCGCCCACACGCTCGCCGCGCTCGCCGCACCCATCAAGACCAGCCCGGTGATCAGCGACCGCTCCGTGCCGAAGCGGCGGACCAGGTATCCGGCGGGCAGGCCGACGACGGCGCCCACGCCGACGACCGCCGAGATCACCCAGCCCAGCTCCGACAGCGACAGCCCGAGCTCACCGGCCACCGCCGGCCCGACGGAGGCGAACTTGCCGAGGCTCATCGCCGCGGCGACCCCGCCGAGATAGACGATGGCGATCAGCACCCACGGGGAGCGCTGCGGCGACTTCTCCCTCGGTTCCGTGGTGTCCGGCGTTGGCTGGCGGTCCATGAGTCTCCTTCGCTCTAATCTGGTTCATTCGCCGCTTCGGTCAGGCGCGCCTGGATGGCCACCAGCCCGGCTCCGGCGAAGGAGAAGCGCACGTCGGCGGACCGGCGCTGCCGGGACACGCGGTGACCGTCCTGGACGTGGATCCACAACCAGGCCGCGTCCAGGTCCAAGGCGACGGGACCGCTGCCGGTGGACGGGCGGGGAGGGACGGCGTACCGGCTCAGTGGCGCCAGCAGTTCGGCGGGCAGCCCGATGAGGTCGACGTCGAGCACGTGGGAACGGCAGTCCAGGTCAACGGCGAGCAGAACGCGGGCGACCGCGGCGCCCCCCGGGATCGTGTCGGCGGGGACGGCGGGCGCGGGGATGGCGGGGTCGGCGGAGACGGGGGCGGCCAGACGCAGTTCGAGCAGGCCGGAGGACGCGCGCCAGCCGGCTCCGTCCACGGGGACGAGCCGGTCGTTCGTGGTACGGATCAGCATCGCGACACGTTCGAGGCGAGGAGGCCGATTCCCGATTCGGTGACGTCGACCGCTCCGGCCGACAGCAGGACGTCGATCGTCTCAGGGACGTCCCCGCGCGGCAGCACTCCCTGGAGCACGACCAGGTTCTCGTCCGCCAGGTCCGACCCGGCGCGCCACGATCGGCCGGGCATCGCGGTGACCACCTGGGGCAGGGTTTCGGCCAGCGTCCGGACCGTCAGCAGCACGTGGGACGGGCCGACCCAGGCGCCGCGCAGCAGCAGCGCGATGTTCTGGATCACGCCGCGTTTGCCCTTCTCGGCGTACGCGGCCGGGTTGGCGATCAGCTGCGCGCCGCAGGTCCGGATGGTCTCGATGATCCGCAGGTTGTTCTGGCGGAGCGAATGGCCCGTCTCCACGACGTCCATCATGACATCGGCCAGCTCCGGGATCTTGGCTTCCGTCGCGCCGTAGGACACGACCACCTCGGCCCGCCGTCCGGCGGCCTGGAAGAAGCGGCGGCCGATGTTCGGGTATTCGGTGGCCACGCGGACGCCGTCGGGCAGGTCGCTCACGCTGGTGGCGGGGTGGTCGGCCGGGGCCGCGAGCACCAGCCGCCATGGCCGCTCGGTGTTCCTGGAGTAGTCGAAGGACTCCGCCACCTCGACCTTGGCCCCGGTCTCCTCGATCCAGTCGGCGCCGGTCAGCCCGAGGTCGAACGTCCCGCTCTCGACCGCCAAGGGGATCTCGCGCGGCTTGTAGAACGCGACGTGCGTCACGCCGGTGTAGTCGATCACGCCACGGTAGGACCGTTCGGAGGGCCGCCGGATGGGCAGTCCCGCGGCCGCGAACAGCTGTAGGGCCCGCCGCTCCAGCGACCCCTTCGGCAGTACGAGGGAGAGCATGATTCCTCCTCGGAAACTACACATGCAGAAGACGGTCGATGCCGGTGATGGGCGGTTCGGCAAGGTCGGCCGGGCGTACCTCTATTTCTCCCACCACGAGGTCCGTCGGCCAGGAGTCGACGATGGTGCCCACGCAACGGGCGACCGACCGCGTGCTCATCTTGTGCGCCGAGTCATCGCCGTCCAGGTTGGCGATGGCTCCCGGAGAGACGAGGCAGGCCCGGACCCCGTTGCGGCGTTCCTCCAGCAGCAGCGTCTCGACCAGCGCCTTCAGCCCGGCCTTGGTGGCGCTGTAGGCGGCGCCGCCCTCGAAGTAGCGGGTGCCGGCGTGGCTGCCCATCGCGACGAAGACGCCACGGCCGGCCCGCAACGCGGGCAGGACGGCCTTGACCAGGTGGAAGCTGGCGCTGAGGTTGATCGAGACCAGCCGTTCCCAGTCCGCCCCGCTCAACTCGGCTATCGGGTCGAGAACCCGCTCGACCGCGTTGGACACGCAGACGTCGATCCGGCCCGCCTCGTCGAGCACCTGGCCGACCCCGCTCCTGATCTGCGCGGGGTCGGCCAGATCGCACCGGAGCTCCCCGAGCCAGTCCTCCCTCGCCAAGGACCGGTTCAGGGAGAAGAGGCGATAGCCGCGGTCGCGTAGTTCCTCGGCGATGGCCTTTCCGCTGCCGCGATTGGTGCCGGTGACCAGCGCGACCCGGGCGTCACTTGATGACATCGAGGACGCGACTCCACTGGTTGACGATCTCGTCTGCTTCGACACCGTCCCGGAACAGGTCCTTGTCCAGGGGGGATCCGTCCTCGTGCCGCAGCCGGATGCAGTCCTGGGAGATCTCGGAGATGACGGTCAGCTCGCCGTTGCCCGCCTGCCCGAAGATGAGGCAGAAGTCCCACACGTCCAGCGGGCGCAGCCACGATCGCAGCACCTCGTTGACGGCGAGCGCGCGTTCGCGCATCTCCTCGACCGGCAGCCCGAGGACCCTCAGGTAGTCCTCGCCGATCGGCTGGTCCTCGGGGTCGATCCGGTAGTCGAACTTCACGACCGGGCGGGGCAGTGGCGCGCCGTCCTCGAACAGGCCGGGGTACTTCCGGGTGGTCGATCCGGTGGCCCTGTTCTTCACGATCACTTCGAAGGGGGGCGCGGGGCAGTAGTCGGCGAGGTAGGAGTCCTCGGCGACCCGTTCCCTGAACGCGCACCGCACCCCCGCGGCCTCGATCCTGGCCGCGGCCCTTTCGTAGAAAGCCAGCCGCAGCGGGCCGGTACGCTCGACGATTTCATCACGCTGGTAGGTGAAACTGCGCAGGCTGGGGATTATCTGCACGAGGCACCGCCCGCCGGGCAGTAACCACAGACGCTTACTGCGCCCGATGATATCCGGGCTTCCCCGGGTCGCTTCGTGGTCCACGTCGCCTCCACATCACGCCGACAATGGCCCACACAACTTGATATGCGGCGACCGTTTTGTCAACCCTGGAATAAGGAGCACTTGACGGCGCTCTCGAAGCCTTGCTATGTCGCCGCCGAGTCGCCTGGCCCGCGCGTGATCGGCTCCGCGTGATCCCTTTTCTTTTCATCGCGCGGAGAACCCGGAATATCGGGTGACCCTGGAAAAAGGAGTACTTGACGGAGTCCGGCCGGGCGAAGGTATTGTCGCTGGAATTGCATTTCGATCTTATTAAGCATGGCCCGGAAGGAGAGGATCATTGTTGCAATATGAGCGGATCGCTCACTCGAAGATCACCAAAAAGTTCAGGGCAGAGGGACAACAGCTCCTGTTCTCGCGAGGTAAGAGAGGCGAGGTATCGGACGCGAACGGCGTGCCGTACATCGACTTCGTCATGGGTTATGGACCAGTGATAATTGGCCACTCGGACGACCTCTTCAACGAAATTCTCGGCGGCTATCTGACCAACGGCATCATGATGCCGGGGTTCACCACCTTCCACCAGGAATATCTGGAACGGCTGCTGGGCGAGCGTCCCGGAGACAGGGGCGCGTTCTTCAAGACCGCCTCGGAGGCCGTCACCGCGGCTTTCCGGCTGGCCGCTATGCGGACCGGCCGGCTCGGTATCGTCCGCAGCGGCTATGTCGGCTGGCACGACTCCCAGATCGCCAACTCCCTGAAGTGGCACGAGCCGCTGCACTCGCCATTGCGCGAAAAGCTCCGGTACACCGACGGGATGCGCGGGATCGGCGAGTCCGAGCCCGTACTCAACTGGGTCGATCTGCGCCTGGAGTCCCTGTCGGAGCTGCTGGAGCGGCACCGGGGCCGGTTGGGCTGCTTCGTCTTCGACGCCTACCTGGCCTCGTTCACCACACCCGACGTGCTGCGGCAGGCCGTCGCGATGTGCCGCGAGGCCGGCCTGCTCACCGTCTTCGACGAGACCAAGACCGGCGGCCGGATCTCGGCGCTGGGCTATGACCACGACAACGGCATCGGCTCGGACCTGATCGTGATCGGCAAGGCGCTGGCCAACGGGGCGCCGCTGAGCATCCTGGTGGGCGGCGCCGACCTGCTCGCCCACGCGGAGCGGGCCCGGCTCAGCGGCACGTTCTCCAAGGAGATGATCGCTGTTTACGCCGCACTGGCGACCAGGGACATTCTGGAGAAGCCCACCCAGGACGCGCCGGACGGGTGGGCGGAGGTCGGCCGGATCGGCACCGAGGTGGCGGCAGTTCTCTCCGCGGCGGCCAAAGAGGCGGGGGTGGCGGACCTGCTCGGCGCCCGCCCGGTGCTCGGCGGCGGGATGTTCGAGCTGGTCTACCACGACGAAGCGCTCCTTGGTGACAAGGAGCGGCGTGAGGCGCTGCTCGGCGCTCTCACCGGCGCCGGCATCCTCCTGCTCGAAGGGCACCCGTCCTTCGTGAGTCTGGCCCATCGTGACCTCGACTGGAGCGACTTCCACGACCGGGCGCGCCGCGCCTTCCAAGACTGGAACGGAGCCGACCGTGGCTGATCTCCTGCGCCTCGCGCTCGTCGGCTGCGGCCGCCAGATGCAGCAGAACCTCTTCCCCTTCCTGCAGCGGATCCGTGGCTACCAGGTCGTGGCCTGTGTCGACCCTGACCTGTCGCTGGCCGCCGAGGTGCAAGCCCTGGCCCCCGGCGCGGTCCGTGCCGACTCCATCGAGGCGATCGACCTCAAGACCGTGGACGCGGCGATCCTCGCCGTGCCCCCGGAGCCTTCCTACCGGCTCACCCGGCAGCTGGCCGAACGCGGCGTCGACTGTTTCGTCGAGAAGCCGGCCGGGCCGTCCACTGACGCGCTCCAGGATCTGGAGCGCGTGGTGTGCCGCAGCGGTCGGCACGTTCAGGTGGGCTTCAACTTCCGCTACGCCGAAACCCTCCAGCGGCTGCACGAGTTGAGCACGGACATCCGGTCCAGCCCGTGCTCGGTGACCATCGACTTCTACAGCCGCCACCCGTCCGCTCCGCAGTGGGGGGTGGACACGACCCTGGAGGCGTGGATCCGGCACAACGGGGTGCACGCCCTCGACCTGGCCCGCTGGTTCGTGCCCTCTCCTGTCGTCCAGGTGGACGCGCACGCCATCCCCGGCGCGCCCGACCGCTTCCAGGTGAACCTCTTCCTGCGCCACGACGACGGCTCACTCTCGACGCTGCGCATGGGCAACCATGTCAAGCGCTTCCTGATGGGCGTCGAGGTGCAGGGCATGGACGGCAGCCGCTACAGCGCCCCTTCCCTGGAGCGGGTGACGCTCGAACTGTCCGACGGCCTGCCGTACGGCCAGGAACTGCACAGCACGCGCAACCTGGACCACGGCTGGGCGCGCAGCGGGTTCGGGCCCGAGCTCCAGGCCTTCGTCGACGCCTGCCGCGGGAGGCGGGACGGGCACCAGACGAACGGCCACGCCAAGGACGCGCCGTCGATCACCGATGCCCTGGCGGCGTCCGTGCTCTGCGACCGGGCGATGGAGGAGCTGACCGCGGCGGGGGAGAGTCTGCTGAAGCATCCGGTCCAGGCGTGGGCGTAGGCGGAAGTCGCGGTGAGCGGAGTGAGACATGGCTGAGGAGACGCGACCGGCCGGTGATGCCCCACCGGTCGCGTCCCGGAGCATAGGGGGATGGGTCGCCGGTCATCTCCGGCGGCACAGGATGCTCCTGCTGCTGTTCGCCATCACGGCGGTGGCGGCCAACCTCTGTTCGACGCTCATCCCCGTCCAGGTCGGCGCGGCGTTCGCCCAAGCCACCGGCGCCCGCCACGACCTCGCCGCGGTCGGGGCGGCGGCGATCACGGCCGGCCTGCTGGCGGCCGGCCGGTTCGCCGCCGACCTGATGTCCAACGGCTCGATGGAGATCATCGCCCAGCGGGTCAAACGGGATGTACGCGACGAGCTGTACCGCAGCCTGCTGGCCAAACGCATGTCCTTCCACGACCAGCAGCGCATCGGCGACATCCTGGCGCGGGCCATCAACGACGCCAGGCTCGTCGACTACATGCTCAGCCCCGGGGTCGCCACCGCCGCCAACGGCGTCCTGGCGCTGCTGGTCCCGATCCTGTTCATCGCCACCTTGAACGCCCAGCTGCTCCTGGCTCCCGGCGTGCTGGTCCTGGTGTTCGCGTACGCGCTGTACTACCACCTGCGGCGGCTGAACCCGCTGGTCATCCGCACCCGCGAGACCTTCGCCGACCTCAACGAACGCTTCTCCGCCACCCTCGCCGGCATCGCCACCGTCAAGGCGTCCACGCAGGAGGACCTCGAACGGCAGGCGTTCAGGGACACCGCCGCCGCCTACCGGGACGCCTTCGTCAGGCGGGGCAGAGCGCAGGCCGTCTACCTGCCGGCGCTGAGCTTCGCGCTCGCGATGGCGATCGGCGCCCTCCACTCCCTCTACCTCTACTCCCAGGGCGAGCTGGGCCTGGCCCAGGTGGTGACCTATCTCGGCTGGCTGGTGCTGTTCGCGCAGCCGGTCACCATGTCCGAGCAGGCCGTTCCGGTCATCCAGGAGGGCTTCGTCGCCGCCGGCCGGATGCGGCAGATCATCGAGGGCGACCCCGCCGAGCGTGAGGACGCCCGGGGCACGGTGACGGAGATCCACGGCGCGATCACCTTCGACCGCGTGTCCTTCCGCCACGAAGGCAAGGACATCCTGCGTGACGTCTCCTTCCACCTGCCCGCCGGCCGTACCCTGGCCGTCGTCGGACCCACCGGCAGCGGCAAGAGCATGCTCGTCAAGCTGGTCAACCGGATGTACGACGCCACCGAGGGACGGGTGCTGATCGACGGCCGGGACGTGCGCGAGTGGGAACCGGGCGCGCTGCGCCGCCAGATCGGCCACGTCGACCAGGAGATCTTCCTGTTCGCCAAGAGCGTGCTGGACAACATCGCCTTCGGCTCGCCGGACGAGGCCGAGTACGAGAACGTGCTGCGCGTCGCCAAGCAGGCGTGCGCGGATGAGTTCGTACAGGCGATGGAGCACGGCTACGCCACCATCCTCAACGAGGGCGGGACGACGCTGTCCGGCGGGCAGCGTCAGCGGCTGGCCATCGCCAGGGCGCTGCTGACCGAGCCGCGCGTCCTCACTCTGGACGACGCGACCAGCGCGGTCGACGCCCGGACCGAGACGGCCATCACCGAGGCGATCGAGCGCGCGGCGGCCGGCCGTACCACCGTGCTGATCTCGCACCGCCCCGGCCAGATCCGGCGCGCCGACCTCATCCTGCTGCTGGACGGCGGGCGGGTCGTCGACCAGGGGTCGCACGACGAACTGATCGCGCGCTGTGCGCTGTACCGGGAGATCTACACGTGAGCGACCTCTTCGCGGGCCTGCACGCCGACGAGTACGACCGCGTCTACGGCAACCGCCGGCTGCTGGCCCGAATCCTGCGCTACCTGCGGGCCCAGCACGGCGCCATGCTCGGCTCGGCCGTGCTTGTCGTGGGGTCGGTCCTGCTGACCGCCTCGGTGCCGATCGTCATCTCGCGCATGATCGACCAGATCGGCGGGGGAGCCGGGCTGGGCCTTCAGCTGTGCGTGTTCGTGGTCGCCGCGGCGGCGCTGGCCTGGGCGATGAACTGGGCCCGCCAGGCCATCACCGCCCGGCTGGTGGGCCGGATGGTCTACCACCTGCAGTGCGAGGCCGCCGACGCCGCGCTGGCCAAGGACGTCGCGTTCTACGACGAGAACTCGGTCGGCAAGGTGCTCAGCCGCGTCACCGGCGACACCGAGGGCTTCGGCTCGGTGATGACCCTCGCCCTGAACCTGCTCAGCCAGCTGCTCCTGGTGCTGCTGCTCGGCGGCGCGGTGTTCTGGATCGACGTCGACCTCGGCCTGACCATCCTGGCGGCGCTGCCGATCCTGCTCGCCGCGGCCCTGGCCTTCCGCAGGGTGGCCAGGACGGCGGCGGCGGCCACGCGCCGGGTGATGGCCAGGGTCAACGCCAACGTGCACGAGACGATGATGGGCATCTCGGTCGCCAAGAGCTTCGGCCGGGAACAGACGGTCTATCGCGACTTCGACGCGGTCAACCGGCTGTCGTACCAGGTCTACGTCAGGCAGGGCCTCATCTACGCGGTCATCCTGCCGGTCCTGACGCTGCTGGCCGGTCTGGCCACGGCCGTGGTGCTCTACCAGGGCGGCCGGTTCGCGGTGCTCGGTGGGCTTTCGCCGGGTGAGTGGTACTTCGCCTTGCAAGCCCTCGGCATGTTGTGGCAGCCGGTCACGCAGGCGGCGGCCTTCTGGAGCCTCTTCCAGCAGGGGCTCGCGGCCGCCGAGCGGGTCTTCGCGCTGATCGACAGCGAGCACGCCGTCGTCCAGCGCGGGAACGAGCCGGTGACCGGCCTGACCGGTGAGATCGAGGCACGCGGCCTGCGCTTCGGTTACGGGCTCGGCAGCACGGTGTTCGAGGATTTCGAGGTACGGCTCGCCGCACGGGAGACGGTCGCCGTGGTCGGGCACACCGGCGGCGGCAAGTCCACGCTGGCCAAGCTGATCGCCAGGGCTTATGAGTTCCAAGGCGGCGAGCTGCTGGTCGACGGCCGCGACATCCGCACGCTCGACCTGCGAGCGTACCGGCGACGGGTGGGTGTCGTCCCGCAGCACCCGTTCGTCTTCGCGGGCACGCTCGCGGAGAACATCGCGTACGGCCGGCCGGGCGCGAGCCGCGCGGACACCGAACGCGCCATCGAGCGGATGGGGCACCACGTGTGGTCGCGGAGCATGCCGATGTCCCTGGACGACCACGTGAGCGCCGGCGGCCGGGGGGTGTCGGTCGGGCAGCGGCAGCTCATCGCCCTGGCCCGGATGTTCCTCCGCGAACCGGACATCCTCCTCCTGGACGAGCCGACGGCCAGCGTCGACCCGCTGACCGAGCGGGGCATCCAGGACGCGTTGTCCCGGCTGTTCACCGGCCGGACGGTGCTGGTGATCGCCCACCGGCTCTCGACCATCCGGCGGGCCGATCGCGTCCTGGTCCTCGACCAGGGCCAGGTCGCCGAGGAAGGCCGCTTCGACGAGCTGCTGCGGCGTGACGGCCCGTTCGCCGCCCTGTACGCGACCTACTACGCGCACCAGGAGGCGGTATGAGCGGCTGTGCTCCGCATCCGGCGGAGTTCGAGCGAGTCCAGCGGGAGGCGGCCGCGGACGGCGTGCGGTGCGTGGTGGGCGCCGTTCTCGTCAACCCGGTCGGCGCGGTGTTCATGCAGCGGCGCGCGCCCCACGTACGGCTCTTTCCCGGCTGCTGGGACATCGTCGGAGGGCATGTCGAAGAGGGGGAGACGCTGTGCGCGGCACTCGCGAGGGAGATCGAGGAGGAGACGAGGTGGCACTTGGTCGAGGTGGACAGCGTGGTGGACGTCTTCGACTGGAGCGATGGCGACGGCGCGCGCAGACGCGAGATCGACGTGCTCGCCACCGTCGCGGGCGACCTGACCCGGCCCCGGATCGAGCAGGACAAGTTCGTCGAGGCCCGCTGGATGGACCGGGCCACGCTGCGGCGCATGGCGTCGGAGGCCACCGACACCGGCATGATCGACCTCGCCCTGCGAGCTCTCATGAAACAGGCTTAGGAGGACTGCATGGTCTCGCTCGCGCTGCCCAAGGGGTCGTATCTTGAGCGGCCGATTCTGCGCCTTTTCGCCGCCGCCGGTCTCGACGTACGCAGAACCTCGGACCGCAGTTATCGGGCGAGTATCGAGTACGGCGATCGCCTGAAAGTGGCCTTCTACAAACCGCGCGAAATACCGCTGGTCGTCGAGAGTGGTGCCTTCGATCTCGGCCTGACCGGCACCGACTGGATCGAGGAGACCGGCGCGAAGGTCGAGTTCGTGGAGGCGTTCACGCACGTCGTGGGGGCGGATCCGCCCTGGCGGATGGTGCTCGCCGTGCCGGGCGATCATCCGGCGGAGAGCGCCGACGACCTGCCGCCCGGAATCCGGGTCGTCACCGAGTATCCGAAAATCGCCCGGCAATTCTTCGAGAGCCGGTCATCGCCGGCCGAGGTGATTCATTCGTTCGGCGCCGGAGAGGGCAAGATTCCCGAACTCGCCGATGCCGTCATTGATGTCGACGGACCTGATTCCGCGATGGCGCACCACCATATGCGGATTATTTGCACATTGCGGTCGTGCGTCCCCCACCTCATCGCCAGCCCGGCCGCCTGGCGTGACGCGGACAGGCGGACCAGGATCCAGAAGATCGCCCGGCTCCTGGGCTCGGTCGGCGCGGGCGCGGCATGTGCGCTGCTGACGGTGCGCACCTCCGCGCGCGACCTGCCGCGTGTGGCCAGATCCATGCCGGAGTCGTCCTGGCGGGCCGGCACCGGCCTCGCGGACGGCGACCTGGTGGTCCTCCAGGGGCTGGCGCCGCGGCGGAACCTGGCCGAGACCATCGACGGCGTGCTGACGGCGGGCGCCCTCGACGTCATCGAATCGCAGGTCGCGAAATGGGTGACGCCGCACCTGACCGAGCAGCCGCTGTGAAGCGCCGGATGATCGTGTGCGACCTCGACGGGACCCTCCTGGACTCCCGTGGCCTGGTGTCGGAACGTACGCGGGCGGCCGTGCGCCGCGTACAGGACGCGGGACACGTGTTCGTCATCGCGACGGCCCGGCCGGTCCGTGACACGCGGCACGTGGCGGCGGCGGTCGGCGGCGCGCCCATCGCGGTCTGCGGCAACGGCTCCATCACCTTCGACTTCGCCCGGGAGGAGGTGGTCGACTACTGCCCGCTGGCCGAGACGCGCCTGGTGACGGCGCTGTCGGTGTTGCGCGACCGGTTTCCCGGCGTGCGTCTGGGCGCGGAGTGCCGGATGGAACTGCTGCTGGAGGACGCCTTCGAGCTGCCCGCCCCCCTGTCACGGAGCGCGCGGCGGGTGCCACGCCTGGAGGAGGCGCTTGTCCGGCACGAGGTCGGCAAGCTCATGGTGCAGTTGGAGGGGACCGCCCGCGAGTACTACGAGGGCGTGCGCGCGCTGCTTTCCGGGTGTGAGGTCACCATTTCGGCGGACGTGTTCTGCGAGGTGATGCGCGCCGGTGTCACCAAGGCGGCCGCCCTGGAGTCGATGGCGGGGCGGCTCGGATTCGGCAGTGCGGACGTCATCGCGTTCGGCGACATGCCGAACGATCTGCCCATGCTGACCTGGGCGGGAACGGCGGTGGCCGTGGCCAACGCCCATGCGGCGGTGCTCGCGACGGCCGACGAGGTGACCGCGTCCAACGACGACGACGGGGTCGCCAAGCGGCTGGAGCAACTCATCTGAGAACCCTTGACACTTGTCTGATGAGTATTCACGATGGGCGCTGAGCCGAGATTCACCCGGCCATGATCCGGTCAGCGGAGGTGCGCGTGTCCCGATTAATCACCCTCTGCCTTGTGCTGTGTTCGCTGGCGGCCTGTACCGGCGTGAACCCGGCCCCCGGCAGGAACGGCGCGGCCGCAGACTCCGCCATCGCGGTCGGCGTGGCCTACAGCCGCGGTGGACGCGGTGACAAGTCCTTCAACGACTCGGTCGGGTCCGCCGTGGACCAGGCCAAGGCGCAGCTGGGCGTGTCGGTGAAGGAACTCAGCCCCAACTCCGCCGGGTCGGACCTGGAGGAGGTCCTGCGGCTGCTGGCCGAGACGGGCCACAACCCCGTACTGGCCGTCGGCTTCTTCTACGCCCAGCCACTGACGAAGATCGCGCCCGCCTTTCCCCACACGCAGTTCGTCATCATCGACGACGCGAGCGTGAAGCTGCCGAACGTCACCAACGTGGTCTTCCGCGAAGAGCAGGCCAGCTACCTGGTCGGCGTGGCCGCGGCGCTCAAGTCGCGCACCGGGCGGATCGGCTTCATCGGGGGCGTGCAGACGCCGCCCCAGCAGAAGTTCCTGGCCGGGTACGCGGCCGGCGCCCGAGCGACCAACCCCAAGATCCAGCTCTCCAGCGTGTTCATGAGCCAGCCGCCCGACTTCAGCGGATTCTCCGCGCCGGACAAGGCCCAGGAAGCGGCTCGCGGTATGTACGACGGCGGCGCCGACGTCGTCTACCACGCCGCCGGCGCCTCAGGGATCGGGGTGTTCCAGGCGGCCAAGGCGGCGGGCAAGTGGGCGATCGGGGTCGACGTCGATCAGCGCAAGACGGTCGACCAGGGGCTCTCCCAGGTGATCCTCACCAGCGCCACCAAGAAGCTCGACGTCGCGGTCCTGCGCGTCATCCAGGAGGCGGTGCGGGGCAAGACGACCTCCGGTCTGCGCGAGTTCGGGCTCAAGGAGGACGGGGTGGGCTACGCCACGAGCGGTGGCGCCCTCACCGACGTCGAACCGCGGCTTGAGGAGATCCGCAAAAAGATCATCTCTGGCGGGATCACCGTCCCGGTCGTCCCCTGACCGACCGACCCAGGAGAGGAGGCCCGATGTCCCCCCGCGCAGCTTCGCTCACCAGGCGGATGTTGAGCGCGCTCACTGCTCCTGCGTTCGCGCTGCTGATCGCGCTCACGGTCACCACGGCACTCCTCGCCGCGGTGGGCGCCTCGCCGGGACGGGCGTACCTGACGATGCTGGAGTTCGGGCTCCGGCCGGACTCGCTCGTCTCCGCGGTCAACAGGTCGGCCATCTACTTCTTCGCCGGCCTGGCCGTGGCCGTGGCCTTCCGCATGAAGCTGTTCAACATCGGGGTCGAAGGCCAGTACCGCGTCGCCGCGCTGTTCGCCGCGGTCGTCGGCGCGTCTGTGAACCTGCCAGGTCCGCTGCACCTGGCCCTCGTCGGCCTGGTCGCGGTGCTCGCCGGCGCCCTCTGGGCCGGGATCGCCGCGGTGCTCAAGGTGTGGCGCGGGGTCTCAGAGGTGCTGTCCACGCTCCTGCTGAACTACGTCGCCACCGCCGTCATCGCCTACCTGCTGGCCGACTTCTTCGCGGCCGGCAGCGCCTCCGGATCGACGCCGGAGCTCCCGCCGTCGGCCCGGCTGCCCGAACTCGACGGGCTGGTGTCGCTGTTCGGGCTCTCACTCCCCGCGGGCACCCACCTCGGAGGGGCCGCGCTGGGCGCGGTCGTGCTGGGGGTGGCGGTGCATCTGCTGCTCACGCGCACGCGGTACGGCTACGAGTTGAAGGCCAGCGGGCTGAACCCGGCGGCGGCCCACGTCCACGGCATCGAGCCACGCCGCATGATCCTCCTCACGATGCTCGTCTCGGGCGGGCTGGCCGGCCTGGCCGGGCTGCCGGACCTGCTGGGCAACACCTACAGCTACGGCGTGGACTTCCCCTCCGGGGCGGGATTCACCGGGATCGCCGTGGCCATGCTCGGCCGCAACACCCCGGTCGGCATCGCGCTGTCCGCGCTGCTGTTCGGCTTCCTGGAGCGCTCGGCGCTGATCCTCGACATCCAGGGCCTGCCCAAGGAGATCGTCACGATCATGCAGGGCGTCATCGTGATCAGCGTCGTGGGCGCCCATGAAGTGGTGCGCCGCATGGACCTCAGGCGCGCCGCCCGGCTCATGCGCGAGGAGAGCGTCCCGGTCGTCACGCCCGAGCCGGTGAGGCCCGCGACATGACCATGAAGAATCCGCGCGGCTGGGTGCTCGCCGTACTCATCCTCCTGCTCGCGATGTCGGCCGTCAGGACCTTCACCGGAGCCGAGGCCCTCACCGGCTCCGGTGCGATGGGCGCCGCGCTTCGGCTGGCGGTCCCCATCGGGCTGGCCGCCCTCAGCGGCCTGTGGAGCGAACGCGCGGGCGTCGTCAACCTCGGCATCGAAGGCATGATGATCATCGGGACCGTGTGCGGGGCCTGGGCCGGCCACTTCTACGGCGTCTGGGCCGGGGTGCTCGCCGGTGCGCTCGGCGGCGTCATCGCCGGCCTGCTCCATGCGGTCGTCACCGTGACGTTCGGCGTGGATCAGGTGGTCTGCGGCATCGCCGTCAACATCCTGGCGGTGGGTGTCGCCCGTTTCCTGTCCGTCATCGCCTTCAGCGGCCTGCCGGGGGCGGGGGCCACCCAGTCGCCTCCCGTCACGGGTGCCATCGGCACCGTGAGCATGCCGTTCCTGGCGGGCGGCTGGGGCACGCCGGACCTGCTCGGACAGCTGGAGCGGAGCCGGTGGTTCCTCCTGGCCGACGTCAGCGGCATCCTGCGGGGATTCCTGCACGAGGTCTCCTGGTTCACCGTGCTCGCCGTCGCGCTGATCCCGGTCAGCTTCGTGGTGCTCTGGAAGACCGCCTTCGGGCTGCGCCTGCGCTCCGTCGGCGAACATCCCGCCGCGGCGGACTCGCTCGGCGTCCCGGTCCAGCGGATGAGGTACTACGGGGTGCTGGTGTCCGGCGCGCTCGCCGGGCTCGGCGGGGCCTACCTGGTCACCGTCTCCTCCACCATCTACCGGGAGGGTCAGACCGGCGGCCGGGGCTTCATCGGGCTCGCCGCCATGATCTTCGGCAACTGGCGCCCGGCCGGCACGGCGGGTGGCGCCCTGCTGTTCGGGTACGCCGACGCCCTGCAACTGCGTGAGCCGAGCGCGGTACACGTGCTGCTGCTCCTGGCCGCCGTGCTGCTGTGGACGGCGGCGATCGTCTTCGTACGCCGGCGGCCCCGCCTGCCCTTGACCCTGGCGCTGCTCGGCGCGGCCGCCTTCGTGGTCTTCCAGAGCACCGATTCGGTGCCCACGCAGCTCATCTACGCCACGCCGTACCTCGTCACCCTGCTGGTGCTGGTCACGGTCGCCCAGCGGCTGCGCATGCCGGCCTGTGTCGGCATCCCGTACCGCCGAGGAGGTGCGTGAGCGGATGGAACCGCGCCTGATGGGGTATGCCGACCGCTGGTCCGCCGTCCCCGGACAGCGGCTGACCTTGTACGCCGCGGGCCCGCAGGGAGCCGGGACCGTGGACCTCGTCGACCTGATTGACGAAACCACCCGCACCCCGGCCGCACCGATCTCCCTCGCGCCACAACCCTTGAAGACCGGCTCCTACCTGGAAGCCTCCGTCCCGGTGCCCGCCAGGGGGAGTGTCGCGCTGTGGATTCGCCCGCACCGGCTCGGCACCCGCCAGGTCGTGGCGGAACTGGGCACACCCGGCTGGCGACTGCTGCTCGCGCTGGACGAGGAGAACCGGGCCGAGGCGAGTCTGGAGACGACCTCGGGACTCCTGACCTGCCATGGGAACGCCGTCGTTGAGCAAGGATCCTGGTCGCTGCTGGTGGTGGCCTGGGAGGCGACGCCGTCGACGACCACCGTGCGGCTGGCCGACGGCGGCGTGCGCGCGCATGCCGCGGGTTTGGCGCTGCCGCACGGGACCGGAGAGCTGCGGCTAGGAGCCGGCTCCTTCGTGGGGCGGATCGCCCTGCCGATGCTGACGAGCGGCCTGATCACCACGTGCGCTCCGCTGCTCGACCTGACCACCGGTGCCGAGCTGGCCAAGCACCTTGGTGAGGACGTCCTGGCCCTCTGGGACGCCTCCATCGATCCGGGCGCCTGCCTCGTCACCGACATCAGCGGGAACGGCCATCACGCCCGCGCGGTCAACCGGCCACTCGCCGGGCTGATCGGGCCGGGAAGCGGCACGGATCGCACCGCCGTACAGCTGAGTCCTGAAGACCTCGACGACGCCCGATGGAAAGAGACGTGCGCGCTGACCATCCCGGAGGAGACGACCTCCACCGTGCTCGGCATCCGCCTGCGGACCCGGAGCCAGTCCTGCGTCATCCCGGTGGTCGTCCGTCCCGCCGGTCCGGATCGCGCGCCGGTCGCGGTCGTCCTGCCCACCTTCACCTACCTGGCCTATGCCAACCATCGCCAGCTCAGCGAGGCCGAGTACTTCGGGGACTACTCGCGGGTCACCGACCACGGGATCACGCTCTCGCCGACGGACGTCTACCTCAACGACCACCGGGAGCTCGGCCTGTCGCTGTACGACCAGCGGCAGGAGGGCGGCCCCGTCTACTACTCCTCCGGGCGCCGCCCCGTGCTGAACTTCGCCCCCGGCTACCGCTGGTGGATGACCGGAGCGCCACGGCACTTCTCCGCCGACCTTCTGCTCCTGCGCTGGCTGCGGTCCGAGGGGTTCGCCTTCGATGTCCTCACGGACGAGGACGTACACGCGGGCGGAGCCGATCTGCTCGCCGACTACCGCGTCGTCATGACCGGCAGCCACCCCGAGTACATCAGCGCGCCGGAGCGCACGGCCGTGAGCGCGTACGTATCCGGCGGCGGACGGCTGATGTACCTCGGCGGCAACGGCTTCTACTGGGTGACCGGCGTCGACCCCCGCCACCCCCACGCCATCGAGGTGCGCCGCGGCCACGCCGGCGACTGGTGGGACAACGAGCCGGGCGAGGACGTCCTCACCTCCACCGGCGAGCCCGGCGGGCTCTGGCGCCACCGGGGCCTGGCACCACAGGAGCTCCTCGGTGTCGGCTTCGCCGCCCAAGGCTGGGGGCCGGCACCCGGCTACACCCGCCTGCCCGACAGTTACCGCGACGACGCGTCCTGGATCTTCGCCGGTGTCGAGACGGACTCCGTGGGCCGCTGCGGGCTCGCGCTCGGCGGAGCGGCCGGAGACGAGATCGACCGCGCGGCGCCAGAGCTCGGCACCCCGCCCGGCACCCTGCTGCTGGCCACATCCGCGGGCGGGCACAGCCACCATTACCAGCCGGCCACCGAGGAGGCCGCGCTGGGCGCGCATACCGTCCGCGCCGACATGACCCTGCGACGCCTCGGCAACGGCGGCGCGGTGTTCGCGGCCGGATCCATCAACTGGGTTGCCAGCCTCGCCTGCTGCGACGGCGACATCAGACGCGTCACCCGGAACGTCCTGTCCAGATTCCTGCTCTCCCCGCCCCTGTGAGGAGGAGTGACGTGACCAACGTCAGCGAGCGGCACATTGGTTACCCCTATCCCGACAAGTCGAGTGACCTCACCGATGAGCAGTTGTCCATGCCCGCCGAAGACCTCGCGGCGATCGCCCGCCACCCCCTGACCGTGTACGCCGACACCACCGAGCTCTATCACCGGCTGGCCCGCCAGATGGCCGACGAGCTGCGCGCGAACAACATGCGCGGCGAACCCACCCGCTGGATCCTCCCCGTCGGCCCCAAGGCGCAATATCCCATCCTCGCCCGCATCTGCAATCAGGAGCGCATCAGCTGGACCGAGGTGTTCGCCTTCCACATGGATGAGTTCCTCGACTGGCAGGGCCGGCCCGTGGATCCGTCACACCCCTTCAGCTTCCGCGGCTACTGCGACCGCAACCTCTACCAGCTGCTCGACCCCGATCTGCGGCCCCACCCCGACAACATCATCTACCCGGACGTTTTCGACCCCGACGCGTACGGTGCGCGCCTGCGCCAGGTGGGCGGCGCCGACACCTGCTTCGCCGGATTCGGCTACCGGGGACATCTGGCCTTCAACGAGCCGCCGACCACGCGCTGGCACCACTACGGCCTGGAGGAGTTCGCCGCCTCGACCACGCGCATCGTCCCGCTGCTCGACGACACGATCATGGCCCACTCCCACCGGGTGACCGGCGGCTACACCCAGGCCATTCCCCGCATGGCCATCACCCTGGGCATGTCGGAGATCCTGTCGGCCCGGCGGCTGCACCTCATCACCGACGGAGGCGCCTGGAAGCGCTACATCGTGCGGGTTCTCCTGCTCACCACCGAACCCGAGGTGCAGCTCCCGGTAACCCTCGCGCACCGCCACCCCAACGTGCACGTGAGCCTGGACGCCGACAGCATCGCCCCCTGCGCGTTGGGACTCGGCTCATGACCGTCCTCGCCATCGGCGCCTACACCGTGGACCTCTACATGTTCGGCGACCACCTGCCGGCCGAGGGGGAGAGCGTCGACGCCGTCGACTACGCCACCGCGCACGGCGGCAAGGCGGCGAACGTGGCGGTCGCGTCGGCTCGGTTGGGCGCGCCCACCCGCTTCGTCGGCTGCCTGGGAGACGACACAGACCGGCTGACGGCGCTGGCCGCGCTGCGCGCCGACGGCGTCGAGGTCGACGGCTGCGCCACGGCCGACGGCATCGCGACCGGGCGCAGCTTCGTCTACGTCGACGCCCATGGTCAGCAGATCGTCATGACCTGGCCGGGGGCGGCGAATCTGCTTCCCCCTTCCCGGGCGGCCGCCACAGTGTCCGAACTGCCGGGCACTTCCGTACTCGTCCTGCAGGGTGAGATCCCCGTGGCGACCTCGTCGGCGGCGGCCGCCGCTGCCTCGCCGGACGTGCGGGTCCTGCTCAATCCCAGCCCGGCCGGACCGTTCCTCAGCGAAACCGGAGAGGACCTGCTCAGCCGGGCCGACGTGCTGGTGCTCAACGAGAGCGAGCTGTCCACGCTGGCTCTTTCCGGGCTGGCTCCTTCCGCGATGGCTCCTTCCGCGATGGCTCCTTCCGCGATGGCTCCTTCCGCGATGGCTCAGTGCGCGCCGGCTGAGGACACCGACGACGCGGTGGAGTGCTTGCGCCGCAGAACCAGAGGGCGCACGGTGATCGTCACCCGTGGCGAGCACGGTGCCGAGATCATCGACGACCACGGCACTATGCTGATCGGCGTACCCAGCGTGAACGCTGTGGATACGACCGGCGCGGGTGACGCCTTCACCGGGGCCCTGGCGGCCGCCCTCTGCACCGGCGCGAGCCTGGCGCAAGGAGTCCGGCTCGCCTGCCGGGTGGCAGCCGTTTCCGTCACGCGCCGGTTCTGTGCTCCCAGTTATCCATCAGCCGCAGAGCTCGGTGTCGCTCCCCTGCAAGGTGCGCCCGGGCAGGAGAGAACCACGTGACACGACGACACCCCACCCTCGCGATTCAGGTACGCGATCGGCTCCACGCGCTGATCGTCGAACAGGGGCTGCGCCCCGGGGACAGACTGCCCTCGGAGAACGAGCTCATCACCCTCTTCGACGTCGGCCGTACCAGCATCAGAGAAGCGTTCAAGCTCCTTGAGCAGGAAGGACTCATCCAGTCCCGCCACGGCGACGGCCGGTATCTCACCGCTCAGCCCAGCCTGGACCGCCCGCTGACCCGCCTCGAAGGCGTGACGGAGATGCTGGCCAGCCGCGGCTACACCGGCGTCAACACGGTGCTGGACATCGCGGCGACGGAACCGGACCGCAACCAGCGCGAACTGCTTCAGCTACCTGGCAGCGAGGCCATCGTCCGCCTGGAGCGCCTGCGCCGCTATCAGGACGACGCGCTGCTCTACTCGATCGACCTGTTCCCCCGTTCGCTCATCGGCCGGCCGCTGGACGAGGTGGACTGGACCGGGTCGCTGTTCCAACTGCTCACCGAGTACGGCCACAACATCGCGTACGCGATCACCCAGGTCCGTGCCGTCACCCTCAGCCAGACACAGGCGGAGCGCATCGGCAGCCTCGAAGCCGATGGCGCGTGGCTGCTGCTGATCCAGACCCATCACGACAGCGCGGGCCGGCCGCTGCTGTACTCCCAGGACTACCACCGGGGCACCGACTTCTCCTTCCACCTGGTGAGGCACCGTGACTGACACCTTGAGGCGCCGCCGTCAGGTTCTGTTCGACCAGGACGGCGCACCGGACGACCTGCTGTCGCTTCTCCTGCTGACCCAGTACGACAACGTCGACCTGCGCGGAGTCGCGGTGACCCCCGCCGACTGCCTTCCCCGGCCGGCCCTGTCGGCCACCCACAAGATCCTCGACCTGGTGGGCAGGGACGTGCCGACGGCCATGGGCGTGCTGCCCGGACGCAACCCGTTCCCGCTCGCCTGGCGGATCGACGCCCTGCGGGCGGACGCGTTACCCGTGCTCAATCAGAAGGATGAGCGCCCCGGCGACGCGGACGCGCTTCCCGCGCACGAACAGCTCGCCACCTGGCTCATGCGGGCGCCGGCTCCCGTCACCGTGCTCGCCACCGGCCCGCTGACCAACCTCGCCTGGTGTCTCGATCATCACCCGCAGGTCGAGTCACGCATCGAGGAGGTGGTCTTCATGGGCGGCGCGCTCGACGTCGCCGGCAACGTCAGACAGCCGGATCACGACGGCAGCGCGGAATGGAACGTCTTCTGGGACCCCGACGCGCTCAAGCGGGTCTTCGACTCCTCCGTCCCCATCACGATGTTCCCCCTGGACGTGACCAACCTCGTGCCGGTGACCCACGACTTCGTCCGGGCCTTCGGCCGCCACTACGGGTGGCACGTCAGCGACCTCGCCGGATCGCTGCTCGCGCTGACATTCGGCACTTTGGAGACCACCGGCCTGCCGTACTGCTGCTGGGACAGCCTCACCACTTCCTACCTGGCCGAACCCGACATCTGCACGTTCGAGACAGTGCGCTGCGACGTGATCACCCAAGGAGAGAGCCAGGGACGGATCGTCCGGCTCCCTGACGGGCGGCCTGTCAGATGTGCGCGCGCGGTCGACGCCGACCGGTTCTACCAGCACTTCCTCAACACAATGACCTCAGGTAAGCCACCGAACATCTGACCGAATCCGGGATCCGCGGTTCATGGATCAAGAAGAGAGGATCATGCGATGAGTACGAGAACATTGGAGGTCACCAGGCCGTTCCCAGCCTCCCTTTCCGGCCACCGGGCAGGGTGCTCCAAGCTGTCGGTTTTCTGCCTTGCCATGAACGAGGTCTCCTATTACGGGCTGCCGCTGCTGCTCATGAAGGTGCCGAACGTCGCCAAGGCCGCGGTCGGGCGGAGCGCGGCGGAGGCCAGATCGCGGCTCGCCGGCGAGGATTTCGACGTGGCGGTGATACCGCTCACCATGTTGCCGGAGGTGCTGGACGGCGGTCCCCGGCGAAACCGCCCGAGGATATTGGCCCTCGTGCGGGAGCAAGGAGAGATCGTCTCGCGCCTCGCCTGGCGCCACGGCGTGGCCGACTGCCTCCTGTGGGACGAGATCAATGTCGCGAGCCTGGCCCGCACCTTCGACCGGCTGCTCCGCGGCGACGTGCCCGCTACGTCGCACGGCCCGGACACGCACCTGAACGGGAAGTTGACCCAGCGGGAGCACTTCGTGCTGACTCTGCTGCTGCGGGGGATGAGCAACCACCAGATCGGCCGGGCCATGGGGATATCCATCCACGGCGTCAAACGCCATGTCTCGAACCTGCTGGTGAAGTTCAACTGCTCCAACCGGACGGAGGTGGCCCTGGTCGCCCAGCGGCTGGGGCTGGATTCCGCGCCGCCGAAGGCCATGTAAGCATCACCGGAATTGATCCGCTTTATTTACGCCCCAAAAATATGTCTTTCTTGGCCGCCCCCCAATGAAAGGTACGAACCGCAAACAGGAAAAGATCATCGAGAAATGGAGTGACAATGGAAATCCCTCCCCTGGAACTCAGCGGTCGCGTTCCCACGGTACGGTCGGCGGAAATCGAGGCGGACATGACGTCCGCCACGGAAGCCATCAGGTCGCAGCTGACCGGATGGGGATTCATGGCCGCCGAGGTTCCCGGTATCGGCGCCCGCGTCGAGACCATGATGAACGAATTCGCCGCGGCCTGCGCGTCGACCGAGCCGAGTCTTTCCGATTACACGCACACAGCCGTGCCGCAATTAGGCGTCGGCGGCACCCACGGATTCTTCCCGTACAATTCGGAGATCCCCCGGCTGGCCAACGGCGTACCGGATCCCAAGGAATTCATTCACGTCAGCGGAGCCATGATCTCCGACCAGCCGCCCGGCGCCGGAGACCTCATTCGCGCCTTCCCGGCCTTCGGCACCGCCGCCACCGAGGTGTTCGACATCGCGTTCCGGCTGATCTCCCGCTTCGGCGAGGTCGTACGCGGCATGCTGCCGGACGGCACCCCGGAGCTGGAGCTGTCGCGTGACGCGACGAACCTGCGGGTGATCAACTACCGGGACGTCGGCGACCGCCGGGTGCTGGCGCACGAGCACTCGGGGATCCAGATGCTCGGCCTCCAGCTTCCCCCCTCCGACCAGGGCCTCCAGTACGTCCTGCACGACGGCACCTGGGTCGAGCCGGTGATCGCCAAGACCGACGTGGTCCTGTGCAACATCGGCCGCATGCTGACCAGCGCCTCCGACGGACGCTTCCGGCCGTCGACGCATCGGGTGCACACGCGGCCCATGCCCGCGGGCTACCGGCGCCTGTCGTCCGTGCTCTTCGCCTACCCGCCGCACAAGGCCCGGCAGTGGAAGATGGTGGACGGCGAGCTGATGACGCTGAACGCGACATGGGGCGACTTCATCGAGAACAGATTCCAGGGCCTGGGAAAGTAGTCACCCGAGACCTGAGCGTCCGGGCGGTGGGCTGGGCCCCTCAGCCCGCCGCCCGCTTCACGAGCTCGCCGATGCGCGCCTCGTCCTCGGCGGTCAACGTCGTCAGGGCGAAGGCGGTCGGCCACACGGTGCCATCGTCGAGGTACGCCTGGTCGTTGAAGCCGAGCGTGGCGTACCGCGTCTTGAACTTCTGCGCGGGCTGGAAGAAGCAGACGATCTTGCCGTCCCTGGCGTAGGCCGGCATTCCGTACCACAGCTTCGGCGACAGCTCCGGCGCGTTGGCCTTGATGATGGCGTGCAGCCGCTCGCCGGTGGCGCGGTCCGGCTCCGACATCTCGGCGAGCTTGGCGAGCACCTCGCTCTCCCCGTCGGCCTTGGCCGAGCGCGAGCCGCGCCGGGCGGTGGCCTTCAGCTCCTTGGAGCGCTCCTTCATCGCGCTCCGCTCCTCGTCGGTGAACCCGTCGTACTTCTTGTCGGCCTCGGTGGCGGCCGTGGCGGTCTTGGCGGGCTGCTTGGCGGCGCTCATGGTGGGCGTCCTTCCGTCTGTGTGGCAGTTCGTCGGTGCGTTCCGACAGGAGTTATCTGACCACCGACGGGTCAAGGCCCGCATTGTCCGTGGGACACCGTGGGACATCGGGAACGCGGCCTAGCTGCGGAAACGAGGCTCCGTTCCATGCTCGCGGGCTGGGACGCCGCCCGCGGTGGCTTGGTACGCCGCACGCGCGAGCTTCTCGTTGTGCGGCCGCCCGAGCTTGCGCGCCAGCTCGATCGTCCGCTCGTGCAGCGCCAGCGCCTCGTCGTGGCGGCCCGCCGCACGGCACGTCTCGGCGTACGCGGGCAGGAAGTCGATCTCCAGCTGGGCCTCAGCCAGCGGTTCCAGCAGCTCGAAGGCCTGTCGATGGTGTTCGAGGGCCTCGTCGAGCGAACCCATGACGCGCAGCGCGACACCGAGATAGTTGTGGCACCACGCCTTGTTGTGCTGAGCCTCGGCGAGCTCCAACGCCTCATGCAGCGCGCGCAGCGACTCCGCCGGGTCGTCCGGTGCCAGGGCGACACCGAGTGTGACCAGCCCGGTCATCCGGGCGGGCCCATCGGCCAGAGCCAGTGATGCGCGGGCGAGTTCGGCGGCTTCGCCGTGCCGTCCGAGGTGGAGGGTCACCCATCCGTCGAAGGCCAGCGCCTGGGACAGTCCGGAGCGATGCCCGGTCTTCTCGAACAGCAGGCGCGCCAGCCGGAACTTCGCCTGTGCCGCCTCGAAGTCGCCCAGATCCCGGCGGACGAAGCCGGTACGCAGCGCCAGCGCGCCGGCCAACTCGTCATCGGCCACACCGGACTGTTCGGCCAGTTCGTACGCGGCGAGCGCCTCGGTGAGACGTCCGGCGGCGGCGCGGGCGAACCCGAGATCCACGAGCAGTGAGACACGCTGCTGGTCGCGCCCGAGACGTTCGGCGGCGGCCGCGGCCGCGTCGAGCAGACGTATCTGGTCGTCGGTTCCGCGATGCCGGAAGAACCAGACGCGCATGGCCGGCGGCAGCTCCGCCACCACCTCGTCCGCGCCGAGCCGGACAGCGGCGTCGAAACAGGCGATCAGGTTGGCGTACTCGGTGTCGAACCAGGCCATGGCCTTCGCCGGATCGCCCTCATTGCGGTGGGGCAGGGGCAGCGCCCGATCGTAGCCGGTCGCCCGCGCCAGATAGTGGCTCAGGACACGGTGTACGGCGGCATTCGCCTGTGGCTCCTCATCGGCGGCGATGTCCGCCGCGTACCGCCGGATCAGGTCGTGCAGCCGATACCGTCCGGGCGAGGGCTCCTGGACCAGATGCGCGTCCACCAGCTCTTCCAGCACCGCGTTGACGCGGTCCGGCGTCATGTCGGCGAGCGCGCCCGCCACCGCCGCGTCGAAATCGGCGCCGGGCAGCACCCCCAGCAACCGGAACACCCGGCGCTGTCCCGCGTCGAGCTGCTGCAGCGACATGCCGAACACCGAGTCGAAGCGACTGGCGCTGTCCCGCAGCCGCTCGGCCAGCACCGCCACCGTCCAACCCGGCCGATGCCGTAGCCTCGCGCCCGCCATCCGCAGCGCCAGCGGCAGGCCGCCGCACTGCCGCAGCACCTGGGCGACCGCCTCCTCCTCGGTCAGGTCCACCCCGGCCGCCCGGCCGAACAGCGACGCCGCGTCCGCCGGGGGGAGCGCCTCCAAGGACACCGGGGGCACCCCGTCCAGGCTCACCAGCCGGTTGCGGCTGGTGACCAGCACCGCGGACTTGCCCGCGCCAGGAAGGAGTGGGCGTACGTGCTCCGCGTCGACCGCGTTGTCGAGCAGGACGAGCGCCCGACGCCGGGACAGTTCGGACCGCCAGAGCGCCGCGCGTTCGACCGTGTCGGCCGGGGGATGCGCGACACCCAGGGCACCCAGCAGCCGGCCGAGCGCGGCCGACGGCTCCAACGGCTCCTGGCCAGGAGTGAAGCCGCGCAGGTCGAGATAGAGCCCACCGTCAGGAAAGGACGGCGCGAGCCGGTGCGCCACGTGCACGGAGAGGCTGGTCTTCCCGACACCCGCCATGCCGTCGATCGCGACCGCGCCCGTGGTACGCAGCAGCTCCTCGACCAGCGCCGCCTCCCTCTCGCGTCCGGTGAAGTCGGCGAGGTCGGCCGGAAGGTCGTTCCGGCGCGGGCTGGGCGCCGCGCCGGCCTTGGACGCCTCGACCCACATCGTGCGCAGCGGACGGGGATCGCGGGCGACGACCCGGCACAGCGCCACGACGGCTTCCCACGGCGGCACCAGCCGGCCGGTCATGTACCGGGAAAGGGAGGAGCTGCTGAGGCCCGCCTGGCGGGCGAGGGCGCGCACGCTGAGCCCGCTCAACTCCTTGATCTGGGTGAGCTGGGCGGTCAGGTGTTCGGGTGCGCTCGACACCCGCACACGGTACCCGTCCCAGCCCGCTGTTACGGAACAGAGGGTCGTTTCCGCAGCTGGGCCGCATTCCGGGTGTCCCACGCTGTCCCACGGACGGGGCGGTTCCGGACGCGCCGGTGGTCAGATGACTCCCGTCGGAACGCGACGGACACCCGTCACCACATGGGCCGACACCCGTCAGAACACTCGCTCAGAACACTCGCTCAGAACATGACCACGAAGGAGAAAACGATGCCCACCGAACGCATGCCGAACCCGGCGACCCTGATCCCCGAGGCGATGCAGGCGCTGATGGCCGTCAACAAGGCCATCGTGGGCGCCGGAGTGGACGGGAAGCTGCTGGCGCTGTGCCACCTGCGAGCCAGCCAGATCAACGGCTGCAGCCCCTGCGTGGCCGGTGGCGCCCAGCAGCTCCGCCACCACGGCGCCACCGACGAACAGGCCCACGCCGTCGTCGCCTGGCGTGAGACCCCCTGGTTCAGCGAGGAGGAACGCGCCGCGCTGGCCCTGACCGAGGCCATCACCCGGCTCGCCGACCGGCCCGATCCGGTGCCCAACGAGGTGTGGGACATGGCAGCCAAGCACTTCGACCAGAAGGAACTCGCCGCACTCGTACTCAACATCGCCATCACCAACGCCTTCAACCGCCTCAACGCGCCGACCCGCCAGCAGGCGGGCGGCAAGTGGTAGGCGCGTCGCATGAGGGGGGAGCCCTTGGGCGGGCTCCCACCGGTCATTTCAGGAGCTAGGGAGGCGGACGACCGCGGCTCCGTGCTGATATTCGCCGAAGCTCCAGCCGGCGATGAGGGTGGCGCCCAGGTCTTCGACGGCGCCGCTGCCGGGGGGCCATTCCGTGGTGGCGAGGTACTGGGCGCCCGCGGAGACGGCGTCCGCGTCGCCCACGCAGTGGAAGCGGAGGTGGTCGCGGAGGGCCTGGTTCTGGATGGGGCGGAGGGCCTTTTCCCATTGGGGTTCGGCCTCTTCCACGTACCCGTCGTCGCCGCCCATGGGGATGAGGTGGGCAGGGCCTCGGTGGGTGAAGGTGGCGGCGCGCAGGGCGTCCAGGAGGGTGCCGTCGGTGGCCAGGCGCAGGGTCGCGGTGATCGAGTAGTGGAAGTCGCCGAGGTCCTCGGCGGTCAGGTCGATGCCGTGGCGAGTCAGGAGGGGAGACAGGTCCGCGCCACGGATCAGCAGGTCGACGCCGTCCAGGGCGGCGGCGGCGCGGACGTCGTCCCCGAAAGCGCCGGAGAACGGACCGTCGAGCACCTCCTCGTCGAAGTGGACGAACGAGTTGCTCAGGTCGAAGTGCCAGGCGTACTCCTGGTGGTCCTCGTCGAGGTAGACGGGGTCGGGCAGCGGCCTCGGCGTCGGGTCGGCGAGCGCGACGGGGCTCAGCCAGTCAGCGGGCGGCGCCATCTCGTTGAGGACGTCGCCACCGTAGTAGACCGTGTACGTCGCCGCCGGGTCGTAGTCGGCGAGCCTCCTGCCCAGCAGGAGCCCGAACGCCTCGCTCAGTTCCTCGTCCCAGCCCATGTCCGCCTCATCGCCAAAGGGGTGAATCGCGCTCGATCTCTCCACCCCATGATGGAGGTCGGGCAGAATGCCTTTTGCCGTCATGGGCGGCTCCAGCCAGAGGGCGTCTCCAACCAGTGCGGGGGCAGCGCGTCGTCAGCGCTCCAGGGCGTCTGCGTAAGTCGTTCGGAGGCATCGTCGAGCTCGGTGCCCGCCCGGATGTGTCCGCACAGGTCGGCGAGGCGGAACCAGCTCGCGGCCGCGCAGTCCTCTCCCCTTCTCTGATGGATCAGGGCGAGCTGGTAGGCGGCCTCGGCGTGGCCGCCGTCGCCTGCCAGCCGGTAGAAGAACATCGCGATGTTGGGCTGTTTGGTGCTCTGGTATTCATGACCGTAGCCGTAGGCGAGCTCGGCGGCGGCTCGGCGCCGATGAGGGTGATTGAACAGCTCGGAAGCCTCATGCTGACCGGCGTCGCGGGCTTGGCGCAGCCAGTGGTGGGCCTCGTCAGGCCATCCTTTCAACAGCGCTATGACCGCCAAGCGCATGCAGTCCTGTCCGCTGCCGGCATCGGTTCGGCGCAGCAGGCGAGTGCCGATCCGGCCGTAGATCTGGAGTAGCCGCTGTGTGGCCGCGGGCAGTGGCTCCGGCGTGGTCTTGGCGAGCGGCTCAGGCGCGGTCCTGGTCAGTGGCTCCGGCATGGTGTTGGCGAGCGACTCTGGCATGGCCTTGGTCAGTGGCTCTGACATGGTGTTGGCGGGCGGCTCTGGCGCGGTTTTGGTCGGCGGCTGCTGTTCCGGTTTCCGGATGACGGCGGGCGAGGTGAGCCGTCCAACCGTCGGCCGGCCAGCCGCCGACCATGGGGCAGGCTCCATCGGCGCCTGCCGCGCATCCAGCTGCCGCACATCCGCCTGCCACGCATGCGGCTGCCGCGCATCCACCTGTTGAGCAGGTGGGGGAGTGGCGACTGGCGAGAGTTCGGCGGCATGTGGCGTACCCGCTATGCCCGCCGTACCCGCCGAATCCGGCCGTATGCCGCGGGCGGCTCGCCATCGCTGATGCCAAGCCTGAGTGTCGCCCATGACCTGCACATCCAGCCCGGTCTGCTCAGCGGCCATGGTGCAAACGGTCACAAACGAGGACACCCATTCCCAGTCCGGCACGCGTTTCCGTTTGCCGGTCAGAATGTCGTGCGTGGTGCTTTCAGCCAGTTCTCTGCATAAACCGGCGACGCCGGTGGATTTCGATAGTTTGCGTAGTTTGTCCAGCGTTGGAGAGCCAGCCAGTTCGACCAACTCGTTCAACTGGTCGACGAAGGCGCGCAGCGCCGCAACGCGATGTTCTTCAGCCATCGCCCCTAGCCGGAAAATGAGTGATCTTCGATTTACAGGTAGTAGCGGGAGTCATATTGGCATTAACCGGGGGCTGGGCTGAGGGAGATCGCATATCCCGCCCTGTCCGGGATCGGGGGCAATTGGCCAGTGGTTGCGGCTGGGATGATCCCGGACGAGATCGGAGCGACCCGAACAGCTCCGGATAAAACCGGACGCGACCGGATGAAGTCGGAGTACGTGGGAGCCGACCGGAACCCGCGGTGACCGGGACACGAAGGGGGGTTCCGCTTCCGCTTCCGCTTCCGCTTCCGCTTCCGCTTCCGCTTCCGCTTCCGCTTCCGCTGGCAAGGCCACGGGCACGGCCAGGGCAAGGCCACGGGCACGGACCGCTACGTGCCTCCGTTAAGCGCCGCCATCTAATCCGACGTTGTCCGGAGACGTTTGGAGTGATGGCGGCGGGCCGGCGGGTGCCGCATCGTTGAGCGCATCCCGACCGGTCGACGATGGAGACGAGAGTTCATGGCATGCGCCGCTACTGCCCCGCATTCGTTCTTACGCGTCACCGGCGGTCAGCGGCCCGGCCAGCCCCCGGCGCCCTGGGTCCACGACGATGACCAACTGCTGATCCTGCTGGTGACCACGTGGGCGTTGACCACGGGACGTACACCTCCCAACCGCCCCGCCGATCAGCTCACCGCTGAGGAACTGATCGCGTTCTGGACGGACGAGCAGACAGCCACCGGCAACCCGGTGGCGCCACCGTTGGAGTGAATCCCATGTTTTCCTTGCCCGGACTTGTCGTGCTCACCGTCACCGCGCTGGTCGCGGCGATCGCGTGCGCTCTCACGCTGGCCACCGGTGTTTCGTGGCCGACTGCCCTCCTCAGCGGCGGAGCCGCAGGTGGGATCACCTTGGGCATCCTTCCCAAGCTGCTCACCGAGCCCCGCGACGGCGATGACGAATAGGCCGCCGGACCGCGGCACGCAGGCGATTGGGCAGCCGGGGCGCGGGACGCAGGCGATTAGGTCGCCGGAGCGCGGGACGTAGGCGATTAGGCCGACAGGCCGCGGGCCGCAGACGACTAGGTCGCCGGAGCGCGGGCCGCGGACGATTGGGCCGCCGAGCCGTGGGACGCGGACGCTTAGGCCGCCGGGGTGCGAGTCGCGTCGGTGGCTTTCGCCGTGTCACTTCTCGATGAGGGACTCGAAGGCCGTGCACAGAAGGCGGACGCTCCGCAGGAACTTCTCGTCCTGGCTCATCCCGGGCGCCTCCTGGAAGACGCGCGGGAAGCGTTCGAGCAGGGCGGCGTAGGCGTCCGGGGTGAGGTCCCGTACCGGAGGAGTGCCCTGCTCCTGCAGGACGAACCCCGTGACGTGGCTGAGGAGGGTGTCGGCGGCGACGATGCGGGGCCCGGCGGGTACGCCCGCCCCCTCCAGGGTGGAAAGGAGGCGTTCCATGAGGGACAGGGCGCCGGGGCTGAGCATCTTGGGGCTGTCGGCCAGCAGGATCGCGCCGCTGGGGTGGCGCAGGATGACGTGGCGCAGCGCGCCGGCCTGGGCCTGGATCTCGTCCTGCCAGGTGGCGCCGGGCGGGAGCGCGGTCAGGGCGGCGGTGCCCGCGTCGTAGGCCTGCCCGCAGACGCGGTCGGCCACCAACGCCAGCAGGTCCTTCTTGTTGCGCACGTGGTAGTACAGGCTGCCCGCGTGCGCGCCGAGCCGTTCGGCCACCTGGCGCATGGACAGGCCGTGGTAGCCGACCTCGGCGAACGCGTCGATCGCGGCCTCGACGATCCGCTCCTTCGTGAGCTTCATGGGCCTACCGTATCCCGTTTTCAAACGGTGTTTGAATCGTGTGCTAGCGTGAGCCGTACGGTTTCAAACACTGTTAGAAAAGGTGGGTCACCTTGGACGGGCTGCTGTTCTTCGCCACCACGGCCGCGTTGATGGTGATGATGATCAACTGCGGGCTCGGCGCGCTCGGGGGCGGGCCGGTGCGTGACATGGTGCGCGGGCGTCCCGTCCCGTGGGTCGCCGTGGTGCTGACGACGCTGGCCGTGGCGGGAGTCGTGCTGCAGTTGTCCTGGCCGGGAGCCATGGCCGCGCTGGATCACGACCCCGCCAAGAGCGGCTGGTGGCGGGTGTTCACGTCGGTCTTCCTGCAGAACGGCGGCGTCGGCGGCGCCGTCTGGAACATCGCCACCCTCGCCATCGTGGCGGCGCTCGCCCAGTGGCTCTGGGGCACGTGGACGAGCGCCATCCTCTTCCTGGCCGGCGTCCTCCTCCCGGAACGCATCGACGCCCTGCTCGGCATGGGCGGTCCCAGCACCGATCCCCGTAACTTCGCCGGCAGCTCGGGCGCCACCTACTTCCTCGGGGCGTCCCTGGCCCTGGCCTTGCTGACCCTCACCAGGGCTGTGAAGCAGCGGGTCTTGGCGGTCGGCGTCCCGGTGCTCGGGCTGTTCATGTGGTTTCTGCAGGACAACGGCCACGGTCTGGTCGCCGTGTACGGCTTCGCGCTCGCGGTCCTCATCTGGGCGGCCCGCCGTCTGATGCGACGTCTCGCTCAGGTGGGTTAGGACTTGGGCTCCACCGCTTGGCCGCAACTCCACGGGCGGTGGTTCGGGCGCGCCCTTCGGCTCCGCAGGGGGTGGGTCGGGCGCGAAATACGGCGGTTCAGGCGCGCATGTTGGCGCCGCCGTCGACGGCCCACACCTGGCCGTTGATCCACTCGGCGTCGTCCGACAGCAGGAAGGCCACGGTGGCGGCCAGGTCGCTCGGGCGGCCCAGGCGGGTCGTGGGGACCATCTCCAGGAACATCTTCTGCAGCTGGACGTCGTTCTGTTCCTTCTGCGTCTCGCCCATGACGAGGCCGGGCATCACCCCGTTGCAGCGCACGCCCGCGGAGCCCCAGTTCCCGGCGATGTGACGCGTGAGCGCGTTGATGGCCGACTTCGAGGCCGCGTAGGCGGGGCGCTTGCGGTCGCCGCCGCTCACGGCAGTGCCCGAGGACGTGTTGACGATGCTGCCCCCGCCGTTCGCGAGCAGGTGGGGCAGGACGGCGCGGACGGTCCGTACGTAGCCGACCACGTTGACGTCCATGGTGCGCTCCCCCACGTCGAGATCGGTGTCGAGCAGCGACTTGTCACGCCCGAGATTGCCCGGCGAGAGATCCGCGCCGACATTGAACAGGCCGTGCACCGCGCCGAACGCTTCCATCGTCCTGGCCACCATCGCGTTGATGGACGGCTCGTCGGCGAGGTCGAAGTGCACCGCGATCGCCGAGCCGCCCGCCTCGGTGATCTTGGCGGCGGTGGACTCCGCCCCGGGCAGGTTGATGTCGCCGACGACGACGTTGGCGCCCTCCTCGGCGAGCCTGACCGCGGTACCAGCGCCGATGCCGGTCGCCCCGCCGGCCACGATGAACGTCTTCTCTCGCAAACCGCGCATTGGCGTATCAGGCGGGTGCGGGGCATGCTGCACCGCGCCCTCTTCACCGTGCGAGCCATCGCGTGAGCCACCGTGCGAGTCACTGTGCGAGTCACTGTGCGAGGCGAGGCCGAAAGTCAGGGCTCGTTGAGGTAAGTGAGGACGGCGAGGACGCGGCGATTGCTGCCGTCGTCATCGGCGATGCCGAGCTTGCCGAACATGGAGGTCGTGTACTTGCTGATGGCGCTTTCACTGAGGAAGAGCCGCTGGCCGATCGCCTGATTGGACAGCCCTTCGGCCATGAGGCCGAGCACGGAGTGTTCGCGTTCGGTGAGTCCGCCGAGCCGCCGGGTCGAGGACCCGCTGGACAGCAGCTTGGAGATCACGGCCGGGTCCATGGCGGTCCCGCCATCGGCGACTCGGTGCAGAGCGTCGATGAACTGGTCGGCGTCGAACACGCTGTCTTTCAGGAGATAGCCGATGCCTCCGGCGCCGTCGGCCAGGAGTTCGCGAGCGTACAGCTGTTCGACGTGCTGAGAGAGGATCAGGATCGGCAGTCCGGGCAGTTCGCGACGGGCGGCGAGCGCCGCCCGCAGGCCCTCGTCCGACTGCGTCGGCGGCATGCGGACGTCGACGACGGACACATCAGGCCGCCACTTCAGCAGCGCGTCGAGCGTCTCGGGCCCGGTGGTCGCCGTCGCCACGACCTGGTGTCCGTACGCCTCGATGAGGCGGACCATCCCATCGCGCAGGAGGTAGAGGTCTTCGGCTACAACGATTCGCATGGCACCACCATCCTCACACAGGTCGGACCGCCCACCGGGCTGGTGATCCGCAGAGTGCCGTCGAAGGCCGCGAGGCGGCGGCGGAGCCCCGCGAGTCCACCGTCGGCTGACATGCCGGCCCCGCCTCGGCCGTTGTCTTCGACGTCAACGACGATGCCGGTGCCATCCCTGGCGATCGAGATGCGCGCCCGGGTCGCATGGGCGTGTTTGACGGCGTTGGTCAGCAGTTCGGCGACTCCGAAGTACACGGCGGACTCGATCGGCGGGTCCAGGCGTAGCTGAAGGTCGGTGCTGACCGTCGCTTCGAGGGGGCTGTCCAGGGCGAGAGCGCGTACGGCGTCGACGAGTCCGCGCTCGTTCAGCACCGGCGGGTTGATTCCCTTGACCAGGTCGCGGAGCTCGGTCAGTGACGTGGCGGCGCCGACCCGTGCTTCCCGCATCAGGGCCTTGGCCTGGTCGGGGTTGGTTTCCATCAGCTTCTCCGCGGTCGCCAGGGAGAGCCCGAGCGCGACCAGGCGGGCCTGCGCTCCGTCGTGCAGGTCCCGCTCGATCCGGCGGATCTCGGCGGCCTGCGCGATCGTGATGTCCGCGCGCTGGGCCGTCAGCTCGTCCACCCGGTCCGCCAGGTCCGTCGCGGGTGAGGCGCGCAGGAAGCGGACGGCTACCGGCTCGACGGACCGCCAGGCGTACGGGGCGCCGCCGATCGCCACGGCCAGGCCGAGCACCCCGACCAGGCGCGCGGAGAGCGTCGGCTGGGACAACCCGAGGACCGCCGCCGCGAAGCCAGCCGGCGGAATCGCGCAGATCAATCCCGCGGTGATCGGTACGATCGCCGTGAACCGCAGGTCACGCCAGACCGCGGGATCGCGCCACCGGGTTCGCCACTGCAGATCCATGCGGGCGTCCCGGCTGGTGCGCTCGTAGGAGTAGCCGTTCCACCAGTGCCCGGTCGCCATCTGCGTCACCGGTCCGGTCTGCCGATATCCGGCGGGAATGACAGTGCCCGTCCACTTCGCGACCAGGGAGCGGACCATTCGGCACACCGGGCGGGACAGGGCGAGCGTGCCGATACACGCCCATATGAACGGCGCTATCCCCGACCACGGGTTTCCGCCCCACCACCAGAACCACAGCGCGACGGCAGCGCCCCACACGGCCGGCACCAGCATGGCGACGACCACCACGACGCACGCTCGCCCGAACCCCACACCGGCGCTCGCCATCCACTGTCGCATGATTCTTCCTTCTCACTTCATGACCCTGCGCCGATCCGGCCAGTACGGCTTGGTGCCTCCACTGTGCACCGCACCCGCCCCTGGTCCCCACCAGATCGGCTGTGGAGTGGGTCTAGCCCCACTCACCTGTACGTCCAGGCCGATACCGCGCCACTCATGCGCTCCCTAACGTCGACACCACTCCAGACGACACGAGGGAAGAAGAGACATGGAAACCACCAACCATCAAGCCACCCAGCGAGCCTTCGGCAAGGCGAAGATCTTCATCGCGGCCTATGGAGCGCTCAGCGCCGCGGTCCTCATCACGGTCGCCATCCTCGCGATCACCGGACACACGGTGACCTCGTTCATGTGGGGCCGATCAGCCGGAGTACTCGCGAGCGCGGCGGTGACCTACTGGCTGACCGGCCTCGCCGCACGGGGAGCGCGAGGGGCCTTTCTCCGCGTACGCATCATCTCGATCATCATGCCGCTCGCGATCATCGGCGTCGACCTGATCCCCGGTGTCACCACGGTGTGGTTCGCCATGCTGCAGGCCACCTGCGCGCTCGCCCTCGCCGCGGTCGCCTTCATCGTCAACGGGTCCCGACTGCGCGCCGCCTTCTCCGGATGATCGTCTGGCCGGGCATTGCTGATGTCCGGTCAATGCCCTGGATCGGCGGCCAACCGCGATTGACACTTGGCCCATGAAATCGACAGTGAAGGCATTTCTCGCCGCGTCGGCATTGGCCTGCGTGGCAGTGGTGGGCACCGCGGGTGCGGCGAACGCGGCCACCGGGCGGCTGACCTTGATCAGCGGCACAGCCGCCGTCACCATCGCGTACCCCACCTGCCAGAGTCCGCGGCAGTATCCAGTGCAGCAGTACGAGATCGACGCATTCGTCAACGAGCCGCTGCCCGGCTGTCAGGCCGTCCTGGTCAACCTATCGGGCACCCAGAAAGTGCTGTGTGTCGGCCGCGGGAGCGTGCCTGCCGAATTTCGCCGGTCGGCAGGCGTCATCATCCAGCCGGGCATCGCGCCGGCCTGTACGTATTGAGTAGCGATCATCAGCCGGCGTTGTGGCGAAACCAGTCGAGCGTCGCGGCGATGCCCTCGGCGTGCGGGGTGACCTCGACCGGTCCGAACGCTTTACGGAAGGCCGAGTCGTCGGCGATGAACGGGCGGTCGCGCTGATACCAGGTTTCGCCGAGTTCGCGCACGGTGGGGTTGAACAGGCCGATGAGGCGCTGCATACCCCGGCCCAGCCCGGCGGTCTTCAGCTCGCCTCCCACCGCGGCACGCACGAGGTCGAGGAACTGGCGGCCGGTGATCGCCTCGGCGGCGGGCAGGTGCCAGGAGCGGCCGTCAGCGTCGGCGCGCTCGCCGAGGGTGACCAGCCCGGCGGCGATGTCCGGCAGGTACGCGACAGTGTGCGGCTGGTCGAGGTCGCCGACCCAGCGGGCGGTCTTGCCGGCCAGGGCGGCGGCGAAGATGGTCGGGCCGTAGGTGGTGTTGACGCCTCCGGGGCCGTAGTAGTCGGAGGCGCGCCCCATGGTCGCGCGGACCCGCCCGGACCGGTGGGCGTCGAGGATCAACTCGTCGACCTCGGCGCGGGCCCGGCCCTTGCGGGTGATGGCGGCGTGCGGGAGGTCTTCGGTCATGTGGCCGTCGACGGGTCCGTAGACGTACAAGTTGTCGGCCATGACCAGCTTCGCCCCGGCGGCCTCCACTCCGGTCAGGATCGTACGGATGAGGCCGGGGAACTCCTCGGCCCAGCGCTCGTACTTCGGCTGCGCGCACTGGTAGACGACCGCGGCGCCCTGGCAGGCGGCGAGGGCGCCCTCGGTGGTGGTGACGTCGGCCCGGAGGCCGTCTCGGCCGGAGGCGGCGCCCCGGCTGACGGCGCGGACCCGGTGGCCGCGGGCGGTGAGTTCGGCGACGACGGCCGAGCCGACCCCGCCGGTGGCACCAAGGACAACGTGCAGGTCAGACATAGTAAGAGTCCCCCGGAAGCTGGTTTCAAACCGTTGTTATGTAACAACGTTATGCTAATCTCGCTCCCATGGCAAGACCGAGAAATCGTGACTACGGCGAGCTTCGGCACGAACTCGTCGACGCCGGCGGCCGGCTCCTGGCCGCAGAGGGCCCGGCCGCGCTGACCACCCGCCGGGTCGTACAGGAGACAGGCGTGTCCACCACGGCCGTCTACCAGCTCTTCGGTGACAAGGCCGGCCTCGTCCGTGAGATGTTCCTGGCCGGCTTCGAGCGCCTCGCCGAGGCCTTCGCCGCCGTCCCTCGTACCAGCGACCCGGTCGCCGACCTGCTCGCACTCGGCCACGCCTACCGGACCAACGCCCTGGCCAACCCGCACCTGTACGAGCTCATGTTCGGCCGGCCGATCCCCGCCTTCCAGCCCGACGCCGCCACGGCCGCGCTGATCCAGCCGACCTTCGACACTCTCGTCGCCGCCGTGGCCCGCTGCGTACAGGAAGGCGAATTCGCGCCCGGTGAGCCTTATGCCCTCGCCGTGCGGATCAACGCGCTCGCGCACGGGCTGTGCAGCCTCGACCTGCGCGGCGCCCTTGGTGGCACCGACGAGGCACGCCGCCACTGGGACGACGCCTTCGACACCATGATGCGCGGACTGCGCGCCGCCGAATAGCAAAACCGGGCGGCCCCTGTGCGGGGGCCGCCCGGTCTTTTCATGAGGTCAGGCGATCGCCGGTTCGCCCGAGGAGCGCGGCGCGCTCACCGGAGCCTCGTCGAGCGACTGCGGGGGAGCGTTGAGCACCGCCTCGTCGAGACGACCCTCGCCGCGAGCGACGAGGACCGGCACCACCATCTGTCCCGCTACGTTGGTCGCGGTGCGGATCATGTCGAGGATCGGGTCGATGGCCAGCAGCAGGCCGACGCCCTCAAGCGGCAGGCCAAGGGTGCTCAGCGTCAGCGTGAGCATGACGATCGCGCCGGTCAGACCGGCCGTCGCGGCCGAGCCGACCACGGAGACGAACGCGATCAACAGGTACTCGCCGATCCCCAGCGGGACGTTGAACACCTGCGCCACGAAGATCGCCGCCAGCGCCGGGTAGATCGAGGCGCAGCCGTCCATCTTGGTGGTCGCGCCGAACGGCACGGCGAAGGAGGCGTAGTCGCGGTCGACGCCCAGGCGCTCGATGGTGACCTTCTGCGTCAGTGGCAGCGTGCCGACCGAGGAGCGGGAGACGAAGGCCAGCTCGATCGCGGGCCACGCGTTGCGGAAGAACGTGATGGGGTTGACCTTGCCGACCACCGCGAGCAGCGTCGGGTAGACGGCCAGCAGGACGATGAAGCAGCCGACGTAGACGCCGAGACTGAACTTGGCCAGCGGCGCGATCAGGTCCCAGCCGTACGTGGCGACCGACTTGCCGATCAGACCGGCGGTCCCGATGGGGGCCAGGCGGATGACCCACCACAGCGCCTTCTGGACCAGTTCGAGGATGGAACGGCTGAAGGTGAGGAACGGCTCGGCCTTCTCGCCGATCGCGATGGCCGCCGCGCCGAGGACGATCCCCAGGAAGACGATCTGGAGGACGTTGAGCTCGGTGAACGCCGTCACGATATTCGTCGGGATGATGCCGGTGAGGAAGTCGACCCAGGTGCCGACGTTCTCGGGCGCCTTCGCGCCCGCCGTGTTCAGGGTGATGCCCTGGCCCGGGTTGATGATCAGACCGAGGCCGATGCCGATGATGACGGCGATCAGCGCGGTGGCCAGGAACCAGAACAGCGTCTTGCCCGCCAGCCGGGCCGCGCCGTTGACGTTGCGGAGGTTGGCGACGCTGACCACCACGGCGGTGAACACCAGCGGCGGCACTGCCAGCTTCAGCAGCTGAACAAAGAGTTTTCCGACTTCGGTGAGCGTGGTGGCCAGCCAGGCGAGGTCCCAGATACGGGCGGCGAAGCCGAGGGCCACGCCCACGACCAGGCCCAGCAGCAACTGCAGGGAAAAAGAGAATCTCTTCACGATGAGGAAGGCTCCGAAAGACGGCATGCCTAAGAAGGCACGCGAAAGGGGGGCGGGTGAGGGGTCGGGGGATCCAGCGCTCGTCAGAGCGCGGTCAGCGACAGAGGGAGCCGGTCAGACGACAGAGATCGATGTGCAGCCGCTCAACAAGCCACACAGACAGGACGATGAACCTCACAGCACCACTTAACCGTAGTTAACGGGACACTATTCCGACTCTACGAGCGATCTATCTCACAAATCAAGCCTTTCCCGACCAGATGTCAGGGGATGCGTCACGCGTGGAACGGAACACGAACGTGGCCGCGCTGGGGGAGGGAACCTTCGGGGCAGCCCGCGCCGTCCCCGCCAGTTCGGCGACGACGCGGGCCTGCTCGGCGCGATCCCCCTCGCCGCGCAACGCCTCGCCGACCTCCACGCGTAGCGGCCCTGATCGGTCAGCGGTGAATGGCCGCGCTTGACCTCTACCGAAGTTGAGGTTCCAGACTGGGCCTCGTAGTCGTCAAGCGAGGAAAGTGAGCAGCTGTGCGAGTTGTACGAGTGGCGGAGTTCGGCGGCCCGGAGGTCCTTCAGATCACGACCGTGCCGGACCCGGCCCCCGGGCCAGGCCAGGTCGTCGTCGACGTCGAGGCCGCCGGAGTCCTGTCGATCGACACGGTGATCCGCGGCGGGCAGGCCGGTGACATCTTCCCGGTGCAACTGCCCTACGTGCCAGGCGTCGGCTCGGCGGGGCGGGTCAGCGCGGTCGGCGAGGGCGTCGATCGGGAGTGGATCGGCCGGCGGGTCCTCGCCGACGTCGAGAACGGCGGGTACGCCGAGCAGATCACCACAGCGCCGGAGAGCCTCATCCCGATCCCAGATGGCTTGGGGACGCGGGAAGCGTTGGCGTTGCTCCACGACGGCTCCACGGCGATGGCCCTCTTCGACCGGGTCGACCTGCGGCCCGGCGCGACCGTGTTCGTCCAACCCGCCGCCGGCGGCCTGGGCAGCGGGCTGGTGCAGCTCGCCCACGCCGCCGGCGCCCGTGTCATCGGCGCCGCCCGTGGCTCCCGCAAGCTCAAGGCCGTCAAGGAGCTCGGCGCCGACGTGGTGGTCGACTACAGTACGCCCGGTTGGCTCGACCAGGTCGGCAGGGTGGACGTGGTCTTCGACGGCGTCGGCGGGGAGCTCGGCCGGGCCGTCTTCGACCTGGTGGAGCCGGGCGGCACGTACTCCAACTACGGATTCTCCGGTGGCGGCGGGTTCACCGAGATCGACCGTGACGAGGCGGCGCGACGCGGGGTGACCGCGATCGGCATGGAGCAGCTTGTCGAGGGCCAGCCACATCGAAGGACGTGGGTGGGACGGGTGCTGAAGGAGGCGGTAGCCGGCCGGATCCGTCCGCTCATCGGCCAGACGTTCCCGCTGGAACACGCCGCCGAAGCGCACGCCGCCCTCGAGAACCGCGACACCCTGGGCAAGACCCTCCTGCTGACCTGACAGGTTTCTCGGTTGTGGTGAGCGTCCCGGACATAGAACAGAAGGGTTGGTGACAGCTGGCCCTCTGGGCGGGGTCAACCGCCGGCGGCCGATCGCCTGGTGTTCAGCTGGTCGAACCCCACCGCGACGAGGATGAGCACGCCGATGGCGATCTGCAGGTAGAAGGCGTTGATCGCCAGGAGGTTGCCGCCGTTGTTGAGTACGCCCATGATCAGTGCGCCGGTGGCGGCGCCGATCGCGCTGCCCTTCGCGCCGAAGAGGCTGGCGCCGCCGATGACGCAGGCGGCGATCGCGTTGAGCTCGAAACCGGTGCCGGCGGTGGGGATGCCCGCTCCCAGACGGGAGGCGAGCAGCACCCCGCCGAGGCCGGCGAGCAGGCCCGAGATCATGTAGACGGAGATCGTCACCAGGCGGACGGGGACGCCCGCGAGGCGGGCCGATTCGGGGTTGGAGCCGACGGCGTAGATGTAGCGGCCGAAGACCGTCCGGGCGAGGACGAACCACATCACGGCGGTGACCACGGCGGCGATGATGAGCAGGTTGGGGATCCCCAGGATCGTGCCGTTGGCGATGGTCTGGAACGCGTCCGGCACACCCTGAATGGTCTGGGCGTCCGTGGTGACCAGGACCAGGCCGCGGGCGATGCCGAGCATGCCCAGCGTCGCGATGAACGGCGGCAGCAGGGCCTTGGTCACCAGCAGGCCGTTGACGATCCCGAGCACCGTGCCGATGCCCACGCCGAGCAGGATCGACGGCAGGATCGGCACACCGGCGACCAGGAACTGCGCCGTGGAGGCGCCGGACAGGCCGAGGATGGAGCCGACCGACAGGTCGATCCCGGCGGTCAGGATGACCAGGAGCTGGCCGATCGCGATGATCCCGAAGATGGCGACCTGACGGGCGAGGTTGGCCAGGTTGTTGCCGGTGAGGAACTCGTCGCTGGCGAGCGTGAGGGCGCCGATCGCCACGAGCAGGACGACGAGCCCGCCGCTCTCCCGTCCGGCGATGTCGCCCAGCGTGACGACCCGCCGCTTCGGCTCGGCCGTCGGCTCGGGCGCCTGCCTGGGTTGCGGCACCGTCTCCAGCGCCGCCGCGTCGTCCGTCGCACCGCCGGGCGGCCTGTTGGTGATCGTCGTGGTCTCGATCGGCTCGCGCCAGACCAGCTTAGGCATCTCGGCTCACCCCTCCTGGGTCATCTCCGCCGCTCTGGAGCTCGCTCTTCGGAAGCTCACCGCTCTGGAGCTCACCGCTCTGGAGCTCACCGTCCGGGAGCTCACCGTCCGGGAGCTCGGCGTCCGGGAGGTCGGTGCCCCCGGCGCCGCTGGCCAGACGGAGGACGTCCTCCTCAGTGGCGGTTCCGGGAAGTTCGCCCGCGACCGCGCCGTCCCGCAGCACGAGGATGCGATCGGCGAGCCCCAGCAGCTCCGGCAGGTACGACGAGACCACGATGATCCCCAGCCCGTCGCCCGCCAAGTCACCGATGACGTTGTAGAGCTCGCCCTTGGCCCCGACGTCGATGCCCTTCGTGGGCTCGTCGAACATCAGTACCTTCGGCTTGGTGAGCAGCCACCGGGCGAGCAGGACCTTCTGCTGGTTGCCGCCGGACAGCGTCGACACCGGCTGGTCGTACGAACCGGCGCGCAGCCGCAGGCTGTCGAGCAGCCGGTCCGCCTCCTCGGTCTGTTCGCGGCCGGGCAGGAGCCCTCGGCGAGAGCCGCTGCGCAGGCTCGCGATGGTGACGTTCTCCCGGATCGACAGCTCCGGCAGCAGCCCCAGCACCTTGCGGTCCTCGGTGAGGAGCCCTACCCCGGCGTTCATCATCGTGCGCGGCCCGGACGGTTTCACCGACTTGCCCCTGACCTCCACCTCACCGGCCACGATGGGAGCGGCGCCGAAGATGGACAGCAGCAGCCCGCTCCGTCCCGCCCCCAGCAGCCCGCCGATGCCGAGGATCTCGCCCTCCCCGACGTGCAGGTCGATGCTCGGCGAGCGGTCGAACCGGCGCAGGCCCCGGACCCGCAGCGCGGGCGTCCCCGCGTGCCGGTGGGTCTCCGGATAGAGCGAGCTGATCTCCCGGCCGACCATCGCGGTGATCAGCCGGTCCTCGTCGTACCCGCTGATCGGCCCGGCCTCGGACAGGCCCCCGTCCCGCAGGACGGTCACCCAGTCGCCGATCTCGAACATCTCCTCCAGCCGGTGCGTCACGTACAGCATCGCTATGCCGCGCTCGCGCAGCCGCAGGATGTGCTGGAGAAGGCGCTCCGACTCCGCCTCGGTGAGCGCCGTGGTCGGCTCGTCGAAGACGATCACCTTGACGGAGTCCGCGGTCAGCACCTTGGCGATCTCCACGAGCTGGCGGGTGGCCGCCGGAAGGCGCTCCACGATCGCGTGCGGGCTGAGCTCCGTCAGGCCGACCTCGTCGAGGGCCTTCCTGGCGCGGGTCTCCAGCTGGTTCCTGGCGATGATCCCGGTCCGTGCCGGAAGGCGGCCCATGAACAGGTTCTCCGCGACCGACAGGTGGGGGAGCAGGCTGAGCTCCTGGTAGACGGCCTGGACGCCGGCCGCGCGTACCGATGCCGGGGTCGGCGCGGTGACCGGGCGGCCGTCGATCTCGTAGCTGCCGCTGTCGCGGCGCAGCGCACCCGTCAGCACCCGGATCAGGGTCGACTTCCCCGCGCCGTTCTCCCCGGCCAGGCAGTTCACCTGGCCGGGGACCAAGCGGAGCGAGACGTCGCTGAGAGCCTGGACGGGGCCGAACGCCTTGGAGACGCCGTGCAGCTCGACGACCGGCGCGGTCATCATTCCGCCTTCATCGTCGGCGGGTGGAGCAGTTGCTTCACATCCGGCGCCGTCATGTTGCCCTTGTCGGCCACGACCGCTCCGGGGTCGATGTCACGCGGCGGGATGCGGTTGACCGTGGCCATCCCGGCCGCCAGGACACCCTGGTAGCCGAAGAAGTACGGGTTCTGCACCACCAGCGCGTCGATCGTGCCGGCGGCGAGCGCGGCGTTCTCCTGCGGGTCGGAGTCGAAGGCCACGACGGGGACGGTCGCGGCGGCGTGGTTGTCCTGGATCGCCCGAGCCGCGCCGACACCTGAGGTGTTGTTGTCGGCGAAGACCCCCGCCAGGTTCGGGTTGGCGGTCAGCGCGTCGTTGACCTGCGACGCCGCGGTGTTGATGTCGTTGTTGTTGAAGCGCTGCAGCCCCACCTTGACCTGCGGGCAGTTGTTCGTGATGCCCTGCTTGAATCCGGCGTCCCGATCGACGAGTGACTGGATGCCGGCCACCGAGGACTCGATCATGACGGTGCCGCTCGTCTTGTTCTGCGCCTTGAGCAGTTCGCACATGCGCTTGCCCGCCTGGGTCCCGGCCTTGACGTTGTCGGTGCCGATGAACCCTTCCGAGGGGGTGGTCACGCGGCTGTCCACGGTGATGACCTTGAGCCCCGCCTTGCGCGCCCGGTCGATCGCCGAGTTCAGGGCGCTGGAGGAATTAGGCGCGATGACCAGCCCGTCAACGCCCCGGGAGATGGAGTTCTCGACCAGTTGTACCTGTTGGTCGATGTTCGTCTCGGAGGTCGGGCCGAACGTGCTCACATTGAGCCCGAAATCCCCGCCCGACTGCTTGGCCCCGGCGATCATCGTCTGCCAGAACGAGGAATCGCTCGCCTTGATGATCACATCGATCTTCTTGCCGCTCGCCAGCCCGCCCGCGCCGCCGCCCGCGGCGTGTCCGGCCGTGCTCGTCGCCCGGCCTCCCACCACTCCGAGTACCAGCGCCACCAGCGCGATCGCCGCGACCAGTGAGAGCGAGAAAACGATTCGAGAACTAGCCATGACGGCCCCCTGAAAGGTGTCTCAGGCGGCAGTCGCTCTCGGTCGTCGCGCCCCCGAGAACACCCTTCCAGCAAAGCCTGGGAATTCACTGGTTCGAAACTAGTAAAGAGAAAAGAACTCATTACTCGCATCCGCCAACCACCGCCCCGCTGAGCGACCAATGGCGGCGGTCATGGAGCGACTACGGCGGCGGTTGAGCGACCACGGCGATGGCGGCTGAGCGGCCACAGCGACTAGAGCGACTAGAGCAGGATGCGTCGGTGCCCCGCGTACTGGCGAGGGCGCTGGACCCTGGCGAGTTCGCGCAGGGCGCGCGACGCGCCGCTCCGCCTGGCCAGGGCGAGTGCCTGACGGGCCGCCTCGGCCGAGCGCTCCCTGTCATGGGCGTCGGCGTAGGCGTGGGCCATGCGGGCCAGGGCGTAGGCGACGGCGTACGTCGGCTGCGCCTTCGGCGGTCCCAGCTCCAGGATCTCGATCGCGCCACCGGCCTGACCGAGGTCGATGAGGCACCCGGCGCACAGCGCGTTGTGCGCCTCGGCCGAGCAGTCGAATCGGTAGGGCGGGTCCTCGCCCGGTTCCTCCAGCGACTGCGCCGACTCCTCCAGGCGGCGATGGCACATGTCCACGTCGCCGGCCAGGGCGTGGCCCTGCGCTTCGTGATGTCGGCACAAGGCGTCCATCCGCGGCGGAAGTTCGGCGCGTTCGCGGGCCGCGATGGCCAGGTCCACAAGCCGGCCGGGATCGCCGGTGGTGTCGGAAAGGCCGCCCCGCTGGGCCAGCGTGTACGCCTCCAGCAGCGCGTCCGCCGTTTCACGGGCGTCGCGGATGGCCTCGTCCGACCAGGTCAGCGCCCCGTCGGGGTCGCCGGCCTCGTGGTGCATGCGGCTGATCAGCTCGGCGTTCTCCGCGGCGAGCGCCAGGAAGGCCCGCCTGATCGGCGTACTGGCGTCGCGGTGGAACTCCTCGATCCCGGCGAAGACCGGCCGCAGCGCGTTGATCAGGTCGGCGGGGCGGAGGTCGGTCCGGGAGTAGGCGTCGAGGAGGGTCCTGAAGTAACGGACCGTCCCGTCATCGGCGCGCTGGGGCGCCTCGATCGCCCGGCCGGTACGCTCCTCCTCCTCGGCACTGAACATCCCCGACTGGAGCGGGATGTTCGTGACGTAGTGCCACCGTGTGGTGCCGGCCGCGTCCCCGACGAACAGGTCCGCCTCGTCCACGCCGAACGCCCGGCAGAGCAGCTCCGCGTGCGACTCGTCGAGCCGCCGCTCTCCGGTCTCCCACAGCCGGATCATCGAGCTGAGCGCCTCCGGTGCGGGCAGCTGATCACGCGTCGTCTCGTCCGCCGTGTCGGCCAGCCGTCTCCCGAGCTCGTCGCGGCTCCACAGCCGTCCACGGCGCAGGACCCTCAGGCGGGCGGCCCAGATCGGAACATCGATGTCAGCCATTGGCGTTCCTTCAGCGTCCGAGTGATTTGTCTCTATTGTCCGTTTCCCTGGGCTGTCTCGTTAATCCTGAATCGGTAGATCAGCCGGTTGACCTGGGCGGATGGCCGCCCTTGCGGGTGATGTCACATGGTGGTCCAAAGCCGGAAACCTCCGCGCAACCCTTGACATGCCATCCCGCCACCCAGCACGCTTGTCGGGAAATGAAAAGCCTTTTCACACAGTGAAAAGCATTGGAAGGCGGCCACACCCCCATGAGCCACGAACCCGCGCTCGCCCAGCACCCTCCCGACCATCCGGAACCAGCGGCGCCGTCCGCTGACGCCCGGCTGAGAACGGGGGCGCAGGCCGCCCTCGTGGCCCTCTCGGTCTATGTCGCGATCGAGTCGCTGAGCCTGGGTCTGTGGTCCTCGTTCGGCCCCGGGGCGGGGTTCTTCCCGTTCGTGCTGGGTGTGGCGCTCGGGGCGCTGAGTGTCGCGTGGTTCTTCCAGTCGATCCGCGCGGGGCGCGCCGACGCCGCGCCGGGTGACCGGACCGACGTCCCGCACGCCGTCGCCGTGCTGGTCAGCCTCGTGGTCCTGGCGGCGGTCATGGACCTGCTCGGCTACCAGATCAGCATGTTCCTGTTCCTTATGTTCCACCTCAAATGGCGGGCGGGACGAAGCTGGGCGCTGTCGCTGGTGCTCGCCCTGGTGGGCAGCGCGGGCGTCTTCTACGGCTTCGAGCACGGCCTGATGGTGCAGTTGCCGCCGTCGGCGATCCCGTTCCTCGCCGGATGGGGTCTGTGATGGACGTCCTGTCCGACCTGCTCGGCGGTCTGTCGACGGCTCTGTCGCCGCAGAACCTCCTGTACGCCTTCATCGGCTGCACACTCGGCACCCTGATCGGGGTCCTGCCCGGCATCGGCCCCGTCGCCGGGGTGGCGCTGCTCATCCCGCTCACCCTCAACCTGGACCCGACCAGCGCCATCATCATGCTGGCCGCCATCTTCTACGGCACCCAGTACGGCGGCACGATCACCAGCGTCCTGCTCAACACACCGGGCGAGGCCGCCTCCGCGATCACCACGATCGACGGCTACGCCATGACCAGGCAGGGCCGCGCGGGAGTCGCGCTCACCATCGCCGCGCTCGGCTCGTTCGTGGGCGGCACCGTCGCCACGGCGGGGCTCGTCGTCGCGGCCAAGCCGCTCGGCGACCTGGGCCTGCGGATCGGGCCGCCGGAGTTCTTCGCGCTCATGGTGCTCGGCATCTCGCTGCTTGTCGCGCTCGCGGGCCGCTCCATGACCAAGGCGCTCATCTCCGGCGTGCTCGGCCTGCTCATCTCCATGGTCGGCATCGACCCCGTGGGCGGGGCGCCCAGGTTCACCTTCGGCAGCGATCGGCTGCTCGACGGCATCAACTTCGTCGCCGTCATCATCGGCCTCTTCGGGCTGTCGGAGATCCTCGGCGCGGCCAAGGGCGGCACCGCCAAGGCGGTGGCGCCAGGGCTGCGGGCGCTCCTGCCCGGCCGTACGGACCTGCGGCGCAGCGTGCCGGCGATCGCCAGAGGCACCGGCATCGGGTTCGCGCTCGGGCTGATCCCGGGGATGACCGGCTCGGTCTCCTCGCTGCTCGCCTACGGCGCGGAGCGGAAGTTCGGCAGGCACCGCGCCGAGCTGGGATCGGGCGCGGTGGAGGGCGTCGCCGGCCCGGAGACGGCGAACAACGCGCACGCGAACGGCGCGCTCGTGCCGCTGTTCACGCTCGGCATCCCGGCCTCGCCGACGATCGCCGTGCTCATGGGCGCCTTCCTGCAGCAAGGGCTGACGCCGGGTCCCACGTTGTTCGCCGAGCACGCGGACGTCGCCTGGGGGATCATCGCCAGCCTGTTCGTCGGCAACGTCATCCTGCTGGTGCTGAACGTGCCGCTGGTCGGGGTGTGGACGTCCATCCTGCGCATCCCGTATCCGGTGCTGACCGCGATGATCCTCACCTTCATGGTGGTGGGCGCGTACACGATCAACTTCACCGTCTTCGACGTCTTCGTGATGGTCGCCTTCGGGCTGCTCGGCCTCGCGCTGCGCCGCCTGGACATCCCCCTCGCGCCCCTGGTGCTGACCCTCGTGCTCGGGCCGCTCATGGAACGTTCCCTGCGCGAATCGCTGGAGCTGTCCCAGGGCGATTTCACCGTCTTCCTCACCCGTCCGATCAGCGTCGTGTTGCTGGTGGTCGCGCTGGTCATCGCGGCGAGCCCGCTGCTGCGACTGCGCAAGCCCGCCGCGCTGACCGAAGATCCCGAAGCCTGACCAGAACGTCACCCCCCGAGAAAGAGGAGCCATCGTGAGACTCAAGATCGCAGTCATGGCCGTAGCCGTGACGACAGCGCTCGCCGCGTGCGGTGCCCAGCAGGCCGGCGGGGCCGCGGGCGCCTGGCCGCGCAAGGGGAAGCCGATCACCCTGATCGTCTCCTTCGCGCCCGGCGCGGCCGTCGACGCGGCGGCCCGCGTGGTCGCGCCCATGCTGGAGAAGGAACTGGGTACGAACGTCGAGGTGCTCAACCGGCCGGGCGCCGGCGGCCAGATCGGCTACACCGCGCTCAGCAAGGCCAAGGCGGACGGCTACACCATCGGCGCCACCGGCTCGCCGTCCATCGTCGTCTCACCCCTCGACCCGAGCCGGGGCGCCACCTACACGCGGCAGAGCTTCCAGCCGCTCGGCATGCAGGTCCTCGACCCGATGCTCGTCGGGGTCGACCCCGGCAGCCCGTACAAGACCCTGAAGGACCTGATCGAAGCGGTCAAGGCCAAGCCGAAGAGCATCACCGTCACCACCACGGGCGTGCAGACCGGCGAGCACTTCGCGCTGGCCGACATCCAGCAGAAGACAGAGGCGCAGTTCGCGCCCGTGCACTTCTCGGAGGGCGCCGCGTCGGCCATCGCCGCCTTCCTGGGCAAGCACGTCGGCGCGTACGTCGGCAACGTCAGCGACGTCAAGCCCCTCGTCGCCCAGGGCAAGATCAAGGTGCTCGGCGTCATGTCGGGGCAGCGCAGTCCGTTCCTGCCGGATGTGCCCACTTTCGCCGAGCAGGGGTACCAGGTCGAGCAGGCGACCGCCCGCGGCTACGCGGCTCCGGCGGGGGTGCCCGCCGAGGTGCGTACCAAGATCGAGGCGGCGCTGAAGAAGGCCATCGAGGATCCGGCGGTCGTCGCCAAGATGAAGGATCTCGGCCTGGGCACCGTCTACAAGTCCGGTCAGGAGTACGCCACGTACTGGACCGAGCAGGAAACCACCATCAAGCAGACCCTTCCCCTGGTCCGTAATGACAAAGGCTGATTCGAAAAAGGCTGAGAGGCAACGAACATGAGTGAACCCTCCGTGCTGAGCAGGCTCGCCGCCCTGCCCACCGCCAACATCGGCGATGCGATGGAGCGCCTCGGCATCCTCGACTCCCGGATCCGCCCGGTCTGGCCCGGCGCCCGCGTGGCCGGGTACGCCTTCACCGTATGGACCCGGTCGGGTGACAACGCGCTCATCCACCAGGCGCTCGAGGTCGTCGGGGCGGGCGACGTCATCGTGGTCAACGGCGGTGGCGACGAGTCCAGGGCGCTGATCGGCGAGCTGATCGGCCAGCGGGCCAAGAACAGCGGCGTGGCCGGATTCGTCATCGACGGAGCCGTCAGGGACGCCGAAGGGCTCGGCGAGATGGGCATGCCGGTCTTCGCCCGAGCGGTGACGCCCGCGGGGCCGTACAAGAACGGACCTGGTCATCTCGGCCGTACGATCGCGGTCGGCGGCGTCGCCGTCGCACCCGGAGACCTGATCCTCGGGGACGCCGACGGCGTGGTGGTGGTTCCGCTCGCCGAGGCCGAGCGGGTCGCGCAGGCGGCGGAGGCGGTCTTCAGCCTTGAGGAGGGCAAACGGGCTGCCATCCTTGAATCCACGTGACAACCGTTCTCCTAGGACGAGGGAGTCCCACCGATGGCCGCCGGGCAGCCACAGCCGTCCATGCGCTCGGTCGAGCGCGCGTTCGACGTGATCGAGGTGCTGGAGCAGAGCGACAAGCCGATGCGGCTCTCGGACATCGCGCGGCGGGCCGGTCTGTCCCCGGCCACCACGCTGCGCCTGCTCGGGGTGCTTCAGCGGCGCGGGTTCGTGGTCGCCGAGCAGCAGGCTTACCACCTCGGCCCGGCCACGCTCGCCGCTGCCCACAGCTTCCTCGTCACCGACAGCCTGAGCCGCGCCGCCACCCCGGTGCTGCAGGAACTGGCCGCCACCACCGGCCTGACCGCGACCCTGCACATCAGATCGGGCCTGGAGCGCATCGTCATCGCCCGGGTCGACGGCGCCGATCCGCTGCGCTACCAGCTACCCATCGGCCAGCGGCTCCCGCTGCATCTCGGCGCGGGCAAGGTGCTCGCGGCGGCCATGCCCGAGGAAGAGCTCGAGGCCCTGATGTCAGCGGTACGCGACCTGAGCACCGCGGGCGGCAAGCCCGTGAGCGAGGCGGACCTGCGTGCCGAGCTGGCGCTGATCAGGGAGCGCGGCTACCACGTCTCCGCCGACGAGCGCGTGGTGGGCTCGTCGGGCGTGAGCGCACCCGTGCCGCGCCCGGACGGCCAGGTCATGGCCACGGTGGGCATCTCCGGCCCCGCCGAACGCCACCCCGAGAGCGAAATGCTGAGCATCGTGCCCGAACTGCTCCGCGCCGCCGCCGCGCTCGGCCGCGCGCGTGACCTCTGACGATCTCCTTTCGTTAACCCCTCCAGTCGTTAACCTCTCCACTTCTTGAGCAAGGATTGATGAAAATGCGTTGTGCCGTCATCGGCCTGGGAGAGGCGGGCGGCGTCTTCGCCGCCGCACTCGCCGCGTCCGGGCACCAGGTGCTCGGGTACGACCCCGCCAACACCCCCACCCCCGAAGGTGTCACCAGGACCGCGACGCTGCGGGAGTGCGTCGAGGGAGCCGCGTACGTCATGGTTCTGACCGCTGCCTCCGCCGCCCCCGCAGTCGCGGCGGAATGTGGGCCCCTTCTTGCCGAAGGCGCCTGCTACGCCGACTTCACCTCCGCACCGCCCGCGGTCATGGAGCGGCTCGGCAAGACCATCGACGGCTTCGCGGACGTCGCCATTCTCGGCCCCGTGCCGCTGCACGGGCATAAGGTGCCGCTCCTCGTCAGCGGGCCGGGCGCGGCGGCGGTCTCCCGGCTCGTGAGCCCGCTCGGCACCCCTGTGGAGGTGCTCGACGCGCCGCCCGGCGCGGCCATGGCCCGCAAGCTCCTGCGCAGTGTGTTCATGAAAGGGCTGGCCTTGGTGGTCTGCGAAGCCGTCACGGCGGGGGAGGCCGCGGGTGACAAGGACTGGATCCGGGCCGAGGTCGCCAGGCAGCTCGCCGGTGACGGGCAGGCGATCATCGACCGGTTCCTGACGGGCACCCGTACGCATGCTGTACGACGGGCGCAGGAAATGCACGACACCGGGGCGTACCTGGACGATCTCAGGGTGCCGACCGAGATGACCCGCGCCGCCGAGCGGGGTCTGCGCCGCATCGCGACCCAGGCCGACCCCGTCCTGGCCGAGGCCCGCCCCTGACAGTCATATCCGGGCGCTGAGGGTGCGCAGCAGAGCGCCAAATCCGCGAGTGGCGAGGCGCGGCGGGGTGGCGCCGTTCATGCGCAAGAGGTACTCGCCTTGCAGCAACGTCCTCGGGCCGGACACCGCGAGGCTGTGCGTGGCGATCGTGGAGGCCAGGGCCGCCTGCCGCCTCCGCCTGGCCGAGTACACGTCTACGACCGAGGCCGGATCGGGCACGGCGCCCAGGCAGTCCACCAGCGTCGCCACGTCCTCTAACGCCTGGTTCGTGCCCTGCGCCATGACGGGTGGCATCCCATGCGCCGCGTCCCCGAGCAGCACGCACCGCCCGCCACCCCAACGGCGCGGGACCTTGTGCCGGGTGTGCGGGAACACCTCGGCGTCGCCCTCACCCAGCGACGCCAGCACCCGCTCGACCGGCGAGCCCCACCCCCCGAACCGCCGGCGCAACATCTCCACCGGCTTGTCCTCCGGCGGCGCGCCCGGCGACCACGGCACATCGAAGAACCACTGCATGAGCCCGTCACCCGCCCCCATGTACCCGAAGTCACCCCGCCGGCCGACCATCATCGTCGTGGTCGACCCGGGATCGAACGGGGCCGGCGTCAGGCCCTGCCAGGTCGCCACACCGGTCCGGGCCGCCGGGCCGTCGCCCAGGACGAGGGTACGCACCCGCGAGCGCACACCGTCGGCTCCGACCAGGACGTCACCGCCGTACTCCTGACCTGCCTGCGTCCGCACCTGTACGCCGTCGCCGTCGGCCCGCACCTCCGCGACCCGTGCGCCGAACCGTACGGTCCCCTGCGGCAGGCCGCTGTCCAGGAGGGTGATCAGCGACCCGCGCGGGATCACTCGCGCCGCCGACCCGAACCGTTCGGCCAGCGCCGCCAGATCGAACTCCAGCACCCGGCGCCCGCGTGCGGTCCGCAGGCATAACGTCGTCAGCGGCTGCCCGGTCCCTTCCAGGTCGACGCCCAAATCCCCGAGGATGGCCGTGCCGTTGTGCCACAGCGTGATGGCCCCGCCCTGGACGCGCGGCTCGGGCGCCTGCTCCAGCACGACCACTTCGTGGCCCGCGCCGATCAATCCCCGTGCCGCCGCGAGCCCGCTGATCCCCGCCCCTGCCACAAGCACTCGCACCGGTGGCCTCCACTTCAACTCTACGAGAAGTAGTACTACCCCTTATAGAGCATCTGGCCACCGTCCACAAGGTCGCATGGAACAGGGCCTCCACCGCGCCGTGGAGGCCCTGTCAACGCTTGATGATCAGCTGCAGTGTTCGAAGATGCTGTCGTAGGTGGCGGAGCCCGCCTTGCCGCCCCACCTCACGCACTTGTCCGCCGCCGCGGCGCGTACGGGCCCCGCGTAGTACGCGAAGTTGCCTGAGTCGGTGACCCTGCTACTTCCCTGCACTTCCAGGTAGGCGCTCGTCGCCGTGGCGGTGCCGAGGGAGGTTCGCTTCAGGGTGGCGACGCAGTTGTTGCCGTTGCCGCTGTTGTAGAGCAGGTAGACCGTGCCGGAGGTGCCGAGCGCCGCCGAGTCGATCACGTCGTAGCCGGCGCCGCAGACCTCCTGCGGGGTGTACGGGTTGGTGGTGTTGCCGCAGTTCTTGGAGGTCACCGTCTGGTTGGGGTAGCCGAAGGTCGTGCCGTTGAAGACGGCCTTCTGGATGTTGGAGGGGTAGTCGGTGCCCAGTCGTACCTCGTAGTGGAGGTGGGGGGAGATGTTGTTACCTGGCTTGCTGGTGTTGCCGACCGTGCCGATCTTCTGTCCCTGCGAGACGGTGGCTCCCTCGCTGACCGAGCGAGTGTTCAGGTGCGCGTAGTAGGTCGCCCAGCCGCCGCCATGGTCGATCTTGACGAGGTTGCCGTACCCGTTCGTCGAGCCCTGGTGAGCGGAGATGACCACCGTGCCGGCGGCCGCGGCCACCACGGGGTCGCCCAGGTCGGCGTCGGCGGTGCTGCCCCTGTTGAAGTCGATCTCCCACGACAGGTGGGCGCTGCTCCCGTTGGAGTTGCCGGTCCACGCCTGCCCACAGGGGAAGGGCAGCTGGAAGTTGGTGGCCATGATGCTCGCGTCCGCCGTCACCTGGTTGGGCGGGTCGCCGCCGCTCTCCTCGCCCGGGTCGGCGGCGGCGACACTCAGGAACAGGGCTAAGCCCGCGATCGCGATTGCTCGGAGTTTCAACTGGACCCCTTCCACACCGTGTATGTCTTGCTAGGGCCCAGGGTGGGAAAAATCCGTACAGAAAACATACAGAAACTGCATGGTTTCGCTCCGTGTCCGTACGTGGCCCTCCGTACGCCTGACAAGCACGTGCGAACCGGCCCGCGACCGTCTCTCCGTACGCCCGACAAGGACCTGCGAACCGGCCCGCGAGCTAAGCCGTCCGAGCCGCAACCGTCCGCCACCCGAAGGTGACGGAGCCGGCCAGAAGCACCAGGCCGGACAGCACACCACTGATGAGCGGCACCCATGTCACGGCCGCCGTGGACGCCAAAACCAGACCGGCGACGCCCAGCAGAGTGAGCACCACACCGGGCACGGCGATGCTCCAGTCTTTCCAAACGGGCGCCAACGCGATGAAATGCACACCGACCACGAACGCCACCCAGGCCACATTGGTCTCAACAGGACGCTCCCAGGCGGCCAGCACCCGGAGGCCACCGAAGAGCAGGATCACCTCGGCGGCGACGATGATCAGGTAGCCGCGGCTGAACATGTTCCGCTGCGGACCCGGAGCGGACCGCTCCTTGCGTGCGGTGACGAACCACAGGGCCATGACACTCGCGGCCGCCAGGCACGCGGCCACCCGCAAGAGGTTCACGGTCACGGTGTTGAGCGGGCTCTGCGCGTTGACGACGACGAAGACCGCGCCGAAGACCGCGCCAACCAGCAATCCAGTCATTCGCTGCATGATCCTATTGAACTCCATATCGGGTGGGGGCCGCAGTGGGGCTGGGCCGAGGACGAGGTAGCTCTGGCACTACCGCGCCGCGCGGTGCCAGAGAGGGAGGCTGGGCACTACGTTGCCGGGGCCGCGGCGACGCAGAGGCGGGTCTGGCGCTACGTTGCCGCGCGGCGGCAGAGAGGCGGGACTGGACGCTACCTGACTGCGCCGCGCAGATAGGCCAGCACCGCCAGCACCCGCCGGTTGTCGTCATCGGAAGCAGATAGCGCCAGCTTGGCGAACACACCGGCCACGTGCTTGCCTACGGCCGCCTCCGTGATCGACAGGGCGCGCGCGACGGCCCTGTTGGAGCGCCCTTCGGCGATCAGCGCCAGCACCTCGCGCTCACGCGGCGTCAGCTGGTGGGCAGGCTCAGTGATCTCCCGGGCCTTGGACCTGCTGGATCGGCTCGTCGACGACCCGATGCAGGTCACCGGCCGCGTGCAGCTCCCTGAGCCGGGCCGCTTTGCGCGGGTCGTCCAGTACGCTCGCGTGGATGATCGTGCGCATCGTCATGCCGTCCCGCAGGGCGTCGAGCACGTCGACCCGGCTCTTCTGCTCCTCGCGGCCCTTCTTTGACGAGCCCACCGGATGCATGGCGCGCAGCTCCCGGGCCGAGGCGGCGGCCTGCGCGATCTGCTGCCGTACGAGCGCGCGGTCCTCCAGCCGCTCGACGTCGACGGGGATGCCGCGCAGCTCGTCCACTACCTCTTCCAGCCGATGGGCCAGCTGAGCCAACGACACGCTCTCGTCCACACGCCTCCTTCACCTACCGCGCCGTCCGGACGCCGGGCCTCCTGGCAGCTGGACACCATTCTGGCAGCGCCAGGACGGCGTTCTCCTCTTGCCATCTCGGCGGCCACGCTCTGGTGAGCGCTGGGCGGGAGTTGCGGCCAGGCCCTGGTGGGCGGTGGGCGGGAGCGGAGGTCACGGAGCGTCCGTCGACGGGCCCGATCCCACGGTGATGACGATCTTCCCGGCGGGATGACCCTCGGCGAGGTAACGGATGGCGTCGGGTGCGTCGCCGAGGGGGTAGGTGCGGTCGATGACCGGGGTGACCGCGCCCGATTCGATCAGCTCTGCCAGCTCCTCCAGCTCTTGGGCGCGTTCCTTGGAGGTCACGCCACGGAGCCGCTGGCTGGTGAACATCGAGACGAAGGGCGCGCGCAACTGGCGGGTGTAGCCACCGAGCAGCCCGCCGGCGTCGTGCCCGCCGCCGGCCAGCACCAGGGTCCCGCGCGGGGTCAAGGCGCGCCGCAGCAGCGACAGCGGGCGGCAGCCCGCGAGGTCGATGATCACGTCGTAGCTCGGCCCGTCGCGGTCGACCTCCTCCTGGGTGTAGTCGATCACCTCGTCGGCGCCGAGCGACCGCACCAGGTCGACCTTGCCGGTGCCGCACACCCCGGTCACCTTCGCGCCGGACGCCTTGGCGATCTGCACCGCGAACGAGCCGATGCCGCCGGCCGCGCCGATGACCATCACTCTCTGCCCGGCGTGTACCTGCCCGCCGTCGCGGACGCACTCCAGCGCGGTGACCGCGGAGATGGGCACTGCGGCGGCCTGCTCGAACGACAGCCTGGGCGGCTTGGGCGCGAGCCGCTTGGCGGGGGCGGCCGCGTATTCGGCGAACGTGCCGCTGCGCGGGCTGGTGCCGTACACCTCGTCACCGGGCTTGAACCGCTGAACGCCGGCGCCGACCGCCACGACCACCCCGGCCAGGGCCCGGCCGCGTACGGACACCTTGGGCCTGGTCAGGCCGAACGCGACCCGCACCCCGTACGGCCGGCCGGTCATGCAGACCCACACGCCCGGGTCCACCCCGGCGGCGTGTACCTGGACCAGCACCTCGTCGTCGCCGATCGACGGCCGGTCCACCTCGCGTAACCGGAGGACATCGGCCGAGCCGTACACGTCCTGAGCGATCGCTTTCATTTGGTCTCCTCCTGGGAGTCGGGGTATTGGAACACCTCGTCGAGCGGGACCTTGAACACATGGGCTATCTGGAAGGCCATCTCCAGGGACGGCGAGTAGCGGCCCTGCTCGATGGCGATGACGGTCTGGCGGGTCACGGAGATGCGGTCGGCCAGCTCGGCCTGCGTCATCTCGTCGTGCGCGAAGCGCAGGGCACGGATGCGGTTGGTCACACGGGTCGGTTTCACCATTGAGGCAGGCTCCTGCGGTAGACGATGACCTTGGCGACATTGCCGAGGACCGACGACAGGGCGAAGCACACGTAGATCACGTTGGCGATCCAGAAGCGGTCCCAGTCGGCGATCGCCATGAGCATCGCCGCGACCGCGCCGATCACCACGAACGCCTGGCCGACGTGGTCGCCCAGCCGCCCGATCTCCCGGTCCCTCTCGTCCTTGACCAGGGACGCCGGCCTGGCCGCGGCGACCACGATCTCGAGCGCGATCGCGGCGAGGATGGCCGCTCCCACGCTCCACAGCAGCGCCGCGCCATAGGGCACTTCGGCCAGCGGGCGCTCGCCGGCCCGGCCTAAGACGACGAACGCGTACCCGCCGTAGGCGGCGACGGAGACGATCAGCCGGATCCACGCCCGTCTCTCTTCGAGTGTCATGACAGCTCCTTGATGTACAGAATCTTTGACATTCGAAAAGTAGCAAATCTTTGACTTCATGTCTAGAAAGTTTTACATCGCCCGCCGGTCCAAGCCAGGCCGAACACACGCAAGACCGCCGACGGGCTCACCGGAGTCCGTCGGCGGTCTTCAATCCGGCAGCCGCTAGGGCAGGCCCCACGCCGGCGCGCTGTCATCGCCCGGGACGTCGCGCGGCTGAGCAGGGTGCTGACCTGGTCGGCTGATGACGGCCGTCCTGCCTCTGCGCAGTGGGATCTCAAGGGTGTCCGTACCCCGGTGGGGGAGCGGTCTGCCGTGCTCGTCGCGGACCTCGACCGGACCCTCGATGCCGTGCTTGAGCCGCAGCGGCTCGCCCGCCTCGCTGTGGACCCTGATCCAGTCCGTACGCCCCTGACTCCGCGAGGCGTCCACCAGGAACGCGCCCTGCGTACGCAGCCGCTCGACCGACACATCGGCCCAGGTGGCGGAGACCGCGGGGAACACCTTGACCACCCCGCCGTGGCTCTGGATCAGCATGTCGAGCACCGACTGCGCGGCGGCCAGCGGGCTCTCGACGGCGAAGTTGGCGCCCTCCCTGTACATGGTGTTGGGAGTGATCGCGCAGTTGTCCACGACGTTGCCGTCGATGAAGAAGCGCAGCTGGGCCAGCGCCTCCTCCGGGTTGCCGAACAGCGTCTCCATCGAGGAGGCCGCCGCGAAGCTGTAGCCGTGCCACCGCTCGCGCATGCTGGTCCAATGCTCGAAGCTGCGCCGGTCGAGCGACTCCTGCAGCGGATACATCCACAGCAGGTGCGAGTAGTGCCGGTGAGACTCCGCCAGCGGCACGTCCGCCCCGATCATCACCCCGTCCTCGTTCTGGTGGTAGGGCACCAGCCGCGCGAGGATCTCCTGCCAGCGGGACTTGCGCGGGTCGTCGAGGCGTAACCGCTCGGCGCTGTCGAGGAGGGTGCGGCAGCCCCAGCGGATGAGCGAGAGGTCGTAGGTGGCGTCGGAGGCGTTGGCGTACTCGGGCGAGCGGGTCTCGGGCAGGTGCAGCCGGCCGTCGGCGCCCTCGACCAGGAAGCGCTCGTAGTAGGTGATCGCGCCGGTGAGGATCGGGTGGAGCACGTCGCGCAGCACGCCGTCGTCCATGGAGTGGCGGTAGGTGAGCCAGACGTTGTGCATGCCCCAGGTGAGGTTGCCGGTGTGGTCGTTGGGACTCACGCCGGGCACGCCGACGTATCGCGGGCCGGGCCTGAGCATGCGGTCGCCCGGATGGCACAGCGCGTAGGACTTCCCATCGCGATAACCCGGATTCACATTAAGCTCCAGATTTTCGCGATATTTCCGGAACGTTGTGGTTACCGCGTCCAGCTCCGGGTGGTTCGAGCCGTTGATCATCGGATAGCTGACCTGGACGTTCAGGTTCCACCAGATGTTGGTCCAGCTGTTGCCCGCCTCGGGGAACCACGGCCCCCACTCGGTCACCACGGGCGCGCCGTCCCTGGTGGCCGAGGCCATCTTGTAGAGCTGGATCCAGTAGAACCGCTGCAGCCGCTTGTCCGGGATCGACAGCAGACTGCGCCGGTAGAACCGCTGCCACCAGAGCCGGTGGGCCAGGACCTGCGCCTCCGGGTTCCCGTCGAGCACCCGGCGCACGGTCCGTACGGCCTCCTCGACCCCGGTCGAGTCCGGGTATCCGTAGGCGATCGTGGCGGCGAACACCCGGCCGGTGCCGTGCCGGACCTCGCGCCAAGCCGTCGTGTAGCCACCTCCGGCGTGCATGGGCTGCTCGACGTGCCCCTCGGCGGCCACCGGCTCGGGATTGCCGGTGTATTCGGGCGGGAGCCGGATCGTCCTGGTCGTATGGGAGGGCAGGGGCGTGAAGCCCCACGCCGCCGCCTCCTCGCCCGGGGTCGGCGTCATGGACACCAGCAGCACACCGCGCTGGTTGAGCACGAGCGCGCTGAACCGGACGCCGCCCTGGGCGGTCGTCACGGTCCCGGTGAGCTCGGCGCGTTCGAGGTCCAGCCGCCAGTCCACCGCGGTGACGGTCCCGGCGAAGGTCAGCGTCAGATAGCCGATGGGCAGCCGCGAGTAGCCGATCGCCGCCTCCCACTGGCCTCGCTGGTCCTGTACGAGGGAGTGGCTGAGCATGAACCGCAGGACGTTCCCCTCGCCGCCCTTGTTGTAGACGTGCACGCCGAGAAACCCGTTGCCCAGGAACGGCCCGTTCTGCCAGCCACTGGGGAGCCGCTTCCAGATCATGGCGGCGTCCCGCAGGACGTCCCCGTACGCGTCCGTCTTCTCCGGTACGGCCTGCGCCCACGCGGTGGGAGAGGTGGCGACCACGGCAGCGGCTCCGCCTAAGGCGATACCTCCGAGGAATGTTCGTCGTGAGGCCGAATTTTCCGACATAGTGCCTCCGCTGGGGGGACTGATGAGGCAATTCATCTGATGAATGAGAAGATCCATCGCGATGACTGCCTCTGTCAAGCCCTCTCAACGTGCTGGGTCGGCAGGAGCGACGGGGATTTTCAGCACGAATCGCGCGCCCTTCTCCGAATCCTCGATGGTCAGCGACCCGCCGTGACGCTCGGCGATCTCCCTGGCGATCGCCAGGCCGAGTCCCGTACCTCCCATGTCCTTGCTTCGGGCGGCATCCAGCCGGGTGAAGCGCTGGAAGACGAATTCCCGCTGGTCAGGGGAGATGCCGGGGCCGTCGTCATTCACTTCGAGCACCGCGTCGGCACCGTTGCGGCGGACCGAGATCGCCACGGTGGAGTCGGCGTGCCGCGCGGCGTTGTCCAGGAGGTTGGTGAGCAGGCGGCCGAGCTGGAGCCGGTCGCCCTCGACGACCGCCTCGGGCCCGAGGTCGGTCACGACGCGTGCTTTGGGGGCCCGGCGTTCGAGCTCGGACATGACCAGCTCGCGCAGGTCCACGCGGTCGCCGTCGCACTGGGCGCCGGCGTCGAGCCGGGCCAGCACCAGCAGGTCGACGACGATCGCCTCCAGCCGGTCGAGGCTGGCCAGCAGGGCTTGCGCCATCTCGGACCAGTCCGCCTCGTCCGGGTGCAGCATGGCCGCTTCCACCTGGGTGCGTATGGCGGTGATGGGACTGCGCAGGTCGTGCGAGGCGTCGGAGGCGAAGCGCCGCTGCTGCTCGACCGCCGCCTCCAGCCGCTCCAGGGTCAGGTTCGCGGTCTCGGCCAGTTTCCGGATCTCGTCGTGGTGGTCGGGCACGGGCACCCGGCGGCCGAGGTCGGTCGAGGTGATCTCGGCCAGTTCGGCGACGATGTCGTCGACGGGGTCGAGGGTCTTGCTGACGGTACGGTAGGCGCCGATCGCCGTGGCGCTGATCAGCAGCGCGGACCCGGCGAGCAGGGTGATGACAACCGAGCGATCGATGTACCAGGGGACGACGAGATCGGCTCCGTAGACGATCCAGTCGCCGCCGGCCCCGGCGACCCGTATGGCTACGACGATCATGCACGTGTCCGCGAAGCCCGGCACGGTGCAGACGATCCGGTCCTTGATCAGGCTGTCATCCGGTGGGGTGAAGGAGGCCATGCGCGGTTCGCCGATCATCCGCATGTTCGAGGCCACGAGCCTGCCGCCGGCGTCCACCACCTGAAGGGCGGCGATTCCATGGTCGGGAAGCACCGCGGGGAGCTGGTTGCGCGAGATGTGCCGGGCCACGTGCAACTCGGACTGGAGGATCGCGTCGGTCTGGTCGTCCATGGCGCGGTCATGGGCACCCACCAGGATGAACACGCAGAAGACCAAGCACAACGCCGCCATGACGGCACCGGCCAGCAGTGTCATCCGCGTCCGTACGGACAACTCGTGCCGCAAGGTCCCCATGTCTCTCCGTCCGCCTGACGATCACGCGCCAGGAGCGGGTGCGGAGACAGCCGCTCCTGGTTCGCCTGACTCGATCAGGTGTGCCGCGCGTGCAGCATCGGTTTCAGCGCCACCAGTGCGCCAACGGCGAATATCGCGGTGGCCAGGTAGATGAGCCCGAGGTGGCCGAGAGTGGCGAAATGGTACGGATAGTGCGCGGGCAGGGCGACGACCAGGCCCAGCACTGGGACCACGATCGACGTCACGTACGCCCACCAGAGCCCGTGCCTGACCCCGAACCAGGCGAGAGCCGCGGTGGCCAGCCCGGTCGAGGCGAGGAATCCCGACAACGCGATGTGCAGGTGCGCGATGTACCTGAACAGGTCGGGACTGAACGACTGGACCTGAGCCCGGCTGACATCGACCTCGTGCGGACCGATGCCGAGCTCCAGGAACCCGCCGGTGAAGTTGCGGATGAAGAAGATCACCGCGTAACCCATGAATGTCAGGCCGGCCAGTGCCATGAGCGCCGCGCCGAGCCGCAGGGAGCCGGGCGCCGCTTCTGTCGCCGGGTGATGAGCGATGGTCGCCATGGCCGCCCCCTTCCTGAAATTGTCGCCAAGGGGGGAGCACGGAATGAACACCCCCATTGTCCCACCTGCACGGGAACGCACTTGGCCACCCTGAGGACGTGGGAAGTGTGCCGATTATTGGGCATTTTGTGACTGGTGGTTCAGCAGGAGGAGACCGCAGGAATACGCACCTCATTGCTACGCTATGAGATGACTTGATGACGTTGCGTAGTTATGGGGAGTTAGCGTGAAGGTCGCCTGCGTCGGCGGAGGGCCCGCCAGCCTGTACTTCTCGATCCTGATGAAGCGGGTGGACCCGTCCCACGACATCACCGTCTATGAGCGAAACCCGGCCGGGTCCACCTATGGCTGGGGCGTGACATATATCTACGAACTGCTCAACAGTCTCCACGGCGTCGACCCCGAGTCCGCGCGCGCCATCAGCGAGAGCTCGGTCCGCTGGGACGGCTGGGTCATGCACGTCCACGACCGCGCGACGGTGACGGTGGACCACGGGGACGAGGGCTTCGGCATCGGCCGGCACCGGTTGCTCGACATCTTCACCGAGCGGGCCCGCTCCCTCGGTGTGCGCATCGAGTACGAGCGCGAGATCGCCGGGGAGGAGGAGCTGGCCGACGCCGACCTCATCGTCGCCGGCGACGGGATCAACAGCGTGCTGCGCGAGCGCCACTCCGACCACTTCGGCACCCAGGTCGCGGTCGGGCGGAACGTCTACATCTGGCTTGGCACCACCAAGATCTTCGAATCGTTCACCTTCGCCTTCGTGGAGACCGAGCACGGCTGGATCTGGTACTACGGCTACGGATTCGGCAAGGACCACAGCACCTGCGTCATCGAATGCGCCCCCGAGACCTGGCGGGGTCTCGGGCTCGACCAGGCGAACGAGTCCGACGGCCTGGCCCTCCTGGAGAAGCTCTTCGCCGACATCCTGGACGGGCACCCCCTGATCGGCCGGGCGCACCCCGACGGCCGGGCGCACTGGCTGAACTTCCGCACCCTGACCAACCGGAAGTGGTACCACGGCAACCTCGTCCTGCTCGGGGACGCCGCGCACACCACGCACTACTCCATCGGCGCGGGCACCGCCCTCGCATTGGGGGACGCCGCCTTCCTGGTCAACGCGCTGCACGAGGAGACGGCGCTCAAGCCCGCCCTCGCCCGCTATGAGCGGGAACGCCGGGCCGTGATCCGGGCCACCCAGCGGGCGGCCCGCTACAGCGCGCGGTGGTACGAGAGTCTGCCGCGCTACATCAACCTGCCGCCTTGGCAGCTGTTCGCGCTGCTCGGCCAGCGGCAGTCGGTGCTGCTCCCGCACATCCCGCCGCGGCTGTACTACCGGCTGGACCAGGTGGCCGGGAAGCTCGGGCTGGCGCGCGATCCCAAGCACTGACCGCACTCTGGGCTTGCATTCTGTACCTACTAGTATGTACGGTCAGTGTCGTGGACACGAGGGAACGACTGATCGAGAGCACTCGGGAGCTGCTGTGGGAGTGCGGCTACGTGGGCACCTCGCCGAAGGCGATCCAGCGGCGATCCGGGGCCGGCCAGGGCAGCATGTACCACCACTTCCGCGGGAAGTCCGACCTGGCGCTGGCCGCGATCACCCGTAGTGCCGAGGAGTTGCGTGATCGCGCGGAGGCGGAGCTCGGCGGCTCGGGCACACCGGTCCAGCGGATCGCCACCTACCTGCGCCGGGAGCGCGAGGCTCTCCGGGGCTGCCCGGTGGGCCGGCTCACCCAGGACTCGGACGTCATGGCCGATCCCACGTTGCGCCGGCCGATCGAGGAGACCTTCACTTGGCTGCGCGACCGGCTCACCGGGGTCCTCACCGAAGCGCGGGCGGCCGGTGAGCTGGCCACCGCGCTCGACCCGGCGGCCACCGCCACCGCGCTCGTCGCGGTGCTGCAGGGCGCGTATGTGCTGGCCCGCGCGGCCGGTGACGCGGACGTCTACGCGCAGGCCGTGGACGGCGCGCTCGGCCTGCTCGCCGTCCACTGAACCGGATCGTGGAAAGGAAGAAGTAATGCCATTTGTTCGCATTGATGCGGTTCGCGCAGACGAGAAGCGGCTGGCGGCCCTGGGCCGGGCCGTGCACGATGCCCTGGTCGACGCCATCGGCATCCCGCCGGACGACAGGTTCCAGGTGATCACCGGTCACGACGGAACGCGGCGGATGGTCAGCTACGACGACGGCTACCTCGGCATCCACCGGGACGACGACCTCGTGTTCGTGGCCATCACGATGCGCTCCGGGCGCACCGCGGACCAGAAGCAGGCTCTCTACCGCAGGATCGCCGAGCTCGCCCAGGACTACGCGGGCACCGAGCCGCGGAACGTGTTCGTCACCGTCACCGAGAACGAGCCGCTCGACTGGTCGTTCGGCGACGGCGTGGCCCAGTATGCGCGGGCCGCTCCGTGATCTCCACGGCCGTCCTGGGCAGGGGCGGCCGCCGAGGCCCCGTGATCTCGGCCAGCAGGCTGTCCCAGCGGGCGCCGATCTCCCGCAGGTCATAGGCCCTGGCGGTGCGCTTCGCGGCGGCGCCGAACTTGCGGCGCAGGTCCTCGTTCTCGATGAGCTCGCAGATCGTCTCGGCGAAGGCGCGGACGTCGCCCGGCTCGACCAGGCGGCCGTCGAGGCCATCGGTGATGACCTCCGCCGGACCGGTAGGGCAGTCGAAGGCGACGGCGGGCAGGCCCTTGCTCATCGCCTCGATCAACGCCATCGGCATCCCCTCGGAGCGAGAGCTGAGCAGGAACATCCCCGCATTCGCCAGCTCCTCTCCGACCTGGTCGGTACGCCCCATGAGGAAGGCGCGTCCCTCCAGCCCCGACTCCTCGATCTGGGTCTTCAGCCGCTCCCGCCACGGCCCCGACCCGTAGACGCGCAGCGTCCACTCCGGGTGCCGCTCGCCGACCAGCCGCCAGGCCGCCAGGAGCAGGTCGAAGCCCTTGACCCGATCCAGCCGCCCCACCGCGACGGCGGTCGTGCCGTCCAGCGAGGCGTCGCCGCCGCCGAGGGGCGGCAGGGCGTTGGGGATGCAGGTCAGATGGAGCTGGGGCACCGCCCTGGTGTAGCGCTCCAGGTCGTCACGGGTCAGGGTGACCAGCGCGTCCAGCTTGCCGTACCGGCGCTTGATGACCTTGCGCAGCTCGGGCTTGTGCGCGGCCAGGTTGCGGTGTTCCTGGCCGATGGTGATGACGCCGGGCGGCGCGAAACCGGCGGCGAACAGGTTGAGGCTCGGCCTCGTGGTGATCAGCACCCCGCCGCGCAGCGAGCGCAGGTGGCGCAGCAGCACCAGATCGGTCAGCAGCGAGCAGCGCCGGTAGGAGGGCTCGGTCGGGGGCACCAGCACGCTGGGCAGCCGCGACAGCCATCGGCGCAGCCTGCCTTTGTCGCGCGTACGGTCGTCGAGAACCGAGATCCGCACACCGGAGGGGAGCGGGAAGAACGGCTGGTTCCGCTCACGGATCAGGCTGACGATCTCGACGTCGTGCTCGCGCGCCAGGTATCCGGCGAGGTTGAGCACCGTGCGGATGGTGCCGCCCATGCCGTACGCGTGGAACAACAGGATGCGCACCGTGCCGGCATCGGGCGCGGGTGCCGTGCGGGCCCGCCGCAGGTCCGCCAGCCGGAGCAGCCACAGGGCCGTCCATCGCACCCAGCGTGCCCCCGACCCCAGCAGCCAATTTCGCGATCGCTCGTACACCTCAGCCGGCCCCCTACCTGGATGATCGTCACGAGAAGGACATGTCAGTACCCCCATACCTTTCTACTACATAGTTAGTAGTAGTTGAAGGGGGTGAATCGCCCAGGCACTACAGCTACTCTGCTACACAAGCTGTAAGTAGAGAGTGAGCGCTTATGACCTCACCATCGCGCCAACGCCGGGACCGGGGCGGCCTGGAGAGTGAGGTGCTGGCCATCCTGGCCGGCACCCCTGGCTCGCTGACCCCCGGTGAGGTGGCCCAGCGGCTGGCATCCCCGCTGGCCTACACCACGGTCATGACGGTGCTCAGCCGCCTGCACGACAAGGGCGCCGTCAGCCGGGTCCGCACCGGCCGCGCCTACGCCTACTCCTTCCAGCGCGACGAGGCCGCCCGGCGGGCGGCGCAGATGCGCGACCTGCTTGGTGAGGGCCAGGATCGGGCTCGGGTGCTGGCCCAGTTCGTCGGTGAGCTGTCCGAGCAGGACGAGGCGTTGCTGCAGCGGCTCCTGCGCGAGAGCGGCGGCACCTGACATGCGCGTCGACGTATACCTGCCGCTGCTCATCTCACTGCTGCTCGGCCTGGTCGCCGCGCCGCTGGCGCGCTGGCTGCCACCGTCCACCGCCGGCCGTGCCCTGGTGGCCGCCGCGCTGGTGTCGGCGATCAGCACCGCGTACGCGCTCGCGCTGCTCACCTGGACCCTGCTGGCCCAGATCCGGCTGGTGGCGTGGCTCGGCGGTTGGTCCCTGCAGTCCTGGGACGACGCCGATCCCGTGCCCACCCCGGTCGCCCTGGGTGCGGCGCTCGCACTCGGTGTCGCCGCGATCCGGCTGACCCGTACCATCTTCCGGCATCGCCGGGCCATGGCCGAGGTCCGCCGCGTCGCCGACGAGCTGGACGGCGGACCGGGCGACCTGGTCGTGATCGACGAGGTCCGCCCCGAGGCGTTCGCCCTGCCCGCCCGGCGTGGCGGGCGGGTGGTGGTCTCCACCGGCATGCTGAACGCCCTGAGCCCGGACGAGCGACACGTCCTGCTGGCCCACGAGAACGCCCACCTGGCCCACCGCCACCACCTGTGCCGGGCGCTCGCCGACGCGGCCGCCGCGGTCAATCCCCTCCTGTATCGCCTTCCCCGGGCAGTCGGCTACGCCACCGAACGCTGGGCCGACGAAGAAGCCGCGAGCGCCGTCGGTGATCGCGCGCTCGCCGCCCGGGCGCTGGCCCGCGCCGCCCTCGCCACACTGGCCGCGTCGTCTTCCCCCGCGGCCCCGGCGATGGGCTACCACTCGTCGGACGTACCCGAGCGAGTGCGCTCCCTGCTCAGCCCTCGGCCACGACGCCGGCCCGTGCTCGTGGCCGTGCTCGCCGCCCTGGCCGTCCTGACCTTGTGGGCGCCGCTGAACGCCAACCAGGACGCCGAGTCGCTGCTGGTGCACAGTGGGGCCCCCATCTTCCTGCTGTGCGCGCCCCACTGCCCGGCCTGAAGCACTTGCCCTGCCGGAAGCCGGGTCAGGGGCGGTGGGAGAAGCGGTCGACCAGGATGGCCAGCCGCCGGTCGTGGAACTCGCGGGGGAGCCTGCCGCCGCGCATGAGCGTCACCAGCCCGTGCAGGCCGCTCCAGAAGGTTTCGGTGAGCAGGCCGAGGTCGTCGTCGCCGACCTGTGATTCCAGCGCCTGGCTCAGCTCGCCGAAGGCCGCCTGCAGGGGAGCCGGTGCCTCGGGGGTGGCGAAGGGCAGGTCGACGGCCAGGCTGAAGATCACGTCGTACAGTGCGGGCCGCCGTTCGGCGAAGTCCGCGTAGGCGGCGCCGACGGCCGCGAGGGCCTGCCGGGGGTCGTCCGTCGAGGTACGGGCGGCGCGCAGGTCGACGGCCAGGTCGGCGCAGCCCTCCACCGCGACGGCCGCCATGATGGCGTCCTTGCCCTTGAAGTGGCTGTAGAGCACCGGCTGGCTGTATTCGACCTTTTCGGCCAGGCGGCGCGTCGTCACCGCCTCCCAGCCCTCGGCCTCGGCCAGCGTCCGGGCCGCTGTGATGATCAACCGTTCCCGCTCCGCCCGCTCGCGCTCCCTGCGCTCCTGAATTGACATACCGACAACTCTAGCATCGCTAGCACTTCTGTCGATGCTCTGAATCCGGGCGGCGGACGGGCCGCCGCCCGGAGCCACGACCTCTCGGGCGCTGGGCGCGGGTGGTCAGGCGATGGTGCAGGTCGTGCCGCCCAGGGTGAAGGAGGTGGGTTTGCCGGTGTTACCGGTATGGGTGGCCTGGAAGCCGAAGTTGGTGGAGGCTCCGGGTGCGATGGTGGCGTTGTAGTTGACGTTCCTGGCCGTGACCTGACCGCTGGAGGGGGAGACGGTGGCGTTCCAGGCGGAGGTGACCGTCTGCCCGCCGGGGAGGGTGAAGGTCAGGGCCCAGGTGTTGATCGGGGACGCGCTGGTGTTGGTGATGGTGACAGACGCGGTGAATCCGGTGTTCCAGCTGTTCATGGTGTAGGTGACGCCGCAGGGTCCGCCGGGCGTCGGTGTCGGCGTGGGAGTCGGGGTGGGTGTCGGCGAAGGGCCGGTGGGCCCGCCGTCCAGGCCGAAGAACTGGATGACCCCGGCGGCCATGCCGCCCTGCGGAAGGCTGTGCCCGATCCCTTGGATGCTGACGCCCTCGACGGCGACCATGGTGCCGGTGCCGCCGTAACGGGTCCGGGTCCAGGACGTCTGCGGGTGGTCGGTGAACGTGGGCGTCTGGCTGAGGCCGTGGACGTCGGTCCACTGCTTGATCTCTTCCTGGAAGTTCGGGTAGCGGAGCGTGGCGTCCTCGGTGCCGTGCCACAGTTGCATGCGCGGACGCGCCCCGGTGTAGCCGGGGAAGGCGCCGCGTACGAGGTCGCCCCACTGCTGCGGGGTCTTGATGATGGTGCCGTTGGCGCAGGCGCTGTTCCAGCTGGAGCCGTCGGTGGTGGCGAAGCAGCCGAACGGCACGCCCATGAACGCCGCCCCGGCCTTGAAGACGTCGGGATAGTCGCCCAGCAGCACGTTCGTCATCATGCCGCCTGAGGACGCGCCGGTCACGTAGACCCGGGAGGCGTCGCCGTTGTTGTGCTGCTCGACGTACTTGACCATGGACACGATCCCTACCGGGTCGCTGCCGCCGTCATGCTTGAGCGCCTGTGGCGAGGAGACGTCGAAGCAGGCCCCGCTCCTGGTGGCGGAGGGGTAAATGACGATGAATCCGTACCGGTCCGCCAGCGAGGCGAACTCGGTGCCGGAGTAGAAGGCCGGGCCGGAGCCGGTGCAGTAGTGCACGGCCACCAGGATCGGCGGCCGGGCCGCGACGTTGTTCGGTACGTACAGGTGCATCCGCAGCCCGCTGGGGTTGGTGCCGAAGTTGGTCACCTCGGTGAGTGAGGCCGGCGAGGCCGGTGGCGCCATGGTCAGCCACGCGATGACGAACATCGCGGCGGCGATCAAGGCGCCGAGCACTCTGGTGGTCATCCTCATCCGCTGCCCCTCTCTCAGTGCGACCCCGAAACATTCGGAGTATTCTCAAAAACTTTTCGAGAGACAAGGAGCCACGTGGACTGCCATATGGGCATCCGGATGACCTGGGAAATCTGCTTGGCCCAGGAGCGGATTCTTGAAACTTTCGGAGTTCACCTGGCCAGGCTGGTACGGAGGTGTGCGCGTACGGCGGGGGTCAGCACCTGGCCGGCCCGTTCCACCATGAGCGTCATGTGGTAGGCCACGAGCGCCATGTCGCAGTCAGGCGCGACGAGTGCGGCCAGGCATGAGCCGTCGCTGATCGACATCGTCAGCAGCAGCCCCTGCTGCATCTCCACCACGGCCTGGGTGACGGTGCCGGCCTCGAAGATCCTGGCCGCTCCCAGCGTCAGGCTCACCAGTCCCGCGGCGATCGTGGCCAGCTGCTCGGCCCGGTCGGCGGGAAAGGCCGCCGAGACCGCGAGGGGCAGTCCATCAGATGAGACGACGATCGCGTGGGCGACGCCTGGGACGGTGCTGACGAATTCAGTGACCAGCCAGTCGAGCCCATGCCCCACGTAAGTCAGGTCGTTCATGCACTCTGTTCCCTGTTCATAGGGCGTTCCATATTCACGGGGCCGGTAGAAGGGGCCCTGCCCTGACTGATGTCCTCGCGCGCGGCCCGGAGGCCCTTCTGGAAACTCGCCAGGCGGTTGCGCGCCCGGTCAGGTGAGATCGGGGGCGCCGGCGGAACGTCCTTCGGCGCGGTGGACGCGCCGGCCGAACCCGGCACCAGGTTTGCCTTGGGCACCCGTCTGGGCAACCCCGCGGCCGTCGCGCCGTCACGTACCGGCTCGACCGCGGCCGCCGCGGCGTGCCAGCCGGCATCCGCCTTGGCGGAACTCCAGTTCGCGCCGCTTTCCCCACGCTCGAACCAGGCCGATTCGATCGACTCGTAGATCGGCAGGTACTCGTCACCCCCGGAGGCCGGCCTCACGGCCGGGATCGGGCCGGTGGCGGCCGACTCGGTCTCGGGGAAGTCGTATCCGGCCCGCGCCGGGCCGTCCACGCGGTCGTCGAGGCTCCTGTTCGGCGGCTGGTCGCCAGTGGGCCATTTCGGCAGGCCGCTGTCGCCGGACCAGCCGACCGGCGTTCTCGTCGGCGTCCAGATGTCGCCGGTGTCGTAGGAGCCGAAGCTCGCGCGCGGCTCGGCCGCCCGACCGGTCTCGGCGGGCCGCGGGGGCGACGAGGGCCAGGCGCCTGCCGCGCCCGGAGGATTGGACGAGGGCCAGGCGCCTGCCGCGCCCGGCGGGGTGGACGGATACGACGGGTGTCCCGGGCCCAGCTGGTAGGTGGCCGCCGGCAACGGCGGCGGCGTGGAATAGGTCTCCTCGCCGCCCCCGCCGGGCATGCCGGCGTAGGCGGGCGAAGGTATGCCCAGCAGCGCCTCCGGAATCAGCACCATGGCGGTCAGACCGCCGGAGCCGTGCGGGCGCAGCTGTACGCGGACGCCGTGGCGGTGCGCCAGCCTGGCGACCACGAACAGGCCCATACGGCGCGACACCGAGACGTCCACGATGGGCGCGTCGGTGAGGCGGTCGTTGGCCGCGGCCAGTTCGTCCTGGGTCATGCCGATGCCGGAGTCGGTGATCGACAGCATCACGCCACCGCCGTCGATCCGGCTGCCGGAGACCGTCACGCGGGTCTCGCGGGGCGAGAACGACAGCGCGTTCTCCACCAGCTCGGCCAGCAGGTGGATGACGTCGTTGACGGCCTGACCCGCGACGGACACGCCGTCGGGCACCTGCAGCACGACCCGCTCGTAGTTCTCGACCTCCGACAGCGAGGCGCGGGCCACGTCGACCAGCTTGACCGGCTGGCTCCAGCGGCGCGGCGGGTCCTGACCGGCCAGAACCAGCAGGTTCTCGCTGTTACGGCGCATACGGGTGGCCAGGTGGTCCAGCTTGAACAGGTTCGCCAACCGGCTCTCGTCCTGCTCGCCCTGCTCCAGCCCGTCGATGAGGGTGATCTGCCGCTCGACCAGCGTCTGGCTTCGGCGAGACAGGTTGACGAACATCGCGTTGACGTTGGTACGGAGCTTGGACTCCTCGCCCGCCAGCCGTACCGCTTCCCGGTGTACTTCGTCGAAGGCCCGCGCCACCTCCCCGATCTCGTCCTTCGACGAGATGGCGATCGGTGGCACCTGCACATCGTCCGCGCTGACCTCGCTGGTGCGGAGCTGCCGCACGAGCTCAGGCAGTGTTTGGCCGGCGACCTTGAGCGCGTCTCCGCGCAACCGCCTGAGCGGCCGGACGAGTGAGCGGGCCATGACGGCGGTGACGGCGAGGACCAGGATGATCAGGGTGATGACGAGGGCGATGTTGAGCCCGGCCACGTACTGGTCGCTGCCCTGGACGTCGGCGCTGATGGTGGCGACCTGCTGCGACATCGCCTTCTGCACGGTGTGCGCGCTGTCGACGGTGTCGCTGATGGACTCGACCCAGCGGGCGACGTCGTCGCTCGTCGAGGTGTCGAGCCGCCGCAGGGACAGGCCCGTGTTGGTGAGGAACACGGCCCTGTTCATGTAGAACTCGCCCCGCCCGACCTTCACGCTGGCGACCGTGTTGTCGTAGAACTGCCGCTGGGCGAGGGTGGCCACGGTGCGGAAGGAGGTGCGTTCGCTCTCACGCCTGGAGCGGGCGTCGAGGAACGCCTTGTACTCGGGTTCTTCGAACGACCCCCTGACCAGCGCGATCATCAGCAGACCCCGCAGTTTGGAGGTCTCCTCCTCATAGCGGGCGATGGCTCGCAGGGCCGCGGTCGTGGAGATGAGCTGCTCGTCTGTCGAGCCCTGTGTGACCTCGTCGTAGAGCTGCAGCATCTCGGCGATGGCCTCGGAATACTTCTCCATCGTCGGGAGCGGCGGCAGCAGTGTGCCGGCCACGGTGGCTCGCAGCGAGGCGAGCTGGGTCAGCCTGGTGCGTATGGTGGCCAGCTTCTTGCGGCCGAGATCGGACAGCGAGTCCTCGGCCGTCGTGGCGGCCGCGTTCGTGCGCGCCACGCTGGCGTTCACGATCCCCTGCTGGGCCGCGAGCTGCTCCTTCTCGGCCGATGCCCTGTTGGAGGCGACGAACTGCGCCGAGAGGTCACGCTCGAGGGCCATCTCGCGGGACAGCTCGCCGAGTTGCGCGACGAGGGAACTCACGTTGCTGATGTGCTGATACTGCTGTGCGCTGCTGATCGAGGTGGAGACGCGTAGCCCGCCCAGCATCACAGCCACCAGAGTCGGAATGGCGATGAGAGAAATGAGGCGGGTCCGCACCCGCCAATTGCGCAGGGCCATCGCGCTACCGGGTGCGGGCACCGACTCGGCGGACTTCTCGTGAGCCGCTGACTTTCCCGGCAGAGCGGGGGCCCCGGCACGACCGTGTTTGGTCGTCGTTGTCCTCACTAATGGCAACCTCTCGCGTGGCCTGCTACAGGGAATTCGTCACGGAATTCGTCACACTGTCGAGTGATTGCAGGCGAGTTGGGGGCCTATTTGATCACGAACATCAGGAGTTGGACAAACGCTCAGAAGTTTTCGACCGGTGCGATCTGACTTTTTTTCCATTGATCCTTCAAGTACGGTGCATGCATCCGAAAATCATGACAATTCGGTCATTGGGCCATCAACTGCACTCTAAGCGCATCGAACCTCTATCTCCCCATTTATTGTGTTTCGTTGAAGAAATCGGATATACGTGGCATGGCGCTTCAGATTTGATCTTCCCTCCGGTACGCTTCACGCTCGTTGCCTCCGATGCTGGCGCTCTAGACGCTGAATCCCCTGGTAGGAGTAGCCCCCGATGACCCGCACACTGCGCTGTCGCGCCCTCACTCTCGGCGCCGCAGTCGCTCTCACCCTTACCGCCTGTGGTGGGAACAGCGACTCTCCTGGCGCGTCGGCCAACAGCAAGGGCTTGGAGAAGTCCGTCATCAAGGTCGGCGCGTTGCCGGTTCCCGATGCTGTATCGCTCTATATCGCCAACGCCAAGGGCTTTTTCAAGGAAGAGGGCCTGACGGTCCAGCCGATCGCCATCGCCGGCGGCGCGCTGGCCATCCCGCAGGTCAAGAGCGGTCAGCTGGACATCTCTATGACCAACTATGTCTCGACGTTCTTGGCCGCCAGCAAGGGTGACCAGCTCAAACTGGTCGCGGACAGTTACCAGGCCGGTCCGAACACCTTCAACATCATGGTTCCGAAGGATTCGCCGCTCAAAACGGTCGCTGACCTAAAGGGAAAGACCGTCCTGGTCAACACTCTCAAGAACATTTCCACACTGGCCGTGACGACGCAGTTAAAGGTAGCCGGCCTGACCGAGGACGACGTCAAGTTCGCCGAGAAGCCGCTCCCCGACATGGGCAACGCGCTCACCAGCGGCCAGGGTGACGCCTGCTTGAGCACCGAGCCGTTCATCACCGCCAATCAGAGCAAGCTGGGCTTCCGCAAGCTGGCCGACACCATGACGGGCGAGATGGAGAACCTGCCGATCGCGGGCTGGATGGCCACCGACGGGTGGGTGCAGAAGAACCCGAAGACGCTGGCCGCCTTCCAACGGGCGATCGCCAAGGCTCAGAGTCTCGCATCGAGTAACCGCAAGGAAATCGAAGCGATGCTGCCCAAGTACACGAAGATCGACGCGAAGACCGCTTCGGTCATCACCTTGGGCACCTATCCGAGCGAGCTGAGCGCCACCCGGCTGCAAAAAGTGGCCGATCTCATGCTCGACTACAAGTACCTCACCAGTCCTTTCGACGTGAAGTCGATCATCGTGGCATCATCGAGCTGATGACCCCTGCACGGCTGCTCCGCGGCGTCGTGGGCGCCGCGGGCTTTTTCGCCGTCGGAGAGCTGGTCATCCGGTTCGGGCTGAGCCGCGACCTGGTCTTCCCGCCGCCCTCGGCCATTCTGTACGAGGCGATGCTCCTCCTGGCCGACGGAGACTTCCTGCTGGGAGCGCTCACGACGCTCACCAATTGGGCGATCGGCCTGCTCATCGCGGTGGTGGTGGCCGTCCCGGCGGGCGTCCTGCTCGGCGCGCTGACCCCGATGGAGCGCGCTGTGCGGCCGCTGCTCGAGTTCCTGCGGCCCATCCCCTCCGTCGCGATCATCCCGCTGGCGATCCTGCTGATCCCGGTGGACGAGCTGATGAAAGTCTCCGTCATCGTGTACGCGTCCGTCTGGCCGATACTGATCAACACGTTGTACGGCATGCACGACGTCGACCCGCTGGCCAAGGAATCGCTGCGCAGCTTCGGATTCGGGAGGCTGGCCGTGCTCGGCAGGGTGAGCCTGCCCAGCGCCGCGCCCTTCGTCGCCACCGGCATCCGGATCGCCGCCGGGATCGCGCTGATCATCGCCGTCAGTGCCGAGGTGCTCGCCGGAGGCGCCGCGGGCCTGGGAGTCTTCGTGATCCAGGCGGGAAGCGGGAACAGGACCGACCTCATCATGGCGGCTACATTCTGGGCTGGCGCATTCGGCCTGCTGGCCAACGTGGCGTTACAGGCGGCGGAGCGCCGCCTGTTCCGCTGGCACCGGGTGCGGACGGGGGCGCTGTCGTGAAGGCGCTCGCCAGGTCCTGGGTGATCCTCGTCGTCATCGTCTTCTGGGAGCTCGTCGCGCGGCGGCTCGAGGACACGGACTTCCCGCCGCCCACAACGATCGTCTCCCGCATGTACGAGCTGTGGTTCTCCGGCCCGGCCGCACGACTGTTCCTCACAGACGACGCGTTGGCCAACATCCTGCCCAGCCTGGGACGCATGTTCTCCGGGTGGATCCTGGCCTCGCTCATCGGAGTGGTGCTGGGAGTGCTCCTGGGGCGCTCGCGGGTGGCGGCCGACTACGTGAACGCGCTGATCGAGTTCGGCCGCGCCATTCCGCCACCGTTGCTGCTGCCGCTGTTCCTCGTGTTGTTCCAGACGGGCCTGCAGATGCAGCTCGCCGCGATCGTGTCCGGTGTGATCTGGCCGGTGCTGCTCAACTCGATGGACGGGGCCAGGTCGGTGGACCGGACCTACACCGAGACCGCCACGGTCTTCGGGCTGTCGAGGGCGCAGCGCCTGGGCCGGATCGTCATCCCCGCCGCCTCGCCCAAGATCTTCGCGGGCCTGCGGTTGAGCCTGTCGCTCGCGCTGATCCTCATGGTGATCTCTGAACTGTTCGGCAGCACGGACGGCATCGGCTACCAACTGCTGCAGGCACAGCGCAGCTTCGACACACCCGCGGTGTGGGCGACGATCGCCCTGCTGGGGGTGCTCGGCTTCATCGTGAACGCGCTTTTCGTGGTCGCGGAGCGCCGGCTGCTGGTCTGGCACAGGCAGGCCACCCAAACGCCATGACCTCTCTGGAACCTTTTGGAAGGACACATGTCACACTCTGACAGCCTCCTCTGGAGATCCGTTTCCGAAATTTCGCGGTTCTCAGCTTTGCTGACCATGGCGGAGCTGGGCATCGCCGACCAGCTGGCGGACGGGCCGCTCGACACCGAGGAACTGGCCAAGAGGTGCGGGGCGCACGCCCCCTCGCTCCGCCGGGTCCTGCGTGAGCTGGCGAGCATAGGGGTCATCCGCACGGTCGGTGCTGACGGCTACGACCTGACCGACACGGGCACCGCGCTCCGTTCCGACGTCCCCGGCTCGATCCGCTCCTCGATCCGCGCGATTGGCGAGGAAGGCTTCTGGTACGCGATGGGCAAGCTGCCGGACACGGTCCGCGAGGGCAGCTCAGCATTCGTCGCAAAGTATGGGCATGTGTACGATTATCTGGCGAAAAATCCTGATGCGGGCCGCATATTCGACGACTACATGGCCGCCAGGGCGATCACGCTCACGGACGGTCTGGTCAAGCAATACGATTTCATGGGCGTCGAGACCATGGTGGACGTCGCCGGGGGCAGGGGCCACATCATGGCCACGGTCCTGCACGCCAATCCGGGCATGCGCGGCATCCTCTTCGATCTCGACCAGGTGGTGGCCCGGGCCAGGGACCTGCTGGCCACCGAGGGCCTGGCCGATCGCTACGAGGTCGTGGCCGGCGACTTCTTCGCCTCGGTTCCGGCGGGCGCGGACGCCTATCTACTGGCGAGCATCCTGCACAACTGGGACGACGGCGATGCCCTAAGGATTCTGCGCAATGTCCGCCGCGCGATGAACCCCGGCGGCCGGGTGCTGGTGCTGGAGGTGGCACTGCCCGACGACGAGGCGCCGCATCTGGGCAAGGATCTCGACCTACGCATGCTGGCCATCTTCAACGGCGGCCTCGAGCGTAGCCGGGAGGAGTACGCGACGCTGTTCGAGCAGGCCGGCCTGGAGCTGGCGGAGGTCGTCGAGCTGGGCGCGGGAGCGAGCCTCCTTGAGGCCAGGCCCGTCTGAGGCAGACGTCCTGAGCGGATCCGCGGTCGTTCGCCGTCAGATATGACCAGCCGCCCGATATGACCATCGGGCGGTGACGCCGAGGGCGGTAACGCCTGGGGTGGTGACGCCGCGGGCGGGCGAGCCGCCCGCGGCGCTACCGGATCACTGGACGGTGATCTTGTCCACTTCGACGGTGACCCCCTTGACCTGCGGGGTTGATGTGGCCGTGGTCACGTTGCCGACGCCCGGGCTGACCCCCTTGATCTTCATCGAGTAGGTCAGGGCACCCCCGGGCGCGCCGGGTGTGCTCGTGACCACGAGGTCCTGGGTGGGCGGCCCGGAGATCTGGTCGCCCGCCGTACCCTCATCGTTCTCCGCGCCCACGGTCAGTCCCGCGCCCGCGGGGGCGTCGCCCGGCAGGTTGCCCGGGTCGTAGGCGTAGCTGATGTCCTCCACGCCGTTGAGCCCGATCCACTGCTGGAACACCTTGAGGCTGCTCGTACCGAAGGTGTGGACCCGCCATTCCAGCACCAGCCAGCGGCTGACGCCGTCGGTCAGCGTCCCGGCGAAGATGCCGGGGGCGCCGGTGCCGTCGAGGTCGGTCCAGTAGGAGGCGAGCACGGCGTTCGGCCGCGCCGGGTCGGGCAGCGTCTGCGGGAGGAAGGCGATGTCGTCGGCGCCGTTGGTGCCGCCGGCGACGCTGTAGCCGTTGGAGACCACGCCGATCCTGGTGTAGGTCTTACCGGCGAAGGTGAAGGCGGGCACCGTGAAGTTCAGCGCCTGCTCGTCCCCGATCGGCGTCGGTGTGATGCCGAAGGCGTCCAACGGAAGATATCCGGCAGGACCCGCACCCGGCGCGATGGTCGGCTTGTCGGGCTGGCGGCCGGCCAGTGTCGCCTTGGCCGTCGCGATCTGGGTGCCGATCTTGGTGGCCCCGGTCACGCTGTTCAGCCGCAGGCGCGCGTCGAGTGTGCTCAGCGCGGTCACCTCGGCGCTGGACAGGCTGTTGTTCTGCACGGTGACCGTGCAGGTGGACTCACCGGTGTTCCTCGGGATGGTGGCCGGCGCGCAGGTCTGGTCGACCGGCACGATGCCTTCCTGACGGAAGAAGGCCACCGGCAGGTGCAGCGCCCGCGAGCCGCCGACCTGCTTGAGGTTCACCTGACCGAAGTACTGCCCGTCGGGAAGGTCCGGCGCGGTGATGACCACCGTCAGCTTCGTGCTCTTGCCCGGTGCGACGGTGAAGCGCGCCGGCAGCACCGTGATGTTGGCGCCGCTGACGGTCGTGGCCGAGGCGGAGAAGGTGAGCGACTTGCTGGTGGTGTTCGTGACCGTGCGCTTGGCGGTGATGAGGCCGGGCATGGTCGGCGCGTTCACCGAGGGCAGGTTGAGGTCGATCCGGTTGAGCGGGTCGGTGGCCGAGGCGATGAAGTTGGCCGCGCTCTCGTCCAGGGTCAGTCCGGGGTCGCCGGCCTTGGTCAGGTCGATGCGCCCGCCGCCCATGTCGAACGGGTCCGCGGGGGTGACGCGGTCCTGCTTGGTGACCGCGGTCTTGGCCGTGGTCTCCAGGGCCGACTTCACCTGTCCCGGTGTCCAGGTCGGGTGCAGGGCGAACACGAGGGCGGCCGAGCCAGTCACGTGCGGCGCCGACATGGACGTGCCCTGGATGACCTGGTACAGGTTGCCGGGCGGCCCTTCCAGCGGTGACTCGGGAGTCGGGGTCATGCCCGCCAGGATGTGCAGGCCGGGCCCGGTGACGTCGGGCTTGAGGAAGTCCCCGCCGGGACCACGCGAGGAGAAGTAGGTCATCACGTCGCCCTGCCAGCTGGCCTTGACCCCCTGGGTGAACGACGCCGTCGCGCCAGGATGCGCGGACAGGAAGCTCATGAGTACGTCGGTCTCGGGCTTGTTGACGTGCACCGACGGGACCCAGTGGGCGTCGGTGAAGACGTCGAACGGGAAGGCGTTGTAGAGGATCATCCCCGCGGCGCCGCCCTGCCTGACGTTGAAGCTCTTCAGCACCCGGTTCGGGCCGCGCTCGCAGGCGACGATCTTCCCGGTGAAGATCCCGGCGGGCGCCGGGGTGTCACACAAGGAGTTGGAGTACGGCGGAGCGGACGCCAGCACCACCGGAAGCGGCGAGGCGAGCCCCGAGGTGACGGACGCGCCCTTGATCGTGGCCGTCGCGCCACCGCCGGACAGCGTGATCGTGGACTGGAACGTTCTGGTCTGCGTGGACGCGGCCACCGTGGTCACCCACGGGCTGCGGTGGTCGGTGGTGTTGGCGTCGGGCCCCGAGTTGCCCGCCGACGCCGAGACCAGCACGCCCGCCGCGTACGCGTCGAGGAAGGCCAGCTCGACCGGGTCGCTGTAGGGGTCGGAGCCACCGGAGATCGAGAAGTTGATGACCCGGACGCCGTCCAGGATGGCACGTGCCACCGCCTGCGCCGAGTCGGACGGGAAGCAGCCCTCCGCGCCGCACACCTTGTAGACCGAGACCTCGGCGGCGGGTGCGATGCCGTGGATCGGGCCGCGGCTGATCCCCAGCGGGTTCGCGTCGGCCACCGGGCCGCCGGCCGACGTGGTGGCGGTGTGGGTGCCGTGCCCGTTGGAGTCACGGGCGCTGTCGGGGTAGACCTCGCCACCGAAGACCGCGTTGTAGGTCTCCAGGAACGGCTGCCCGCCGATCAGCTTGTTGTTGCAGGTGAAGGGGTCGTTGGCCGGGGTCAGCGGGTTGTCGCCGAAGTCGCAGACCCGGGGCGTGCCGTCCTTGGTCGGACCCGGCGCGGGCAGGCCGGTCGGGGCGGCGAACTGGGGGTGCTCGGGCCAGGCGCCGGAGTCCAGCACGCCCACGATCACGCCCTTGCCCGAGGAGTTGCTGCCGCCGAGCTGGTTGTAGATGGTGTTGGCGCCGATGAACTCCGGGCTGGAGTCGGTGAGGAGCTGCTGGGGCTTGTCCTCCTGTACGGCGACCGCGCCGGGCAGCTTCAGCACCTCGGCCGCCTTGTTACCCGGGATCCGGAGTGCGATGCCGCCATAGACGGTCCTGACCCGCTGGCCCACCACGGCCCCCGGAACCTTGCCGGCCAGCTGGTCCAGGAACGCCTTCTCCACGCTCTCGATGTGCTGGCCGTACTTCTTGACCTCGGCGCTCCTGGTGTCGAGCGCCTTGCCGGTGACGGCGGGACTGGTGCCCGGCAGACCGGGCAGCCCGCCCCGATAGGCGGCGAGCGAGTCGTAGTCCAGCTTGACCATGATGTTGATCGGCGCCGGCGAAGTGGTCCGCAACAGCGCCTGGTCACTCTTGGCGAGCTTGCCCGTCGGGGACTTGGCGCCCTCGACCAGCTGGGCGCCGGTGACGGGGGTGGCCTGCCACTTCCCGTTCGCGGGAGAGGGTGTGGGGGTGGCCCGCGCCGCTGCCGGGCTCATCACCGCCACCATGCTCAGGCCGATGACCACCGACGCGAGCCGCCGCGCACGGGATAAGCGGGGACTGGATAACACAAGATCCTCCTCGTCGAGGCTGCATGGACTCACCACGCGCCAAGGAGGCGTCAGGTCACCCCGCGTCGAGGCACACCGGAGAGATCACTGAACCCTCCCCGGTGGGTGACAAGCCGTATGAGCCGCCCGGTGGGGCGGCTCGGTACCGACCGGAGTGTAACCAGCGATCACGCGGCCGAGAACCCCACCGAGTTGCCATAATCCGGCGGGCAATTTGGCTATTCGTACGGCTCGGCCGGCTGATCGATCTTCGCCACGTCGGTGGCGGCCATGTCAGGGATCACGTACCCGTGTTTTCTTCCTGCCTCTAGCTTCGGTCCCGTTCTGATGCGAAGATCGTCAGAGATATCGGCACAGACCGAAATCTCTAGGTCATCACCCCCTTCCTCGCATCGGAGGACCTGTGCGGTCTCGCAAGATGATGATTGCCGCCCTTTCGCTGGTGGCATTCGTAGTCCCGTTCGCCCCTCTCCAGCCGGCTTCGGCTGGTCGGCAATCACCCGCATTCGATCCCCTCCCTCCTCCCCCCGGCGACTCGATCTCGCTGGACGCCCAGAATGCGGCCGACGAGTTAGCGAAGCTCGTGGAGGCCTCGCCGGGTTCCTACACCGGCGTGCGGGTCGTGGGGCAAGATGCCGTGACCGTCACGCTGCCGTCCGGCGCTGATTTCAAGCAGCGCGCCGATACCCTGCGCAGCCGAACGCGATCAGTATCGGGCGAGACCGTATCCGTATCGGTGGAACAGGTCCCCCGCAGCCTGGCCGACGTGGAGGCCACCAAGGCGCAGATCGTCGAGCTGATCACGGCCGGCGCCTACAAGAACCAGGTATTCGGAGTGGGCATCGACCCGATCAAGGCGACCGCCGTGGTCTACGCCTCAGGAGACTCCGACACTGCCAGGACCGAACTCAAACAGCGCTTCGGCGACGCGATCACCTTCCGCCGCCAGGACGCGGTCACGCGACCCAACACCCGTTCGCGGGACACGGCCCCGCACTATGGCGGTGCGGGGATCCGCATGTTCAACGAGGCCCGCAGCGCCGCCATCGGCGTCTGCTCGACCGCCTTCGCAGTCGCCAAGCAGGGGGTCACCCACATGCTGACGGCCGCGCACTGCTTCCCGTCGGAGACCGACTACCCCAGGGCCTGGGCGTCGTCCTTCCTCTGGCCGGCGCCCGACACCACCTATTACCACGGCGCCATGGTCACCACCACGATACGCGGCATCCCCGGCTATATAACCGATGGGACCCAGGACCAGTACGGCGACTTCAGCCTGCTGCAGGGAGGCGGCGGCTACCTCCCCCGCGTGTACAACTGCGCCAAGAACGCCGACCCCTGCACCTCGCTGGTGGTCGGCGCGGCCGACTACGGCACCCCACCCAACGGCACCGCCGTCTGCACCAGTGGAGTCATGTCAGGCCAGACATGCCGGCAGTACGTGACCGACGGCTCCTACGCCGGATGGATGGGCGAGAACGACTACTTCGTGTTCGTCAATCATTGGGCGATCACCAACTCCGACCAGAACGGAGACGGCACCTACGACTGCGCCGGCGCCGAGCAGGGCGATTCCGGCGGCGCCGTCTACCGATCCATGGCCGGCGGCAAGGTGGTCGCGATGGGCATCATCAGCGCCGGTGGTCCCCGCTCGAACGGTGTGTGCTACAGCATGTACTCCAAACTGTCCGGTATTCGGGCGTGGGACTCGAGCGTGAGCGTCCTGACGGATTAGCGCGACACGCCCGGAGGTCGGGAGCCTTCAGTGACACATCATCCGTGATGTCCACATAAGCGACAAACTGGAACAATCACTGTTTTGTGTTATTTCAGTGGTGATGTTCCCGTCTCCTGGTCGGAGCATCGGAGTTCCGGATCGGGGTGATGGATGTACGCGCGGTCGACGTACGAGGTCGAAACGGTGCTGGCGGCCGGGGCGGGCGATCGCGGCGCGGTCGACGAGCTGGTCAGGAGCCATCTGCGGCTCGTGTACAACATCGTCGGCCGTGCCATGAACGGCCACCCGGACGTGGACGACGTCGTGCAGGAGACGATGGCCAGAGTCGTGACCGGGGTGTCCGGGCTGCGCGACCCCAGGAGCTTCCGATCTTGGCTGGTCGCCATCGCCTTGAACCAGGTGCGGGAGTGGCGGCGGGCCACCACTGCCGCCACCACCAACACCGCCGCCCTCGACGAGGCGCTGGGCCTGGCGGACGCCAGTGCCGACTTCGCCGGTCTCACCGTCACCCGGCTCGGCCTGTCCGGGCAGCGCAAGGAGACGGTGGAGGCCAGTCGCTGGCTCGACGCCGACGACCGCGAGGTGCTCGCGCTGTGGTGGCTGGAGGCCGCGAAGGAGCTCACCCGGGCGGAGTTGGCCGCCGGCCTGGACCTGAAGGAGAGACACGCGGCCGTCCGCGTGCAGCGGGTCAAGCGGCGGCTGGAGTCGGCCCGCGCGGTGGTGCGGGCCCTCTCGGCCCGTCCCCTTTGCGTTGGGCTGGCGTACGTGGCCGATGGCTGGACGGGCACGCCGTCACCCCTGTGGCGCAAGCGGCTGTCGCGGCACGTACGCGAGTGCCGGACCTGTGCGGATCGTCTGTCAGACCTGGTTCCGGCCGACCGGCTGCTGGCGGGGCTGGGCCTGGTGGCCGTCCCGGCGGGGTTCGCGGTGGGTCTGCTGGAGATGGCGCGGACGGCAGCCGTACCGGCGCTGAAGGGCGGCCTGCTCGCCATGGGCCCAGCCATGGGCCCACTCAAGGGCAAGGTGGCGGCGGGCGCGGCGGGTTCCTCGCTGGCGGCCAAGCCCGTCGTGATCGCGGCGGTCAGCACCGCGCTGATCGCCGGTGGTGCGGTGATCGTCCAGAACCTCCAGCCCGAGCCGCCGCCGCGCGGGCAGGCCGCGCCGGTGATCGCCACCTCTGTCTCCGCCTCCTCCCCGCGCCCCTTGCGGAAGCCGACGCCGAAGCCGACGCCGAAGCCGACGCCGACGCCGACGCGGAGCCGTCCGGCGGGCCTGTACGGGCGCACCGTCGACACGGTGGACCAGGCGCCGCCCAAGGCCCGGCGTCCCGCCCCGCTGCCCCGGCGCGCCGCGGGCACGCTGGCCATCGGTGGGAAACACGGCTACTCAAGGTATGGCGGCGCCCCCCAGATGACGCACCGGGGTGACTACATCACCATCACCGGCAAAGGCTACGTTGAGGTCCGCTGGGGCATCCTCTACCGCAGCCGGATCGGCGACTTCCGGGCCGCCACCTGGACCGGGCTGAAGGGCAGACTGTTCCACGTCGCGTCTGGCGGTGGGCGGCGGATGGACGACGAGCAGGCGCCGGGCGTCACCTGGATGGGCGCTCCCGAGACCGGCTTCGTACGGCTGCCCTCCGGTCAGCAGCAGATGTGGCAGAACGAGTTCTACTACCTGGACGGCCAGGTCACCATCCACAACAACGAGAGCGGCACGGACGTCGACCTCAACGTGGCGCCCCGGACCTGGAGCGAGGTCTGGCGGGACATCTCCACCGGGCTCGACCCCGCCAGGGGAATCGTCCGTTACGGCCTGACCCGCGACACCGGTGACGACCGCGCCCCCGTCCCGCAGTACGTCACCAGGGCGCGGCCCGCCAACCCCGCGACGGTCCCTCAGCGCAGCCGGGTCTCACTCTGAAAATTTCTGTTATCACCGGACAGGCGGCTCCGTCTCCTGTGACAAGAGTGACCCCTGGGAAAGGACTTCCATGACCACGCAGCCCTCCCGCCGGAGCCTGCTGAAGGCGGCCGTGACCGTGGGCGCGGGCGCCGCCGTACTCCCCGCCCTGCCCGCCGGCGCCTCGGCCACGGCGCTCAGGCACCCCGGCATGCTGCACACGCAGCCGGATTTCGACCGGATGCGGGCCCAGGTGAACGCCGGAGCCCAGCCGTGGAAGGCGGGCTGGGACAAGCTGGTGGCCAACAGCCGCTCCAAGAGCACCTGGAAGGCTCGCCCGGTGGAGACGGTCGTCAGAGGTGGCACGGGGGCGAACCACGTGCAGCTCGCCATCGACGTGGCCGCCGCCTACCAGAACGCGCTGCGCTGGAAGATCAGCGGCGACAAGGCCCACGGCGACGCCGCCCGCGACATCCTCAACGCCTGGTCGGCCGCGCTGAAGGCGGTGACGGGCAACGCCGACCGTTTCCTCGCGGCGGGCATCCAGGGCTGGCAACTGGCCAACGTCGGCGAGATCATGCGCGGCTACCCGGGTTTCGACCTCGACCGCTTCAAGAAGATGATGCTCACCGTCTTCTACCCGCTGAACGACCGGTTCCTGCGGGGGCACAACGACGCCTGCATCACCAACTACTGGGCCAACTGGGACCTGTGCGCCATGGCCTCCATCCTGGCCATCGGCATTCTCTGCGACGACCAGGCCAAGGTCGACCAGGCCGTGGAGTACTTCAAGCACGGCAAGGGCAACGGCGCCATCATGAACGCGGTGCCGTTCCTCCACGCCGGCGGCCTCGGCCAGTGGCAGGAGAGCGGCCGCGACCAGGGCCATGCCAGCTTTGGCATCGGGCTGATGGGCGTGCTGTGCGAGATGGCCTGGAACCAGGGCATCGACCTGTACGGCTACGCCGACGACCGGTTCATGAAGGGCGCCCAGTATGTCGCCAAGTACAACCTCGGCGAGAGCGTGCCGTTCACCACGTACAAGTGGGGGACCGGACGGAACTGCGCACCCCGTGAGCAGACGGAGGTCTCCGCGGCGGGACGCGGCATGAACGACCCGGTCTGGGCGCTGCTCTACAACCACTACGGGGTCCGCCGCGGGCTGCCGGTGCCCCACATCGAGGCGTACGTCAAGCGGCTCGCCCCCGAAGGGGGAGGCGGGGACTACGGCGGCAGCAAGTGGGACAACCTCGGCTTCGGCACGCTGACCTTCACCCGGGCCACGGCCGCGGGCGGGGGCGGGTTGCTGCCGACGGGCGTCTCGCGGGCCTTCCAGTCGGTCAATCATCCGAAGGCGTACATCCAGGCCGCGGGCGCCGTGGGCCGCATCGGGGCGACCGCGCTCGCGCTGCGCATCGTGCCCGGCCTGTCCGACGCCAAGGGATACTCCTTCGTCGACTCCGAGGGCCGATACCTGCGGCACAAGGACTTCCTGGTCCGATTCGACACCAACGACGGCACCGCGCTGTTCAAGCGCGACGCGACCTTCCACGCTCGCCAGGGCACGGTGGACGGGTCGGTGCGGCTGGAGTCGGCCAACTACCCCGGTCGGTTCGTCCGCCACCGCGACGACGTCCTCCGCTTGGACAAGGCAGAGGACACGACGCTGTTCCGCGGAGACAGCTCCTTCAAGCCGACCGCCTGACCCGAGTGCCGGGCGGCGGCGGTGTGAGCGCGCCGCCCGGGCACCTTTCGTCAGATCTCGCAGTTGAGCTCGGTGTCGCCTCTGTCGGAGTCGCACGTGTCGGTGCCGCCGTCGGCGCTGATGGTGTCGTTGCCGCCGATCCCGTCGACGGTGTTGATGACGTCGTCGCCGTTGCCGCCCCGGATCTCGTTGGCCGCGGCGTTGCCGGTGATCCGGTCGGCGCCCGCGCCGCCGAACACCCGCTCCACGTCGCCGCCGACGTTGTCGCCCTCGCCGGCCGTGCCGTCGTTGGCCACCCCGTCCAGGGTGATGGTCTGGGCGGCGCCCCGGTTGTTGTAGGCCGCCAGGTCCGATCCGGGACCGCCGGAGAAGCTGTCCCGGCCGTCGATCCCGTCGGCCTGGTAGATGTCGTCACCGCTGTTGCCGAACGCGGTGTCGTCGCCCAGGCCGCCGGAGAGGGTGTCGCCGGCGCTGCCGCCCCTGAGGGTGTCCCGGCCGGCCTCGCCGAACTGCTGCGTGGTCACCGCGGAGTTGTTGGTGATGGTGTCGTCCAGGTCGCCGGCGAAGATCCGGATGACGATGACGCCCTGGCACCGTACCTGGCTGGCCGTGACCTGCGCGCAGGCGCCGCCGTCGGCGCGGACCACGTCGCCGGTGTCGGAGACCAGTACGTTGCCGGAGGCGTCGGTGGAGACGGTGATGTTGTTCACCTTGCCCTGGGCCGCCACCACTTGGAGGTTGTTGCCGAAGAGGGCCGCCAAGGTGTCCGCGCGGGACGGTAAGGCGAAGGCCGCTTGGACACCGGCCATGGTCGCGACCAACGCCAGGATGGACAGAATCTTTCTCATGTGTGGTGCACACCTCTCTGAAGGGGATGTGCCGCAATTAGAGGGTATGCGTGCCGTCTCGGGACAGGTAAAAGGGCGCATATTCTTTATGGCCCGGATCATTATACGTATCGCCTGGTGGCGGAGCCGCGCGGTGGATATCCGTCCCGACGATGGAACTGAATGGAACGGAATGGAACGCCGTAACCGGGAGGCGTTCGCCGTCGAATATCGCGCCGATTCCCATGCAAGATCATGTGCATTTGAGTCATACTCTGCTGCATATGGGGCGACGGAGGGCGGCGGATACATGAGGCGGCTGCGCGGCTGGTGGCTCCTGGTGATCGCGGCGACGGCGAGCGCGGTGGTCTCACTCCTGGCGTCGTCCATGCCCGCGCTGGTCGGCTCCCTGCTGGTGGGGGCGGTCAGCGGCGGGGCCGCGGTCCTCACCGTACGAGCCGAGCGCGCGATCGACCGGAACGCGGCCACGCGGCCGCAGCTCTACACCGGCGAACGCCGAAAGCCGCCCCTGGTGCGCGACATCGAAGACCCGCTCAGCATCGGGGTCCACCTGGCGCCCCCACTGACCGGGCCCGACGGCACGATCGACCGATGCCCGCCGTACACCCGCCGCGACCGGAGCGACGACCTGGAGCGGGCGCTGGCCGTGAGTAGGTTCGTCCTGGTCGTGGGCGAGTCGACGGCCGGCAAGTCCAGAGCCGCCTACGAGGCGATGCGCGCGTGCCTGCCGGACCATACGTTCATCCGCCCGGTGGGCAAGCCGGACCTGCCGCAGGCCCTGGACCTGGCGCGGCGCCGGAGCAAGAGCGTCATCTGGTTGGACGACCTGGACCTGTACCTGGGCGTGGACGGCCTGATGGCGGAGATGATCAGCCCACTGATCGCCGCGCCGGACCGTCATTGCGTGGTCCTGGCCACGATGAGATCGCACGAGCGGGCTCGCTACAGCCCTCGGGCGAGCTCGGGTCTGAGCGACAGCGACCGGCAGGCGCATCGGTTGGCGGGAGCCGTGCTGAAGCAGGCGCTGGAGATCCGGATCGAGCGCCTGTGGTCGCCGGACGAGCGGCGGGCGGCGGCCGACGTCGACGATCACCGGATCCGCCAGGCGCTCGAGCATGGCGAACAGTACGGCGTGAGCCAGTATCTGGCCGCCGGCCCGCAGCTGTTCCAGGAATGGCTGGACGCTCAGGGCTCCTGGCCGGAGGGCCGCCCGCGCGGTGCCGCGCTGGTGAGCGCGGCGGTCGATGTACGGCGGGCTGGGGTGCAACGGCCGGTGCCGCTGTCGTTGCTGCGCGAGTTACACGAGGGCTACCTGCGGCCCGGTGTTCGCCCGGAATCGTGGGAGCAGGCGCTGGACTGGGCGACGCAACCGCTGCACTCGACCAGCAGCCTGCTGGTTCCGGCCGAGGATGAGCAGTATGTGGCGTTCGACTATTTGGCCGACGCCCTGGACGAGGCCCAAGGCCTGACCGGGGTGCCGGGGCAGACCTGGGAGGCCGTCGTCTCCTTCGTCACCGCGAGTGATGTTGTGGAGGTCGGCTGGTCGGCATATTTCCGGAACCGTACGGATATCGCCGAGCGCGCCCTTCACCAGGCGTTCGACGCGGGGCTTCTCGAGGCGGCGCTGGACTTCTCCCACATGATGAGTTCAGCCGGCCGCGACGAGGACGTGGTGAGCTGCCTGGAACAGGCCCTGGCCAGGGCGTCCGAGAGCGGAGCCCCGCCGGAGGAGGTGATCGAACTCCGACGTCAGGTGGCCTGGTGGGTCGGGGCGCGCTATCACGCGAGCGGAGATCCCGCCCGGGCGCTCGACCTCGCGCGGGCGGCGGTGGAAGAGAGCGAACGCCTCCTGGGCGCGGAACACGCGCAGACGTTGGCGTGCCGTCTGACGCTGGCCCGCCAGGTCGGCGCGGTGGGCCGTACGGAAGAGGCGCTCGCGCTGGCGGAGGAGCTCGTCGAGGTCGGTACGCGGGTGCACGGGGCCGACAGCGGCATCGTGCACGGTGGGCGCTTCGAGGTCGCGGTCTGGACCCGGTGGGGCGGGAACCCCCGCCGGGCGGTCGAGCTCTGGCAGGAGCTCGCCGCCGACAAGGTCGCGATCGGTGACGGCGAGATCGCCGACAGCCTGGACAACATCGAGGCCACCCTTGAGGAGATCGGCGACCCGAGGCTCGACGCGGATGCCGTCGCCTGGCTCGACGAGCTGGGTGAGCGTGGGCTCCAGGAGGGGACGCTGGATGGCTGGGGCGCCATGGCGCTGTTCACCAATCTGGCCTGGTGGGTGGGCGGCCGGATGGACGGGGCGGGAGACCATGAGCGGGCCAGAGAGATCGCCGAATGGGCCCTGGAGGTGGGCCGGAGCGTGTTCGGCGCCGGTGACGCGCATGTCCTCGCGGGTGAGGTCATCCTCGCGCACCAGCTCGGCAGGCTCGGCGACCCCGAGGCCGCGGTGCGGCGCTGCGCGCGAGTGGCCGAGGACGTGGCCCGGATCTATGGCGAGACCCATCTCCTCACCGGCTTCGCGCGATCCGTGGTGAGCCGGTGGAGCCCGCGGGACTCAGCGGGATGAGATGACGCGGGATGAGGCGACGATGTCCGAGAGCCACGCTTTCTCCGGTTCGAGCATGGATTCCGCGGACAAGCCGGTCTCCGCCTCCACCTCGGCGATGTTGGCCCGCACCTGAGCCGCCTCGCTGTCGGCCAGGTGGTCGAAGATGGTCAGGGACCGCCGCCAGGTCTCGACGGCCAGCACCGGGCAGCCGGTCGCCGCCAGGGCTTGGCCCAGGATGTGCAGGGTGCGGGCCTCGGTGTTGCAGTCGCCGATCTCACGGCTGCGGTCGAGCGAGCGGAAGCACCAGCGGATCGTCTCCTCGTGGTCGCCCAGCGCGGCGTACGTGATGCACATGTCGGTCAGCGCGATGCCCTCACCCCAGAGATTGTCGATCGCGCGGAAGGCGGCGAGCGCGGACAGATGGTGCTGGAGCGCCGTACGCGGCTGGCCGAGAGCCAGCAGCGCCCGGCCGAGCCCGGCCGAGGCGATGGCCTGCCCCCAGTGATAGCCGAGGTCGGTGAAGATGGCCAGCGCCTCCCGGTGGCACACGACGGCCACCTCCGCCGCGTCCAGATCCCGATGCACCAGGCCGAGCGTGTTCAGCGCGTTGCCCTGGCCCCACCGGTCGCCGAGATCACGCTGGAGCGCCAGCGCGATCTCGGCGTGCGGAAGCGCGTCCTTGAACTGCCGGCGGTCCCAGTGAGCCAGCGCGAGGCTGGTACGGATCGTGGCTTCGGCGTGCGCGTCGCCCAGCAGCAGCGCGGCCTCCAGGCCGATCTCGTTGCTGGAGATCCAGGCGTCCCAGTGCTTGCGCAGGTTGAAGAAGCTCCACAGCGCGCACGGCAGCTGCCATGCCACGCCGTACTGGCCGAGTGTGAAGGCCCGCTGTACGGCGGCCATGAGGTTGGCGTGCTCGGTCTGGAGCCAGCACAGCGCGGCGTCGTAGCCGGAGAAGGTGTACGGCTCGCACGACGGCTCCAGCGGCGGGAGCGGGAGGCCCTGATGCTGGGGGTTGAGCACCTGGTCGGCCTGGTCGACGGTGTGGAGGTACCACGACAGCAGGCGCTTGATCGCGGCCAGCCGGTCAGCGTCGGACTCCTCCGCCTCGACCCGTTCGCCGGCGTAGACGCGCATCAGGTCGTGCATGCGATACCGCTCGACACCGCCCGTCTCCAGCAGGCACCGGTCGGTCAGGATCTCGGCCAGCCGCCGTGCCTCGGCGGGCGGGACCCCGATCAGCGCCGCGGCGGCGCCGACCCCGAACTCCGTACCGCTGTGCAGCCCGAGCAGCCGGAACGCCCGCGCGGCCCGCGGATCGAGCGCCTGGTACGACCACGAGAACACCGCCCGCAGGCTCATGTGCGGATCGTCGTCCACGTCGAGCAGGTCGAGGCGGGACCGCTCGTCGCGCAACTGGGCGACCAGGTCCGCCAGCCGCGCGCCGGACCGCCGGGTCACGTGCTCGGCGCTGATCGCCAGCGCCAGCGGAAGGTGGGCGCACAGCCGGGCCAGCTCGGCCGCGGCCTCGGCCTCGGCGGCCACCCGCCCGGCGCCGAGGATCTTGCCCAGGAGCGTGTGCGACTCCGCCTCAGGCAACCTGCGCAGGAAGACGTGCCGCGCGTCATCGTGTACGGCCAGCCCGGCCAGGCGGGTGCGGCTGGTCACCAGCACCAGGCAGTCAGACCCGGGCAGCAGAGGCCGTACCTGGGCGGTGTCGCGGGCATTGTCCAGCAGCACCAGCACCCGCCGCCCGGCCAGCGTGCTGCGCAGCAGCGCGGAGCGGGCCTCGACCGCCGTGGGGATCTGGTCGGCGGGTACGTTCAGGGACCGCAGCATCATCTCCAGTGCGGTGGCGGGCGCCATCGGCTCGCCGGGGCCGAACCCGCGCAGGTCGATGTGCAGCTGCCCGTCGGGGAAGCGCTCCCGCACCTGATGGGCCCAGTGCACGGCCAGCGCGGTCTTGCCGACCCCGCCCGCGCCACCGATCGCCGCGATGACGATGGGCCGGTGCTCTCCCTCTTCCGGAAGTAAGTCGTACAGCCTCGCCAGGTCCGTGTGGCGGCCGGTGAACCGGGCGAGGTCGGACGGCAGCTGACGCGGCACCGGGGCCGGGGGATAGGTCGCGGGCTCGGCGGGCGCCGGCTCCGTCGTCGTCAGGGGAAGGCCGTTCAGCACGGCCTGCTGGAGACGCCGCAGCTCGCTGCCCGGATCGATGCCTAGCTCCTCGCGCAGCAGGGCGGCGACGTGGCGGTAGACCTCAAGCGCCTCGGCCCGGCGCTCGGCGAGATGGAGGGCCAGCACCAGTTGTTCCCACAGCCGCTCGCGCAGCGGGTGCTCGGCGGTGGCGGCCTTGAGGTCCGCGATGATCTCCTCGTGGCGGCCGGTCCGCAGCCCGAGGTCGAACCAGCGCTCCAGCAGCCGCATCCGCTCCTCTCCCAGCCGGGGCACCTCATCGCGGTGCAGCGACTCCGACGCCACGTCGACCAGCACCGGGCCCCGCCACAACCCGAGCGCCTCGCGCAGCAGACCGGACTCTTCCGCCTGGTCGCCCGCCGTGGCCGCCCGCGTCGCCTGTCCGGCGAGCTCGCGGAACCGCTCGACGTCGAGGGTGTCGGCGTCGGCCCGCAGGAGGTATCCAGCCCCCATGGTCTCGATCAGCGGCCGCCCGTCGGCGCCGTCGTCCAGTGCCCGGCGCAGCCTGGTCATCTGGGTGTGCAGGGCTGCGCGCGCCTGCCTGGGCACGTCGTCGCCCCACACGTACTCGATGAGTTTGTCGGGCGGTACGTGGTGGTTGGCGTTCACCAGTAGCGTCGCCAGCGCGATGCGCTGCTTGGCCGCCGAGAGTCGCACCGGCCGGCCGCCCCGTGTTATCTCCAATGGTCCCAGCACACTGAACCGGATCCCCGTACCCGTTTCCATCCGTGGACCTTTCCGCGATCTCCCGTCGGTGTGCGCGCCATCCCCAATGACACGATCACCTGTTCGCACTCTCCACCATGCAGCAAGGAAGGACGCTTTCCGCGCGTACCGGAATACATCCTGTCCGGAGTTCTACTTCCTAGCCATCCTTAATACGGCGGCCGCGCGCTGGGGCGACAGGTTGCCGAAAGGATGACGTCAGCCTTTTGACAGGGCCGCTGTTTAGCGTGATGACGACAAGGGGTCAGGAATTTCGCTTAGACCAGGGGGAGAAACATGCAGAAAAGACATCTCGGGGTGGCTGCGGTGTCGGCCATTCTACTCGCCGGTGCCGTTGTGTCCGCGCCGAGCGCGTCGGCGGCGCCCGCGCCCGCGACGGCACGTCCGGCGGGGGCCGCAGCGGTGGCAGCGGCGGCGGCCCGTCCGGCGGTGGCTGGGACGGCGGCGCGTCCGGCGGTGGCCGCGGCCGATCCCATTGACTGCGGCGGATGGTGGCACTTCACGGGCAACGACCCGAAGTCCGCCCGTATGGTCCGCTGGGGCGGCACCAACGGACGCCCGCAGTTCAATCTCATGTACGGCAAGATCCAGGGCATCCAGCACGGCTGGGCCCAGCTGTCCGGCGCCAAGCAGGGCGACTGGGTCACCCTTGACGTGACCAGCGACGGGGGCCGTACCTGGGGCTACTGCGGTCCGTTCGAGGCCCGTTGGGACGGGGACATCGTGATCACTCCCGCCGCGCGCACCTCGAGCGACCCGAACCTGCAGTTCCGCGCCTGCGGGGCACCGAGGGGCGTGCCCGGTAGCCGGGCCATCTGCACCGCCCCCTGGTGACAGGGACCGCGTCCTGGCCACCGCATCGCACCCATCGGCCAGGACGCGGTCCTCGGCGGCTGAGCCGGTGCGGCCCTCGTTGGCCGCGCCGCAGGGGCCTCGGCGGCGGCCCTGGACGGGGACACCGCACGCGGTCCTCGGCGAGCAAGACCCGAGTCTGACTGGGGCGGTCAGATTTGGGTCTTGCTCGCCGGAAGACCTCCGATCTACGCTCCAGACTACTCGTTAGTTAACCTTCCTAATCGAGTCCAACCATGCCGGATTCAGCGGGACAGGATTCGTCGACTACGACAACATCTGCCGCATCTACGGCCCCGAGAAGGAGTCGCTCGGCGTGCTGGCCATCGAGATCGAACTTCTCCAGCCCGCAACCGGATGAGCCACGGGCCGAAGCCCCACATTGCGACGATGGCCCGCGCGGTGCGCAGGTCATCGTTTGCGTGGCAAACAAGATCTATTGTCAGGAGATGTCCGCTCCGAAGGGGGAAACTCAAAAGCCCCGATCCTCGGCCGAGGGGGCAATGACACCACCTGGGTGCAGGGGAAGGCGGCGACCGCTGATCTCGTTCAGGGACAGCCGTACGAACACCGGTTCGGCCATCGCGACCCAGGGCGCTCCGACGATGCGCTCCAGACGACGGACCTGTCCAGGGTCGGTGACCACTTCGGCCCGGCCAGTCAGTACGACGCTCCAGCCCACGTGCAAGGCCGACTCCGTGTCGTCGGCTTCGAAGATGAGCGGCACACCGTGTTCGATGGCATCCAGCTTGCCGCCCTTCTCGGTTCTGAACGCGATGCCGTCGTCGTCCAGCACGAAATTGACGGGCACGATCTCCAGGGCATCGGTGCCGGGTGCCGTCCAGGCGATACGCCCGACGGCGACCGTTGACAGCAGCGCCAGGCAGGCATCACGGTCCAGGACCTGGATGTGGCCGGTGGCTTGCGATCGCTTGTCCTGCTGCTCCATGCACGCAGCCTCTCACGTGACTCGTCAGCCGCACGTCAGGCTTCGCCGCTCCTCCGGGCACTTCGGAGGGGTTGCGCGTGGTGGGCGTCATTTGTGTGATGGGGAAGTGAAGAGACTGCCGCGCATGCGGCCGCGAGCCGCAGAGGGCCGATGGTGTCGGTGGTGCCGGAGGCCTCCTCGAACAGGGACATCAGCGGGGTCGCTGCGGGAAGCGCTATGTCGGCACCCCAGCGCCGATCGAAAAGCCACGCGTTGTCAGGATCGTTGATGCGGGCGAGGACCCAGCCAACGACCTTGGTTGTCTGTGAGCATGCCCATGTTGGGCAGGCAAGAGTGCTTTCTAGTCGATCGTGGCCACGTCCGGGGTCGGGCCCTCCTCGGTGAGAGAACTGCGTCTGCCAAGGTCGAAGAGGGTGCGTCTGAGGTCGACGACGGCGTGATCCAGCCCGCCGATGGCGCGAGTGATTCGCGTTCTGGCCTGGGCATCGTCGGTCAGAGTGAGGGCGGCGTGCAGGTCCAGGCTGACGATGAAGATCTGATTGACCATGATGTCGTGCAGGTCGGAGGCGATGCGGTGGTCGTCTTCGACAGGGTTCTGCGGTGCCTGAAAGGGGGCGTTCACGTGGCCGGCAAGGCCGGCTTCACGCAGATGGGTCTGACCGAAATCGTTGCCGTGCATGGCGGCGTTCCTCGCTGCGCCAACCGGCTCGCCGTCCCGCCGACCGGAAAGGTTTCCGGGCGGCCGGTCCAGTGGTCGCCGACGCTGGTGGGCGATCGTGAAGCGATAACCATGACCGCGACGGTGCCCGTCGTCCGCCGTGGACTCCACACGCCCCGGCCGTCGGGGACGACGATGGGATGGCCTGCACTGCCGTGGACTGGTGGATGCCGCCGGGGGTTGGGGCAACGCCTGGTCCCGGACCCGGCAGAAGGCGGCCCGGCTGGTGTGTCGTGCTCCTCCTGATCTGACCCTACGCCCCTTGCGGTCCCAAAAGCACGCGCTGGGCGGTGCAACCTGATGGTGGCTCACGGGCGAGGAGCGAAGCGCCTGCCTTCTCGCGACAGGGCAGAGGGTCCCACCCCGCGCCGCCGAACGCCCCTCGCGGTCGTGCCGGCTGAGGTCTTTCGCCTCTGGCGGCCAGGCGCGCCCGGCTGGAGGCTTCCGGTAAGGGGATCGCCCACAGGGCGTCCACCAGCCGGGTTGACGAGGATGTCTTGTCGATCCTGCCGGACCCGGCGATCTCCGCTGGAGAGCGAACGGAGCTGACCATGAACGGCTGGACCATCCCTGCGATCATCGTGGCCGTGCTGCTGCTGGTGTTGGCGCTGGCGGTGCGGATCGTCAAGCAGTACGAGCAGGGCGTGCTTTTCCGCCTGGGCCGGGTGCAAGGAGTACGCGAACCAGGCCTACGGTTGATCATCCCAATCGTGGATGTGCTGCGCCGGGTGTCGATGCGGATCGTCACGATGCCGATCCAGTCCCAGGGCATCATCACCCGCGACAACGTTAGTGTCGATGTGTCCGCGGTCGCCTACTTCAAGGTGGTCGATGCGATCAAGTCGGTCGTGGCGATCGAGAACGTCCGCGCGGCCATCGACCAGATCGCCCAGACCACGCTGCGTAAGGTCGTCGGCCAGCACACCCTGGATGAGACGCTGTCGGAGACCGACCGGATCAACCTGGACATCCGCCAGATCCTCGATGTCACCACTGTCGAATGGGGGGTGGAGGTGACCTTGGTGGAGCTGAAGGACATCCAGCTCCCCGACAGCATGAAGCGCGCCATGGCCCGCCAGGCCGAGGCCGAGCGGGAGAAGCGCGCCAAGATCATCAACGCGGAGGGCGAGCATCTGGCCGCCGCCGCGCTGGGCGAGGCCTCCGACATCATGATGGCCCACCCGCTGGCGTTGCAGTTGCGCAACCTGCAGAGCCTGGTCGAGATCGGCGTGGACAAGAACAGCACCGTCGTCTTCCCCGCCCCGCTGATGACCACCATCGCCGAACTCGGCGCCTTCCTTGCCCGTGAGCAGAAGGCCGCCGCCCAACCCGTCCCCGCAAAGGACGCCGTCGTACCGGTCGAGGTTCCTGCGGGCAACGGCATCGTAGAGATCGCCTGAGCGGGGGCGGATGAACGCACTGCGGCTGTCGACTCCGCGGCATGAGTTCGCACGGCCTGCGGTGGCACTACCAGTGTCTCAACACCGCGTCACTGAACGCGCTGGTCGACGCATGTATGCCGGACCGTCGCAGAGATCGAGACGGTCGTGTGACGAGACAGCCGGGGATCCTAGGAGAAGAGCTCGCGGCTCCGCCTCGGCCAACTCCCGCCGCACATCAGCCGCGTCCCGCCGCGCCTTCGGTCGAGTTCGACGGCGATGGACCAGTTCCGCTGGATGGTCCCGGCGCCGAGGAAGGCGTCCTCGTTCGCGTACATGGTGATGTTTCCCCATTGCGCGCCGCAAATGTAGTCGAGGCGGCGGGCCAGTTTGGGGTTCTGATGATGGGCTCCGGCGCGCCCGGCTTGAGGCTCCCGACGAGGGTCAGGTAGATCGCGATCCGGTACACGAGCGCGACGCCGAGCGTGACGGCCGGAACCATGGGCGCTTGCAACAGGGAGCCGGTGCTGTCGCTCACGAGATCCGGAGCGGCAGGCTCAATTCCGTATATATCGGGAAATGATGAGCGGCGTGAGGTGAGCAAGCCCGTAGCCGCAGAGAAGAGTGCACTGAAGATCGCCAGAAAGAGCAGCGAGAAGGCTGAGTACCCGGCCCAGAGCCAGATCAGCGCCCGCACGCGGAAGCCGCTGTCCAGGTAGGCAGCGCCGCAAAGGTAACGGGTCACATTGCCCATGCGAGACGTTCTCGCATTCGAGGTCAGCGTGTGCAGGGAATCCGTTCCGGAGCTGTTGAGCATCGTGGCCGCCTCCCGCTCATTCGTGCGTGGCGGTGAGCCTATAGTGGGCGAATATCTCAAGAGTGGCTCGTTATCAAATAGTCTTCTTTCGGTAATGCGAGCGGCCGTCGACACGACGAATCAGCAATAAAGCATTTGTCCTGGTTTTTCGTGATTAATTAGGGAGAGGTGCATTGGTGGATGAATCGGGCTCCGGCCGCCTTTGTGGGCGATGCGGGGCCGACGCCGGGAACCTCGACCGGTGTCCGAGGTGTGGAGCGGCCCTCGCGGAGCCACCGGCGCGGGCGGACGGTGGGGAATGGGACCCCTGGGATCGGCCGCGCCCCTGGACGTCGCTGGTCTTCCTCGGCCTGATCCTGCCGGCGCTCGCCCTCGGGCTGGTCTGGTGGCTCGCCTCCGGTCTCCCCTGGCCCTCCGGTGAAGGAGACACCCAGGCGCGGCAGGACGAGGTGCCCGTGCTCACCGATGCCACCGATGCCACCGGCGCGACCTCAGCACCGGCGACCGACACCGGAGCGCCGGCGGCCGACACCGACCAGGCCGCCCGGCAGGCCACCGGTCTGGATGATCTGCTGACCAACAGCCACTCGACCCGCGCCAGCCTGTCGGGGGCCATCGCCCGCGCGAGCAAATGCGAGCGGAGCGGCGTGAACGCCATCCAGAACATCACCGTCAACCGGCGCGACCAGCTGACCCTGGCCCAGGCGCTCGACCTGACCGCCCTGCCGGAGGGACCGGCGCTCAAGGAGTCCCTCGTGGCCGCGCTCCACGCCTCCTACTCCGCCGACGCCGCCTTCCTCACCTGGGGACGGCGCCACCTGGCTAAGGGCTGCACCGGACCCATCGCCCAGGATCCCGACTACCAGCGCGGACTCGACAAATCGGGCGACGCCCAGACGGCGAAGGCCCGATTCGTCGAGGCGTGGCGCCCCATCGCGGAGACCTACGGCCTGACCCACTGGAAGGCCGACGACATCTAAAGGGGCTGAGCTCCCGAAGCCCGGCGCCCGCATCGTCGAGACGAGGGGTTGACGATGCGGACGCCGGAGCCGTCAGCGCACGCGGACCTGGGAGGCCAGCGTGCCGCCGCTCGTGGCCTGCCATCCCGCCACCACTGTCGGGTGGCCGCCCGTCGCACGGGTCAGGGGTACGGTCACGGTCGTGGTGCCCTTGCCGGAGACGGTGACGACGCGGCCGCCCGCCGTGCCCTGGTCGTCGCGGACGAACAGGTGCGCCTTACCGGCGGTGTTGGCGCGCAGTGTCACCTTCACGGCGTTCCGTCCACTCGTGGCGGAGACCACCCGGCCGCTCTCCGACTCCTTCGCCGCGGGACCGCCGGCGAGCGGGAGGTGGACGCGGACCGCCTGCTCCAGCGACTGCGGCGAGTCCAGGCTGGACAGCCCGGTGTCGGGGATCACCGGGTCGGGCGGGGTGGTCGGCCGGTCGGCCGGCGGCTGGTAGCCGGGCAGCGTCGCGACGCCCCACCGGTACGGGTCACCCTGGACGCCGCCCCAGGTCGACCAGCCGATCCGGGTCTGGCCGGTCTTGTCCTGGGTGTCGGAGTCGTACACCAGGATGTTGAGCCCGAGATGCGCGGGATCGACCGCTCCCGGCAGGGTCTCCATCGGGATGGCCATCTCCACGTCGTACGCCCCGGCGGAGACCTTCGAGGCCACCCGCATGCCGGTGGCGGGTCCCTGGTGATTGTCGGCGTCGCGCAGCGCGCAGGGCGGCCCCTCGGCCGTCACCGGCAGCACCGCGGCCTTGAACGTCGTGGAGGTGTTCTCCGACGTGCCGCGCGGGTCGAGGGTCACCTCCACCGAGTCGGTACGCCAGTGCCGCTTGCAGTCGGAGGCGGGCAGGCGGGTGCCGACGACGTCGTCCTTCACGTGGACCATCAGGAACAGCGTGTCGTCCCGCCAGCTCACCTTGGCCGTGCCGGAGCAGTCCGCGGCCGATGAGCACGCGGTGCCCTCCCACAGGCGGGAGATGTCGAGGGCGGGGCCGGCGTATTCGCCGTCGCCCTCCACGCCGTCGACGGCCGGCGCCGCCGCGGCCTGCGGGATGGCCGCCGCCGGGACCAGTTCGAGCGCGGGCTTGCTCACCGACGAGCCGTCCGCGCTGGTGGTGGTGATGGTGTACGCGTAGTCGCCGCCCTGGTTCGAGGTCTTGAGCGAGGTGTCGGAGTTGGTGACGGTGAACGGCACCGTCGTCGAGGCCCCGGCCGCCAGCCCGCTGTAGGGCGCCTCGGCGCGGTCGGCGGTGAAGCCGGCGGGCAGCTCCAGGCGTACCGTGCCGGACTGGGTGGTGCCGCTCACGTTGGTGACCACGACGCCCACCTGGCGGGAGCCGCCGGACGGGAGGGTGAGCACGGGCGTGACCAGGCCGCGCAGCTGCGGCACGCCGAGTTCGGCGGTCCACTTCTCGTACTGGGCGACCTGGGGGAGCAGCTGCTGCCCACCTCGTACGGCCGGGCTGACCTCGACCTGCCGGTCGGTGTAGCCGCGTCCGCGCTCGGTGGTCAGCGTGGCCGCCAGGCGAGCCCGGTCACCGGCGCTCGCGCCCTGGGGCGGGGTCACCGTGAAGGTCGCGGATCCCGTACGCCCCTGGGCGATTCTGCCGAGGTCACCGGAGCCGCTGACCACCCAGCCCTGGGGGGCGCGCAGCACGGCGGACGATCGGCCGAGCGGTTCGCCGGACGGGGCGGTCGCGGTGACCTTGACGGTGAAGGCGGTTCGCGGGCGGACGTCGAACGTACTGGGCCGCAGGTCGAGCAGGGTGCCGAGCGGCACGGTGCCGGCCGCGCGGGTCAGCGCGCCGTCCAGGATCGCCGTCGGCGCGGTCGCCGCCGCGCTGCCCGGCTCGGGGAAGGGCACCCGCGAGTCCACCTGGGTGAAGAAGTCGCAGCCCAGCTGGGCCGGGTCGGACGGCACGTCGGGGAAGACGGCCCAGCCCTGGGAGGCGTACGAGCGCTGGGCCTCGCGTTCGATGGTGGCCCAGGTCTTGCCGCCCTGGCTCTGGGAGGGGCGTCCGCTCCACACGCCGTACACGTTCTGCGCCGGGTTCGTGGGACGGAACGTCGCGGCGCAGGTCGGACCGACCTGGGAGGTGCCGCGCCCGCCGCCGAGGAACAGGCGGGCGGGTGCGAAGGGCCGCAGTCCCTCACGGGTGAGCTGCTCGGGGAACGCCTTCGGGTCGGCCGCCGCGTAGAACGCCTCGACGGCCAGCCGGGCGGCCTGCTGGTGGTTGCCGTGGTTGCCGGGGGAGGGGGCCGGGTCCATGGTCAGCATGACCTCGGGCCGGGTCTGGCGAACGACCCGTACGACCTTCTCCAGGGTGTCGTCCCCCCAGATCTGGTCGGTCAGCGGGGCGCTGACCGTGTAGTAGAAGTCGACGTCGTCGAGGTTGAACACCTCCCGCACACCGGCCTTGCCGACCGCGGTCCGCTCCTCGGCCTCCCGCAGCAGGCCGAGCGCCGGGCCTTCCTCCGGCCCGACGGCGTTGCCGCCGCCCTCGCCCCGGGTGACGGTGACGACGCCGGCGCGGATCTTGTGGTCCTCGTTCCACTGGCCGAGCGTGGACAGGCTGAACGCCTCGTCGTCGGGATGGGCGCCGACGAACAGCGCGTCGAGGTCAATCGGGGGAGCGGGGGCATGTTCGGCCAGCGCGGGCGCCGCCGGTACGAAAGCCAGCGCGGCGGCCACCGCTACCAGCGCGTAGAGCGACCTCTTCAAGGGAACCTCCGGGGGGTTATTCGCGGACCGCCCCCTGGAGCAGCCCGCGGACGAAGTGACGCTGGAGGAACAGGTAGAAGATCACGACCGGGGTCGCGACGATGACCGATCCGGCGGCGAGGAGGGTGAAGCCGGAGGTGTACTGGCCCTGGAAGAAGGCCAGCCCCAGGGGCGCGGTCCGCAGCGACTCGCTGGTCACCATGATCAACGGGATGAGGAACTCGTTCCACGTCCACATGAAGACCAGGACCGTCAGGGTGACGACGGCGGGCCGGGCCGGGGGCACCAGCACCTGCCACAGGATGCGCCAGGTCGAGGCGCCGTCGATGCGGGCGGCCTCGACGATCGCCCGGCTGCTGGCGCGGAAGTAGGCCCGCATCCAGAACGTGCCGAACGCCACCGACAGCGCGACCTGCGGCAGCGCGACCGACCAGAAGGTGTCGATGAGGCCGAGGGAACGCAGGTCGAAGTAGAGCGGGACCGCGATGGCCTCGCTCGGCATCATGATCCCGAGCATGAACAGGTAGAACAGCACCGACTGGCCACGGAAGCGCATGGTGCCGAAGGCGTACCCGCTCATGATGGACAGCACCACGCTGACGACCACGACGAACGCCGACACCATCAGGCTGGTACGCAGGTAGGTGCCGAACCGCCCGATCTCCCACGCCGCCGAGAAGTTGCCCACGTGCAGTCCTGCCACGCTGAGCCCCTGCCCGGTGGCGTCGGCGCTGTCGTCGGGGCCGAGCGCGGCGAACAGGATCGACAGGATGGGGAAGAGCGCGAACGCGGCGAACGCCGACAGGATGACGTAGTTGGCCAGCCGCTCCCCGCGCGAGATCACGAGGCCCCCCTGTCCGCGAAGCGGTTGATCATGAACGAGATCGCGAAGATGGCGACCGTCAGGGTGACCCCGATCGCCGCCGCCGAGCCGATCTGGCTGAGCCCGAAGGCGCGGTGGTAGACCTCGTACGACGGCACCGACGTCGAGTTGCCGGGACCGCCACGCGTGGTGATGTAGACCAGGTCGAAGGTCCGCAGCGCGGCGATCACGGTCAGCGTCAGCGCGACCGCGATCTCCCCGCGTACTGAGGGCAGCGTGACCGCGAAGAACTCCTTGACCGCTCCGGCCCCGTCGAGCCGCGCCGCCTCGTACAGTTCCGAAGGGATGCGGCTCATCCCGGCCAGCAGCAGCACGGTCACCAGGCCGGTCTCGAACCACGTGCCGACCACGCCGACCGCCGGCAGCGCGAAGGTGTAGTCGCCGAGCCAGCCCCTGGTGAGCGAGTCGAGCCCGAGCGCGCCGAGCAGGCCGTTGAGGGTGCCGTCCGGGGCGTACACGCGCCGCCAGGCGACGGCCACCACGACCATGGCGACCACCTGCGGCAGGAACACCACCGTCCGGAAGAACCCGAGCCCGCGCACCTTGGCGTGGTTGAGTATCGCGGCCAGCATCAGCCCGATGGCCAGCGGCGCCAGCGCGTAGAAGGCGACGAGGACCAGGGCGTGGACGAAGGCGTCGCGCAGCCCTTCGTCCGCGACGATCGCCGCGTAGTTGGACAGCCCCGCCCACGTGCCGACCGACAGCCCGTCCCAGTTGTACAGCGACAGCTGCACCGCCCGGCCGATCGGATAAAGGAGGAACGCCGCGTAGATGACGAATGCCGGAAGTATGTAGAGGTAGGCGACGCGCCGGGGCTCGCCGGGAGGTCGGGCCACGCTCACCCGTTGCTCTCTGCGAAGGTCTTGTAGTCCTTCTCCAGCGTGGCCAGGAACTCCTGCGGCGTCGCCTTCTTGGCCAGCAGGTCCTGCAGCGCCGCGCCCAGCGTGTCGGCGAAGGTCGGCGTCGCGTAGTCGAGGTAGGGCACCAGGCCGTCGTTCTTGGTCGCGGTGCCGAACGCCTTGAAGACGTCCTGCTGCGCGCCCGCCGGCACGGTCTGCTGGTCGGTGTCGGCGACCGGCAGGTTGCCGGTGGTGGTGAGCACCTTCATGGCGTCGGCGTTGGTGATGAAGTCGATGTACGCGGCGGCCGCGTCGGGGTTGGGGCTCTTGGCGGTGATGGCGAACGGCAGGCCCGTGCCGCCGGTCGCGACGGGCGGCGCGTCGGGCGTGGCGCCGGGCGGCAGGATGAAGCCGAGGTTCTTGCCCAGGACCTTCTCCATGTCGGCCATCAGCCAGGTGCCGCCGATCAGGAAGACGCCCGTCCCCTTGCTGAACGCCTGCCACGCCGGGTCGTAACCCTGGCCGTTGAAGCCCTTGTTGAAGTAGCCCTTGTCGACCCAGTCGACGAGTTGCTGGGCGGCCTTGGTGTTCTCGGGGGTGTTCCAGGAGGCGCCCTTGCGGCCGAAGGCCAGCGTGCCGATCTGGGCGGCCGGAACGTTACGGCCCTGCACGGTGCCGAACACGTGGATGGCCGGCCACTTGTCGAGGTTGCCCAGCTGCATGGGCACCTCGCCGGCGCTCTTCGCCTTGGCCAGCGCGGCCTGGAACTCCTCCCAGGTCTTCGGCGGCTGCAGGCCCAGGCTGGTCAGCTTGGCGGCGTTGTAGAAGATGCCGACGACCTCGCCGACCTGCGGCAGGCCGTACAGGTTGCCCTCGCCGAACACCTTGCCGTCGGCGCTGTAGCTCGAATAGCGCAGGACGGAGTCCGGATAGCGCTTCTTCCAGCCGTACGCCTCGGCGTAGGCGTTCAGCGGGCGGAGCTGGCCGGCCTTCACGAACGCGCCCATCGAGGACCGGCCGTTGTTGGCCTCCACCACGTCCGGCGGTTCGTTGCCGCTCAGCGCCAGGCGCAGGGTGGTGTTGAGGTCGTCGAAGGAGCGGGAGACCCGCTTGAGCTTGATGTTGGGGTATTTCGCCTCGAAGGCGGCGTTGAGCTGCTTCATCTGGGCCGCCTGCCCCCCGCGTACCTCCTGGTCCCAGATGGTGAGCGTCACGTTCCCGAGGGCCGCGGCGTCGGTGCGCACCGCGCTGGGCGCCGCCGACGAGGCGGCCGGTGGTGGAGCCGAGGAGCCGGGCGCGCACGCGCTCGCGGCGAGGGCCACGGCGGTGGCGGCGAGTACGGCACGCGTGCGAGGCGTCGGGGGGATCATGGCGTTACTCCTTTTGCGCAGGCACGCGGGACGTGCTCGGACCCTCGGGCTCGTCGGGTGGACCGTCGGCCGTGGCGCCCTCGGGCCCGCCGGACGCTTCGGCGGCGGTCCTGGCCGGTGGCTTACCCGGCGTCAGGGGCGCCATTCCCACGTCGGCCTGCCGGGCGATGGTGGCGGCCGCCCGGCGCACGGCGCCCACTGGATCGGTGGGCACCAGCTTGTCGAGGAAGCCGTAGCGGCGGGCCAGCGAGTCGCCGTAGGCGCCGCTGTGGCCGGCCGCCGCGCGTACCTCGTGCCACCAGTCGGCGATGTCCCCCCAGCCGGGCGCGGCCAGCGAGCCGCCGAACTGCTGTACGGCCAGCGCCGAGCAGACCCCGGCGAACGCCAGCCGATCGGCCAGCGGCCAGCCGCACAGGGTGCCGAGCACGAGGCCCGCGCCGAAGACGTCCCCCGCGCCGGTCGGGTCCAGGGCGGTTACCCGTGGAGCCGGGACGAATGCCTCCTCGCCCGTCAGGGAGTCGATGGCCATGGCGCCGTTCGCCCCGTCGGTGACCACGGCGAGGGGGACCCGGTCGGCGATCGCGTACAGGGCGTCACGCGGGCTGTCGGTGTGGGTGTAGGCCATGGCCTCGACCGCGTTGGGCATGAACGCGTGACAGACCGACAGCTGCTCCAGCAGGGCGGCCGGCCAGGCGCCGGACGGATCCCAGCCCACGTCGGCGAAGATGAGGGCACCGTCGAGCTGCGCCTTCTCGGCCCAGTTGCACTTGCCGGGCATGCCGAGCGGCTCCTCGGCCGACAGCGTCACGATCGCCGCCCTGGAGCGGGGCGGGGCGCCGATCATGTCCGAGGCGGTCAGGGGAGCGGAGTGGCCGTGGGTGACCATGCTGCGGTCGCGGTCGACGGCCATGGAGACCGTCACCGGCGAGTGCCAGTTCTCGAAACGCCGGGACCTGGACAGGTCGACCGACTCCTGCTCCGCGAGCGTACGCCAGCAGAAGTCGGCGTAGTCGTCGTCCCCGAACGCGGCGGCCAGCGAGGTGCGCAGGCCCAGCCGGCTGGTCGCGATGGCCAGGTTGGCGATGCCGCCCGGACACGAGCCCATGCCGTCGGCCCAGATCTCCGTGCCGGCCGCGGGCATCGCGGGCAGGCCGGTGAACACGATGTCGAGGAAGACCGTGCCCGCTAAGAAGACGTCGAACTGCGGCCCCTCCGGGGTTCGCTGATCGGCTAGAGGGTCATACGCCTGGGCAGACACAGAACAAGTCCTCCTCGACAGTGCGAGATGTGCGCAATCTTGCATGTTTGCTCGCGTACTTCAAGTGTTTCGCGCGAGGTTTTGGTCAAAGATGCTCACACATGAACAGATATGACTGATACGATTCCCGCGTGCTTCAGCGCCTCAGGCATGCCGAGATCATGCGCCGGGTCCGCCTCTCAGGCGCCACGAGCGTGAGCGATCTGGCCAGCCAGCTCGGCGTGAGCCCGTCGACCATCCGCCGCGACCTTGAGGTGCTCGACCGCGACGGCACGCTGCGGCGGGTGCGCGGCGGCGCTCTCGCCGAGGTCGACGCCGACGCCGACCGGCCCTTCGCCGAGGTGGCGGTGGTCGACGAGCAGGACAAGGAGGCGGTGGCCGGCCGCGCCGCGCAGCTCGTCCGCGACGGCGACGTGGTCCTGCTCGACATCGGGACGACGACCATGCAACTGGCCCGCCGGCTGCGTGGCCGCCGCGTCACCGTGGTCACCTCCAGCCTCGCCGTCCTCGACGTGCTCCGCGCCGACCCGGCGGTCGAGCTGCTGCTGCTCGGCGGCATGGTCCGCCGGCCGTACCACTCGCTGGTCGGCGTGCTGACCGAGGAGGCGCTGCGCCAGGTGTGCGCCGACCGGGTGTTCCTGGGCGTGAGCGGCGTACGGCCGGACGGCCAGCTCGTCGACACCACGCTCGCCGAGGTGCCGCTGAAGCGCGCCATGATCGCGGCGGCGGGGCAGGTGGTATTACTCGTGGACCGGCACAAGTTCCCCGGCACGGGCGCGCTGCGGGTGTGCGGTCCGGAGGACATCGACGTGCTGGTCACGAACTCGGGCGCCGACGAGACGACGCTGCGCAACTGCGCGGCCGCGGGTGCCGAAGTGCAGGTCGTGTGACAGCGGTGGCGATTCGTGTGACAGCGGTGGCGATGAAGGGGTGGCGATGAGACTGACCGTGCTCGGTGGTGGCGGCTTCCGGGTCCCGCTGGTCTACGGCGCGCTGCTGCGCGACACCGCGAAGCCGCGCGTGGAGCAGGTGATGCTGTACGACGTGTCGGCCGACCGCCTGGCGGCCATCCGGCACGTGCTCCAGCAGCTCGCCGCCGGGCACGACGACCCGCCCGAGGTGCTGACCACGACAGACCTGGACACCGCGCTGCGCGATTCCACCTTCGTCTTCTCGGCGATGCGCGTCGGCGGGCTGGCCGGCCGCACCGCCGATGAGCGGGTGGCCCTGGAGCTGGGCCTGCTCGGCCAGGAGACGACCGGGCCCGGTGGCATCGCCTACGGCCTGCGCACGATCCCGGTCGCCGTACGGGTGGCCGAACGGGTGGCCGCCCTCGCGCCCCAGGCGTGGGTGATCAACTTCACCAATCCGGCCGGCATGATCACCGAGGCCATGCGGAGCGTGCTCGGCGACCGCGTGATCGGCATCTGCGACTCGCCCATCGGGCTGGTCCGCCGGGCCGCCGCCGCCCTCGGGCTCGACCCGTCCCGCGTGTCGCCCGACTACGTGGGGCTGAACCACCTCGGCTGGCTGCGCGGGCTCACCTACCAGGGCCGCGACGTGCTGCCAGAGCTGCTCGCCGACGACGCGGCGCTGGGGCGGGTCGAGGAGGCCCGGATCTTCGGCGGCGACTGGGTGCGGACCTTGGGGGCGCTGCCCAACGAGTATCTGTACTACTACTACTTCACCCGCGAGTCCGTCGCCGCCATGTCCGGGCAGACCCGTGGCGAGTCTCTGCTCGGGCAGCAGGATCGGTTCTACGAGGCCGTACGCGCACGTCCTGAGCAGGCCCTCGCCGAGTGGGGCAGGACACGCAAGGAGCGCGACGAGTCGTACATGGCCGATACGCGGGAGATCACCGACGCCGGTGAGCGCGACGCCGTCGACCTGGAAGCGGGCGGCTACGAAGGCATCGCGCTCGCCCTGGTGGGCGCCATCGCGCGTGGCGAGCCGTCCACCATGATCCTCAATGTCCGCAACGGCGGGGCGGTGGCCGGTCTGCCCGAGGAGGCGGTCGTCGAGATCCCCTGCGCGGTGGACGGCTCCGGAGTCCGGCCCCTGGCCACCCGCCCGCTGCCCGGCCGCTTCCTCGGGCTCGTACAGCAGGTGAAGGCGGTCGAGCAGACGACCATCGAGGCCGCTCTGTCGGGCTCGTCCCGCCTGGCCGTCGAGGCGTTCGCCCTGCACCCCCTGGTCGACTCGGTGGGCACCGCGCGCAAGCTGCTCGACGGCTACCGGGCCCGCATCCCGGAGCTGGCCGCCGTCCTTCCCACGTAGCACTCGCTCGCCCCTTCTTCAGACACTCGCCCCTTCTTCGGTCAGTCGTGGCGCTCTTCGGGCGCGTTTCCGAGCGCCCGGAGCGTGGGCAGGAGCGCGGTCAGGACGCGGGCGTAGGCGGCGAGCAGATGGGGCAGCTCATCGGCCTGCTTCCACAGGGAGTCGACGAGGTCGCTCTCTTCTGACGATTGCGCACCGTCCCATTCATCGGACAGCTCCCAGGCGCGTTCCTTGGCCGCGACGGCGATCTCCACGGCCCCGGAGGCGAAGCGGACGTTGTCCACCATGGGCGGAGCGACACCGGCCGCGGTCAGGGCCTGGACGAGGTCGTCGGTCTCCGGCAGGAGCGGCATCCGGTGCTTGCGCCACATCTCGCCCCACAGGCGCTGCCGCCGCCCCTCCGGCGTCCCGTCCTCGACGAGCATCGGATTTCCCTCGGCGTCACGCTGGAGGATCAGTCCGAGCTCCGCCGCGAACGCCTTGCCGCCGACCGGGATGCCCTCCGGCGTCCAGCACTGATCCATGCTGCCGGCGAGCTCGGCCAGTTTGCGGTCGTCTTCGGGTATGGGGGGCAGGCAGGCGAGTTCGGCCGGGCACATGCACGAGCTCGGATCGCCGGCCGCCGCGCGTCCCCGGGTCAGCGGAACGCCGGTGAGCAGCGCCATCACCGCGCAGACTGCGAGGTCGACCCACCAGGCGATGAACTTCTGGGCGGCCTCCTCGTGCTCGTCGACCATGCTCTCGGCGAGGAGCACCCGTTGGACGATGAGCGACACCAGCGGCTCGAGCCTCGTCCCGCCGACCACCCGGCCGGACGAGGAGTCCTGCTGGCGCACCCGTTCGGCGAGGGCGTAGGAGTCGCGATAGTGCTTTTCCGCGGTGGCGTGGTCGGACACGGCGTGCTCGGCGATCTCGGCCACGCCCTCAAGAAGCCGATCGATCGACTCGTCGGTCAACGGCCGCCGGGCGGGGGAGGAGTACACGGTGGGGGCCTCCTGGCAACTGGCTGTTGCCGGAAGATTACTCTCGGGCACCGCCGCTCAGGGCGGATTCCGCTTTGATCAGCCCGACTTGCCGTGTACGACGAGCGCCCAGGCCAGCAGGCCGAAGGCGGTCGTGGAGGCGAGGACGCGGACGAGGTTCCAGCCCACCCACCGGGCCTCGTCGAAGCGCGCGCGGACTGCGGCGAGGTCGGCGATGGAATCGGGGTCGCCGGCCGCCTTGAGCGCGTCGTTGAGCGGCACGTTGATCGCGATCGTGATGACGAACGCGACGATGTAGAGGACGAGCGCGACCGCGACCCACGGCAGCTCGGGCCGCCCGATATGGGCGATCGTGGCGACGACGGTGAAGATCAGCGCGCCCAGGAAGCCGCCGCCCATGAACCACGGGTTGATGATGGCCCGATCCATGGCCTGGAACGCGCCGATGAAGGTGCGGTCGTCGGTCTTGGCCAGGCCGGGCATGACGGTGTGCGCGTAAAGGCCGAAGACACCGGCCACCAGCCCCATCGTCATCGTGGCGGCCATCAGCGAGACAACCCGCAACACGTCCATGGTGCTACTCCTGGGGAGACGGGGGGGTTCGTGGCTCGTTGAGGATAACAAGGGGCCTCTGTCGTGACCCTTTCGCGCGGCTGTCGTGGGGGGCCGCTGAACCCCGCGATACCCTCGAGGTCGTGACGTTGTTCGGCATCCGTTCAGAGCAGGGCGTACGACTCACCAATATCTTCGCCACACCCTGGCATGTGACGGACGGCGGAGAGGTGGCGTCGGCGGGCGAGCGGCCACGGCTCGGGCGGCCGGAAACCTACTTCACCGGCTCGGCGACCCCTCAGGTCTTGCACAAGCTGGCTCTCGACCATCACAAGATCGAATTCGAGAGCTGGGACCGGCCGCTCGCGAGTGCCCGGTTGTGGTTGTTCGCGGTGCCGTCCACGCAGATCGTGGCCGTGCTGAGCCTGGACGTCGAGGACGAGCTGGCCGACACGGTCGATCTGCTGGAGGACTGCTTCTACGCCGACCTGAAGATCGACGGCCGCTCGCTGGAGGAGGTGGCCGCGGAGCTCGCGGGCGGCACCGGCGGGTTCTTCCCCGAACGCCACCAGCTCGCCTTCAGCTCCCAGCTGCCGCCCGAGACGTCCGACGACCTGGTCAAGCGGGTGATCTACCGTGGCGATCTCCCGGAGCGCGAAGAGTTCAGCACGATCACGTACCCGAGCGAGCTGAACCGCCGCCCGCAGACGACCGCCGCCGTGGGCCCATACGTCAGCGTGCTCTGCGGTCAGCCGAAGTACGTGGAGGACGGCATCTTCCTCTCGGCCGTGCAGGGCGTGGCGAGCGCGGCGCGGCTGCGCGAGATCCGGTCGGTGGCCTACCAGGCGGTCGAGGCGTTCCGTGGCCGCGACCGGGGCTGGCAGGACACGCGGGAGCGGCGGCGGAGCCTGGAGTCACTGACCGACCAGCTCGGCGACCTGGAGCTGGACCTCAGCTACAGCGTCGAGGCGACGGCGGACCTCGGGATGATGGTGCCGTCGTTGCGGGTGGCGGGCTACCACGACGCCCTGTACGGGACGATGGGGCTGGTGGGCAAGGCGGAGAACGTGGCGCGCATGCTCGAACGGCTCGCCCGGGCGATCAGGGCCGAGCTGACCTCGATCGAGAGCCTGGAGCGGCGGGCGGATGAGGACCGGCGGCTGCGGTGGACGGTGGCGGTCGGGTTCGTGTCCACGGTGGCGATACCGGTGACCTTGGTGCTCACCTTTTTCGGGGTGAACGCGCATGAGGTGGATGCGCGGGTGTCGATGTTCGCCGGGCGATACTGGGGGATCTACGGCTTGACGGTGGCCGTGGTGGGGGTCGGGGTGGGGCTGCTGCTCGGCCTCTATCTGCGGCAACGCCACGAAATGCGCCGAGACCGCCGCTGAGCTGCGGCCCCGGCCAGCAGGCTGGTCGCATGGCAACGACAACCCCACGGGCAGCCCGACCAGCAGTGGACCACCGTTCACTTGACGGCTCCTCCGGTGATGCCGGAGATGATCCGTCTTTGGGCGACAACGAAGACGACGACCAGCGGCAGGCTCATGAGCACGACGTAGGCGAAAACGAGGTTCCAGTTGTTCTGATACAGGTTGCTGCTCGCCACCGAGTACAGGTTCAGGGGAAGTGTCGAGTACGTCCCTCCGCCGAGCACGAAGAAGGCGTAGAAGACGTCATTCCAGATGTAGAGGCAGATGAGGATCGTGGCGGTCGCGATGACCGGGCGCAGCAGCGGCAGGACGACCTTGATGAAGATCCCGAGCGGCCGTGCGCCGTCCATGCGGGCCGCTTCCTCCACCTCGACCGGTATGGTCCGCACGAAACCGGTGACGAAGAAGATCACCAGGGACATGTACATGCCCATGTAGACCAGCACCATGCCGATCGGCGTGCTGGCCAGGTGGAGTTGCCGGAGCAGCAGCACGATCGTGACGACGGCCGGGGGCAGGATGATCCCGCTGATCGCGGCCGAGTAGAGCACAGCCATGACGCGCCCTGCACGCCGAGCCAGCACCCATGAAGCCAGCGAGCCGAAGATCAGCACCCCGGCGACGGACGGCACCATGACCAGCAGACTGCCGAACAGCGCCCACAGCACGCGGCCCTGGGTGAACGCCTGGGAGTAGTTGTCCCACAGGTGCCACACCCGTGGTAGAGACAGGTCGGGCAGGTTCGCCTCGCCTTGCGACTTGGCGGAGGTCACCAGGGCCAGCCACAACGGGATTCCGATGACGACGGCGGTCAGGATGATGACGACGGCCGGGTGAACGAGGCGGGACCAGCCCCGGGCGGAGATCCTCACAGGACACGCTCCCTCTTGCGCAGGTAGCCGATGACAGGGAAGGCCAGCAGAGCGACCAGGAGAAGGAGGGCGAGGCTCATCGTGGTCGCCTGGGCGAACAGGCCGTTGCCGTAGACGCGGAAGATGTAAATGTCGAGCACCTCGGTCTGCTGTGCGGGCCCTCCCCCCGTGGTCGCCAGGATCGTGTCGAATCCGTTGAAGGAGCCCAGCAGCGCGGTCGCGACGTTGAAGGTCACCGCGGGGGCGATCAGCGGGAACCGGATCGATCGGAAGGTCCTCCACCTGCCGGCGCCGTCGATCCTGGCCGCCTCCAGGACGTCGGCCGGGATCGTCTTGAGACCGGCGAGGAAGATCACCATCGCCAGCCCCATCCACTTCCAGGAGTTCACCAAGGCCACCGTCACCACCGTCCACGTAGTGCTGCCGAGCCAGGGGATCGTCACGTGCTGGCCGGTGAGAGCGCCGATGAGCCCGTTGAGCGGACCGTCGGGCTTGAGGAGCGCCTGGAAGGTGTACCCCACTGCCAAGGCGGACATCAGCACCGGAATGAAGAAGACGACCCTGGCGAACCGGTTGATCCGAGTGTCGCGCTCCAGGAGCAGGGCGAGCCCCAGCCCGAACCCCGTCTGCATGATCGCCACCAGGACCGCGTACACGATGGTGATCCGCAGTGACGACAGCAGGGCGCCGTTGGACAGCACCGCCTTGACGTTCGCCAACCCCACGGGGCGGATGTCGTCATGGAAGGCCGACCAGTCCGTGAAGGCGTAGACGAAGTTGAAGACGGTCGGTAGGAAGAAGAACACGGCCAGCACGGCGAACGCCGGAGCGAGGAACGAGCTCGGGTACAACACCGGTCGCCGCGGCGAGCGACCGGAAGCGGCCGAAAGAGAAGAGATCATGGCGATCCTGCACACCTTTCAGTGTGGTGGCGGGGGCGGGAGGGGCCCGTGCCCCCGCCGCTGTCAGAAGCCCTGGATCCCGAGTGCCTGGGCGAGCTGGGCGAACTGCGACTGTGTAGTGGAGGTCACCTGTTCGGGGGTCATGGTCCCGTTGACCATGTTCGCCAGGTTCACGTAGAAGTCCGGGTTCACCGCGGCGTTCTGCTGCATCGAGCCGGCCGCGTCGTCCAGCGCGGCCGAGGCCTGCTTCACCACCTCCGGCACCCCGGTGGGAGCCGGTACGGCGGGGTCGATCGACACGGTGCCGGCAGACTTCACGTAGTCGGGGTAGTAGCTCTCCAGCCAGAACCGCAGGAACTGCCGGGCGCCGGACTCCCGCTTCGGATCTCCGGTCTTGAAGGCGACCAGGGCGTTGTCGCCGCCGGGCACCGACGTGGCGATGTTGCCGTCCTTGGAGATGGGGAACCAGCCGATCTCGCGGTCTATGGTCGCCGTGTCCGCTGTCGACTGCATCAGCGACGCGAACGAGGTGAGCTGCAGCACCATCGCCGCCTCGCCCTTGAGCAGGGCCGGGCCGGACTCGGTGTACTTGGAGGTCTTGTCGTCCTTGTTGAACAGCCCCTGCTTCACCATGTCTTGGAACTGCCGGACGGCGCCGAGGATCTCCGGATCGGTGAACTTCTCCTTGTTCTGGCTGACCCGCTCCCACAGGCCCTTCTTCGACGCCTCGGCCAGGAGGACCTGCGGCCACCACTGGGTGGGCCACTGGTCGCCGGCGGCGCCGAAGAACGGCGCCACCCCCTTCGCCTTGATCTTCTGGGCGTCGGCAAGCAACTCGTTGAAGTTCTTGGGCGTGCTCGTGATCCCCGCCTTCTGGAACACCGACTTGTTGTAGAAGACACCGAGAACGGAGGGGACGTTGACGAAGGCCGCGTAGTGATGCCCGTTCACCAGACCCAGCTTCTGGATGGCCGGCGTCTGCTTGGCCAGCCACGGCGCGCCGTCCAGGCTCTGCAAGTCGGTGGACGGCTTGAGCAGCGCGAGCATGCTGCCTGTCGGCTGCCAGGTGGCGAGGTCCGGTTTGGTGCCCGTGGCCAGCTTGGTCGGCGCGTTGGTCTCGTAGACGTCGGGAATGACGACCTTGTTGATCTTCGCTCCGGTTTTGGCCTCGAACGACTTGATGACGTTGTCGGCCATCGCGGCGGTCTGCGTCGACATCCACAGGGTGAGGGTCACCCCCTGCAGGCCGACGCCCGGGTCAGGCCAGGTCGTGGGGACCGGCGGGGCGGTGGCTGAGGACGTTCCGGGGTTGCCCGCCGAGCAGCCGGCCAGCAGCAGCGCCCCGCATGTGGCGGCGGCTGCCGCGCGGGAAATGCCTCGTGTCTTCACGGATTCTCCTGGTGTGTGGTGGGAGGTGAGGGCTGCCACGCTCAAAGGGATCAGTTCTCCGGCCGCAGGCGGAGCAGGCGTGCGGACGGTCCGGGTACGGCAGGACGGACCGTGAGCCGCGCGGTGGAGGCGTCCCACCGGTGCTGCCAGCCGGGTAGCGTCGCCGGATACTCGGTCTCCACCCGCAGGCGGCGGCCGCGCAGGCCGGGCAGGTCCAGCTGGATGTCGTGCGGCCCGCCGTCGCGTTGCCATACGGCCAGGCGCACCGTGTCACCGGTGCGCAGGCCCAGCGCGACGACAGGGTCGGACCAGGCGGGCAGCCCCAGCGGCCAGAACGGCTCGGCCGTGGCGACCTCGGCCCTGATCCGCTTGTGCACGGCCACCCCGTCCGCGACGAGCTCCCGCTCGGCCCGGCTCATCTCGTCGAGATGCCCCGACAGGTAGAGCCGTCCGGCCAGACCGTTGATCATGGTGAAGGCCAGAGCCTCCGGGGGCATCCCCGGCTGCGGGTAAGCCCAGTTGCCTGCCTGCTCGGGGAGCATCGTGGCGGGCGCGGACGCCGCGATGGCGGCGTAGAGGCGCCAGTCCTGCTGGTCCGAGGTGGACTGGAGCTGGAGGCGGGAGAGCATTGCGTAGTCGGCTCGCATGGCTCCCGAGGCGCAGTTCTCGAAGATCACCTCCGGGTGGCGGTCGAGCAGGTCGTCCAGCCACTCCAGGTGGGCCCGGTTGTGCTCGAGCAGTCCCTCTCCCGGTTGGAGCGCGTCCCGGTCGGTGCCCGGCCCCGGGGTGACGTTGTAGTCGAGCTTGAAGAATCCGGTGCCGTACTCGTGCACGAGGCGATAGACCACCTCGTCGAGATGCTTCCTGGCCAAGGGGTGGCGCAGGTCGAGGAAGTACCGGCCGTGCTCCACGACCCGCGCGCCGTTGCGACTCAGGAACGCCTCGTCAGGCAGCATCGCGGCGACAGGGCTGCGCACCCCGACGACCTCCGGCTCCAGCCACAGGCCGGGGCGCATGCCCCTGGCCATGATGTGGTCGAAGACCCGGGCGAGCCCGCCGTCCGGGAAGCGGCCGGTCGAGGGGCGCCACTCGCCGACGCTGTCCCACCAGTTCCCGCCGTCGTCGTACCAGCCCGCGTCGACGCAGAAGTACTCGGCGCCGGTCTCCGCGGCGGCGTCGATGAGAGGCAGCAGGCGCTCGGTGGTCGGGTCGCCCATGAGGGTGTTCATGTAGTCGTTGAAGATGACCGGCAGCGCGTCGTCTGTGGGATGCGCGCGGCGGATCGCCCTCCGCTGCCGGGTGAGGGCGGCCAGCGCTCCCTGGCAGCCCTCGTCGGACACGGCGACGGACACGGTAACAGCGACGAAGCTCTCCCCCGGGAGCAGCCGGGTGCTCCACTGGTGGTCGAGGTCGGTGGGTCCGCTCAGCACCAGGCAGACGGCGTTCGCCCCGTCGCGGCGGCGGTCCACCTCCCAGCGCCAGGCGCCGTTGTGCTCGATCTGCCAGCCCCAGGCCCGGCCGGTGCGGGCGCTCGCCAGGACGCCGGTCGGCAGGTACTCGCCCGAGGACCAGGTGCTCTTGCTCACCGTGACGAGCGCGCCCCGGCCGTCGTGCTGGTGCAGTTCGCTGTTGATGTCCGCCAGCCCGTCCGGCCCGGACAGCGGGATGGCCGCCCACCTGCCCTCGGCGCACCAGTCGGCGCGCGCCCGCCACATGACCAGGTCGCCGTCGTCCGCCGTCTCGGCCAGCGCGCCGGAGGCGAAGGACGACACCATCTGCAGAACCCGGGGCGCCGGCCCGGTGTTCGTGACCTCGGTCCAGGTCTGCAGGGCCGGGACGTCCGTCCTGGCGCGAAAGAAACTGGTCGCCTCCAGCCCGGTCACCTCGTCACGCTGCCTCACCCGCAGCTCGCGCCAGTCGCCGTCCGCCTGCTCGACGGCGTCCACGAACCGGAGCCGCGATCCGGCGGCGGTGTCAGTGAACCGGGTGTTGGACAGCCCCCGGCCCTCCCCCAGAACCATCAGCTCGACCAGCGGCTGCACCCGGAACGGGTCCACCGGGCTCGGTGCGGGCGACGCGGTCCCGAGCCTCGCGATGCGGGCCGGAGCGTCTTCGGGCCGCTCGAGTACCAGGTCGAGAGAGCCGGGACGCCACTGGAGGGTTCTGCTCGTCATCACGTTCCTTAAGCCGGACAAACGGTGCGGTTCAGCTATGAAAACGTTTATCAAGCGATGTGGCAAGGGGGCCACGGGAAATGTGCTGATAACGCTTTCAACACGAGACGTTCATGAAGGAACGTGACCACGCGTTCGCGTGGTTCCAGGGTTCCTGGGCCGAGGTCAGCCGGCGGGTGGAGCGGTGCTCTTGCGCACGACCAGGCGCGGGGTCGACGGCGCCGCCGAGACCGGCACGCCTGCCAGGCTGCCGAGCAGGAAGTCGACCGCCATGCGCCCCAGTTCGGCGAAGTCCTGGCTCATCGTGGTCAGGGAAGGAGTCCAGATCTCGGCCAGCGGGTGGTCGTCGAAGCCGACGACGCTGACGTCCTCGGGGACCCTCGAACCCTCGTCCTGCAAGGCCTTGATCACGCCGAAGGCGACCTCGTCGTTGCCGCACAGCACCGCGGTCACGTCGCCGCGCCTGGCCAGGCGCGCGCCGGCCTGGAGGCCCGAGCGCGGGGTCCCGTCACTCTCCACGATCTCCGGAACCGGGGCTCTCGCCGCCTCCAGCGCCTCCCGCCAGCCCAGCAGCCGCCCGCTCGGCCGGCCGGAGGCCGGTATCCCCACGTGGTGCACGGTGCGATGGCCCAGTCCGAGCAGGTAGTTCGTCGCATCCCGCGCGCCGGCGTGGTCGTCGAACAGGGCCCGCGGGACGCTCCTGCCCTGCCCGGCGGAGGACACTGCCGCCACGGGGAGCGTGTCGGGCAATGCCGCCAGCGCCCGGCTGCCCTGGATATCGAACTCGAGCACGATCATCCCGGCGAGCGGCTGGTCGAGCGCGAGGTCCACGGCTACCCGCGCCGACTCCTCGTCGCCGCCGTCCAGCATCGTCAGGGCGACCACCAGGCCGACCGCGCGGGCGGCCTCCTCAATCCCCCGTATCGTGCTGGCATAACCGTACCGGGTGGTGTCGCTGGTCAGCACGCTGATGATGGAGCGCCGGCCAGTCACCAGGGCGCGCGCCGCGGCGTTAGGGCGGTATCCCAGCTCCTGGATCGCGCGCAGGACCTGCCTGCGCTTATCGGCGCTCACCGGCGCGGACCCGCTCAGCACCCGAGACACCGTGGGGACGGACACGCCGGCGACCCTCGCCACGTCCGCGAGGACGGGAGCGCGGGTGTGCGGGCGGCGGGTCACACCGGTAAGCGTACATACCAGGAGGTGACGGCTTGGACGGGCAGCTCCTGCGGCCGGACGGCGGCGGGGGTGTCAGGCAGTCCGACCTTCTCGCAGAAGGCCGCCAGTTTCGGCTGGCATTCTGCCCAGGGCAGCAGGTGGGCGCTCCAGTCGGCGTACTCCCGGCCTGCTCCACCGCCGCCCGCACCGCCTGCACGCTGTGGGTCTGCACCACGAGCGCTGGCCGCCGCGGCCCTCGCCTACCACCTACGCCGCCGAGGCCAGTGCCGCTATTGCGGCCAGGGCGCCGATGATCGGGCCGACCGCCCATCACCCAGCTGGTGTGACCGCTAATCGTAAGTGCGGCGGGTGTAGGCGGGGTGGCGAGCGATGATGCCGGGTTCGGGTTGCCGTGGGGTCGCGTTGCCGGTCAGAGCCGCAACGAGCCGATCTCGTACGGCGCTCAGCTCGGCGATCCGCTCCTCCAGGGCCGCGACCTTTCTGCTCACCGCTTCCACACCGGGTGGGCAGGCAAGTCCCAGCGAGACCTCGCCATCGTCCAGGCAGGGCAGGAAGCCGCGTACGTCCTGGGCGGTGAAGCCGTTCGACAACAGGAGCTGAATGTTGCGGACCTTGGCCACCGCGCTGCCGTCGTAATGCCGATAGCCGTTGCCGGCCCGTTCCGGCTCAAGCAGGCCCTGCTGCTCGTAGTAGCGCAGGGCCCGGACGGTGACGCCGCTCGCGCGCGCCAGCTCCCCGATCAGCACTGCCGCAGTTTATGCCCTATACCCCCGCCGCCACGGAGAGGCCGCCGTCCACGCGAACCACCGTGCCGGTGAGGTACCCGGCCTCGGGCCGCGTCACGTTCACGATCCACCAGGCGATCTCGCCGGGCTGAGCGATGCGACCAAGCGGAATGCGTCCGACAAGTCCTTCGCCCGCGGCGGCGATCTGCTCCTGGGTGAATCCGGCGTGCGCCAGCACGGGTGTGGCGGTGATGCCCGGCGCCACGGACACGACCCGCACACCCTTGGGCGCGAGCTCGACCGCCCAGGTGGCCGTCAGGAAGTCGAGCGCGACCTTGGTGGACCCGTAGACGGAGTTGTCCGGCCAGCCGTACGAGGGCGGGTTTGAGGACACATTCACGATCGTCCCCTTCGCGGCGGCCAGGTGCGGCAGGGCGGCCTGGGCCAGGAAAAGGGGAGCGAGGAGGTTCGTGGCGATCTGCTCTTCGGCGGTACGGCGATCGATCGTCCCGAGCGCGGCGGGCCGAGTGATCGCGGCATTGTTGACCAGGACATCGATCCGCCCCAGCCGCTGTACCGCCGCCTCGACGATGCGCTCGGGCCCATCGGCTGCCGCGCCGTCCGCGGCGAAGGTACTGATCGAGGGGTACGCGGCAGCGGTCTCCTCCAGACGCGCGGCGGTACGACCGATCACGAGCACCCGCGCGCCCTCGGCGGCGAACTGATGAGCCGTGGCACGGCCGATCCCCGTGCCACCTCCGGTGATGACCACGCCCTTGCCTGCCAGGCCGTCCATGAGTGTCCTCTCTGTCCACAGGTGAGTGACCGCGACGCTAAAGGCTGACCTGGGGGTCAAGGTCAAAATGGCGGCTCGTCCCCGGGTTGCGACGCGGCGGCCGGAAAGCCAGTACGACGCGGCGGCTGGGAAAGGCCCCCAGACGGAACGCTGCGGCGGATGCGCGTCTGGGGGCCTTCTCCTCCCTGGGGGGTCAAGGGAGGTCTGCACCCCACGGCAGGTAGAGGCACCGTCGTACCGACCGTGGGGATGTCTAGCGAGGCAGCAGCGCCCACACGACGCGCTCGCCAACCGGGCTGCGGTGGGTATCCCACTGGCCGTTGGTGAGGGCGTCTACAACCAGGAGCCCGCGCCCTCCCGTCTCGTTCGGTCGAGGCTGGCGCGCGCGTGGAGTTTCGCTGGAGTTTCCGGGGTCGGTGATGGTCAATCGCCAAACCATCGGTTCGGGGATCAGGTGCATTCGGACCCATATGGCGTTGGCGTGAATGATGGCGTTGGTGAGTAGTTCTGAGGATATTTCCTGAAGGTCGGGAAGGGTGGGATGGTTCGGGCCATCCATTTCACGAGTTCTCGGCGGGCCAGCGAGGGAATCCGGTGGGATTCCGTCTCGCCCGCCGTCCATACCTTGACACCTGCGTACGGGGGGTTAGACACAGCTGCTCGCATGGCCACCTCGGAACGTACAGATCTCTTGCGATTGTGCGGTTACAGGTCCCAAGCATGGCCATGGTCAATGCGGATGTCTTTCGGAATCCCCCTCCAAAAGCTTCACAACCTGTGGTTGTCTTTGTGCGTACGGGTGTGCACGCAGCGGAGAAAGGGTGTGATATGTCGGAAGATGGGAATAAAGCTGCGAGAAACGCCAGCGAGGAATACCGGGCCCGAATGCTGAAGTATCGAACAGCAAAGGATCTCACTCACGCCCGTCTCGCACCGCTCCTTCCCTGCAGCGAGAGCCTGATAGGCGCGGTTGAGCGAGGCACCCGGCTGCCCACCGAACCGTTCACCCGGCAGCTCGAAAAGGCGCTGGGGCTGCATGGCGAGCTGCTGGAGCTGCTGCCCCCGATCAGGGGCTTGGGCCAGAAGTGGTTCAGGAAATGGCCGGCAGCCGAGCAAGCGGCGCGATTCATCCGGGTCTACGAACTGGCGTTGATCCCTGGGCTCCTCCAGACCGCCGACTACGCCAGGGCGATCTTTCAGGGCGAACCGGGGGCACTACCCGCCGAGGTAGAAGAGGAGGTCAAGATTCGGCTCCAACGTCAGGCGATCTTGTCTCGGGTCACTCCGCCTACCCTCTCCGTCATCCTGGATGAGAGCGTCTTGCGGCGGGAGGTCGGCGGACGTGAGGTGATGAGAGCGCAGCTGGCAAATCTGCTTGCTCTGATGGCCCGTCCATGCATTACGGTTCGGGTGATTCCCCTGGCATCGGGGGCTACGGCTGGATTAGTCAGCGCATTCGCGATAGCCGACACTGACGACGGTACGCAGACTGGCTACATCGACAGCGTCGAGAGCGGCGAGGTCACGCACCAGACAGAAATGCTCCGGAAGCTAGGCGAGCGATGGGAGGTGCTGTCCGCTCTTGCGCAACCCATCTACGAGACCGAGAAGATCATTCAGAGGGTGATGGAAAGTCATGACCGATAGGGAGTTGGTCACCGCTGCCTGGCGAAAGGCGACGGCCAGTGGCGGTAACGGAGGCAACTGCGTCGAGGTCGCCCCCCTGAGCGGTGGACGCGTAGGGGTGCGGCACAGTCGGCATCCGGAGGGGCCTGTCCTGGTTTACACGCAGGCTGAGTGGGATGCCTTCCGGGATGGGATGTCCAGGGGAGAGTTCGACTTCTAGCCAGACCGGCAGGGGACAGTCCGGCTTAGCCGGGGGTCATGGTCTGGGTGCCGATGGTGTCGAGCAGGGCGAGTTTGGTCTCTGATTCGCTGCCCGGCTGCGCCGTGTAGATCACGATCCGGAGGTCGCCGTGCTGGGTGGTGAGGATGTCGCAGTCCAGGTCGATTCTGCCCACCTCGGGGTGGTCGACGCTCTTGGTCGCCTGATGGTGGTCGGAGACCAGGTGGGCGTCCCACAGCGTGCGGAAGGAGTCGCTGAGTTCGCGGAGTTGCTGGACGAACGCGTGCAGTCGCGGGTCGTCGGGGTAGCGGGCGGCGGTCCGCCGGAGGTCGGCGACCATTGAGCGCTCGAAGGCCGTCCACTCGTCGAGTGTCATGATGATCCGGTGCGGTTGGCCGGTGTAGGCGCGCCAGAGCATGTGGCGCTCCTCCTCGTCGAGGGCCGATGGGTCGCCCATCAGCGCCGCCCAGGGCCGGTTCCAGAGGATGAGCGTCCACATCGCGTCGTGCACGGCGATCGGGTGATCATCGAGCCGGTTCAGCAGCCTGCGTACGCTCGCCGGGACCCACTGGCCGATCCGCCCGCTGCCGACCGCGTGGCCGGCCAGCAGGAAGAGATGGGTCTGTTCGGCGTCGTCCAGTTGCAGCGCCCGGGCCAGTGCGGCGCACACCTGGGCCGACGGTGTCGAGGCGCGGCCCTGTTCCAGGCGGACGATGTAGTCGGCCGACACGCCCGCCAGCATCGCGAGCTCCTCGCGCCGCAAGCCCCGCGTGCGCCGCAGCCCATTGGTGGGCAGGCCCGCCTGTCTGGGGAGCAGTCGCTCGCGCCAGACCCGCAGGATCGTCGCCAGTTCGCCGTTGCCGCTCACCTCCCCATCGTCGCACCACCCCGCAGTCCGTGCCTGGTACGGGTGTTCCCAGGAAGAGTCTTCGCTGGTACGAGGTGCGACGGCGGGGTGAGGCTGGAGGCATGACAACGACAGTGATCACCGGAGCGAACAAGGGCCTCGGCTTCGAGACCGCCCGCCAACTCGTCGCAGCGGGCCATACCGTCTACATCGGCGCACGCAACGAGGACAACGCCCGACGGGCGGCCAAGGAGCTGGGCGCGTTGCCGCTGCTCATCGACGTCACCGACGAGGCGTCCGTCCAGGCGGCCGCGGAACTCGTGGACAAGGAGCAGGGCGGCCTGGACGTCCTGGTCAACAACGCGGGGATCGCCGGTGGCGCGCCTTCGGCGAGCGAGTTCACCGGGGCGGACTTGGAGACCGTCCTGAACACCAATGTCGTGGGCGTCGTCCGGGTGACCCACGCGTTCCTGCCGCTGCTGCGGCGCAGCAAGCATGGAGTCGTGGTCAACGTCGGCAGCGGCCTTGGGTCGTTCGCCCGGGTTCACGATCCCGACCGCATCGAGTTCCACGTGCCCGCCCTGGCCTACACCGCCTCGAAGGCCGCGCTCGCCATGCTGACCGTCCAGTACGCGAGGCTCTGCCCCGAACTGCGGGTCAACGTGGTCGACCCCGGCTACACCGCCACCGATCTCAACGGCTTCAGCGGGACCCAGACCGTCGAGGAGGGCGCGGCCCCGATCGTACGAGCGGCGTTGTTGGGCGCAGACGGGCCCACCGGGGCGTTCTTCGACCCCGCCGGCGTAGCACCCTGGTAACGCCTGAACCGGTCGGCGGGCGGGTGACGTCTCACCTTTGTGAATCTCCGTCACGTAGCCGTCGTCGTCACCGCGATCTGCGCGGCCACCGTCCTGACCTCATCCTCGGCGAACAGCCCGCCAACCGTCCTGGCGTCGTGCCCGCAACAGTGGGGAGGCCGCCATGCCGGTGGCTGGGTGCCTGCCGCCGGGCAGATCGACGGGGTCGGCGACTACCTCGTGCCCGGCAGGCCGGTCACCGCGATGATCTGCGCGTACCCGGGCGACAACACCCGCAAGGGCGGCGAGCGGCTGGCCGGATCACGGACCCTGACCGGCGACGCCGGGGCCATGGCCCGCGACCTCGGCTACCTTCCGGTCGGCACGGAGGAACGCGAGGTCATGTGCACGCTGATGGGCGGCCCGATGACCAACTACCTCATCCTGTTCGCCTACCCCGGCGGCGGAGGGCTCTGGGTGGGCAGCGCCGAGGAGGTCAACGGCTGCGTCCGGACCACGAACGGCACGGTCCAATCCCACTCCTACGTAGGCCGGAGCCTCACCGCCGCCTACCGGACCGGAACATGGCGGCTCGTACACCCCGACGACCCCTGCCAGATGCCCGGCGAACGCCGGGGCCAGGACGGGCGGATGGTGCCCGACGAGCCCATCTCCGTCCTGGTGTGCAGGCGTGCGACCAGGGCGGGTGAGCGGGATCCGCGCCGTGAGCACGACCGCCGGACGGCAGGACCTCTGGCGGAGACGCTGAACGCTCTGGACGCTGGGGGGAAGGAGATCCTGAACGAGATCAGCTGCGACCCGGCCGACTGGTTCGATCTCCTGTTCGGATACGCGGAAGGGCCACCTGTCCGGGTCTCGATCGTGGTGGGCTGTGATCGTGGCATCGACAACGGGTTTCTCAATGCGGCCCTGGACGATGCCCTCCGCGACCAGATCATCCGTCTTGCCCCGCCGGGCTAGCGCTGTTGCGCGAGCCAATCGTCGAAGGTGGTCGGCGCGATGCGGGCGTCCTCGCCGGGCAGCAGCGCGTTGCCGGCCGCCGCCGGGTCGAACGCCGACCACGTCGGCACGAGCTTCACCGTACGGCCGCGCGCCTCGTTGGTGCGCCGGGCCATGTCCACCAGGTCCTGTGGGTCGGGCCCGGCGACGTCGACGTAACGTCCCCGCGGCTCGCCCACCGCGATCTCGGCGAGGATGTCGGCCACGTCCGCGGGCGCGATCGGCTGTATGAGCAGCGGCGGGATCGTCGCGACCCCGTCCTGCTCGGTCCAGCTCGCCATCAGCGCGGCGAAGTCGTGGAACTGCGTGGCCGGGACGATCGTCCACGGCACCGCTCCCTCGGACACGAGGCGCTCCTGTTCCCGCTTGCCGGCGTAGTGAGCGTTGCCCTCGATGCCATGGATCCCGACGATCGAGAGCAGCACATGGTGACGGACACCGGCTCGTTCCTCGGCGGCGAGCAGATTGCGCGTGGCGGTGCCGAAGTAGGCCACCGTCTCGGCCGGGTCGGTCGCCGGTCCGTTGGTGGCGTCGACGACCGCCTCGACACCGGCCAGCGCGTCGTCGAGCCCGTCACCGGTCAACAGGTCCACGCCGAGCGAGCGGCTGATCCGCACGACCTCGTGCCCGCCGCGTTCGAGGGCGGTGACGGTGAGGGCCCCGATGTTCCCGGTCGCACCGGCGATCGCGATCCGCATGATGATCTCTCCTTCACTGACTGACGTGCGAAACGGTATCGCGCTGCCTGCCGAGGACGGCGTGGACACAGGGGCGGCCGACGAAAACCAGGTGCGGTGAGCGGCGTCCCAGGCGTAGAAACGGCCTCATGGATGAGCAGCCCCTGCCGGGTGGCAGGCATGTCGGCGGCGTACGCATCGGCGATACCGTCCATCGGCCCGCCAACCCGTGGACGCGCACCGTCCACACCGTGCTGGCCCATCTGGAGGCGACCGGGTTCGAGGGGGCGCCGCGGGTCCTCGGGTTCGACGAGCGAGGGCGCGAGGTGCTGACCTACCTCCAGGGCGACACGATCGGGGAGCAGGCTCCCTGGCCCGCCTGGCCCTGGTCGGACAGCGCGCTCAAGCAGGTCGGGGCCTGGATGCGGCGGCTGCACGACGCGACGGCGACGTTCGTGCCCGAGCCGGACGCGGTCTGGTTCACCGGGCGTCCCTGGCGGCCGGGGCTGGTCATCGGGCACCACGACGCCTCTCCTTACAACGCGGTGTGGCAGGAGGACGACCTGGTCGGGTTCGTCGACTGGGACACCGCCGGGCCGTCCTCGCGAGAGCGCGATCTGGCCTACAGCGCGCTGACATGGGTCCCGCTGCACGCTCGGCGGGTCGTCACGGAGCAGGGGTTCACGGCGTTCGAGGATCGCTCCCGGCGGCTGCACCTGCTGCTCGACGCCTACGGCTACGAGGGCGACCGTACGGCGTTCCGCTCCGAGGTGATCGACCGGGCGCGGATGAACGCCGAGGTCATCCGCCGGCTCGCCGAGGGTGGTGAGCCGGTCTATCAGGCGCTGTTGCCGTTCGCCGCGAACCTCGAACAGGCCGTGGTCGAGATCGAGGCGCTGCCGGGGGCCTTCTGGGAGCGCGGCTGAGGGGCCGCCCGCGAGATGCGTGACCTTTTTGTGATCCTGCGGGCGTGACATCTCCGGAAAATAGGAGATAATGAAAGCGAAGTCCAGCAGAGGGCTTCGTCTCGTGTTATCGAGGCGTGTCTCTGTCTGGGCTTTTGTCTTTGGACGGGACCGCCTGCAGTAGATATGAGGAGCAGGAATGACCGTCCAGCAGGCTCACGCTCAGCCTCAGGCACTCGTGCTCAGCGAGATGACCGCCGAACAACTCCTGGTCGAAATGGTCAAGCCGGAGACCTCCGAGCTCGACAAGGTACGGATCCGCGAGCGTCTCGTAGCAATGCACGAGTGGCTGGCCAACGACATCACCCGCCGCTACCGCTACCGCGGCGAGCCCATCGAAGACCTGCGCCAGGCCGCCTACGTCGGCCTCATGAAGGCGATCAACGGCTTCGACGCCGAGCTCGGCCACGACTTCAGGGGCTACGCCGTCGTCACCATGACCGGCGAGGTCAAGCGCCACTTCCGGGACCGTACCTGGGCCATCCGGGTGCCGCGCGTCTACCAGGAGCGCCGCTCCGAGCTCAACAAGCTCGTCTCCGACCTCAGCCAGACCCTCGGGCGCGCCCCCACGGTCGCCGAGCTGGCCGAGAAGATGAAGATCTCCCAGGAGGATGTGCTGCTCACGATGGACGCCTCGGCGGCCTACAGCACGCTCTCGCTCGACGCCCCGACGGGTGTCGACGACGACTCCGCCTCCCTCGGCGACGTCATCCCCGAACACGACGAATCGCTCGACTCCCTGGTCGACAAGCACGCCGTCAAGCCGCTCATCGACGCGCTGCCGGTACGGGAGAAGAAGATCCTGTTGCTGCGCTTCTACGGCAACATGACGCAGGCCGAGATCGCCGCGGAGTTCGGGATCTCGCAGATGCACGTCTCGCGCATCCTGCGCAAGGTCCTCGACGACCTGCGCAAGGGCCTGTCGGACTGAGGTCCCCGGTCACGCCGCTTCGGCCGACGCCACACCGCGCCGGCCGAAGCGGCGTCACCACAGGCGCCACAGCAGGCGTCACTGCAGCTCGACACCGATCAGGCACGTGTCGTCGTCGGTGTCGGAGTTGCAGTGCGTCAGCAGGTGGTCCAGCCGCAGGTCGAGAGACCGAGCCGGCTGTCCGGCGATGACCAGCAGATGCTTCTGGGCGTGCTGCAGGGCGCGGTCCCGGCGTTCGATGAGCCCGTCCGTGTACATCATCAGGGTGTCGCCGGCTTCGAGCTGCAGCTGCCCCTCCTCGTACGCCGCCTCCGACACCGCGCCGAGCAGCAGCCCCTGGACCATCGGCAGCTCCGCCGCGTTCGTCCCCCGGACCAGGAGCGGCGGCAGGTGCCCGGCGCGGGCCCAGCGCAGGACCTTGGTCCGCGGGTCGTACAGGCCGCAGATCGCGGTCGCGGTCACGCTGTCGGTGAGATGGTGGGCGACGAGGTTGAGCCAGGTCAGCAGCTGGCCGGGCCCCGCGCCGGTGGCGGCCAGCCCGCGCAGGGCATTGCGCAACACGACCATGCCCGTGGCCGCCTGGATGCCGTGTCCGGCCACGTCGCCCACGGACAGGAGCACGTGCTTGGACGGCAGTACGACGGCGTCATACCAATCGCCGCCGACCAGGTGCTCCTCCTCGGCGGGCCGGTAGCGGACGGCGATCCGCAGCCCGAAGGCGTCCGTCGTCTCGTGCGTCGACGGCATGATGGCCCGCTGCAGCTGCAGGGCCAGGCGGTTGCTCTCGGCGGTCTGCTGCTCGCTGTGGGCGAGCTGGTCGCGGGTCGCGGCGAGCGCCACCTCGGTCCAGTGCTGAGATGAAATGTCCTGATAGGCACCGCGTACGGCCAGCAACCGGTCATCGGCCCCGAAAACCGGCTCCGCCACCACGCGGATGTGCCGGGCGATCCCGTCGGGCCGCTGGAGCCGGAACGCCGTCGAAGCCGAGCGCCGATGGTGCAGCACGGTGCGCAGGAACCGGCCGATGCCGGTCTCGTCGTCGGGATGGGCGTGCTCGCGCAGCCGTTCGAGGGGGATCGGCTCGTCGCCGGGAGACAGGCCGTACAGGGCGAAGAGCTGGTCGTTCCAGGTGACCCGGCCGGTGAGCGCGTTCTCCTCGAAGCCGCCGATGCGGCCCAGACGCTGGGCGTGCTGCAGGATGCCGGCCAGCCGCGCCCGTTCGTCCTGCGGCCGCCAGATGAGCAGCACGCAGTCACCGTGGCGGGTGGCGCTGACGCCGGCCTCGGTGCTCAGCCGTACCTGGTCCACCAGGGTGTCGAGGGTCATGCGGTCGGTGCGGAACGGCTCGCCGGTCGCGTGTACGTGCTCGACCCTGGCGAACAGCCCGCCGTTCTCGGCCGCCAGCGGGTACGCCTCCAGCAGCAGCGCCCCGGTCACCCGGTGGCGCGGACGCCCGGCCGGGTCGGCGAACCGGCCGTTGGCGTGCACGATGCGGAAATCGGTCAGCCTGCCGCCGCTGTCGAGATGCGGACAGAGCACCAGGGCGGGATCGTGCAGCCCGTCGGCCAGGTCGACGAGCTCGGAGAAGGCCGGGTCGGGCGACGCGGGCCCGCCCGGCGCGAACGTGTCCAGCGTGTGGGCGCACAGGTCCGCCAGCGCCTCGATCTGCCGCTCTATCTGCGGCGGCTGCGGCTCCAGGTCGTGCGGCCAGCCGATCTCCAGAACGCCCAGGATGCGGCCGCCCGTACCGGCGGGCACCGTCACCCGCCCGCCCTCGGCCGCCTGCCGGTGCCCGATGGTGGGCAGGCCGGCCTCGCGCAGGGCCGGGAACCAGACGGTCCGGCGCTCAGTGAGAGCCTGGCGAGCCGGGGTGGCCACGCCGGGAGGGACGTACCGCCACCGCATGGCCTCCTCGGCGCTGAGCCCCGCGTAACCGGCCAGGCTGAGCGAGGCGTCGGGACCGGCGGCCCACACGGCGACCGTCGTCGCGCCGAGCGGCGCCAGCGCGTGCTCCAGGAGCGACTCGGCGACCGCCTGGGTGTCGGTCGCGTCGAGCGCGCCGCTCTCGGCGGCGCGCAGCCGCAGGGAGACGGAGTGGCGCGCACGGTGGTGGTCCGCCGCCGCCAAGCGCAGGAACTCACCGGCCGTCTCGCTGATGCGGTCCTGCGCCGCCTGGTCGATGATGACCGAGGCCAGCTCCAGCTGCGACATCCCGGCCTGCTCGGCGAGCGTGGTGAGCTGGCGGGCGGCTTCGGCGGGGCCGCAGCGCAGCCGCTCGACCAGGACGCCCTTGGCCAGCTCGATCAGGGCGCGCCCGTCGGCGGCCAGGTGGGCGTCCTGGATCTCCTTGCGCAGCCGTTCGATCGTGGCGGCCAGCCGCCCTACGTTCGCGTCATCGGCCGAAGCCTCCGCACGGGCGGTGCCAGGCTGCTGTGCTGGTTGCAAGGTGGGACTCCTGGGGATGGACACGTGCTTGCCCGGCGGACTGCGCTAGGAGCTCATCCAGCGCTGGATCACCTCGATGAGATGGTCGGAGTCGACCGGTTTGGTGACGTAGTCGCTCGCTCCCGCCGCGAGTGACTTCTCCTGGTCGCCCGGCATGGCCTTGGCCGTCACCGTGATGATGGGCAGACCGTTGTACTGAGGCATGGCCCGGATCGCCTCCGTGGCGGCATAGCCATCCATCTCCGGCATCATCACGTCCATCAGGATGAGGTCGGTCTCCGGGTGGGCGATGAGCGTGTCGATGCCCTTGCGGCCGTTCTCCGCGTGCAGCACGTTCATGCCGTGGATCTCCAGCATGCTGGTGAGCGCGAACAGGTTCCTGGCGTCGTCGTCGACCACCAGCACCGTACGCCCGGCCAGCGTGTTGTCGACCTCCCGTCCGGCGGGCACGCCCACGTTGGCCGGCCGGACCAGGGGGAGCACGTCGCTCGGCTGGTCGGCGGTCAGGTGCAGGGCGATGCGCTCGCGCAGCTCGTCGAGGCTGGACAGCAGCTCCAGCGGCCGGTTGCTGGCGCGGGCCTGAAGCGTCGCCTCCTGCTGCGGGTTGGTGCGCCAGTTGTTGTAGGCCAGGACCGGCACCTGCTGGAGCGCGGGGTCGCCGTCCATGGCCTCCAGCAGGCCGTACGCCGCCATATCGGGCATGTCGATGTCGAGGACGATGCAGTGGCACGCCTCGGCGGCGAGCGTGGCGGCGGCCTCCTCCGCACCCGCGGCGGTGACCACCTCGACGCTCCCGTGGAGGTGGGCCAGGTCGCGGGTGTTGGCCAGGTCGGTCACGACGCTCTCGGCGACCAGGGACAGCAGCCCGCGCTGCCGCTCCTCGATGATCAGGAGCCGCCGTTGCTGCGGCACCACGGGCGCGGCGGGCAGGCTCTGCCTGGCGGCGGACGGCAGCGGCTTGGTCTCGGGGGCGGAGTAGTCCTCGAAGTCGGGGCGCGCGATCGGCAGGTAGAGCGTGAAGACGCTGCCCTGCCCCGGGGTGCTCTGCGCGGTGATGCCGCCGCCGAGCAGGTAGGCGATCTCGCGGCTGATCGACAGGCCCAGCCCGGTGCCGCCGTACTTGCGGCTGGTGGTGCCGTCGGCCTGCTGGAACGCGCCGAAGATCACCTCCAGCTGCTGCTCGGGGATGCCGATGCCGGTGTCGATGACCCGCAGGGCCACGGCCGCGCCGTGCGGACGCGCCTGAACGGGCAGCTCGGCCGGGCCGGCCGGTTCGATCCGTAGCTCGACGCGGCCCGTCTCGGTGAACTTCACCGCGTTGGAGAGCAGGTTGCGCAGCACCTGGCGCAGCCGCGAGTCGTCGGTGAGCAGCTCGGTCGGCACACCCGGCATGGTGGTGATCAGGAAGTCCAGGCTCTTCTGCGTGGTCATCGGCCGGAAGGTGGCCTCGACGTAGTCGAGCAGCTGGCGCAGCGACACGCGTTCGGGGTTGATGTCCATCTTGCCGGCCTCGACCTTGGACAGGTCGAGGATGTCGTTGATCAGCTGCAGCAGGTCGGAGCCGGCCGAATGAATGATGCCCGCGTATTCGACCTGCTTGGCCGTGAGGTTGCGGGTGTGGTTCTGGGAGAGCAACTGGGCCAGGATGAGCAGGGAGTTGAGCGGGGTGCGCAGCTCGTGGCTCATGTTGGCCAGGAACTCACTCTTGTACTTGGAGGCCAGCGAGAGCTGCTGGGCCCGCTCCTCCAGCTCTTGCCTGGCCTGCTCGATCTCCAGGTTCTTGGTCTCGATGTCGCGGTTCTGGGTGGCCAGCAGCGTCGCCTTCTCCTCCAGCTCGGCGTTGGAGCGCTGGAGCTCCTCCTGCTGGTTCTGCAGCTCCGCCGAGCGGGTCTGCAGCTCGACGGTGAGCCGCTGCGACTCCACGAGCAGTTCGTCGGTACGGGCGTTGGCCACGATGGTGTTGAGGTTGACGCCGATGGTCTCCATCAGCTGGTCGAGGAACGCCCGGTGGACCGGGGTGAAGGCGTAGACCGAGGCCAGCTCGATGACGCCGAGCACCTGCTCCTCGGCCACGATCGGCAGCACGACCACCGAGACGGGGGCCGTGCGCCCGAGCCCGGAGGAGACGGTGATGTAGTCGGCCGGGATGTCGGTCATGGCGATGGTCTTGTGGGTGCGCGCCGCCTGGCCGACCAGCGCCTCACCGATGCGGAACCGGATCGGCCGCTCGGGGTCGGCGGCGAATCCGTACGCGCTGATGAGCTGCAGCTCGGTCTCCTCGGCCAGGAAGAAGGCCCCGTACTGGGCCGAGACCAGCGGTGCCAGCTCGTCCATCACCAGCTCGGCGACCGTGGCCAGGTCGCGATGGCCCTGCATCAGCCCGGACATGCGGGCCAGGTTGGACTTGAGCCAGTCCTGCTCCTCATTGGCCCGCGTGGTCTCGCGCAGCGACTCCACCATCGAGTTGATGTTGTCCTTGAGGTCGGCGAGCTCTCCTTCCGCGTCCACGGTGATGGAGCGCGTCAGGTCGCCCGAGGTGACCGCGCTGGTCACCGCGGCGATGGCGCGGACCTGGCGAGTGAGGTTGCCGGCCAGCTCGTTGACGTTCTCCGTCAGCCGCTTCCAGGTGCCGGAGACCCCTTCGACCTCGGCCTGGCCGCCCAGCCGCCCTTCGCTGCCGACCTCGCGGGCCACCCTGGTGACCTCCGCGGCGAAGGAGGACAGCTGGTCGACCATCGTGTTGATGGTGGTCTTGAGCTCCAGGATCTCGCCGCGCGCGTCGACATCGATCTTGCGGGTCAGGTCGCCCTTGGCCACCGCCGTGGTCACCTGGGCGATGCTGCGTACCTGGTTGGTCAGGTTGTCGGCCATCGAGTTGACGTTGTCGGTGAGGTTCTTCCAGGTGCCGGCCACGTTCGGGACCCGGGCCTGGCCGCCGAGCTGGCCTTCGGTGCCGACCTCGCGGGCGACTCGGGTGACCTCGTCGGCGAAGGCGGACAGGGTGTCGACCATCGTGTTGATGGTCTCGGCGAGCGCGGCGACCTCGCCCTTGGCCTCGACGGTGATCTTCTGCGACAGGTCGCCCTTGGCCACCGCGGTGGCGACCTGGGCGATGCTGCGTACCTGGCTGGTCAGGTTGGAGGCCATGACGTTGACGTTGTCGGTCAGGTCCTTCCAGGTGCCCGACACGCCACGAACCGTGCCCTGGCCGCCCAGGTTGCCCTCGGTGCCGACCTCGCGGGCCACCCTGGTGACCTCGTCGGCGAACGCCGAGAGCTGGTCGACCATCGTGTTGATGGTCTCCTTCAGCTCCAGGATCTCGCCTCGGGCGTCCACCCGGATCTTCTGCGACAGGTCGCCCTTGGCCACGGCGGTGGTGACCTCGGCGATGCTGCGTACCTGGGCGGTGAGGTTGTCGGCCATGACGTTGACCGACTCCGTGAGGTCCTTCCAGGTGCCGGAGACGCCCTTGACGTCGGCCTGGCCGCCGAGCCGTCCGTCGGTGCCGACCTCGCGGGCCACCCTGGTGACCTCGTCGGCGAAGGAGGACAGCTGGTCGACCATGGTGTTGAGGGTGTTCTTGAGCTCCAGGATCTCGCCGCGGGCGGCGACGGTGATCTTCTGCGACAGGTCGCCGCGCGCCACGGCGGTGGCCACCTGCGAGATGTTGCGTACCTGGGCGGTCAGGTTGCCGGCCATGAAGTTCACCGAGTCGGTCAGGTCCCGCCAGGTGCCCGCCACGCCCTTGACGTCGGCCTGGCCGCCCAGCTCGCCCTCGGTGCCGACCTCGCGGGCCACCCTGGTGACCTCGTCGGCGAAGGAGGACAGCTGGTCGACCATGGTGTTGACGGTGTTCTTGAGCTCCAGGATCTCGCCGCGGGCGGCGACGGTGATCTTCTGCGACAGGTCGCCCCGGGCCACGGCCGTGGTCACCTGGGCGATGCTGCGTACCTGGTCGGTGAGGTTGCCGGCCATGGCGTTGACGGACTCGGTGAGGTCCTTCCAGGTGCCGGACACGGCCGGCACCTCGGCCTGACCGCCGAGCCGCCCTTCGGTACCGACCTCGCGGGAGACGCGGGTCACCTCGGAGGTGAACAGCGAGAGCTGGTCGACCATGCCGTTGAAGACGGAGGCGATCTCCCCGAGCAGCCCGTCGGCGTCGTCCGGCAGCCGGGTGCCGAAGTCGCCGTCGCGGACCGCGGTCAGGCCGGCCAGCAGCTGTCGGAGCTCCGGCTCGCCGACCTCGCCGACGTCACGTGTCCGCTTGGGACGTCCGGACGAACGTGAGGCCCCCGCTGCGTCACTCATGTTCACCCCTGGGTCGATCCTGCAATTGTCAAAGCTTCACCAGGAGAATAGTCAAGCGGGCGAGTACATCGTGCTCATCGTCGAGTAGCGGTCAAGCAACTGGCTTAATGCCCTGGTAGATGGTCAGGATTTGCGGCCGACAGCGCCATATTGCGACACTTCCTGGCCGCGATATTGGGTGGTGGGCTCGGGGCGCCACTTCGGCAGCGACACCATGCCCGGCTCGACCAGTTCCATCCCCTTGTAGAACTCCATGAGCTGCTCGGTCGTCCGGATCGTGATGGGTGTGGCGCCGCTGTCGTTCCAGATGGCCGCGGCGCGGTCCATGGCCGGGCTGCTCACGCTGGAGGCGATGGTCAGATAGCTGCCCGAAGGGAGCGCCCGCATCAGCTCGGCGACGACCGTGTACGCCTGCTCGTCGTCCGGCACGAACTCCACCACGCCCAGCAGCATCAGCCCGACCGGCTGGGTGAAGTCCAGCGCCTTGGCCGCGTGTTCCAGGATCGTCTCCGGGTCGCGCAGGTCGGCGTCGATGTACGTGGTCAGGCCCTCGTCGGTGCCGCGCAGCAGCGCGCGGGCGTGGGCCAGGACGATCGGGTCGTTGTCGACGTACACGATGCGCGCCTCGGGCGCGGCGGCCTGGGCCACCTCGTGGGTGTTGTCGGCCGACGGGATGCCGGTGCCGATGTCGAGGAACTGACGCACCCCTTCCTCCACGACCAGGTGCCGCACCACGCGGGCCAGGAACTCCCGCTCGGCGCGGGCGATGATGGCCAGCTCCGGCATGACCTCGAGGATCTGCTCGCCCGTCTCGCGGTCGGCGGCGTAGTGGTCCTTGCCACCGAGCCAGTAGTCGAAGACGCGCGCCGGATGAGCCACCGAGGTGTCTATGCGGCTGAGCTGCTCCATGACGTCGTCGTTCGCGTCCTCGGTCATCAGGGGTCCCCAGGTCGTCGCGGTAAAGGAGGGCTTATCTCGGCTCAGCCTAGAGGTCATTTCACTGGCAAATCGCAAGAATCACGACATGTGATCATTTGAATACTTGACATGGATCAAAGGGCACCAGGAAACTCTCCTGCACCACCGGACAGATTGTTCGGTAAACGTTTACAGGGAGCGACCGATGCCCTTAACTCGATGGAGCGGTGTCGGTGCGCTCATAGCCCTCGCCCTCGTCGTCCTGCTGGCCGTACCGGGAGAGGCACGCGTACGAGCCGGCCGCACCGGGACGATCACCACGGCCGCCGCGCCCTCGGCTGCGCTGGGGGAGAACATCGCCTACAACCTCTACCTGCCGTACGGCTACGCCAAAGGCACCGATCGCTACCCGGTGCTGTACCTGCTGCACGGCCGCGGCGACACGATGCAGGCGTGGACCCGGGTCAAGGACACGCTCGACGCGATGATCCGGACCCGGCGGATACCGCCGCTCATCGCCGTCATGCCCGACGCGCCGTGGAGCGAGCGCGGCAGCTGGTACGTGGACTCCCGCTACACCGGCTCCGACCTGCCAGGACGGCCGGTCGAGACCGCGCTGACCCGCGACCTGGTCGCCCATGTGGACGCGACGTACCGCACGGCGCCGATCCGCCAGGCCCGCATGGTCGGCGGCTACTCCATGGGCGGCTCGGGCGCGCTGCGCTTCGCGCTGGCCCACCAGGACCTGTTCGGCAGCGCCATCGTGCTCAGCCCGGCCGTCTACACGCCGCTGCCGCCGGGCGACTCCTCCACGCGCGACTACGGCGCCTACGGTCAAGGCGGCGAGAAGTTCGCCGACAAGGTGTATGAGGAGTCGAACTACCCCGCCCTGCTCCCCAAGCTCGACCAGGACCTGCCCGTACGGCTGTTCGTGGCCGTCGGCGACGACGAGTACGCCAACCCCGATCCCGCCGACGCCCAGCACGACCTCGACTTCGAGTCCGCCGCGCTCTACAACGCGGCCCGGCGCTCGCCCGCGATCTCGGCGCAGCTGCGCGTGCTCGACGGCGGCCACGACTGGAGCGTCTGGGCGCCCGCGTTCGAGCAGGCGATGGCCGAGCTCGGCCCGGGGCTGAGCGTCACGCCGCCGGCCGGGCTGCCCGCCCCGCTGTACGGCACGGCCGCCCAGGACTGGGCCGGTGGTGTCGCGGCCCACGCCGACGGCTCGCTGACCACCGGGTTCGCGGCGAGCGGACCCGTCGGCGGCCAGCCGTACGCGGGCCGCCTCGACGCGGTGCTGGTCCGCGGCGGAGCGAACGGCTGGACCAGGCAGCTCGGCACCGCCGCCGACGAGCGGTTGTACGGCGTCGCGGCGCTGCCCGACGGCGGCGTCCTCGCGGCCGGTTACACCAAGGGCGACCTGGACGGCCACCACGCGGGCAACACCACGGACGACGCGTTCGTGGTCCGGCTCGACGCGAAGGGCGCGGTCCGCTGGCTCACCCAGTTCGGCGCGCCGGGCGTGGCCGACCGCCTCTACGGCCTGGCCGCCGCCCCTGACGGCGGCGCCTACGTGGCCGGCTACACCAAGGGCGCCCTCGACGGGGCCAACAGCGGGGACAAGGACGCGCTGGTCGCCCGCCTGTCCGCCGACGGCGCGGTCTCCTGGGTCCGCCAGTACGGCGGGGTGGGGGAGGACAAGGCGTATGGAGTGGCCTCGGACGGGACGAACCTCTACGTGACCGGCAGCGCGACCTCGGCACTGCCGGGGACGACCGCGCTCGGCGGGCTCGACGGCTGGCTCGCCGCCTACGACGTCACCGGGGCCCGGAAGTGGGCCACCACGGTGGGCGGCACCGGTGACGACCGGCTGAACGCGGTGACCGTCACCACGGCGGGCCTCGCGGTCGCCACCGGGGGCATCGGCGGTGATCTGGTCGCGGCGGCGTACACGGGCGCGGGCAAGCCGCGCTGGCAGGCCACCGTCGCCACCCCGGCCGCCGACGAGGGCGCCGCCGTGGTGCCGCTGACCGGTGGTGCGGTCGCCCTGGCCGGGTACACCCGGGGCCGGGTAGGTGTGGTGGCGGGCGCCGCCGACGTCCTGACGGTCCGGCTCGACGGCAAGGGAAAGCAGCAGGCCGCCGCCCAGCTCGGCACCGCCCGTGACGACGGGGTCGACCCGTTCTCCGAGGTCAACCTGTACGCCGCCGCCACCCCGTCGGGCCAGGTGGCCGTCTCCGGCCTGACCTACGGCACACCGACCGGCGGCCAGGCACCGGGCAACGGCGACGTCTTCACCACCACGATCGACCCGGCCACCGGCCTGCCCACCGCCAAGGGGTGAGCGCCGGGTGCCCAGCCTGCTGGGCGCCCGGCCCGCCCGGCTCGAAGAGGCCGCTTGGGGAAGGGCGCCTTCGGAGGGGCGCTGGCGTCAGCCCGGGGTGAGGAGGCCCGCGTCGACGATGGCCCGGCCGAAGGGGCGGGCCAGCTCGGCGAGGCGTTCGCAGCCCTCCTCGCCCAGCGCCGAGTAGGCGGGCAGGGCCAGCGCGTCGGTGCGGGCCTCGATGTGCTGGCGCAATGTCTTGCCCTCGGCGCTGAGCGTGTGGCCGTCGAGGAGCCCGCGTTCGCGCAGGCTCTCCCCGGCGGCCGCCCACTCCGGCTCCGGCCAGGCCCGGCTCAGCTTGAGGAAGTCCACCGGGACCTCCCCGCTGGCGGCGTGCAGCACGAGCGCGTCCAGCGGCCCGACGCCCTCGGTGACCAGCGTGCTGATGTGCCCGTCACCACGGAACTCGCGCAGCAGCGTCTGCGCGTGCCACAGCTGGAGCAGCGGGTCGTCCGGCCAGGCCAGCGCGGCGTGCGCGGCGAACAGCGGGCGGCCCTGCGGATGCTCGCAGGCGGCCTCGGCGGCGCGGCGGGCCAGCGCGAGGACCGTGTCCAGCTCGGGCTGCTCGTGGATGCCCGCCCGGCGCAGGGCCTCGTCGGCCGCCTCGTACCGCGCGGCCAGCACCTGCTCGGGCGTCGCCAGGTCCCAGGCGGCGGGCAGCGCCTTCCGTACGAGGTCGGGGTGGAAGTTGTAGAAGGTCGCGATGACCAGCTCGGCGGAGGCCCGGCCGAGCGCCGCCCCGCGCGAGGCGAAGTAACCGGAGCGGACGTTCAGCCCCAGCGCGGCGTACCGCTTCCGGCCCTCGGGGACGAAGTAGATCATCCCGTGCACCGGCTCCAGCCGCCGCCAAGCCTGTCGTGCCGCCTTCATGTCCACGTCCCCCTTCATGACAATGACTCCACGAACCGCGCCATCCCGGCCAGCCACCGGTCGGGATCGTCGGCTTTGCGGCGGGCGAAGTCGGCCACCTCAGGGTGCGGAAAGATGTGGAAGCGCTCCGCCGCCAGCCCTTCGACCACTGTGCCTGCCACGTCGGCCGGGTCGAGGATCGCCCCGGACGCGCCGACCGCGCGCGCCGTCAGGTGGTCCTCCGCGACGCCGCGCTCCAGCATGGCGGTCCGTACGCCCTGCGGGCACAGCACGCTGACCTTGACGCCCTTGGTCGCGTAGTGGATCGAGACCCACTCGGCGAAGGAGATGGCCGCCGCCTTGGTCACCGCGTAGGGGGCGTCGCCGGGGCAGCTGATCAGTCCGGCCGCCGAGCAGGTGTTGAGCAGGTAGCCGCCGCCCCGCTCGACCATGCCGGGCACGACCGCCCGCGCGGCGTACACGTGGGCCCGCAGGTTGACCGACCACAGGCTGTCCCACTCCTGGTCGGTGGCGTCCAGCCCGTGCCCGGCGATGACGCCCGCGTTGGAGCAGAACAGATCGGGCGGGCCGAAGGGCGTCTCCGCCAGCGCGGCCACCTCGGCCTCCACCGACACGTCGGTCCGTATGGCCACGGCCCGGTCGCCGATCTCCTTGGCCACCGCGCCCGCGCCCGCCTCGTCGAGGTCGGCGACCACCACTCCGGCCGCCCCCTCCGTGGCGAACCTGAGCGCCATGGCCCGGCCGATCCCGCTCGCCGCCCCCGTGACGACGACGACCTTGTCCCGCACCCGCATGAAGCCACCTTCCTAACCGACCGCCCGGTATCCAGAACGTAGTTCTATTACCGGTGGCGAGTCAACGTCTCGATGGCGCGCTTGAGGATCTTGCCGGTGGGGCTCATGGGCAGTTCGTCGGCGAACGTGACGTGCCGGGGGTACTTGTAGGCCGCCACCCGCTCCCTGACGAAGGCCCGCAGCTCGTCGGCCTCGACCGGCGCGCGCAGCGTCACCACGGCCGCGATCTCCTCGCCGAGCTCCGGGTGGGGGACCCCGATGACCGCCGCCTGCCGTACGGCGGGATGCTCGTACAGGACCTCCTCCACCTCGCGCGGGTAGACGGTGTAGCCGCCCCGGATGATCACGTCGCGGCGGCGGTCGACCAGGAAGAAGAACCCGTCCTCGTCGACCCGGCCGAGGTCGCCGGTGTGGAACCAGCCGTCGCGGATCGCCTCGGCGGTGGCGGCCGGATTGTTCCAGTAACCCTTCATCACGTTGGGGCCCCGGACGACGATCTCGCCGATGTGGCCGGTCGGCACCTCGCCGCCGTCCTCGTCGACCACCTTCATCTGGACGTCCTTGATCGGGCGGCCGATCGACCCCGGCCGGGTGCCGTTGCGGCCCCGGTTGGACGAGGCGACGGGCGAGGTCTCGCTGAGCCCGTAGCCCTCCACGATCGAGCAGCCGAACCGCCGCTCGTACGCCCGCAGCACGTCCAGCGGCAGCGCCGCCCCGCCGGAGACCAGGATGCGCAGCAGCGACATGTCGGAGGCGCCCGGATGGTCGAGCAGCGCGATGTACATGGTCGGCACGCCCTGGAAGACCGTGACGCCGTCCCGCCGGATGACCTCCAGCGCCCGGCCCGCCGCGAAACGCCGCAGCAGCGTGAGGCGCGCCCCGGCCTGGACGGTGGCGTTGAGCGAGCAGGTCTGCCCGAAGGAGTGATAGAGCGGCAGCGCCCCGAGCACGACGTCGTCCACCCCGAGCGCGTGCATGCGGGCGACGGCCGCGGCGTTGCCGCCGAGGTTGCCGTGGGTCAGCTCGACGCCCTTGGCCCGGCCGGTCGTGCCGGAGGTGTAGTGGATGACCGCCGTCTCGCCGTCCGCGCGCGGGGTGACGTCGTGCTCGGCCGCCAGGCCGCGCAGCAGCCGCTGGAACTCGCCCGGCACGACGAAGAAGCAGTCGGTCGGGGTGCCGGCGGTGCCCGCCTCGGCGGTCTCCGCGAAGGCGTGCCAGGCGATGAGCAGGCAGGCCCCGCAGTCACCGACGTACGCGGCGATCTCCCGCCTGCGCAGCAGCGGATCCAGCGGGACGACGACCGCCCCGATCCGCAGCACCCCGTAGTAGACGACGGCGAACTCCGGGACGTTCGGCAGCATGATCGCCACCCGGTCGCCCGCGCCGATCCCGCGCAGCCGCAGCAGTGCGGCGACGCGGGCGCTCATCAGGTCGAGCGCGCCATAGGTGAGCGCCTCGTCGTCGAGCGTGACAACCGTCCTCCCGCCGAGCCGATCGGCGACGGTGTGGAGCCGGTCAGCGAGATTCATGGAACGACCGTACGTCCCCGCTCCCACGTCGCTCATCGGTCACGGTGGCCAGTCTTTGCCGCCCGAGGTTGGTGGTGGGCGGCAGAGAGTCGTGCAGGGCGATCGCCACGAGCAGGTCGAGCAGGTCGCTGATCCGGCGCAGGCTGCGACCGGTGCGCTCCTGGATGCGGCGCAGGCGGTATTGAGCGGTATTGGGGTGGATCTGCAGCCGCTCGGCCGAGGCGCGCAGGTTGAGGTCGGCGGCGGCGAAGGCGCGGATCGTGGCGGTGAGCACGCCGCCGCGCGCCCGGTCCTCGGACAGGAGCGCGGTGATCCGCGGATCCACCAGGTGGCGGGCGGTGTCGTCGGCCCTCAGCGCCAGGTACTGGAACGGCGACAGCCGCGGCAGCGCGGCCACACCGCCGTCCTCCGGCAGGAACTCCAGCACGGTACGGGCCTCGTCATACGCCTGCGGGATCCCGGCCGTCCCGGCGACGACCGTGCTGATGCCCATCGCCAGCACGATCCCCTCGCCCATGAGGCTCTCGCGCACGGCCTGCAGTCGCTCGCACAGCTCCTCCGGGTCGCCGCCGGGGCCGAGCGCGGGGATGGCGACGATCTCCGACTGCCGTACGACCGACAGCGTCCGCGTGCCGTTCGCCCCGGCCCTGGAGATGGCCGCGCAGGCCGCGTGCCGCGCGTCCGCACCGCGGTCGGGTCCCGTGGCGACCGGGTTCCCGCTGGTCACGAGCGCGCGCGGCCCGAGCAGGACCGCGATCACCACGACCAGGGGCGTGCGGGTCTCGGACCCCAGACCGTACGCCTGGGCTGCGGCCAGTTGCCCGCCGCGCGTGGGCGCGCCGCCGGCCAGCAGGGTCTCCAGCAGGTCCCTGCTCTCGTGTACGGCCTCCGCCGCCGCGTAGCGCTGGAACTCCATGTACGCGTTGGCCGCGTGCGTACTGGCGAAGTCGCAGTAACGCATGATCGGGGCCGCCAGGGAGAGCGCGGCCTCGTGGCCGGCGGCCGAGTGGCCGGCCCGCTCCAGCACCGACCCCCAGAAGACCCGCTGGCCGACGCGGAAGGCGTTGATGTAGTCGGCCAGGGCGACCCCGGCCCTGGCCCGCCGCATGGCGGCCCGGCGTGCGAAGGCGATGTCGTCGACTGTGGCCGTGCGGTCTTCGAGCATCACGGCCAGCTTGCTGCGGTAGTGACGGACCACTTGGTCGCGTACGTCGGCGAAGAAGTTCTCGTCCTGAGCCGCGTAGGCGGGGATCTCGGCCCGCATCGTCTGTACGGCTGTGTCGGCGAGGTCGGCTAGATGATCGAGGAGCTCGGAGAGGATGCGCGTGCGTTGGACGCGGACCATCGCCGAACCGGTGAGCGTTTCCGTGCTGAAACCACCGGACATGCCGGGATGATCCATGCACTTTGCCAGGCGGTCAACAGGTCGTAACCGGTCCGAGACAGACCCTGTGCCCGGCGGACAACAGTCGGCACGCATCTTGGGTGACCGTGCCCAATGTGGTGCCGGACGGGTGACTTCTACGCTTTCAGCACGTTGTTCGCCGCTCACCGTCAGCGGGAGGCCGGAGTGCTGGAGGTAAGCGAGCTCACGGTCCGATTCGGTGGCATCACGGCGCTCGACGGCGTGGGCTTCTCGGTGCGGCGCGGCGAGATGGTCGGGCTCATCGGGCCGAACGGCGCGGGCAAGACCACGCTGTTCAACTGCCTGACCCGCCGCCACGACGCCGACGCGGGCCGGGTCGCGTACGAGGGGCGGGACCTGCTCGCCGTACCTCCGCACGCGATCGCGGCTTTGGGCATCGCCCGGACCTTCCAGAACCTCGGCCTGTTCCCGCGCATGTCGGTCCGCGACAACACGCTGGTCGGCGCGCACCACCGAGGCCGGGCCGGCTTCCTCACGGCGGGCCTGCGCCTGCCCGGCGTGGGCCGCGAGGAGGCCGGGCTGCGCGCCGAGGCCGACGCGGTGCTCGAGCGGCTGGCGCTGAGCGAGGTCGCCGACCATCCGGCCGCCGGGCTCCCGTTCGGCACGCTCAAGCGGGTGGAGCTGGCCAGGGCGCTGGTCGGCCGCCCCGAACTGCTGCTGCTCGACGAGCCGGTGAACGGGCTGAGCTCGGCGGAGGTCGAGGAGTTCGCCGGCGTCCTGCGCGCCATCCGCGACGAGTACGACCTGACCATGGTCGTGGTCGAGCACCACATGGGCTTCGTCATGGGAATCTGCGACCGGATCGTCTGCCTGGACTTCGGCCGCAAGATCGCCGAAGGAGCTCCGGCGGAGGTCCAGCGCGATCCCGGGGTCATCGAGGCGTACCTGGGGACCGCCGTATGAGCGAACTGGTGGTGACGGACCTGGTCGCCGGATACGGCGACGCGAAGGTGCTGCACGGGCTGAGCCTGGCGGTCGGCGCGGGGGAGATCTGCGCGATACTCGGGCCGAACGGCGCCGGCAAGACAACCTTGCTGAGGGCGCTGTCCGGCATGGTCCGGGGGCGCGGCAGCGTCCGGCTCGGCGGGACGGAGCTGACCGGCCGCTCCCCGGACGCCATAGCCCGGCGCGGTGTCGCCCACGTGCCCGAGGGGCGCGGCACGTTCATGCCGCTCACCGTCGAGGAGAACCTGCGCTTGGGCGCCTACGTACGCCGGGGCAGAACCGGCGTGGACGCCGACCTCGACCGCATCTACACCTACTTCCCGGCGCTGAAGCCCAGATTGCGGCAGACGGCGGGCAGCCTCAGCGGCGGCGAGCAGCAGATGCTGGCCATCGGCCGCGCGCTCATGCTGCGGCCCCGGCTGCTCCTGCTGGACGAGCCGTCACTGGGCCTGGCGCCGCTGGTCACCCGGGAGCTGTTCCGCATCGTGCGGGCGATCAACGAACAGGAGCGGACCACCGTGGTCGTCGTCGAGCAGAACGCCCATCTCGCCCTCGGCATCGCCCAGCAGGCGCATGTCCTGGAGACCGGCCGGATCGTGCTGTCGGGCACGGCGGAGCAGATCAGGGCGGACGAGCAGGTCGCCCAGTCCTACCTCGGATACCGGGTCTAGCCATGGCCGGCTTCCTGCAGCAGGTCGTCGAGGGGCTCGGCGCGGGTGCCATCTATGCCAGCCTCGCGCTGGCCCTGGTGCTGATCTACCAGTTCACCGGCATCGTCAACTTCGCCCAGGGCGAGCTGGCGATGTTCTCCACCTACCTGGCCTGGCAGTTCACCGCCGCCGGGCTGCCGTTCTGGCTGGCGCTGGTCATCACGCTCGTGGTGTCGTTCGCGGGCGGGATGCTCATCGAGCGAGTGATCATCCGCCCGGTCGAAGGCGCTCCCGAGCTGACCGTGGTGATCGTCACCGTGGGGCTGTTCATCTTCGTGAACGCCGCCGCCGGGTGGATCTGGTCCTTCACCATCAAGGACTTCCCCAACCCGTTCCCTGAGGGCGCGCTCACGGCAGGGAGCGTCAGCGTGGGGTACTCGACGCTGGGCATCCTCGGCGTCGTCGCCGTGGTGATGGGCCTGCTGTACCTGCTCTTCCAGCACACCAAGATCGGCCTGGGCATGCGCGCGGTGGCCGCCGGCCCGCAGTCCGCCCGGCTCGTCGGCATCCGGGTGGGCTGGACGCTCGCGCTCGGCTGGGGCCTGGCCGCCACGGTCGGCGCGGTGTCGGGCGTGCTGGTGGCGCCGCTGCTCTTCCTGGACCCCAACCTGATGGGCGGGGTGCTCATCTACGCCTTCGCGGCGGCGACGCTCGGCGGGTTCGACAGCCCGCTGGGCGCGGTCGTGGGCGGCCTGATCGTCGGCGTGGCCGAGACGCTGGCCGGGGCGTACGTCGGCTTCATCGGATCGGATCTCAAGATCGGGGTGCCGCTGGTCATCATCCTCGGCGTCCTGCTGCTGCGGCCTCAAGGGCTGTTCGGGCGAGCGGTGGTGGAGCGGGTATGAGCGAGTCGGCGGAGGCGACCGGTTCGCCGGTCGCGAAGGGGCGGTGGCGGGTGCCCGCGAACTGGCGCTGGATCGCCGTGGCTCTGCTGCTCGTACTGGCTTGCTACGCGCCCTTCCAGCTGGTGCCGTTCCGGGTCTTCCAGTTCACCATGGTGCTGATCTACGCGGTGGCGCTGCTCGGGCTGAACCTGCTCGTCGGGCACACCGGCCAGATCTCGCTGGGGCACGGCGCCTACTTCGCCGTCGGCGCCTACACCGCGGCCATCCTGCTGCACAGCTGGCGCGTGCCCTACCCGGCCACGCTGCCGGCCGCCGCCGTGGTGGCGTTCGCGCTGGGTCTGGCGTTCGGCGTGCCCGCCGTCCGGCTGCGCGGCCTCTACCTGGCCCTGGTGACCCTGGCCATCGCGATCTTCCTGGTACCGCTGCTCAAGCGGTTCGAGTCGGTAACCGGCGGCTCCATGGGGCTGACACTGGCCAAGCCGGCGCCGCCCGCGTGGACGGGACTGGCCGAGGACCAATGGCTGTACTTCCTCACGCTGGCGGTGGCCGTCGTGGCGTTCCTGGTGACCCGCAGCGTGCTGCGCTCGCGGGTCGGCCGGGCGCTGCACGCCATCCGCGACAACGAGTCGGCGGCCGAGGTCATGGGCGTGCGACTGTCGTTCTACAAGACGCTCTCCTTCGCCTGGAGCGCGATGCTCGCCGGGATCGCGGGCTGCCTCTACACGTGGGTGATCGGGTTCGTCTCGCCGGACTCCTTCGTCGTCACGCTCTCGATCACGCTGCTGGCCGGCCTCGTCGTGGGCGGCCTCGGCTCGTACTGGGGGCCGCTGCTGGGCGGGCTGTTCGTCATGTTCGTACCGAGCATCTCCCAGAGCGTGAACGACGCCGCGCCCGGCGTCGTCTTCGGCCTGCTGATCATCGCGGTGATGTACGTCGCCCCGACCGGCCTGGCCGGGCTGGCGGGCCGCGCGGCGTACTCGATCAAGAAGACCCTCCGGAAGGAGTAACAGGCATGCGCGTATCCGTTATCGGCTGTACGGCGATGCTCCTGGCCGCGGTGGCGGCCTGCGGGGGGCGGGGCGGGACCGAGCCGGGCACCACGGCGTCGGGGCCGTGCCAGGGCCAGCAGACGACCGGCATCACCGACAAGAGCATCAAACTCGGCGGCATCTACCCGCTGTCGGGACCCGCCTCCGCGTACGGTGACATCCCCAAGGGCATCAAGGCGTACTTCGACTACACCAACGCCGAGAAGAACGGCATCGGCGGGCGCAAGGTCGAGTTCGTGGTCCGGGACGACGGCTACCAGCCGCCCAAGGCGGTCGAGGAGGCCCGCCGGCTCGTCGAGCAGGAGCAGGTGTTCGCGCTGTTCCAGACGCTGGGCACCCCCTCGACGACGGCGACCTGGGACTACACCAACCAGCAGAAGGTGCCGCAGATCTTCGTCGCGACCGGCGCCTCGAAGTGGGGCACCGACACCAAGCACCCGTGGACCATCGGCTGGCAGCCCAACTACATCTCCGAGGCTCGCGTCTACGCCCAATACCTCAAGAAGGAGAAGTCCAACGCCAAGGTCGCGGTGCTCTACCAGAACGACGACTTCGGCAAGGACCTGTTCGGCGGCTTCAAGCGGGCCATCGAGGGCAGCGGGATCACCGTCGTCGGCGAGCAGAGCTACGAGGTCACCGACCCGAGCGTCGACCCGCAGATGCGCAACCTCGCCGGATCCAAGGCTGATGTGTTCCTCAACATCACCACACCAAAGTTCGGCTCGCAGGCGCTGGCCGCCGACGCCAAGAACACCACCTGGAACCCGCTGCACATCCTCAACAACGTCTCCGCCTCGATCACTGTGCTCAAGCCCGTCGGCTTCGAGAACGTCCAGGGCGTCGTGTCCTCCACCTACTACAAGGACCCCAGGGACGCGACGTGGAACGACGACGCGGAGATGAAGCTCTACAAGGCGAAGATGGCGCAGTACGCGCCGGGCACCGACCCGAACGTGCCGTTCTTCACCTTCGGCTGGGCGGTGGCCGACTCCTTCAACAAGACGATGTCGGCCGCGAAGTGCCCGACCCGCGAGGGGCTGCGCGACGCGATGCGCAGCCTGAGCAACGTGCAGATCAACATGCTGCTGCCCGGGGTGACGATGAACACCGCCGCCGATGACGGCTTCCCGATCGAGTCGATGCAGCTGATGAAGTTCAAGGGCGAACGGTGGGAGCTGTTCGGGAACGTCATCGACACCCGCAAGGAGTTCGGACCGCTGACCGGCTGACAAGCATGGGCCTTCGCTTTCGGGGGGCGCTGTCGCGCTGCCGGCTTCGGGCTGCGTCCAGTGGGGGGCAACGCCCCCCACGCCCCCACCTTCACAAGCGTGGGCCTTCGCTTTTGGAGCGCTTTCGCGCACTGGGCTTCGGGCTGCGCCTAGTGGGGGGCAGCGCCCCCCACACCCCCACAAAAGCATGGTCCTCGCTAATCGCTCGGGCGCCTTCCAAACGCAAGCGGCCCCCTGACCGGAGCGAGCCCACCCAGCTTCCACAGGCGATCGCTCAGCATCAAAGAAGCCGCGCCAAAGCTGACAACAAGGTCGCGTCCAGTGACGGGTGCAAGTGAGACGGCGGGCGTAGGTTCCCTTCAATACCGCCAAGCGCTGCGCAGACTAGCTAACGGGGCGGCCGTTGTGCAGGTACGCGACAGTGTCAGCGTCAGCGGCGGTGATCGCGGCCTGTAGGCGTGCCCACATGTACGGCCGGAGCCGCTTCCGCGCTTGGTCGGGAGTGCAGAACTCGAACGCGCCCAACTCGGTATCGGCAAGGCGTAGCGCGGCGGTTTGGCCGGCGGTGAGGATTCCGGCGTTGAAGATGAACATCACCGAGTCGTCCCATGGGCCGTGTGGTGGCACCCAGTCAACACACACCAACGCCATGTCCTCCGGGAGGTGGAGGCTGAGTTCTTCGGTCAGTTCTCGGCGGAGGGCATCAAGCGGTGGTTCGTTGGCTTCGGCCATGCCACCGGGGAGATCCCAATTGGGTTTGTAGGTGGGGTCGACGAGCAGCACACGGCCATGATCATCACAAATGAGGGCATCTACCCCCACGCGCTTGCGGGCCTGGCGGGCGTTGCCCTCGGTCAGATGCGCGCGGTAGGCGGCGGGATCGCGTTCGTAGAGCGGCCGGGTGTCGGGCTCGGTCATGGGGTTGGGCTGGTCCTTGACTGTGTGGTGTCGGTGGTGAGCTGGTAGAGCCATTCACGCTGCCGCAGCGCCTCGGCCAGGTGGTCGAGGAAGCCCCGCGCGCATGCGGTGGCGCGATGCGGCTGAAGCTGGTCGCGCAGATCGCGTAGTTGCTGAATCACCAGATACGAGCCTAGCGACCCGGTGGTATAAAGAACATCGGTCGCGACTGCACACGCCTGGTCCAACGCGCCGCGTTCGATGAGCACACCGGCCAGGGTGAGGTGCCCGAACGCGCGGGAGCGGGTGCGGCCGGCCGGCCGTAGCTCTAGAACTCGCTGGGCGTGGCGCTGGGCTGCGAGTAGGTCGCCGAGCTGCCGCATGCACCGGGCCGCGTCTCCGGCGAGGGACGCAGCATCAAACGGTGACACCCAGGGCGACGGGGCCGCGCTGTGGCTGCCCTGCAGGGCGGTCTCAGCGCGGCCCAACAGTGCGCGCGTTTCCCGTGATCGTCCTGCGGCGGCGTGCCCGCGAGCCTGCAACGCCCACAGCCGCGCGGCCAGTTCGGGGTGAGCCGGCCCCGCCGTCAACTCGCGCTGTCCCTGAGCGGCGTAGCCGATTGCGTCATCGGGGTGGGCGCGATGGTGCGCGAGGTGGGCCAGGCTCGCGAGCACGTGAACCCTCAAATGGGGGTCGTCGCCCACGCCGGACAGGTCTCGCGCCCGCGCGAAATGCCGCCCGGCGCGGTCGTCGTCTCCGGCGTCATGCGCCATCCACCCGGCCATTTCTGTGAGTGCTGCCGCCGCGGTGAACACCTGCGTCCCCTCACCGCCGAACATGCGGAGACTGAGGTGGTCGCGTAGGTAGGTGGCGACGGTCGCGTACAGGTGAGCGCCGCCAATTTGGGCGTCCACCGCCCGCCACGCCGCCACTGCCGCCGCCGCATCCTCACCGGGCCCCGAGACGGTGGCCCGCGCCGAAACCGGAACAGGGACCGGGGGCGGTTCCGCGGCCGGGGCTGAGGCATGCGCTGGTGGGCGCGCTGCGCGCTGCTGCGGTACCTGAAACCACAACCGGTCAGCCGGGATGTGCAGCAGTCGCGCCCACTGTGTGAGCCTGCCCAAGTCGGTTATCGGCGGGCCGTTCTCAATCCTGGACAGCTGGGGTTGGGTGATGCCCACCCACGCTGCCACCGTTTCCTGTCGTAGGGGGCGGTCGTGGTGCGGGTGGGCGCGATAGGCTGCGATGACCTTGCCCATGTGCCACTGGTCGAGCGCTGAGCGCATGCTGGGATGGGTCCAGAACTCCGGCGGCGCCCTCGGCGGCCCGGCGGGCGTACCAGTCGCCTCACGTGCGCCCGTGGTGCATGCCGCGCACCGGCCGCTGGTGTTGTCGCGCGCTAGGCGTGTCCCGCAGCGGCAGCGCCGCGCCTGCGTGTCGGTCATCTGGACTCACCGCCACATCGGAGATCCCTGCACCCCGAATGTAACCACGCGATCACGTTGCGAATCCAGGTATTCGCTGGGGCGCATATCCATATGCGTTATTGGTCATGGCCGCATGTGCGGGTTGCTGGTCACTGTGGGAGCACCTCCAGCCGACCAGCGAAAGGCACACCGTGACCACACAACACGCAGCACCAGAGCCGGTGATCGGCTGGAACTACCTGGCGGCCTCGGGCCGCCCCATCGTCTGGGCCGGTCCGGTCACGCATCCGGGACCGCTGCCCGGATCGGCCCTCCCACCAACAGCACGACGCCGGGCGGTGGGGTACGTGCGGCTTCGACCCGACACCGACACCGCCGCCAGCGAGCAGATCACCGCGCGCCTGCGAGGGTTCGCGGCGCGGTCAGGGCTGGACCTGGTCGACATCTACACCGAGCACCCGCACCCCTACCGGCGATCGGCGTTTGGTGAGCTTCTCCAAGCGCTGTGCCGCCCCGACATCAGCACCGTGGTGATCCCCGCTCCGGAGCATCTGTCGGAGTTCGACGGCATCTATCAGGCCATGCGCGCCCTGATCGAGATAGAGACCGGCGCTGATGTCTTGGTGATGTCCCACACCACCGAGGCCACGCAATGACCCCGGCACCTGTCCATGAGGTCCATGACCGGCGGCTGAAAGAGTTGCTCGGTCAGGTGATCGCGGCGGAGGTTCCCGCGATCGTTGTGGACCAAGCCACCGCCGAACGGTGGCTCCTACGGCTGGCCGGTGCCTTGCTGGGGATCAACGCCCGGCACCGCGTCGACCCGCGCGGGAGGTGCCGGTTGTGCCGCCCCGGATTCCTGCGGCGATGGTGGCCCCGGGGGGCGCGGCGAGTCTGCACTGTCCAACCGACGCTCGCGCACTACCTCCGCGACGCCGAACCGTTCCTATTGCCCACCGAGGATCACGGGGCCTCATGAGCGACCGGTTCGCGCCCGTGCCGCCCACCGTGCGCGCCTCCGAGGTCACCCTGTTGGCGCTGCACACCGCGATCACCCTCGGCGCGCAAGTCGCCCGCATCAGCGCCCGAGTGTGGGGCCTGCCCTACCTCGAACGCCCTGCCGAACGGACCGCTGGCCACCTGCTCGCCCGCGCCGTCGAGAACACCGGCCACCCCGACCCCAATCCCCGATACTCCGACATCGACTGCGCCACCATCGCCGCCGTGAGTATCCGGGTCCACCGCCGCGCAGACGCCCTGATCATCGACGTGTGAGACACCGACCCCACCCCGCCAGACACCACCCCACCGGACCCCCACATGAGCGCCGTAGGCGCCCTGGCGCGCCGCTGGGGCACCTACCCCTCCCCGTGTGGCGGGAAGGTCATGTGGGCCGAGATAGGCGCAGACGATCACTCACCTGCCGGGCTGGCGCAACCTGGCGGTTCTGACCATCTCACGCCGCGCCCCGATCCCAGCGCCGATGCGTGCCCATGCCACGCCGCATAACCCCCCCACCGAAAGCGGAGGTTTTACTAGGTTCGTCTCTCCGCACCGACGAACACCGGGACGGAGTTGCTGGTCAGCGTCGTTGGCGTTGGGCGGCGCGGAAGTGGTCAGGTGCTGAGCGGCATGCGGCACGATGGAGCGCGAGTGGGGCGGTGACGGGACCAAGCGACCCTGGCCGCGGCTCGGGAGTAGGACGCCAAGCTGCCCAAGCTCGGCCGTTGCGCCAGGGTGCAGGCGGCTGATGGGGCGATCACAAATCAGCCGCAGGCCTTCGCAGTGGTGCCGCTGCCCTTGTTGACGCGGCCGATTCCGGCCGTCACGCTGCCCGTGGCCTGGGCGCAGACGCCGCTTGGCGCGTAGACCATGTCGCCCCAGTGGTGCCCGCCGTTCCCGGCGCGGTAGGTGAAGGAGATGTTCTTGCGGCTGGTGAAGACGGTGATATGGCCGGTCGCGTTCTTGGGCACCGTCACCTCGCCCCAGTTGGTGCCGCAACGACGGGAGTAATACAGCCGGATCGTGCCCAGGGTGTCATCGATCTCGTTGCTCAGCGAGGCCTTCTTCCCGGTGTAGACCTTGCTGTTGGCGCACCCGCTTCTGTAGGGGTCCTTTCCGTCGTACGTGTGGGCACTCGCTGGGCCCGTGGTCAGCAAGAGCGTGCCAATCGTCGCTACGGACACCGCAGCCGCTGCTACGTGGATCTTCATATTGGTCGACTCCTTTGTGAGAGGCCCGGGGTGTGAACTCAATTTCTCGCCCTTATCTCTCCGCGAGAGATGATCTCTGGAAGGAGGGAGACTTCCCGATAGGCGGGGGAGGCGAGAGCAGCTCCGACTATGCCGGGCGCCTCGAACGGCGGCAACGGACATCCGCCGGATAGCCGTCCAAACATTGTCCAGACGTCCGGTTTGGACAAATAGCCCAGGCCGATGGGGGGTGGCCACAGGGCGCCGCCCGCAGCGACGAGGTCTCCGTCACCCGGCAATGAGATGAAGGGACATCACTTTGGGTAACGATAAGGTGACGGGCCGCAGCTGGCGGCCTGGACGGTGCTCCGGGGGACGGCCGGCCCTGTGTGAGTGTGCACCGCCTTGTCCCGGCCGAGGAGTGTCATGTCACCCACCACCGTTGAGGTCTCGACCGCCTATGGCCCGGTATCGGGGCTGATCGAAAACGGGATCACGTCCTTCCGCGGGATCCCCTATGCCGCCGCTCCCGTCGGGCCGAACAGGTTCGGCGCGCCCGTGCCGCCCGATACGTGGAGTGCGCCGTTGCCCGCTCACGAGTTCGGACCGACCCCGCCGCAGCCGCCGCTCAAGGGCAAGCTCGGCGAGCTGTTCCACAACCCGGTCATCCCCGGGGACGGTTACCTCAACCTGAACGTGTGGACCAGCGCCGCCGGCTCCGATGCCGCGATGCCGGTGCTGGTGTGGATCCACGGCGGCGCGTTCACCACCGGTTCCTCCGCGGTGACGACCTACGACGGCGCCACCTTCGCCCGCGACGGCGTCGTCTGCGTCACCATCAACTACCGCCTCGGGATGGACGGCTTCGCCTACATCGAAGACGCTGCCGTCCCGGCCAACCGCGGCCTGCTCGACCAGATCTTCGCGTTGGAGTGGGTGCGGGACAACATCGCCGGCTTCGGCGGCGACCCGGGCAACGTCACCGTGGCAGGCGAGTCCGCCGGCGCGATGAGCGTGCTGACCCTGCTCTCCCTCGACCGGGAGCTGTTCCACCAGGCCATTGTCGAAAGCGGCACCGCGCACATCGGCCAGACCCTCCAGGACGCCGCCCTTGTCACCGCCGCCGTCGCCACCCGGCTGGGTGTGGCGCCGACCGCCCAGGCGCTCGCCGCAGTGGACACCGCCGCCTTGATAACGGCGCAGGCCGAGGTGAGCGATGACGTCACTTCCGGCGCCGACCCCGCGCGGTACGGGGCGAGCACCATCGCCTCGTGCGGCATGTCGTTCATGCCGGTGGTCGACGGCGAGGTGGTTCCGCGACTGCCGATCGACGCCATCGCCGACGGCTGTGGCGGTGACGTGCCGCTGCTGATCGGCACCACGATCGAGGAGTTCAGGGCCTTCGTCGTTCCCACCGCCATGGTGGGCTGGCCCGGTGCGGCGCCGTTCAGGACCAGGACCGAGGTCTACGGTGCCCCGGCCGGCTTCTACGACCGCTACGCCGATACCAGCGTCGAGCCGTACGCGCGCAACGCCCCCTCCGGCATCGCCTGCGCGACGCTGACCGACCGCATGTTCCGCATCCCCACCTACCGCATCGCCGAGGCTCGCGGCGACGCGCCTGCCACCACCCACGTCTTCGAGTTCGGCTGGCGGTCACCCACCACGCCCAACACCCTCCGCGTCAAGCTCGGCGCCTGCCACAGCCTTCCGCTCCCCTTCGTGTGGGACACGCTCGACAATCCCCACAGCGCGGAGTTCACCGGTCCGAACCCGCCCCAGGAACTGGCGGACGCCCTGCACGGACGCTGGGTCGAGTTCGTCAAGACCGGCGACCTCGGCCAGTGGGCCCCCTACAACACCACCGAACGCCCGGTGATGACCTTCTACCGCGACAACATGCCGGACAACGTCATCGTCCACGACCCGCGCCGCGACGAGCGGGAAATCTGGAAGAACGATCTCAACCCGAGCTGACCGTCAGCACGGCCCCGGCCTCCGGCGTGCGCGGTGCGCGCCGGAGGCGTGCGGGTGTGATGTGGGCAGCGGCACGATACCTCCCGCGAGGCCGACGGTGTCGGCTGGGGAAAGGCGGTGGAACGCTGGGGAATGTCAGCTGCCGCCGACGCCCAGGGCGGAGAGCAGGACCAGGACTACGGTCACGACAGCGAACAGCCCGTGTGCGCCGACCACGGCGACCGGGAAGTGCCGCTCGGCGGGGGCGGTGTGCTCGCCTGCCGCTGGTGCGGTGGTGGCGCGGGCACGGTGTACCGGGATCCACCGGCTCAGCATGACGAACCCGAGCAGGGCGACGGGCACCAGCAGGACGAAGGCGATCCAGGCCAGCGCATCCAGGTCGGCGATGAGGTAGACGATCCAGACGACGAGGCCGACGGCGGCCAGCGCGAAATGGCCGAAGATCACCGGGACCGGGAGGTGGCTGCCGCCGCGGGCGCCGCCGCGCGAGAGCCAGGTGCCGAGCATGTAGAAACCGCCAAGAGCGGTGATCACCCAGGTGATCAGTGCGGCGATGTTCATGGGAACTCCAGATTGATCATGGCCGCACCGGGACGGTGCGGCAGCCGGTGCGGAGTGTCAGTGGGTACGGCCGGCGGATATGAACCCTTCGGCCTGCGTCGTCTCGTCGGCCACGCGGACGCCGTAGCGGTAGGAGAGCTTGCCGCCCAGCCATCCCGACACGGCCAAGGTCAGGAAGGCGGCGGCGTTGAGCGTGAGCGGCCCGGCGGGGACGCTGCCGGTGACGGTCTCGGAGTGCCGCCACAGGAAATTGCCGAGGTAGGCGGCGGTCACCAGCAGGTTCAGGGTCATGTGGGTGAGCGCCAGCCGGAACGCGCGCGTGCCCGCGGGGATGGCGAACAGGTCCAGGAATCCTGCCATGGCCGCGCCCAGAGCGCCGATCACGCCGACCGCGATCAGCCACATCGCCCCCTGGGACAGGAAGCGTGGGTCCGCCACGAGCTGTGAGGCGATGTCGAAGACCAGGCTGGCCGCCCAGGCGCCGATCGGGATCGTGACCAGCATGGGATGGAACGGGTGCCCGTACGGGCCGGCGAGCGCGGCGCTGACCGGCTGCTTGGCTTGATGCGGCTGGGTCATCACGGCCACCTCCTTTTCACCAATGGATTTTGGTCTTATTAGGGATGGCGGTCAAGTAGGGCCGTTCAATAGGCTGCTACCCATCGTCTGGCAATGCATGCTGGCGTTACCATGAACGCGTGACCTCCGACATGAGCCAGCTGGCGTCTCCGGCGGATGCCGCGCTCGATTCCCTCAGCGTGCTCGGCGAGGGCACCCGGCGGCAGATCTTCGCCTTCATCCGCCGTGCCCGCCAGCCCGTCACACGCGAGGAGGCAGCCGCCGGCGTTGGCATCTCCCGCAAACTCGCCGCGTTCCACCTGGACAAGCTGGTCGACGTCGGCCTGCTCCGCACTCGGTACGTGTCCCCCGCCGGAGGGCGCAAGGTCGGCCGGCAGCCCAAGGTCTACGAGCCGACCGACAGCCCCATCCAGGTCAGCATCCCCGAACGCCGCCACGAACTGCTGGCCGGCCTCCTCCTCCAAGCCGTCCTGACCGAAGGCGACGACGAGAGCGCCGCGACCGCCGCCGTACGCACCGCCAGGCAGCACGGCCACGAACTCGGCGGGCAGGATCGCGCACGCCTGCGCCCCGGCCGGCTCGGCGCCGAACGCGGCCTGACCCTGTGCGAGCACATGCTCGACCAGCACGGTTTCGAACCCACCCGGCAGGCCCCCGACCGGCTACGGCTGCGCAACTGCCCCTTTCACCCCCTCTCCGCCCAGGCCCCCGACCTCGTCTGCGGCATGAACCACGCCTTCCTCACCGGGTACCTGCAAGGACTGCAAGCCACGGCCGTTCAGGCGGTCCTGGCCCCACACCCCGGTGAATGCTGCGTCCAACTGCAGCACGCGCAGTCACAGGACCCGCCCAAGACCGGCTGACACCAGAGAAGGGCTCTTGCCCGTCCTGCGCGCATGGGGAACGTCGGAAGGTGTGAAACAGCCCCGGCTTTCCCCGATCAGCCGCATGGTGGTGGCACCGTCGCCGGAATCGTGCTGGTGCCGGAGGTTCTGCGTTTGCTGACACCCAGCGCGGATCCGCTGTCGGTGTTGCGGGCGACGCTGATCCGCTCTCCGATGGAGATCTCAGCCGAACCCATGGCATTTGGCCTCTCGCACGTCCGGGACCAGCACATTCCGAACCACCGCTCTCCACGGTAAGCCTTAGCGTGCGTGTCACCATCAGCGGGAAGGGCGGTCGCGTGCTCACGAACCGGCTCGTTCTCTGGGACGTCGATCACACCTTGATCGAAACGGGCGGGGTGGGACGGGGAGGTCTTTGCTGCCGCCTTCGCCGAGGTGACCGGCACGCCCATGAAAGACATGGCCGAGGTCAGCGGGAGAACCGAACTGGTCATCTTCGGCGAGACGCTCGACATACATGGAATCCCGCGCTCTGATGATTACTTCGAGAGGTTCATCGACCTCCAGGCGCGCGATTATGAGGAGCGTGCGCATGAGATGCGCCTGCGGGGCCGCCTCCTGCCAGGCGCACTCAACGCGCTACAGGCGCTGAGCCGCGTACCTGGCATCACTCAGTCCGTCCTGACGGGGAACACGAAGGCGTCAGCGGAAGCCAAGCTGAGGATCTTCGGGTTGAACTGACTCCTTGATCTGGAGATCGGCGGGCAAGAGCAGCCCTGCCGACCTCAAGGCGGCGGGCGCGGACGTCGTCTTTCCCGACCTCGCCGACAGCGCCGCGCTCATCCGGACCGTCACGGGGTGAGCGGGCCTACCTTAACCAGCCAATACCGGTGCTGTTGGCGACAATAGCCCAGGTCAACCCCCGAAAACATGGGATGCCGGGTGCGCTGGCCATCAGCGCACCATCAGATGTGCCCTCACGAGGCGTCAGGCCACCCGACCGAGAAAAGACGCCGAGGAGCGCTCAGGTCCGCTCAGCGGATCGATCGAACATCGACGAAGGGATCTCCCATGCGCACCAAGCTTGCCACGGCCGGCCTCGCTCTTGTTCTGGGTGGCGTTGGTCTCGCTCTGGCCCCTGCCGCCGGCGCCGCCGGCGTGTCCTCCGCTTCGCGGACGGCGACCGTCGCGGCGCCCGAGTTCTCCGTCAATGGCAGGTGGCAGTTCACTCAGAGCGGCGGGATCACAGTGACGATGAACGTGACACAGGACAGCAGCGGGAGGCTCTTCGGGACCGCCTCCTGGTCCGGCGCCGTGGGGACGATCGAAGAAGGCGCGGTGGAAGGCCGGAACATCTTCTTCACCGTTGGGTGGTCGAACGGGGCCAGGGGCCGATACACCGGCTCGCTGGGCTCGGACAGGCGCCTGTCCGGGACCACGTTCGACCTGAATAATCCGTCGAGTCAGGCGAACTGGGTCACCACTCGCACCTTCTAAGACGAAGCCGAGGTCGGTGTAGGAGAAGGTGACCTTCTCCGCGCCCAGGCCGCCGGCCTCGGGCAGGACCCGCTCGGTGACGGGGCGGTGCCGGTCATTCACCGCCGGGCCGCGGCCGGCCGCGCGGGAGACTTGCGCCCGCGCGGCCGGAGTGCGGATCCGTCACCCGATGGCGTACGCCCGGGTGATGGTCTGTGTCACGCGGTCACCCGCCGCGTCCGTGACCTTGGCGCGCAGTGAGACGAACCCGGGTGCGGCCGGGTTCGTGATCCGGGCCGTCCATCCTGAGCCGGCGTGGGTCAGCCGGACCGGCCGCCAGTTCGCCCCGTCGTCGAAGGACGCCTCAAGCGTGATCGATGTGGCGTGTGGCGCGGAGGCGCCGGGGTTGCGGTGGAGGCTCACCGGGACGACGGTCGTGGACCCGGGCTTGGCGCGGTTGTGGTCGTCCAGGCCCTCGGGGGCGTAGCGGACGGCGGTCAGGGGCAGCGGCCGGGGTTCGGCCGTCCGCTGCGACTGGAATGTCCAGGTCGACTCGACCTTCGTGGACAGCGCCGACGGCCGCCGCGCCGACGCGGTCAGCGTGTAGGTCGCCGGCTCGGCGGGCAGGCGGACGTCCAGCCGGCAACTTTCCGTGAATCCGGGTTCGCAGGTCGCCAGATCGGTCTCGGCCAGTTTCTCCTCGCCGCGGGCCAGGGCGATGGTGCCGGTGATGTCGTAGTCGCCACCCATCAGTCCGGCCCGCCCGTCGGCGAGGATGCCGTCGACGTTGAAGTTCAGCCAGTCGCCGTCGCGGCTGCCCGCGGACGTGCCGAAGGCGGGACCGGTCACGGCGGCGTTCCACAGCTCGGTGACGGGCTGGCGGCCAAGCACCTGGCTCACGCCCGACACCCAGTGGGTGCCCGTCGTGATGTTGGTTGCCCAGGCGAAGCCGGGAGTGCGGTAGTGCGTCATAGTGGCCGGCAGATTCAGGCTCGGGCTCCCGGACAGCCAGGCGCCCCCTGCCCAGGACCCGCCGGGGATTAGCGGCCCCGCCATCACGTCGGCCGTGCCGGGCACACCGGGCGCCCGGTACGTCGCGCTCACCTTCACCAGGTCACGTGTGCGCGCCGTGTACGACAGGTCGTCCGGAATTCCGCCGGTGCGGTAGTCGACCAGGTCGTAGCGGTACGGGCTCGGCGCGGCGTCCTTCTTGTGCCAGGTGCTCCCGGCCAGGTACTTCAGGCCGGGCTGGCGCACCGGCACAGCGTAGACGTCGTCACCGAAGCTGGACCAGCCTTGACCGAACCAGCCGTTGGCCAGGGTGATCTCCTCACTGCCGTCCTGGACGGCGGTCGGCTCGTCCACCGTGAACGTGATCTCCTTCCCCTGGCGCGCGTCCACCGTCACTTCCTGGTCCGCGCCGTCGATGGTCACGGGCCGATGCGCGGTCGTGGATTGGTCCGAGTTGAACACGTTGACGTAGAGGTTCCACTCGCCCTTGGGTACCCGTACTCTTGCGACGCCTTGGTCGTCGAACGAGAGCGTGTTCTGGGTATCGGTCTCGAGCTGGTAGAGATAACCCATGGCGGAGCGGGGTGTCTGGCCGTCCCTCTCGATGGTCTTGACGGTCAGGGTGTGGGTCTCGGGCTCCACGTACGCGCCCGCGAGCGTGCGCACGACGGTATCGCCCGACTTGGCGGTGACGATGCCGGGATAGTCCCCGGGCGCCTTGCCCTCCGCGCGGATCGTCAGCTCGACCGACGCCTCGCCCTTGGCGGGCACCTCCAGCCGCTTGGAACCCAGCTCCAGCCCTTCGCCGTCCGCGGCGAGGTCCAGGCTGAGCGGGGTGTTGCCGGAGTTGGCGTACGTGAGCGTCTTGGTCGCCACGCGCTCGCCGGTGCCGTTCCAGGGGAAGGAGGCCCAGACGTTGCCGGTCGTCGCGGCCACCTGCTGGGAGACCGCACGGGCCACGTCCACGCGTCCGGCGCCCTCCTCATAGATTTTGGCGCTCCCGTTGGGGGCGGCGCTGCCGATGAGGGCCGCCTTGAGCCGCTGTCCGCTCCAGTCGGGATGGCGCTGGGCGAGGATCGCGGCGGCTCCCGCCACGTGGGGTGCGGCCATCGAGGTACCGCTCATGGCGACGTACGGGGCGTCGGCACCGCCATTGGCGTTGGCGGCCTTGATGGCGACGCCGGGGGCGGTGAGGTCCGGCTTGATGGCGTGGTCGTTGAGCCGGGGGCCCTTGCTGGAGAAGTCGGCCACCTTGTCGTCCCGGCCGACGGCGCCGACCGTGAGGGCGGCGTCCGCGCTGCCGGGGCTCAAGACCGAACCGGGCTTGGCGTCGTTGCCCGCGGCCACGACGAAGAGCGCGCCGGTACGCTCCGACAGCGTGTTGACCGCCTGCTCGACCGGGTCCACGTCGATCGTGTCCGGGCCGCCGATGCTCATGTTGATGACCTTGGCCTTGACCTCGGCCGCGGCCCACTCCATGCCGGCGACGATGTCGGATTCCCGCATCACGAAGTCGCCGACCTTGCCGATGACGAGTTTCGCGCCGGGCGCCACACCGCGCTGTTTCTCTCCCGCTCCCGCGACGATCGACGCGACGTGCGTGCCGTGCCCGTTCCTGTCGCGGATGTCATCGCGACCGGTGAAGTCGCGTGCCTGCGTGACGACGTCCTTCAGGTCGGGATGCGTGGGGTCGTAGCCGCTGTCGAGCACGGCGACCGTGACGCCCTCGCCGGTGAAGCCCTGCTTCCACGCCTCGGTGGCGCCGATCTGCTTGACGCTCTGGTCGAGGGTGAAGGAGCGGTGGCCGTCCAGCCAGATCTTCGTCCGGCCGGCGGTCAGAGTCTGGACGCCGTCCGTTATGCCCTTCCACGTCTCGGCGGCGCTCTTCTTGGGCACCTCCTCGGCGGACATGCCGAGGGAGGACAGCCGCCGGTCCTGGCGAGCGCTCCGGAGCGCGGGCACATCCCCCTTGGTCGACTGCGTGATCAGCGGGATGTCGCTCCGCTTCGCGTCGCCGTACCCCCAGGCCAGGAGCTGCGTGACGTCGAACAGCCGCTCGTCCAGAACGCCCTTGGCCACCAGCGGATGGGCGTCGGACGGGTAGACGTACAGATGGCCGTCGCGGTACTGGCTGCTGTAGTGCGCCTGCCTGCCCGCTCCCAGCTCCACCCGATGCCCGGCGGCGGTGACGACGACGCGGTCGCCGGTGATCAGCGTCACCGTGCCGGTCGGCCGGTTCGTCGCGCCTTCTTGCCTCGCGACTCCCGGGGTCGGGGCCGGCGTCGCGGCGGCGGGTGCCGGGGCGGTCGTGACGCCGGCCGTTACCGCCAGGATGGCGGCCAGCAGGCCCTTGCCTAACCTCATGCGTTTCCTCTCCATCGGCTGCATGACCGATCGCCGCCGACGACGCTCAGGTACGTCCAGCGGCAACGCATGAGCAAATGTCCGGATACGGCAGGGTGTTACCGAGTCTCGGGTGAAAACTGAGCCTTTCGGGAAAATAGGCTTTGTTGTGAAACAGGGCCGTTAAGCCGGACATTTGCTGAGGTGTGTCCAAACAACGGAGAGAAGGCGACATCGGGCCCCCGGCGCCGGAGCAACGCTTCGAGCAGCTCTACCTGGCGCACTATCCCGCCATCGCCGCCTATGTGGCGCGACGTACCGAGTCCACGGACGACATCGCCGACGTGATCGCCGAGACGTTCACGACCGCCTGGCGCCGGCTGGACGACATTCCCGCGGGGGACGAGGCCCGGCTGTGGCTGTACGCCGTCGCCCGGCGGGTCCTCGCCAACCACTTCCGCGCCGAGGAGCGCCGATCGGCGCTGGCCGCGCGGCTGCGCGAGGAGCTGTCCACCTGGTCCAGGCCGGTGGCCGAGCGGTACGGCGAGGCCACCCGCCAGGCGTTCATGCGCCTGTCGCCCGACGACCGGGAACTGCTCGCCCTGGTCGGCTGGGAAGGGCTGAGCAGCGCCGAGATCGCCAAGGTGCTCGGCTGCTCGCGCGGAGCGGCGCGGCTGCGCCTGCACCGCGCCCGCCAGCGGCTGGCCAAGGAACTGGCGGCCGCCGACCTCGACCTGACCACCTACGGCCTGCGCGCCGTCGCACTCGCGGAGGGAAAATCATGAAGAACAGCGTGGACCGCGTGGTCGCCCACCTGTCTCCTGGCGCCGGGCCCGGCATGACCGAGGCGGCCCACGAGCTCATGCGCGACATCATGGCCGCCGAGCCCGCCACAGCCAGGGCCGTCGCACCGGCAGGGCGGCGCGCGCGCCGGCCGCTGGTCCTGCGCGCCGCGGTGCCGGGCGTGGCCCTGCTGGCCGCCGCGTTCCTCGCTCTGAGCTGGCTCTTGCCCACCGGGCTCGGCCTCGGGCCCGGGACGGCCGCGGCGCTCGACATCAAGAAGGAGGACGGCTACTACGTCATCGAGATCAAGGACCTGTACGCCGACGCCGGCACGTACCAGGCGCAGCTCCGTGACGCCGGGCTGAACGTGACCCTCAGGGTCATCCCCTCGACGCCGTCGTGGGTGGGCTCCATCTTCCCCACCTCGCTCACCGATCACCGGTACCTCGACGAGATCAAGACCATCGACCAGCCGGGGACCTGCGACAAGATGGGCGGCTGCCCCATCGGGGTGAAGATCCCGGAGAACTTCCAGGGACCCGCCGAGATCACGCTCGGGCGCGAGGCCCGGCCCGGCGAGCCGTTCGAGAACGGCACCACGATCGACGGCCTGGGCGAGCCGCTGCACTGCCTGCCCTACATCGGACGGACCGTGGCCGAGGTGCGCGGCATGCTGCAGGAGCGCGGCGTGACCATCCAGAATTTCGAGGACATGGACCCCATAACCGGCGGAACGAAGCAGTCGGTGCCGGACTCGTGGCTGGTGGAGAACGGCTCCATGACAGAGCCGGGCAAGGCGACCCTGAGCGTGTACGAGGGGTCCGAGCCGCAGGAGCCAGGAGGCAGCCGGGGCGAGAACTGCCCGACCTCGTAGGCCCGCGAGCCGCCGCCCGAACCGGGGGTACGAGGGCTGCCGCCCGCACGGGCGCCGGGCAGCAGCCCTCTTCCCATCGCCCGAGGCGATGTGGCGGTTTCGCGCCGGCTGCCCCTGACAGTGGGTCAGAGAGGGAGGCCGCCGGTGGCCGCGGCGGTGGAGCCTGTGTCGCGGTAGGCGGCGATGGTCCGTTCGGCGATGCGCATCTGGTGGATCTCGTCGGCCCCGTCGGCGAACCTGGCCCAGCGGGCGTGCTGGAACATGCTGGCCAACGGGGTGTCGGTTGAGTAGCCGAGTGCGCCGTGCACCTGGATCGCCCGGTCGATGATGCGGTTGAGGCTGTTGGCGACAAAGTGCTTGGCCATCGACACCTCCGTACGGAAGTCCTCGCCCTTGTCGATCTTGTACGCGGCGTGCAGCACCATCAGCTTGCACTGATAAAGCTCCATGGCCGAGTCGGCGATGAGCCACTGCACCCCCTGCTTGTCGGCGAGCACGGAGCCGTGGCTGTATCTGTTGAGCGCGCGGCCGACCATCATGTCGAGCGCCGTCTCCGCCTGCGAGATCCAGCGCATGCAGTGGGCCAGCCGCGCCGGGCCCAGGCGGTATTGGCCGAGGCGGTGGCCGTTGCCCCGCCCGCCGAGCACCTGGTCGTCGGGCACCCGCAGGTCGGTGACGACGATCTCGCTGTGGCCCGTCGAGCCGTGCATGGTCTCGACCTCGCGGATGTCGTTCCAGCCCGGCGAGGGCAGGTCGACGAGGAAGGCCGTGTTGGCGCCCCGCGCCCCTTCGGGCAGGTCGAGTTCGGTCCTGGCGATGAGGATGGCGAAGCCCGCCCGGCGGGCGTTGGAGATGAACCACTTGTGGCCGTTGATCACCCACTCGTCGCCGTCTTTGACCGCCTGGGTGCGGATGAGCGTGGGGTCGGAGCCGGCGACCTCCGGCTCGGTCATCGCGAAGCACGACATCTTGCTCCCCTCAAGCAGAGGACGCAGGTATTTCTCCTTCTGCGCGTCGCTCGCCCAGTGCAGCAGCGTGTGCATGTTGCCCTCGTCGGGCGCCATGCAGTTGAGCACCCACGGCCCGAGCCGGGTCTTGGCCGCCTCCGACTGCACCATGGCCAGCTCGACGTGGCCGAGCCCCATGCCGCCCCACTCCTTCGGCATGTGCGGCAGCCACAGCCCTTCGGCCTTGGCCTTCTCGCGCAGCCGGAAGATCGTCCGGAGGTAGGCGTCGCGGTCGCTCTCCGGCACCTCCTCGACGGCCGGGATGACCGTGCCCTGGATGAAGGCCCGGACCCGGTCGCGGATCTTCTCGTGCTCGGGGGCGAGGGTGAAGTCGATGGCCATGGTGCTCCTTCGGGGGATGTCCGGCCGGCGGATGGGCCGGACGCCGGGTGGTGCCCGGCCAGCGGATGGCCGGACACCGGGTGGTGTCAGGCCAGCAGATGGGTCAGACGCCGAGTGAGGCCGGTGTTGCGGCGGTCGCCGAGCCGGGCGACCGCCAGCTCCAGGGCCTTGCGCTCGCCGACCAGCACCACCCACGACCGGGCCCGCGTGACCAGGGTGTAGAGGAGCCGGCGGCGCAGCATGATGCCGCCGGACTCGGCGACGAGGGGCGCGACCACGAACGGGTATTCGCTGCCCTGTGAGCGGTGCACGCTGATCGCGTAGGCGTGGGTCAGGTCGTCGAGCTCGTCGAAGCCGTAGGTCACCGTCTCGCCGTCGTCGATGGCGATCTCCACGAGCCGCTGCTCCTGGACGATGCCGGTGATCGTGCCCGTCTCGCCGTTGAAGACGCCCTTGTCGTAGTTGTTGCGGATCGGCATGACCCGGTCGCCGACCCGGAAGGCCGAGGCGCCCGACCAGTGCTCGGCCCGTCCTTCCTGGGCGGGGTTGAGCCGCTCCTGGAGCCGGCGGCCGAGCTCGGCGGTGCCCGCCGCGCCCTTGCGCATCGGGCACAGCACCTGCACCTGGCCCGGCTCGACGCCCTGCTTGCGGGGGATCGCCACCGTCGCCAGGTGGACGACCCGCTCGGCGACGGCCTCGGGGTCGTCGAGCTCCTCGAACCAGAAGCCGCCGCCACCCGGGATCCCGGGCAACTGCCCGGCCCGGATGCGGTGGGCGTTGTGGATGATGCCGCTGCCGTCGGCCTGGCGGAAGACATGCGTGAGCCGTACGCGCGGGATCTCCTCGACCCGCAGCAGGTCGGCCAGCACGCTGCCGGGCCCGATGCTGGGCAGCTGATCGCTGTCGCCGACGAGCAGCAGGTGGCTGCCCGACGGGATGGCCGAGGTGAGCCGGGTGGCCAGGTGCAGGTCCAGCATGGACGCCTCGTCGACCACGATCAGGTCAGCCTGCGCGGGCGTCTGGTCGAACAGCGCGTCGGGGTCGGGCTCGTAGGCCAGCATCCGGTGGACGGTCATGGCCGGCAGCCCGGTGAGCTCCGACAGGCGCTTGGCCGCCTTCCCGGTGGGCGCGGCGAGTGTCACCCGGCCGCCCATCGCCCGCGCGGTGGCCGCGATGACCCGCACCGTGTGGCTCTTGCCGCAACCCGGACCGCCGGTGAGGACGGAGACGGTGCTGGTCAGCGCCATGGTCACGGCCGCCCGCTGGTCGTCGTGCAGCTCCGGGTCCTCCTGGAAGCCGCGCATGGGCAGCGTCGAGCGGGCCTGCCAGAGCCTGCCCAGGTGCTCGGCCAGCTTGAGCTCGCGGCTGTGCAGCTCCTTGCCGTAGACCACGATCTGGTCGGCAGTCGCCTCGACGACCACCCGCCGCTCGGCGGTGAGGGCGTCGATCATCGGCCGCACCATGTCCTGATCCTGCTCGACGAGCTCGGCGGTCTGGGTGAGCAGGGCGGTGAGCGACAGGTAGCAGTGGCCGCCCCTGGCGGCGGCCGTCTCCAGCCGGTCGAGCAGCGCCGCCTTGATCCGCTGCGGGCTGTGCTCGGGCACCCCCGACTGGAGGGCGATCTTGTCGGCCGTACCGAACGCGATGCCCCGCACCCGGCCGATGAGCTGGTAGGGGTCGGAGGTGACAAGCTCGGCCGAGTCGCGGCCGAAGACCTGGAAGATCTTGGCCGCGAGCAGCGGGCTGACCCCGAAACCTTGCAGGACCACCATCAGCGCGGCGATCTCCTTCTGCTCCCGCCACGCCTCCAGGATCTGGCCCTGCCGGGCGGGGCCGATGTTGATGACCTCCCTGAGCCGCTCGGGCTCGGTGTCGATGACGGTCAGCGTCGCCTCGCCGAAGTGGCCGACGATGGCCTGGGCGAGCCGCGGGCCGATGCCGCGGATCAGGCCGGAGCCCAGGTAGAGCTGGATGGCCCGGGTGGTGGACGGCACGATCCGCTCGCACGCCGTCACCGTGAAGCGCCTGCCGTGGCGGGGGTGCTCGCCCCACTCGCCGGTGAGCGCGAGCGTCTCGCCCGGCTGTACGCCCGCCAGCGCCCGGCCAGCGGCGACGAAGTTGGGCGTGGTCTCGGCGGTCATCCGGGCAACCGTGTATTCGTCCTCACGGACGTACACGAGCTGCTCGACAGAGGCCTCCACGGCACTGATCCAATCATTCGCGCTTACTGGCCGCGTAGGCACACTAAGTGAGGGGACCGACAGATTACCCGCCGGTCCCGTCGCGATTGATCAGCCTCCGGACTTCCACTGGGCGATGAGCTTGTCGTAGTCCAGCGTCGCCGGCTTGCCGCGCTCGTCGGCCAGCTTCGGCGCGGGGGCGCCGGGCTGGTCCAGCCAGTATTGGGCGTCGCGTTCCGGGTTCAGCTTGGGCGCGCAGTTGCCGCCGCGGCGCTCCAGCCGGGACAGGATGTCGTCCTGCTGCTTGGCCAGGTTGTCCATCGACTGCTGGGCGGTGGTCTCACCGGTGACGGCGGTGGCGACGTTCTGCCACCAGAGCTGGGCGAGCTTCGGGTAGTCGGGGACGTTGGTCCCGGTCGGCGTCCACTGCTTGCGGGCGGGGGAGTTGTAGAACTCGATCAGGCCGCCGTACTTCGCGGAGTTGTCCTTGAAGTAGTCGCTCTTGATGTCGGAGTCGCGGATGAAGGTCAGGCCGGTGATCGACTTCTTCAGCGAGACCGTCTTCGAGGTGACGAACTGGGCGTACAGCCAGGCCGCCGCCCGGCGCTCCTTGGGCGTGTTCTTGAGCAGGGTCCAGGAGCCGGCGTCCTGGTAGCCCAGCTTGTTGCCTTCCTTCCAATAGACGCCATGCGGGCTGGGCGCGATGCGCCACTTCGGCGTCCCGTCGGCGTTGACCACCGGGAGACCCGGCTTGGTCATGTCGGCGGTGAACGTGGTGTACCAGAAGACCTGCTGGGCGATGTTGCCCTGCGCCGGGACCGGGCCGGCCTCGCTGAAGTTCATGCCGGCCGCCTCCTTCGGCGCGTACTTCTTCAGCCAGTCGACGTACTTGGTCAGCGCGTACACCGAGGCGGGCCCGTTGGTGTCGCCGCCGCGGGTCATCGAGGAGCCGACGGGGCGGCAGTTCTCCACCCTGATGCCCCACTCGTCCACCGGCAGGCCGTTGGGGATGCCCGGGTCGCCGTTGCCGGCCATGGACAGCCACGCGTCGGTGAAGCGCCAGCCGAGTGAGGGGTCCTTGCGGCCGTAGTCCATGTGGCCGTAGACCTTCTTGCCGTCGATGGTCCCGTTGCCGTTGACCTTGTTGGTGAAGAAGTCGGCGATGTCCTCGTAGGCCGCCCAGTTGACGGGCACGCCCAGGTCGTAGCCGTAGGCGTCCTTGAACTGCTTCTTGATCGTCGGGTTGGTGAACCAGTCGTAGCGGAACCAGTAGAGGTTGGCGAACTGCTGGTCGGGGAGCTGGTACAGCTTCTTGTCCGGCCCGGTGGTGAAGCTGGTGCCGATGAAGTCGTTCAGGTCGAGGGTGGGCGAGGTGATCGCCTTGCCCTCGCCCGCCATGTAGTCGGAGAGCGGGAAGACGTAGTTGCCCCGGGAGTGAGTGCCGATGAGGTCGGAGTCGTTGACGTAGGCGTCGTAGATGTTCTGGTTGCCCTGGATCTGCGTCTGCAGCTTCTCGATCACGTCACCTTCCTGGATCAGGTCGTGCTTGACCTTGATCCCGGTGATGTCGGTGAACGCCTTGGCGAGCTTCTGCGACTCGTACTCGTGGGTGGTGATCGTCTCGGAGACGACGTTGATCTCCATGCCGCGGTACGGCGCAGCGGCCTTGGTGAACCAGTCCATCTCCGCGAGCTGCTGATCCTTGGACAGGGTGCTCGGCGTGAACTCGCTCGACACCCACTTCTGTGCCGCCGCCTTCCCCTGGGCCTCGGTGAAATCGCTCTTGGGCTTCTGCTCGCCCGCTGAGCACCCGGCCCCCAGTAGGACGAGTACGGCCAGGCCAACGGCCGTGGTCCTGCCTCTTGGACGTCTCATCGCCTCATGCCTCCTTCGGTCAGCCCCAAATCCCGATCACGATGGTCACCAGGAGCGCGCACGCCAGAGCCAGCCACATGGACAGGTCGGTGACGGCGATCCAGCCGGCGAGTACGACGGCCGCGCTGATCAGGCCGATGTACAAGCGGTCGCCACGGTCGGTCTCGATGCGCAGGAAGCCGCGCCGGGCCACCGGGGGCGAGAAGTGGCCCCAGATCGCCATGCCGCACAGCAGCAGCGCCAGGCCGATGAAGACCAGGGCCGTGGGGAGGGTCCACACCATCCACTGCATCGTCAGACCCTTCCAAGAGCGAAGCCATGCATCGTCAGACCCTTCCGAGCGCGAAGCCCTTAGCCACGTAGTTGCGCACGAACCAGATGACGATGGCTCCGGGGATGATGGTCAGCACGCCCGCCGTGGCCAGGAGGCCCCAGTCCACGCCGGCCGCGCTCACCGTCCGCGTCATCGTGGCGGCGATCGGCTTGGCGTTGACCGAGGTGATGGTCCTGGCGATGAGCAGTTCGACCCAGCTGAACATGAAGCAGAAGAAAGCGGTGACGCCCACCGCGGAGCGGATCATCGGCAGGAAGATGCGCAGGAAGAATCGCGGCAGGGAATAGCCGTCGATCGCCGCCGTCTCGTCTATCTCGCGCGGTATCCCCGACATGAATCCTTCGAGGATCCAGACGGCGAGCGGGACGTTGAACAGCATGTGCGCGATGGCCACGCCCAGGTGCGTATCGAACAACCCCACGCTCTGATAAATCTGGAAAAAGGGCAGCAGGAAGACCGCCGGCGGCGCCATGCGATTCGTCAACAACCAGAAGAACAGATGCTTGTCCCCGGCGAACCTGAACCGGGAGAAGGCATAGGCGGCCGGCAGCGCCACGATGAGCGACATCACCGCGTTCAGCGACGTGTAGATGATGGAGTTCAGATAGCTCGAATACCAGACCGGGTCGGTGAAGAAGGTCCGGTAATTGTCGAGCGTGGTCCGCTGCGGAATGAGCGAGAAACTGCCGAGAATGTCCTCGTTCGGGCGGATGGACATGCCGAACATCCACAGCAGCGGCAGCATCAGGGTGGCGGCGTAGAGCCAGAACACCGCCCGCGCCCATGGCAGCTGCCGCCCGGCCCGCCGCGCCACGGCGACCTGTCCCTCGGCCATCGCGGTCACCTCCCTGACCTGGTCAGCACGGTGAAGAAGACGTACGAGACGATCTGTACGACGAGGAAGTACAGCAGCGAGAAGGCGCCCGCCGGCCCGAGGTCGAACTGCCCGACGGCGACCTTCGACAGCAGGATGCTCAGGAACGAGGTGGCGTTGCCCGGCCCGCCGCCCGTCACCACGAACGGCTCGGTGTAGATCATGAAGCTGTCCATGAACCGGAGCAGGATCGCGATCGTCAGCACCCCGCGCAGGCGCGGCAGCTGGATGTGGCGGAAGGTCGCCCAGGCCGAGGCGCCGTCGATCTGCGCGGCCTGGAAGTAGGGGTCGGGGATCGACCGCAGCCCGGCGTAGGCCAGCAGCGCCACCAGCGGGGTCCAGTGCCAGACGTCCATGATCAGGACCGTGATCCAGGCGTCGGTGGAGTCCAGCGTGTAGTTGAAGTCGATGCCCAGGACGTTGTTGATCGTCCAGCCGCCCAGCCCGATGTCGGCGCGGGCGAAGATCTGCCAGATGGTGCCCACCACGTTCCACGGGATGAGCAGCGGCAGCGCGACGATGACCAGGGCCACCGACACCCAGACCCCGCGGCGCGGCATCGCCACCGCGAGCGCCACCCCGAGCGGGATCTCCAGCAGCAGCACCTGGGCCGAGAACAGCAGGGTCCGGACGAACGCGGCGCGGATCTCGGGGTCGCGGGCGACGGATCTGAACCACTCCAGCCCCACGAAGATCCGGTCGTCGGGGCTGAAGATGTCCTGGACGGAGAAGTTGACGACGGTCATCAGCGGGATCACGGCGGTGAAGGCCACCGACACGACGACCGGCAGCACGAGGAGCCAGGCGCGGTTGTTCTTCGGCTTGAGGCTCACCCGGGTGTCGGGCGTGCCGTCCTGTGGGGCGGCACCGGTGACGATCTCGCCGCCCACCTGGCTGCCCGCGACGGTGACGCTCTGCTCGGTCACGATGCGCCCTCTCCGTCGAGTTCGTCGAGCCCGTCGAGCGGTGCGCCCTTTCCATCGAGCCCGTCGAGTGGTGCGATGGACCCGCACCTGACCGAGTCCCTGAACAGGAACGCGCGGTCCGGCGCCAAGTGCAGGAACTGCACGGTGTCCGGCGCGAACCGGGCGTCCGCCTCCGTCTTGGCGATCACCGGGTGGCCACCGGCCTCGACGTGCACGAGGTTGTAGGCGCCCATCCGGTCCACCCCCGTCACCCGTACGGGCAGTCCGGGCGAGGACTCTTCGCCGCCGAGCCGGGCGAACTCCGGCCGCACCCCGATGCGCACCGGCCCCGGCGCCAGCTCGCCCTCCTGGTCGCCGACCGCCTGCCCGACGTCCGTCTCCGCCACCCTGACCACTCCGTCGGCGATCTCGGCGGGCACGACGTTCATGCCGGGCGAGCCGATGAAGTGGCCGACGAACTCGTGGGCGGGCGACAGGAACAGCTCCGTCGGCTCGCCCGCCTGCACGATCGCGCCCTCGTTGAGCACCACCACCTCGTCGGCGAAGGTCAGCGCCTCGGTCTGGTCGTGGGTGACGTAGATGAGCGTGTGGCCGGTGTCGCGGTGGATCTCCTTGAGCTTGCTGCGCAGCGTCCACTTGAGCGCGGGGTCCACGACGGTGAGCGGCTCATCGAGGAGTACGGCGGCCACCTCGGAGCGGACCAGCCCGCGCCCCAGGCTGACGATCTGCTGCCGGCCCGGGTCCAGCCGCCGCGACCGGCGCTTGAGGTGGTCGTCCAGGCCGAGGAGCTGCGAGACCCGGCGTACCCGCTGGTCGATCTCCGCCTTGGGATACTTCCGGTTGCGCAGCGGGAAGGCCAGGTTGTCGTAGACCGACATCTCCTCGTACAGCACCGGGAACTGGAAGACCTGCGCGATGTTGCGGCCCGCCGTCGGCACGTCGGTCACCTCGCGGTCGTCGAAGAAGATCCGCCCCACGGTGGGGGAGAGCAGCCCCGAGATGATGTTCAGCAGCGTCGTCTTGCCGCACCCGCTCGGGCCGAGCAGCGCGTACGCCCGTGAGCTCCGCCAGGTCCACGTCATCGGCCGCAGCGCCCAGGTCCGGCCGCCGTCGTAGCTGTGTCCCACGCCTTCGAGCCGGATGTCAGCCATGCAGGTCGACCTCCGCGGCGGAGGTGGCGAGCAGGCGCCCGCCGGCCTCGTCGAAGACGAAGATGTGCGCCGGGTCCACGTAGGCCATGGCCCGCTCGCCGGGGGTGAAGAGCTGGGGGCCCGGTAGCTGGGCGACCAGGTGCCGCCCGTCGACCAGCTGCAGGTGCAGGAAGGTCGAGCTGCCCGTCACCTCCGCGAGCCTGATCTCCGCCGGGAACTCCAGCACGCCGGCTCCACTCCGTTCGATCGTCACCTGGTGGGGGCGTACCGCGAGCACCACGTTCCGCCCCGAGGCGTGCGCGCCGGGGGAGGGGAACGAGCTGCCCAGGCACTCGATCCGGCCCTCGCGTACGACGCCGGGCAGCAGGTTGAGCGGCGGATCGCTGAGCGTCGCGGCGACGGACAGCGTCGGCGGCTGGGCGTACATGTCCGCCACGTCGCCCACGTCCAGCACCCGGCCCTCGCCCAGGACCACCGTCGGCGAGGCGAAGGTCAGCGCCTCCGCCGGGTCGGCCGTCGAATAGAGGACCACACTCGGCGAGTCGAGGAACATGTTCTTCAGATCGCCCCGCAACTGCTCGCGGAGCTTGAAGTCGAGGTTGGCCAGCGGCTCGTCGAGCAGCAGCACGTCGACCGGCCGGGCCAGCGCGCGGGCGATCGCGGTGCGCTGCTGCTGGCCGCCGGACAGCTCGGCGGGCCTGCGGTCGAGCAGGTCGCCGATGCCCATGATTTCGGCGACCTCGCGCACCCGCCGATCCATGTCTTTCTTGGGAAAGGAGCGCGCCATGCGCAGTGGTGAGGCGATGTTCTCGTAGACCGAGAGCGAGGGATAATTGATGAATTGCTGATAGACGAAGGCGACCGAGCGTTTGCGCACGGAAATAGCCGTTACGTCTTTTCCGTTCACCACGACCCGCCCCGCGTCGGGTGGAAGCAGCCCTCCGACGACCCGCATCAGCGTCGTCTTCCCCGCTGCCATCGGCCCGACGAGCGTGGTCATTCCATTGGATAATTCCAGGTGGATGTCGTGCAGCCAGGTTTCCCCGCGCTGCCGTACGCGGACGCCGTCAAGAACCAGCGCCATGTGCACGAGCCTCCTTGCCGGAGTGCGATCGACTGCCGCGCCGCCCCGAAGCGTGGTCGGTCAAGACCCCTCCATCTAACATCCTTTGCCAGGACGTGCAAAGGGGGAAGTTTCCACCGGTCCACTTATTAGCGAATGGGCATATATTTATCGATGTTTATTTGGCTGCGGTGAACAAGTACGGCCCGCGCGATCGGGCACGAGCCGTACCAGATGTCAGACCTTGCTGATGCGGACGGCGTCCGCGATCACCAGGCCGGTGCCGGAGGTCCACCGGCTGACTCCCACGACGTTGGCGGTGCCCGCCGCGAGGGAGAAGGTGCCCAGGCTCTTCCAGCTGCCGCCGCCGGAGCGTTGGTCCACGTACACCGTCTGGTTGCCGCCGGAGGCGGCCACGATGTACGGCGCGGAGCTGTTGTAGCCGGGATCGTCCGGATACCAGACCTCGACGCGGTAGGTGCCCGCGCTGGGGATGGTCGCCTGGTACCAGGCCGGGTCGCTGGCGGCCACGGGGTCGGCGAACCGGTAGTCAGCGCCGTAGCGCTGGGTGGAGTAGGTGGAGGTGCCCCAGTTCGCGCTGGCGGTGAACTGGCCGGAGGTGGTGTTGTCGACCGTGGTGGTCCACGTCGGGGTGCCGCCACCGGTCACGTAGCTCATGTACGTGGTCCAGTTCCAGTACGGCCCCGGGTCGGTGTGGTCGGAGCCGGGCACCTCGACGTGGCCGATGATGTGGCTGCGGTCCTTCGGGATGCCGTACTTGTCGCAGATGTACTTGGTCAGCGCGGCCGAGGACCGGTACATCGCGTCGGTGAACCACGAGGCCTCACTGACGTAGCCCTCGTGCTCGATGCCGATGGACCTGGTGTTGTACGTCCAGTTGCCGGCGTGCCAGGCGATGTCCTTGTCCCGGACCATCTGGGTGATCGCGCCGTTGGACGACTTGACCACGTAGTGGGCCGAGACCTGGGCGCTGGGGTTCTGGAACCAGGAGATCGTCCCGGCGTAGGAGCCCTGCGTCACGTGGATGATCACCCGGTCGATGGCGTAACTCGACTCGCGGCTGGAAGCGGTGTAGTTGCTGGAGCTGGCGGCCGCCCAGGTGGCGTCCGGGTAGTCGGGGCTGGCCGCCTCGGCGGCGCCGAACGAGCGCGTCTCGGCGTACTGACCGCGGTCGGCCGTCACCTCCTGCGGCGCCACGCGTACGTCCTTGGCCTGGATCCCGAGACCGAGCAGCTCGTAGACGGCGTCGGCGTAGAGGCGGGCGAGCTGGGGCGAGGCGGTGTTGCCGTACTTCGCCACGGCCTCGTACCAGCGGCCGGGGTCCTTCCTGGCGGCCTCGTCGAGGCCGAGCTCGTCGGCGTTGGCGCGCAGCAGCGCGGCGCCGCCGAGGATGTTGGCCGCGGTGTCGGACCGCAGCTTCTTGACCGGCAGCCCCGTGAGCCCGGACGCCTTCTCAAGCGCCTTCGTGGTGGGGTTGCTGACCAGGTGCATCACGCCGTATCCACCGCTGGCGCTGGGCTCGCCGTTGTGGCCGTCGAGGTGGGTCTCGGCGTAGGCGAGCGCCACGAGCAGGTCGCGCGGGACGTCCTGGGCCGCGGCGGCGCGGGCGAAGGCGTCCGAAAGCGGCGTGTTCTTGGCCGCGACAGCGGGCTGGCCGGCGAAGACCAGGAGAGCGGCGAGGACCGTGGAGACGAGAGCCGTTAATCGCTTGGGGGAGAGTGACATGGGAGCTCCCTCGTTAAGGGTCGACGGCTGCACAGTAAGCCGGTTCCTGACAGATGTCGATAATTGACATTACTGAGGAGTTAGAAGAAACTTTCCGCCCGCGCCCGTTTCGTCCGGAGCGCGAAAGTTGGGCCCCCCGATTGGCTGAAGACTATTGCGCTCGGTTCGGGAGAAGATGAAACTTCTTTTCGTGACCACGCACCCCCTGCGCACCATCCTGGCCACGATCACCCTTGTGCTCACCGCTCTCGTGGCACCTGCCACAAGCCCCGCCGCCTCGGCGGCGTGCGTGACCGATCCCGCAACGCCCAAGCGGCAGTTACGGGGCATGTGGGTCTCCTCGGTCGCCAACATCGACTGGCCGAGCAGCGCGGGGCTGAGCGTGGCGGCCCAGCAGGCGGAGTTCAGGGCGTGGCTGGACCTGGCCGTGTCCAAGCGGATGAACGCCGTGTTCGTGCAGGTCAGGCCGACGGCGGACGCGTTCTGGCCCTCGTCGTACGAGCCGTGGTCACAGTGGCTCACCGGCACCCAGGGCAAGGATCCGGGCTACGACCCGATGGCCTTCATGGTCGCCGAGGCGCACGCCCGCAACCTGGAGTTCCACGCCTGGTTCAACCCGTACCGGATCTCCAACGACGACGACCCGAGCAAGCTGGTCGCCACCCATCCGGCACGTCAGCATCCAAGCTGGCGATTCGCCTATGGCGGCAAGCTCCTCTACAACCCCGGCATCCCGGAGGTCCGCGACTTCATCGAGGACGCCATCATGGACGCCGTCACCCGCTACGACCTCGACGGCGTGCATCTCGACGACTACTTCTACCCCTATCCGGTCAGCGGCCAGAGCATCCCGGACGCCGCGACGTACGCCCAGTACGGCGGCGGGTTCAGCAACATCGCCGACTGGCGGCGCGACAACGTCAACCTGCTGGTGCGTGAGCTGGACCAGCGCATCCACGCCGCCAAGTCCTGGGTCGCCTTCGGCATCAGCCCGTTCGGCATCTGGCGCAACGCCGCCACCGACCCGCTCGGGTCGAGCACCTCGGGCCTGCAGTCCTACGACGCGATCTACGCCGACAGCAGGCTCTGGGTCAAGCAGGGCTGGGTCGACTACCTCGCGCCGCAGATCTACTGGCACATCGGAAACAGCGCCGCCGACTACGCGAAGCTGACCGCCTGGTGGTCGGGTGTCGTGAAGGGCACCGGCGTCCAGCTGGTCGTCGGCCAGGCCGCCTACCGCGCGGGCGCCAGCGGCCAGGACGCGGCCTGGCAGGATCCCGCCGAGCTCAGCGACCACCTCTACGACAACAGGAAGCACCCCGAGGTGGCCGGCGACATCTACTTCAGCGCCAAGGACGTCAAGGCGAACCGGATCGGCGCCATCGCCGCGCTGGTCAACGCCCACTACGCCAAGCCCGCCCTGCTGCCCGCCCGCGGCACCGCCGCCGCACCGGCGGCCCCCACCAGCGCGGCGGCGACCAGGGGCTCGGGCGGCGTGGCGCTCTCGTGGCAGGGCGGCGGCGCCACGGCCTACGCGATCTACCGGGTCGACGGCTCCCAACCGGCGGCCGATCCGTGCGCGTACGCCGACGCCCGCAACCTGCTCGGCACGACCAGGAAGACCACCTTCACCGACGCCACGGCGACGGCCACCGGCGGCTACACCTACTACGTCACCGCGCTGAACCGGACGCACCAGGAGAGCGCGCCGAGCGCGGGCGCGGTGGTGACGGGCACGGCGGCCTTCAGCGTCGTGGTCGACAACGCAGGCGCCGGGTTCGCCGCGAGCTCCTCCTGGGGCACCTCGTCGTTCTCGGCGCAGCTCTACGGCGCCGACTACCGCTTCGCCGACCCCGTCGCGGCCAGCGACCCGGCGTGGTTCAAGGCGGCCATCCCGAGTGCCGGGAGTTACCGGGTGGAGGTCTGGTACGCCGCCAACGCGGGCTACAACAGCGCCACGCCGTATCTCGTGGCGGCGTCGGGCGGGAACCAGACCGTGGTCGTGGACCAGCGCTCGGGTGGCGGGCAGTGGCGGATCCTCGGCACCTACACCCTCGACGCGGGCACCTACAACGTGGTCGGGGTGAGCCGCTGGACCTCCACGACCGGGTACGTCATCGCGGACGCCGTGCGCGTCACCAAGGTCACTTCGTGAATGCTGCGCGTGGGCGTCGACCGTAACGACATTCGGACGTCGTCGATCAGCGGGATCGGGCAGGCGCCGGGGGAGAGTTCCACACCACCGTCAACATGGATCAACCGCAGTTGGGTCACCGGTGTCGCGGTCGCCAACTCGTGACAAGCCTTGCCCCTTCCTGACCAACGCACTCACCCGGCCTGCCGGTGTGGCACAACGTGTCAGGCGAGTCATGTGTCGCGTTCTGTCGGGGCGACGAACCTGGTCAGGAGGGCTTGGAGGGTTTCGAGTTCGGCGTCGGTGAATGATCCGAACAGATCTTCCGCGGCGCCGGCCGCGAGGCGCTGGGCGGTGTCGAGAGCGTCGATGCCCTTGTCGGTCAGGCTGAGATTGCCCACCCGTTTGTCGGTGGAGGACCGGGCGCGGGAGAGGTATCCGAGGGTTTCGAGGTCTTCGACGGTACGGACCATGCCCGCCTTGTCGCTGCCGGTCTGTCGGATCAGGTCGCGTTGGGTCGAGACGCCGTCGCGGCGCAGGAGCATCATCACGCCGAAGTGGCGGCCAGTCAGGCCGAGTGAGGAGAGGGCGTTGTTCAGCGCCCCGGCGGCTCGTTGGTGCGACTGGCGCAGCAACAGGCCCAGTTGAAGGTCGACTCCGCGCGGCTTCGGCATGGTCCCATCCTATGTTAGATTCACTTGGATCGGATTCAAGTGAATCTATTGGGCGAGACGAGGACGGCGTGTGACGACGACACAATCAACGGGGGATGCCGCCGTGGTGCGCAGGCACGCGCCGCGCTGGCCGTGCTGGGTGTTCCGCATCACGAGCACAGTCGCGGTGATCATGCTGTTCGATCAGGCGGTCTTCGCCGGTCAGTTCCTCTCCGGCAGCTACGACTCACTGCACGTTCATCGCGAGAACGCGACCTTCGCCGGCATCTCGGTCCTCATCTCCGCCATCGCGGCCGTACTTCAGCGGTGGCCCGGACGCGGACCCTGGTGGCCCATCCTGGCCTGCCTCGGCCTCTTCGGCCTGATCGGGCTGCAGATCGTTCTCGGTTTCTCGCGAGCGATCAGCCTGCATATCCCGCTCGGTGTGGCGATCATCCTCCTCGCCACCGCTCTCGCTGTTTGGGCCTGGAGACGCCGATGACCGAGGAGAACCACCGGATCACGTTGAGCCGCCGGGCGTTCATCGGCGCCGGCCTTTTCGCCGGCATCGGCCTGGGAGTGGGGATCCCGTTCTCACTCGGCGCGGCCGGATCCACCTCGACCGGCAATCTGCTCCGCAGCCGATTGCCGCTCCCGCAGCCGTTCACGATGCCCTTCCAGACCCCGCCCGTACTGAAGCCGGTGCGCAGTGACGCCGATACCGACTACTACGAGATCACTCAGACCGCGGCGACGGCCTCGATCCTGCCGGGGGTGAAGACGGTGATCTGGGGCTACAACGGGATCTTTCCCGGCCCCACCATTGTCAGCCGACGTGCCCGCACGATCGTGGTGAGGCACACCAACAACCTTCCCGTTCCCACGGTGGTGCACCTGCATGGCGGGAGTACCCCGCCCGACAGCGACGGATACCCGATCGACTTCGTCTACCCCGTCGACAGGTCCTACATGAACCAGCACATGAACATGGACCACATGAACATGGGCGGCTCGATGGTCGGAGACACCACTGAAGGCCACCGCTCCTACACTTATCCACTCGACCAGCGCGCGGCGATGCTCTGGTACCACGACCACCGGATGGACTTCACCGGCCCGAGCGTCTGGCGCGGACTCGCCGGCCTCCACTTCGTGCGAGACGACGAAGAAGACGCTCTCGGCCTGCCCTCCGGCCCCCGCGAGCTCCCTGTCATGATCACCGATCGCAGCTTCGCCGCGGACGGCTCTCTGTCCTACCCGAGCATCGACGGGAGCCTGATGAGAACGCCCGGCGTCACCGGCTCATTCGTCGCCGGCGTCCTTGGAGACGTCATGCTCGTCAACGGTACCCCCTGGCCGGTTGCGAGAGTCGACGGTGCCACATATCGCCTGCGCATCATCAACGCCTGCAATGCCAGGCGCCTCGACCTGCGTCTCGACCCGCAACCTGATGGCCTCCTGACACAGATCGGCACGGACGGCGGGCTCCTTGCCGCACCCATTCGTCATGAGCATGTCGAGCTCGCCCCTGCGCAACGTCTCGACGCCATCGTCGACTTCTCCAGCTACCGACCCGGAACCGCGGTGACGCTGCTCAACGACTTCGGTGACGGGAACATGTCCCAGATCATGCGCTTCATCGTCGGTGAGAAAGCCGAAGAGCCGTTCACCGTCCCCGACAAGCTCTCCACAGTCGAATCGCTCACCGCGGCCCAGGCCATCACGACCCGCACCTTCCGCTTCAAATCTGGAGACGTCAACCACATGAAGGGCTGGCTCATCGACGGGCGGCCATTCAGCGCCGACGACATCGCCGCCGCGCCGAAGCTCGGCACCGTCGAGGTCTGGCGGCTCATCGCGGACTTCCATCACCCCGTGCACCTCCATCTCAGTCCCTTCCAGGTGCTCTCCCGAGGTATCGGCGGCCCCGGGGCATTCGACGCCGGATGGAAGGACACCATCGACCTGCGGGCTTCGGAAGAGGCGGCAATCGCGATCAGATTCACCGGTTATCCCGGCAAGTACGTCTTCCACTGCCACAATCTGGAACACGAGGACATGGCGATGATGGCCAACTTCATCACCCGATGACCGAGGAAGCCTCCGGTGCGGCCGGACCATCCTCGCCCCAACCCACACTCGTTCGTGCGCCGCGGCGCTCAGGTCATACATCAGATCCGTCTACCGCCAAGCCCACGCCCCCCAGGCAGCCGCCGCCCTCCGGCTGCTCATGGCCGACGCCCAGACCAACCCCACCGCCGCCACGGCGTTGCGCACCTTCACCGATCACCGACGCGACACCTGCCTGGAACTACTGTCCCGAGCTCAGGAACACGACGCCCTTTCGACCGAGCGCGATCCGGGCGTCATGACCGATGTCATCCTCGGCACCGTCTGGTATCGCCTGCTCACCGCGGAACCGATCATCGATGACACCGTGGCCGACGAGATCCTCCACCTCCTCATCCGTCAAACCTGACCGCGGCCCGGTAGATGGTGGCGCGGACCCTAGCGGGAAGCCTTCTTGAGCGCCCGCCCGTCCTCGTCCAGGTAGTCGCGCCACGAGCGCTTGGGCGTCCAGCCGAGCAGGCGCATCGCCTTCGCGCAGGAGATGCCGGAGGCGTCCGGACGGCTGAGCGGCCGCAGCGCGATGGCGTCGCCGTAGTGCTCCCGCAGGGCCGTCGCGAAGTCGTGGCCACCGACGTTGTCGGGCGAGGCGATGTAGAACACCTCGTGTCCCGGCAGGTCGGACTCGGTGGCCAGCACGATGGCGTCGGCCAGGTCGTAGACGTCGATGTAGCTCCACAGCCCGGCGCCGGGCTGTCCGTCGCGGAGCTGCGGGCCCAGATTGCGCTCGTAGTTGCCCTCGTGCTGCACCCAGCTCGGCCGGATGGAGACGCATCGGATGTCTGACCGGCGCACGGCCGCGTCCATGAGCTGCTCGCCGAAGTGCTTGGCGGTGGCGTAGGGGTCCTGCGGCCGGATCGGGTGCTCTTCGTCCACGGGCGCGTAGTCGGGCAGGAAGGGCCGCTCGGGGAAGAAGAAGCCGGGCACGGTCTCGCTGGAGATGTTCACGAAGCGGGTCACGCCGAACCTGATCGCCGCCTCCAGCATGTTGAAGGTGGACATCAGGTTGTTCTGGAAGACCACGTGCGGCGGGTTGGTGCTGGGCTCGGGGATGGCGGCGGCGTGGACGACCGCGTCGGCGCCGCGGACCACCGCGTACGCCGCCCCGGCGTCGGTCAGGTCGGCCTGCTGGTAGCGGGGGGCGCCGGGCTCCGCCCGCTCCCAGGTCGGGCGGGTGAGGTCGACGGCCGTCACCTCGTGACCGGCGTCGAGCAGCGCCTGGGTGGCAGCACGTCCGACCTTTCCGTGGGCACCGGTGACGACGACGTGCATGGGAGCTCCTTAGGCGCCAGGGGTCGAGACGTTCAGGGATGGGACGTCCAGGATAAGGGGAGGGGCGGTCGGCGCTGAAGGCTTGAATCGTTTCGCTTCAGAGCGGAAGTTTGCGGGTATCTGGGCGGATGGCACGCCTGGAGCCGCTGATACGTTTCCGTTTCGTTACCGCAGGAGAGCCTTGACGGCCCCGGAACGTAAAGCCTATGTTAACGCCCTAACGAGGCCATTGAAACGATTTAAGCTTCGAGCCCCAAGGGGTGTTATGAAGACCACGCTTCACAGACTCGGGGTGGCCTTCTCCGCCGCCCTCCCCCTCCTTTCCCTGGCGGCATGCGGCTCGTCCGGCAGCACGACGGCCGCCGACGGCAGCGTCACGATCTCCTTCCTCTACGACAACAACGAAGCCACGGTCAACGGGGCCAAAGCAGTCGTCCAAGCTTTCGAGGCGGCCAACCCGAAGATCAAGATCGAGTCGGAGACCCGCCCAGCGGGCACCGAGGGCGACAACATCATCAAGACCCGGCTGTCCACGGGCGAGATGAGCGACGTCTTCTGGTACAACTCCGGGTCCCTGCTCCAGGCCCTGAACCCCGGTCAGACCCTCATCGACCTCACCGGCGACCCGGTCATGAAGAACGTGGAGGAGTCGTACCTGCCCGTTGTCACCCAGGGCGGGAAGGCGTACGGCGTGCCGACGGGGACCGCCACCGGTGGCGGCATCCTCTACAACCGCAAGGTCTACGAGAAGCTCGGGCTGCAGGTGCCCAAGAGCTGGGCCGAGTTCACGGCCAACAACGACAAGATCAAGGCCGCCGGGCTGACGCCGGTGATCTCCACGTTCAAGGACACCTGGACCTCGCAGCTGTTCGTGCTCGCGGACTTCTTCAACGTGCAGGCCGCCTCGCCGACCTTCGCGCAGGACTACACGGCCAACAAGGCCAAGTACGCCACCACCCCGGCCGCGCTGACCGGCTTCAAGCGTCTGGAAGAGGTGCACGCCAAGGGGTACCTCAACAAGGGGTTCGGCTCGGCCAACCTCGACGCCGGGGTCAAGCTGCTGGCCGAGGGCCAGGGCGTGCACTATCCCCTGCTCACCGGGGTGGTGCCCGGCTTCATCAAGAAGTTCCCGCAGGTGGGCACCGATGTCGGCTACTTCGCCCTCCCCGGTGACGACGCCGCGAAGAACGGCGCCACGGTCTGGGAGCCGAGTGCGGCCTACATCCCCAAGACGAGCAAGCACCTCGACGCCGCCAAGAAGTTCCTGGCCTTCATCGCCTCCCCGGAGGGTGCGGCCGCGCTTGGCAAGGGCACCCCGCCGGCCGGACCGTACCGGATCAAGGGGGCCAAGCTGCCGGACGACGCGGTCCAGGTGGCGAAGGACCTGCAGGTCTACCTCGACAACAAGGCGTCCGCGCCCGCGCTGGAGTTCGTCTCCCCGGTCAAGGGCCCGTCCCTTGAGCAGATCACCGTCGCGGTCGGCTCCGGCCTGACCACGGCGGCCGAAGGGGCGGCCCAGTACGACAAGGACGTGGAGAAGCAGGCCAAGCAACTGGGGCTCGCGGGGTGGTGACCTCGTCGAGGCCGAGCACGGCCACGTCGCCCGAGCCGCCCACCGCGGCGGCCGGGCGGCGTGCCCGCGCGCGCAAGGGGAAGGGTGGGCGCGGCGGCAACCCGTACCCCTACCTGTTCTATGTGCCCGCGGGGCTCGTCTACACGATCGTCTTCCTGGTTCCGACGATCATGGCCTTCTACTTCTCGATGACCAGGTGGACGCTGTTCGACAGCACCTTCGTGGGGCTGGAGAACTTCACCGACTTCTTCGCCGAGCAGAACCTGCGGATCGGCTTCCAGAACACGCTGATCTACGCGGTCACCACCAGCGGGCTGAAGGTCGTGCTGGGGATGGCGCTCGGCGTGCTGCTCACTTCGCGGATCAAGCTGCGCGGTTTCCTGCGTTCGGTGGTGTTCTTCCCGGTGCTGGTGAGCACGGTAGCGGTCGGCATCACGTTCAGCGTGCTGCTCAAGCCCGACACCGGGCTGGTGAACAAGGCGCTGGCCCTGGTGGGCATCTCGGGCCCCGACTGGCTCGGCGACGCCAACACCGCGCTGCTGTCGGTGGCGCTCGTGGACGTCTGGAAGGGCGTCGGCCTGGCCACCGTCATCTACATCGCCGGCATGATGTCGATCCCGCGTGACTACTACCAGGCGGTCGCGGTCGACGGCGGCGGCGCCTGGCACCGGTTCAGGTTCGTGACGCTGCCGCTGAGCTGGCCCGCCACCAACTCGGTGATCATCCTGTCCTTCATCGGCGGGCTGCGGTCCTTCGACCTCATCTGGACGATGACCCGCGGCGGACCCGGCTTCACCAGCGACGTCATCGCCTCGATCATCTACAAGCAGTATCAGGCGGGGTTCTTCGGCCTGTCGACCGCCGGGAACGTGATCCTGTTCATCGTGGTCACCGCGCTGGTCGTGCCGCTCACCCGCTTCCTGAGCGCCAGGGAGGTCGCCGCATGAGGGCGCTGCGCAGATCCGGGCCCGAACTCATCGTGGTCCTCCTGGCCGTCGTCATCTTCGTCGTGCCGTTCTCGTTCATGGTGCTCACGGCGGTCAAGGACGAGGTCCAGTCGGCGGAGCTGGACTTCGGCTGGCCGACGAGCTGGCCCATAGTCCAGAACTTCGTCGAGGTGATCGAGGCGCGCGACTACGTGCTGCTGCGCGCCTTCCTCAACAGCACGATCCTCACGGTCGTGGCGGTCACCCTGCTGGTCGTCTTCTGCTCGATGGCCGGGTTCGTGCTGCAGCGCCGGGCGGGCCGCATGCGGTCGGTGGTCAACTTCCTGGTGCTGTCCGGGCTGATCATCCCGCCGGCGATCGTGCCGACCATCTGGGTGCTCCAGACTCTCGGCCTGTTCAAGACGCTGCCGGGGCTCATCTTCGTCGAAGTCGCCTTCCACATGTCGTACTCGGTCCTGCTTTATCGCGCTTTTGTGGCGGCGGTGCCGCGCGAGCTGGACGAGGCGGCGATGATCGACGGGTGCACCGGGTTCCGGCTGTTCTTCAAGGTGATCTTCCCGCTGCTCCGGCCGGTGACGATCACGGTCATCCTGACGACCTCGGTTGCCGTCTTCAACGACTTCGTCAACCCGCTCTACTTCCTGCCCGGTGACGAGAACGCCACCGTCCAGCTCACCTTGTACAACTTCCAAAGCCAATACAGCACGCAGTGGAACCTGCTGTTCATGGACATCGTGCTCATCACGATCCCGCCACTGCTCGCTTTCATCTTCTTCAACCGCAAGATCGTGGCGGGGATGACCGCCGGCGCGATCAAGGGCTGACGCTCAGAGGAGCCGCATGACCATCGACCTGCGTTTCGAGCACCACCGAGAGCCGCTCGGCATCGGCGAACCCAGGCCACGGCTGTCCTGGACGGTCCGCAATGACCGTCCAGGCTGGCAACAGCACGGCTACGACGTCGAGATCCGCGACTCGGAGGGCAAGGTGGTCTCCACGACCGGGCGCTCCGACTCCGTGCTGGTCCCGTGGCCGGGTGACGACCTGCGCTCGCGGGAACGCCGGGCCGTACGCGTGCGGGTCCGCGGTCAGGACGGCGAGGCGAGTGAGTGGAGCGAGTGGACCTCTGTCGAGGCCGGCCTGCTGGAGGCGGAGGAGTGGCACGCGGAGGCGGCGGCGCCGCCCGCCGAACTGCTCGGCGCGCCGGACGGGCCCGCGACCATGCTCAGGCGCGGCTTCGCCCTGCGCGGACCGGTCGAGCGGGCCCGCCTGTACGTGACCGGCCACGGCCTGTACGAGGTGGAGATCAACGGGCAGGTCGTCGGCGATGACGTGCTCGCGCCGGGCTGGTCGAGCTACGACCACCGTCTGCGCTACCGCACGCATGACGTCACCGCGCTGCTGTCGGAGGGTGACAACGCCATCGGCGCGATGCTCGCCGACGGGTGGTACCGCGGCCGCGTCGGTTTCAAGGACGGCCGGGTCGAGACGTACGGCTCGCGCACCGCGCTCATCGCCCAACTCGAAGTCGTCTACACCGACGGATCGACCGACGTCGTGACCACCGACGGCTCCTGGCGCTGCGCGCGCGGCCCAGTCCTCGCGGCGAGCCTGTACGACGGCGAGAAGTACGACGCCCGCCTGCTGCCCGCCGGCTGGTCCGCACCCGGCTTCGACGACGGCGCCTGGCTGCCCGCCGATGTCGTGGACCACGACCGCGGCCTGCTCGTCGCCCCCACCGGCCCGCCGGTCCGCCGCTTCGAGACACTGCGCCCCGTCGAGGTCATCGAAGGCCCGGCCGGCGAGACGATCCTCGACTTCGGCCAGAACATCTCCGGCCGCCTGCGCATCCGCGTCCAGGGACCGGCGGGCCACACCGTCACCCTCCTGCACGCCGAGGTCCTGGAGAACGGCGCCCTGTCACGCCGCCCGCTGCGCAACGCGGCCGCCCAGGACGAGTACACCCTGGTCGGCGGCGCGGAGGAGGAGTGGGAGCCGCGCTTCACCATGCACGGCTTCCGCTACGCCCAGGTGATCGACTGGCCGGGCGAGCTGGGCCCCGACAGCGTCCAGGCCGTCGTCTGCCACACCGACATGCGCCGTACTGGCTGGTTCACCTGCTCGGACCCGCAGCTCCAGCGTCTGCACGACAACGTGGTGTGGAGCATGCGCGGCAACTTCGTCGACCTGCCGACCGACTGCCCCCAGCGCGACGAGCGCCTCGGCTGGACCGGCGACATCCAGGTCTTCGCCCCCACCGCGGCCTTCCTGTACGACTGCGCGGGCACGCTCGGCTCCTGGCTCGCCGACCTGGCCGCCGAACAGGACGAGTCGGGCATGGTGCCCTACTACATCCCGTGGGTCGGCCTCGAGTTCCCCGCCATGCCGGCGGCGGCGTGGGGCGACGCGGCGGTCATCGTGCCCTGGGTGCTCTACGAGCGCTTCGGGGACCTCGGGGTGCTGGAGACGCAGTACGACAGCATGAAGGGCTGGGTCGACCACATCGCCGGCATCGCCGGGGACGACCACCTGTGGGATGAGGGCTTCCAGTTCGGCGACTGGCTCGACCCCGCCGCGCCGCCGGACCGGCCCGGCAAGGCCAGGACCGACCCGTACCTCATCGCCACCGCCTACCACGCCTGGACCGCGCAGCTCGTGGCCGACACCGCCGAGCTGCTGGGCCGGGGCGAGGACGCGAAGAAGTACGGCGAGCTGGCGGCCAAGGTCCGGGCGGCCTTCCGCCGCGAATACCTCTCGCCGTCGGGCCGCCTGGTCAGCGACACCCAGACCGCCTACGCGCTGTCCCTGCACCTCGGCCTGGCGGAGACGCCGGAGCAGCGGGCGCGGGCCGGCAAGCGGCTGGCCGAGCTGGTGGACCAGGACGACTACCGCATCGGCACCGGCTTCGTCGGCACGCCGCTGGTCTGTGCCGCCCTGGCCGCGGCGGGGGAGCACGACACGGCCTACCGGCTGCTGACGCAGCGCGAATGCCCCTCGTGGCTGTACCCGGTGACCATGGGCGCGACCACGATCTGGGAGCGCTGGGACAGCATGCTGCCCGACGGCTCGGTCAACCCCGGCGAGATGACCTCGTTCAACCACTACGCGCTGGGCGCGGTCGCCGACTTCCTGCACGGCACACTCGCCGGCCTGGCCCCCGCCGCGCCCGGCTACCGCCGCATCCGCGTCGCGCCGCGACCCGGCGCCGGCCTCACCCACGCCTCCGCCGAGCACGAGACGCCGTACGGCCCGGCGGCGGTGGCCTGGTCCCGGACGGGCGGCAACCTCACGGTCACCGTCTCCGTGCCGTCGGGGACGACGGCCGAGGTCGACCTGCCGTCCGGGGAGCTGGTGGAGGTCGGGTCGGGGATGCACACCTTCACCACGCCGTACCGCGATCCGGCGGACGACCCGGTGGCCTGAGCGGTCTCGTGCCTCTGGGGCGGCGGGTTCGTCGCGCCGCCCCGGGGGTTCGGCCGGGCCACGATAAGGTGCATCGGGTGATCTAACGGGTACGACCGTTCTGGCCGCGAGCGGACACTCGCGCGAGGAGGTCATGTGGTATCCGGGTGGATCCTGCGCGGGTTCGCGGCCGTGGTGGTGCTGGCGGCCACCGTCGCTCCTGGGACGCGGGCCGAGGCCACAACACCTGTCGACGTGGACTGTCCGGCTCGGGATACGCGCGTCGACGCGCCGTACGCGATCACTGGTTACTGGCTGGTGCCCCGCTCGGACCCGTGCGTCACGCGGCGAACCGTGGAGGCGATCCACGGGGTCGGCGGCGACACGCTCATCACGTTCGGCCCGCGTCTGGTGCCCAGCCGGGTCGACCGGACGGGGCGGCTGCTGAAGGAGGGCGGTCCCGACCCCGACTTCACCGGCTGCGTCGAGAACGGGAAGACGTGCTACCGGGCCGCTCGGGAGGCGGTTCCGCGCATCCGCCGGGTCTACGGCTACGCGGCGAACGAGCTGTTCGGCGACGGTCTGCTGCGGTGTCCGGGCCTGGACCGGCGGATCGAGAGCGGCGAGCGGGTCTACTACCGGCTGCTGCTGGGCAGATCCTGCTCACGCGGCCCGTACGACCTCGTGCTGATCGCCACCGACGGCGACGGGCTGGGCAACCTGATGACGGAGGCGGCCGCGTACGGGATGAAGGTGTTCCCCGGGCTGCCCGCCGCGCCGCAGGACGTCAAGCGGCCGTGGCTGCCCGACCTCACGCACCTCGGCGCCGTGACCGCGTTCACCGAGCGGGTGGTGACGGACTATCGGGGCAGGTACGGGGCGTCGGCGGCGTTCGCCGGGGTGTACCAGTCGTTCGAGCTGGCGGTGAAGTCGCGGCCCAGCGTCGATCCGACCATCGACCTGTACCAGGCCCAGCACGCCGTGGTGGCCGCCACGCTGCCGGGTAAGAAGATCCTGGTCAGTCCCTACTTCGACGCGCGCAGGGACAAGGGCTTCCCGCCCGAGCGGGTGGGGCCAGGGCTGCTCGCCATCGCCGCCACCGCGCACGGCGCGCCCATGATCGTCGCCGTGCAGGACGGGCGCGGGACGGGCAAGGTGCCCGTGTACGGCCGTGACGAGGTGGACGCCAAGGTCGATCGTCGGCTGGTGCCGATGGTGGGCGACGTCACCAACCGGCAGGCGTACTACGGCTCGACCTACGACTACCTCCAGGCGGCGGCGCGGTCCCGGCCGCCGGGGGTGGAGCTGTGGATGAACGCGGAGGCCTTCGAGCCCGCCCCGGTGACCGGCGAGTGCGGCCGGGCCGACCCGCTGCCGCTACGCGGCCGGACGACGAAGAAACGGCTCGACGCCCAGGTCATGGCGGCCGGCGCGGCCGTGACCAAGGTGATCTCCTACGGCTGGGACCCGTTCCTGACCTGCCGCCTCAACTGGATGACCCCGTCGTTGAGCGACGACCTCCACGCCTCGTGGAACGCGCCGCTCATCCTCGGCGCGACCAGGAACGCGGCCGGGATCGCGATCACCGGCCGCAACCTCGCGGGCGGGACGATCAAGGTCCAGTATGCCCGCGCCGGGGCGGGGATGAAGACGGTGACCGTCGCCCAGGGACCGGACGAGGCGGGTGCCGCCTGGGTCCCCTTCGCCACCCCCACGGACGTCGACCCCCGCCGCCCGTTCCTCTACATCACCGCCGTGAACGGCACCGGCCGGTCCAGCACCAACGCGTACGTCATCCCCTCGTAGCGGACGCGCCCCAGTCTCCTGTGGCAGACAGCCATCGCTGATGGGCCCTATTGCTGCCAGTTCTCGCATACGAGCCCGTCTGAGGTTCGCATGAAGGCATGGGGCATCTGAGCTGCCGCAGGCGAGGTCTGTGTGTTGGTGATGCCGATGCCCGCGTCGATGATGTGGCCAGTCGGATTCCCGTGATCTTCCCAGACCGGCTTGGTGCCGTCCCACCGACAGGCCCAGACGGAGTTGTTGCCGTCGGTCACGAAGACCAGTGCGTACTGGGAGCCGTTGTTCACGTCCAGGACGCTTATCGCCCCCAAACCGATATTGGCGTAGTGGTCACTCGGTGGTGCGCCCATCGCGAGCCAGGTGCCGTCCTGGCAGGCCCAGAGGTCGCCGGTTGGTCCGCTCAGGACGAAGCAGCAGGGCCGCGAGGGCTGACCCGGGCCGCTCTTGATGATCGCCGCACCGGCCGAGCCACTGATCACCGCAGGGTAGGGAGGACTACCAAGGGCGGTCCATCGTGTGGACACCGTGTCCGTGACACCGAGCCACAGTTGTCCGTCGCCGCCCCACACATGAACTTGCAGGCTCTGCTCGCCGGTTCTCTCGTCCGGGACGGCGAGAACTCCCATGGAGGAGCCGATCGCGACGCCGGGCGAGCCCATGTTGTGCCAGAGCCAGGATGTCACGTTCCACCAGTTCACCCACGCATTGCCGTCGCTGCCGGTTACGACGGCGAAGGGGGCGAGCTCTAGCGTCGGCTTCAGCGCGACCGTCACCGCGCCGAGGCCATTGAGAACGTCGACGCTCGCCGGCTGCCCCTGATCGGACCAGATCCAATCTACGCCGTTCCACCAGCGCACCCAGAGATGTCTGTCTCGCACGACGAACGCGTAGGGTCGATTCCCATTCGGGTGGTCGTCGAGGGCGATGACACCAACGGGTCGGTCGACCTTTCCCCCTTGGTCGACCCATTCCCAGCTGCCGGTGGGGGTTTCCCAGAGAATGTACAGATGACTGTCATCCCCTCGCACGAATACGAAAGGACGGGAGGCCGTCGAGACTTTTCTATCCTGGACCGCCACCGCACCGATCCCGTAGGTCACCTCAGGGCCGGGCTTGCCGAGGAGAGCCCAGTGCCATGACGTCGGGATGGGGGCGCCGGCCCAGGGCAGCGAGGCCACAGCCATGGCTCCGAGGCTGCTCCCCAGAAAGGTTCTGCGAGAGAGCTCTGGGACGACGACGTCCGCTGGGAATCGTCTGCCGCCGTCGGATAACGCAGGCTGGTCGTCGGGTCGTTGCTTGTTTACTGACACCACTTCTTCCTCTCGCGATCTGAGCGCAAATGTCCCGGCAATTTGAACGCCTGTCGCTTGATACACGATTAGTAGCGAATTGCAGCACCAAGACCATTTAGTTTCGCGGTTTCGCGGGCGCCCGGGGTCACCCCGTTCGGGAGAAGCGCCCCGGGCGGAAGTCCTCCAAGAGCGGATGCCTGGTGCCCGTGAGCACCTCGTACGCGGTGAGCTCCCCAGCGATGAGCCCCAGCGTCGCACCCGAGTGGGTGAACGCCACATGGCAGCCGGGCACCGACTCCAGCTCGCCGAAGACCGGCTCACCGTCCGCCGGTATGGGTTTGCGGCCGAGCCGCCACGACGCCGCCCGGAGGGTGACATCACCCTGGAGCAGGGCGGACGCCTCGGCGACGAGCTCCTTGACGTACTTCTCGTCGATCGAGCAGGAGCCGTCCTCGTGCTCGGTGATGTGCTCCTCGTACCAGCTGTGGTCGATCGCGAAGGTCGATCCGGGGTTGGGGCGCATCGCCGCGCGCGGCGTGTTCAGCACGGTCACGACCTCGGTCTCGACCGGCTCGGTGATGACGAGCATGGACAGCGGGGACGCGTCCGGCAGGTCCACGCCGAGTTCCGCGAGCACCGCCGGGGTCTGCGCGCCGCAGGCGGTCACGACGGCGTCGCCACGCCACGACGTGCCGTCGGCGCCGCGCACTCCCCGTGCCCGGCCGTCCTCCACGATCACCGAGCAGTGTCCCGCGCCGGTGACGAGCCGGCCTCCGCGGCGGACCAGCTCGTCCGCGAGCTCGCGGATCAGGTGGGGGAGGGAGACCCAGCCGTCGCCAGGATTGTGGATCGCGAGCCGCTCACCCATGCCCACCCGGACCCCGCTGACCCGCTGGCCCACGTCCCCGCCCGCCGGGACTCCGCCGTCGGCGTCCGCGCGGCTGATGGGAGGCGACTCGGAGCCGCGCCCGTCGACGAGGTGCGACTCATACCCGTTCGCGACCTCGTGCGCGTGCCGTGCGCGAGTCGCCTCGGCCCCGTCGGGGGTGGTCCACCACAGGGCGCCGTCGAAGCGCAGCCAATCCCGGCCAGGGTCGGCGGCGAACAGGGTGCGGTAGCGGTCGATGCCGAGGAGGCGCAGGAGATGGTAGGAGCTGGACCGCATGCCCGCCGAGTTGAGCCAGGACAACGAACGTCCCGACGCGCCGCTGGCGAGCTCCGATTCGGTGACCAGGACGACCTCGGCGCCGCCGCGTACGAGGTGCACGGCGGTGGACACGCCGAGAATGCCGCCCCCGAGGACGACGACGCGCCGGGCCGCGGTGTGGTCTGACATGTGGCTCCTGACGTCATAGAGCGGGTATGGGCACGTTAGCTTCCGGCGGCCGCCAGCCACGATCCCGGCACGGGCCTGCCGGCCGAGCGAAGGTAACCGAATCCTCTTGCGGATCTGTCACTTCCGCGGCCATGCTCGAATTTCTGAGCACGAGTCGATCTCGGGGGCGCGGTGTACACCAACGATCCCGGCGTCTCCCTTCGGAGCGGCCCATGACAGTGACGGCGACGCCTTCGATCAGGCGCGAGAAGTCGGTCTCCGGGCGGGTGCGTACGCTGGCCGGGCTGTCCCTCCTGACGCTGGCGCTCCTGCTGGCCGCGATCCTGGCCGGCGCGGCGAGCACGGGCTCCGGCTTACGCACCATCGGACATGACGCCGGGCCGCAGGTCCTCGCCACCACGGGCCTGTATCGGCAGATGTCGGAGATGGACGCGCTGGTGGCCGAGACCCTGCTGCTGGGCAGCGAGTACGGCCCCCAGCAGCAGGCCGATCTGACCAACTATGACCAGCGTCGGCTGGAGATCTCCGAGAGCCTGCTCAAGGCGTACCGGCTGGCCCTGGACAATCCCGCCGAGCAACGCACGGTCGAGTCGCTGATCGAGGGCCTGGGCCGCTACGAACGGCTGGCGACCCAGGCCCGGCTGCTGGACGTGCAGTCCAAGCACACCGCGGGACAGCCGCCTGACAATGTGGTCCAGGCCTATCAGAAGGCCACCGACCTCATGCATCGCGAACTGCTTCCCCAGGCCTACAACCTGACCCTGGAAACCGGGACGATCGTCCGGCGCGCGCATGTGGCCGAGCGCTCGGCCACCTCGTTGGCCCGCTTCGCCGTCATCGTCACCGGGCTGCTCGCGCTGGCCTGCCTGGTGGGTCTGCAGATGTACCTGACCCGCAGGTTCCGCCGGGTCTTCGCGCCGGCCCTGGTGGTCGCCACCGTGCTCACCGTGGCCGGTCTGGTGACGGGCACGGTCCTGCTCAACCGGCAGGGCCAGGCGCTGGACGAGGCCAAGCGCGGCGGTTTCGACGCGGTGCTCACCTTGACCAGGGCGCGGGCTATCAGCAACAGCATGCACGGAGACCAGAATCGCTACCTGCTCGACCGCTTCCGCAAGGACACCTACGAACACAGCTTCCTGGACAAGTCACAGACGATCGCGGCTGTCGACTCCACCAGCCTGCCCGACTACCAGAGCAAGTTGCGGGCCGACTTCCAGGGCTTGCTCGGCAGCTTGACGGGCCAGGACCGGGAACGCCTCTTCGCCGTGTACCAGAAGTTCCAGCAGGCGGACGCGCGGATGCGGACCATGACGGCCGAAGCGGCGATCAAGTACTGGGACGGCGAGCTCACCCAGACCTACGAAAGCTACGACAAGATGCTGGAGGAGCTGGTCCGGCGGCACGAGTCCGACTTCGAGCGCGCCATCGACAGCGGCGATGGAGCCCTGGAGACGCTGTGGCGGCTGATCCCCGCCGGGCTGGCCGCCGGCGCCCTGCTCATCCTGGTCGGGATCTGGCCACGGCTCAGGGAGTACCGGTGAGAAAGCTGCTGATCTGCCTGACGCTGCTGCTCACCGCCTGCGGCGCTGCGCGGCCGGAATCCATCGTGGACAAGGACAAGTTGATCGTCGCCATCCGCTCCGACGTCCCGCTGATCAGTTTCAAGGGGCAGGGCGGCGTGTACTACGGCTTTAACATCGACGTGGCGAAATATCTCATCTCCCGGCTGCACAAGCAGATCCGCTGGCTGGAGATCACCGCCGGAGACCAGCTCACCGTGCTCACACAAGGGCGGGCTGACCTGGTCTTCGCCCACATGTCGGTCACCCCGGAGCGGAAGAAGGTGATCGACTTCGCCGGGCCATACCACGTCGACTTCCAGGACATCGCGGTGCGGCCGGCCGACAAGGACGTCATCCGCGACGTCCGCGACCTGGCGGGCCGCAAGATCTGCTGGGTGCGTGGCACGAACATCGCCCAGCGGATCATCGACGAGCGCCGGGTCAAGGCGATCGCCGTCCCCGCGCCCGACTACAACGTATGCCTGCAGATGATCAAGGACGGCAGGATCGACGCCATCTCCACCAACAGCCAGATCCTGGCGGGGCTGCTCACCAAGCCGGGCGTCGATCTGCACCTGGTCGGTGCGACCTTCAACGAGCAACGGACGGCGATCGGCATTCGTAAGGGTGATGTGGACGGCTGCGAGGAGCTCAACCGGGCCATCACCGAGATGTACCAGGACGGCACGGCGAACATGCTGCTGGACAAATGGTTCGGCAAGTCGGGCATCGACCTGTCGGTGGTCTCGGTCCCGCAGTTCGAGGGCTGCTCCTAGGAGTGTCCTGAAGCGGGCGGGTCGGGTTGGCGGGTTTCCGGCATCAGCCCGCGGTTCACGGCACTAGAGAGTCTCCAGGATCGTCGCGACCTCGCCCACGCGCGGGTCGTCCATGGCCTTCAGCTCGGCCAGCGCCGACAGCAGGACGCCTCTGGCCGGTTCGCGGCGCCCGGCGTCGGCCAGGGCCCGGCCCAGGTCGATCAGGCACATGGCCAGCCAGCGGCGGTTGCCCTTGCCCTCGTACAGGGCCACCGCCTCGCGGAAGCAGCGCAGCGCCCTGCGCCAGTCCCGTAGGGCCACGTACGCGCGCCCGAGGTTGCGCCAGATGTCGCCGCGCACATCGGTGTTGCCGTTGGAGGCGGTGGCCGTGAGGGCCCGGCGGTAGTACTCGACCGCGAGCTCATGGTCGCCCGCCAGATGGCTGACGATGCCCAGATTGTCGAGAAGGTGGGCGATCCCGTACTGGCCGCCGAGGCTTTCGTACAGCGTCAGTGCGCGTTCCAGGCAGCGCCTGCCCTCTGCGGTGTCGCCGAGCTCGCCGTGGACCAGGCCGAGGTTGCCCAGCAGCATCGCCTCGCCCCTGGCATGTCCGGCCTGCCGGAAGCGGGACAGCGACTGCTTGAAGCGGGACAGGGCGATTTCATGCTCACCCATGTCGAAGTGGACGCAGCCGAGGGAGTTGAGCGTGAAGCCCTGCCCGGCGGGCTCCGCGGCGATCTCGGCCGCCCGCAGCGCCGACCGGGTGAACTCCAGGCCGTCGTGCCAGGGGATGTACCGGTCGAAGAAGGTGGTCATGCCGATCGAGATACGCCACGCGTGCCCGGCCCGGCCGTTGGCCGCCGCCCAGGCGATGACCGAGCGCAGGCAGTGGTACTCCCGCTCCAGCCAGTTGCGCGCCTGCCGGTGATCGTCGAACGTCAGTGGCGAGATCTGGCTGGTGTGGGGCTCGACGAAGTCCCGTACGCGGTGCGGCAGCATCTGCCTGTCGGCCTCCACGACGGTGTAGAGGTACCAGTCCAGCAGCCGGTCCACCGCGGCGTCGCGCTCACCGGCCGTCTCCTCCTCCACGGCCCGGCCGGTGGCGTACAGGTGCACCAGGTCGTGCAGCTCGAAGCGGTCCGGCTGGACCTGCTTGACGAGGTGGGCCGCGACGAGATGGTCGAGCAGCGCGCCGGCCTCCTGCGGCGCCACGCCGGCCAGCGCGGCCGCCGCCTCCAGCGAGAGATCTCCGGCCGGGTGCAGGCCGAGCAGGCGGAACATCCTGGCCACCGGTGCCGTCAGCGCCCGGTACGACCACAGCAGCGCGGTGTTGAGGTCGGCCATGGGGTCGTCCTCGCCGATCCCGAACTGCTCCAGCCTGGCCTTCTCGTCCTCCAGCGCGCTGACGATCCTGGCCAGGCCGCCGCCGCGGTGGGCCCGCTCGGCGATGACCGACAGCGCCAGCGGCAGGCCGTCGCACAGCTTCACCAGGCGTACGGCCGCGTCGCGCTCGTCGGCGACCTGCCGTGCGCCGATCACCTTCTCCAACAGTTCGAGGGATTCGGGCGGGGTGAGCGGGTCGAGGCTGAGCCGGCGGGCGCCGTCCCTGGCGGCCAGCCCGCGCAGCTGGTTGCGGCTGGTCACCAGCACCAGCGAGTTGGCCCCCGGGAGCAGAGGACGTACCTGCGCGCTGTCACGGGCGTTGTCCAGGAGCAGCAGCATGCGCCGGCCCGCCAGCGTGCTGCGCAGCATCGCCGCGCGCGCGTCCAGGTCGGCCGACAGGCTCGTGGCGGACACGCCCATCGCGCGCAGCAGCGTCTCGATCGCCACCTTCGGGTCCATGGGCCCGCCGGGGCCGAACCCGCGCAGGTTCAGGTACAGCTGCCCGCCGGGGAAGCGGTCGATCACCTGATGCGCCCAGTGGACCGCCAGCGCGGACTTGCCCGCGCCGCCCGGGCCGCCGATCACCACGATCTCGCTGCGCCCCGGCAGGTCGGCCACCAGCCGGTCCAGCCGGGCCAGCTCGGCCAGGCGCCCGGTGAAGTGCGCGATGCCGGACGGCAGCTGCTGCGGCGTCATCGGCGCGTCGGCCACCTCGTACTCGTCGGCGACCAGGATCGAACGGTGGGCCCGGCGCAGCGGCTCCCCGGGGCCGACGCCCAGGTCCTCGAGGAGCCGGTGGGTGACGCTCTGGTAGGTCTCCATGGCCTCCGCCTGCCGCCCCGAGCGGTGCAGCGCGAGGATCAGGTTGGCCCACAGGCGCTCCCTGTAGGGATGCCTGGCGATGGCCGAGCGCAGCACGGCGATCCCCTGCTCCGGCCTGCCCCATTCGAGGTGCAGCTCCGACCATCGTTCCAGGGTGCGCACCTGCTCCTCGACGACCAGGGAGACCTCCTCGCGATGGAGCGTCTCCGAGGGGACGTTGGCCAGCAGCGGCTCGCCGCACAGCGCCATCGCTTCGGTCAGCGCGGCCAGTTCCTCGGCCGGCCCGCTCCTCTGGGAGCGTCTGATGATCTCCCGGTACCGCAGCAGGTCGAGGCTGTCGGCGGTGACGCTGATGGTGTAACCGCCGTCGAAGGTCTGGATGAGGCCCGGATCGCCCAGGGCACGACGCAGGCGGGTCAGATGCGTCTGCAGGGCCGCGCGCGCGTTCGACGACTCGTCGCCGTCCCACATCCGGGCGATCAGCCGGTCGGCGGAGACGCGCTCGTTGGCGTGCAGCAGCAACGTCGCGAGCGCGATGCGCTGCTTGGGCCCGGACAACGAGATCTCCGCCGCGGCGCTCCTCACCCGCAGCGGGCCCAGGACGCTGAAGTGGATCAAGTGCTCCGCCTTAAACCCCTGTGCATTCGGCTGAGCCTAAGGGCCGCAGACACCCGGTTTCAAAAACTTCAAAGAACCTGCGTCTATCAGCAATTGGGCTCGTTGGGGTGAGCGGGGACGCTGACGGCGTTCCACGCGTCGCGTACGGCGCGCAGTCCCTCACAGCCGAACAGCTGCAGCCCCGCCTCCATCGAGGCGCGGCGGGCCTCCTCGTGGCTCCATTCGTACACCTTGCGGTTGAGGGTCTCCATATAGACCATGGCCGCCTGGCGGACGCCGATGCCATGCACGACCGAACCGTTGCAGGTGGGGCTGCCCGGCCGGGCGGCGTCGACGGGGGCGGACCCCTCGGCCAGCAGGTAGAACCAGTGGTTCTGCACGCCGGCGGCGGCGTGCACCTCCATGTCGCGCACGGCCTCGCTGAAGCACTTGGGGTCGCCGACCTTTGACGGGTCGTACATGTTCCGGATGGGCCCCGTGCCGACCAGGTCGACCTGCTCGCCTATCAGGTAGTCCGGCGGGTCGGCCTGCTCGTTCAGGTACCACTCGGTCACCGTCCCGAAGATGTCGCCGGTCGACTCGTTGAGGCCGCCCTTCTCGCGCGTGCCCTGCGCGCCGCCGGGCGTGAAGTCGAAAATGGCGTGCCCGAGCTCGTGCATGACGACGTCGGTCGACGTCGCCTGCCGGGTCCGGCTGAGGTTGTGGCCGAAAACCGTTTTGAACGTGTCGTAGTACGCGTTCGCGTCGTCGTACCCGACGCGCATCGGGAAGCTGCGGCCGTAGCCGTCGAACCCGCCGGGCTTGCTCAGCCACCGATCCAGCATGTCCCAGCCCCCTTGCGCCGCGTGCATGGCGTCCACGCAGGCGGTGACCAGGTCGGTGCCGGTGCCGTTGCCCCAGTCGTCGTCGGGATCGGTGTAAGTGCGGCCGTCCAGGCCGCCGCAGCGCACTCCCGACCGTACGGGGTCGGACATCCCGTACAGGGTGGACGATCGGGTGGTGTCGAAGGGGATCCGGCCGTGGTAGTAGCTGCTCCCCACGCCGTCGGCCACCTCGTCCCAGGAGTCGATCACCTTGCCGGTGCGGGCGTCGACGAAGACGTGCAGCCGGCTCGGGCGCGTGCCCTTGACGCCGGTGATCACCGTTTCGTACGCCAGCACGCCGCCGCCCCGGGCCAGGACCGTCAGCGTGGGCGGCGTCATGTCGGTTCCCGTGCCGACCTCGCGGCGGGCCGCCGTCCCCGCGTCCTGCGCGGACACCTCCGGCCGGGTCTCCACCGACAAGGCCTGCTCCTGGTTGATGGAGGTGCTGAGCACGCGTCCGTCCGCGTCGGTGACCACGACGAAGTCCCCGCCGCGTACGGGCAGGCCCGCGTACGTACGCTCGTACGGGACATAGCGCAGCCCGTGAGCCCCGGACACCACGCGGCCCCGCACGAGAACGTCCTGGCCGGAGCGGTGGATCAGCTCTGGCCGGTCGGCGACGAGGCGGTCGGCGGCGGAGGCGGCCAGGGCCGAGGGGTCGGGCGGTGGTACGGCGACGTAGGGCGGAACGGTCAGCACCGCCGCCATCGCCACCTTAAGGACAGTCGCACGTCTCATCGGGGGTGATCCTTTCGGTGACTTCCGCGGACGGGGCATCGATCGAGGCTCTGATCGTCAGAACGTGCGCGCGCAGGATGCGCGCCGCGCGCGCGACCGGGACGCGGCCGGCGGCACGCAGGGCGAGGTCGATCTCGCCGCGGCAGGCACGGGACGCCACGGCCAGCGCGGCCGCCCGCACGTGCGGGTTGTCCGTGCCGGTGAGGCCGGGCATGCCCAGGAGCTGGGGGAGCGTCGAGGTCCGCGCCGCGAGCATCGCCCGGGTGGTGGTGGCCAGGCGGGTCGGCCCCCCGCGTAGCGCGAGAACGTCCTCGGCCAGCAGGAACGCCCGTCCGCAGTGCCCGCCGAACTCCCTGAGCGCCTCCATGACCGCCGTGCCGGCGCCGCCGAGCTGCGCCCCGATCCGTATGGGGAACTCGAAGAGCGCGGCGAACAGGTCGCCGGCGTCGGTCGTGCCCGGGTCGGCGATCCTCTCGGCCCTGATCCTGGTGAGCTCGGCCAGCCAGTCCGCGAACGCCCAGGACGCCTCCGGAGCCGACTCCGCGACCAGGCGTGCCGCCTGCGACAGCAGGAAGTCGCAGGCCAGCACGGTGACGGCGGACTCCCAGTCGACCCCGCGCGCCTGCCCCCGCACCGGCACACCCGCTTCCGGCGCGCCGATCAGGGACAGGGCGCCGAGCGCGGCCAGGTCCATCGCCGCGCCGGCCCCCGCCAGCTCGGCCTGGGGATGCGCTCCGGCCGCGACAACCCCGGCCAGCAGCAGCGACGCCGGGCGAAGCCCCGCCCCTGCGGTGAGCAGTCGCGCGATGAAGGGCCACTCCTCGCGCACCGCGGACACGGCCGTCTCGGCGCAGGCGGCCAGGAACGGGCTCAGGTACAGGCGGTCGTCCGGGTTCAGCTCGACCGGCTCGGCCGCTTCCCCGGCCGACAGCATGCCCCGCCGGGCCAGCGCGAAGATCGGCTGGTCGCTGTGCGCGGTGGCGGCCAGGACGCGCCAGGCCAGATGGTAGCGGCGGGCCGCGTGGCGGGCGGTCTCGAAGTGGCCGACGTACGCACGGGCCAGCCGCCGTGCGTACGCCTCGCGCGCGGCGCCGGGATCGTCTGGATGCGCGGCGATCGCGTCGGCCGCCAGCAGCGCGCTCTGCACCGCGTAGCCGAGCCCTTCGCCGGTGAACGGGTTGACCAGCCCGGCGGCGTCCCCGACCAGCAACCGGCCCTCGTGCCCGGCGAGCGCGGGGGCGAACCCGGTGCTGACCGGCCCGGACACGAGCTCACCGAGGGGCCGGGCCGTCGCGAACACGGGGTCGGCCCCGGCGAGCCGCTCGATCGCCGAGGCCAGCAGATCGGCCGCGCTCTCTTGCCGGTCTCCGACGCGGACGGCGCCGACGGCGCACGTCCCTGGTCCCGCGGGCATGATCCAGATCCCGGCCGGGCGGTCGTGCGGATCGGCGGGGGAGGGGGGCACCAGATGGAGCAGCAGCCGGGAGTCCCGCTCCGGCAGCGCGAACCGCTGGACGACGGCCATGCCCTCGCCGTGCGGCCGTCTGCCGGGCAGCGAGCCCGTCCCGAGGACGACATGCCGGGCCAGGACCGCCACCTGGCCACCGCCTGTGGCGATCACCGCCCGGTGCCCGTCGGGGTGCGGCTCGCAGTCGGTCATCCGCCCCGGCAGCATGGCCGCGCCGAGATCGGTGGCGAGCTCGCGCAACCGCGTACGCAGCCACTCACGATCGCAGACGGCGGCGCCCACGCCGGGGAGCGGACGGGCCGGACCGTCGCCGAACCGGACATCCACCCCGTCCACCGGCCATGCTCCGTCGAAGGCCGCGACTCCGAGGGCGCGCAGGGCGTCCATGGCGGAGGCGCTGAGGGCGACGTCGTGGGTCGCCCCCGGTTCGCCGCCGTCCACCAGCAGGGTGCGCAGCCCGTGCCGGGCCAGCGCCGCGGCCGTCGCGCCGCCCGCCGGTCCCGCCCCGACCACCAGCACGTCCGTGCGGCGGGTCAGCACGGGGTCTCCCGCCACAGCGAAGTGGCGACCTGGAGCAGTGCCTGGCGGCCCGCGCCGCCGTCGCCGAGGGCGGCGAGTGCCTCGTCGTGGGCGGCGCGCGCCAGATCGTGGGCGGCGCTGATGCCGCCGTAGGCGATGACGAGCGTACGTACGCGCGGCAGGTCCGCCGCGGTGAGCGCCGGGTCGAGCAGGAGCGCGGCCAGTTCGCCCGACGGCGCGTCACGCAGCGCGCACAGCGTCGGGGCGCCGAACAGGCCGAGCAGATGATCGGTTCCGGCAGGTTTGCCGGAATCGGTGCTCGGTCCGGCCAGGTCGAGGCAGTCGTCCAGGATCTGGAAGGCCACCCCCAGATGGAGACCGAAGGCGGCCAGCGCCTCGGACCGCGCCGATCCCAGCCGCGCCTCCGCCGCGCCGAGCACGCAGCACAGCCGGAACAACGCGCCGGTCTTGCGCTCGACGAGCTCGTCGTAGTCCGCGAGCGTGTACGTGGTGTCGAAGGCGCGTTCCACGTCCAGCAGCTCGCCCCGGGCCAGCTGGGCGACGGCCGCGCTGATCAGCCGGTTCGGGCCGGTGCCCAGGTCGGCGGCCTCCGTACCGGCCAGGGCCAGGCAGGAGAGTCCGGCCAGCACCGCCGGTTCCGGCCCCGCGACCAGGTGCGCGGCCGGGGCGCCGCGGCGGGTCGGCGCCCGGTCGATCACGTCGTCGTGCACCAGCGAGGCCAGGTGCAGCAGCTCCACCACGGCGCCGAGCCGCACGACCCGCTCCGGGTCGTGCGGGCCGCACCGCGCGGCGGCGCCGAGCAGCCTCGAGCGCAGGCGCTTGCCGGGCCGGTCGACGAAGCCGGTCACCAGGGCGCGGGCCGACCGGGGGAGCCCGGCCATCAGCCCGCGCAGCCTGTCCTGGACCCGGGCCGAGTAGGCCGTGACGGCCGTGGTCTCAGGCATCCGCCCCGACCGGGCCGAGGTACTGGACGGTCGGCACCCGGCTGAGGATGGTGTGCATCTTCTGGTAGAGGTCGTCGCCGTTCATCATCGTGAGGAGCTGCTGCCGGTTCATGCCCACGGTCTGGGCGAAGAGCGCGTGGATCTGCTTGGCGGCGGTGTATTCCTGGGCCGAGAGCCGCGGGCGCAGACCGTCCACCACCTTGGCGGCGTCGCTCACGTGCTGTGCGGTGATCACCCGGTCAGGGGTGTCGGGTGTGGTCAGGACGGTCTCCAGGACCGATCGGTACGTTTCGTACAGATGCTTGGCGTAGTCCTTCTCCAGGGCACTGGCCTCTCTGCCCTTCACGCGGTCGACGAGCGCCTGGAAGTTGACGTAGAACAGGCGGACCAGCATCCGGCCCACCCGGCTGCGCAGCAGGAAGTCGTCGCGGAACCGGTCGGCGAGTTTCTCGTCCCCCACCAGCGGCAGGTCGTACATCTCGCCGGCCCCTTCCAGGAACGAGCAGTTCACCTGGGTCCAGTCGATCCGGGTCCTGCCGTCACCGCCCAGGCACACGGCCGCGCCGGCGTCGCCGTCGTGCAGGCAGAACCCGGTGTCGACCTGCACCATGTCGTCGAACATGTAGAAGTCGTGGTTCGTGAAGAAACCGAGGTCCACCGGGGTCACGCCGATGCCGACGACGATGCTGGAGGTGTACCAGCTACCGGCGCCTGCCTTGTCCACCTTCATGTCGAAGTCGATCACGTCGCAGGTGACGGGGAAGTCGGGGTCGCCCAGGTCCTGGTACGGCCGGACGTTCATCTCGGCCAGGATGGGCCCGATCCGGGTGCACAGCCCCGAGTAGTCGGAGGCCATGCCGACGAGCATGCCGATCAGCGGATGGCGGACGCCTATACGTGGCATCTCCTTGTTCTCGCTGGTGGTGAACTCGTCGAAGTTGTCCATGTCGGTGATCTTGACGACCGCCGCGTCGACCAGGTTGCGGCCGTCCTTGCGCAGCCTGGTGAACCGGGTCAGCTCGCCGATGGCAGGGCCGGTCCCACCCGCCCAGGTCCCCTGCACGATGACATCGCCCGGCACGGCGCCGTGCGTCGATCCGACCGCGTGCCCGGCGGTCAGGATGGACGGGGCCCCGCCGTTGGACAGATCGCGAACGAGGCAGCCGAACGTGCCCCAGTCATCTGTCCGCTCGTTGCCGATTCCGACGCCCTGGTTCGCGGTTTTCCGCAGCGTGGCGTTCTGGGCCGCCGGGCTCCGCCGGCCGCCCTCGCGGCCGCCCTGGCGGCCGCCCTCCCGGCCGAACGTGTACGGGCCGGCCTGGATGACGTCGACGCCCCATTTGCGGCCGTCCACCTCGACCGTCCTGGGCAGCAGGCGGCTGCGCGCCACGTACCCCTGCGGGCGCTTTTTGGCCACCGACGCGACGACCACGGGCTCGTCGGTCAGCTCGCCACCGCGCCGCCGGAACCCGTAGCCGAACGCGGTGGTGCCGGGGACAGCGGCGAACGCCCCGAGCACGGCCTCCTTCCCGCGCTTCAGCGCCTCCTCGTGCTCAGGAAGAAGTCTCATGAACGTCGGTCCCCCTTCAGCCGGAGATGGCGTTGTCGCAGCCCACCGAGCCAGAACACGGCCGCGGTGTCGTCATTGGGGCTGAAGTCCGTGGACACCGTCGCCACGGCCAGCGCTGTCAGCGCCGTCAGCGCGTCGCCGCCGTTGTCGGCGGCCTTACGGGCCAGGCCGTCGAGCAGCCGGTCGCGGGAGGCGCCGGTCAGACCGGCCGCCGCGAGGTCGCGTACCGCGTCGCGGACGAGCTGGAAGCGTGCGGGGGCGAGCTCCGGCAGGCGGGCCCGCAAGCGCTCGGCGGTGGCCTGCGACACCCCGTGCTCGTCGGGGAACGGCACGGGATAGACCGCGCCTAATCGCGCGACCTGGAGGACCATCTCGATCTCCTGGCCGGTCAGCGTCTGTTTCGGGGGAGTCGCGGCCCCGGTCACCCCCGCCAGGATCGTCACACCGGCGGCGCGCAGGACATAGCGGCGCGTGAGGTGGTTCACGCCTGGGCCTCCTTGACGTCGGGAGCGGGCCTGCCGTCGCAGCCGGCCAGGGCTGTGGGAGTGCCCGCCTGACGTACGCCGGACTGCAGCGACGGGCAGAATCCCTCGGGCAACGGCGGCATCGGCTTGAGCACGGGTGGGGACGAGGGCGACTGGAGCAGCCGCCTGGCGAAGGCGACCGCCATCGCCCTGTAGACGAGCAGTTCCTGGCAGCAGACCGGATAGTCCTGGGTGTGGATCTGCCACAGGAACAGACCCGCCGTGAGGGCCCAGTCGAGGGTCTTCTCCTCGGGCGCGTCGCAGATCGGATCGCCGACGATGCAGAAGTCGGTGGTCCTGTCCTGGATGTCGGCGGGCAGGACCTTCTTGCCCAGGATGCCGCCGCCCACGCGCGCGTTGGGCAGGCCGTTGTCGGCCCCGACGGTCGCGTCGTAGGAGGTGTCCCCGCCGCTCTGGGGGTCGGAGATCATCAGCACTGCCCGGATGGCCTTGCGCTCCTCGGCGTCCAGCATGGGGAGCGCCTGGTTGATCACCATCGCGCCCTGCGAGAATCCGATCAGGCCGATGTTCATCCCCGGGCACATGCGTACCAACCGGCGTACGGCGATCGTCAGGATCCACTTCCCGTCGATCAGCGACGGCGGGAACGCCTTCAGGCTGACGTCGCCCGCGGGATAGGGCAGGGAGTACGTCTTGGTCTGGTCCGCCGGCAGGACGGTCAGCGCTTCCTGGGCGTACACCCCCGTCACCCCGGACATGCCCAGCGGATCGCTCATGGCCTGCGCGGAGCCGCGCAGCCCGATGATGAAGTACGGGGCGCACTGCAGCCCGGACCGCGCGCCCTTGGTGGCCACCGCGTTCGGCGCCGGGACCAGCGCCAGGATCAGCAAAGTCACTATCGGCAGGATCCGCCGCATATGGGTCCTCCTCGTGGCTATGTTGAGGACGATGACAGAGCGCGCTGACTTATCGCTTTCATCGGGCAGGCGTCGCCCTCCACCGATGTCAGCGCGATGAAATCGATCCGGGATCAACGGCACCTGGATCGAGGACTTCGTCCCCGGGCGCGGGGGCGGCCGTCTCGCGAGGCTGAAAGGGAAGGGACGCCTCGGGAAGAGACCTAGACGGGCGGCCGGGCGATCTCCGCGCTGAACCTGTCGACGAGTGACTGTTTGGCGCGGCCGGCGACCGCCACATCGTACGAGACCAGCTTGACCGTCGCCGGGTCGGCCGCCTTGGAGTGCGCCGGCACCGTGGTGTTGGTAGGTAGGGCGTAGAAGTTCACCAGCGGCCCCAGCCGCTGGGATTCTCCGCTCAGCGCCCAGTCGACGTACTTGCGTGCGCTGTCGGGGTTGTGGGCCCCGGCCAGTACGGCCAGGCCGCCGAGCTCGTAACCCGTGCCCTCCTGCGGGAAGGTCACTTGCAGGTTCGGATAGCCCTGCTCCTGGGCGGCGACGCAGTCGTGGGAGAAGACGACGCCGACCGCCACCTCCTCCTTGGCGGCCTGCAAGGCGGCCGCGCTGCCGGAGGAGTTGTATCTCAGCACGTTCGGGTGAAGGCCGCGCATGTAGTCGAGTGCCTTGTCCTGGTCGCGGCCGTTGAGCTCCACCTGTGTCCACAGGGCTGTGTAGGCGGTTCCGGAGGTGGCCGGGTGGGCGATGGCGACGCTGCCGCGCAGTCGCTCGTCCAGCAGCTCCCGCCAGGAGTGGATCGGCTGCATGCCGCGCTTGGCCAGCTCCTTGGTGTTGTTGCAGAAGGCCAGGACACCGGCGTAGATCCCGCTCCAGGCATACTCCGGATCGGCCCACCCGTGCCGGATTTCACTAGCATTTTCGGATTTGTACGGCGCCAGCAGCCCCTGACTCTTGGCGGCCACGTAGGAGTCGGCCGGACCGCCATGCCAGACGTCGAACTCCTGCCGCGCCCTGGCCGCCTTGATCCGCTCCAGCGCCTCCCCACTCGACAGCCGGACGAATTCGGCCTCCACGCCGGTGGAGTCGGAGAACCTCTTGACCATCATCGCGCACCACCGCTCGCTCGCGCCGCACGCGACCGTGATCTTGTCCCGCCTCGGCGTCGAACAGCCCGTGGCCAGCAGGATCGCGATCAATGCGATGGCCAACGGCTTCATAGCCACTCCCGGGGGTTCGTCGACGTCGCGCCCACGTGCCGATCCCATTCGACACTCCGCCACGAGAGTCACGCAACCGATCTCCCCTTGAGGCCGACCCGTTCACGCTCGGCAAGCGTGAACGGGTCGGTCCGCTACGTCTACGTCAGCGTGGCGGCGTGCGGGTCCCAGCCGTCGGGGAGCGGTGGTGGGGTGGGTGACGTGGTGTGCAGGCGGCGGGGCTCGCCGTCCTCTCCGGCCTCGCCGATGGCGGTCATGATCTCCAGTACGTGCTGGGCGAGCGCGCCCGAGGCCCGGTGCGGGGTCCCGGTACGCAACGACCTGGCCATGTCCAGGACGCCCAGGCCGCGTCCGGCCGTCGTACCCGTGACGGGCAGTTCCCGCCACTCGGCGTCATGCGGACCGCGGGCCAGCAGTTGCCCGTCGAAGTTGTTGGGGTCGGGCAGCGACAGCGCCCCCTCGGTGCCGATGATCTCGATCGTCTGCCGGCGGATGGCTGAATCGAAGCTGAACGTCGCGGTCGCGCTGGCGCTGCCCACGAAGTCGATCAGCGCGTTGACGTGCGTGGGAACCTCCACCGCGAACGCCGTGCCCGCCTTCGGCCCCGAGCCGATCACCCGGTGGTCGCGGGCCCGCCGGGTGCTGGCCGTGACGCGGGCCGCCGGGCCGAGCAGGGCGACGAGAGCGGTCAGGTAGTAGGGGCCCAGGTCGAACAGGGGACCGGCGCCACGCTGGTAGAGGAACTCGGGATTGGGGTGCCATGACTCGGGGCCGAGGCTCTGGAAGGCGGCCGTGACGCCCACCGGGGTGCCGATGAGGCCGGAAGCGAGCGCCTTGGCCGCCGACTGGAGCCCCGCGCCGAGGAAAGTGTCGGGGGCGTTGCCGACGAGCAGGTCGAGGTTCGCCGCCTCCGCGGTGACCTTGGCCGCCTCGTCCATGTCCAGGGCCAGCGGCTTCTCGCTGTACACGTGCTTGCCCGCGCGCAGCGCCGCGAGCGCCACGGCGGCGTGCGCGGCCGGGATCGTCAGGTTGACGACGATCTCCACCTCCGGCAGCGCCAGTACGGTCTCGACGGTGCCGGAGACCGGCACTTGGTGCTCGCGCGCGGCGGTGGCGGCCCTGGCCGTGTCGAGGTCGGCGATCCCGAGCACGCGAACGTCGGGGAAGGAGGACAGCTGACGGAGATAGGTGCCGCTGATCACACCGGCGCCGACGATGGCGACGCCTACGGGTCCGGAGCTCATGAAGCGCTCAGCTCGGTGAGGTAGTCGTGGCTGCCGGCGAGCGCCTCGAAGATGTCGCCCGCGCAGCTGTCGAGCTCCACGATCCGCCAGGTGTCCGGGCTGGCCGCGAGGATCTCCGGCACCGGCATGACGCCCTGCCCCACGGCCACGTGCGGCTCCTCCTTGACGCCCGGGCCGTCCTTGACGTGCAGTGCCAGGATCCGGGAGGAAAGACCGCGCAGCAGGGCGGGCACGTCGGCGCCGCCCACGGCGGCCCAGTAGGTGTCGATCTCCAGGAACACCTCCGGAGCCAGCAGGTCGGCGAGGGCCTCCAGGGCGTGGCGGCCGTCGATCCGCGGCTCGATCTCCCACCAGTGGTTGTGGTAGCCGATCCGCATGTCGTACGCGGCCGCCTGCTCGGCCAGGCCGTTCAGCAGGTCGGCGGTCCTGGACAGGCCGTCGCGCGTGGTGAACTCCTCGTGCGCGATGCCACCCGGGATGATCACCAAGTCGGTGCCCACGGTGGCGATGGCGTCGAAGACCTCGGCCGGCTCCTTGCTGAGCAGCGCGTAGGCGTGCGTGCTCGAAACGGTCAGTCCGAGATCGTCGGCCACCTGCCGGAAGCCCTTGGGATCGCCGGTCGGGTCGAAGGGCTCGACGGCCCCGTAACCGATTCCGGCTATCCGGCGCAGCACGTCGTTACGGTCGGCGGCCAGTTGATCCCTTACGGAGTAGAGCTGCACGCTGAGCGGCTTGGTCACTTCGGCTCCCTGACTGCTTTAGTCCACAATCTGTACATAATCCTCCGAGGTGGATCAGGCATCGTCAAGGGAGTACGGCCCGTCGTCCCATCAGTCGGGACACCCTCGCCTGAGGGGTAAGCCTCACTGGTCGGTGGCGAGCGCCGTCGCTAGGACGTCCACGAGGAGGACGGCCTGGCTGCCGTCCTGGTCGAGGTCGGGGTCGAAGATGGTGAGCTCCAGTCCGGCGGCTCCCGGGAGGCTGAGCAGGCCACGAAGCAGCCCCGCCAGGCCGTCCGAGTCGGGCCCGCCGGGCGTGGGGGAGTCGACCGCGGGCAGTATCGCGGAATCGAGCACGTCGGCGTCGACGTGGATCCAGAAGCCGTCGAGGTCGTCGCGGACCAGCACCTTCCTGGCGACGTCGAGGGTGCCGGGTCCGAGGTCGGCGGCGGGCACGTACGCGAGACCGGACTCTTTGACGTCCCGCAGGTCCTCCTCGTCGCGGACGCCGAGCACGATCACGTCCTCGTCGGCCACGTACGGGCGCAGACCGCCGATGTCCGTCAGGTAGTCGTCTCCACGGCCGGTCACCAGGGCGAGGCTCTCTCCACCCGCCGAGCTCACGTACGGGGAATTGCCCAGGTTGCGGAAGTCGGCATGAGCGTCCAGGTACGCCAGGCCGTAGCGTCCCCTCTCGCGCAGCGCGAGGGCCGGGCCCAGCAGGATCGAGCAGTCGCCGCCGAGGACGATCGGGAAGGCCCCCGACTCGCGGATGGCGGCGACGCGATCGGCCAGCTTCCTGGCGTACGCGGCGATGGCCGGGCCGTTGCGGACCCCGTCGCCCGGCTGCCAGGTGGCCACATAGCGCGGCGGAACCACCGCGCCCGCGTCCTCCGCGCCGATCCGCTCCCGCAGCCCGGCGTCACGCAGCGCCCACGGGGCCTTGTAGCAGCCGGGAACCGCGTCCGGGGCGGGCGGGCGCAGGCCGAGGTTCGAGGGGGCATCGAGGATGGCGAATCTCGTGTCAGGGGTTATAGTGCTCATAGTCCTGACGGTAGCAGGAGGAAAACGAGATGCGCCAGTACGTCGATACGGGGTTGGTGGCGTTGGACCTCGCCAACACGTGGGACGAGTATCTGGACGAGCCGGAGCGGCTGCCGGACCCTGCGGCGCTGCGGCAGTTCTGCGCGGAGTTCGGCGAGGAGGAGTTCGGCGAGGAGGAGTTTGGTGAGGAGGAGTTCGGCGAGAAGGAGTTTGGTGAATCGCCTGGTGAAGAGCCCGAGTCGCCTGGCGAGCAGCCTGAGCTGGCCGCTGTTCGGGAGATGCGCGGGCGGTTGCGGGCGGTGCTGGCCTGCGAGCCGCCGGAGCGGACGCGGGCGCTGGCCCGGTTCGCGGCCGGGCTGCCGACGCGCGTGGCCGTGGAGGACGTGGACGGGGTGCCGGTGCTGCGGCTCGCGGCGCCCGACGGCGCGGGGACGGCGGACCGGCTGGCGGTGCGCGCGGTGCGCGAGCTCCTCGACGTGGCTGCCGCAGGGGATTGGGCACGGCTGCGGTTGTGCGCGGCCTCGCCGTGCCGGGACGCCTTCATCGACCGGAGCCGGCCGGGGCGGCGGCAGTTCTGCTCGACCCGCTGCGCCAACCGCGCCCACGCCGCCGCCTCCCGCGCCCGCCACCACACCTGACCGGCCCCCTCGCCGGGTTCGGCCCGCCACCGCCCCGCTTCGGCCCGCCACCGCACGTGACCGGTCCTTCGCGCACACGGAGCCGATCGGGTATCAACCCCGAGGCCGACGGCGCGGTCAGGAACGCATGCCGCCGTCCTGCCCTCCCCACCCCGGCCGGATCTCGCCGAGGTTGCGTGGGGCGTCGATCAGGTGGTCCTGGGTGTCGGCGTAGTGGCCCCGGTGGGCGGTGTTCCGTAGCACCTCGATCTCGCCGATCCAGCCGACCCGCCACCCGGCCCTGGCGCGGACCACATCGCCCTCCGACAAGCGGCTCCACCGGTCCTCGGCCACGCCGTACGCCTTGAGCTCGCGGCCCCGGCCCTCGTCGATCGCGCACCAGTAGACGTACTTCGGCCGGTTCTCGTTGCCTCCCGACCGGCGTCTGCGCAGGCGGACGATCTGGCCTTCGATCCAGGTCTGGCCGGTGAAGTCCAGGAGGGCGCGGCCGGCGGGCACGGCGGCGATCGCGAGGCCGACGGCGAAGCCGCCAGGCTGGGCCAGAGCCTGCGGCCACAGCTCGAACGCGGACAGGACGATCAGCACGATCCACGTCCAGAAGCCGACGAAGAACCCCGCCGCCAGGCCGCGGCCGATGGCGTGCAGCGGCGGCCTGCCCCAGATGAGCCGTGACGGGTAGCGTACGTCCACCGCGTGCCACATGCCGCCGTAGTCGGACCAGGCGCGGCGGTCGTCGGCCGGCACGCTCACCGGCAGGCTGCGCACCGCGCGCGGCGCGAGCCCGAGAGCGGCTGCGTACGCCAGGGGACGGCCCCAGATGGTCACGCTCGCCGCGGGCTTGTCGGCGAAACGGGAGTTCGACAGGCTCTCGCGTACGGCCAGCCAGTGCCCCGCCGCCTGGATGCCCAGGTCGGTGCCGCGTTCGCCGTTCAGCCGACCGGCCAGGTAGACCAGCGCGGCGTAGGCGAGGACGCCCGCGCCGATGCCGCCGTCGCGGTCGGAGTCGGCCGAGGCGTCGGCCAGGGTGACCGCGACGGCCACCAGCGCGGCGGGTACGAGCGCCGCCGCGAACAGCAGCGTCGCGTGCGCCCGGCTCCAGCGCGCCCGCGACAGTCCCCGCCGCCGGGCGTCGGCGATGACCTTCTTGCGGAAGCTCTTCCACCAGCGGCCCAGGTTGCGCGAGCCCTCGGCCAGCGCGCCGGTCGCCACGACGTCGTCGCGCGCGAGTGAGCGTACGTGCTCATAGACAAGCTGCTCGTACGGGTTCAGCCCCTCGGCCTTGCGCAGCCGTACCAGGGACAGCTCCGGGCCGACCTCCTCGATCTGGACGGCGCCCCGCGCGGCGAGGTCGAGCAGGGTGGCCGAGGCGGCCTCGTCGCACAGGCGCCAGCCGCCGGTGATGAGGTCGACCACGGCGGGTGATTCGTCCGTAGGCGCGCCGCCGGGCGGGCCGGGGGTGACGTCCGGGGTGCGGGTCGCGAGCGCGAGGGCCAGCAGGAGCAGCGCCCATAAGGCGGTGGCGACGGCCGCCGCGGCGAACCAGACGGTCATCAGAACCGCACCTGTACGGGCCCGCGCTCCTCGCCGGGCGCCTGGAAGTATTCGCGGGCGGTGAACCCGCCCATGCCCGCGACGATGTTGGCCGGGACGGTCTGGATCGCGTTGCTGTAGGTGAGGACGGCGTCGTTGTAGTACTGGCGGGAGTAGGCGATCCGGTTCTCGGTGGTGGCCAGTTCCTCCTGGAGTTCGGCGAAGTTCTGGCTGGCCTTGAGGTCGGGGTAGGACTCGGTGACCGCGAACAGCGTCTTCAGTGCGCCGGTCAGCGCGTTCTCGGCGTCGGCCTGCTCGGCGAGGCTGTGCGCGCCGAGGGCCTGCGCGCGGGCGGCCGTGACGGCGGTGAGCGTCTGCCGCTCGTGGCCGGCGTAGCCGCGTACGACCTCCACCAGGTTGGGGACCAGATCGTGGCGGCGTTTGAGCTGCACGTCGACCTGTGCCCAGGCGTTCTCGACGGCGTTGCGCTTGCGGACCAGCCCGTTGTAGAGCACGACGATGAGGACGGCGACCAGCAGAAGGAGTAAGGCGAAGGCGCCAACAGCGATGATCACAACGGCCTCCCTGACGTGTCACTGCGCGTGCTTCATATGAACAGGTCAGGGTTGCAAGCGGCTGTACATCAGGCGAAGAAGATCGGCTCTACGTCAAGCGAAGAGCGCGCCCCCCAGTCAGGCGAGAGCCGCGCGCCCCCAGTCAGGCAAGGAGCGCGCCCCCAGTCAGCCAAGGAGCGCGCGTCCCCAGTCAGGCAAGGAGCGCACGTCCCCAGTCACGCGAAGAGCGCGCGTCCCCAGTAGTCACCCGCGTCCCGCATCCCGGGAGGGCAGGCCCACAGCCCGCTGGAGATGTGCTTGATGTACTCGTTGAGCGCGTCGCTCTTGGCCAGCCGCATCTGTACCGGCACGAACTGCTTGCGCGGATCCCGCTGATAGGCGATGAAGAACAGCCCGGCGTCGAGGCGGCCGAGCCCGTCGGAGCCGTCCACGAAGTTGTAGCCCCTGCGCAGCAGGTGGGCGTCGCCGTTGGTGCTGGGATGGGCCAGCCGGACGTGGGCGTCGTTCTTGATGAGCGCCCCGCCGTCGGCGCCCTTGGCCGCGAAGTCCAGCGGGTCGAACTCCGCCTTCTTGCCCAGCGGCGCACCGGCGCCCTTGTCCCGGCCGAAGATGGCCTCCTGCTCGGCCAGCGAGGTACGGTCCCAGGTCTCGACCATCATGCGGATCTTCCGGGTGACCATGTAGCTGCCGCCGGTCATCCAGGCGGGGCCGTCCTGGGCGTCCACCCACAGCTGCCGGCGCAGCAGCTCGGCGTCCTCCAGTTTGAGGTTGTTCGTGCCGTCCTTGAAGCCCATCAGGTTGCGCGGCGTCGCCTGGGCGCGCGAGGTGGAGGACGTACGGCCGAAGCCGAGCTGGGACCAGCGGACCGACACCTTGCCGAAGCCGATCCTGGCCAGGTTGCGGATGGCGTGCACGGCGACCTGGGGGTCGTGCGCGCACGCCTGCACGCAGATGTCGCCACCGGATATTTCCGGAATGAGCGCCTCACCAGGAAATTTCGGGAGGTCGGCGAGGGCGGCGGGGCGCTTGTCCGCCAGGCCGAACCGCTTGTCGAAGAGCGACGGCCCGAAGCCGATCGTCAGCGTCAGCCCGGAGGCGGGCAGGCCGAGCGCCTCGCCCGTGTCGTCGGGCGCCGCCTCGGGGACCCCGCCGAGCGTGCCGAACGTGCCCGCCTCCTTGCCCTGCGCCATTCTGGCGGCCGCGGCCGTCCACTCCTGCAGCAGCTCGACCAGCTCGGCCCGCTTGTCGGTGGTCACGTCGAAGGAGACGAAGTGCAGTCGGTCCTGGGCGGGCGTGACGATGCCCGCCTGGTGCTCGCCGTAGAAGGAGACGGGGTCGGAGATCGAGGCCGCGTGCGCGACCGGCGGCTCTTCGAGCAGCGAGCGCGTGGCCACGGCGCCGACGCCGACGGCCGCCGCCCCCGCCGCGCCCATGCCGAACAGCTTCCTGCGGCTCATGCGCTCGCTCATGGTCCTGCCTCTCCTACTTCGTCACGATCGGGGCGATCTTGCTGATCGGCTCGGCCAGCGCGTTGATCGCGTCCGACAGCGCCTTCAGCTCGGCCTTGGACAGCTCGTTGTGCAGCTGCCAGCCATCGCCCTTCTGGTGCTTACCCAAGGCGGCCTCGGCCGCGGCGAACTTCTCGTCCAGCGTCTTGACCAGGTCGGGCGCGCGCTCGTCCAGCACTGGGCGGAGCGCCTGCACGGCGGCCTTGGAGCCCTGAACGTTGGCGTCGAAGTCCCACAGGTCGGTGTGCGACCAGGTGTCCTCCTCGCCGGTGATCTTGCCGGTGGCGACCTCGTCGAGCAACTCCTTGGCGCCGTTGGCCAGGTTGAGCGGGGTCAGCTCGGCGGAGTTGGACTTGGCCACGATGGTCTTGACGTCGGCGATCAGCTTGTCGGCCACCGGGCCGTCCTTGCTGATGTCCTTGGTGATCCAGAGATCCTTCTCGATCTTGTGGAAGCCGGTCCACTTCTCGCCGGCCGCCAGGTCGGCCTCGCGGGCGTCGATCGCCGGGTCCAGGTCACCGAAGATCTCCGCGACCGGCTCGATGCGCTCCCAGTACGTACGCGCGACCGGGAAGAGCTCCTTGCCCTTGGCGATGTCGCCCGCCTTGACCGCGTCGACGAACTCCTGCGTCTTGATCAGCAGCGTGTCGCTCTGCGTCTTGATGTAGCGCTTGTAGCTGGCGGTGGCCTCGGCCAGCTTGGCGTTGTCGGTGAGCGGCTTGTGCTCACCGGTCACCTTGAGCGCGTTGCGCAGGCCCTTGCCCACCATGCCGGGCTTGCAGGCCGTCTCGTACGCCCCGGCGGGCAGTTCGGCGATGACCTCGCGGGTCAGGCCCGGCACGATGTTCTCCACCTCGGCCATGACGCGGTCACCCGGCGCGTACACGTAGAACTCGGTGACCTTGGTGCCGCCGTTGGTGATCGTGAACGTGCTGGTGCCCGCGGGCACCTCGGCGGTGGCGACCTTGCACTCGGTGTCGGAGGCGGCGACGCTGATCTTCCCCGGCTTGGCGGGTGCGGCGGAGCCGGTCGTGGCCGGCGTCCCTGAGCCGCAGGCGGCCAGGGTGAACGCGCCGACCATCAGGGCGAGGCCGCGGGCGGTGGAGTTAAGCATGACGCTCCTGTTCGGGCGCGGCGGTGGACTTCGCCGGGGCAGAGGTCGACTGGGGGCGGCGCAGGAAGAGGATGAGGGTCGGCACGAGATAGAGGACCCAGGCCAGGGCCTCCAGCACGCTCGGCTGGGGAGTGATGTTGAGCATTCCGGCCAGCAGCGCGCCGTACCAGGAGTCGGCGGGCAGGATCGCGCTGATGTCGAAGGCGTAGGTGGTCAGGCCCGGCAGGATGTTGGCCTCCTGCAGGTCGTGCACGCCGTACTTGAAGATGCCGGCGGCCACCAGGATCAGCAGCAGGCCCGTCCAGGTGAAGAACTTGGTGAGGTTGATCTTCAGGGCGCTGCGGTAGATGCCCCACCCGATCGCCACCGAGGTGAGCAGGCCCAGGCTGATGCCGATGAGCGGATCCGCGGGGTTGTTGACGCCCCCGGCGGATGCGGTGAAGCTCTGGACGGAGGCGAAGAACAGCAGCGCCGTCTCCAGCCCTTCACGGGCCACGGCCAGGAAGGCCATCACGACCACGGCGAGGGAGCCCATCTCGAGCGCCTCCGTGAGCTTGCCGCGCAGCTCCTTGGAGAGCGCGCGGGCCATGCGGCGCATCCAGAAGATCATCCAGGTGACGAACACCACGGCCAGCAGCGAAGTGATCGCGTCGAAGAGCTCCTGCCCCGTGTGACCGAGGTTGGCCGCTGTGAAGGTCAGCAGCGCGCCGAAACCGACGGCCAGCGCGAGGGCGGCCACGACGCCGACCCAGACGTGTGGCAGCTTGTCCTTTCGGTCACTTTTGACCAGGAAGGCGATCAGGACGGAGACGACGAGCGTCGCCTCCAGTCCTTCTCGCAGTCCTATGAGGTAGCTGGCGAACACCGACACTCCCGCGCGCTGTAGGAAAGGCTTACCTAAATTAGGGCAGGTGGAGCCTACATAATGCAAGCGGGCTGTCGCACAAAAGAGCGGCTCCCCCGTGCCAGGCAGGGGGAGCCGCGGCTAAAAATCAGGCAAAGGCCCAGGTGAAGACGTGCATCGCCCCCTCCTGGACCGGCGAGAAGGTGATGCTCTTCACCCTCTTGGCCGGGTCGAGCGCGATCGGCTGCGCCGCGAAGACGTACGAGCCGAGCGGCCGCATCATCCACGAACCGTTGTAGAGCTGATACGGCGTCGAGGCCACGACCTGGTTGCCGTATCGGGGCTGGCCGCCGCCGAAGTCCAGCATCCAGTCACTGAGCCCGAGCTTGCCGGTGCCGGTGGAGCCGTCGGTGTAGGTGATCGTCGCGGTAACCTCCGACCAGCCGTTGGTGGTTGAGCCCAGGAAGGCGATCTTCGTGGCCCCGGCGGGCGCGGCCACCTCGATCGGCTGGGTCCCCACCTTGACGTTGTCCCATTCGCCGGGCTTGCGGTTCGGCCAGGTGAACTCGAAGCCGTTCCATGAGACCTTGCCGCCCGGCTTGAGCCCGGCCGCGGCCAGGGCCTGCCCCGAGTAGCTGAAGGCCGCCGCGTCGAGGTTGGCCAGCCCCGACTCGGCGTCGTCGCCGATGCCCGCGAGGTTGTGCGACCACTCGGGCGTGCCGCGGGTGGCCACGTTCAGCCGCACGCTGGCCGTGAGGTCGCCGGCGGTCGTGGCGCCGCTGGAGTAGGTCGGCGCGGTGACGGAGATCGGCACGGTGACGAAGCCGAGCGCGGTGCCCGACGCCACCGAGACCTGGACCGCCTGGGTGGCCTTGCCCAGCGCCGGGACGGTCAGCGTGCCGCTCGCCGGGGTCACGGTGATCCCGGCCGGCGGCTTGGCCTGCCACTTGACGGTGCCCGCGGCGCCCGTGGACTGCACCGCGAGCGTGGCAGCGAAGGTCCCGCCCGGCTCGACGGGCCCGCTGCCCGGATTGAACCCGGCGAGGTAGGTCTTGGCGCCCTCGTTGAAGCTCGGCGGCGCGTTCGTCGTGCCGGTGCCGAACGTGGTGTTCGGCGAGGACCCGAGCGTGAAGTCGAGCCGGCCGCCCTGGAGGGCGAACGATTCGGGCAGCCACGCCTTGCCGGACGTCGTGCCGTTGACCTTGAGCGTCTGGATGTAGCGGTTGGTGGAGCCGGGGGAGTAGATGTCGATGTTGCCCTGCGGCCGCTTGATGTTGATCTTGTCGAACAGCGGGGTGTTGACCAGTAGCTCGGCCCGGCCGGGAATCGCCGGGAACAGGCCCATCGCCGACCAGACGTACCAGGACGCCATCGCGCCCAGGTCGTCGTTGCCGACCAGTCCGTCAGGCCCGGGTTTGAACAGCTCCTGCTGTACCCGTCGCACCAGATCCTGGGTCTTGTACGGCTGCCCGGCCCACGCGTACAGCCACGGCGACGGCAGCGCGGGCTCGTTACCGAGGTAGGCGTAGGGCTCGTTCGGCCCGGCGTTGAGCGCCTTGAAGTAGTTGTCCAGCCGGGGGATGGCCTTGGCGTTGCCGCCCATCGCGTCGAACAGCCCGCGCGGGTTGTGCTGGACCATCCAGTGGTACTGGGCGCCGTTGCCCTCGATGTAGGAGTCGGGGCTCGCGGGGTCGAAGGGCGAGGTGAACGACCCGTCCGCCATCTTGGGCTGGATCCAGGAGTTGGCCGGGTTGTAGGTGTTCTGCCAGGACTGCGAGCGCTTCATGAAGGTGGCGGATACGTCGCGGTAGCCGAGCCGGGAGGCCAGCTGGGCGATGCCGAAGTCGGCGATGCCGTACTCCAGCGTCATGGACGGGTCCGAGACGACATAGCCCTTGTTCATGAAGGCGGCGTTGCCCGGCCGCTCGTCGTACTTGATCTGCGGGTGGCCGATGTCCATCCCGCCGACCCGCTGGGCCGCCGTGACCATCGACTTCATCGCGTCGGCGGCCGGGAAGTTCCGGGCGCCGAAGGCGTACAGGCTGGAGACGATCGAGTGGTACGGGTCGCCGACCATGACGCCGGTGATCTCGTTCTGCAGCGACCAGCGGTCCCAGACGTCGCCGAGCAGGTGCGCGTTCTCGTACATGGTCTGGGCGATGTCGCTGCCCACGGCCGGGTCGAGCAGGGCCAGGAGCTGTACCTCGCTGCGGTAGACGTCCCAGCCGGAGAACGTCGCGTAGTGGTGGCGGCCGGCGGCGACGGTGTGGAGCTTGCCGTCCGAGCCGGTGTAGGTGCCGTCGGCGTCCTCGGCTACGTGCGGCTGCAGCAGCGCGTGGTAGAGGTTGCTGTAGAAGGTGCGCCGCTGGTCGGCGGTGCCGCCGGAGACCAGCACCTGGCTGAGCCGGTCGTTCCAGACGGAGGCCCCGTTCAGGGCGACCGAGTCGTACCCGGTGGTGCCGACCTCCGCGTCGAGGTTCTTCTTCGCGCCGTCCACGCTCACGTACGACAGGCCGACCCGCATCTGCACCGGCTTGGTGCCGTCGAACTCCAGGTAGGCGCCTGAGCCGGGCCCGTTCACGACGACGTCGCCGGCCGTCACGGCCTCCGCCTCGGCGACCTTGGCGGCCGAGGCGTTCTTGACCGATGGGGCGCCCGGCTGGACGAGGTCGTCCTTCCAGGTGCCGTAGGACGTGATCGGCTGGTCGAAGGTGGCGTGGAAGTAGACCTTGTAGCGCATCGGCGTGCCGCAGAAGCCACCGGTCTGCACCCAGCCCTGGACGGTGTTGCCACTGATCTTGGTCTCGCCGTCGTCCACGCCGTTGATCGAGCCGCTGGTGTTGAGCAGCAGCGTGCCCGGCTTGCCGGCGGGGAAGGTGAACCGCCCGACGCCGGCCCGCTGGGTCGCGGCCAGCTCCGCCTTCACCCCGGTGTCGAGGGTGGTGGTGTAGGAGCCAGGCGTGGACTTCTCGTTGTCATGCTTGTACGTCTGGACGTAGTCCATGCCATGCGTAGCAGGCGATTTATCGATTTTTCCGGAGATCGGCATCACGGGGAAGTCCTGCGCCCCAGTGCAGCCGGGGCCGTTGATGTGGGTCATGGAGAAGCCGCGTAAGCGGTTGTCCTCCCACTTGTAGCCACCTCCGGCGTTCGCCACCGTGTCGGGGCTCCACTGCATCATCCCGAACGGCAGGACGGCGCCGGGGAAGTTCATCCCGGCCCCACCGCCGTGACCGAAGTCGGGACCCGCCTCCTGAGTGCCGAGGAAAGTGTTGACCAACGCGACCGGATACGGTTCTGGGGCGGTCCCCGGAGCGGCGGTAACAGCGCCGGCCGGGATCGCCGTCGCGGCCACAAGGGCGGCGACCATCGGTAAAGACCACAGAGACAAGGTCGTCCTCCAGGGTTGAGATCATTTCATGGCAGCGTGAATCGCCCGCGCGCGTCAACGCGCAGAAGTTCCGGCCACAAGTTGCCACCGGCCTGACGGCCACCGGCGGAGTTGCTAGGGGTTGGCTGATAACGGCGCCCTTGACAAATTCGGCGTTACTCCTGGTCGATTCACGACTTCTGATCGATTCACGGCAGCAGGGAAATGGCCCATGTCCACTGTTCTGGTCGAGCAATCCGCAGACACCCGATCGCCGTCCGTCCGCCTGGCGCGGCTGGCGGATCCCGGCTCTCTCATACCGCTCCACGCCGCCGACGACAGCGGTGTCCAGGCCGTGTCCGGCCTGGTCGGCGGCTCGCCCATCGTCGCCTACTGCACCGACGCCACGCGGATGGGCGGCGCCCTGGGCGCGCCGGGCGCCCGCCACATCGTGGCCGCCATCGAGGCCGCCGTACGGCTCGACTGCCCGGTGATCGGGTTGTGGCATTCGGGCGGGGCCCGGCTCGCGGACGGTGTGGAATCCATGGACGGCGTGGGCCGGATGTTCGCCGCCATGACGAAGGCGTCCGGTGTCGTTCCGCAGATCTCCGTCATTCTCGGGCCCGCCGCGGGCGCCGCGGCTTATGGCCCGGCGCTCACCGATATCGTCATCATGGCCGACGCGGGGCGCGTCTTCGTGACCGGTCCCGATATCGTGCGGAGCGTCACCGGCGAGAAAATCGACATGGCCGGACTCGGCGGTCCGGAAGCGCATGGCGGTAAATCCGGGGTCGCCCACATCGTCGTCGGAAACGAGGACGAGGCATATGAGCGGGCCCGCCGCCTCGCCGGATTCTTCGCCCGTCCCGGCAGCTTCGACCTCGACCTGTTGCAGGACGACTGGGAGGACCTGGGCGCGCTGCTGCCCGAATCGCCGCGCCGCGCCTACGACGTGCGGCCCCTGGTGCGCGGCGTCATGGACCGAGACGAGCACGGGCCGGTGTTCGAGGAGTTGCAGCCCCGCTGGGCGCCGAACATGCTGGTCGGCCTCGGCCGTCTCGGCGGCCGGACCGTCGGCCTGCTCGCGAACAATCCCCTGCGCAAGGGCGGCTGCCTCGACTCGCTGTCGGCCGAGAAGAGCTCGCGCTTCGTCCGCATGTGCGACGCGCTGGGCGTCCCGATCGTCGTCCTGGTGGACGTGCCCGGCTACCTGCCGGGGGTCGGGCAGGAATGGGGCGGGGTCGTCCGGCGGGGCGCCAAGCTGCTGCACGCTTTCGCCGAGTCGGTCGTGCCCAGGGTCACGCTGATCACCCGCAAGTCGTACGGCGGCGCCTACATCGCCATGAACTCCCGCTCCCTCGGCGCCACGACGGTCTTCGCCTGGCCCGACGCCGAGGTGGCGGTGATGGGCGCCGAGGCGGCGGTCGGCGTCCTGCACAGGAAGGCACTCGCCGCGGCCACCGAGGCCGAGCGGCCCGAGCTGCTGGCCCGGCTGGTCGAGGAGCACCAGCGGATCTCCGGTGGGGTCGAACGGGCGATGTCGCTCGGCGTGGTCGACGAGGTCATCGCGCCCGCGACCACGCGCTTCCGGCTCGCCGAGGCCCTCGCCCGCGCACCGCACACGAGAGGACGGCATTCCAACATCCCTCTGTGAAGCTCCGTGGACGACCCCGAAAAGGCGCGCGAGGCGCCTTTTCGGGGCTTTCGCGTCAGCTGAACACCTGCGCCCGCATGGACTCCTCGCCCGTGAGGCTGGCCGGCAGCTCGGTGCGCCGGGTGACGTTGAGCTTGCGGTAGATCCGCGTCAGGTGCTGCTCCACCGTGCTCACCGTGATGAACAGCTTGGCGGAGATCTCCCTGTTGGTGTAGCCCTCGGCCGCCAGCGCCGCCACCCGCCGCTCGGCGTCGCTGAGGATCCCCGTCACACCGGCGGAGTTCGCGGCGCTCCGGTCGCCCTTGCCGCCCCGGTTGAGCGCCAGGGTCAGCGGCTCGGCCTGGCATTCCACCGCGAGCAGCCGGGCGCGCCTGCCGAACATGCCCGCCCGCCGATACTCGCCGTTGGCGTGGTAGGCCGCCGTCAGGTCGAACAGCGTCCTGGCCAGCTCGTACCGGTCGCCGCCCGACTGCAGCAGATCCGCCGACTTGCGCAGCAGCATCGGGCGGTGCCGCGTCTCGCTCACCGCCGCCAGCAGGCGCATCGCGATGCCCTGCACGCGCCTGGACTGCTGCCCGCACCGGGCGAGCTGCTCGTCGATCAGGCGGCGCGCCTCCTCGTGGTCGCCCAGGCGGATCAGCGCCTCGGCCGCGTCCGTACGCCACGCGATGAACCCCGGCACGTCCAGCTCCCACCTGCGCATGAGCTCGCCGCAGAGCTGGAAGTCGCGCAGCGCCTGGTGCGGCTGGCCCGCCATGAGGTTGAAGCGGCCCTTGCCGTGCAGGTACTGCAGGCCGAACCTGGTCTCCAGCATCGCCTCGGGCACCGGCTGGTTGAACTGCCGCACGTAGTCGTCCAGCCGCCCCATCGCCGCGCCCGCCTGCAGCAGGCTGCCCAGCGGCCCGCCGACGGCCACACCCCAGCTGGTGGCCGGGATGATCTCCAGGGCCCGCTGCGCGTCGTAGGCCGCCGCCGCCAGGTCGCCCCTGCGCAGGCCGATCTCCGCCCGGATGGCGGACAGCCGGGCCTGCCTGCTCGGGGCGCGCCGCGAGGCCGCCTCGTCGATGAACGCGTCGCACCAGGGCGCCGCCTTGCCCGGCCGGTCCGTGTACGTCAGCGCCAGCAGCGCGGTCTCCACCGTGTCCATCGTCATCTCGTCCAGCCGGGAGCCGCGCAGGATGCGCTCGGCCGTCGCCACGGTCTCCTCACGGGGACCCTGGGTCAGGACGCTGGCCAGCACGCCGGCCGACTCCATCCGGCGGCCGACGACGACGGACGAGGCGGCGCTGCTCGCCTGCTCACCGCTGACCTCCGGCAGGTGCGGCAGGAACGAGGGGTACAGGCTGCGGAACCAGGGGCGGGCCGCGGCCAGCTCGGCCACGGTCTCCTGGTCCAGCTCGGCCAGCTCGTTGAGGTGGGCCAGGACGTCCTTCGCGTCCGCCACGTGCCCGTGCCACAGCAGCGCCTTGGCCAGCACCACCGTGTCGCCGCCGCCCAGGTAGCCCTTGTGCAGGGCGTCGGTCAGCTCGGCCAGGTGCGTGGCGGGGGCGCTCGGGTTGATCCGCCACTCCGCCCGTACGAGCGTGGTGGTGATCCTGGCCCGCCGCCGCTCGTCCACGCAGGCCCGCCAGGCGAGCTTGAGGTATTCGATGGCCGACTCCACGCCGTCGTCGCGGAGCGCCTGCCGCGCCGCCTCCTCAAGGACCGAGATGGCCCAGGGGTCGCCGGCGTGGCTGGCCTGCAGCAGGTGCTCGGCGACGACGGCCGCCGGGGCGCCGCTCTCGTACGTCAGCTCGGCGGCCCGGCGGTGCAGGTCGATCCGCTCGGCGGCGTCGAGGTCGGCGAGCACGGCCGCCCTGGCCGCCGGGTGGCGGAAGTGGCCGTGCTCCAGCACGCCGGCGCCGGTCAGCGCCTGGATCGCCTTGGCGACCGCCGCCTCGCCCTCGTCCAGCAGCCGGTCGGTCGCCGTCTCGCCGCCCGGAGACCGGCCGCCCGGCAGGTCGCCGCTGCTCAGCAGCTTGATGACGGCGCTCTCGCCGCCGCCGAGCAGCGGGCCGATCGAGGCGGGTTCGCCCAGTACGGCCAGCGCCCTGGCGACCACCGTCATCCGGCGGTCGGCGCGGCGCAGGCAGGCCACCGTGCCCTCGCCATACCTCGCGCCGGGGGCGCCGGTGGCCTGGAAGTCCTCCACGAGCGCGGTCACCAGCAGCCGGTTGCCGCCGCTCAGGGCGTAGCAGTCGGCCGCGAACCCGCCGGCGGCCGCGGCGCCCGCCCGGACGGTCACCCAGCGCGCCACCTCATCGGCGGACAGGTGGGTGAGCCGGATGGGCCGGCAGTGCGGCTGCCGCAGCACCTCGGTGTGGAAGAGCGTCTGGACGTGCGCGCTGTGGTCCGGCGCGCTGAAGACCAGCATGACCTGGGCGAACTTGACCCGCCGCGCCAGATAGGCCAGGCAGAGCTGCGAGGCCCGGTCGGCCTGGTGGACGTCGTCCACGACGATCACCAGCGGGCAGCGCTCGGACAGTTCGAGCAGGGCCGCGCAGAGCGCGTCGACGATCTGCACGTCCATGTGGTCGATGGCCTCGGCCTGCGGATCGCTCGACAGCTGCGAGCTCATGCCCTCGTGCAGCAGGTCCATGGTCGCGGCCCGCTGCTCCTCCGTCAGGGGCGCGTTGTGCAGCAGCTGGGCCAGCACGCCGAGCGGTAGGCCACTCTCCGCCAGGGATCCCGTGGCGGTGAGCGGTAACGCGCCGTGCTCGAAGGCCTGTTCCGCGAACGCGTACAGGAGCTCGCTCTTGCCGGTCGCGATGGCGCCGGTCACCATGGCGATCCTGCCCTTGCCGGCCACCGTCTCGCGCAGCAGTTCCTCCAGGGAGGTCAGGCCCTCCCGTCGTTCGTCCATGGCCATGATCGGCCTCCCCTTTTTCGTTCGTCGGCTGTCAGAGTCGGCTGGATGTCAGAGTCGGCTGGGTGTCAGAAGGGCAGCCTGCGGCCGGACGGCGTGCGCAGGTCCAGACGGCCTCGGGTACGGGGGCCGCGCGGGCGCTGCCGGTGGATTCTCTTCGGCATCACGGGTCTCCTTCTCCTCGGTGGGTCGTGCGTCGGGGGTGAGGCGGGCGCGGGCGGCGCGGACGGCCGAGTAGGCGGCCGTGGCGATGTCCGCGTCGATGCCGGCGCCCCAGGTGACGGCGCCGCCCATCCGGCACTCGGCGTAGATCACCGTCTCGTCGTTCGAGCGGTCGCCGGGCCCGCTCGGCTGCTCGTGGTCGAGTGGGCGGCCGGTACGGTGCACGACGTGGACCTGGATGCCCCAGGGCGCCAGCACCGAGCCGAGCGCGCGGCAGGCGTCGGCCCGGTCGCCGCCGACGTCGAAGCGCCCGTCGATGTACAGCGCCGCCGTCACCGGCTCCCGCCCCACGGGCAGGGGCTCCGACGGGTCGCCGTGGAAGAGGTACTCGGCGCGGAAGATGGCCCCGATCCGGCTCGGCGACAGCTCGCCGCCCACCGCGTCGGCCTGCGCCTGGACCTTGGCCGACAGGTCGGCCTGCATGCCGCGCGGCAGGTTGAGCCCGTGCCAGGCGCTCATCACGTAGGCGACGCCGCCCTTGCCGGACTGGCTGTTGACCCGCACGACCGCCTCGTACGTACGGCCCACGTCCTTGGGGTCGACGGGCAGGTACGGCATACGCCACGGCAGCTCGGCGACGTCGGCGCCGCGCTCGTCGGCCGTCCGCTCCAGGTCGTCGAAGCCCTTCTTGATGGCGTCCTGGTGCGAGCCGGAGAAGGCGGTGTAGACGAGGTCGCCGCCGTAGGGGTGCCGGGGATGCACCGGCAGCTCGTTGCAGAGCTCGACCGTGCGCCGGATCGCGTTGATGTCGGAGAAGTCGATGCCCGGGTCGATCCCGTGGGCGTACATGTTCATGCCCAGCGTCACCAGGCAGACGTTGCCGGCGCGCTCGCCGTTGCCGAACAGGCAGCCCTCGATCCGCTCGGCGCCGGCCAGCAGGGCCAGCTCGGCGGCGGCCACCCCGGTGCCGCGGTCGTTGTGCGGGTGGATGGACAGGCAGACGTGCTCGCGGCGCGACAGGTTGCGGTCGAGCCATTCGATCTGGTCGGCGAACACGTTGGGCAGCGACCGCTCGACCGTCGTCGGGAAGTTGAGGATGATGCCGCGTCCCCGCTCCGGCTGCCAGACGTCCATGACGGCCTCGCACACCTCAAGGGAGAAGTCGAGCTCGGTCTCGTTGAAGAGCTCGGGGGAGTACTGGTAGCCCAGGTCGCAGTCGCGCAGCGTCCGCTCGGCGTACTTCATCATCAGGCGCGTGCCCTGGACGGCCAGGTCCTTGCACTCGGCGCGGCTCATGTCGAAGACCACCCGCCTGAAGAGCGGCGACGTGGCGTTGTACACGTGGATCATGGCCCGGGGCGCCCCTTCGAGGCACTCCACGGTCCGCTCGATCAGCTCGTCGCGGGCCTGCGTGAGCACGGTGATCCGCACATCGTCGGGGATCCGGTCCCGCTCGATCAGCAGGCGGACGAAGTCGTAGTCGTTCTGGCTGGCGACGGGAAAGCCGACCTCGATCTCCTTGTAGCCGATTTCCACCAGGAGGTCGAACATCTTGAGCTTGCGCTCAGGTGTCATCGGGTTGGCCAGCGACTGGTTGCCGTCACGTAGATCGGTCGATAACCAGCGGGGCGCCGCCACTATCCGATTGCTCGGCCAAGTGCGGTCGGTCAGGTCTACGGGCGTGAATCCAGCGTAACGCTCAAAGCCTTTCATCGTCAGACGTCCTTTCCTGAATGACTTCCCGTGGGAGCGGTCAAATGGAGGTTTTGGATGTCGAAGGCGGGCTCCACGCCCAGCTCGGCTTCCAGCAGCGCGCGCAGCCCTTCATAGGCGCGCCAGGCGTCGGCGCGCCGGCCCGCGCGGCCGAGTGCCGTGATGAGCTGGGTATGGAAGTTCTCGTTCAAGGGATAGGCGGCCACGAGCACGCGGAGTTCGTCGATGAGTTCGCCGTGCAGGCCCAGCCGGATCCTGGTCTCCAGGTGCATCTCCACCGCCCGCAGCCGCTGCTCGTCGAGCGCGGTGGCGCGCGGGCCGAGCACCGCGCCCCTCGGCACGTCGGCCAGCGGGGGGCCGGACCACATGGACAGCGCTTTCCGAAGGACCAGGTCGGCGGCCTCGTGGTCGCCCGCGCGGTGGTGGCCGGCGGCCCGCTCGACCAGCCGGGGGAAGACGAGGGCGTCCACCCGTTCCGGGTCGGCGCGCAGCAGGTAGCCGGGCGCTCGGGTGACGACCAGCTGGGCCACGACCGGGCCCATTCTCAGCAGAATTCGGCGGAGGTGATAAATGTGCGTCTGAAGGGTCTTGACGGCGTCTTTCGGCTCGTTCTCGCTCCACAATTCATGGATAAGGAGATCGACGTCGACGACCTTTCCCGCGTTGAGCGTGAGTAACGCGAGGACCTGCCGGACCTTCGGCCCCACCGGGATATGGGACTGGCCGCGGTCGTCGACCATCTCCATCGGCCCCAGTAACTTGAAATCCGGCATCAGATTCCCTAACGTGAGGATTCTCAGTTCGGTGAGGCGGGAATGTGATTCCGTGCCCCGACCGACGACCTCAAGCTATAGGGGTGGCGGTGACCGGACAAGGCGGATCCCCAGGAGTTCGGGGTGGCGCGCCGAGAGTTGTACGGGGGGTATCTAAAGTACCAATGCCGACTACAACTTTCGGATGCCGCCCTTACCGGATCCCTTACCGAGGGCCACAATCCGGTCATGGTCAGCTTATCGGTGTCCAATCAAGCGCCAGGTGTCACCGCCCTGCGATCCAGTGCGCGGGTGCTCCGGCTGTGCTTCGTCGAGGCCCGTCCTGCCGTACTCGCCGTGTCCACCCTTCGATTCATGACCGGAGCCGTGCTCGCCCTCCCGGTCTCGCCAGTGCCGGAACCGGCGAAAGTGCTGCAGGGGGCCGCGGCCTGGGTTCTGTCGATCTTCGCCATCTACCTGCTCAACGGCGTCACCGACGTCACGGAGGACCGGGTCAACGGGTCCGGCCGGCCGATCGCCCGCGGTGATCTCGCCCCGCGGACCGCGGCCGTGGTGGCCGCCGTCGCGGCCGTTCTCTCGATCGCCGCGACCGCCGGACTGCCCCCGGCGCTGACCTGGATCGTCGGGCTCAACCTGGTCCTCGGCTACCTCTACTCGGCGCCGCCGTTCCACCTCAAGAGCGGCTCGACCGGCACGGTCGTGGTGCTGTGCACGTCGGGGCTGCTGTCGTACTGGGGCGGGCTGACCGCCATCACCGGCGGCGAGAGCCTGTCCACGCCGAAGGGCCTGATCGTGTTCGCGGTCGCCGCCACCTGCTGGATGGCCTTCGTGGGCGTACCCGCCAAGGATCTGTCCGACATCGAGGGAGACGCCGCGGCGGGCCGGCGGACCATCGCGGTGACCTGCGGAGAGCGGAAGTCACGTCATTGCATGTACGTCGCCGCGCTCACGCTGGCCGCCGCGCTCGGCGTGGCCGTCGTGTTCTTCCGCGTGCCGCTCGCCGGTGTCTGCCTCGCCATGGCGGCGGGCACGGTCGCGGTGATCGCGGCGGGCCAATCAGCCGCCAAGGGCGGAAGTGATCAACAACGCCGGCCTTACAGGGCGTTCATGGTGACGCAGCACCTAGTTCACATTACCGCGCTGATCTCTAATATCTGACCTTATATGTTGCTTTGGTGAGGCACCTGCGAGATAGTTGGGGCACGCGCGTCCCATGGCCAAGGGGGCTCCTTGGATGCGGCATACGATGCTGAGAACGACCCTGCGAGATTCGTTGATGCTTGTCGAGAAGAAATCCTCAGGGAATTCGAGTCGCAGCTCCAGGCCACCGGCAACGCGCTCTCCGCGGATCCGCGCGCCACGCACCAAGCCGTAATGACCGCCGAGTTCGTCCTCGACGATGTGGCGGCCACGCTCCGTGCCGGAAAAGTGCAGGTCAACGAGCTCTATAAGTTCCACGCATGGGAAGTCGGCACTACTCGCGCCTCGAGCGGAGTTCATCCGAAAGCCTCTCTTGAGGCGGGCTCACTTTTTTTCCGGGTTGCTCTGAGTCACCTCGCGCGGCGAATAGCCGTCGAGGCCGACTCGCCGGCCGAAGCATTCACACTCGTGGCCACCGGAATGGAGGAGAGCCTCTCCCGGCGAATCCGCGAGTCCGCCGAGAGCTATCACCGCTTCCTGCTCAACCAGGTGCAGGAGGCCCAGGGGGAGGAGCGCCGCCGCATCGCCCGTGAGCTGCACGATCGCATCGGCCATGGGATCAGCGTCGCGCACCAGCAGCTCGCTCTGTCGGAGGTGCACCGGGCCAGCGACCCGGCGCGGGCGGAGGTCAAGGTCGGGGTCGCTCAGCAGGCCATCCAGGAGACGATGGAGAACCTGCGGCAGATAACCTCCGAGCTGCATCCCCAGGTCCCCGTGAGGAGTCTGGAGAAGGCACTGCTCGGTTTCCTGGAGGCGGTCGAGGACGATGTCGTGTCCGTCGGCCTAGATGTGAACGGTGACGAGTCATGGGCGGAGCCGAGGGTCCTCGACGAGGCGTTCCTCATCATCCGGGAGGCCGCCCGCAACGCGCTCAGCCACGCCGGGCCCTCGGTGATCCTCATGCGGGTGGACATCGCGCCGCACGAGCTCAGCGCGACCGTCCAGGACAACGGGCAGGGCTTCGACCCGTCGTGCGCCCGCGAGCGTGGCGGCGTGGGCCTGACATCCATGCGGGAGCGCGCCGAGTTACTCGGGGGCAATGTGGCCATCTCCAGCGTCCCGGGCAACGGCTGTCTCGTCGAGCTCCTCATCCCTCTCAAGAGACAGCCCCATGAACCGGACCGACCGTAACACCAAGATCAGCGTCGCCATCGTGGACGACCATGCCCTCTTCCGCGAGGGCCTGCGTGAGATCCTCGAGGCCTCCGGCGAGATGAGCATCGTCGGCGAGGCCGGCGACTCCGCGACCGCGCTGGCCGTCGTCCTCGAGACCCGGCCCGACGTGGTCCTGCTCGACGTGGAGATCCCCGGCGACGAGGTGACCGAGACGGTCACCCGGATCCGGTGCCTGTCCCCGGAGACGCAGATCATCATCCTGAGCATGTACGACGGGCCGCAGCTGCTCACCAGGCTGCTGGCCGCGGGCATCCGCGGTTACCTGCTCAAGAGCGTCCACCGGCACGAGCTGATCGCGGCGATCAGGAGCGTGTACGAGGACCCGGCGCGGGTGGTGCTCGCGGTGTCGCGCCACAGCCTCGCGCATGTGGAGGGGCCGGCGCCCGGCGTGCTGTCGCAGAAGGAGCAGGAGGTGCTCCAACTGGCCGCGCAGGCGCTGAGCAACGGGCAGATCGCCCGCCGGCTCGGGCTCGCCGAGGCGACGGTGAAGCGGCACATGCGCAACATCTTCGTCAAGCTCAACGCCGTCTCCAGGATCGACGCCGTCAACAAGGCGCTCGCCGCGTCCCTGATCTCGCCCCAAAGCCGGAACGATCCCGACTGAGCCGCCTTGACCCCCGCGCCCTGAGCCCAATCGGGCCCTGAGGTTTGAGAACTGGGCTCGGCTGGGTGCGGGGTCAGAGCAGGAGTGAGCCCGACTGGTTCGCGCCGCCGGCCGGGAGGATGCCGGCCAGCCGGTCGCGGGTTTCTGGCGTCAGGCGGACACCGGAGGCGGCCAGGTTCATCTCCAGGTGCACCGGGTCGCGGGTGCTCGGCACGGGCACGACGTGATCGCCGTGGGAGAGCAGCCAGGCCAGCGCCAGCCGGCCGGCGCCCAGGTCGAGCTGGGCCGCCGCGGCCTCGATCTGCCGCAGCGGAGGCGTGCTCAGCCGCAGGTGTTCCTGCTGGAAGCGGGGGTCCTCGTGCCGCCAGTCACCGGTGCCGAGCTGGAGCGGTGACCTGATCCGGCCGGTGAGGAAGCCGCGGCCGAGCGGGCGGGCGGCGACCACGCCGAGGCCGAGCCGCCGCGCCTCGTCGAGGAGCTCCGGCGAGGCGTGCGGGCCCCAGAGCGAGTACTCCAGGGCGAGCGCGGTGACGGGATGCACGGCATGCGCCCGCCGTACCTGGTCGACCGTGGCGTTGGTCAGTCCGAGATGGCGGATCTTGCCCGCCCGCACGAGCTCCGACAGCCGGGACACAGCCTCCTCCACCGGGGTGCGGTCGTCCTGGCAGTACAGGTAGTACAGGTCGACGCAGTCGACACCGAGGCGTTGCAGCGACGCCTCGCAGGCCCGCGCCAGATGGTCGGGGCTCGCGTCGAACTCGATCGGCTCGCCGGGGCCGCCGCGGCGCACGCCGCCGCGCGTCGAGACCACCACCTCGTCGCGCCGCCCGGCGATGGCGCGGCCCACGAGGCGTTCCACCTCTCCGGCGGCGTAGAAGCCGGCGGTGTCCAGGAGCGTCACGCCACCGTCCAAGGCCCGGCGAATCAGCCCGAGCGCCTCATCGCCATCGATGGGGCCATAGGCGCCGCTGAGGGCCAGTGAGCCGAGTCCGATGTTCGAGATGTCCGGTCCATCCCGTCCCAGCCTCGTGTAACGCAATTGGACCGCCTTAGTGTGCCAATCGCAGACTGCTGCATTTCTATTGATACCTAGCATCACTCAAAGTGCGGTCAAAGACCGGTCAAAGTCCGATCCAGCGGTTCGGATCGGCTTTGCGCTGAGGTGGAAGCTAGGTATTTATCCTCTTATATATACGTTTTGCGGGGCCCCCTGGATGACACGAGTTCTGCCCGTACCCGCTGACCTGGGAACTCCTTCAGGGGCCGCCCTGACCTGCGACAACCCCTAGGCGTCCCCCCTACTTCCGAGGATGACGCCCCATAAAGTAGTTAAGTCGGCTTTCGCAGAGATATGCTGCTGTATAAGCTGTGCTGGTGGTCGTTGGAGGGTCGGGTGGCGGGAGGTTGCTGGCGGTCAGCGACCTCCATGTGGCCTTCTCCGAGAACAGGACCGTCGTCCAGAACGTCTTTCCGTATTCGGCCGACGACTGGCTGCTGATCGCCGGAGATGTCGCCGAGCGGTTCGCCGACATCGAATGGGCGCTGACCCTTCTCAAGAGCCGTTTCTCCACGGTCGTCTGGACGCCCGGAAACCACGAGTTGTGGACACCGCGCGACGATCCGATCCAGTTACGGGGCGAGCACCGCTACCTCGCCCTGGTGGAGATGTGCCGGGGCCTCGGCGTGCTGACGCCGGAGGATCCCTATCCGGTCTGGACGGGGCTCGGCGGTCCGGTGACCGTCGCCCCGCTGTTCCTGCTCTACGACTACACCTTCGGCGCGAACGGCGCGGGCAAGCGCCTGGCACTGGAGCGCGCGCACGAGGCGGGCGTCGTCTGCACCGACGAATATCTGCTGCATCCGGACCCCTACCCGACCCGCGACGCCTGGTGCCGGGCGCGGCTCGCGGAGACCCGGCGCCGCCTCGGCGAGCGGGATCCGCGCCTGCCCACCGTGCTGGTCAACCACTATCCGCTCGTCCGCGAGCCGACCCGGATCCTGCGGCACCCGGAGTTCGCCCTGTGGTGCGGGACCGAGCGGACCGCCACCTGGCCCCTGCACTATGACGCGGTCGCGGTCGTCTACGGGCATCTGCACATCCCTCGCACGACGTTCCACGACGGGGTGCGCTTCGAAGAGGTCTCTCTGGGCTATCCGCGCGAGTGGGTCCCGCGCGGGCGCACCGGCGGCCCGCTCAGGACCGTACTTCCAGCTCCGGAGTGAAGATGATCGAGCACATCCTGCCCGCGACGGTCAAGGCGTACGACACCTTCGACGACCCGCCCGGGACGATGCTCTTCCCGGAGGAGGAACGGCTGATCCAGCGGGCCGTGGACAAGCGGCGCAAGGAGTTCACGACGGCGCGGCTGTGCGCGCGCAAGGCGATGGAACGGCTCGGCGTGGCGCCGGTGCCCGTGCTGTCGGGGCTGCGCGGCGAGCCGCTGTGGCCGCTGGGCGTCATCGGGAGCATCACCCACTGCGCCGGCTACCGGGCCGCCGCGCTCGCCCAGGCGGCCGGGACGATCGGCATCGACGCCGAGCCCGACAAGCCGCTGGCCGAAGGCGTCGTGGAGGCCATCTCGCTGCCGCAGGAGCGTGACATGCTTCGCGCTCTGGCCGCCGAGCACCCGGGGATGAGCTGGGACCGGCTGCTGTTCTGCGCCAAGGAGTCGGTGTACAAGGCGTGGTTCCCGCTGGCGAAGCGGTGGCTCGACTTCCAGGACGCGGCGATCACGGTGGATCCGGTGCGGCGGACGTTCACCGCGCGCCTCCTGGTTCTCGGGCCCCGCTGGCAGGGGCAACGTCTGGGCGGCTTCACCGGCCGGTGGATGACCGGCAACGGCCTGATCGTGACGGCCATCGCCGTCCTGGCCCCGCAGCCGGCCGTCCAGAGCAGCGGCCCGGCCCGGTGAACTTTCCCCGGTGAGCTTCTCGCGCTGAGCACAATGCGGAAGGCCATCACACCGAATGGTGTGATGGCCTCTCGCGTTCCGGGGGTGCAACGGCGGAGAACTGTGCATCGCCTCCCGAGCGGACAAAGTACCGGTCAATCCGTCTGAGTTGAATCCTAGGACCGCCGGAATAGGTTTCCGACCCCTAGGTGACCCCTGGAGACGGCCATGGGGTGCGGATTCTGCGGCACCCCTATCGAGTGGGTTCGGCCTCCCGTCAGGGGCCGCTTAGGGGTGACTCGGCCAGGGAGCCGTTACTAGCTTTGTGAGTAGTGCATATCCCGAGTTATCGGCGGGAGAGATTCCCACATGGCGCGACAATATCTTTATCAGGCCGGGACGGAACGCTGATGGCACTCGAATTCCACGTCCTCGGCCCGCTCCGGGTGTTCGACGACGGCGAAGAGCTACAGATCTGCGCGAACAGGGAGCTGGCGATCCTGGCCAGCCTGGTCCTGAACGCCAACCGGGTCGTCAGCGTCGACCGGCTGATCGAGACCGTCTGGGCCGGCTCGGCGCCGCAGAGCGCGGGGCGGCAGATCGCCATCTGCGTGTCGCGGCTGCGCAGGACCCTAGGGGCCGCGGCGATCGAGACCTCCAGCCCCGGCTACCTGCTGCGGGTCTCGGCCGAGGACATCGACTGGCTCCGGTTCGGGGCGCTGGTGGCGCGGGCGCGCGGCCAGGCGGCGGGCCGGGCCCGCGAGGACGCCGTCCTGCTGCTGCGGGAGGCGCTCGCGCTGTGGCGGGGCAACCCGTTCGAGGACATTCGCGGTCTGCGGTACGACGTCGCGCGGATGGAGGAGTCCCGCCTTGAGGCCCTGGAGGCGTGCCTTGAGCTGGAGATCGACCTGGGGCACCACCACCGGGTGATCCCCGAACTGCTGGCCCTCGTGGCGGAATGCCCGTTCCGGGAGCGGGTCCGGGCCCAGCTCATGCTGGCGCAGTACCGGGCCGGCCGGCGGGCCGAGGCGTTGCGCACCTACCAGGAGACGCGCCGCTACCTGCTGGAGCAGATCGGCCTCGAACCGGGCCCGGCGCTGCGGCGGCTGCACGACCAGGTGCTCCGCGACGAGTCCGGGCTCATGCGGCCCGCCGCCCACCGGCCGTCCGGCGCGGGACCGGTCGTACCGTCGCAGCTGCCTCCGCAGGTCCTGCCGTACGTCGGCCGCACGGGCGAGCTCGCCGCGCTGGACGCGGCGCTGCGGCCCGAGCCCGAGGTGGCGATGCCGGGGACGATGGTCCTGAGCGGCCCGCGTGGGGTGGGCAAGTCGGCGCTGGCCCTGCGCTGGGCGCACGCCAGGATCGACTGGTTCCCCGACGGGCAGCTGTACGCCGACATGCGCGGCGTGTCCGCCGGCGCGGTGGTCGACCGGTTCCTGCGGGCGCTCGGCGTGCCCGCCCAGGACATCCCCCTCGACCCCGCCGAGAAGCTGGCGCTCTACCGCAGCTGTACGGCGCGCAGACGACTGCTCGTGGTGCTGGACGACGTCAAGGACAGCGCCCAGGTGCTGCCGCTGCTCCCCGGCGGCGCCAACTGCCGGGTCATCGTCACCAGCGCCGACCCGCTCGACGACCTGGTGGCCAGGCAGGGCGCGCACCGCGAGTTCGTCCGCCCGCTCCCGGCCGAGGCGGCGCGGGAGCTCGCCGACATGCTCGTCGGCGCGCCCTACACGCCGACCGTGGCCCAGGCCGTCACCGACCTGGTCGCCACGTCGTCAGGCAACCCCCTGTCCGTACGCCTCGGGGCCGCGCAGATGCGTACGCGGGCCCGCCACCATCACGACCTGGCCAGGATGGCGCCCAACGCGCCGGCCAGCGCGGCCTGCGACGCCGCTCCGCCGGGCGAACGCCAGCCGACATGACCGTCAGGGCGGACCAGCACGGCCCCGGTGTCGCCGACGCCGTACTCCTCCGCCCAGGTCGGGGAGGTGAGCGGCGCGTCGGGCTCGCTCTCGCCCGCACGGGAGATCTCGACGACGGACAGCGTGACGCCGAGCCGGTGCGCCGCCTCCTTGGCGGGCTGGACCCACCCGCTGCCGGTCGGGGTCATGAGGGTGAAGGCCGGGCCCAGCAGGTCGAGCGTCGACACCCTGCCCTCCCGGGAGGTCAGCCAGACGTGGGGGGCGCGGTGGCCGGGGCGGGCCGTCGGGACGTAGGTCCGGTAGGGATCCGCCGGTGCCGGGTCCGGCGTGCCGTCGGGCACCACCGCGGCCGACTCGTAGCGGAAGCCCAGGATCAGGCCCTCGGAGCTGCGGCGCTCGGCCTGCTGCTCGATCGCCTGGTCCATCGACAGCTGCCCTTGCATCATGCGCAGGGTGATCAGGGCGTTGGTCAGGCTCTCGTCCACTGTCCTGGCGGCTATGGGGCGGCGCTCGGCGTCGTATGTGGCCAGCAGCTCCGCACCGGCCGTCCCGTTAAGGACGGCGGCCAGCTTCCAGGCCAGATTGTGCGCGTCCTGGATGCCGCAGTTCATCCCGAACCCGCCCTGCGGAGTGGTCGCGTGCGCGGCGTCGCCGGCCAGGAAGACCGGACCGCTGCGGAACCCGGTCGCCACCACCGCCTGCTGCAGCCATGGCATGACCCCGACGACGGTGACGGGCAGGTTGGGCAGGCCGACGGCCGAGCGTACCGCCGCGACGCACGCCTTTTCGGTGAAGTCGGCCGCGCTGCCGCCGGTGCTCGGGTCGTAGCCGGTCTGGATCATCCAGCGCCGCTTGTTGTCGACCGCCTCCACCGCGCACGGCGGGTCGCTGCGCAGGAACGACAGCGCCACCCGGCGGTCGGCGGGCAGCTCGCCGAGGTCGGCGTCGAACATGACGCTGACCATGTGCCCCAGCGGCGGCGGCCCCACGACCTCGATCCCGAGCCGGTCCCGGATCCCGCTGCGGCTCCCGTCGGCTGCCACAAGATAACGCGCCCGCACGAGCATCGGCCCGTCCCCGTCCCCGTCGCCGTTCCAGCTCTCGGGCTCGGTCATGGGGTCGGGAGCCTGCCCGGTCCTGGGCCCAGCCGCTGGTCCGGTGGTGGATGCGGCCGTGGGCTCGATGGTCGCCTCCACGCCGTCGGCGGTGACGCGGAGGTCCGTCATGGCGGTCGCGAAGCGGACGTCGGACCGTGGGTGAGACTCGGCGACCCTGCGCAGGATCACTTCGAGGATGTCCTGCGAGCAGAGGTAGGTGTACGTGGGGCTCTGCGGCGCGTCCCGGTCGATCGCCGCCGCGGCCCGTACGAAGTCATCGGAGGCCAGCGAGGTGCCGACGCCGACCGCCAGCACGTCCTCGCGGGGCATTCCCGCGCCCTCCACCTCCTCGGCGATTCCCCAGGACCGGAAGATTTCCATGGTTCTGGTGGAAATGAGGCGCGCTTTCGGGAAAATCGCGGTCCCCGGGTGCCTCTCCACGAGAAGGGAGGATATTCCGTGCCGGGAGAGCTCGATGGATGCCGCCAGGCCGACCGGCCCGCCACCGACGATAAGAACCTCAACATCGACCTCGTGCATGTTGTTAGCGTCGTATATCTGCTTATCGCCGTCAATGCATGGATAACCGGATGATACAGGCGTGATATCCGCCTTTAGTAGCTTTATCGGTGCAGGTACCAATTGTTTGGTATGCGCATTGTCAAACCCCTGGAGACGATGATGCTCTTTGCCGAAGGCTCCGTGGCCCTGGTTACGGGCGGGTCGCGCGGCATCGGCCGGGCGGTCGCGCTCGACCTGGCCCGGGAGGGTGCCCACGTCGTGGTCAACTACGCCCGTTCGGAGGCGGACGCCGAGGAGGTCGTCGCCCTGATCGGGAAAGAGGGCGGCAGCGCGACGGCCGTGCGCGCCGATGTAACGGACGAGGCCGAGGTACGGCGGATGTTCCAGGGCGTACGAGCCGATCACGGCCGCCTGGACGTGCTGGTGACGAGCGCCGGCATCACGCTGGACCGCTATCTCGTCGCCATGAGCCTGGAACAGTTCCGCGGGCCCATCGACACCAACGTCACCGGCACCTTCCTGACCTGCCGGGAGGCGCTGCGCATCATGCAGCACCAGCGGCGGGGCGCGATCGTGACCGTGTCCTCGACCAGCGGGCTGGACGGCGGCTTCCCCGGCCAGACGAACTACGTGGCCTCCAAGGGCGCGATCATCGCCTTCACCCAGGCGCTGTCGAACGAGGCGGCCCCGCACGGGATCCGGGCCAACGTGGTGGCGCCCGGGTTCGTGACCACCGACATGACGCGCAAGGTGCCCGCCAAGATCAGGAAGGACTACGAGACGCGCATCCGGCTGGGCCGCATGGGCCGGCCGGAGGAGATCGCGACGATCGTGAGCTTCCTCGCCTCCGACAAGGCGTCGTACATGTCCGGCGCGGTGGTGGTCGCCCACGGCGGCGGCCTCGGCTGACCCGCCGCGTCGCGAGTCCACCCGCCGCGAAACCACCCGCTGAGCCCCACCCGCTGAGTCCCCACTTGCTGAGCCCACCCGCTGTGAGCCGATCTCGGCACGAACCGTGAACCAGTCCCCGACCGCAAGCCCCCGTCACGAGGCACATGGAGGATGGATGACCCTCGACCAGCTCCGCGCGAAGGCCGCCGAGCGCCGGCAGACGTGCACCCAGATCAAGAAGATGATCGTGTCCCGGCTCGACCTGGAGATCGAGCCGGACTGGATCACCGACGACCAGCCGCTCTTCGGGCGCGGCCTCGAACTCGACAGCCTCGACGTCCTGGAGTTGTACGTCGCCATCGAGGCCGAGTTCGGCGTGGCGCTGTACGACAGCGAGATGGCCGTCTTCGGCTCGGTGTCGCGGCTGGCGGACGAGGTCAACCCCGCTCTGCGGGCGACGCCATGACGATCGGCGCCACCCAGCTCGCCTCGGCCACAGCGGCGGCCACGGCCTCGGCCACAGTCGCGGCCTCGGCAGCGGCTACGGCGACGGGCACGGCCGCGGCGAAAGCCGCCACGACGGCGCAGGCGGTCAGGTCGGCGGCCACGGCGACCGGGCTGAACCATGACCAGATCAGGCAGGTGCTCCCGCACCGCTGGCCGATGCTCCTGCTCGACCGGGTCAGCAGGGTGGAGCCGGGCGTCAAGGGCACCGCGACCAAGAACGTCGCCGGGACCGAACTCTGGTTCCAGGGCCACTTCCCGACCGCGGCCGTGCTGCCCGGCATCGTGATCATCGAAGCGCTGGCCCAGCTCGCCGGGGTGGTCTTCGCCCTGGCGGGCGCGAGCGAGATCAGCTACCTGGCCGGCGTCAGGTCGATGCGGTTCCGCCGTCCCGTCGTCCCCGGCGACCAGCTGACCCTGTCGGCCGAGCGGACCGGGGGCGGCGCCGGGTTCGCCGAGTACCGGGTGTCGGCGCGGGTGGACGGCCAGGTCGCCGCCGAAGGAAACCTCACGATCGCCGATCCGGCGGGTCAACGTTCCGTACGAAAGGTGTGAAGCATGGCTACCGTCCTCGCGAACCTGCATCCGGAGGGCACCGTCTACGGCGAGGTGGGTGACAGCTCGGTCCCGCTGCGCTTCTCCGAGTCGGCCGATGAGTATCGGGTGCTCAGGGAGCGCGCCGCCGTCCTCGACCTGGGCGGGAACCGCCTCATCGAGATCACCGGGCCCGCGGCCGTGGACTTCGCGCAGCGGCTGCTCGCCCGCGACGTGGAGTACCTCACTTCGGAGCGCTGCATGATGAGCCTGGTCCTGGACGAGTCCGGGCAGGTCGTCGACCAGGTGCTGGCCTTCGGCCGGGAGAACGGGATCCTGCTGGAGAGCTCCTGCGGCGCCGGTACGCGCCTGCTGGAGCACCTGGAGGAGCACAACGACGAGGGCGTGGTGATCACCGACCGGTCGGCCGACCTCACGGTCCTGGCCCTGGAGGGGCCCTACGCCTGGGGCGTGGTGGGGCGGCTGATCGACGGCGAGCTGGCCTCGCTGCCGTTCGAGTCGGTGGTGGAGACCGAGTGGAACGGCACCGAGATCATCTTCGCCCGGACCGGTTTTACCGGCGAGTACGGCTACCAGATGATCGTGCCCATCGAGTCCGCGGCCGAGCTGTGGTGCCAGGCGCTTGAGCACGCGGGAGCGGCCGGCCAGGAGGCCCTCGAGCTGGCCATGCTGGAGGTACGCCAGCCGATCCCGCGCCATGAGGCGACGGCCGGGGCGAGCGTGATCGAGATCGGCGCCAACTGGCTGGTCGACGTCACCAAGGACGAGTTCGTCGGCAGGGAGGCGGTGCTGGCGGCGTTCGAGTCGGGCCAGGGCCGCCGCACGGTCGGTTTCACCGGCGGCGACGCCATCCCCGAGGCGGGCGCCAGGGTGCTGGCGGGCGGCCAGGACATCGGCGAGGTGGTGCACGCGGTGCGCAGCGCCGGTCTGGGCGCCACGCTCGGCCTGGCCAGGGTCGACGCGGAGCTGGCCGCCGCCGGTCTGGACTTCACCGTGGACGGCGTCGAGGTGACCACGCTGACCAGCCCGTACATCGTGCCCAAGAGCTGGAGCATCCCGATCATCTGATCGGGCTTCTGAGAAGGAGACAAGCATGGCGCTGCGGCCTGTCGTCGTCACCGGCCTGGGCATCATCTGTGCGATCGGCCGCGATCCCGCGGAGTTCTGGCAGCGGCTCGTGTCGGGCACCGGCGGTCTCACGCCGGTCCTGGACGAGAACTTCGCGGTGTTCGAGGCGCGGCACGCGGGCCAGGTTCCCGACGAGTGGATCGACGGAGGGCTACCGGAATCCGACGCCGGCCTGGACCGTACCGCCCGGCTCGCGCTGATCGCCGCCCGCCAGGCGATCGAGCAGGCGGGCCTGACCGGCGCGGACCCCGACCGGTTCGGCATCATCCTCGGCAAATGCCAGGCGACCCCCGACGCCGTGGGCCGCTACCAGCCCATGCACCGCACCGAGGACGTGGTCGCGGACCGGCTCGGCATGCGCGGCCCGCGCATCCTGGTGTCCACCGCCTGCGCGGCGGGCGGCAACGCGGTCGGGCTCGCCAAGGACAAGATCCTCACCGGCGAGGCCGACGTCGTCCTGGCCGGGGGCGTGGATCCGCTGCTCTTCGGCACGTACGCGGGCTTCGCCGGGCTCAAGGCGCTCAGCACCGGCCCGTGCCGCCCGTACAGCCACTCCGACGGGCTCAACCTCGGCGAGGGAGCGGCGTTCCTGCTGCTGGAGCCGCTGGACCGGGCGCTCGCGAGAGGCGCCACGCCACTGGCGGAGGTCGCCGGCTACGGCCTGTCGGCCGACGCCTACCACGCCACCGCGCCCGACCCCACGGGGCGGGGAGGGGCGAGCGCGGTACGGCGGGCGCTCGCTGACGCGGGCCTGACCACGGACGACGTGGGCTACGTGAGCGGCCACGGCACCGGCACTCCGGCCAACGACGCCATGGAGGCCAAGGTCATGCGGGTGGTGTTCGGCGAGCGGGCCGGACGGGTGCCCACCAGCAGCATCAAGTCGTTCGTCGGCCACACGCTGGGCGCCGCGGGCGCGGTGGAGGCCGTCGCGAGCGTGCTGGCCCTGCGGCACGGCACCGCGCCGCCCACCATCGGCTTCGCCGACGACGCCGTACCGGGTGACCTGGACTTCGTGCCCAACGTGGCACGGGAGCTGCCGATCGACACCGTGGTGTCGAACAACTACGCCTTCGGCGGCAACAACGTCTCGCTCGTGCTGACGACGCCGCGGGCCGCGCGGGAGTACGACGAGCTGCCGGACGCGGCGGCCGTGATCACCGGGCTCGGACCAGTGACCGGGCTGGGCACCGGCATCGGCGAGGTGGCCGAGGCTATCGTCACTGGGCGCCAGGCGGCCGGGCAGGCGCCGTCGCTCGACGGGCGGACGTTCGCGCCGCGCTCGCTGTGGCGGCACATGAACCACCTGTCCAGGATGGCGATCGCCGCCTCCCGGCTGGCCTGGGAGGACGCCGGGCTGCAGTTGCCCAGGAAGGAGCTCGACGACGTCGGGCTGGTGTTCGCCACGGGCGCCGGGTCGGCGGAGAGCACCGGCGGGTTCGACGAGAGCATCGCCGCGAACCCGAACAAGCCGGCCGTGCTGAGCTTCTCCAACGTCGTGCTGAACGCCACCGGCGGCGCCGTCTGCCAGACGCTCGGCCTGCGCGGGCCCACCACCACGATCTGCAACGGCGGCGCCTCGGCCTCGATCGCCCTGGACTGCGCGCTGGAGATGATCAGGGCGGGCAAGGCGGACGTGGTGCTGGTGGTCGCGGCCGACGAGACGGTCGCCACGGCTGTCGGCGACGCCGTGGTGTCGCCGTACGACCGGCGGCACTCCGGCACGGTTCCCGGGTCGGCGGCGGTGGCCTTCCTGGTGGAGTCCGCCGAGCACTGCACGAGACGTGGCGGGCGCCCGTACGCGCGGGTCATGGGGACCGGCCACGCGAGCGGCGGGAACCCGACCACGACGGGCCAGGCGAGCGGCGCGGACCCGACCACGACGGGCCACGCGGGCGGTCGGGATCTGGTCGCGCGGGTGCTCGCCCGGCTGCCCGAAGCCCGGCCCGAGCTGGTGGTCGGCGCGGGCACCGGGGTTCCTGGCGACGCCGAGGAGTCGGCCGCCGTGTTGACGGCTCTGCCCGGCGCGGTGCTCACCACGTCGGCGGGACTCACCGGCGACTGCCAGGCCGCCACCGGCGCCATGAACATCGCCATGGCCGCCCTGGCGATCCGCGACGGGATCGCCCCCGCCCTCATCGGGCTCGTCGAGCCGCACGCGGGCGAGCCGGCCTCGTACGTGACCAAGCCGGACCTGCCCGACCCGATCGGCCAGGCGCTGGTGCTGACCGCCGCGCCCGGCTCGGTGCGCGGCGCTGTACTGCTGGGGGCGCCATGACCGTGACCCTGGGCCCCGCGCAGGCACCGCCCTTCGACGTGGCCGAGACGGACCGGCTGCTGACCACCACCCGGTCGGTGCGGCGGCGGCTCGACCTGGAGCGGCCCGTGCCCCGCGAGGTCGTACAGGAGGCCCTCCAGGTCGCCGTCCAGGCCCCGACCGCCAACAACCACCAGAACTGGCGCTGGCTGGTCATCACCGACCCGGCGGTCAAGGAGCGGATCGCCGAGATGATCTCGACCTCCTGGACGTTCCACCGCAACGACATGTGGACGAACGCGGGCAGACGCCGTAACAACCGGCAGGCCCGCAAGAACTACGACTCGGCCGAGGCGCTGGTCGAGACCATCGGGCGGGTGCCCGTCCTGGTCATGCCCTGCGTCCTGGGCCGCCCGCCGGACATCGAGGCCATCAACACGGCCTGGGACCGGCGGATGGCCGACAAGGTCCCCGAGGACCCGGGACACCTGGTCCAGCACGGCCCGATGCGGGCGAGCATCTTCTACGGCTCCATCTTCCCGGCGATCTGGTCGTTCCAGCTGGCACTGCGCAGCCGGGGCCTCGGCAGCACGATCACCTGCATGCACGTCCCCCACGAGCGTCAGGTGGGCGAGCTGCTCGGCATCCCGACCGGGGTCACCCAGGTGTGCCTGATCCCGGTCGCCTACACGCTCGGCACCGAGTTCCGGCCGGCGGATCGGTACGGGGCCCACGAACGTACGTACTGGGAGAGGTGGGAGGCATGACCGTCGACTACGCCGACGTCGTCATTGCCGGAGGCGGCATCGCGGGCGCCTCGGCGGCCTGCAAGCTGGCCGCCGGCGGGCTGTCCGTCGTGCTGCTGGAGAAGCAGGAGGAGTACCGGGACCTGGTCCGCGGCGAGTGGCTGGCCCCCTGGGGGATCAGGGAGGCGCAGCGGCTGGGCGTCTACGACTGCTTCGGGGCGGGCGGCGGCTGGGAGATCCGGGAGTGGATGACCTGGGACGAGGCCGTCACCGAGGACGAGGTCGAAGCGGTGGACATGACCCGCTTCATCCCCGGCATCGGCGGGCCGATGTCGTTCCCGCACTACCAGGTGTGCGAGCTGATGGCGGCGCAGGCCGTGGACAGTGGTGCCCGGCTGGTGCTGGACGCGGCCCGGGTCACCGTCACGCCGGGTCGCGAGCCGGTGGTGACCTACCAGACCGAAGAGGGCCCGCGGGAGATCCGGGCCAGGATGGTGCTCGGCGCCACGGGCCGGGGCAACACCGTCGGCCGTCAGATCGGCGTCCGGATGCGCAACTCCATGCACCACTGGGGCGGCGGCATGATGGTCGAGGGCATGGACGGCTGGCCCGCCGACGTCCAGGCCATGGGCACCGAAGGTGACGTCATGTTCATGGTCTTCCCCCAGGGCTATGGCCGGGCCCGCCTCTACCTGAACTTCCCCACGGTCAACAAGCTCCGCTACCGCGGCCCCGGCGGCGTCGAGCGTTTCCTGGCCGCCTTCGAGCTCGACTGCCTGCCCGACAGGGGCAAGGCGGTGACCGAGGCCGTACCGGCGGGGCCGCTGTCGGTGTGGCCGTCGGTGTCCAGCGTCCCCGAGGGGCCGCCGCTGACCGAGGGCGTGGTGCTGATCGGCGACGAGGCCGGCAACGCCGACACCGTGCTCGGCACCGGGCTCTCCTGCGCCCTGCGCGACTCCCGTACCGTCTGCGACATCCTGCTCGGCGGCGACGACTGGTCGCCCGCGGCGTTCGCGCCGTACCTGGAGGAGCGGGACTTCCGCCTGGAGCGTCTCGACTTCGGCGCGTCGATCATCAGCAGGCTGCACGTGGAGTTCGGGCCCGCGGCCACGGAGCGGCGGCGCCGGGTCCGCAAGCTCATGGCCAAGAACTTCGCCGCGCAGGTGACCGGGCTGCTCAACATGGTCGCCCCCGAGGACGTGCCGGAGTTCGGTTTCAGCGAGTTCTTCGCCGAGCGGTTGTTCAGGGAGACGGCATGAACAAGAAGAGGATCCAGGTCAACGACGTCGAGCTGGCCTACGTGGACGAGGGCGAAGGCGATCCCGTAGTCCTGCTGCACGGCTTCCCCGACTCCTCCTACCTGTGGCGGCACCAGATCCCGGCCCTAGTCGAGGGCGGCTTCCGGGTGATCGCGCCGGATCTGCGCGGGTTCGGCGACTCCGGCAAGCCGCAGGAGATCGAGGCGTACGGGATGCAGACGATCGTCAACGACGTCGTCGCCCTGACCATGAAGCTCGGCATCCGCCGGCCGCACATCGTCGGCCACGACTGGGGTGCGGCCATCGCCTGGATGTACGCCTTCCTGATGCCCCGCAGGCTCGACCACCTGGCGGTGCTGTCGGTCGGGCACCCGGGCGTCTTCGCCACTCCTTCGCTGGAGCAGCGGATGGCCTCCTGGTACATGCTCTTCTACCAGTTCCCCGGTGTGAGCGAGGAGCTGCTGCGGCGCAACGGGTGGCGGCTGTTCAAGGAGATCATGGGCCGCGACGGCGACTACGACCGCTACCTGCGCGACCTGGCCCGGCCCGGCGCCCTGACGGCGGGCCTGAACTGGTACCGCGCCAACCGCTCGCCCGAGGCCGAGCTGCGGCCGGCCCGCCCCTTCCCGCCCGTGCTGGCGCCCACGCTCGGCATCTGGGGAGCGGGGGACAAGGCGCTGCTGGAGGAGGGCATGTCGGCCTCCGGCAAGTACGTGAAGGGGCCCTGGCGCTACGAGCGCGTCGAGGACGCGGGCCACTGGCTCCCGCTCGACGCCCCCGATGAGGTGAACAAGCTGCTCCTCGGCTTCCTCGGCACCGAGCAGGCCGCTCATGAGGAGAGGCGACCGCGCAGGCGGCTGTAGGCGAAAGGAGTGCTGCGCAATGCTTGGATTTCTCTTCCCAGGACAAGGCACGGTCCGTGTCGGTATGGGTGCGTGGCTGCGTCGCAGACCCGTGGCGCGAGCGCGGCTCGACGAGGTTGACGCGCTGCTCGCACAGCCCATCACCCCGCTGTGCGCTCGCGGGCCGCTGGAGCGGCTGGTGGCGACCGAGCACGCGCAGGTCGCGGTGACCGCGTGCAACCTGGCGGCGCTGGCGGTGCTGCTGGAGGAGGGGTTCGAGCCGCTCGTGGTCGCCGGGCACAGCGTCGGCGAGCTGAGCGCGCTGCACGCGGCGGGCGTGCTCACATTCGCCGACACCGTACGGCTGGTCGAGCTCAGGTCCCGGCTGATGGCCGAGGTCGGTGACACGGGTGGGATGCACGCGGTGATGGGGCTGCCGGTCGAGGAGGTCGAGGCGCTGGCCGCCGAGGCGGGCTCCGTGGACGAGCCGCTGGTCGTGGGCCTGGAGAACGCGCCGGGCCACGTGGTGGTCTCCGGCGCGCTGCCGGCCCTGGACCGGCTGGGCAAGCTCGCCACCCGGGCCAGCAAGATCGTGCCGCTGCGGGTGGGCAACGCCTTCCACTCACCGCTGATGGCGGCGGCCGTCCCCGCCTGGGCCGAGGCGGTGCGAGCCGCGCCGATGAGCGAGCCCCTCGTACCCGTGGTCCCGAACGTGACCGGCGAGCCCACCACCGACCTCGCCACGCTCAGGGACGCGCTGGTCGCCCAGCTCACCGGGCGGGTCCGGTGGACGGACACGGTGAACGCGGTGGAGGAGTTCGCCCCCGGTGTCGAGGTGGGCGACAGCAAGGTACTGGCGGGCCTGTCGCGCCGGGCGGGCGCGCGCTGCCTGAGCCTGGCCGAGCCCGCCACCCTCCGGCGATTGTCCAGGGAGATCGCGGCATGAACCGGTGGGGCAGCGCGATGGTCGGCTTCGCCGGGCTCTCCCGGCCTCAGGAGCTGGTCGGCGACATGCGCCTCGAAGAGGTGTACACGGCGGCCGAGCGCCTCAGGTCGGGGTACGGCCGCACGCTCCAGCACTGGGCCGGGCGGCTGGCAGGCAAGTACGCGGTGCTCCGCCTCCTCGGTGTCGCTCCCACGGCCGAGCACCTCGGCCAGGCGGAGGTGCTGCCCAGGCCCACCGCCAACTGCGCGAAGACCGCCGTCTGCCACACCGGGCACCCGCCGGCCGTCCGGCTCGCCGGGGCGCTGCGCGCGGCAGCCGGGTCCGGCCAGCAGATCCGGCTCTCGCTCAGCCACACCGACGGCAAGGTGCTCGCGGTGGCCGTCGCCTCCGCGCGCCTGCCTGAAGACGAAGACGAGGCATGACATGGACGCCAGGAAGGCCGCCGAGCGGCACCTTGAGGCGTGGCAGGCCGGTGACCCCGAGGCCGTGGCCGCCACCGCCGCCTCCTACAGCGACCCAGACTCCGGCGGCGAGCTGAGCGGGGCCGCGCTGGCCGCCCACGCCGCCGCCGCGCTGGCCCGCTTCCAGCGGCCGAAATTCGTCGTGGACGAGGTCGTCGGCGACGGCGAGGCCGTCACGCTCTGGTGGACGCTCCAGGCCGACCACCGCGCCCCCTACCTGGGCATGCCCGCCGTCGGCGGGACCGTCGGCGTCCAGGGGAGCGACCTGGTGACCCTCGGCCCGGACGGTCCGCGTGTGCGGCGCCGCTTCGACCGGCTGGCGGTCGCGGAGGCGCTCGGCTACTCGGCCCGGTTCGTGCCGGCGGCCGATGCGGAGACGGGCGGGATCAGGCAGTTCGGCGTCAGCGCGCGCGTTCCCTCCGGGCGTACCGAGCCGCCGGGCGTACTGACCCTGACCTGGCTGGAGGTCCGCGACGACGCGGAGGCGGCGGACGTGGACCTGCTCAGCGTGGAGGTCGTCAAGTCGCTGCGGGCCTCCAAGGGCTTCCTCGGCCTGGCGACGTTCGACGTCGGCGACCGCAAGTTCACCGTGACCGCCTTCGACCGCCCCGAGTCCGTCCGCGCGGTGCACGCCCGGCCGCACCAGCGGAGCATGCGCCGCTTCTTCAAGGGCGGCCTGTGCACCCGGGTGCTCACCAGCGTCTGGATCCCCTCCGACATCCGCGAGTACGCCCGCTGCCCCGACTGCGACACCGTCGTCCGGGTCGGACCGGACGCCGCCTGCGGCTGCGGGTGGGTCCCGGGCGACGCCTCCCTACTGTGACTGGAGCCTTCATGTCCGACTTCACCACCGAGCACCGGCTCGGCGACCGCGAGGGCGGGCCCGCCGTGGTCTTCATGTCCGCGCTGTTCGCCGGCGGCTGGATCTGGGAGCACCCCTACCGCTACCTGGCGGAGGCCGGCGTGCCGGTGCTGCGTACGCATGAGGCGATCTGCGCGCTCGACCGCCGGGTGGCCGGCTCGATCGAGCGGCTCGGCGACGCGCTGCTGGCCGCCTGCGACGAGGCCGGCGTCGAGGACCTGGTCCTCTGCGCCAACTCACTCGGCGGCCTGGTCGCCATCGACCTGGCCGGCCGCCGCCCCGAGCGGATCAAGGGCATCGTGGTGAGCGGCGCCCCCGGACTGACCCCCGACCCCGACGTTGGCCTGAGCTTCGACCGCCGGGCCAGCGTGCAGCCGTTCGGTGACGACTTCGGCGTCCGCATGGTGTCCGCGCTCTTCCACGGTACGGAGCCGTACTTCACGCGGGCGCAGATGGACGAGGTCGGCACCATGCTCCGGCAGCCGGAGTCCATGGTCAGCATGGCCCGCAGCCTCAAGGCCACCCGCCGCTACCAGGTCAAGCCGGCGCTGGACAGGGTCCGCTGCCCGTCCCTGTACGTCTGGGGCAGGCACGACCGGATGACGCCGGTCGGCCCGTGGCTGGAGCTGCTGGCCGACTACCCGGAGAACGACGTGGTGGTGGTCGAGGAGAGTGGGCACATCCCGATGATCGAGCGGCCGGACGAGTACAACGCGGTCCTCGAACCGTTCGTGGCCCGCTGCGCCAAGGTCGCGGCATGACGTTGTCTGGCGGGCAGCAGGTCATGCGGTCGGACGCGTGGACGGCCGTGCTGCCGGTCGTCCGGCCGGTCGCCCCGCCCGTGTCTCCTCCCGTGCTGGTCGGAGTGGACATTGTGGACGCGGAGCGGCTCGCCAGGGCGGCCGGGCGCGGCGGTGCCGTGTTCACCGAGCACCTCACCACGCCCGCCGAGCGCGAGCTGGGCGCGGAGGAGGTGGCCTTCTCCGTCAAGGAGAGCTTCATCAAGGCGGTGGGCGGGCGTCCGCCCGGCTTCACCTGGCACGACTTCGAGGCCCGTGCCGGACGGCCCGCCGCCTGGGCGCGGCGGCTGCTCGACGAGGCGGCCGCGGAGCTGACCGCCTCGACCGGGCTCGCGCTGACGGGCGGCTCGTCCTACGCCGTCCGGGGCGCGAGCGAGCAGGCGGCCCTGGTACGGCTGGCGCCGCGCCGGGGCCGGGTGGCCGGGGAGGCCCGGTGGGGGATGGGCGCGGGACTGCTCGTCTCCCTGGCGATCGTGTACGGCGACGGGGAGGGAGACCCAGGATGTCCCAGGTGAAGCCCGGTGAGTCGATCCAGCGGGCGCTGGACGAGGCGGGCGCCGGAGCGACGATCGAGCTGGCGGCGGGCACGTACGCGGAGAACGTCTGGATCAGGCACAACGGCGTGACACTGACCGGCGCCGGGGCGGGCCGTACGGTGCTGGTCCCGGGAGACTCCGTACCGGCGGGGATCCCGAAGCTGCACGACGCGGCGGCGGACGTCGTCAGCGGCATCAGCCTGCACGGCGTCGGCGACGTCACGATAGCCGGGCTGAGCGTGCGCGGCTCGACCGGCGCGGGGATCTACGCCCACACCGTGACCGGCCTGACCGTGCGGGATGTCGAGACGGCCGGCAACGCCGTCTGGGGCGTCTACGTGCGCGAGTCGAGCCGGTGCGAGGTGACCGGCTGCACCACGTCGGGCAGCCAGTACGGCGGCATCGCGGTCAGCTTCTGCCCCGAGGCCGATGGGCTGGTGGCCGACAACGAGAGCTTCGCCAACGCCTTCGGCATCTTCGTCGACAACTCCTCCCGCGTCCGGGTGCTACGCAACTCCTGCCACGGCAACGCCGCCGGGCTGCTGATGCTCAACCAGACCTACGAAGGCGAGCCCGACGGCGGCGTGCGCGACTGCCTCGTCTCGGGCAACGACCTGTACGGCAACGGCCTGGCCGCGGGCGGCGACGCCCCCGACGCGCTGGGCGCCGCGGGCCCGCCGATGTCCGGCGTGGGCCTGGCGCTGATCGGGACGCACCGGGTCAGCGTCGTGGACAACCGGATCCACGACAACCATCCCAGCGGCGAGTCGGTCATGGGCGCCGCGTTCGTCATGGGCTCGTCCAAGGACTGGGGAGGCGACGACGCCGTGGACAACCACATCCTGTGGAACCGGGTGACCGGCAACAGCCCGCTCGACCACCAGCTCGGCGTCGACCTGGAACGCCAGGTCTGCGCGGGCAACACCAGCGACAAGGGCGAGCCGGACGGGTGGGGCCGATGACCGCGACTCTGGCCTGTACCGGCCTGAGCAAGAGGTTCGGCGACGTGCTCGCCGTACAGGATGTGGGGTTCGCCATCGCCCCCGGCGAGGCGTACGGACTGCTCGGGCCGAACGGCGCGGGCAAGACGACCACGATCTCCATGCTCGTCGGCCTGCTCAAGCCCGGCACCGGGAACGTGACGGTGTGCGGCACGGACCTCGCCGCCGAGCCACTGGCCGCCAAGGCGAAGATCGGCTACGTGCCGCAGGAGATCGCGCTCTACCCGGAGCTGACCGGGCGGGAGAACCTGCGCTTCTTCGGCCGGCTGTTCGGTCTGCCGCGACGGGAGCTGGCGGCGCGCATCGACGAGGTGCTCGACCTGGTCGGGCTGTCGGACCGGGCTGACGGCAAGCTCGGTACGTACTCGGGCGGCATGAAGCGGCGGATCAACATCGGCGCGGCCCTGCTGCACCGGCCCGAGGTGCTCATCCTGGACGAGCCGACCGTCGGCGTCGACCCGCAGAGCCGCAAGGCCATCCTCGACGGCGTGGAGCGGCTGGTGGCCGACGGCATGGCCCTGCTCTACACCTCGCACTACATGGAGGAGGTCGAGCGGGTCTGCCACCGGGTCGGGATCATCGACCACGGCCGGATCGTCGCCGAGGGCACCCGCCACGAGCTCGTCGCCATGGTCGGCAGCGCCGACAAGATCGAGCTGATGCTCGACGGCGACGTGGACGGCGCGTTCGACAAGCTCCAGGCGCTGGAAGGCGTCGTCGAGGCGGTCAGGACCGGCACCGGTTCGGTGCGGCTGCTCGCGGAAGGCGGCCGCTACGTGCTGCCCGCGATCATCACCGCCGTGGACGGCCGCGCCACCGTGACCGCCGTCGAGGTCATCGAACCCGACCTGGAGGCCACCTTCCTCCACCTCACCGGCAGCAAGCTGCGGGACTGATCATGCTGAGACCCCTGATGTCCGTCGCCGCGCTGGAACTGCGTACCCGGGTACGCGATGGAACCGCCCTGGTGGTCGCCCTGATCGTGCCCATCGCGCTGGCCACCCTGTTCGGCCTCGCCCTGGGCGGGGACGACCCGCCGCTGCGGGCCACGATCGGCTTCGTCGACCTCGACCGCGGCGAGTTCTCCGCCAGCGTGCGGCGGGAGGTCATGTCCAACGAACAGCTCAAGGGCACGCTGACTTTGCGCGACCTGCCCAGCAGGCAGGAGGCGCAGCGCTCGCTCGACGCCGGCGACATCGGGTCGGCCATCGTGTTCCCGCAGGGGTTCACCAAGAGCGTCGGCGCGGGTTCGGGCGGACAGGTCGCGGTGCTCACCTCCGCCGAGTCGCCGCTGGCCGGCGTGGTGGCGAACGCCATCGTCGACCGCATCTCCTCGGTGGTGGACGCCCGCACGCTCGCGGTCCGCGCCTCCCTCGCGTACGGCGTGCCCGGCGACCGGGTGAAGGAGCTGGTGGAGCGCAACGGCGCCGCCGGGCCCGGACTGAGCCTGGCCGACGACCCCATGGAGGGCGGCAAGATCGACCTGTCGGTGTACTACGGCTCCGGCATGGCCGCCCTGTTCGCCTTCTTCGTGGTGGGCGCCTCGTTCAGGAGCCTGCTCACCGAGCGGCGGCAGGGCACGCTCGACCGGATGCGGGCCGGGCCCATCCCGCAGTGGACGCCGATCGCCGGCAAGGCCCTGGTGGGGTTCGGGCTGGGCGTGGTCAGCGTCGTCGCCACCTGGGCGTCCTCCTCGCTCATCTTCGGCACCAGCTGGGGTGACCCGGTGGCGGTCTTCGCGCTGCTGGTCGCGCACGTGCTCGCGGCCGCCGCGATCACCATGCTGGTGGCCAGCCGGGCCAAGACCGACGCCCAGGCCGACGGGGTGACCATGGTCGTCTCGTTCGTGATGGCGTTCTTCGGCGGCAGCCTGGTGCCGCTGTACAACCTGCCCGGCTTCCTGCAGAAGGTGGCGCTGCTCACCCCGAACGGCTGGACGTCGACCGGGCTGATCCGGCTCGCGGGCTCCGGCGGGGGACTGACCACGGTGATCGTCCCGATCGGCGTGCTGTGCGCGATCGCGCTGGTGGCGGGCGGCCTGGCCGCGGCCGGCTTCAGGAAGGGGCTCCTCGGATGAGGCCACGTCCTATTTTGGCGCTGGTGGCGGCGAACCTGCGGCGGCTATCCCGCGACAAGGTCGGCCTGTTCTTCATGGTGATCATGCCGTTCGTCAACATCGTGTTCGTCGGCATGGCGCTCGGCGGGGGTGCCGTGGGGGCCGCCAAGCTGCCCGTCGGCGTCGTGGCCACCGGCTCCGACCCCGTCACGGCCGCCGTACTCAAGGAGCTGCGCGCGCACCCCGACCTCGCCATCACGACCGTGGCGACCAAGCAGGACCTCCAGTCGGGCGTACGCGAAGGGTCCCTCGCCGCCGGGCTGGTGATCCCGGCCGGCTCCACCAAGCTCGAACTCGTCATGACCCAGATGAACGGCAGCGGCATGGCGGCCCGCAGCGCCGTCGATGTCGCGGTCGGCCGGGTGGCCGCCGTACTTGAGGCCACCAGGGCCGTCGAGGCCGCGGGCGCCACGCCCGCGCAGGCCGCCGCGCGCGTGCGCGAGGCACAGGCCGACTCGGGCCGCGTCGCGGTCGTCGGCTCCGGTACGCCCGGCGCCACCCCCAGGGGCTTCGCCTACACGGCCCCGGCCAACCTGCTGCTGTTCACCTTCATCAATTCCATGGCCGTGGCCGCCGCGCTCGCCGAGAGCAGGCGGCTCGGGATGATCCAGCGCGCACTCACCGCCCCCGTCAGGCGCCGGTCGGTGCTCGCGGGGGAGGCGCTGAGCAGGTTCGCCGTGGCCGTCGCGCAGTCGTTGTTGATCATGGTGGTCAGCTCGCTGGTGTTCGGCGTGTCGTGGGGCGACCCGCTGGGCGTCGCCGCGGTGGTCGGCTCGTTCTCCCTGGTGGCCACCGGTGCCGCGATCCTGGTCGGCAGCCTCGTACGCTCGCCCGCCCAGGCGCCCGCCATCGGCCCGCCGCTGGGCATCGTGCTCGGCATGCTGGGCGGCTGCCTGTGGCCCAGGGAGTCGGCGGGGGACTTCCTCAACTCGCTCGGTTACCTGTTCCCGCACGCCTGGGGCATGGACGCGCTGCTGGCGCTGACCAAGCCGGGCACGGGCATCGGCACGGTGCTCCCCGAGGTCGCCGTGCTCTCCGGGATGGCGGCGGCGCTGCTCGGCCTGTCGCTGTTCCTGTTCAACCGCCGCACTCGAACCTTCACCTGAGCGTTCCGTTTCAACCGCCGCTTCCCAACCTTCACCTGAGAGTTCTGGTCACCTGAGAGTTCCGTTGAGTTGATGGGAGATCGTGATGACGACTATTCCGTTCTTTCCGGGGATGGCCCCCGTGGGCGGCGACCACGCCACCGACGTTTACCGTTACGCGGCCCGCAAGGGAGCGATCGAGGCGCTTGAGGTGGCCGCCGCCGATCTCGGCATTGGCCTGCATGAGATGCACGAGGCGGTGGCCCACCTGGTGGAGAACCGCCTGCTCATGATGGAGGACAGGGCGGGCCGCCGGTTCGTCCCCGTGGATCCCGAGGTGGCCGCGGCTTCGCTGGTCTCCTCCGTCGAACGGGAGATCTACCAGCGCCGGGAGCTGATCGACCAGATCCGCGAGCGGATCAACGTGTTCCGGCAGGACTACACCGGCGGGACCTCGGCGCCCAGCGCGATCGAATATCTGGTGGGGTCGATGGAGGTCCGGGGCTTCCTGAAGACGGCCGGCGACTCGTGCCGGGACGAGGTGCTGGTGCTCCAGTCGAGCTTGACGGACGCGGATGAGCTGTCGCAGGCGTACTCACCGCTGCTCGGGCGGGGGATCACGGTGCGCATCATCTGCCAGCACCGCAACCGGGCCGACCTCGCCACCCGGATGCGGATGAAGAAGCTGACCGACGCGGGGGCCTCGGTGTGCACCGTCAGCCACATTCCGCGCTCGGCCGTGGTGTTCGACCGGTCGCTGGTGGTGCTGTTCGGGCTGTCGGACGGGGAGACCAACGTGGCGCGGGTGCACAACCACGGGGTCGCGCAGTTCCTGCTGGACCTGTTCAACCACCTGTGGGAGACGGCCACGCCGCTGGAAGGGGTCGAGGCCGGGTACGCCGACGTGGCCGACGACCTGCAGCAGGCCATCGCGGCGCTGATGGCCAAGGGCTACACCGACGAGGTCGTGGCGCGCAAACTGGGCATGTCGGTACGCAGCTGCCGCCGGCACATCGCCACGCTGATGCGCGACCTCGACGCGACCAGCCGATTCCAGGCCGGGGTGCAGGCGGCCAGGAAGTTCCTGCCCAACGGCGCGTGACAAGTGTTCGGTCGTCTGTGCGGGCCCGCCCCCGGCGGGCCCGCTGCCGTACGTCATGTGGCCTGCATCGCGACCGACACCTCGGCCAGGTCCAGGGCCCGCTCGCAGACCAGCTCGACACCCCGCAGCAGCTCGTCGAACGCCATGCGCGGGTCGAGGCACATCCGGATGGAGCTGTTCGCGTCCTCGGCGCTCACCCCGATCGCCGTCAGGACGTGTGACGGCTCCTGGGAGTCGGAGTTGCACGCGGACCCGGTGGACACGGCCACGGTACGCAGGCTGGAGACCAGACTCTCCCCCCGGACCCCGGGCAGCACCAGGTTGAGCACATGAGGCACTCCGTTGAGCGGATCGCCGTTGATCCGTACACCCGGGAGCCGGGTGGTGAGCAGGTCGAGGGCCGCCTCACGCAGCCGTACGGCCCGCATCCAGTCGTCGTCGAGCCGCCGCAGCGCCAGCTCGCACGCCTTGCCCAGCCCGACCACGAGGTGCGTCGGGATGGTCCCGCTGCGCAGCTCGTACTGGCCGCCGCCGTACGTGATCGGCCGCAGGCGTACGCCGGGCCGCACGTACAGGGCGCCGATGCCCTTCGGGCCGCGCACCTTGTGCCCGGAGATCGACAGCGTGTCCACCCCGGCCTCGACCACGTCGATCGGGATCCGGCCGGCCGCCTGGGCGGCGTCCACGTGCAGCAGGCAGCCGACCTCGTGGCAGAGTGCGGCCAGCTCCGACATCGGCTGGATGGTGCCGATCTCGCTGTTGACCAGGGCGGCGGTGGCGACGCGGGAGCGGACGTCGAGCTGCTCGGCCATTCGGGTCAGGTCGATCAGCCCGTCCTGGCGTACCGCCATCGTGCGGGTCTCGATGCCCCGCCCGGCCAGCGCCCGGCCGATGGACAGCGCGGACTTGTGGTCGGTCGGGCAGAACAGCGCGTTGACGGGCGCGCGCTCCTCATGGGCGAACATGCCCAGCAGCGCGATGTTGTTGCTCTCGGTCGCGCCGGAGGTGAAGACGATGCCGCGCGGGTCGGCGCCCAGGAGCTCGGCCACGGACACGGCGGCGAGGTCCACCGCGCGGCGGGCCCGCTTGCCGAGGACGTGCGGCGAGGACGGGTTGCCGAAGTCCTCTCTCAGGTACGGCAGCATCGCGTCGACCACTTCGTCGTCCACGCGGGTGGTGGCGCAGTTGTCCAGATAAATGATCTTCATGGGCGGCCCGTCACTTTCGGTGGTCCGTCTCGCGCCGCGTCAGCTCCTGAACGTGCTGACCGTCACGAGCTTCGAGTAGATCTCGTCCGTGGACATCTCCCCGCTCCCGCCGGGGTCGGCGATGATCACCAGCATGTCCGACAGGCGGTAGAGCTCCAGGGCGATGACGACGCCCGTCTGGACGGGTGCGAGACACTCGCCAGGCGCGAAGATGACGATCGCCCGGTACCCGGCGTTGTGCACCTCCGAGATCATCTCGGTGATCTCGCCGGCGCATCCGGTGATGCCGCAGCTGATCAGCGTGCGGTAGTTGCCCTCGTCGTCGAGGAAGGCCACCTCGGTGTCCTTCGTGCCCGACTCGAGGTAGCGCTTCTCCAGCCGCCCCTGCTTGACGAACCGGTCGGCGGCCTTCTGGAAGCGGTACTTGAGCCAGGTCTCGGGGAAGGCCAGCGGGTGCTTGCGGCTCGCCAGCACGCGCTCAGGGCCGAACCCGGCCTCGCCCAGGATCCGCTCGTACTCCGCGGGCAGCCCGGTGAAGCGCTCGAAGAACTCCGCCCGCAGCTCGCTCGCCGGCCGGCCCGACGTGGGGACGTACTGCCAGTCGTTGACCAGCAGGAGCAGCCGCGCGTCGGCGCAGGTCGGCGCGTACGACTTGAGGAGGTCTGCCGACAGCCGCCAGCTGTACTCCGGGAAGATCCCCACCCGGCCGGCGATCCGGCGCCGCATCACCTCGGACTCCTGCGCCCCGATGACGCCGGGAACGAGCTTTCCCTCGTCCTCGAAAAGCATGAAATGGCCGCCCATGACGACCAGGTTCTCTATGTCGGAGGCGGCCAGCTCACGGTCTATCAGCCGGCGCAGCTCCTCTTCGGAGCCGACGAGCTGGTGGCTCTTGGATACTCGGGCGGCGAGCGCGTCTGTCATGGTGGACCACTCCAGGGTGGGTCAGGGCTGGGTGAGTACGTGCCTCGGAGACTCGATGACGGCTTCCGGGGTGATCTCGGGGGTCAGCTTGCGGGCCAGCGCCCGCAGCGACTGGGGGCCGGTCAGGTGGTGGACGGAGGCGCCCGCCCATCCGTGGGCCGCCAGCAGGGCCAGGACCCGCGGGATCCGCAGGGCCCGGCCGCCGGCGAGCGTGTAGCTGTCGGACAGGTCCACCTCGCCGAGCCCATTCACCTGCCGGACCACCTCGGCGAGCGCCTGCTCGGCCTCAGGGGCGAACGTCGGTCGGCGTTCGGGAGCGGTTGAGCTGTGGGGCGCCGGTGCGCTGAAATCGGCGAGGCGCGTAACGTCGCTGATCCGAAGATCGCCTCCGGTGAGCAGGACGGTCTCGTAGCCGCGCAGGAAGCGTTCCATGTCACCGGCTCCCATGATCGAGGACCGGGCGTGGAAGCCGACGACGACCGCGTCACGCCACTCGTCGATCCTGAAGTACGTGTCCATCTCCTCGTACGCCCAGGCCGTCGGCACCGTCTTCCACGCGAACGTGGTGCGCCGCGCCCGCGCCTCGCTGGAGCGCTGCTTGATGAAGTTGACCTCCGACCCGAGGCATACCGGCCGGCCACGCCGCGATCCCTCGCGCGACACCAGCTCCACGACCTCGTCGTAGGGCGCGGACGAGTGCGTCCGGGCGAGCTCGAAACGCTCGGCCACCCGGCGCAGCAGTTCCGCGAACGTCGGGTCGTCGTGGCAGTCGACGGTCACCAGCATCGGCGCGAACATGCACGTCATCACGCCCGCGTACGGGCCGGGCTCGCGGTTGCCGGAGAACGACAGGTGCGCGACCGTCCCGAGGCCGGTGTAGGCGGCCATCATGACGGTGTACGCGGTCACGTGGACCAGCGACGGCCACACCTGGTCCGCGGCGGCGATCCGCCGCACGGCGTCGAGCAGCGAAGGAGACGTCAACGTCGCACTCCTGGCCACCGGCTCGGACGTCAGCGGCTCGCGGCCGGACGTCAGGGGCGTGCCGTTGGGCGTTATCGGTCTGCCGTCGAGCGCGACCGGCTCGCGGTCGGGGGGCGTCGGGGCGCGTCGGGCGGCGAACGGGTCGGCTGGGAGGCGGGCGATCTCCGTGCCCCAGTACGCCAGGGAGCGGGCCGCCACGGCGGTGGCCTCGGCCGACGACTCGTGCCGGGCCAGGTCCGACGGCTGGTTGCGGACCGGTTCCAGTGCGGCCGGTCGCCGGGAGCTGAAGCCGGCGCACTGGACGGTGAGCTCGCGCTTGATCTCCCGTACTGTCCACGCGTCCACGGCCAGATGGTTGAGCACCAGGACGATCTGCTTGGGAGTGCCGCCCGTGGTGATGACGCAGGCGCGGATCGGCCAGTCGGCGTCGAGACGGAAGTCGGTGGTGCCGAGCCGTTCGACGATCTCGGCGGGGCCAGGGGTGCCATCGCGTTCGGTGGTCACCAGGAGGATCGGCAGCGCGGCCGGCGGGTGCACCTGCTGGCGCGGCTCCGGCCCGGGATCGAGGTGGTACGTGGTCCGCAGCGACTCGTGGCGGCGCGTCAGGTAGTTGATCGCCGCGCGGCAGTTCGCCACCGTGACGTCGTGCGGGATGGCGAGCCGCAGCACGATGTGCGTGTCATGCCGTTCGCCCGGCGGCAGCCGGTGGTATTTCAGCCACATGTAACGCTGGCCCCAGCACAGATTCGCGTTCTTCGCGGCGGACAACTCAGCCTCCCCATGTGCGCCGGTAGCCGGTTAATGTGCTTCATAATCTGCGCCGGTCAGGGGTGCGACAACCGGGCGCCGATGACCGGCTCCGGAAGGCGATTACCTGCCAATGGCTCTGGCCGCTTTTCGAGAATGGCGGTCTTGACGCGTCGTCGCGCATTCGGCCAAGCTCGGAGCGAACAGCATGGAGCGGCTCGGCTTTCGGCCTGAGGTGGCGCGGTGACTATGTTGGAAATACCACCCGAGTTTCAGAATATTCTGCGCTCGCATTTGCCGTACGCGGACGCGGGCGACTTCTCCGCGTCCGACGAGCTGGCGGGCCTCGGGCTCGACTCGATGGGCGTCGTGCGGTTGCTGGCCGACATCGAGGACCGCTACGACATCGAGCTGCCCGACGACCTCCTCAACGAGGAGACGTTCGACACCGTCGGCTCGCTGTGGCAGGCCCTATTCGCGCTGATTAACCCCCAAGGAACCGTCGGTGACGAGCGAGCGCCGTTACGAGTGTGAGGATCGCCGATGCTGACGCGAGTCGACGACGTGGTGCGGTGCGGCGACCCTGACCGCCCCGCCGTGACGTACCAGGAAGAAACGCTCAGCTACGGCGAGCTGGCCCACCGCGTCGGCCGCGCCGCGAGCGGGCTGCGCCGCCTCGGGCTGCGCCGGGGTGAGCGGGTCGTCGTCTACCTGGAGAAGCGGATCGAGACCGTCGTCGCCATGCTCGCCGTGTCCGCGGCCGGCGGGGTGTTCGTCCCGGTCAATCCGCTGTTCAAGCCGCAGCAGGTGGGCTACGTGGCCGCCGACTGCGGGGCGGTCGCGGTGGTCACCTCGGTCGAGCGGCACCGCTTGGTCGGCGCCCGGCTCCAGGAGGTGGAGTCGCTGCGCCACCTGATCCTCATTGGCGACCGGCCGCGCGTCCCGGAGCCGCGCCCGATCACGACCTGGTCCCAGCTGTGCGCCTCCGACGACGAGGTACCGGCTCCGGAGCGGGCGGGCGCCGCTGAAGAGGGACCGGCTCCTGAGGAGGCGATCGACGCCGACGTGGCGGCGATCCTCTACACCTCGGGCAGCACCGGCAACCCCAAGGGCGTCGTCCTGTCGCACCGCAACCTGCTCGCCGGCGCCCGCAGCGTCGCCCACTACCTCGGCCACACCCGCGACGACGTGGTGCTCGGTGTGCTCCCCCTGAGCTTCGACACCGGCTTCAGCCAGCTCACCACCTCCTTCATCGCGGGCGCGCACGTCGTACTGATGAACTACCTGGTGCCCGGCGCGGTCGTCCGCCTGTGCGCGCGGCACGGCGTCACCGGGCTGACCTGCGTACCGCCGCTGTGGCTGCAGCTCGCCGCGCAGACCTGGCCGGAGGCGGCCACTCGGCGCCTGCGCTACTTCGCCAACACCGGCGGGCGCCTGCCCAAGCCCGCGCTGGACTCGCTGCGGGCGACGTTCCCGCAGGCCAGGCCGTACCTCATGTACGGGCTGACGGAGGCGTTCCGCTCCACCTACCTCGACCCCGAGCAGGTCGACCGCAGGCCCGACTCGATCGGGAAGGCGATTCCCAACGCGGAGATCCTCGTCGTACGCCCGGACGGCGCCGTGTGCGAGCCCGGCGAGAAGGGGGAGATCGTGCACCGTGGCGCGCTCGTGGCGCTCGGCTACTGGAACGACCCCGAACGCACCGCCGAACGGTTCCGCCCCTACCCGCCGGGCGGCAGCCCGTGGGGGAGCGAGCTCGCGGTCTGGTCGGGCGACGTCGCCTACCGCGACGACGAGGGATTCATCTACTTCGTGGGACGTACCGACGAGATGATCAAGACTTCCGGATACCGGGTCAGCCCCAGCGAGATCGAGGAGGCGGCCTACGCCACCGGGCTGGTGGGCGAGGCGGTGGCGTTCGGCGTCGCCGACGACACGCTCGGCCAGCAGGTGGTGCTCGTCGTCAGCGGGCCGAGCGGCGCGTCGTGCGACACCGAGACGCTGGTCAAGGCGCTCGAACGCGACCTGCCGCGCTACATGGTCCCGCGCCGGGTGGTGGTGCGCGACCGGCTGCCGAGATCGGGCAACGGCAAGTTCGACCGTACGGAGCTGCGCAGGTCGGTGACCTGGTGACCGCCATCCCGAGCGGCTGGTACGGCAGGTACGACAGCCAGCTCACCGTGGGCGGTATCCCTGTGGAGCGGCTGGCCGCCCGCGTGGGGAGCACGCCGTTCTTCGCCTATGACCGGGAGCTGGTCAACCGGCGGGTGGCCTCGGTGCGTGCGGCCCTGCCCGAGGGTGTCGAGCTCAGCTACGCGGTCAAGGCCAATCCGATGCCGGCCCTGCTCCAGCACATGAGCGGCCTGGTCGACGGCTTCGACGTGGCCTCCGCGCAGGAGATGCGGCACGCCCTCGACACTCCGACGCCCGGCTCGCGGATCGGCTTCGCCGGGCCCGGCAAGTCCATGGCCGAGCTGACGCAGGCGGTCGCCGCCGGCGTCACCGTCGAGCTGGAGTCCGAGCTGGAGGTGGAACGGGTCCGGTCGGCGAGTGCCGCCGTGGGCGTGCCCGCGCGGGTCGCGTTGCGCGTCAACCCCGACTTCGCGATCCGCGGGTCCGGCCTGCGGCTGGGTGGGGGGCCGCAGCAGTTCGGCATCGACGCGGAGCGGATCCCCGCCGTCCTGGCCGGGCTGACCGGCGACGACCTCGATTTCCAGGGCTTCCACGTGTTCGCCGGGTCGCAGAACCTGCGGGTCGACAACATCTGCGAGGCGCAGCGCCGTACCGTCGAGCTGATTCTCGGGTTCGCGGACGCGGCGCCCGGGCCCGTGCGCTATGTCAACATCGGCGGCGGCTTCGGCATCCCGTACGCGCTGCGCGACCGGCCCCTCGACCTCGGCCCGATCGGCGACAATCTGGCGCAACTGGTCGACGAGCTGGTCCGGCCCCGGCTGCCGCAGGCGCGGCTCGTCGTCGAGCTGGGGCGCTATCTGGTCGGCGAGGCGGGTGTGTACGTCACGCGCGTGGTGGACCGCAAGGAGTCGCGCGGCAAGGTGTTCGTCGTCGTGGACGGCGGCCTGCACCACCAGCTCGCGGCCTCGGGCAACTTCGGCCAGGTCATTAGGCGCAACTATCCGATCGCGGTGGGGAACCGGATGGACGACCCGCCCGAGGAGCCCGTGACGGTGGTCGGCTGCCTGTGCACCCCGCTCGATCTGCTGGGGGACGACGTCTCGCTGCCGAAGGTGGGGGTGGGGGATCTGATCGTGCTGTTCCAGGCCGGTGCGTACGGGCTGACAGCGAGCCCCACCGCGTTCCTGAGCCACCCGGCGCCGGTCGAGGTGCTGGTCTGAACCCGGAATGAAGGCAGGCCCGCAGTGCCTACTGCGGGCCTTTTCGCGGATGCTTTGTCGCTGCGGGCGGATCCGTGGGCCGGCGCGGCGGGGGCTGTCGCGCCGGCCCACGGACGTTCTAGTGCGGTGGCGCCGGTACCTCAGAGGGGAACAGTGACGGCGGCAGGCCCTCGCTCCTGGCGCTCCACAGGTCCTTCAGGCACGTGTCCGGGTCGGTCGCCGCGAGCTGTACGCCGAGCGCCATCGCCCGCAGGATGTCGGTCGCGGCCTCGGGCGGGATGATCGTCGGATCCGCCAGCAGCATGACACTGGTGAGACCGCCCTGGACCGCCACCCGCACCCGGAACGCCTGGCCGTACTGCTGAGCCAAGGGCGTCCAGACCAGCTCGGCGGGGGTCGGGTCGGCGGGGTTCAGCGGGGCGCGGTCGATCTGCATGTAGTTGAACCAGCTGCGGAACAGGTGGTTGAACCAGCAGTCGTGCCCCGGCTCCTGCCCGCTGTGCGTGGCCGCGTCGGCGGCCAGCGCGGCGACGCGGTCGAAGTCGTAGCAGGAGTAGCGGTACGTGCGAGCGCTCGCCCAGTGCCAGCGCTTGACGTGCTCGGCCAGCGTGGCGCCCGGATCGACGGTGGCGCTGACCGGGATGAGCTGGTTCATGGTGCCGACGACGTGCTGGTGCTCCTCGGCGAACCGGTTGGAGGCCATCAGGCTCATCGTGACCCGGTCGGTGTCGGTGTGCCGGGCCAGGCCGGCGGCGATGAAGGCCATCAGCACCGCGGGCGGTGTCACGCCGTGGCGCTTGGCGGCCTCGGCGGCGAGCCCGCTCAGGCGGCGTGAGTGCAGCGTGGCCTCGATCCGGTTCCGCTCGGCGCGGGAGGGGAGCGTGGGCAGCTTGTCCATCAGGCCGTCGGTGAGCACTTGCCGCCAGTAGCGTTCGGAGCTCTCCTGCTGGCCGCGCCACGACTCGTCGCGCTGCTGCTGGGCCAGCTCGCGCAGGGTGGGACCCATCTGCGCGTCGGCGTCCGGATCGACCACCAGGGCGCGGAACTGGTCCTGCAGATGATGGATCGACCACACGTCCACGATCAGATGGGAGAACGACAGCGCGAGGAAGACCGGGGCTCCGTCGGTCGTGACGAGCACGCCGCGCCAGGGCAGCGCGTCGGTCATCGGGAACGGGACCGTGGCCAGCTGCTCCTTCGTCCGCTCAGGGTCGCCGCGGTCGGTGACCGCGCGGTCCACGTGCTCGACCGGCGGCGTCACCGTTCGGTGGACGCGCTGCACGGGTTGCCCGTCTCGTAGGTGGTAGGTGGTGCGCAGGCATTCGTGCCGGTCGACGAGCCGCCGCAACGCCGTCGTGACCCGGTCCAGGGGAAGGCCGCGCAGGTCCCAGGTCGTGGGCAGGTTGGCGTCCCGCATCCAGTCCTCGGGGTAGCGCTCCACTTCTCGCCAGCTCCATAGCTGGCCATTGCTCAGGGGGGCGTCGACGGGCATGTGGTCTCCTCGTGAGCTGTTCGGCGGGCGGACCGCTGACAGTGGCCCCGCTGACGGCCCTCCATCGCACCGGGCCCCTGGAACGCGCTCCGTAAAAGCCTTTATCAAATTTGGCTCGGCAGAACTCTCAGGCCAATGTCGCTACCTGTCCCACACAGGATGCGAACCGCCTACACCTATGTCAACGCGCCCGCGCTGACAGCTTCTGCCGGAAACAATGTGCCAGCCCGCGACCGTGGTTCGGAAAGGGCGCGGCGATTAGGGTCACAGCAACTATTCAAAGCGATCGTCTTTATGGAAACCGGCACTGTCTTGTTGGTGATGCCCGAAGCTTGAGGTGGCGCATTGATGGTTGGTGAGTCGATTCAGCCAAACGGCATGACGGCCGGGGACACCGGCCGGTCGCGGACCGGTCGTGTTTCGTCCGCCGTGGAGCCTGTCGCCGTGGTCGGTGTTTCCTGCCGGCTTCCTCAGGCCGCCGATCCCGGACGGTTCTGGCAATTGCTGCGCGATGGCGTGGACGCCGTGACGGCCGTGCCCGAGGGCCGGTGGCCGGACGGGTCGGACGCCTTGTACCGGCGTGGTGGCTTCCTCTCCGACGTGGACCGCTTCGACGCCGCCTTCTTCGGGATCTCGCCGAACGAGGCCGCCGCCATGGACCCCCAGCAGCGCCTCGTGCTGGAGCTAGCCTGGGAGGCGCTGGAGAGCGCGCGCGTGGTGCCGTCCCGGCTGAGCGGGAGCGGCGCCGGGGTGTTCCTGGGGGCGATCTCCAACGACTACGCCGCGCTGCAGGACCGGGTGGGGGCCGATGGCCTCGGGCGACACGCCTACACCGGGGCGAACCGCGCGATCATCGCCAACCGCGTCTCCTACTTCCTCGGTCTGCGGGGGCCCAGCCTGACGCTCGACGCCGGGCAGTCCTCGTCGCTGCTGGCCGTACAGATGGCCTGCGAGAGCCTGCGGCGCGGCGAGGCCGGGCTGGCACTCGCGGGCGGCGTGAACCTCAACCTGCTGGCCGAGACCACCGCCGCCATCGGCAACTTCGGCGCGCTGTCGCCGGACGGCCGCTGCTACGTCTTCGACGGCCGGGCCAACGGCTACGTACGCGGAGAGGGCGGGGCGCTCGTCGTACTCAAGCCGCTGTCCGCGGCGCTCGCCGACGGCGACCCCATCCGGTGCGTGATCCTCGGCGGCGCCGTCAACAACGACGGCGGCGGCGACGGGCTCACCGTGCCGAGCCGGCGGGCGCAGGAGGAAGTCATCCGGCTGGCCTGCGAGCGCGCCGGCGTCGAGCCGGGCGACGTCCAGTACGTCGAGCTGCACGGCACCGGCACGAAGGTCGGCGACCCGATCGAGGCCGCCGCCCTCGGCGCCGCCTACGGCCCCGACCATGCGGATGGGGAGTCGCCGCTGCTGGTCGGGTCGGTGAAGACCAACATCGGCCACCTCGAAGGCGCCGCCGGGATCGCCGGACTGGTCAAGGTCGTACTGAGCCTGGAGCAGCGCGAACTGCCGCCCAGCCTGAACTTCGAGACGGCCAACCCGGACATTCCGCTGGACGAGCTGGGGCTGGAGGTCGTACGCGACACCCGTCCCTGGCCGCGCGCCGACCGGCCGCTCGTCGCGGGCGTCAGCTCGTTCGGCATGGGCGGCACGAACTGCCACCTGGTGCTCGGGGAGGCACCGCGGAGTGAGTACGGCGTCCGGTCGGCGAGCGAGGACACGCCTTGGGTGCTGTCGGCACGCTCAGCCCGAGCCCTCAGCGCCCAGGCCGAGCGGCTGCTCGCCCACGTCGGCCCGCCGGTCGGCTCGCATGCCGACTCGCACGTCGGCCTCCATGCCGGTGCCGAGCCTGGGGTTGTGGCGCTGGCGTTGTTGCGGAGCCGGACCGTGTTCGAGCACCGGGCGGTGCTTCTGGGCGCCGACCGGCAGGCGGGGTTGGCAGCGCTGGCGGCCGGGCGACCGGACGAGTCCGTGGTCACGGGGTCGGTGGTCACCGGGTCCGTGTCTGGTGGTCGCCGGGTGTTCGTTTTTCCGGGGCAGGGGTCGCAGTGGCCGGAAATGGCTCGTGACCTGCTCGCCGGTTCGCCGGTGTTCGCCGCGCATGCCGAAGCGTGCGCGGGAGCGCTCGAACCGTTCGTCGACTACGCGCTGCTCGACGTGCTGCGCGGAACACCGGGCGCGCCCGGTCTCGACCGGGTCGACGTGGTGCAACCCGCGCTGTGGGCCGTCATGGTGTCGCTCGCCGGCCTGTGGCGCTCGTACGGCGTCGAACCCGAGATGGTGATCGGCCACTCGCAGGGCGAGATCGCGGCCGCCACCGTCGTCGGCGCGCTGTCCATGCCCGACGCGGCCAGGGTCGTGGCCCTGCGCAGCCGTGCCATCGCCGGGATCGCCGGACGCGGCGGGATGATGTCGATCGCCGCCCCCTTGGACGTGGTCGAGTCGGCGATCCGCTCGCTGACGGGGGACGTGTCCATCGCCGCCTACAACGGGCCGAGGTCCGTGGTCGTCTCCGGGCGGCTTGAGGCGCTCGACGACCTGGGGCGGCGGCTCACCGACGACGGCTACCGCACCAGGATCATCCCGGTCGACTACGCCTCACACTCGGCCGAGGTCGAGGAGATCCGCGACGAGGTGCTGGCGGCGCTGGCACCCGTACGACCGGTGAGCGCCGGGACCCTGTTCATCTCGACGCTCACCGGCGAGCCGATCGACACGGCCGAACTCGACGCCGGCTACTGGTATCGCAGTCTCCGGCAGCCGGTCAGGTTCGCGCAGGCGACCCGGCGGGCGCTCGACCACCAGGGCGGCCTGTTCGTGGAGTGCAGCCCGCATCCGGTGCTGGGGGCCGGGATCGAGGAGACGGCCGAGGAAACGGACCGTGAGGCCGCGGTCATCGGGACGCTGCGGCGGGGTGAGGGCGGGCTGACGCGGTTCCGGCGCTCGCTCGCCGAGGCGTACACGCGAGGGGCCGAGGTCGACTGGACCGGACCCGAATCGGTGGCGGGGGCGGAGCTGGTAGCGCTGCCGACGTACGCGTTCCAGCGCGAACGCCACTGGCCGTCGTTCCCCGCCGCCCGGCGCTCGACGGCGCAGACGGTCCCCGCAGACGGCGGGGTTGGCGGGGGTGCCGCTGCGGTCGGCGGCGCCAGCGGCCATGAACCAGCTGCGGTTGGCGGCGCTAACGGTCACGGCCCTGGGTCGGTGGGTGGCGGGCTTTCGCGGCGTGAGGTGCGTGAGCTGGTGCTGACCCTCCTGGCCGGGCTGCTCGGGTACGAGGACGCGGCCGGTGTGGAGCCGGGCAGGACGTTCAAGGACCTCGGGCTCGAATCGGCCACGGCGGAGGACCTCAGGCACCGGCTGCGGAACGCGACCGGGCTCCGGCTGCCGACCAGCCTGCTGTTCGACCACCCGACCCCCGATCTGCTGATCGCCCACCTGCGGACGCTCCTCGACGACGGCGGATCCGCAGCGTCGGCCGCCGCCCACCAGAGCGACCCCGCCAATCTCATGCCTGCCGACGACCCCGACGCGATCGCCATCGTGGCCATGGGATGCCGGTACCCCGGTGGAGCCGACTCGCCCGAGGAGCTGTGGCGGCTCGTCAGCACCGGCACCGACGCGATCACCGAGTTCCCCGTCAACCGAGGCTGGGACCTGGACGCGTTGTTCGCGGCCGGGTCCGACCGGTCGGGCACCAGCGACACCAGGTACGGCGGTTTCCTGCACGACGCCGACCGGTTCGACGCCGCGTTCTTCGGCATCAGCCCGCGTGAGGCCACCGCCATGGACCCCCAGCAGCGGCTGCTCATGGAGGTCAGCTGGGAGGCCGTTGAGCGGGCCGGGCTCGACCCGGCGGGGCTGCGCGGGTCGGCCACCGGTGTGTTCGTGGGCGCCATGGCCTCCGACTATGGTCCCCGGCTGCACCAGGCCACCGGGACGGTCGATGGGCACCTGCTGACGGGCACCGCGCTCAGTGTCGCGTCCGGGCGGATCGCGTACGCGCTGGGCCTGCGCGGGCCCGCCATCACCGCCGACACGGCCTGCTCCTCGTCGCTGGTGGCGATCTTCCTGGCGATGCAGGCGCTGCGGCGCGGTGAGTGCTCGCTGGCCTTGGCCGGCGGTGCGACCGTGATGTCCAGCCCGGGGATCTTCGTCGAGTTCAGCCGCCAGTCGGGGCTGGCTCCCGACGGCCGGTGCAAGGCGTTCGCGGCGGGCGCGGACGGTACGGGCTGGGGCGAGGGCGCCGGGATGCTGCTGCTGGAGCGGCTGTCCGACGCGCGTCGCCTGGGACACCCGGTGCTCGCCGTGATCCGGGGCGGCGCGGTGAACCAGGACGGCGCCAGCAACGGCCTCACCGCACCGAACGGCCAGGCCCAGCAAGAGGTGATCCGGCAGGCGCTGGCCGACGCCGGGCTCGCCGCCGCCGAGGTGGACGCTGTGGAGGCGCACGGCACCGGCACCCGGCTCGGCGACCCGATCGAGGCCGAGTCGATCATCGCCGCGTACGGCGCGGACCGCGACCCCGGACGGCCCGTCTGGCTGGGCTCCCTCAAGTCGAACATCGGCCACACGCAGGCCGCGGCCGGAGTCGGCGGCGTCATCAAGATGGTGATGGCGATGCGGCACGGGACGCTGCCGCGCACGCTGCACGCCGACGAGGCCACCCCGCACGTGGACTGGACCGGTGGCGCGGTACGCCTCCTCACCGAGCCCGTCGAACTGCCCGACGACCGGCCGACCCGGGCCGCGGTCTCCAGCTTCGGAATCAGCGGCACGAACGCCCACCTGATCCTGGAGCAGGCCCCCAAGACGGGGTACGCGGTCCCCGAGACGGCGCATGCGGCCCCCGAAACCGGGCATGCGGCCCCCGAAACCGGGCGTGCGACCCCCGAGACGGCATACGCGGCCCCTGAGACGGCTCGCGCGCAAGCCGAGACGGCTGAGGCGCCGCTGGTGTGGGCGTTGTCCGCGAAATCGGCCGCCGCGCTCAAAGCGCACGCCGCGCGCCTGCGCGACTACGCCACCGACGCTCCCCAAGACGACCTGGCCGCCGCCGGACACCTGCTGGCCCGCCGGGCCTGGTTCGCGCACCGCGCGGTGGTGGTGGCCGCGGACCGGGACGAGCTGGTGGCGGCCCTGGCGGCGTTGGCCGCGAGTGAGTCGCACGCGGCGGTGACCAGCGGCACGGCGCTGCCGGACGTCCGGCCGGTGTTCGTCTTCCCCGGACAGGGCTCGCAGTGGACGGGCATGGCGGTCGATCTCCTGGACTCCAGTGAGGTGTTCCGCGAGTGGATGACCCGCTGCGATGCCGCGCTTGCCCCGTACACGGGCTGGTCTGTGGTGGCGGCTCTGCGTGCGGGTGAGTTGGTGGGCTCGGAGGTCATTCAGCCGGCGTTGTTCGCGGTGATGGTGTCGCTGGCGGAGGTGTGGCGGTCGCTGGGTGTGGATCCGGCGGCGGTGGTGGGGCACTCGCAGGGGGAGATCGCGGCGGCCTGTGTCGCCGGGGCGCTGACGCTCGACGACGCGGCGAAGGTGGTCGTGCTCCGCAGCCAGGCGCTCGTCAAGCTGGGCGGCACCGGCGGCATGCTCGCCGTCGCGCTGCCCGCCGATGAGGTCCGGTTGGAGCCGTGGGCGGACCGCCTGTGGGTGGCCGTGCGGAGCGGGCCGGCCAGCACGGTGGTCGCCGGGGACCTGGACGCGCTGGACGAGTTCGCGGCGGCGTGCGGTGAGACGGTTCGCGTGCGGAAGATCGGCATCGACTACGCCTCGCACACCCCGCACGTCGAGGTGCTGCGCGACGAACTGCTCGCCAGCCTGGCCGAGGTCGCGCCGCGGCCGACCGACGTGGCCTTCTGCTCGTCCATGGCCGCCGACTTCGTCGAGCCGACCGGGCTGGACGCCGACTACTGGTTCCGCAGTCTTCGCAATCCCGTACGTTTCGAGCAGGCGATCAAGGCATTCGCCGGAGACGGTGCCCCGCTGTTCATCGAGGTCAGCCCGCATCCCGTGCTGACCGGCCACATCCAGGACACCCTGTCGGTCACGGGTGCCCCCGGAGGCGCCACCGGGACGCTCCGCCGCGACGACGGCGGCTGGCGGCGCCTGCTGCTGGCGGCGGCCCAGGCGTACGTGTCGGGCGCCGACGTGGACTGGGCGGCCGTCGATCTTGCCGCCGCCACGCGGGCCGGACTCGTACTGGACCTCCCACGCCATCACGTGGACCTGCCGACCTACCCCTTCGAGCACACCAGGTACTGGATCAACGAGAGCCCTCGGGCCGGTGGGCCGCGGCACCCGATGCTCGACGCGGTCGTGCCCGTGGCGGGTGACGACGGGTTCCTGCTCACCGGGCGGCTGTCGCGCGGCGCGCTGCCGTGGCTGGCCGACCACGCCGTGGACGGCGGCGTACTGCTGCCTGGCACCGCGTTCGTCGAGCTGGCCCTGGAGGCCGCCGCGACGGCCGGGTGCGACGAGATCGAGGACCTGACGCTGGAGGCGCCGCTGCCGCTGCCCGAGACGGGCGCGGTCCAGGTGCAGCTCGCGGTCGGCGGCGCCGACGCCGAGGGCCGCCGCGACCTCACCGTGTACGGCAGGACGGCGGACGACGACGAGGCCCGATGGACCCGCCACGCCAGCGGCACCCTGACCGCAGGCGCGGTTGGCGCCGGTGAGCGGCTCGCCGACTGGCCGCCCGTGGACGGTGTCGAGATCGACCTGGGCGACGCTTACGAGCGGCTCGCGGAGCGCGGCTACGAGTACGGCCCCGCCTTCCAAGGGCTGCGCGCGGCCTGGCGCGTCGACGGCGACGCGTACGTCGAGGTGGTGCTGCCGGAGCCGGTCCGCACGGACGCGGGCCTGTTCACGCTCCACCCGGCCCTGCTGGACGCGGCGCTCCACCTGCTGGTGCTGGAGTCGGCCGAGGACAGCGGGGCGTTGCTGCTGCCGTTCGCGTGGAGCGGGGTGCGGGTGTCCGCGCTCGGCGCCGAGGTGTTGCGGGTACGGATCGCGGCCGGGGACGGCGACCGGGTCTCGCTCGACATCCATGACAGTGCGGGTGACCGCATCGCCGGGGTGGACGCGCTGACCCTGCGCCCGGTGCCGAGGCGCGGGGCCGTCACGCGCGGCCCGTCCGACGCGGCCTCGTACACGCTCGACTGGATCGACCTGGCGGTGTCCGCGATGGACCCGGCCGAGCAGCGCTGGGCCGTGGTGGGGTACGACGAGTTCGCCGACGAGATCGGCGCGGCCGTGGACGCGCCGCGTTACTACGACCTCGCGTCCCTGACCGAGATGACCGTCGGGGAGATGCCGAGCACCGTCCTGGTGCCGTACCTGCCCGAGGCCGACGCCGACGACGTGCCCTACGGCGTGCGCGACGGCATCTATCAGGCGCTCGACCTGGTGCAGGGCTGGGTGGGGGATGAGCGGTTCGCCGGCTGCCGGATGGTGTTCGTGACCAAGGGCGTCTTCCGGCCCGGGGGAGCGGATGTGGCGGGCGTGGTGGCCGGGCCGGTGTGGGGGCTGGTGCGGTCGGCGCAGGCCGAGCATCCCGGGCGGTTCGTGCTGGTGGACGTCGACGCGGCCACCGTCGACTGGGGACTGGTGGCGGCGGCGGTCGCGGCGGGCGAGTCACAGCTGGTCGCACGGGATGGGAAGGTTCTCGTCCCGCGCCTGATCCGTCGTACGGCCGACGCCCCCGAGCTGTTCGACGCCGGTACGGGCACCGTCCTGGTGACCGGTGGCACCGGCAGTCTCGGCGCCTTGGTGGCGCACCGCCTGGTGGAGCGGCACGGCGCCAAGGACCTCCTGCTGGTCTCCCGTCGCGGCCCTGAGGTGAGCGGCGATCTGGTGGCCCGGCTGGAGGCGCTCGGCGCGCGGGTCACCGTGGCGGCGTGCGACGTGTCGGACCGCGACTCGCTCGCCGGGCTCCTGTCCGGACTCCCGGCCGAGCGGCCGCTGGTGGCCGTGGTGCACGCGGCGGGCGTACTCGACGACGCCACGGTGGAAGGGCTGTCGGCGCAGCGGCTCGACTCGGTGTTCGCCCCGAAGTCCGACGCCGCCTGGTACCTGCACGAGCTGGCCCCGGAGGTCCCGCTGGTGACGTTCTCCTCCGTGGCGGGCGTGATCGGCAACTCCGGCCAGGCCAACTACGCCGCCGCCAACGTCTTCCTCGACGTGCTCGCGGCACACCGGCGCGGCCTCGGCCTGCCCTCCGTGTCGGTGGCCTGGGGCCTGTGGGAGACCGCGGACAGCGGTATGACCGGAGCGCTGTCGGCGGCCGACACGGCCAGGCTGGCCCGGTCGGGCATCGCGCCGCTGACCGTCGAGCAGGGGCTGGAGCTCTTCGACAGCGCGATCACCGCCCCGGCCGAGCTGGTCGTCGCCGCCAGGTGGGACACCGCCGGGCTGCGCGCCAGGGCCGAGGCGGGCGAGCTGCCGCCCGTACTGCGCGGCCTGGTCCGTACGGCCCGCCGGACGGCAGCCGCCGCGAACGCCACGAGCGCCTCCACACGGGCGGGAGCGGCCGGCATGGCCGAGCGCCTGGCGAAGATGGCGGAGGCCGAGGCCCGCGTCCACCTGGCGGACATGGTCCGCTCGCACGTCGCGGCCGTCCTGGCGCATGGCAGCGCGGTCAACGTGGACATGGACCGGGCCTTCAACGAGCTCGGCTTCGACTCGCTGACCGCGGTCGAGCTGCGCAACCGGCTGAACAGCGACACCGGGCTCCGGCTGCCCGCGACCCTGGTCTTCGACCACCCCACGGTCACGGCGCTGGCCGAGTACCTCTTCCGTACCCTCGCCCCCGCCGCGCCGTCGCCCGAGGACACGCTGCGCGGTGCGGTCGAGCGGGTCGAGTCGATGCTGACCAGCGCGCACGGCGACGCCGAGGCCATCCGCGGCAAGCTCGTCGCCATCGCGCAGAGCGCCGTCACCAGGTTCGGTGCCGGGCTGATGACCAGGTTCGGCGCCGGGTCCAACGGTGCCGCGGAGAAGATCGATTCCGCCTCGGACGAGGAGATCTTCGCGTTGATCGACGACCAAACAATGACGTCTCCTCTGAGGTCCTCTCTGGAAAGGCCCGACCATGGCGACTGAGGAACAGCTGCGCAATTACCTGAAGAGGGTGACCGTCGAGCTCACGGAGACTCGGCAGCGCCTCACCGGGGTGGAAGACCGTCGCCACGAGCCCATAGCGATCGTCGGGATGGGGTGCCGGTTCCCCGGCGGGGTGGCGGGGCCCGAGGACCTGTGGGAGCTGGTGGCCTCCGGTGTGGACGCGATAGGTGACCTCCCCACGGACCGGGGCTGGGACGAGAACCTCTATGACCCCGACCCGGAGGCGCTCGGCAAGTCGTACACCCGGCAAGGCGGCTTCCTGCCCGACGCCGGCGACTTCGACGCGCCGTTCTTCGGGATGAGCCCGCGCGGCGCGCTGGCCACCGACCCGCAGCACCGGTTGTTCCTGCAGACCTGCTGGGAGGCGTTCGAGCGGGCGGGGATCGACCCGGCCACGCTGCGCGGCACCCAGACCGGCGTGTACGCGGGCAACATGTACAACGACTACTCCCTGCGCTACACCGGCGGTGCCGTGCCGGAGTCGGTCGAGGGCGTCCTGATGGTCTCCAGCGCCTCCAGCGTGCTGTCCGGCCGGGTCTCGTACACCTTCGGCCTGGAGGGCCCGGCGATCTCGGTCGACACGGCCTGCTCGTCGTCGCTGGTCGCGATGCACCTGGCGGTCCAGGCGCTGCGGCGCGGCGAGTGCGCGCTGGCCCTGGCGGGCGGCGTGACCGTGATGGCCACGGCGGACCCGTTCATCGAGTTCTCGCGGCAGCGCGCGCTGTCGCCGGACGGCCGGTGCAAGTCGTTCTCCTCATCGGCGGACGGCGCCGCCTGGTCGGAGGGCGCCGGCGTGCTGGTGCTGGAGCGGCTGTCGGACGCGCGGCGCAACGGCCGCCGGATCCTCGCGCTGATCCGCGGCTCGGCCGTCAACCAGGACGGCGCCAGCAACGGCCTCACCGCCCCGAACGGCCCCTCCCAGGAACGCGTCGTCCAGCAGGCACTGGCCGACGCCCGGCTGGACACGCGGGACGTCGACGCCGTCGAGGCGCACGGCACCGGCACCCGGCTCGGCGACCCCATCGAGGCCCAGGCGCTGCTGTCCACGTACGGCCGCAACCGCGCGGCCGACCGCCCGCTCTGGCTCGGCTCGGTCAAGTCGAACATCGGCCACACCCAGGCCGCCGCCGGCGTCGCCGGTGTGATCAAGATGGTGATGGCGATGCGGCACGGCGTGCTGCCGCCCACCCTGCACGTGGACGAGCCGACCCCGCACGTCGACTGGTCGGCCGGCGGTGTGGAGCTGCTGACCGAGGCCAGGGAGTGGGTACGCGGCGAGCATCCGCGCCGGTTCGGCGTCTCGTCCTTCGGCATCAGCGGTACGAACGCGCACCTCGTCATCGAGGAGGCCGAGGAGAGCCCGCGTACGGACCAGGAGCCGCCCGTCGTCAACGGCCCGCTCGCCTGGGTGATCAGCGCCCGCGGCGGCCGGTCGCTGCGCGCGCAGGCCGCCCGGCTGCATGAGCTCGTCACCTCGGCCGACGCCCCCGAGACGGTGGATGTGGCTCGGTCGCTGGTCACCGGCAGGTCGCTGTTCGAGCACCGCGTCGTCGTGGTCGGCGAGGACCGGGACGCCTTGGCCGCCCGGCTCGGCGACTTCCTGGCCGGCCACCCGGTGGCCGAGGTGGTCGAGGGAGCCGCCAGGGAGAAGCCCAAGCTCGCCTACCTGTTCACCGGCCAGGGCGGGCAGCGGATCGGCATGGGCCGCGAGCTGGCCGCCGCGTCACCGGTCTTCGCCGAAGCGCTCGCCGAGGTGTGGGCGGAGCTCGACGAGCACCTGGACCGGCCGCTGCGCGAGATCGTGTGGGCCGAGCCCGGCACGCCCGAGGCCGACCTGCTGAACGAGACCCGCTACACCCAGCCGGCGCTGTTCGCCTTCGAGGTGGCCGCCTTCCGGCTGCTCGCGGCGCTCGGCGTGACGCCCGACCACGTCGCAGGGCACTCGGTGGGCGAATACGCGGCCGCGTACGTCGCCGGGGTCTGGTCGCCGGCCGACGCCGCCCGGCTCATCACCGCGCGCGCCCGCCTGATGCAGGAGCTGGACGCGCCGGGCGCGATGGTCGCGATCGAGGCGACCGCCGAGGAGGTGGCGCCGACGCTGGCCGGACAGGAACACCTGGTGTCCGTCGCCGCCATCAACGGACCGGCCAGCGTCGTCGTGTCCGGCGCTGAGGAGCCGTGCCTGGCGGTCGCCGAACACTGGCGCGAACTCGGCCGTCGGACCAGGCGGCTGGCGGTCAGCCACGCCTTCCACTCGCCGCTGATGGAGCCGATGCTGGCGGACTTCGCCACCGAACTGGCGGGCGTGGAGTTCCATGAGCCGCGCATCCCGTACGCCCCCAACCTTCCCGACGGCTCCTGGGCCGAGCCCGGCTACTGGGTGGAGCAGATCCGGCGGGCCGTCATGTTCCAGGCCACGATCGGCCGGCTCGAAGCGGACGGTGTGGACACCTACCTGGAGGTCGGCCCGGCCTCGGTGCTCTCGGCCATGGCGCACGAGTGCGTCACCGAGGCGGACACCCCGATCCTCGCCCTGCACGGCAAGCGGCTCGCCGAGCCGGACGCGCTGATCGGTTGCCTGGCGCGGGCGTGGGTGGCGGGGGTGGCGGTCGACTGGTCCGCGCTGTTCGGCGGCGGGGCGCGGGTGGACCTGCCGACGTACGCGTTCGACCGGGAGCGGTACTGGCTCGCCCCGCCCGCGCGCGCCGCCGACGTCTCGTCGGCCGGGTTGCGCCAGGTCGGTCACCCGCTGCTGGGGGCGGCGGTCGACGTGGCCGACGACGGGGCGATGGTGCTCACCGGGCGGCTGTCGGTGGCCGACGCGCCCTGGCTGGCCGATCACGTGATGCTCGGGGCGGCCGTGCTGCCCGGCGCCGCGCTCGTTGACCTGGTGCTGGAGGCGGGCGGACAGCTCGGGTGCGACCTGGTCGAGGAGCTGATGTTCGAGGCGCCGCTGGTGCTGCCTGAGCGGGGCGGCGTGGCGGTACAGGTCGTCGTGGGGCGGCCCGAGGGCGGCGATTCCCGGTCTGTGCGGATTTACTCGCGTCCGGCTGATGAGCCGGAGGGCGCGTGGACCTGCCACGCGTCGGGCGTGCTCGGCGCGGACACCGCCCCCGGTGCGGGTGTGCTCGCCTGGGCGACGGCCTGGCCGCCCGCGGGCGCCTCGGCGGTCGCGGTCGAGGGCGCCTATGAGCGGCTGGCCGACGCGGGCTACGACTACGGGCCCGCCTTCCAGGGCGTACGGGCGGTGTGGCGCCAGGGCGATGAGTTGTTCGCCGAGGTGGCGCTGGCCGACGACGTGGACGTGGCCGGGTTCGGCCTGCACCCCGCGCTCTTCGACGCGATGTTCCACCCGATGCTGATCGCCGACCCGAGTGACGAGCTGCGGCTGCCGTTCGAGTTCCGGGGCGTGCGGCTGCCCGCCGCCGGGGCCAGGGCGCTCCGGCTGCGCCTGTCGCGCTCCAGCCCGGCCATCGAGGCCGCCGACGCCGCGGGCCGGCCGGTCTTCTCGATGGAGTCGCTGCGGGTCCGTACGGTGCCGGCTGCGGCGCTGTCCGGTACGACCGGTAGCCGCACGGACCCCGTGCCGCACGGCGTCGACTGGACCGAGGTCACGGTCGAGCCGGTCAATGACGGCGCCCGGTGGGTCTCGACCGGGGAACCGGTGCCGGGGCTGGACGCGTACCCGGATCTCGGCGCGTTCGGTGCCGGGCAGGCCCGTGCTGGGCAGGACGGGGCCGGTGCCGGGCAGGACGGGTTCGGTGGCGGGGAGCCGGTGCCGGATGTCGTGGTCGTCTCCCTCGCGGCGGCTCCCGGAGCGCCGGTGCCCGTCGCGGTGCGTGAGCTGACCGGGCGGGTGCTCGGGCTGGTGCGGCAGTGGGTGACCGAGGAGCGGTTCGCCGGCAGCAGGCTGGTGTTCGCGACCCACAGCGTCTTCGACCCCGCCGGTGGTGGGGCCGGGAGTGTGGTGGCCGCGGCGGCTTGGGGACTGGTGCGGTCGGCGCAGGCCGAGCATCCGGACCGGTTCGTGCTGGCGGATGTGGAGGCGGGTTTCTCCGCCTGGAAGCTGGTGGCCGCCGCCGTCGCGGCGGGTGAGTCGCAGCTGGCCGTACGCGAGGGGAAGGTGCTCGTCCCGCGCCTGGCCCGCAGGGAGCCCGGCTCCGCCGCCCCGGACACGGGCCTTTCCCAGGGGACGGTGCTAGTTACCGGGGGGACGGGCGGTCTCGGTGCGCTGGTCGCGCGGCGGTTGGTGGAGCGGCACCGCGTGACGGACCTGCTGCTGGTCTCGCGGCGCGGACCCGAGGCGCCAGGGACGAGCGAGTTGGTGTCGAGCCTGACGGGCCTCGGAGCGCGGGTCGCCGTGGCCGCGTGTGACGTGTCGGATCGCGACGCTCTGGCCGTACTGCTGGCCTCGATCCCCGAGGACCGCCCGCTGACCGGCGTCGTACACACCGCGGGCGTGCTGGACGACGCGACGGTCGAGGGGCTGTCGGAGCGGAAGCTGGAGACGGTGTTCGCCCCGAAAGCGGACGCGGCGTGGCACCTGCACGAGCTGACCAGGGACGTCCCGCTGACCTCGTTCGTGCTGTTCTCGTCGCTGGCGGGTGTGCTGGGCAACGCCGGGCAGGCCAACTACGCGTCGGCGAACGTGTTCCTGGACGCCCTGGCGGCGCACCGGCGCGGGCTCGGACTGCCAGCCGTGTCCGTGGCCTGGGGGCTGTGGGACACCGGCTCGGGCATGGGCGGCACGCTCTCCGCGGCCGACACGGCCAGGCTGGCCCGCTCCGGCATCGCGCCGCTGAGTGTCGAGCAGGGGCTGGAGCTGTTCGACGGGGCGCTCGACGCGTCCGAGCCGCTGGTCGTCGCGACCAGATGGGAGGCGGCCGGGCTCCGTGCCAGGGCCGAGGCGGGCGACCTGCCGTCCATGCTGCGCGGCCTGGTCCGCGCGCCACGCAGGACGGCCGGCGCCGCATCGGGCGGGACGGGCGGAGCGGGCGGGCTGACGGAGCGGCTGGCCGGGCTGACCGAGGCCAACGCCCGGCGGCAGGTCACCGACCTGGTACGCGGGCACGTGGCCGCCGTCCTGGCGCACGGCAGCGCGGACGCCGTCGACGTGGACCGGGCCTTCAACGAGCTCGGCTTCGACTCGCTGACCGCCGTCGAGCTGCGCAACCGCCTCAACGCCGACACCGGGCTGCGGCTGCCCGCGACCCTGGTGTTCGACCACCCCACAGTCACCTCGCTGGCCGAACACCTCTACAAGACCCTCGCCCCCGCCGCGCCGTCGCCCGAGGACACGCTGCGCGGCGCGCTCGAACGCGTCGAGAGCATGCTCACAAGCGCCAACGGCGACGCCGAGGCCATCCGCGGCAAGCTCGTCACCATCCTGCAGAGCGCCCTGACCAGGCTCGGCGCCGGTCCGAACGGCGGTGACGGCGTGGTGGAGAAGATCGACTCCGCCTCCGACGAAGAGATCTTCGCACTGATCGACAACGCACTCTAGATCACCGGTACCTGCGAAAGGCGACAGATGTCGACCGAGGACAAGCTGCGCGACTACCTCAAGCGCGTGACCGTCGAACTTACCCAGACACGCCGCCGCCTCGCCGAGATCGAAGACCGTAGCCACGAGCCCATCGCGATCATCGGGATGGCCTGCCGCTACCCCGGCGGCGTGGCCGGACCCGAGGATCTGTGGGAGGTGGTGTCCTCGGGCGTGGACGCGATCGGTGAGTTCCCCGCCGACCGTGGCTGGGACCTCGACGGCCTGTACGACCCGGCCCCCGACGCGTTCGGCAAGTCGTACACGCGGCACGGCGGCTTCTTGTACGACGCCGGCGACTTCGACGCGCCGTTCTTCGGGATGAGCCCGCGCGGCGCGCTGGCCACGGACCCGCAGCACCGGTTGTTCCTGGAGGTGAGCTGGGAGGCGTTCGAGCGGGCCGGCCTCGACCCGGACACGCTGCGCGGCAGCAGGACCGGGGTCTACGCGGGGACCATGTACGAGTACTACGCCGACCGCTACCTCGGGGCCATCCCCGAGTCCGTCGAGGGTACGCTGCTCACCTCCAGCACGCCGAGCGTCCTGTCGGGCCGGGTGGCGTACACCTTCGGGCTGGAGGGCCCGGCCGTCACCCTGGACACCGCGTGCTCGTCGTCGCTGGTCACCGTGCACCTGGCGGTCCAGGCCCTGAGGCGCGGCGAATGCGCGCTGGCGCTGGCCGGTGGCGTGACGGTGATGGCGGCGCCGGACCCGTTCGTGGAGTTCTCGCGACAGCAGGCCCTGTCGCCCGACGGCCGGTGCAAGGCGTTCTCGGCCGCCGCCGATGGCGCCGCCTGGGCCGAGGGCGCGGGCGTGATCCTGCTGGAACGGCTGTCGGACGCGCAGCGCGACGGCCGCCGGATCCTCGCGGTGATCCGCGGCTCGGCCGTCAACCAGGACGGCGCCAGCAACGGCCTGACGGCGCCGAGCGGTCCGGCGCAGCGGGAGGTGTACCGGCAGGCGCTGGCCGACGCTCGCCTCGAACCCCGCGACGTGGACGCCGTGGAGGCCCACGGCACCGGCACCCGGCTCGGCGACCCGATCGAGGCCGAGTCGATCATCGCCGCCTACGGGCAGGACCGGCCGGCGGACCGCCCGCTGCGGCTCGGCTCGGTGAAGTCGAACATCGGCCACACCCAGGCCGCCGCCGGGGTCGCCGGGGTGATCAAGATGGTGAAGGCGCTGGAACACCGGACCCTGCCGGCCACCCTGCACGTGGACGAGCCGACGCCGCACGCGGACTGGTCGGCCGGGGCCGTGGAACTGTTGACGGAGGCTGTGGCCTGGCCGGTCTCGGACCGGCCGATGCGGGCCGCGGTCTCGGGGTTCGGCATCAGCGGGACCAACGCTCATGTGATCTTGGAGCAGGCGCCGGAGGTGGTGCCCGAACCCGTGACGGTGGATGGCCCGCTGGTGTGGGTGTTGTCCGCCAAGACGGAAATGTCGCTACATGCGCAGGCGGGTCGTTTGCGGACGTACGCGGCCACCGCGGCAGATGAGGATCTGGCCGTCGCGGGAGCCGTACTCGCTCGGCGGGCGCGGTTCGCGTACCGCGCGGTGGTGGTGGCCGCGGACCGGGACGAGCTGGTGGCGGGCTTGGCGGCGTTGGCGGCGGGTGAGTCGCACGCGGCGGTGAGCAGTGGTGCGGCGCCGGCTGATGTGCGGCCGGTGTTCGTGTTCCCGGGTCAGGGCTCGCAGTGGACGGGCATGGCGGTTGATCTCCTGGAGTCCAGTGAGGTGTTCCGGGAGTGGATGAGCCGGTGTGATGCCGCGCTTGCCCCGTACACGGGCTGGTCTGTGGTGGGGGCTTTGCGTGCGGGTGAGCTGTTGGGTTCGGAGGTCATTCAGCCGGCGTTGTTCGCGGTGATGGTGTCGCTGGCGGAGGTGTGGCGGTCGCTGGGTGTGGATCCGGCGGCGGTCGTGGGGCACTCGCAGGGGGAGATCGCGGCGGCCTGTGTCGCCGGGGCGCTGACACTCGACGACGCGGCCAGGATCGTGGCGCTGCGCAGCCAGACCGTGGTGCGCGGGCTGGCCGCCACAGGCGGGATGCTCGCGGTCGCGCTGCCCGCCGAAGAGGTACGGCTGGAGCCGTGGGCGGACCGCCTGTGGATAGCCGTGCACAGCGGGCCCGCCGGCACGGTCGTGGCAGGGGATGTGGACGCGCTCGACGAGTTCGCGGCGGCGTGGGGCGAGACGGTCCGGGTGCGCAGGATCGCCGTCGACTACGCCTCACACACCCCGCACGTGGAAGTGCTGCGCGAGGAGTTGCTCGCCACGCTGGCCGGGATCGCGCCGCAGGCGACGGACGTGGCCTTCTGCTCGTCCATGGCCGGCACCTTCGTCGAGCCGACCGGGCTGGACGCCGCCTACTGGTACGACAATCTGCGCAACCCCGTCCTCTTCCGCGAGTCGATTGGGGCGTTCGCGTCGTTCGGGACGCCGCTGTTCGTCGAGGTCAGCCCGCATCCCGTGCTGGGCGGCGACATCGAGGACATCTGCCATGAAGCGGGCATTACCGCTGGGGTATGCGGGTCGCTGCGTCGCGGTGCCGGTGACTGGCGCCGGTTCCTGGCCGCCCTGGCCCAGGCGTGGGTGCTCGGGGCCGAGGTCGACTGGCGGGCGGTGCTGGCCGACGTGCCGTACCGGCAGGTGGACGTGCCGACCTATGCCTTCGATCGGCGTACGTACTGGCTCAAGACCGCCGAGCGGCGTGCGCAGCAGGCGGGCGGCGCGGGGATCGGCGGCTCGCGGCATCCGCTGCTGACCGCAGTCGTCCCGGTGGCCGACGACGGGTACCTGCTCACCGGCCGGCTGTCGGCGGCCGCGCTGCCGTGGCTCGCCGACCACTCGGTCTCCGGGAGCGTGCTGCTGCCCGGGGCCGCGTTCGTCGAGCTGGCGCTGGAGGGGGCCGCGGTCGCGGGCTGTGACCTGCTGGAGGAGCTCACGCTGGAGGCGCCGCTGGTCCTGCCCGCGACGGGTGAGGTCGGGCTGCAGATCACGGTGAGCCCGTCCGACGCCGCCGGGCGGCGTGCGCTGACCGTCTTCTCCGCCTCGCCGGATGCCGAGTGGGTACGTCATGCGTCGGGCACGCTCCTCGAAACGTGCGTTTCCGCTGGAGAGTTCGGCTGGGCCACGACCTGGCCGCCCGCGGGCGGGTCGCCGGTGAACGTCGACGGCGGGTACGAGCGGCTGGCGGACTCCGGTTACGAGTACGGCCCGGCGTTCCAGGGCGTGCGAGCGGTGTGGCGGCGGGACGAGGAGCTGTTCGCGGAGGTCGTGGCGCCCGACGGGGTGGAGCTCGACGGGTACGGGATGCACCCGGCGGTGCTCGACGCGGCGTTCCACCCGTTGCTGCTCGCGGGCTCCGGTTCCGGCTCCGGGGGGCTGCGGCTGCCGTTCGTGTTCCGGGGAGTGCGGCTGGGTGTGCCGGGGGCCTCGGTGCTGCGGGTACGGCTGGCGTGGGCGGGTGACGACGCCGTGGTGGAGGCGGCCGACGTCTCGGGCCGGGCGGTGCTGTCGATCGAGTCGCTGCGGGCCAGGGCCGTACCGGTCGAGCCGTCGGCCTCGACGGGCGCGGTCCCGCAGGGGCTCGACTGGGTGCAGGTGCCCGCGGAACTCGGCGGCCCTTCATCGAAGGACGGTGGCTCGCGCTGGGTCTGGCTGGACGAGGACGACCTCTCGGCGGCATCAGACGGATCGGGCAGGTCCGGCGCGCTGGCGGCTTCGGAAGCGGACTTCGTCGCGGTGCGCTGCTCGGTTGCCGCCACGAGTGTGACCGCCGGGGCGCGGGAGCTGTTCGGCCGGGTGCTGGATCTGCTGCGGAGCTGGCCGGCCGACGCGCGGGCCCGGCTCGTGTTCGTCACCCAGGGAGTCCTGGCCACGGACCGTGTCGACGCCGCGGCCGTGGCCGCCGGGGTCGTCTGGGGCCTCGTCCGGTCGGCGCAGGCCGAACAGCCAGGGCGGTTCGCGCTGGTGGACGCGGAAGAGGGTGTCGCGGACTGGGACCTGGTGGCGGCGGCGATCGACGCCGGTGAGCCGCAGCTGGCGATACGCGACGGAGTGCCGCTGGCGCCCCGCCTGACCCGCTGCCCAGCCGCATCCTCTGCCCACGGCACGGACATGGCCGCTGGCGCGGACACAGGCCACGGCGCGGGTGTGGCCTCTCCTCAGGGCGTGAGCACGCTCCAGGGCGCGACCACGGCTTCCCCCCAGGGGGCGGGCACAACGCTGGTGACCGGCGGGACCGGTGGGCTGGGCGCTCTGGTCGCGCGGCGGCTGGTGGAGCGGCACGGGGTCCGGGACCTGCTGCTGGTCTCGCGGCGCGGGCCCGAGGCGCCGGGGGCAGGCGAGCTGGTGTCGAGCTTGGAAGAGCTTGGGGCGCGGGTCACGGTGACCGCCTGCGACGTGTCCGACCGCGACGCTCTGGCCGTACTGCTGGCCTCGATCCCCGAGGACCGGCCACTCACCAGCGTGGTGCACACCGCCGGAGTCCTGGACGACGCCACCCTGGAGGGGCTGTCGGAGCGGAAGCTGGAGGCGGTGTTCGCGCCGAAGGCGGACGCGGCCTGGCACCTGCACGAGCTGACCCGTGGCCTGCCGCTGACCTCGTTCGTGGTGTTCTCGTCGCTGGCGGGCGTGCTCGGCAATGCCGGGCAGGGCAACTACGCCGCCGCGAACGCCTTCCTCGACGTGCTGGCCGCGCACCGGCGCGGGCTCGGTTTGCCCGCGGTGTCCGTGGCCTGGGGGCTGTGGGACACCGGCTCGGACATGACCGGTGCGCTGACGGTGGCCGACACCGCCCGCCTGGCCCGCGCGGGCGTCGCGCCGCTGAGTGTGGCGGAGGGGCTGGAGCTGTTCGACGCGGCGCTCGGCGGTGACGAGGCGCTTGTCGTCGCCTCCGGCTGGGACGCTCCCGGGCTGCGGGCCAGGGCCGCGGCGGGTGACCTGCCGCCCCTGCTGCGCGGACTGGTGCGCGCGCCGCGCCGTACCGGATCCGGGCAGCACGCGGGCAACGCCGGGCTGGCGGCCCGGCTGCCCAGCCTGTCCGAGACCGACGCCCGCAGGCTGATCACCGACGTCATCCGCGCGCACGTCGCCGCCGTACTCGCGCACGACAGCGTGGACGCGGTCGACGTCGGCAGCGCGTTCAACACGCTCGGCTTCGACTCGCTGACCGCCGTCGAGCTGCGCAACCGGCTCAACGCCGATACGGGGCTGCGGCTGCCCGCGACCCTGGTCTTCGACCACCCGACCGTCACCACGCTGGCCGACTACCTGTTCAGGAAGCTCGCCCCGGCGGCCCCCTCGGCGGAGGACACGCTGCGCGGCGCGCTGGAACGCGTCGACTCGATACTCGCCCGCGCCAACGGTGACGCCGAGCGTATCCGCGGCAAGCTCATCCCGATTCTGCAGAGTGCCCTGACCAGGCTCGGAGCCGATCCCGACGGCATGAACGGCGCGGCGGAGAAGATCGACTCCGCGACCGATGAAGAGATCTTCGCGCTCATCGACAACGACTTCTGACCATGACTCTCGTTACCGGAAAGGCTCGTCCGATGGCGACCGAGGACAAACTTCGCGACTATCTCAAGCGCGTCACCGTCGAACTGACCCAGACGCGCCGCCGCCTCGCCGAGGCCGAAGATCGTCAGCACGAGCCCATCGCGATCATCGGGATGGCGTGCCGCTACCCCGGCGGCGGTGACACGGTCGAGGGTTTCTGGAACCTGCTGCGCGACGGCGGCAGCGCGGTCACCGAGGTGCCGTCCTCCCGCTGGGACATCGACGACTACTACGACCCCGACCCGCGTACGCCCGGCGGCATGTACACCAGGTACGGCTCCTTCCTGCCGGACATCGCCGGCTGGGACGCCGAGTTCTTCGGCCTTTCGCCGCGCGAGGCCCTGCGGATGGACCCGACGCAGCGCCTCCTGCTCGAACTGGCCTGGGAGGGACTGGAGGACGCGGGCGCGCCACCGTCGCGCCTGTCGGGCAGCCGTACCGGCGTGATGGTCGGCTACATGGACAGCCTCCAGTACGGCAGGCTCCAGCTCGAACGGCACGGCGCGGAGGCGCTCGCGGACCCGTACCTGGGCCAGGGCTCGTCCATGAGCGTCGCGGCCGGGCGCATCGCGTACCTGCTCAACCTGTGCGGCCCCACCATGGCCATCGACACGGCGTGCTCGTCCTCGCTGATCGCGGTCCATCTCGCGGCGGAGGCGCTGCGGCGCGGCGAATGCGACCTCGCGATCGCCGCCGGGGCGTCGATGACGTTCCATCCGAGCACCTTCATCCAGGCGTGCGCGGCGTCGATGCTGTGCGCGGACGGGAAGTGCAAGACGTTCGACGCGAGCGCCGACGGCTACGTCATGGGCGAGGGTGGCGGCGTCGTGGTGCTGGAGCCGCTGTCCAAGGCGATCCAGAACGGCCGGCGCATCCGCGCGGTGATCCGCGGCTCGGCCGTCAACCAGGACGGCCGCAGCAACGGTCTCACCGCACCCAGTCGCGGCGCCCAGGCCGACGTGATCGGCCGGGCCCTGGCCGCCGCGCGGGTCGCCCCCGAGGACATCTCGTACGTGGAGGCGCACGGCTCGGGCACCCACCTGGGCGACGCCATCGAGCTGTCGGCCCTGCACGACGTCTTCGGCCAGCGCCCCGGCGCCCGACCGCTACGGGTCGGCGCGGTGAAGACCAACATCGGCCACACCCAGGCGGCGGCCGGGGTGGCCGGACTGATCAAGACGGTCCTGGTGCTGGAGAACGAACTGATCCCACCGAACCTGCACCTGTCGGAACCGGCTGCGGCGATCCCGGAGGACGGGACGGTAGTGCCGATGGCCGGGACGCCACAGGCGTTCACGGGGGCGGGGCCGCGGCTGGCGGGGGTGAGCTCGTTCGGCTGGTCAGGCACGAACGCCCACGTCATCCTGGAATCCGCTCCCGAGCCTGGTGATGCGGGGAGGTCGGCCGACGACCTGCCAGAACCCTCCGTCGCCGGGCACGGTACGGTCGGCGTGGCTCGGGCGCTGGTGCTGCCCGTGTCGGCGGCCAGCGACGCGGCCCTCCGGGAGCACGCCGGGCGCCTGGCCACGGTGTTGGCGGCGCGGTCGGATTCGGCCCGGTCGGATTCGGCCCGGTCGGACTCGGCCCGGTCGGCAGCGGCCCTGGCCGACGTGGCTCGCACGCTGCAGGCCGGTCGCGCCGAGCACGATCACCGGCGCGCCCTGGTCTGTGCCGACCTCCCGGACGCCATACGTCTGCTGGGCCGCGTCGCCACCGAGGGCGGCGTGCACCGGGTGAAGGGCCGTCCCCGGGTCGCGTTCCTGCTGCCCGGCGTCGGCGACCAGTACGCGGACCTCGGCAGGGAGCTGTACCGCACCGAGCCCGTCTACGCCGAGGCGGTAGACCGCTGCGTCGAGCTGGCCGCCGATCGGTGCGGCGTAGACCTACGCGCCTTGTTCGGCCCCGCGGACGACCAGAGCGACGACGAGAAGCCCGCCGCCGACCAGGCACGACCCTCGGGAGTGGACCGGGCGCGGCCCTCGGACGGGGACCTCGCGGCGCTGCTGGGTCGTGACGGTTCTGGGCAGGACCGGGCCGACGACCCGCTCAGCCACGCCGAGGTCGCCCACCCGTTCCTCTTCACCGTCGAGTACGCGCTCGCCCGGCTCCTGTCCCACTGGGGCGTCACCCCGGACCTGCTCATCGGCTACAGCCTCGGCGAGTACGTGGCGGCCTGCCTCGGCGGCGTCTTCACCCTGGAAGACGCCCTGTACGTGGTGGCCGAACGAGCCCGCCTGATCGCCGCCGCGCCGGCGGGCCGCATGGTCGCCGTCGCCGCAGACGAGGACCGCGTACAGGGACTGCTCGTCGGCGCTGAGGCCGAGGTGGATGTCGCGGCGCTCAACGGGCCCTCGATGACCGTGCTCAGTGGGCGGCCCGAGGACATCGAGGCCGTGACCCGGCGCCTCACCGCCGAGGGCGTCGCCTGTCGGCCGCTGCGGTCCGCGCACGCGTTCCACTCGTCGCTGCTCCAGCCGGCCCGCGAGAAGCTGGCCGCGCTGCTCGACTCCGTGCCGCGCCAGGCCCCGGCCATCACCATCGTGTCCAACCTCACCGGCGTCGCGCTGACGGCCGAGCAGGCCACCAGCTCCCAGTACTGGGCCGATCAGCTGGTCAGCCCGGTCCGGTTCGCCGACGCCGTACGGCACTGCGTCTCGCAGGAGGTGGATGTCTTCGTCGAGCTCGGCCCCGGTCAGACCCTCGGTGGGCTGGTTCGGCAGAACCTGTCCGACCGGCCGGCCACCGTACTCGGCACCCTGCCGCCGCTCTGGACGGCGGGGCAACGGCGGGACGCGCGGTCCGAGCTGCTGGAGGCGTGCGGGCGGCTGTGGGAGCTGGGCGTCACGCTGAACTGGGCGCCCACCCGCCCCACCGGTGCCCGCCTCGTCGACCTGCCCGCCTACCCGTTCCAGCGCACCCGCTTCTGGCCGGACCAGGGCCGGGACGTCCCCCGAACCGACCGGCCCGCCAAACCGGCTGACTTCGCCTTCGCCCCGATCTGGCAGCAGGACCCCACCCGCCCCACCCCGACGCACCTCGCCTCCCGCGACGGCCGTTCAGGGGACGTCGCACCTGCCGTACAGCTCAGTGGGCCGTTGGTGGTGTTTGCCGACTCGGCGGGGGTCGGTGCGGCGCTCGCCGAGTCGGTCGCCGCAGCAGGGACCCAGGTGATCGAGGTCGTCGCCGGGAGCGGGCTGCGGCAGGACGGTCGCCGCATCGTCATCGATCCCGCTGTGCCCGAGCACTACGCCCAGGTGTTCGCCGCCGTCACCGAACCGGGGCCGGTGCATGTGGTCCATCTGTGGAGTCGGCTCGCCACGGCCGCAACCCAGGTGTACGCCAGCGACGAGGAGCTGCGGGCGGCCATCGGGCACGGGTTCGACAGCCTGCTGCTGGCCGTACAGGCGCTGGGTGAGCTGCCCGCGCGCCAGGGGGTGCGGCTGCTGACGGCCACCCAAGGGGCCGCCGAGATCCTGGGCGGCGACGCCCTCGCGCCGTACCGGGCCGTGACGCACGGGCTCGGGCGGGCGGCGCACCACGAGTACACCGGACTGACCTGGAGCGGTGTCGACCTCGACCCCGAGGACGACGCGCAGGCGGCCGGGCAGCTCGTCCACGAGCTGCTCAGAGTGCCCGACGAGGCGCACGACCGGCTGACCGGCTGGCGGCGCGGCCGTCGCTGGGTGAAGAGCTGGGGCGAGGTCCCGGACCAGGGCGAACCGGCCGGGAGGCCGTGGCGGGCCGACGGCGTCTACCTGATCACCGGTGGTGCCCGGGGACTCGGCATGGGGCTGGCCAAGCACCTGGTGCGCGCCGGAGTACGGCGGCTCGCCCTGGTAGGCCGTACCCCACTGGAAGCCGCCCTGCCCGAGTCGGGCGGGAAGGTGGCGCGGAGTCTGGCAGACGTTGCCGAGCTTGAGGCGGCCGGGGCCGAGGTGTTGTTGCTGACCGCCGACGCCGGTGTCCCGGACGAGCTGCGGCGGGCGCTGCGCCGGTGCCGGGAGCACTTCGGCACGCTCACCGGTGTGGTCCACGCGGCCGGCGTACCGGCGGGTGGGATGGTGCAGCGGCGGACCGTGGCCGAGGCGGGGGCGGTGCTCGCGCCCAAGGTCCTGGCGATGGGACCCCTCGCCGAGCTGGTCGGCCCGGGCACCCCTGCCGAGGAGCGGCCCGAACTGCTGGTCCTGTACTCCTCCGCCGTGACCGCGTTCGGTGGCATCGGCGAGAGCGACTACTGCGCCGCCAACACCGTGCTCGACGCGTACGGCGAGGCTCTGGCGGCCACCGCGCCGTCCACCAGGGTGGTGTCGGTCGCCTGGGGCCCGTGGCAGCACGACGACTGGCAGGCCGACTCCCTCAAGGGCGCCTCCAGCCTCGCCCAGCGGGTGACCGCCTACCGGGAGAGGTACGGGTTCGCCGAGGAGGCGGGCTGCGCGTTCCTCGACCGGATCGTGACCGGCGGCCACGGCAGCGTCCTGGCCGCGCGCCAGCCACTGCGGGACGTCCTGCGTGACTGGTCGGCCATGACCGACCTCGACGCCCTGGTCGGCGCGGCGGCGGCGCCTCGCGGGGAGCGGTTCCCGCGGCCGCTGCTGCGGACCGAGTACGTGGCGCCCAGAACCGAGACCGAGACCAAGATCGCCGATGTTTGGGGCGCCTACCTGGGCATCGAGCAGGTCGGCGTGCACGACCCGTTCTTCGACCTCGGAGGCAACTCCCTGGTCGGCATGGCCATGGTGCTGGCCATCGAGAAGGAGCTCGGCGTGGCCATCGCGCCCGCGGTGCTGTTCGAGCACCCGACGGTCGCGGAGTTCGCGACCGCGCTGGAGCGGTCGGACGACGGCTCCGCACGACAGGCACTCACCACCAGCTCGGCTCGGGGGCAGCGACGGCGCCGGGCCCGTTCCGGGGGCGGACGGAAATGAAGCCCGACTTGAGCTTGAGTCCCGAGATAAGGACCGTTGACGTGACTGATGAGCTGGCCGGCGAGGTCTCTGGCAATGACATTGCGATAGTCGGGATGTCGGGGCGGTTCCCCGGCGCCGCCGATGTGGCCGGATTGTGGGCGAACATCCGTGATGGCCGTTCCGGCATCACCCGGTTCACCGATGACGAGTTGCGGGCCGCCGGAGTGCCCGAGGACCTGTTGGCCGATCCCGGGTACGTGAAGGCCGGGGCGGTGATCGACGGCGTCGAGCTGTTCGACGCGGGTTTCTTCGGGTTCAGCCCGAAGGAGGCGCAGATCCTCGACCCGCAGCACCGGTTGTTCCTGGAGCACAGCTGGGAGGCACTGGAGGACGCCGGATGCGACCCCACCCGCTTCGACGGCTCGATCGGAGTCTTCGGCGGGTCCGGCTGGAGCTCGTACCTGCAGCACAACCTCATGCCGAACGACATCGCCGCCACCATGGGCGAGCTGGCCCTCGGCCTGGCCAACGACAAGGACTCGCTGACCCTGCGCGTGGCCCACACGCTGGGCCTGTCGGGCCCGAGCTACGCGGTGCAGAGCTACTGCTCCACGTCGCTCGTCGCGGTCTGCGCGGCGGCCTCCAGCCTGGCCGGGTTCGAGTGCGACCTGGCGTTGGCGGGCGGCGTCGCGGTCAACGTGCCGCACCGGGTCGGCTACCTGTACCAGCAGGGCGGCATCGCGCCGCCCGACGGCGAGTGCCGGGCCTTCGACGCGGGCGGTCTGGGCAGCCCGCTCGGCAGCGGCGTCGGCGTGGTGGCGCTGCGCCGGCTGGAGGACGCGCTGGCCGCCGGGGACCAGATCTACGCCGTCATCCGGGGCTGGGCCGTCAACAACGACGCGGGCAGGAAGGTGGGCTTCACCGCTCCCGGCGTACAGGGTCAGGCCGCCGTCATGGCCGAGGCGCTGGCCAGCGCCGGGCTGATGCCCGCCGACATCGACTACGTCGAGGCGCACGGCACCGGCACCGCGCTCGGCGACGCGGCCGAGCTGGCGGCGTTGCAGCAGGTCTTCCACGACGAGTCGTGCCTGATCGGCTCCGTCAAGACGAACCTCGGCCACCTCGACCGGGCGGCCGGCGTCACCAGCCTCATCAAGACCGCCCTCGCCCTGCGCCACGACGAGATCCCGCCCACCCGCAACCTCACCGAGCCCAACCCGCAGCTCAGCGCCGGTGAGGCCGAGCTGGAGGTGGTCACCAGACTCATCGCCTGGCCGCGCCGGCCCGGCCGGACCCGGCGGGCGGGGGTGAGCGCGTTCGGCATCGGCGGGACCAACGCGCACGTGGTGCTGGAAGAGGCGCCCCCCGTTCCCGTGCCCGCCGTTCCGGAGCTCGCTGTCGCGGTGTCGGCTGATGCGCGCCCGGTTCCGGCCGCGGCGTCGCGGCCGGAGCTGCTGGTGTGGTCCGCGCGGTCCGCCGCCGCGGCCGACGCCATGACCGAACGCCTCGCCGACCACCTCACGTCCGCTACGGCCAGCGCGACGACCGACCCTCTTGTGGTCGACCCCGACACCCCGCACCTGCCCGACGTCGCCCACACGCTCCAGGCCGGGCGGCAGGTCTTCGGACACCGCCGGATGCTGGTCGCCGCCACCGTGGACGAGGCCGTCGCCGGGCTGCGCGACGCCGGCGTGCTGGCCCGCGCGGACAGCCGCGCCGACCGGCCCGTCGCGTTCCTCATCGCGGGCACCGGTGAGCAGTACCCGGGCCTGGCCGCCGAGCTGTACGAGACCGAGCCGGTCTTCAGGCAGACGCTCGACGAGTGCCGGGCCACGCTCCGCGACCACCTCGGCGGAGTCGACCCGCTCGCCGAACTGCTGCTCCCCAGGCAGCCCGGCCAGGCCGCCGGGCTCGACCGGCTGCTCGGGCGGGAGGCGGCGCCGGTCGACACCATGCCCACGGCGGTGTTGCAGCCCGCACTGTTCGCGGTCGAGTACGCCCTGGCCCAGCTCGTACGCTCCTGGGGCATCGAACCGGCACTGCTGGCCGGCTACAGCCTCGGCGAGTACGTGGCCGCCTGCCTGGCGGGCGTCCTCACCCTGGACTCGGCCCTGGCGCTGGTCGCCCACCGGGCGCGGCTGATCGACGCGCTCCCGGCCGGCGCGATGAGCGCCGTGCCGCTGGCCGCCGACGACCTGCGAACCCGGCTGGAGCGGGCGGGCATCGCCGACGTGGACGTGGCCGCGGTCAACGGCCCCGAACTCACCGTGCTCGCCGGTCCGCCCGCCGCGATGGAGGCGGCCAGGGAATTCCTGGCGGGCGAGTCGGTGCCGTGCCGGCCGCTGGCCACCAGCCACGCGTTCCACTCGCGCATGATGGAGCCGGTACGCGACGAGCTGACCCGCTGGATCGCCACCCACATCGCGCTCGAAGAGCCGCGCATCCCGTACGTCTCGAACGTCACCGGCGCCCTCATCACCGCCTCCGAGGCGACCGACCCCGGCTACTGGGCGCGGCACATGTGCGGGCCGGTGCTGTTCGACGCCGTGCTCGGCACGCTGCTCCAGCAGGGGGAGCTGGCGCTGCTGGAGATCGGCCCCGGACAGTCGCTCGGGGCGATGGCCCGCGGTCACCGCGACTGCCCCCGGGACCGCTGGCCGCTGGTGGTCTCCACGCTCCCCGCCGCCGCCGACCCCCGCCCGGCCGGCACCGTGCTGGCCGAGGGTCTGGGGCGGTTGTGGCTGGCGGGCGTGCCGGTCGACTGGGCCGGGTACCGGCAGGATCGTCCCGTACGCAAGGTGGGGCTGCCCAGCTACCCGTTCCAGCGGGAGCGCTACTGGATCGACCCGCCCCGCCACCAGGCCCAGCCCGCACTGACCGCCATAGCTCCGGCTCCCGCCATCGAGGAGGCGGCTCCGCACGTCCGGCTCATGGTGCCGCGCTGGATCGCGACTGACGTACCTACTGCGACCGGTTCGGGCGCGGCCGGGCGCTGGGTGGTGCTCGCCGACACCGGCGGGGTCGCTGACGCGGTCGTCGAGTCGCTGGCGTCTGACGGCACCCAGATCGTGCTGGTACGGCCGGGCGGCGCGTTCGCCGAGGTGACCGGCGGCTACACGATCGACCCCGAATCGGCGGCCGATCACGCCGCCCTGGCCAGGAGCCTGGCGAGCGAGACCCCGACGGTCCTGCTCGACCTGCGGCTGCTCGACCACGCCGACTCCGGTGGTGACGGGCGCCAGGTGGTGCTCCCGCTCTCCCGAATGCTGGACGCCTGGGGCAGTGAGGGTGGCGACAGCACCAGGATCATCGTGGCCACCCGAGGCGGCCAGGCGGTCCTCGACGGCGAGGGGCAGGACCCCGGCCACGCCGCCGCCGCCACGCTGCCGCTGGTCGCCAACCAGGAGTACCTCAACCTCGACTGCCGCTGCGTGGACGTCGAGGTGGGAACCGACGTCGCCGCGACGGCCCGGGACCTGATGGCCGAGCTCCGCGATCCGTCGACCGACGCTTTGGTGGCTATCCGCGACGGACGCCGCCACACCCGCGACTACATCCCCGCCGACCCGGACGGGACACAGACGGTCGGGCCGACCGCCGTTCCGGACGGAGCGCACACGGTCGGCTCGGAAGCGGCGCAGGCGCCGGGCTCGGTGGTCGGGTCGGGCGGAAACCTGACGGCCGGTCTGGGGGTGCGGCCCGGTGGGACGTACCTGATGACCGGTGGTCTCGGGGACGTCGGGCTGCTGGTGGCCGAGCACCTGGTGCGGGCCGGAGCCGCCCGGCTGATCCTCACCAGCCGCAGCGGCGTGCCCGCCACGGCCGGTGACCCGCGCCACGAGGGCGTCCAGCGGTTGCGAGCGCTCGGGGCCGAGGTGCTGACACCGCAGGCCGACGTGACAGACGCCGACGCGATGCGCGCCCTGCTGGCCGAGGTGCTCGGCGACGCGCCAGCCGAGACGTCAGCCGAGGTGCTCGGCGACACGCGAAGCGGGACGTCAGGTGAGGTGCTGCGGGAGGGCGGGCGGCTCGACGGGGTGATTCATGCCGCCGCCGAGACCGGCCGGGACACGTTCCTGTCGATGCGCGACCTCGACCAGGAAGCCGTCGCGAGACACTTCGGCGCGAAGGTGACAGGCGCGCTGGTCCTGCGTGAAGTGCTCGCCGAGCTTCCCGCCGAGCGGGCGCCCGGCTTCTGCCTGCTGTTCTCCTCGACGTCGTCGCTGCTGGGCGGCATCACCTTCGGCAGCTACGCGGCGGCGAACGCCGCGCTCACGGCGGTCGCCCACGACACCGCCGCCTCGCCAACCCGGTGGGTGGCCGCGAGCTGGGACACGTGGTCGCGGACGCTCGAAGGCATGGAAGGCGGCATCGGCGCCGCGATGGCCGCGCACGCCATGAGCACCGAGGAGGGGCTGGCGGCGTTCGACCGGCTGGTGGCCGACAACCGGCCGAGCCTCGTGGTGGCGGCGGGTGGTCTCGACGACCGGCTGCCCCGGGCGGTGAGCGGACCGGAGCCGGGGGCGGGCGGGACCAGGTTCCCCCGTCCCGAGCTGCCCCAGCCGTACAGCCCGCCGCTGACCGCGACCGAGCGGGCGCTGGCCGAGCTGTGGTCCGACGTGCTCGGGATCGAGCCGGTCGGGACCAGGGACAACTTCTTCGACCTCGGCGGCAACTCGCTCGTCGCGCTGCAGATGCTGGCCCTGGTGAAGAAGCGGTTCGGGATCGCGGTGCCGACGGTGATGCTGTTCGAGGCGCCTACGGTGCACACGCTCGCCGGAATCCTCGACGAGAAGGGCGCCGGCCGTACCGGGAAGACGAGTGCCCGCACCGCGACGGTGGCCAAGCGGGTCGCCCAGAAAGCCGTGGAAGGCACCGCCGGACCTGCCGACCGCTCCGGCATCGGCCCCGGCAGCGACATGGACGACGACCGGCGGATCGCCATCGTCGGCATGGCTGGCCACTTCCCGGGCGCCACCGACGTGGGTGCGTTCTGGAACAACCTGCGCGAAGGCGTCGAGTCCATCAGCTTCTTCTCCGAGGAGGAGCTGCTGGCCGCCGGAGTGGCCCCCGACCTCATCCACGACCCGTCGTACGTCCCCGCCCGCCCCGTGCTCGACGACGTCAGTGGATTCGACGCCGCGTTCTTCGGTCTGAGCCCCCGGATGGCGGCCATCACGGACCCACAGCAGCGGGCGTTCATCGAGGTGTGCTGGGAGGCGCTGGAGCAGGCCGGGTACGCGGTGCCCGACAGCAGGGGCCGGGTCGGCGTGTTCGGCGGCAGCAACATCAGCACGTACCTGCTCCGCATGGGCGAGCACCTCCTGAACGACGAGGAGGAGGTCAGCCACTACGAGATCATCATGGGCAACGACAAGGACGCGCTCACCACGACGGTCTCCTACCTGTTCGACCTGTACGGGCCGAGTGTCGCGGTGCAGACGTTCTGCTCGACCTCGCTGGTCGCGGCGCACCTGGCGGTGCAGAGCCTGCGCAACGGCGAATGCGAGCTGGCACTGGCCGGCGGCGTGTCGATCCGGGTGCCCGACCGGATCGGGCACAAGTTCGGGCCCGGGGGGCAGGAGTCGCCCGACGGTCACGTCCGGACGTTCGACGCCCAGGCTCGGGGCAGCATGTTCGGTGACGGGGCCGCGGTGGTGCTGCTCAAGCGGCTGTCGGACGCGGTACGCGACGGCGACCACATCTGGGCCGTGATCCGCGGCTCGGCGATGAACAACGACGGCGCCCTCAAGGTCGGCTTCACCGCGCCGAGCGTGGTCGGCCAGGCCAGGGTGATCGCCGACGCGATGGCCGACGCCGGGGTGACCGGCGAGGACATCAGCTACATCGAGGCGCACGGCACCGCCACCGAGCTCGGCGACCCGATCGAGCTGGCAGCCCTGACGCGGGCGTTCGGCGACACCGAGCAGACGCAGTACTGCCCGATCGGCTCGGTGAAGACCAACATCGGGCACCTGGACCGCGCCGCGGGCGCGAGCGGACTGATCAAGACCTCGCTCGCGCTGCGCGAACGGGTGATCCCGGCCAGCCTGCACTACACCAGCCCCAACCCGGAGATCGACTTCGAGAACAGCCCCTTCTACGTCAACGCCGAGCTCTCCCCATGGCGGACCCGCGACGGACGGCCGCGCATCGCGGGCATCAACTCGCTCGGCATGGGCGGCACCAACGTGCACATGGTCGTCGAGGAGGCTCCCGTCCGGCCCCCGGCGCCGCCGGTTTCGCCCGAGTCCTCCCGCAGGTACCAGGTGCTGCCCGTGTCCGCGCGCAACGCCACCGCGGCCGACCAGGCGGGCGAGCGCCTTGGGCGGCACCTGGCCGCCTCGCCCGGTATCCGATTGGCGGATGTGGCGTTCACCCTCCAGGTGGGACGCAAGACATTCGAGCATCGGCGCGTCGCGGTCGTGGACAGCCTTGAGTCGGCCGCCGCTGTGCTGGGTGGGGAGTCACTGAACCCCGGAGTGCTGAGTGGGGGGTCGCCGAACCCCGGTGCGCGGTCGGCGACGCCTGGGGTGCTGAGCCGGGTCGACACGGTTCAGGGTCGTCCGGTGGCGTTCCTGTTCGCCGGGGCGGGGGAGCAGTATCCCGGTCTGGTCACCGAGCTGTACCGGCGCGAGCCGGAGTTCCGCGCGGCGCTCGACGAATGCCTGGAGCTCCTGCGCGGACCGCTGGGCGAGGTGGACCTCGCGGACCTGCTCGCGGGCGGCCGCGGCAGCGCACCGGACCTCGCCGCCCTGCTGGGCCGCACGGGCTCGAACAGCTCCGCAAGCTCGAACGGGTCTGCGGGCGCGGGCGCTTCCGTTGGCTCAGGTGGGGACGAGCGGGTCGGCGTGCTGGAGCGTACGGAGATCGTCCAGCCGGCCCTGTTCGCCGTCGAGTACGCCCTGGCGCGCACACTCATGACCTGGGGCGTACAGCCGCGGATCATGCTGGGCTACAGCCTCGGCGAGTACGTCGCCGCCTGCCTGGCCGGAGTCCTGTCACTGCCGGACGCCATCGCGCTGGTGGCGTACCGGGCGAAGCTGATCGACGGTGTGCCGCCCGGCTCGATGGTCGCCGTGTCGCTGCCCGCGAACGAGCTGCGCCGCCGGTTCAGGCTCGATGAGCGGGGGCTGGACCTGGCCGCCGTCAACGGCCCGCAGGTGACGGTCGTTGCCGGTCCGGTCGAGGCGATGGACGGGCTCCTCGCCGACCTGCGGCGGGCCGAGATCCCGTGCCGCCCGCTGCAGACCACCCACGCCTTCCACTCCAGGATGCTGGCCCGGCTGAGTGACGAGCTGACCGCCTGGGTCGAGGAGAACGTCCAGCTCAACCCGCCCGCCCTGCCGTACATCTCGAACGTGACCGGCGGGATCGCCGACGCGGACCTGGTGTGCGACCCGGGCTACTGGGCCCGGCACATGTGCGGGACCGTACGGTTCGCGGACGGGGTCGACGCGCTGCTCGCCGACCCGGAGCTGGCCGTGGTCGAGATCGGCCCGGGACAGTCGCTCGGCGCCCTGGTGCGCGCCGCCGGGTGCCCGCCGCAGCGGTGGCCGCTCATCCTCAACGCGCTGCCGGGCGGCAGCGACAGCCGCCCGGACGACGAGGTGCTCGCGGGCTGCCTGGCCCGGCTGTGGCTGCTCGGCGCCGACCTCGACTGGGCCGCCCACCACGGCAGACACCACAACACCGGGCTCGCCACTGGGTCCGATGCCGGGCTCGCCGCGGGGGCGGCTGATGCGTCCAGTGCCGGGTTGCCGGGGCGGATTCCGCTGCCGACGTACCCCTTCCAGCGCCAGCGCTACTGGATCGACCCACCCGCGACCGGTGCGCGGCGGCAGCCGGTCGGCGCGTTGCCGGCGCTCGACCCGGACAACCTGTTCGAGGCGATCACGAACCTGCCCAGGCTGCCGGAAGACCAGTGGATGTACCTGCCCGTATGGCGACAGACCGCCGCGCCCGCGCCGGGTGAGCAGCCGGGCTCGTGGCTGGTCTACACCCGCGACGGGCTCGCCGACCAGGTCGCCGCCGAGCTGCGGCGGACGGCTGGTGCCACGGTCACGCTGGTACGCCCCGGCGACGCGTACGCCGCCACCGCCGACGGCTACACGGTGCGGCCCGGCAGCGTGGGCGACACGCTCTCGCTGCTGCGCGACCTGCGCGCCGCCGGTCGGCCACTGGAGCGGGTGGTCCACCTCTGGACGCTGGACGCCGCCACCGGCGACACCACCATCCGGTACGGCCTGCACACGCTCGTCGCGCTGGCCAGGGCGGCGGCGGAGTCCGGCACCGACGACTGGTCCCTGGACGTCGCCGTCACCGGCACGCAGCAGGTGCTGGGCGACGACGTGTCCAACCCGGACGGCGCGACGCTGATCGGTCCCTGCCTGGTGATCCCCCTGGAGTACCCGAAGGTCGCCACCCGCCTCATCGACCTGGCAACCAACGGCAGGGGCGGTTCGGTGGCCGGTGGGTTGGTGGCCGAGTTGCGGAGGCCGCAGGCCGACCGGATCGTGGCGCTGCGCAACGGCCGACGCTGGGTGCCCGGCTACGAGACCATGGCGGTCGACCCGGACCTGGAGACGCTCCGCGAAGGCGGTGTCTACCTGATCACGGGCGGGCTCGGCGGCATCGCCCTCGGCCTGGCCGAACGGCTGGCCCGCGACTGCCACGCCAACCTCGTCCTGCTCGCCCGCCGCGGTCTGCCACCCCGCTCGGAGTGGTCCCGCATCCTGGCGGGCGCGGCTGAGGAGGCGACCCGGCGGCGGATCGCCCAAGTGCTCGAGATCGAGAAACTCGGCGGGCGCGTCGAGATCGTCACCGGCGACGTCAGTAAGCCCGCGGACGTCCGCCGGGCCGTGGACACGGCGATCGAGCGGTTCGGTGCCCTCCACGGTGTCCTCCACGCAGCGGGCGTCCCCGGCATGGGGTTGATGCAGTTCAAGCGGTCCGACGAGCTGGACCAGGTGCTCGCCCCGAAGATCGGCGGCACTCTGGCCATCGCCGAGGCGCTGCGCATCGGCCGGCCCGACGAGGTCGAGCTGGACTTCCTGGTGCTGTTCGCCTCCATCACCTCGGCGACCGGCGGCGGGCCGGGGCAGGTGGACTACTGCGCCGCCAACGCCTTCCTCGACGGGTACGCCCACCAGCTCGCCGACACCGGCAGGCGGGTCCTGGCCATCGACTGGGGCGAGTGGACCTGGAACGCCTGGGAGGAGGGTCTGGCCGGGTACGACGGCGCGTTGCAGCAGTTCTTCCGCGACAACCGGGCCCGTGTCGGCATCGACTTCGAGGACGGCTGGCGGGCGCTGCTGCGCGCCCTGGCCAGCGGTGAGCCCCGGGTCGTGGTGTCCACGCAGGACTTCCCGACGGTGGTGCTCGGCAGTTCGCGCTTCAACCTGGAGGCGGTCACCTCGCCCGCTGTGGGTGGCGTGAGCGGTGAGCGGCACCCCCGTCCCGAGTTGGTCACCCCCTACCAGGAGCCGTCGGGGTCGGCCGAGGAGCAGATCGCCGGCATCTGGTGTGATTCGCTCAAGCTCGACCGGGTCGGCGTCCTGGACAACTTCTTCGAGCTCGGCGGCAACTCGCTGCTCGGCGTCAGCATCGTGGCCGCGATGCGCCGGGCGTTCGAGCTGGACGAGCTGCCGCCGCACATCCTCTACGAGGCGCCGACCGTGTCGGCACTCGGCCAGACCATCGAGGCCATGTCCTCGGGCGCGGGCCACGCGCTCGGGACCGGCGCCGACGGCGGCAGCCACGTACGTGCCCAGCTGCGCCGATCGGGACTCGAAGCCTCCGCCGCCCGCAGACGCGGCCGGTGAGACACAACCCAATGAATGGAGCAGAGTCATGACAGTGATCGGCGTAGTGGGCGCCGGTGTGATGGGCGTGGGAGTGGCCCAGAACCTGGCCCAGACCGGCCACGACGTGGTCCTGGTCGACAAGGACGAGCAGATCCTCAAGCAGGCGCTCGCGAACATCGAGCGCAACAGCCGGATGAGTCGCCTGATGGGCGGCCCGGCCCTGGACGCGGACGCGATCCTCGCCAGGATCACCACGGCCATCGGCGCCGACGCCCTGGCCAAGGCGGAGATCGTCATCGAGAACGTGACCGAGAACTGGGACGTCAAGCGGGAGGTCTACGAGGCGCTCGACGCGGCCTGCGGCCCCGACACCGTGTTCGTCGTCAACACCTCGGCCATCCCGATCACCAAGGTGGGCGCCGTGACGGGCCGTCCCGACAAGGTCATCGGCGTACATTTCATGAACCCGGTGCCCGCCAAGCCGGCCGTCGAGCTGATCCCCGGCTTCCACACCACCCCCGACACCATCGAGCGGACCAGGAACCTGCTGGCCGCGATGGGCAAGCGGGCCGTCGACGTCAAGGACTCGTGCGGCTTCATCTCCAACCGGGTGCTCATGCTCACCGTCAACGAGGCCGCCTACCTCGTCCACGAGGGCGTGGCCACGGCCGAGTCCGTCGACGAGGTGTTCCGCAGCTGCTTCGGCCACCCCATGGGGCCGCTGGAGACCGCCGACCTGATCGGCGTCGACACCATCCTCTACAGCGTCGAGGTGCTGTACGAGCACTACGCCGACAGCAAGTACCGGCCGTGCCCGCTGCTCAAGCAGATGACCGACGCCGGTCTGCACGGACGCAAGTCCGGCCGCGGCTTCTTCACCTACGCCAACTAAGTAACCACCGAAAAGGAGCTCAGCTATGTCGAACACCGCTGAGGCGCAGATCCTCGCCTTCGTCCGCAGCCGCTACCCGCAGGCCGAGATCACCGCAGACCAGGACATCTTCTCCCTGGGCTTCGTCAACTCGCTGTTCGCGATGGAGCTGGTGATGTTCGTGGAGAAGACCTTCGAGGTCACCATCCCGAACGAGGAGCTGCGCATCGACAACTTCCGGACCGCCGGCTCGATGGCCGAGCTGGTGGGCCGGCTGTCGGAGGAGCTGGCCGCGTGACGATCGTCACCCAGGCACCGGTCGCGCAAAAGACGCTCCCGGTCACCGACCGGGCCAGCGCCCGCGCGTTCGTGGACACCTTCATCGTTCCGTACGCCGAGGCGTACGACCAGGCCGGCTACATCCCCGAGGAACTGCTGGACCGGATGGCCGAGGCGGGTCTGTGGGCCCCCTTCCTGCCCGAGGAGGTGGGCGGCGCCGGAATGGACCTGGTCACCCTCGGCGAGGTCCACGAGGAGGTGGGCCGCGGCTGCTCGTCGGTACGCAGCCTGCTCACGGTCCACACCATGGTGTCGTGGGCGGTGCAGCGGTGGGGCAGCGCGGCGCAGCGGCAGAAGTGGGCTCCGGCCCTGGCCAAGGGCGCGGTCCTGGGCGCGTTCTGCCTGTCGGAGCCGGGCGCGGGCAGCGACACCTCGGGCATCACCACGACCGCCGTCCAGTCCGGTACGGGCTGGGTGCTCAACGGCGGCAAGAAGTGGATCACCGGCGGCCAGCGGGCGGACCTGTACCTGGTTTTCGCCCGCACCGCGTCGAGCATCGGCGCGTTCCTGGTGCCCAGGGAGAGTCCCGGGGTCGAGGTGCGCCCGATCGACGACATGCTGGGCACCCGCGCGTCGATGCTGGCGGAGGTGACGTTCGACGACGTACGCCTCGACGCCGACGCGCTGCTCGGGCCCAGCGGGTTCACCGCGGGCATGGTGCTCACCGGCACGCTCGACCTCGGCCGCTACAGCGTGGCGGCCGGGTCGGTCGGCATCATCCAGGCGTGCCTGGAGGCGTCGGCGACCTACACCTCGGCCCGCGAGGTCGGCGGCTCGGTGCTGCGGGACCTGCCGCTGATCCAGGCCAAGCTGTCCGACATGGTCACCGACGCGCGGGCGGCCCGGCTGCTGCTGGCGGAGGCGGGGCGGCTCAAGGACGCCGGTGAGGCCTCCACGATCATGGCGACCTGGGTGGCGAAGTACTTCGCGTCCACCGCGGCCGCCAGGCACGCGTCGGAGGCGGTCCAGATCCACGGCGCCAACGGCTGCAGCCCCGACTACCCCGTGGCCCGCTTCTACCGGGACGCCAAGGTCATGGAGATCATCGAGGGCAGCAACGAGATCCAGCGGATCACGATCGCCGGCCAGGCGGACCGGGAGGTGACGTCGTGAGTGTGGCCGTACTCCACGAGAAGCCCAAGCAGGGCCGCATCAAGTGCGTCGTGTGGGACCTCGACAACACGCTGTGGGACGGCGTGCTGCTGGAGGACGAGAACGTCAAGGTACGCCCGGCGGTCGTCGAGCACATCAGGCGGCTGGACCGCATGGGCGTGCTGCACTCGGTGGCCAGCAAGAACGATCACGAGGCGGCGTTCGGCAAGCTGCGCGAGCTCGGCCTCGACGACCTGTTCCTCTACCCGCGGATCAACTGGAACGCCAAGTCCGACTCCATCCGCCAGATCTCCAAGGCGCTCAATCTCGGGCTCGACGCGTTCGCGTTCGTGGACGACCAGGAGTTCGAGCGCGCCGAGGTGGCGCACGAGGTGCCGGAGGTGACCTGCGTCGACGTCGCCGACGTGGACGAGGCGCTGGTACGGCCGGAGTTCACCCCCCGCTTCGTCACCGACGAGTCGGCGCAGCGGCGCGGCATGTACCAGGGGCAGATCGCCAGGGACGAGCTGGAGAGCGAGTTCGTCGGCACCAACGAGGAGTTCCTGGCCGGGCTGAAGATGGCCTTCACCATCGCGCCCGCCCAGCGGGAGGACCTCCAGCGGGCCGAGGAGCTGACGGTACGCACCAACCAGCTCAACTCGACCGGCCGCACCTACTCCTACGAGGAGCTGGACGAGCTGCGCGAGTCTCCGGACCACCTGCTGCTGGTGGCCTCGCTGACCGACCGGTTCGGCAGCTACGGCAAGATCGGGCTCGCGCTGGTGGAGAAGGAGGAGACGGTCTGGCGGCTCCGCATGATGCTGATGTCGTGCCGGGTGATGTCGCGCGGTGTCGGAATGGTCATGCTCAACCACGTCATGCGGCTGGCGAAGGAGGCCGGTGTCTCGGTGCGGGCCGACTTCGTGGAGACGGGACGCAACCGGATGATGCAGGTCACCTACGCGTTCGCGGGCTTCAGGGAGGTGGAGCGGAACGGCGCCCACGTGGTGCTGGAGGCCGATCTGACGAACGTGCAGCCGCCTCCGCCGTACGTGAAGCTAGAGATCCTGGATTGAGGCACGATGACCGTCAATGATGTGACCAGCGAAGACGCGATCCAGCGGTGGCTGCCGTTCAAGGCCCAGACCGGCGCGGCGGACGACGCGCTCGCGCTGTTCTGCCTGCCGCACGCCGGGGGCGGAGCCTCCGCCTATCGGGCGTGGCAGCACCGGTTGCCGGGTGTGGCGGTGCTGCCGGTCCAGCCGGCCGGCCGGGAGAACCGGCTGCGCGAACCTCCGTACGAACGGATGGCCCCGTTGGTGTCCGACCTGGCCGACGTCATCCTGGCCGAGGTGAGCGGAGGTCGCCGGTACGCCGTCTATGGACACAGCCTGGGCGCGCTGGTCTCCTTCGAACTGCTGAGGGAGATCCGCCGCCGGGGCGGCCCTGAGCCGGTGCACCTGTTCGTCTCCGGCTGCGTCGCCCCGCACCGGTCGTTCGACGACGGGCCGCCGGTGCGCGGCATGAGCAGCGCCGAGCTGGTGGAGCTGCTGCGCAAGCTCGGCGGGACCCCTGACTGGCTGCTGAACGACCCGTCCGTGCTGGAGATGATCCTGCCCGCCATGCAGGCCGACTTCAGCGTCAAGGAGACCTACGCGTACTACCCCGAGCCCCCGCTGAACGTCCCGATCACCGCGCTGCCGAGCACCGACGACCCGCGGGCCGGCCGGGAGCTGGTGGCCGCGTGGCGGGAGCAGACGACCGGGCGGTTCGACCTGCACACCTACGTCGGCGGGCACTTCGCCGTCTTCGAGCAGGCGAAGCTGACCTACAAGCACGTCTCGGAGGCGCTGCGCGCGTGGGTATGACGCAGCCCAGGGTGTGGAAGATCCACCTCGACCGGCCGTTGGCGCCGGGCGGGTGGCGGTCGCTCTCCGACGCCGAGCGCGAGCGGGCCCGACGGCTCGGCTCGGCCCGGGAGCGGCACCGGTTCATGGTCGCGCACGCCGCGCTCCGCGCCATCCTCGGCGAGGTCTGCGGCGTGCGCGCCGCGCGTCTGGCCTTCGGCACGGAGGAGAGTGGTCGCCCGTACGTAACTCGGTCCCACGGCCGGGGAGCGCCCGATTTCAACCTGTCCCACTCCGAGGAGTGGGCCCTGGTGGCGGTGGCGCCGCCGGGCTCCAGGGTCGGCGTGGATGTCGAGTGGATCCGCGAGGACCTCGACTGCCTGGCGATGGCGGGCAGCATGTACCAGCCGGAGGAGGTCGACCGGCTGCGCGAGGCGGGCCCTTCCGGCCTCCGTACCGGATATTTCCGCCTCTGGACGGCCAAGGAGGCGTACGTCAAAGCCGTCGGGGTGGGCCTGGCCGGGCTCCGCAATGTCCTGGTACGCGAAGAGAGCACGACCCATGGGGCCGTGCTCTCGCCGCCCGGCGCCGCCCTGCCTGTCCGCTGGCTGGACGTCGCGCCGGGTTACGCCGCGGCGGTCGTCACCGCCGGGGCCGCCTCATGACCGCTTAGAGACAGGCACCACGTACCGGCTGAACACCAGGTCGCGCAGTACGTCGTCACCGCCCTCGACGATCGACACATAGCGCACGTCCCGCAGCAGTTTCCCGATGACCGAGTCGTGCGTGTAACCGAGCCCGCCGAACATCTCCGAGGCCGTGGACGCGATCTGCCACCCGGTCTGCCCGCAGAACATCTTCGCGGTGAGCGCCGACTTGAGCGTCCCGACACGCAGGAACTCCTCGCCGGCGTCCGGCCGGGCCGCGACCGCGTCGTACGCGCGAGCCGCCGCCAGGCACTGGTTCGCCATCACGTCGATCTGCATCTCGAACTGGCCCAGCCGGCCGGCGAACACCGCGTTGTTGGCCAGCGGCGAGCCCTTCACCGACTTGGACTTGCCGTACTCCATGCACACGTCGCGCACCCGGCGGGCGATGCCGAGCGCGGTCGTGGCGATGAGGATGCGGCTGGCGTTCAGGCCGACCTCCAGCAGCCGCAGGCCGTTGCCGCGCAGTACGTTGGCCGCGGGCACTCGGCAGTCGGTGAGCGAGACCTGGTAGGTCGCCGACGAGCGCAGCCCGATGACGTCCCACCGCTTGTCCACCCGGATGCCGGGCGTGTCGCGCGGCACCAGGACCGCGAGGTAGCCCGCCGGGTCGTCCTGGGCTCGCGCGATCACCACGATGAACTGCGCGAAGTCGGTGTTGGTGGAGAACGCCTTCTGGCCGTTGAGCACGATCTCGTCGCCGTCGCGGGTCGCCGTGGTGGAGATCCGGGCCAGCTCGCTGCCCGCCGCGTGCTCGCTGCCGAGCGTCGCGCAGAACCCGTTCTCCGCCGCCATACGGCCCAGGTGGCGCTCCCGGAGCTCGGCGGAGCCGTACCACTGGACCATGCTCGTCGTGAGCACCGGGATGAACAGCGTGAACGCCACGCCCGCGTCGGCGTAGGCCAGCTCGGAGACGATGCGGACGCTCTCCTCCAGGCCCAGCCCGAGCCCGCCCGCCTCCTTGGGCAGCCACCAGTTCGCCAGGCCGGTGTCGGCGAAGCGCTTGTAGAGCGGCATCGGCGCCTCGGCCAGCGAGTCCAGGTAGGCGTCCTTGTCGAGCAGCTCGCGCCGGGCGAAGCTCTGGATCTTGCGGAGATACTCGGGCTGCTTCACGCGTCCTCCCTTGAATCGAGCAGAGCGGCGAGCTGGCGGACCGTCGGGCACTCCAGCAGCCCGGTGACCGGCACCGAGGCGTTCAGGGCCTTGCGGATCCGGGTGGTCAGCTCGATCGCGAGCAGCGAGTGGCCGCCGAGCTCGAAGAAGTTGTCCGTGGCGCCGATCGGGTCGATGCCCAGCACCCTCGACCAGATGCCGGACAGCGTGGTCTCGGTGCCCTCGTTCGGCTCGACGTACGGGGTGCTCAGGTCCGGGCGCGGGTGGCGCTCGCGGTCGTCGTCGAGATCGTCGTCGCCGGCGTCATGGATGTCACCGGTGACCCACTGCGCGATGCGCGCCTCCAGCGAGCCGGTCGAGATGACCAGGTGCCCGACGCGGTCGGCGGCCGACAGCGCCCGCTCGAACACGTCCACGCCCTCCGCGGGCGTCATCGCGTAGTCGATCACCGCGCCGCTGTGGCCTTCGAGCCGGTCGGGGTCGATGTTCCAGGTGTCCCAGTCGACGGTGACCCACCGGCCGCCGCCCAGCCGGGCCACGCGGATGTAGGCGTCGAGTGCCGCGTTCGCCGACGCGTACGGCGCCAGCGTCATCCCGCCGAGCACCGCCGCGATCGACGACAGCGTGACGCGCCGGTCGCGGGCCTGCTCTCCCAGTACGGCCTCCAGCACGTGGAAGCCCTTGACCTTGGCGGCCAGGTGGGCGTCGCACTGGTCGCGGTCCATGAGGTGGGCGAAGTTGAAGTAGCCGCCGTCCTGGACGCCCGCGCCGTGCACGGCCACGTCGATGCCGCCGAAGCGCTCGACCGCCGCCTCGACGACCGCCCGCATCCCGGCCTCGTCGGCCACGTCGGCCGACAGGGCGAGCACGGTGGCGCCGCGCTCCTCCAGGTCGCGGATGTTGCGGATGTGCCGTGCCGTACGCTCCCCGCCCTGCGGCACGGAGGCCAGGAAGGCGTCCCACTCCGCGCGGGGCGGCAGCGGGGCGCGGGCGGTGAGCACCAGGCGGCAGCCGTACCGGGCGGCCAGGTGGCGGGAGAGCACGAGGCCGACGTCGCCGAGACCGCCGGTGATCAGCACGGTGTCGCCGTCGCGGAACGGCCGCTCCTCCGGGCCGGGCTCGTCGATGGGGTACTGCTCGTACTGCCGCAGCCACGTCTCGCCCGAGCGCACCGCGACCGGCCCCTCGTGCGGGGCGACGGAGGCGGCCAGGATCTGTGTGGCCAGCTGCTCAGGATCGATGTCGGAGCCGACGTCGATGTGGCGGCAGCGCAGGCGCGGGTTCTCCTGCTGCAGGCTCGGCGCCAGCGCGGCGAGCGTCGCGTGCTCGGGGTGGCGCAGGTCCGAGCCGACCACGCCCACCGCTCCCGACGTCAGCAGGACCAACTCGGCGCGCGGCGCGGAGCCGGTGTTGTCGACGAGCTCGCGGGCCAGCGCGAGCGCGGAGTAGAAGCCGCGGCTCTGCTCGGCGTCGAAGTGGGCGACCGGGTCCGGCCCCGCCTCGGCGGCGGACAGGCTGAAGGCGTGAATGATCGAGCGCGGATTGACCACGAGCGAGTAGAGCACCTCGGCCATGTCGTCCGCCTTGTCGGGGCGGATCGTGAAATGTCCGGCGTCATCCTCGTCGAACCGGTCGCCCCGGCGCACCGCGGTCACCTCGGCGCCCGCCTCGGTCAGCCGCTCGACCAGGGCCTCGCCCCGGTCGTCGTCGGTGAAGACCAGCCAGGGACCGGCCAGCCTGAGCTGCTCGTCCAGGCCGTTGAGGGTCAGGGGCCGCTGCCGCCACGTCGGCAGGTGCGTCCACTTCGAGCGGTCGAACGTCTTGCCGGTGCTCGGGGGCGCGGCCATCATGCTCGGATTGGCCTTGACCCAGAACCGGCGCTTCTGCCAGGGGTAGGTGGGCAGCTCGACCCGCAGGCCCGCGCCCTGGTGCAGGACCGCCCAGTCGATGGCGCTACCGGCCTGCCACAGCCTGCCCAGAGTGGCCAGCAGCCACTCGGCGGCGCTCTCGTCGCCGGCGGGGGTCACCACGATCTCCTCGACTCCGGATGTGTCGGAGGTCGCGTCGTGGAGCAGGCGCACACCGAGCGCGGTGAGCGCCTCGGCGAGCGCCGCGACCGCGTCCTCGGGGGAGGCGCCGATGGTACCGGCAACGCCAGCGGTGCCGGGGCGGGTCAGCCGGTCGGCCGCCGCCCGCAGGTCCGCCCACCAGGCGGCCGGTACGTCGCCGCCCGGCGTGACCAGCCGGACCTTGGGGTTGCGGCGCTGCGTCTTGGCGTCGATCCAGCGCGCCGGATCGCCCAGCGCCGCGACCGCGTCCTCCCGGTCCCGGACCACGATCGCCCGCCGCGTCGCGAAGCCGCCGCGCGACACCTGGAGCGTGTACGCCACATCCGCCAGATCGTCGGCCAGGTCACCGGAGAGGTGCTCCCGCAGCAGACCGGTGAGGTCGGACAGCGCCTGGCCGTCGGCGGCCGAGAACGTCAGCAGGTGCGGTCCCGGCCGGGCCGGCCGCGCCGGCCGTACCGGCGCCTGCTCCAGCACCACGTGCGCGTTGGTGCCGCCGAGCCCGAACGAGCTGACCCCGGCCCGCCGCGGATGCGGACCGGCGGGCCAGGCCCGGTGCTCGGTGAGCACCGTGAACCGGTCCCGCGCCGTCGCCAGCGCCGGGTTGGGCGTCTCGTAGTGCGGGGTGCCCGGCAGCAGCTCGTGCTTGAGGGTGAGAGCGGCGCGCATCAGCCCGGTGACACCGGAGGCGCGGTCGAGGTGACCGATGCTGGGCTTGAGCGAGCCCAGCACGCACGGCGTCTCGCGGGGCTGGGCGAACACCCGGTTCATCGCGGCCAGCTCGATCGAGTCGCCCAGCATGGTGCCGGTCGCGTGGCACTCGACGTAGCCGACGGTGTCGGGCTTGACCCCGGCCACGCCCAGCGCCGACTCGATGACCTCGGCCTGCCCGTCGACGCCGGGCGCGGTGTAGCCGGCGCGGGTCCGGCCGTCGTTGTTGGCCGCCGAGCCGAGGATGACCGCGTGAATGACGTCGCCGTCCTTGAGCGCGTCGGACATGCGCTTGAGCGCGACCGTGCCGACGCCGCTGCCCATGACCGTGCCGCCCGCCTCGGCGTCGAAGCTGCGCACCCGGCCGTCGGGCGACATGATGCCGCCCTGCTCGTACAGGTAACCGGCGGGCTGGGGGAGCGGGGTGAACGCGCCGCCCGCCAGCGCGATGTCGCACTCGTACGTCAGCAGGCTCTGGCAGGCCAGGTGCACCGACACCAGCGAGGTGGAGCAGAAGGTCTGCACGGTGACGGCCGGGCCGCGCAGCCCGAGCTTGTAGGAGACGGTCGAGGCCAGCGAGTCGCGCTCGTTGCCGGTGGCCATGAGCAGCGCGCCGCCCGGCTGACCGGCGAGGTGCTGGATGTTCTGGACGATGTAGTCGGGGAAGCCGCAGCCGGCGAAGACGGCGACCTGTCCCGGCGTGTCGGTCGGGCAGTAGCCCGCGCTCTCCAGCGCCTCCCACGAGCATTCGAGGAAGAGCTTGTGCTGGGGGTCCATCGTCTCGGCCTCGCGCGGGTTGATCCCGAAGACCGTGGCGTCGAACTGGTCGAGGCCGTCGATCGGGCCGCCGACGCGGACGTAGCGCGGGTCGGCCACCTTGCCCGGCTCGACGCCGGACTCGGCCAGCTCCTCGTCGGTGATCTCGCGCAGCCCCTTGATCCCGGCCAGGACATTGCGCCACAGCTCGCCGACGCTGCTCGCGCCCGGAAAGCGACCGGACATCCCGATCAGGGCGACCGCCGAGTCGTAGTCCGTCTCAGTGTCCGTCATGATGCCGCCTTCCCACGGAGCATGTTGCGTCGCTGTTCGATGCGGGACCGCCGCTGGTCAAGGGCCCCGAGGGTCTGCTGGTCCTGCTCGCCCCCCGAGGTCGCGGCTTCGGCGAGCGAGGCCACCGTGGGCGACTGGTAGAGGATGTGCGGGGGCAGGTAGGACAGTTCGAGGGCCTTGCGGACCTCGGCGATGATCTCCATGCCGAGCAGCGAGTTGCCGCCGAGCTCGAAGAAGTTGTCGTGGATGCCGACCTGCTCCAGGCCGAGCGCCTCGGCCCAGACCGCGGTGATGGCCTCCTCAGCTGGTGACTGCGGCTCGACGTAGGCGGTCGACAGCTCGGGCCGCGGGTGGCGGCCGAAGGCGTCGCGGATCTTCTTCACCGTGGCCTGATGGCTCTCGATCGACGAGCGGCGGCTCATCGCGACCAGCGGGGCGAAGTCCTGCGTCGAGGTGATCACGTGGGCCTCGCCGCTGGCCAGCACCCGCAGCAGCGTCTCGTAGCCCTGGTCGAAGGTGATGCCGAAGTTCTCCCGGTACCAGGTGAAGTAGTGCTTGGAGCCCTCGTCGTAGTTCTCCAGGCCGTCGGTCCAACCGTTCCAGGTCCACTCGCACCAGTCGATCGCCGTCACGGTCACGCCGGGCAGCGGGTCGCTCAGCGCGTACGCGTCGAGGAAGGCGTTGGCCGCGCAGTAGTCGACCTGGCCCGCGCCGCCGCCGGTCGCCGACGTGGTGGAGGAGAACAACGCCACGAAATCCACCGGCACATCGCGAAGCGCCTCGCCGATGGCCAGCGTGCCCGCCACCTTCGGCGCCAGCGTGCGCTGGATGTCGGCGGCCGTCTTGAACTGCATCAGGCCGACGGCCGGCACCCCGGCGCAGTGCAGCACGCCGTTGAGCTCGCCGAACGTCTCGATCGCCGCGCCGACCGCCCGCCGTACGTCATCGGGCTGGGAGACGTCACCGGCGACCGTGATGACCTGGATGCCCGCGGCCTCCAGCCGCCGCAGCCCCTCGATCCGCCGGCGTACCTCGTCGGCGGTGCGCTCCGAAGCCAGGATGGGGCCCCACTGGTCCTTGGGCGGCACGGGGGTGCGGCCCATCAGGACGAGGCGGGCCTGGTAGTGCTCGGCGAGCCGTTCGGCCATGGCCAGGCCGATGCCGCCGAGGCCGCCGGTCACGAGGTATGTGCCGCCCCGGCGTACCTGGGCCTTGGGGGCGTCCTGGTCGATGCACGACGCGTCGAGCACCTCGTACTCCGGGACCCAGCGCCGACCACTGCGCAGCCCCACGACCTGGTCGGCGGGCTCGGCACGCAGCTCGGTCAGGAGGTCGCGCGGTGACGACGCCGTGTCGATGTCGATCAGGCGGGTGCGCACGCGCGGATACTCGACCGGGATCAGGCGGGTCGGGCCGAGCAGGGTGCCGCGTTCCGGGATGACCCGGTCGCCGGGGAGCACCCGCTGGCCGCCGATGGTGACGATGTCGAGCGACCACCGCGTGATGCCCATGTCGCCCGCGGCCCGCGCGAGCGCGACCAGGCTGTGCAGGCCGCGCCGCAGGCACTCGTCGGTCGAGTCGGGGTTCTCCTCGGCGGTCCACAGGTGCACCACGCGCTCGGGCTCGAAGTCCCGCTCGGCCAGGGCCCGCAGCGCGCTGACGGCGTCCTCCGGCGAGCCGGGCCGGACCACCAGGCCGTCGGGCCCGGCGGCGAACCGCTCACCGGGACAGACCAGCACCACCTGGTGCCCCGCCGCCTCCAGGTGCGCGCGCAGCGCGGCGGCCAGCGTGTCGGCCCGGCCCGCGTCGGTGTAGACCAGCCAGCGGGCCGCCTCCTCCTCGCGTGCCGGGCGCGGCGCGGTCTGCCGCCAGGTCGGCACGTTGATCCAGCGCTCGTCGGGCAGCCGGGGCAGGGCGTTCAGGATGCTGGTGGGGTCGCTGTCGTCGATCGCGGGCGCGCCGGTGCTCGCCGCGGTCTGGTCGATCTCCAGCCAGTAGTCCTGGTGCTCGAAGGGGTAGGTCGGCAGCGGGATCCGGCCGGGCGTCCAGCCGGTGTGCAGCGCCGCCCAGTCGACGGAGACGCCGGCCAGCCAGAGCTTGCCGACGGCCGTGGCGGTGGCGGCGTGGGTGTCGAGGCGGTCGTTCGCGGCGGGCAGCGTGGTGACGATCAGCGGCCACTGGGCGCGGTCGCACTCCGGGTGGCCGCGGGTGAGCGCGCCGAGCGACTGGCCGGGGCCGATCTCCACCAGGGCGAGGTCGCCGGTGCCGAGCACGTGCGCGAGCCCGGCGCCGAACTCCACGGTCTCGCACATGTGCCGGGACCAGTAGCCGGGGTCGGTGACGACGTCCGCGGTGGCCAGGCGGCCGGTGACGTTGCTGACGTACGGGATGACCGGGGGGTGCAGGGTGACGTTGTCGCTGATCCAGGCGGTCAGCTCGGCGGCCACCGGCTCCAGCATCCGGGAGTGGAAGGCGTGCGTGGTGTCCAGGCGGCGGCAGCCGATCTTCGCCTCCAGCAGCAGCGCGCCGGCCGCCTCGACCGCCGCGACGGGTCCGGCGAGGACCAGCTGCGAGCCGGTGCGCACCGCCACGTCCAGGTCGCGGGTCAGCAGGTCGCCGAGTACCGCGCGCAGCCGCCGCTCGTCGGCGGCCACCGCGAGCATGGCGCCCTCGGGCTGCGAGGTGATCAGCTTGGCCCGGTAGGCGACCAGCCGCAGCGCGTCGGGGAGCGAGAGGACGCCGGACAGGCAGGCGGCCACGTACTCGCCGAGGCTGTAGCCGACCATGATCTCGGGGGCGATGCCCCAGCGGATGAGCTGGCGGGCCAGCGCGTACTCCGCCACGAAGACGGCGGGCTGGATCAGGTGCGCCTCGACCGTGGAGGGGGTCGCCGCGTCGCCGGTCCGGCCCAGGAGCCGGGCCAGGTCGCCGCCCGTGTCCTGGCGCTCGGCGGCCACGAAGACGTCGGACAGCTGCGCGGCCTCGGTGAGCCCGAGGACGGTCAGGCACTCGTCGACGTCGTCGCGGAAGGCGGGCTCGTCGGCGTAGAGGTCGGCCACCATGCCGGGGTACTGCTCGCCGACCCCGGCGATCAGGAAGCCGACCCGGCGGCCCACGGTCGCGTCGTTACGGCCCAGCCGCCCGGCCGGGTCGGCCAGCAGAGTGGCGGCGCGGCCGGTCGAGTCGGCCACGACGACCCTGCGGTGGTTGAAGACCTTGCGGCCGACCTGCAGCGTGTAGGCGACGTCGCCCAGTTCGAGGTCGGAGTCGATGTCCAGCCGGTCGGCGAGCCGGACGCAGGCGTTCTCGGCGGCCGACTCGGAGCGGGCCGACAGCGGCAGCACCTGCCAGCGGCGGGCCCGCTCGGGGCGTCCCTCGGGCCGCGGGGCCTCGGTGACGATGGCGTGCGCGTTCGTGCCGCCCATGCCGAGCGAGCTGATGCCCGCGATCCGGGGCCGGTCGTCGTCACGCGGCCACGGCGTGACCTCGGAGGTGACGCGGAACGGGCTGCTGTCGAAGTCGATCTCCCGGTTCGGGGAGGTGTAGTGCAGGGTGCCCGGGATGAGCTCGTTGCGCAGGGATTGGACGACCTTGATGAGCCCGGTGACGCCCGAGGCCCGGTCGAGGTGGCCGACGTTCGGCTTGATGGAGCCGAGCAGGCAGTATTGCTTGTCCTTGGTGGGGCCAAAAGCGCTGGTCAGGGCGGCGACCTCCATCGGGTCGCCCACCTCGGTCGCGGTGCCGTGCGCCTCGACGTACGAGATCTCCGACGGGTCGACCCCGGCCCGCTCGATCGCCCTGCTGACGCACCTGCGCTGCCCGTCGATGCTGGGCGCGAGGTAGCTGAACTTGAGCGCGCCGTCGTTGTTGATCGCGGAGGCACGGATGACGGCGAGCACGGTGTCGCGGTCGGCGATCGCGCGGTCGAGGCGCTTGAGCGCGACCACGGCGGCCCCGTCGCCGAACATGCTGCCCTTGCCCTCGGCGTCGAACGTGCGCACGTGGCCGTCGGGCGACTCCTGACCGCCCTCCTCCCACAGGTACCCGACCCGGTCGGGGATGCGTACGGACACGCCGCCGGCCAGCGCGATCTCGCAGTCGCCCCGGCGCAGCGCGTCGCTCGCCAGGTGCACGGCGACAAGAGAGGTCGAGCAGAACGTCTGCACGGCCACACTCGGGCCCGAGAGGTTCAGGCGGAAGGAGACGTTCGTGGTGAGCGCGTCCTTGTCGTTGCCGATCATCAGGGCGGACGGGTCGATGCCCATCTCGAACGCCCTCAGCCGGGTCAGCAGGTAGCCGCTGATGTTGGTGCCCGCGAACACGCCCACGCTGCCCCGCGCGTCGGGCGAGCCGTAACCGGCGGCTTCGAGGACCTCCCAAGCCACCTCAAGGAAGATCCGCTGCTGCGGATCGGCCAAGGTCGCCTCACGCGGGTTGTAACCAAAGAATCCGGCGTCGAATCCCCGGATGTTCTCGAGAATCGGCCGGCTTCTCACATAGTTCGGCTGCTGGAAGGTCGCCGGACTGACCCCCGCGTCGATCAGCTCCTCGTCGGAGAATCGGGTGAACGATTCCACGCCGGTGCTGATGTTGCGCCAGAACGTCTCGACGTTGTCCGCCCCGGGGAATCGGCCGGCCATGCCGATGATCGCGATATTCGACTCGTCCGCCGAGTGTTTCGAGTCGCCGGGTGAATGCTGCTGATCCATCAACATGCCTCAATTCCGTACATGTCACTGAATTACTGATAGAAAGGCGAGCGACCCGCGGCCCCCTGACCGCGGGTCGGCACTTCAGAGCAGGTGCCCGCGCCCCCATCCGCGCGTGAGCCTGCGGACGGCGAACGTGCCGGCGACGAGGCCGATCGCCAGCAGCACCCCGGCCGGTGCCAGGGTGCCGGCCGCGTCTCCGCGGACCGCGGCCTGCATCATCGTCAGGGCCCAGTAGCCGGGCGAGATGTGCGCGGCGACCTGGGCCCACTCGGGCATGATGCTCAGCGGCACGAGGGCGCCGCCCAGCGAGCTGAGCGTCAGCGCGCCGACATCGGAGATCACGCTGAGCTCCCCGTGACTGCGGACGATCGTGGCGAGTGCCGCGCCGATCGACAGCAGCGCGAAGGCCCAGATCGCGATCGCGAAGACCACGTACTGCGGGGCCCTCGGGATCGGCAGCCCGATGACGAGGCAGCCGTACACCAGCAGGATCGACTGCTGCACGACCATCACCACGAAGATCGGGATGGTCTTGCCGAGCAGCAGCTCGGTCGCCGGGGCGCGGCTGGCCCGCAGCCGGTCCCAGGTACGCCAGGTGCGCTCGACGAGGATCGCGTTGCCCGCGATGGAGATCGCGAACACCGAGAACATCACCATCAGCCCGGTCGCCACCTGCGTGGCGCCGCCTTCGACGGCCCGGACGTACAGCGGCTTGAGCACCAGCATGAGCACCATCGGCATGGCGACGTAGCTGATCATCTGCCCTGGGTCGCGCAGCCGGATGAGCGTGTTGTGCTTGGCCAGCGCGCCGATGCGGTACGCGGCGCCGCGCAGGTTCTCGACCAGGCCCGCGGGCGGCGGGGGTTCGATCCGCTGCTGGGTGTGGGGGGTGTCAAGGAGCATTGCTGACCGCCAGGGATCTGTAGAGGTCGTCGAGGGAGGGGTTGCGCACGTCGACGGTGCTGATCGGGCGGTCGGCACGGCTGAGCAGGTCGATCAGGGTGTTGGCCGGGTGGGCCGTCGAGACCGTGATCTCCTCTTCGTTGTCGAAGGTGAGCTGCACCTCGCCGGGCAGGCCGTCGACCAGCTCCTCGTGGGTGCCCCTGGCGATGACCCGGCCGTCCCTGACGACCGCGATCGTGGCCTGGAGCTCGGTGAGCTCGGGCAGGTAGTGGGTGGTGTAGACGACGGCGGCGCCCTCGCCCGCGCGCTGCTTGACCACGTCGAGCATCGCCTGCCTGGTCTCCAGGTCGGCGCCGGCCGTCGGCTCGTCGAGCAGCAGCAGCGCCGGCCGGTGGATGAGCGCGGTGGCCGCCTGGGTCCTGCGCTGCTGGCCGCCGGACAGGACCGCCGCGTGCCGGTCGATGAAGTCGCTCAGCCGCAGGGCGGCCACGATGTCGTCGATGGCGGTGGTGAGCGCCTGGCCACGCAGCCCGGCCAGCTTGCCGAACAGCTCCAGGTGCTCCCTGACGCTGACGGACGGGTAGAGCGCGATGTGCTGCGGTGCGACTCCGACCTGGCCTTTGACGGCGGACGGTGGCTTACCGTCGATGGTGACGTGGCCGCCGTCCGGTCGGGTCAGGTACGACACGATCTCCACGAAGGTCGTCTTGCCCGCGCCGTTGTGCCCCACGAGCCCGACGATCTCGCCCGCGGCCACGCTCAGGCTGAACTCGTCGAGGGCTCTGACCGGGCCATAACACTTGACAAGATCGATTGCCTCCAGCAATGTGTCACCTCCTCCAGTATTCACACCGAATGCGACGTCTACCCTTTGTCGGAAATTAATCGGTTGAATACGATTAACTGGGTGTTGCTGGCTACGATAGCGGGAGCCGGCCCAAGTGGCCGATGGCAGGAAGTGGCAGGAAAGAGTAGGCCACTGACCCTCTGCGGGATTTTGCCGCCATAACTGGTAAGTCCGCACTACAGGCCCGCTGTCATCAAATGACGGTAATTTGCTGCCAGCGCACCCGCTATCGCACAACTAGAATGACTCACCTTTACCGCATAATCTGACCACCATGCGTGTGGGAACGTTGCTCGCGGCAGGGCAGGACTGCGACGTGTACGAGGCCGGGACCGGCAAGGTGATCCGGCGGGCCCGCGACGGCCGCAGCCTCGAACGCGAGGCGTCGGTCATGCGGCACGCCCGCAGGCAGGGCTTTCCGGCGCCCGAGGTCTTCGACGCCGACGGGTCCGACATCCTCATGGAGCGGGTCGTGGGCGTCAGCGTGTCACGCGATGCCACCCGGCGGCCGTGGCGGGCGCCCGCGTACGGGCGCCTCCTGATGGAGTTGCTCCAGCGGCTGGCCACCGTACGCGCGCCCGGCTGGCTGCCCGCCGCCGAGGGAGCGCCCGGCAACAACCTGCTCCACCTGGACCTGCACCCCGGCAACGTGCTCGTCACCGGCGACGGCCCCCGGGTCATCGACTGGGCGAACGCCGGCCGTGGCGCGCCGGCCGCCGATGTGGCGTGCACCTGGCTGATCATCGCCGCCGCCCCCGTGTCCGGGCCGGTCCGGCGGGCCGGGCGCCTCCTCATGGCGAAGGCGTTCGCCGACGTCGTCGACCGCCCGGCCGTGCTGCCCTACCTGACCGCGATGGCCGAGCGCCGCCGCGACGACGACAACACCCACGACGCCGAGCGGGCCGCCATCGACCGCCTGCTCGCCCGCGAGACCGCGACATCCTCCCCACGGCTCACGCCGAAAGACTCCACGCTCAAGGAGAACCGATGAACGAGCGGCGAAAGATCCGGGCGTCGGACGGCGATCGCGAGGTGGTCGCCGAACGGCTCAGCTCCGCGCTGGCCGAGGGCCGCCTGAGCATGCAGGAGTACGACGACCGGCTGGGCCGGGCCTTCCAGGCGGTGACGTACGGCGAACTGGCGGATCTCCTGGGCGACCTGCCCCGCGCGAAGGCGAAACCGCAGCCCGCGCCGCGTGGGGCGGCGGTCTCGGCCGGACTGCTGGCGACGCTGCCGAGATGGCTCAGGATCCTCTGGGCGATCTGGGCCGTGAAGGTGTCGATCAATGTCGTGGTCTGGGTCATGCTCAGCGTGTCCGACGCGTCCCTGGTGTACTTCTGGCCTATGTGGATCATCGGGCCGCCGGGCGCCGCGCTGGTCGGGCTGTCGGTCGCGACCACCATGATGCGCCGTGGCCGCGTCCCGGTGGAAGCCACCGCGACGCCCTCGCCCCTCGACGGCGGCTGACTGCCCGGAAAGCGGTGACGCCAACCCTTAATTTCCTACCAAATGTGTGGGATAATGGTCGGCATGAGCTTGGATCGGACGCGCTCATCGAGCGAGCGTGCTGAGACACCGCTGACCGCCGCCATCATGGCCGGCCGCTGGATTCGCTCGGCGGCCGTCGACGACGAGCGCGGCCGGCACTGGCGGGCCAACCCCGACCCTCGGGGCAGGTCGGCCCTCGCCGCCGAACCGGCCTCGCTCTACGCGGGGGCGGCGGGCATCGTGCTGTTCTTCCTGGAGCTGGCCGCGGCGACAGGGCATGAGGCGTACCTCGACGAGGCCCGCGCGGGCGCCCGCTACCTCTCCGGGACCTGGGCGAACCAGACCAGCCTGTCGCTCTATCACGGTCTGTCCGGCACGGTGGTCGCACTCGCCGAGGCCGGCTGGGTGCTGGGGGACGGGGAGTTCGAGGCGGCCGCCGTGGCCGCCGCCGACCGGATCGTCCGCTCCGCCCGCCCGCTCGACGGCGGCCCCGGCTGGTCGCGCGATCCCGCGCAGAGCGGCGACGGCGGCGTGGTGCTCGGCCTGCTGCACGCGTCCTCGATGCTCGGCATGCCCGCCTACCAGGACCTGGCCGTCGAGGCGGGCGCCCGCATCGCCCGCCTGGCCGTGCCCGGCCACCTGTTCGGCCACTCCACCGGCCTGCCCGACGGGCGGACCTGGCCCGGCGATGGGACCCTGTCCGACGCGCAGACCTGGCCCGGCGATGGGACCCTGTCCGACGGGCAGACCTGGCCCGGTGACTGCTCCGACCTGCCGGGAAAGGCCCGCGACGCGGCCGGTGGCCGGGCCGATCTGCCGGTGGACGCCGTCACCCCGGGTTTCCTGTCCGGCACGGCGGGCACGGCGTTCCTGCTCGCCCGCCTGTACGGCGTCACCGGCGACCCGCTCTTCCTCGACGCGGCCCGCAGAGGCGCCGGCTTCGTCCAGATGGTCAGCGTCGTGGCCGGGAGGTGCGCCGCCGTGCCGCACCACGTCCCGCAGGGCCGGGGGCTGCACTACCTGGGCTTCTGCTCGGGCTCGGCCGGGGTGGCACGGCTGTTCTACGAGCTGTACCGGGTCACGGGCGAGGCCGACGACCTGGCCTGGTGCGAGCGGCTGGCGCACGGCATCGTCGAGAGCGGCGTCCCCCACCGCCGTACCCCGGGCTTCTGGAACGTCTCCTGCCAGTGCTGCGGCACGGCAGGGCTGTTGGAGCTGTTCGTGGGGTTGTGGGCGGCGACGGGGCGCAAGTCGTACCTGGACTTCGCGAGTGTGCTCGCCGAGCACCTGATCGGCCGCGCGGTCGACCACGACGGGCGGGGGCTGCGCTGGTACCAGGCATATCGGCGGCTGCGTCCCGGTGAGGTGTCGGCGGACACGGGCTACATGATCGGCGCGGCGGGCATCGGCGCCGCGCTCCTGCACCTGGACGCGGCCCTCCAGGGCGACCAGGCCCGGCGGGTGATCCTGCTGCCGGACAACCCGTTCCCCTCGATCCCCGTGCCCGCGCACCGTCTGAGCCGTCCCGGCGCGGAATAGGAAGCCGACGCATGGTGCTGTAAGTGACTTGTAAGTCAGATGTGAGCGTTGAGGCCTACGTTCCTTTTGCCACAACACAGGCGGGAACATCCTGAACGGAGCGCATCCAATGCGACTGACGGCCAAGAGCGTCCGCATCACCTGAGCATGAGGGTGACCACATAGCCGGTGGGGGCCGGAAGGTGCAGGTCCGGCCCCCACCTCATGCGGCATGTACGGATCTTTTCAGCTTATTTGAAGCATCCATCCAGATACGTCAGCTTTGCCTACAGTACGACCCGTGGGGGCTCCGGTAATCAGAACGAACGTGTGGAGCGAGCTACGAGTGACCTCCGCTCCTCAGCTGTCCGTGTCGATCTCTCCGAACCTGACCGCTCTCGCCATGATCGCCGACGCGCTGGCCGGCCGCCGGCGCGGACTGCCCGAGCTGTGGCGGCGCGCGGTCCAATCGAGGGTGAGCCCGCTGGGACGCGAGGCGGTCCTTCCGCTCGCCGCTCCCGGCTACTCCGTCGTGCCCGACAGCGTCGCGCCGATCACCCCCATGGACGACATGTCCGTGTCGGCCCAGGTGAGCGCGCTGAGCGACATTCCACCCGAGTCCTTGATCAAGGACCTGGAGCAGGCGTTCGGCGACGGATCGCTGCCGACGCACTGGAGGGCCGCCGCCGAACGGCCCGGCCGCTGGCTGCGCGGGTACGCCACCGCGCTCAACGACGTCTGGCACACCACCGAGCCGCTGTGGCAGCGGGCGCGGCCCCTGCTCGACCGGGAGATCGAGCGCGTCGGCATCACCTCCGTCCGCGGCGGGCCCGAGCTGCTGCTGGGCGCACTGAACGACCGCATCCGGTACGGCGAGCGCGGCCTGCTGATCGCCGACATCGAGGCCAGCACGTACGAGCTGGGCAACCGCCGGATCATCCTGGTGCCGATGCTGGCGGGCAAGGACGCCGTGATCGTCAGCCTGGACCATCCCGACGCGGTGTGGATCGCCTACCCGGTCCCCGGCGCCGAGTCGCTGTGGCGCCGGCCCGTCGCGCCCGCCGTGGACGAGCTGTCCGCCCTGGTCGGCCCGGTGCGCGCCGAGCTGCTCTGCCAGCTGGACCAGCCCATGACGATGAGCATGCTGGCCGCCAACGTCAAGATCGCGCCCAGCGGGATCACCTATCACTGCGACCGGCTGCACGCCGCGCGGCTGATCAGCAGGGAGCGGCGGGGACGCGAGGTCTGGATCGCCCGCACCGACCGGGCGGAGGAACTGCTGTCGCTCTTCCGCCGCTGAGAGGGCTGAGCTTGAGACCCTGAGACGGCTGCGCTTGCGACGCCGAGAGGGCTGAGTTCCGACCGAGGAGATCTACTGTGGTCCTGAAATATCACCGTGAAGCGCTCGACGGGTGCGGAACGGCGGCGAAGAACGCCTCCGGCGCCTACGCCGAGGTCGCCGCGTCCGTGTCCGGCGCGGCGATCGACCGGGCCGCCTTCGGCCGGCTCGACAACTCCGGAGCGCTGGCGGCGGCGGTGAGCGAGCTGACCGCGGCCGCCGGGACCACCGCGCGGACGCTCGGCGGGCATCTCCAAGCGGTGGAGCAGGCGCTGGACGCCGTGGACCGGACGTTCACGGGTGCCGACGGGGCCGCGGTGCGCCGGTGAGCGCCATCGACGACGTGCGAGGCGTCCCCGGCGGCGCCGAGCTGGCCACGCTGGCCGCGACGCTGGTGGGCGACCCCGGCGCCGTGGGCCGCGTCGTCGGCGTGTGGCAGGCGGCGGCCGACACCGGCCGGGGCCAGACCGCCGCGGTCAGGTCGGCCGTCGGCGATCTGGACGCCGCCTGGCAGGGGGCGAGCGCCGACGCGTTCGTCACGTACATGGACCGGGCCGGAAAGGTCGGCGACACGCTGCAGAGCGTGCTGTCGCAGTGCGCCACGCACCTGGCCAGTGCCGCCGAGGCCCTGCGGACGGCCGAGTCCCAGGCGAACGGGATCTGCCAGAACTACGCCGCCGCCGTACGCGACTTCCAGGCCAGGAACCCGCAGGCCACACAGGACCAGATCCTGCAGGGCGTGCAGGGGCTGGCCGGCGAGGCCCGCAAGCAGCTGGCGGAGCAGCGGACGACCGCGAACACCGCTCTGGGCACGGCCGCGGCCGGCATCCGGGGCCTGCTCGGTGGCCTGGGCAGATCCACCGAGAACTGGCCGGAGCCGGACACGGAGCCCTTCGCCCCAGGTCCGGGGAAGGCCCTGGACTGGACCCCGTCGCGGCAACAGAACAGCACGACCCTCGCTGAGGCGAGCGGGACGAACGGGACCAGCGGGACGAAGGGCCAATCGCCGAGCCTGCCCGGTTTTGGTGGGTATGGGCCGAGCGGTCCGCCCCCGGCCGGCGGCGGACCGGCCCCGCAGGGACAGGTGGCCGACTGGATCACGCAGGCCGTCAACGTCCTCAAGGCGCAGGGCTACCCGGTCGAGAAGATGAACGCCAACGACATCTGGACCATCATCCGGCACGAGTCGGGCGGCAACCCCAACGCGATCAACAACTGGGACTCCAACGCCGCCAAGGGCACGCCGTCCAAGGGGCTCATGCAGACGATCGACCCCACGTTCAACCGGTGGAAGCTGCCGGGGCACGAGAACATCTACAACCCGGTCGACAACATCATCGCCGGGGTCCGCTACGCCATCGAGCGCTATGGCTCGGTCTCCAACGTGCCCGGCGTCGTCGGCACGAAGACCGGCAGCGCTTACCGGGGTTACTGAGCCGTTGAGGCAGTGGAGACGGGCTTGGCGGCGCGTGCCGGGTCGAGCACCGGCCCCTCGGGGATGAGCTGCAGCACGTTGGCGGGCACCGGGGTGGCGCGCTTGGCGTCGTACCCCAGTTTGCCCAGCACGTCCGCGTTCGGCACGGCGTAGCGCCGCCCCTCGTCCGTCACCAGGTAGTACGACTGCACCGCGTCGAGCTGGCCGTCACCGGGCAGGACGCCGGCGACGATCGCCCGGCCCGGCGGCAGCCGTACGAGATCCGTGGCGTCGCCGTGCGGCGCGGGCAGCGTGCCGCCCGACATGAGCCGGGCGCGGGCCGAGCCCTTGTCGGCGTCGGCGTAGACCGCGCAGAGCGGGCTCGCCGGGTCGTAGGCCGTCATCTTCGGCATCGACGCGGGCAGGCCGTCGGCCGGGAGCTTGGTGCGGGAGCGCGGGGCGGCGTTGGCCGTCGCCGCGTCGATCTTGACCTCGGCGGTCGTGCCGCCGCTGTAGGCCGCCGGGTCGCTCAGCAGGAGCGTCGCCTGCGTACGCGTGACGGGCGCCAAGCCGTCGGCCAGCTGCACGTACCAGCGCGGCTCGCCCCCGGCGACGGCCGTGGCCCGGAAGACCTGCCCCACGGCGGCCTTCTCGCCACCGGGCCCGGTCACCGGCCGCCCCCGCCCCTCGATCGCGGGCGCGGCCAGGTCGGGCCCTTCCGGAAGCGCGTTCAACCAGGCCACGGGCACGGCCGCCGGGTCGGTGCCGCTCAGCCCGCGCGCGATCCCGGCGGGCACACGCATCCGCGCGCCACGCCAGATCGCCCAGGTCTGCCCGCCGACGTCCACGAGCATCGCGCTGTCCTCGGCGAGCGGCCGGTCGCCCGCCTGCCGCCCGGCGATCAGCGTCACGTACGGCTTGCGCCCCGTATCGCTCTCGCGCTCCTGAACGCAGACCGACCAGGGACCGGAGGCGAGCCGATCGGCGCCCGGCAGCGAGTCGGGCGCTCCCGGGATGCCGACCGGTGTGCCGCGCTCGTACGAGCTCAGCGCCTCCCTGGCGACCACCCGCTCGGTGATCTGCGGCGAGTCGAGCACGAGCCGGGCCGAGGCGTAGTTGGCCACCGGGATCAGCCTGCGCTGGGGCTGGCTGTAGACGTAGCGGGCCCCGGTCTCGCGTTCGATGATCAGTGTCCCCGGGTCCCGCAGCGCCTTGGTGCCGCTCGGCCGGAGCAGCCCGACGACCGCGAACCCGACACCCAGCAACACGGCGACCATCGCGCCGGCCAGGAAGCCGATGTTCTGGCGGCGCAGCGGCCACTCGGGCTGGTTCGGCTGGGCCCGCATCAGCGCCAGGCCGATGCGCTGGACCGTGAGCCGGTACGCCTGGTAGAGGTCGCGCTGGCTGTGCACGCCCACCTCCCCGGAATTCGCCCGGCCCAATTTATCCAGATAAGAGCGGGCAGAGCGCGATACTTCAACAGTTCTGTAATGGACATGCGCGCCGCGCACCCTCGGCCGCCACCAGGCGTTTGTGGTCGTCGGCGCGGGCCGCCTGCTCGACGTCGCTCGGTTCGACGTCGCTTGGTTCGACTCGACATCGCTCGGTTCGACATCGTGCAGGCGATCGTGCGTCGGCGCATCCTGACGCTGCCCGCCCCTGCCAGAGCACCCACTCTGGCAGGCCCCCTGGCAGCAACACCCGCATCGGCTCATGGAACCGGCACCCCTGACATGACCGTCGGAGCGCCATCACACCCGAAACCAAACCAAACACTCTGCTGGTACTTCAGACGAAGCCAGAAAGCCCGTGAATCGTCGAGCCCAGGGGCTTTGCGAAACCGCGGTGGCGCAGCGGAACACCGACCGCTGAACACCGACCGCTGAACACCGACCGCTGAACACCGACCGCTGAACACCGACCGCGGTCCTGTGGCGGAGGCGGTTCTTATGCGCTCGATGGACGATCGCGCGGTATTGTCTGTCGATCATCGGCCCATGGCCGCTTTATCGGAAGCATGGAACTTGATGGCAAGACATCGAAATGAGGTGGGCTGGAGTGCCTTCAGAGGTTGACGGGCGGATTGCCGCAGCGCTGGATAGCGGCGCTACTGAATTGGACCTTTCTGGCTTCGGTCTTGATACCTTGCCTGAGGCGCTGGGCGACCTCACCGGGCTTACCAAGCTCAACCTGAAAGGTAATCGGTTCACCGAATTTCCCGAATGGCTGCGTAGTTTGACCAATCTCACTGTGCTCAAGCTACGCGACAACAGGATCACCCGCGTCCCCGAGTGGCTGAACGACCTGCCCAACCTCACAGTCCTCGACCTGGCCTTCAACAACATCGCTGTTCTGCCCGACACGTTGGGCGACCTCACCAACCTCGCCGAGCTCAACCTGTGGCGCAACAGGCTTGTCGCCGTGCCGGACACATTCGGCAGGCTGACCAATCTCACCACACTCAACCTGGGCGGCAATCCGATCAAGGTGTTGCCGGACACGTTGGGCAACCTGACTAACCTCAGCCAGCTCGACTTAAGCCTCACTCGGTTGATTCAGCTGCCGGATGCGTTGGGCAATCTCACCAACCTCACGACTTTGTACCTGGCCTATAACCAGATCACCGACCTGCCCGGCACGTTCGGCAACCTCGCCAATCTTACCAAGCTGTACTTGGGCGGCAATCGGACCACCGCACTACCGGATACGTTGCGCAACCTCACCGAACTCGACCTGCAAGACAACGAGCTCACTACCTTGCCGGTCGGTTTGTCCAGGCTTACCAATCTCACCAAGCTCAACCTTTCCGGCAATCGGCTCACCGAGCTGCCGGATACGTTGCGCAACCTCACCGAACTCGACCTTAAGCGCAACAACCTCTCCGTCTTGCCGGGCGGGTTGTCCCGGCTCACCGATCTCACCAAGCTCAATCTTTTCGGAAATCGGCTAAGTGCCCTGCCCGAATGGCTGGGCAATCTGACCAACCTTACCGAGCTAGGGCTGAACAACAATCAGCTGGAGATGTTGCCTGATTCGTTCGGTGGGCTCATCAACCTCACCGAGCTTGAGCTGTCGCACAACAAACTCACTGCCTTGCCGGATACATTCGGGCGGCTCGCCAACCTCACCCAAGTTGAGCTGTCGCACAACAAACTGACGATCCTGCCGAATACGTTCGGCGGGCTCACCAGCCTCACCACGCTCAAGCTGGACGGCAATCGGCTTGCCACGGTGCCTGGCTCGTTCGGCGACCTCACCAGCCTCACCGAGCTTGAGCTGTCGCACAACAAACTCACTGTCTTGCCGGATACATTCGGCCGGCTCACCAACCTCAGCACACTCAACTTGTATGGCAATCAGCTCGGCACGGTGCCCGATTCGTTCGGCGACCTCCTCAACCTCACCGAGCTTGAGCTGTCGCACAACAAGCTCACCATCCTGCCGGATACGTTCGGCGGACTCGCCGGCCTCACCACGCTCAAGCTGGACGGCAATCAGCTTGCCACGGTGCCTGGCTCGTTCGGCGACCTCCTCAACCTCACCAGCCTTAAGTTGCCGCACAACAACCTCACCGCACTACCTGACACATTGGGCAACCTCACCAACCTTGTCGCGCTCAACGTAGCGGCCAACGAGCTCGCCGTATTGCCCGACGCCATCGGCAACCTCACCAATCTCATGACGCTCAACGTGGCGGCCAACGAGCTCACCACGGTGCCCGACAGCATCGGCAACCTCACCAAGCTCGCCGGCCTCAGGCTGGGCAGCAATCGGCTCGCCATGGTGCCTGACACGCTGGGCAACCTCACCGCCCTCATCGAGCTCGACCTGAGCGATAACGATCTCACCGAGCTACCTGAACGGCTGAGCGGCCTCACGGCCCTCGACGGACTTGACCTGAGCGACAACGAGATCACTGTCCTGCCCGAGTGGCTGGATCATCTCACCGTCACAGAGCTTCGTGTGGACGGCAACCCGCTCATCACACGGCCCGACTGGCTGATCGACGATGAGGACTGGGACGACGACGAGGATCAGGACTAGTACAGCCGCACCTCAGTCGCGGTCGGGCGGTGCTGAACCGGGATCCGTGGGAGGCGTGCTCCCCACGGCAGGCAGAGGCACCGTCTTGCCGACCGTGGGGATGTCTAGCGTCGGGGCACCAGAGCCCAAACGACCCGCTCGTTCCGGGTGTTGTAGTAGTGACCCCACGAGCCGTCGGTGATCTCGTGCACTATGCGCAGCCCACGGCCGAACTCGATCGCCGCGTCCTCATCCTCGGGGCCGGGGTCGTTCACGGGCTGTCGAAGCCGAGGGAAGGTATTGGCGTGCCCAGGATCGACCACGACCAGGCGGATGAAGCCTTTCTCCGGCTCTAGCCTCATGCGCACCCACCGCGCCGCAGGCATGGTCCCGAGACCGTACCTGATGGCGTTGGTGACCAACTCCGTGGCGAGCGTCTGAAGGTCGTACGCCCGGGGGTGGTCCGCTCCCACCCACGACGCGATGGTGTCGCGCGCTCTGGCGGGGATCACGCGGGGATCCAGATCCTTCATCTCGAAGGTATGGCATTGGGTGGGGGAGTGAAGCGCCGCATTCATGATTATTCACCGACTTTGTCCGTGTCGTGCTCGCCTCTGGATTTCTTCAGCCTGTGTCACCACAGGTGGAGGGCGTGGTGAACCGCTAGCCAGAATGGCATCGGAGCGATATTTTTCTCAGTGGTCGGCAAAGTCTGTAGCGACACAGTTTCCGGGCTGCGGAGTTTCGCCGCAGTGGCACGCAAGGAGGAATGTGGCGTGGGAATCGAGGTAAACCTAGACCCCGAAACAAGCCCAGACGCGCGATATGGCTATGAATTGCGTAAACGGCGCAAAGAGGCGGGATTGACGTTGGCTCAGCTGGGGGCCCGGGTCGCTCTCACAGGTCAGCAGATCGGCAACATCGAACGGGCCGACCGCCGGATGGATGAGAACAGGGCACGCCGGTGCGAGGAAGCCATGGGGCTCCCGCCAGGTGATCTCGTGCAGCACCTTCCCCGTAGGTCTCGCAGCAACGTGACCTTTCGCAACTTCCTGCCGTGGCTGGACAGGGAGAAGCGGGCCACGGAACTGTGCGCCTATGAAGGGTTGATCGTTCCTGGCCTGCTCCAAACTCGGGAGTACGCGGAAGCTGTCTGCCGAGGTAAGCCCGGTACAACCCCTGAGCAAGTGAAAGAAGCCGTAGAGGCGCGGATGCAGCGACAAGCCATTTTGCGCCGGGACAACCCTCCGTTCCTATATGCCGTTCTCGACCAGTGCGCACTGCTACGCCCGGTAGGAAGCGAGGAAATCACCCGGGATCAGCTTCAACATCTCCTCATGATGGGTAGAAGTCCGAACATAGTGATTCAGATCGTCCCCCTACGCGCTATGTCTACGCGTGGCCTGGTGGCAGGGTTCGTGATCGCTCGGACGGCTGGAGATGGCGACGAAGCCGTCTTCATCGACACCCCTGATGGGGGCCGCATGGTGGACCGGCTCGAGTCTGTGGAGATGCTGAAGGCTTGGTTTCAGACGATCAGGGCGGATGCGCTGTCCCAGGCAGACTCGATGGCGCTGATCGAAGAGAGGTTGAAACAAGAATGGATCTGGCGCTGAGCGAAGAACTCAGGAACGCGGTGTGGCGAAAGAGTCCCCTCTCGGACGCTCAGGGGAACTGCGTACAGGTGGCTCCCCTGTCGGCCGGACGCGTCGCGGTGAGGGACAGCAAGGACCCCGATGGGCCTGCTCTGGTGTTCACCGATCCAGAGTGGAAGGCGTTCGCCGGTGGGGTGAAAGAGGGAGTGTTCGACTTCTAGACATCGGTGGAGGGGGTCTGGCCTTTTGGTCAGGCTGCCTGCCAGGTCTGGAGAAATGCCGAGTTGGCGGATCTGCTTGGCGAGCGATACGCGCGAATGACTCCTGTCCGATCCTTCGAGGCCGGACAGGAGTCATTCGCGGTCGGTCAGTACCAGCGCTGCCAGGCGTTGGGGTTGCTGACGTTGCAGCTCCACAGGCCCACGGGGCTGCCGTTGCCGTGCCAACTGCTGCCGTAGCCGTCGAGGCAGACGGCGTCAGCGGTGTGCTCGGATGAGAGCCAGAGGTCGGAGCCGCCACCGCCACAGCAGGGTCGCGCCGCCGTTGCACGCCCAGAAGCCGACAGGGGAGTTGTTCTGCCCCGAGGCGGGGCTCGTGATAAGCGCGATCGAGCGCCGCCTTGCTTCCTCCTTGGGAAAGAGAGCCTCTTCCAGCTCTTGGGGCGACGGTCCGTCTGCGGGTCGAAGCTACTCACGAGTACTGTCGTCGACCTGTCGGAAAGCTTTCGTGATTCCGTGAGGGGGTTCGAGCATCCAAGCGGAAAGTCCCGTTAGCAGAATCAAAAGGTGACAGGCGGGCCAGGGGTGCCCGCTGTCCGGCCTGGCCGTGATCACACCGGAACCCGATCTTGATCACTCAGGGTGGAGCCCGAAACGGCCGCGCCCTGTATCGATCATGGATGTCCTGCGCCATCGAAACCTTGCGTTGTGGCGTGGAGTTCGAGCGGTCACCGTGCTGTCGGGTCGCGGGCTTGGCGCTGATCGCGCCGCGTGGGACGCCTCGCGGCCCTAGACATAACGAGTTTCGTTATTTACGATTATCGTTATGTCCATGAAGTGGCTCAACCGACTCGAAATCCTGCTGACCTTCGCCCTGATCATCGCCTGCCTGGGTGCTCTGGGCCTGCTCGCCATGACGGCGGGAATGGCCTTCTTCGGCACGCCCAACGGCGGGGGCATCCCGCTGCGCGTGTACGACCTGCCGATCGAGGGCCTGGCGGCGGGCGACGCCACGATCGGCAACGTGGCCGCCGAAGTGATGGTCAGGCCGCAGGGGCCCGCGCCGCTTGCCGGCCTGCTCTACCTGCTGATGTGGGCGCCCGGCGCGGCGACGGGACTGCTCGCGGTGTTCACGCTGGTCCGCGCACTGCGCAGAGCGAGATCCGGCGACCGGGCGCTGTTCTCCGCCGACACGGCACGGCTGCTGCGCAGGTTCGGCTGCATCCTGATCGTCGGCTCCCTCGTGTCGGCCGTCATCGGTACGGTCGCGGAGGTCATGCTCTCCTCCATGCTGCTGACAGAGAGCTATCCGTTCTATGGTCCTTCGGCCGTGCAGTTGGTCGCCATCTTTGGGGGATTCGTCGCGCTGGGCGTGTCAGAGATCGTACGCCGGGGCGTCGCCCTGCTCGAAGAGGTCGAGGCCACCATCTGATGGGCGAGCCCGCCATCACGGTCCGCCTCAACGAACTGCTCCAGGAACGGGGCATGACGCTCACCGAACTGTCGCACCGCGTGGAGATCACCGTGGTCAACCTGTCGATTCTGAAGAACGGACACGCCAAGGCGATCCGCTTCTCGACACTCATGCGCCTGTGCGACGCGCTCGACTGCCAGCCGGGAGACCTGCTCCGCTACGACCATTGATAGCTGCCCGGGCGGCTTGCCGTAGGAGCGCGGCCGTTGCCGACAGCCCGCTGCCGAGATCGAGAAGGAGCCAACAGACAATGTGAACATGACACGTGCGGTGTACGTCGCGGCGGGCGAGGCGGGAAGCAACAAGGGTGTGGTCGCCCTGGGCATGGTGGAGCTGCTGTCCCGGCAGGTGGGGACCGTGGGCGTGTTCCGTCCAGTGGTGCGGGCAGGCCGTGAGGACAACCTGATCAACACCATCCGGAGCAGGTTCCAGCTCAGCCTGCCCTACGAGACGTACGCCGGTGTCACCTACGACGAGGTGCACGCCGACGCCGAGCGGGCGGCCGGTGACATCGTGGCTCGTTACCGTGCGCTCGCGGGGCGATGCGGCGCGGTGGTCGTGGTCGGGACCGATTACACCGATGTGGGCGCGCCGACCGAGTTCGAGTTCAACGCCCGGCTTGCCGCGGACCTGGGAACGCCCGTGCTGAACGTGGTGAGCGGGAGAGCCAGGACGGTCTCGGAGATCGGTGCCGCGGTCGAGCTGTCGTCCCGGCAATTGGCGCAGCACCACGCCCAGGAACTGGCGGTCGTGGTCACCCGGGCCGCTGCCGAGCGCATCGCGATCGACCACCCCACGCCGGTGTTCGTACTGCCCGAGACTCCCTCCCTGCGCGCGCCCACCGTCGCCGACCTGCTGGCTGCCTGCGACGGCAGGTTTTTCCTCGGCGAGCGCGACGGGCTGGGCCGGGAGGCGAGCGCGTTGATGGTGGGCGCGATGTCACTGCCCGGCATCCTGGACCGCTACACCGAGGGCGCCGCGGTGATCATCCCGTCCGATCGGGCCGCCGCGCTACTCCCAGGGCTGATCGCGGCACACGCGGCACCGGGCTTCCCCGCCCTCTCGGCGGTGATCATGACGGGTGGCACGGATCTGCCCGCCCCGGTGGACCGGCTGCTGCGCAGCATGGCCATTCCCCTGCCGGTCATCGCCACCGACCATGACACCTTCGACACCGCGACCCGCCTGTCGGCCGTGGAGGGCCAGTTCACACCAGAAGCCGGCGGGAAGATCGACACAGCGCTGCGGCTGTTCGCCGAGCACGTCGACGGCCGGCTGCTGCTCGATCGGCTGGCCATCGCCAAGACCGACGTCGTCACGCCGTTGATGTTCGAGTATGAGCTGCTGGATCGGGCACGGACCCGGCGGCGGCACATCGTGCTGCCAGAGGGCGAGGAGCCGCGCATCCTGCGCGCGGCCGACGTCCTGCTGCGCCGTGGCGTGGCCGAGCTCACTCTGCTCGGCGACGAGGAGCGGATCAGGGTGCAAGCCGCCCAGCTCGGCCTGGATCTGGACGAGGCCAGGGTGCTCAGCCCGTTCGACGCGCGGCTGCGCGAGCGGTTCGCCCGCGAGTACGCGAGAGTCCGGGCGCACCGGGGAATGACCACCGAGCTGGCCCGCGACACCGTCACCGACGTGTCCTACTTCGGCACGCTGATGGTCCACACCGGCATGGCCGACGGTATGGTCTCGGGTGCGGCGCACACCACCGCGCACACCATCAGGCCGGCGTTCGAGATCCTGCGCCTGGGGCTGGTCTCCAGCGTGTTCTTCATGTGCCTGGCCGACCGGGTGCTGGTCTACGGCGACTGCGCGGTCAACCCCGATCCGAGTGCCGAGCAGCTCGCCGACATCGCGATCTCCTCGGCTCGCACCGCCGCCCTGTTCGGTGTCGACCCTAAGATCGCCATGCTGTCGTACTCGACGGGTGCCTCGGGTGCCGGCGCCGATGTCGACAAGGTCCGCACCGCCACCGAGCTGGTCCGCGAGCGCCGTCCCGACGTGATGGTGGAGGGGCCGATCCAGTACGACGCCGCGGTCGACCCCTCGGTGGCGCGGACCAAGATGCCCGGCAGCCAGGTGGCCGGCCACGCCACTGTCTTCGTGGTGCCCGACCTCAACACCGGCAACAACCTTTACAAGGCCGTCCAGCGCAGTGCCGGCGCCGTCGCGGTGGGACCGGTGCTGCAAGGACTGCGCAAGCCCGTCAACGACCTGTCTCGCGGTGCCACCGTCGCCGACATCGTCACCACCGTGGCCATCACCGCCGCTCAGGTACGCGACGACGAATCAACCGCCGACCACGAGGACGCGGACGGCCCTTCATCGGTGGAGCGCGTCCGGGGTGTCGTCCTCCACTAGGAAGCCGCCGGACTGGTGACGCCAGAGCCGGGCGTAGGAGCCGTCGGACTCGAGCAGCTCGCCGTGGGTGCCCTGCTCCACGATCTCGCCCTGGTTCAGCACGACGAGCCGGTCCATGCGGACGACGGTGCTCAGGCGGTGCGCGACCACGAGCGCGGTGCGATCCTGCATCAGCTCCCACAACGCTTCCTGGACGAGGATCTCGCTTTCCGAGTCGAGGGCGCTGGTCGCCTCGTCCAGCAGCAGGATCGGGGCGTCGCGCAGAATGGCGCGGGCGAGGGCGACCCGTTGCCGCTGGCCGCCGGACAGCTTGACGCCACGCTCGCCGACCAGCGTGTCGAATCCCTTCGGCAACGACTCGACGAACTCCGTGACGTGCGCCGCCCGCGCGGCCCGCATGATCTCCGCGTCGGTGGCGCCCGGCCGGGCGAAGGCGATGTTGTCGCGCACCGACCGGTGGAACATGGCCGGCTCCTGGGGCACGTACGCGATGAGGCTGCGCAGATCGGCCTGCCGCAGGCGGGCGATGTCCTGGCCACCGATCAGGATCCGGCCACCGTCGACGTCCATGAGGCGCAGCAACAGCCGGGTGAGCGTGGTCTTGCCGCCGCCGGACTGGCCGACCAGTCCGATCTTGGTGCCACTGGGGATGTCCAGGTCCAGACGCTCGAACAGGGACGAGCCGCCGGCGTGCGCGAACGTCACCCGGTCGAAGCGGACGCTCGCGTCCGCCCGGCGCAGCGGCTGCGGGTCGGCCGGATCGACCACACTCGACGGTACGAGCAGCAGCTCGGTGAACTGGGCGGCTTCGGTGAGCACGCTCTCGATGCGCCGATATACCTGGTTGAACTCGAACATGACGCTGATCGTGTTGGAGTAATAGGTGAACGTCACCACGACGGCCTCCACGCCCAGACCGCCCCGGAGCGCGACGGCGAGCAGCAGGCCGAGGGCGCTGGTGAGGATCGAGATGGGGGCGACCACGGTGTCCACGCGCAGGTTGCCGTAGTCCCAGGAACGCAGCGACAGTTTCCGCAGCTCGGCGACCCTGACGCGATGCTCGGCGGCCTCGCGGTCCTCGGCGGCGAACGCGCGTACGGTGTCCATGTTCGACAGGACGTCGGCGACGTGGCCCGAGACCCGCACCTTGGCGGCCTCACGCTCGTCGACCAGCGCCTGGCGGCGGCGGATGAGCGGCGCGACGAGGCAGCCCGTGACGACGATGAGGCCCAGCAGAACGAAGACCAGCAGCGGGTGATAAGTCCACAGCACCACCGAGGCGAAGGCGATCGGCACAACCTTGGCCATGATGGAGAAGGTCAGCGTGTCGACGAAGTCCTCGAACCGGGAGGAGAACCCCAGCACCCGTTTGGTCAGCGACCCGGCGAAGTTGTTGTGGAAGAACGCGGTGTCCTTGGTCAGCAACTCGTCCATGCCCACCACGCCGAGGTGCTCGATGCCGCGGGCGTCCGTACGATTCAGGAAATGCAGCCCGATCCGCCACAGCACCTCACCGGCCAGCAGCAACCCGGCGAAACCGAGCACGTACGGCAGGAGCGCGCCGACGGAGCCGTCGCCACCCGCGGACAGCCGCCCCACAATGCCGGCCACCGCCAGCGGCGCCAGGTAGAACAGGCAGATGTTCCCGAACGCGGGCATCGTCAGCGCGGGCGCCGCGACGCGCCACTGGCGCACCAGCTCACCGCAGTAGTGACGCAGCGCGAGCAGGACCGCCGACTTTCGTCCGGATGAAACGCCTTCGGAGCCCTGAAGCGATCCGAGCACAGCCATCCGCCCCTCCCGAACCCCGACAACCGCCCGTGACCATGCTGCCGCAGGGCGTACGCGGAGGCGACTGATTTTCCGGCCACCTGGATCGGTCTCACCCCCTCGCATCCGGCCCGACCCCGCTGGCCGTCAGGCCGCGCCCGCCGAATCCAGGCGGGCTTTCCGGGGCGAAAAACAGTTTCGGGAACGTCGTGTGGACACTGAGACTTCTGCCATGCGTTGTCGTTGGGCGGAACGGTCGTGCGCATCTATGGAGAGTTGTACGGCGGCCACTATCCACATGCCGACGTTGACCCGGTGCCCGGGGTAAGCGCGGTGCAGACCGGGGTTTGGTACAGCCCGAGCCTGCGGTTCGCGCTCTTCGACGTGCTCCGGCACGACCGTCCGGACGACGCCGGCCTCTTGCTGCCCTATGCCGACGTGGCAGCCGTGGCGGCAGCTGCCGGGCTCGATGTCGTGCCCCTGATCGGCAGGGGTCCCAGACACGAGCTCGACGCCCTGCCACTGCGGTTCCCCACTCGAATGCCACACCTGCACGGCCTGCCGGACATTCCGGGCAACTTCGCGGAAGGAATCGTCATGCGTCCTGACATCTCCGCGACGGCGGAACAGCGCCCGATCATCAAGATGAAGATGGTGAACAAACCGCGGCTGGACAGCGCGCGGTCCAAGACAGGACCCGCGTCCTTTAGTGAGTTCGTGGACGAGGTCGTGCTCGACGTCATGGTCGATCTCACCGACGCCTTTCCCGCCGCCATGGCCGCCCTCGGCGATGGCGAAGAAGACGAACTCCACACGCACCTGCGAGAGGCCGTCCAAGAGTTGCGCCACGAGTAAGAACAGGCGCACCGGGCAGCGGCAAGCCCACAGGTGCTTGGTCTCGATGGTGACGAGACTGGAATCCGGGCCTGTGAATAGGCATTGCGCTTCAGCTGACCAGCCCGCGGATCGTCTCGTACACATCCAGTACGGCCAGCGCCAGCGGCAGCAGGGCGATCATCAGCACGATGTCGAGGATGTCGGCCAGCCGCCCCCAGAACGGAGTGGGCCGCGACGCCGAGAGCCAGAGCGCCACCCCGGCCACCAGCAGCGCGAGCATCACCAGCCCGGGCACCACCCCGAACAGCACCACCTCGCGGGCCGACCCCACCGCCACGGCCAGGATCGGCAGGCCGGAGCCGAGCAGGGCCGAGGTCAGCAGCCACAGCCGCTGGGCCCGGCCTTCGAAGACGCGGGCGCGTAGCAGCAGGGCGGCCGAGAGCGACAGGCTCATCGCGATCGCCGGCCAGGTGCCCGCCACCGCTAGGAGGATCTGGGCGCCGAGCGTGAGGAGCGACACCCCGCCGAGCAGGCCCGTGCAGAAGGCGTCCGCGACGACCGTCCGGTCGATCACCATCCGGCCGTCCAGGTCGCCGCCCTCGCGGCGCAGTTCGTCGGCGGTCGTCGGCAGGGCGGGCAGCGGCAGTCCGGCCAGCCGGAACGACACCGACGGCACCACCGTCGTCATGCCCACGGCCAGTGTGGCCAGCAGCGCGGCCACCCCGGCCGCCGGTACGGCGAGGACCATGACCGCCAGTGCGCCGAGCAGGCCGCAGAACGCGGCGAAGGCCACCCCGAGGAACGTCGGCAGCCCCTGGGCGACGGCGAACCCGATGGCCGTGGCCAGCATCAGCGTGACCCCGAACGCCGCCAGCAGGTGCGGCGCGCCCAGCCCGGTCAGGCCGGTCGGGGAATCGGGTCCGAGCAGCCCGGCGACGAACCCGTACGGCAGGGCCGCGTACCCGATCGCCGCCCCCGCGCCCGCGTCGCCCAGGGCCCGCGACAGCGCCGCCGCGGCCAGCAGCAGCACCAGCGCGATCCCCGCCGCGACCATGGCGGTGGGCGTCCAGGGCGGGCCGGTCAGCAGCAGGGCGGCGGCGCCCGCGCCCAGCGCCACCGCGGCGGTCCGCAGCCCGTACGACCTGGTGACGGTGGGCTGCCACCGGCTGGTGCGTTCGAGTACGCCGGTCGCGACGGCGTCGGCCACGTCGTCGAAGACGGTCTCGGGCAGTTCGTGCCCCCGGGGCCGCAGGTGCAGCAGCTCCCCGTCGTGCACGGCCAGGTCCGACAGCGTGACGTTCACGTCGAACGGCTGGCCGCCCACGCGCTGGAGCACCCAGCCGCCGTGGGCCAGCCCGGCCTCCGCCAGCCCTTCGCCCGCGATGCGCAGCAGTGTCGGCAGCATGCTCGCCAGCGGCATGTCCGAGGGCAGGCCGAGATCGAGGGATCCCCGAGGGGTGACGATCGTGACCCGGCACAGGTCGGTTCCGGTGGCGCTCACTTGGAGGAGTGTATGGACTGGGCCCCCGCCGCGCCGCCGTAAATATGTCGAGAAAATTTGAAATGTCGCTGAATACGTGGTCTGACGGGCTTTTATGAGGGTTGTTCGGTGGCGTGTTCGGTGAGGTGCGGTGCGGTGAGCGGCAACACATGGGTGGTGCGTCGGCCCGACCGGCGCAGGCCGCCGGAGCAGCCGAGCGGTGAGGTGCTGCTGGAGCCGCCACCCGAGATCCCCGAGACGGTCACGGGCGGTGGCCTGACCCAGATACTGACGTACCTGCCGATGATCGCCGGGGCGGGCGCGATGGCGCTCATGTTCACCGGCGGCGGCACGGGCAACCCGATCATGATGGTCTCCAGCGGCCTGTTCGCCGTCTCGATGGTGGGCATGACGATGGGCCAGATGCTCAGGAACACCGGCGAGCGCAAGAACCGCATCAACGGCCAGCGCCGCGACTACTACCGCTACCTGGAGCAGGTGCGCAAGCGCGTACGCAAGGCCGCCGAGCAGCAGCGCAAGGCCATGACCTGGAACCATCCCGACCCCGTCACGCTGTGGTCACTGGTCATGACCTCGCGGCTGTGGGAGCGGCGCCCCCGCGACGACGACTTCGGCCAGCTGCGGATCGCCACCTCCGCGCAGCGCCTCGCGCTGCCGCTCATCCCGCCGGAGAGCAGGCCGATCGAGGACCTCGACCCGATGTCCGCCGGGGCGCTGCGCCGCTTCGTCCGTACCCACGCCACGGTCCCCGGCCTGCCGGTCGCGCTGGCGCTGCACTCCTTCGCCCGGATCACGCTCGCGGGCGAGCCCGAGGCCGTCCGCGGCCTGGTCCGCGCCGCGCTGGCCCAGGCGGTGGCCCTGCACTCGCCCGAGGACCTGCGGGTCTCGGTGTGCACCGGGCCCGAGCACGCGGCCGAGTGGGAGTGGGTCAAGTGGCTGCCGCACGCCTTCCATCCTGAGGAGGAGGACGGCGCGGGCCCGGTCAGGCTGGTCACCAGGGATCTCGGGGAGCTCGACGACCTGCTCGGGTTCGAGCTGAAGGACCGGCCGAGGTTCAGCAGGGGCCTGTCGCAGGACGTACTGCCGTACCACCTGGTGATCCTGGACGGTGGCCGGGTGCCCGCGGGCAGTCAGCTCGGCACCGACGCCATCGAGGGCGTGACCGTGATCGACCTCAGCGGGTCGGCGGGACAGGCGCCCGCGCAGCTCTCGCTGAATCTCGACGTCACGGCCGACGAGGTGGTCCGGGTCGTCGAGGACGACATGGGCAAGCAGGTCCGAACCGTGCTCGGCCGGCCCGACGTGCTGGGCCTGCCCGCGTTCGCTGCGCTGGCCAGGCAGCTCGCGCCCATGCGGGCCGGCGCGGCCGGCGGGGCCGAGGAGGAAGGCGACGCGTTCGCCACCATCACCACGCTCACCGACCTGCTCCGCATCGGCGACGCCCGCCGGATCTCGGCCGCCGTGACCTGGCAGGCCCGACCGGTCAGGAACCGGCTGCGGGTGCCGCTCGGCCTCGGCGCCGACGGCCGGCCCGTCGAGCTGGACATCAAGGAGGCCGCGCAGGGCGGCATGGGCCCGCACGGGCTCGTGGTCGGCGCCACCGGCTCCGGCAAGAGCGAACTGCTGCGTACGCTGGTGCTCGCGCTGGCGATCACCCACTCCTCCGAGGTACTGAACTTCGTCCTGGTCGACTTCAAGGGCGGCGCGACGTTCCTGGGCCTGGACACGCTGCCGCACGTCTCGGCCGTCATCACCAACCTGGAGGACGAGCTCCCGCTGGTCGACCGCATGCACGACGCGCTGCACGGCGAGCTGGTACGCCGCCAGGAGCTGCTGCGCTCGGCCGGCAACTACGCCTCGGTACGCGACTACGAGCAGGCCCGCGAGCAGGGCGCCCGGCTGAGCCCGCTGCCGACGCTGTTCATCGTGCTGGACGAGTTCAGCGAGCTGCTGTCGGCCAAGCCGGAGTTCATCGAGCTGTTCGTGATGATCGGCCGGCTCGGCCGCTCGCTCGGCGTGCACCTGCTGCTGGCCTCCCAGCGGCTGGAGTCGGGGCGGCTGCGCGGGCTGGACACGCACCTGTCGTACCGGATCGGGCTGCGGACGTTCTCGGCGGCCGAGAGCCGGGCGGTGCTGGGCGTCGCCGACGCGTACTCGCTGCCGCCCGAGCCGGGCAACGCGTACTTGATGTTCGAGACGACCGGGATGACCAGGTTCAAGGCCGCCTACGTGTCCGGTCCCTACCAGGTGGCGCAGCGGGAGAACCGCGCGGTCGCCGCCCGTCCCGGCCACCAGGGCAAGATCGTCTGGTACGGCACGGAGCGAGTGCCGCTGCCGCCGCCGCCCGCCGTCGAGCCCGAGCCCGCCGCCGAGGACCGGGAGCAGCAGGACAGCCTGCTCAACATCGTGGTCGACCGCCTGAACGGGCAGGGACCCGCCGCCCACCGGATCTGGCTGCCTCCGCTCAAGGAGCCGGCCCCGCTCGACCGGCTACTGCCGCCGCTCCAGGCGACCGCGTCGCACGGGCTCACCGCCGCCGGCACCGGCCAGAACCGCCCCGGCCGGCTGCACGCCGTGGTGGGCATCGTGGACAGTCCGTTCGACCAGCGGCGCGACCCGTACTGGCTGGACCTGTCGGGCGCGGCGGGCAACGCCGCGATCATCGGATCGCCGCAGACGGGCAAGAGCACCCTGCTGCGTACGCTGATCGCCGCGCTCGCGATCACCCACACGCCCAAGGAGGTGCAGTTCTACTGCCTCGACTTCGGCGGCGGCACGCTGTCGGCGCTGGCCGGGCTGCCGCACGTCGGCGGCGTGGCGACCAGGCTGGACACCAACCGGGTCCGGCGCACGGTGGCGGAGATGACCGCCCTGCTGGCGCGCAGGGAGCGGCTGTTCGTGGAGCGGGGCATCGACTCGATCGCCACCTATCGCCGGCTCGTGGCCGCGGGGGAGTACGAGGGCGACGGCTGGGGTGACGTCTTCCTCGTCGTGGACGGCTGGGCCACGATGCGCCAGGAGTTCGAGTCGCTGGAGGCGCCGCTGAGCGAGTTGGTCTCCCGGGGGCTCGGCTTCGGCATCCACGTCGTCGGCACCGCCAACAAGTGGTCGGAGTTCCGGTCCAATGTACGCGACATGTTCTCCACCAGGCTGGAGCTCAGGCTGGGCGACTCCTTCGAGTCGGAGATCGACCGGAAGGCCGCCGCCAACGTACCCGAGGGCGCGCCGGGCCGCGGCCTGACCCGCGAGGCGCTGCACTTCCTCGCCGCGCTGCCCCGCGTGGACGGCAAGGCCACCGTGGACGACCTGGCCGAAGGGGTCGCCGCGCTGGTGGCGGACGCGGCGAACGCCTGGCACGAGCCACCGGCGCCACCCGTACGGCTGCTGCCCGACCGGTTCCCCGTACACACGCTGCCCGGACCGGACGAGAGCGGCCCGCGCATCCCGATCGGCATCGACGAGGCCGCCCTGGCGCCCGTCTCGCTCGACTTCGACGCCGACGCGCACTTCGTCGTCTTCGGCGACACCGAAAGCGGCAAGACCAACCTGCTGCGCGTCGTCGCCGAGGGCATCGTCGACAGGTTCACGCCGCTGGAGGCGCGGATCGTCATCATCGACTACCGGCGCTCACTGCTCGACACGGCCGACAACGAGCACCGGATCGGGTACGCCGCCTCCAGCACCGCCGCGGCCACCGTGCTCAAGGGCATCCACGAGGTCATGCAGACCCGGCTGCCGCCGCCCGACCTCACCTCCGAGCAGCTGCGGACCAGGAGCTGGTGGACCGGCCAGGACCTGTACGTGATCGTGGACGACTACGACCTGGTGGCCACGTCCGCCAATCCGCTGGCCGTGCTCGGGGACCTGCTGCCGCAGGCCCGCGACATCGGGCTGCACCTGATCCTGGGACGGGCCATGGGCGGGGCGGGGCGCAGCCTGCTCGACCCGGTCGTGCGGCGGTTGAAGGAGATGAACACCCCGGCTGTGCTGCTGTCGGGGCCTCGGGATGAGGGGGCGCTGTTCGGCAACGTGCGGCCGCAGCAGCTTCCGCCTGGGCGGGGGTTCTATGTGGACCGGCGTTCGGGGGCGCGGCTCATTCAGACGGCGTATCTGACGCCACCGGAAGCGGGCTAGAAAGATCACTGTCTTCTGGGGGATGCCGGCTCGACGATCTGCCCGCTGCCGTATCCGTCGTCGCCGCGACGGCGACGGCCGCGCCCACATCCCCTGTGACCAGCCACAACGCCTTCGCAGCTCGGGTGGCCGGGCCTGGCTTGGGTGAGGCCGTGGCCTCCCGCAGGATCGGCGCGCCCGCCGAGGCCCCGGGCCCGATCCTGGACAACGCCCAGCAGATGCTCTCCTGGCGGTGATCGTGCGCTGACACGCTCGTTACCCGTCCAGGCAATCCACATGTGGTGCCAGTCGTCGCGTAGGAAATTCCGTGGAATCGGGCAGATCGCCTTGTTACGGTGCCCGCATGCGTTCTCAGCCGGCCTTGCTACCGCGCTCGACACCGGCGGCTTCGGGGGTCTCGTCCCGCTCGATCGTCGCGTTGCTGGACCGGCTCGAAGCACAATCCATCGAGCTCCATTCCATCATGGTCGTACGCCACGGTCACGTCGTGGCCGAAGGCTGGTGGGCGCCGTACTCGGCCGGGCGCCCGCATCTGCTCTATTCGCTGACCAAGTCGTTCACCGCGATCGCGGTGGGGCTGGCGATCGCCGACGGGCTGCTCTCGCTGGACGACCGGGTGGTGGACGTGTTGCCGGACCACGTTCCGGCCGACATCTCCGAGCAGGGACGCCGCATCACCGTGCACCACCTGCTGTCCATGACGGCCGGGCACAGCACGGACAGCCTCGCCGCAGCCTGGCAGCTGGAACCCGACGACCTGGTGAAGGGCTTCCTGCGCGTACCGTTCTCCGAGCCTGAGGGAGCCCGGCACACCTACGACAACGCGACCACTTTCGTCCTGGCCCGGATGGTGGAACGGGTCACCGGCCGCGGCCTGCCGGAGCTGCTCGACGACCGCCTGTTCCAGCCGATGGGCGTCGACCACGCCGAATGGGATCGGGTGGCGAGCGGTGCCGCCTTCGGATTCCACGGGCTGCACCTCACGACCGAGGCCGTCGCCGCTTTCGGCGAGTTGCTGCTGCGCGGAGGCGTCTGGGGCGACCGCCGGCTCGTCCCGCGCGAATGGGTGGAGCTCGCGACCAGACGGCACATCGAGACGCACATCGAGACCCGGCAACTCGATGACGACTCGCCCAACCCCGACTTTCTTCGCGGGTACGGCTACCAGTTCTGGATGTCGCGTCACGGCTATCACGGCGACGGCGCCTTCGGCCAGCAATGCGTGGTCGTCCCGTCCCACGATCTCGTGGTCGTCGTGACCGCCGCCGTGGAGCAGGTAGACGCACTGCCCGGCGTCTTTTGGGACTGCCTGTTGCCCGGCCTGGATGACGGGGGAAGCGCCCGGGACGACGAGATCCTCGCCGATCGGCTGCGGCGGCTGTCACTCGCGCAGGTGCCGGGTTCGGCTGCCCCCTCCCGTTCGGGTGCGGCGAGGATCGACGCCTCCGCCGAGGATTCGGCCCTGCCCGACGGCACCACGGTGGCCGTGGAGCCGGTGGAGGGCGGATGGCACCTGCGGCTCGGGTCGTCCCTCAAAGTCGCCGTCGGGCACGGCGAATGGCGGGAAAGCTCGCCGCTCGGCCGCCCGGTCGTCGCCGCCGGCGCCTGGCAGGGCGACACGTTCGTCGCCGACCTCTACGTCATCACCACCCCGCACCGGGTCCGGCTGGTGCTCGACGCCGACGCGGCGACAGCGGTGGCGACGTGGAGCACCGTGCCCCTGACCAGCCCCAGCCTGGAGTTGCATCTGCGGTCGCCGCTGATGACCCGGCCCGACGTCGCGTAGGTGATGGTGACGGGCGTCAAACGCCGGCGGTGTGCCCCACTGTCACCAGCTTCTCTGCGTCCTGGGCGAACCCCTGTACGGCCAGGACCTACTCGTACAGCTCCGCGAACCCGTCCAGGGGGCGCTGGGTGTCGGCGATTATGCGGTCGATGGCCGCGACTCAGACGGCCATGACGCGGGTGGCCGCGCCGGCCCTGGACAGCGGTGTTGGCCGTGTCGAACGCCTTCGTACTCGGGGTATTCACGAGTGTGCGTGACCTGGGCGAACCAGGGACCCAGAAGATCGCTTCCCGTATGGCAAGTGCTCCGACCGTGCCGGGGCGGATAGGCCCAGCCCGGACGCTCAGGCGGTGCCGAACTGTGTCACCTGCCATCAGTATGTTGTCTGGATGACGCCCTCCCGGACCACACCACCCCGGCCCGTCGACATCGCCGCGGTGTTCCCAGAGCTGGCCGCCTACCGTCGTACGGCGACGCGCCTGCATCCACGGCCAGGAGACCCGGGGCCTGGGGACAGTTCGGTGGGCGGGCCGCTGCTGTGGCCGGCAGATGAGTCCTGGCCGACCTGTGAGACGTTTCACAAAGGGGAGGTGGCGACCGAAGGCGTCCGGCTGAGGCGCCGCATCCTCGCGCAGGCTTGGGGTCGTACCAGACGGGGTGAGAGCCTGGTGCTGAGCGAGCAGGAACAAGCCGATCTGGAAGGCGCTGGGAGAGCCCGTACGGCGGGAGCTGGCGGCCCGTCGAGGAGCCGGCTACCCCACCGGCGAGTTCGAGTCCTTGGCTGAGCCGAACATGCCCACGGCGATCGTCATCGGCCGCGGCTACGCGCTTTATGTGTTTACCTGTCCGGACTCGTTCGACCATTCGCTGCGCTTCACCATGCAATGAGCCGCCCACCGCACTCTCCGGCGGTCACTTAGCGTCCGTCGCAGGCTGATGCCGGCGCTCATTCCCGCTACGGCCGGGGGAGGCTGCGGGTGCCGCAAGGTGCGGAAGGGCCTCCAGCCATCGGTTTAGACCGTCCACGACCTCGGCGGTGTCATTGGTGCCCATCTTCCATCGCAGCGCGGTCCCTCCTTGCTGCTGGAAGGCTGCGCAGTTGCCCCCTCTGCCGTCGATGAGCAGCGTGTCGTCGAAGGTCATGCCTTGACGGGAGAGGTAAGCCGACCGCTCGGTCAGGCGTTGAGCGGTGAGCCGGTCTCCAGCAGAGTCTTCATGCCGCTCAGCACGCGCATCCAGCCTGGGCCGGCGACACGGGCAGCGGTCTTGGGGGCGTGTTCGAGGTTGTCGTGCACCACGGTGAGCAGGCAGGTGCCGTCGTCGGCGGGTTCGATCTGCCAGCTCACCCGGCTGGCCGGCTCGTCGGCCAGGTCGGGGTTGTACAAGCCGCGGTAGCTCACGACGAGCCGATGCGGCGGCTCGGCGTCCAGCACGGTCTCATCGCCCCACAGCTGCGTGCGGTCCGGGGAGTGATAGCGGAACAGGGAGCCGATCTCGGCGGTGGTTTCGACCAGGGCGCCGAACAGATATCCAGCGCTGTAGTCGGGTTGGGTGATCGCGTCCCAGATGCGCTGCCGGGGTGCCCGGATGAAGATGTGGTAGGTCTGCGTGGCTGGTGCGGCCGTCATGGTCATGAGTGGGGACTCCTGCCGGGGTTTCGGGATGGTGTGCGCCGGGTCAGGCCGATGCGCCCGCCGCGGGCATGCGAGAAGGGCGAGTGGGCCCATGGGGATGCCCCGGGCGGTCAGCAGACGCGGGATGCACCCGCTCTGGAGCATCCGCCGTGGAAGCGGATGGTGGTCATGTCCGGGTGCCGGCCGGGTTGCGGGTGGCGAGGTTGCGGGCTGCCTGGCCGAGCATGCGGCCGTTCATGCGGACGGCCTGGGCGCGCGGCAGCAGCCGGGTCATCATGCGCATTCCGCGTCCGGGGATGTGCAGAGTGCGGCCCTTGAGGAAGGCGGTCATGAACTCGGCGACGGCCTTGTCCGCCGGTTGCGGACGGATGGGCAGGGCCGAGCGGTCGAGGCCGAAGGTGTCGATGATCGGGGTGTCGACGTTGCCGGGCAGCAGAACGCTGACGTTGATCTTGTCGGGGGCGAGTTCGTGGTGCAGGGCCTCGCCGAGGTTGAGCACATAAGCCTTGGCGGCGCTCTCGTGCGCCATGTTGGGCAGTCCCTGCAGCGCGCCGAGGGCGGAGACCAGCACGATGCCGCCGTGGCCGCGGGCGACCATGCGCGGTGCCAAGGCGTGTACCAACTCCAGGTGGGTGACGGCGTTGAGGGCCAGCCGGGCGTGTAAGTCGGTGAGCGGCTGGTCCAGCAGCCGGCGCCACCCGTGGGTTGGCCAGGGGCGACGCCAGGTCGGCATGGGGAGAGGTCAGACTGCCGTTTGCTCGCGGGTCCACTCCTGGTCTTGCCAGGCCGGATCCAGTGGGGTGTGGGCGATGTGGTTGGTGTAGTTCGACAGGGTCTTCATGCCGACGCCGAGCACGACGTCTAGCACGTGGCGGCGGGTGTGCCGGGCGGCCAGGAACGCCTCGATCTCGGCCTCCTCCACCCAGCCGCGCTGCACCACCACCGCACGGGTCAGGCGGCGGACCGCCTCCAGTGCCTCGTCGGCGAGCGGCCGCCCCGCGCGCAGCGCCTCGACCACCTCGGCCGGCACCCGGGCACGCAGCGCCAGGGTGGAGTGCGCGGCCACGCAGTACTCACAACCGTTCTCCACACTGGCCGTGATCAACACCACCTGCTTGGCCGCCGCCGGCAGCGACGACTTGCCGAACTGCTCGGCCAGCGCGTTGTAGCCGGCCAGCAGTTCCGGTGACTCGGCCATCACCCCGTTCAGCGTGGTCACGAAGCCCATCCGCTTCTTGGCCGCCTCCAGCATGGGGCGGGCGGCCTCGGGGGCGTCGCTTTCGTCGTAGGTGCGAAAACCGCTCATCATCTCTCCTTGGTAGTGGTGAAACCGTCAAGTACGGCGTGCACGCCCGCCAGCAGGACGCCCGCCTCGGCGCCGGCTCGCGAGCGCAGGTTGACCGCGTACGCCTGCAGGGTCAGCGCTTCCGCGGCAGCCCCCACATCCACGCCATCCCGGAGCTGGCCCTTCGTACGCGCGACTTCCAGCGCGGCGCGCATCGCCGCCCGCAGCGCGTCGTGGTGGCGGTCCAAAATCTCCCGGATCTCCGGCAGGCCACCGCTCGCGGTGGCGTGAGTGTTGGTGACCAGGCATCCCCAGCGGGCGTGCTCGCCCGAACACCGCGCCGCCACCAGCCGCTCGAAGAACGCGGCGATGGCCGGCACGCCGCGATCGTCGGCGGCCAGAGCGTCGAACACCGGCCGCGACTGCCGCTCCAGATAGCGGCCCAGCGCGGCGGCCTGCAGCTGCGCTTTGCCACCAAAGGTCGCGTACAGGCTGGAGCGGCTGAGCCCGGTCGCCTGGACGACGTCGGCGATGCCGGTGACCTCGGTCCCGCGCTGCCAGAACAGGCGTACGACCTGGTCCAGCGTCATGTCGGGATCGAAGTGCTTGATGTCGGGCATCTCACCATCTCCTATCTTGGAACGACTATTCCAAGATAGGAGATGGCGACGTCGAGGGCAACCTTCTTCCCAGGATCCTGTTAGCGAGCTCGATCGCCGCGGCGCGCCGTGCGCACCGCCAGCGCCGCCAGGGCGAGCAGGATGAGCACGGCCGCGATCCACCCCGGACCGAGCCCACCCACCCAACCGGCGATGGTGGCCTGCACGGCGGTCGCCGCACCCACGATCGGGTCGTCGGCATCGGCGCCCGCGAAGACGCGTAGCTCGTACCAGCCGTAATACAGGACGTACAGGCCGGCGAGGGTGAGCAGGGCGCCACTGGCCCTGGACACATGCGGCAGCAGCCGCCGCAGCCGGGCCACGACGGCGGCGCGGGCGAGGGCCACCGCCAGAGACAGGGCGGCGGCGACGAAGCAGCGGGTGCCTTCCTGGCGGGTCCGGGTGATGCCGGCGTCGCGCAGCACGCGTAGATGGTGGCTGAGCGTCGACTTGGCCACGGGGGCGCGAAGCTCGCCTCAGCCCCGCTCACGGCCGTCGGCCAGCACCGCGCCCAGCCCGTCCGGGTCGTACATTCCGATCAGCGGCCCGTCGGCTCGGGACTCGGATCCGCGACCAGAACGAACGGCCCTACGGGGGGCTGATGACGGAGAGCATGCGGGCCAGCTTCCATGGCCGAGGGCCCCAAGCGGCGAGCTTTCCACCCAGAAGCGGTTGGTGCGATGTCGTCGAACTCGCCGGCAAGCGTGGCGATACGATCCGCGAGCACCGAGGGGGCCCGTTCGCCGTCCTCGGCCAGCATCTTCGCGTTGACCTCAGCCATACCGGCCGTCGTCACCATGGCGTCCGGGACCGGGCGTGCGGCGACGGCGTCAGTGTCGAAGCGGAAAACATGAGCCAGGTGAGCGGCGACATCGCCCACCGTCCACGCGCCGACCGATATGGCGTGCGGGTCCGGGACGCTCCGCACCAGTGCGACCAGGCGGGGAACAACCTCCCGCAACGCCACACGAGCCCGCGCCATGGTGTCGGGTGCACCGCCATACGCCGCGGTCGGGACCATGTCAGCACCTCCCTGGATATCAGAGCCGGAGTCTCGCCTGGAGTAGAGGCCCGTCATCGACCTCCTGCGTCAGCCATGACCACACCCACCGGCGATGTGCTGGATATTGTCAGGCGCACTTGAGAATGTAAAGTGATCGCCATGAGTCGGAGCTACGGCCAGTACTGCGGTCTCGCCCGGGCGCTCGATGTCGTGGGCGACCGGTGGAATCTGCTCATCGTCCGCCAGCTCCTCATCGCTCCCGCCCGCTACCGCGAGCTGCTCGATGGGCTGCCCGGCGTGGCCACGAACCTGCTCACCGACCGTCTGCGCGACCTTCAGGCCGCCGGCGTGGTCGAGCGGCGGCCGGCCGAGGAGGCCGGCGCCATCGTGTACGTACTCACCCCCTGGGGCACCGAGCTGCGGGAGTCGATCAACAGCCTCATCCGCTGGTCCACGCCGCTCATGGCGCGCGGGCCGGGCGGCGACCGCTTCCACACCGACTGGCTCATCGTCGGCCTCCGCGCCTTGCTCACCGGCAAGGCGGCCGCACACCAGACGTCGAGGGTGGGGATCGCGGTCGACGGCCGACTGCTCCAGGTGCGGGCGACGGGCTCAGGCATCGAGGTGACCCTGCACGATGGTGGCGATCTCGATGCCGTCGTGCACGCTGACGCCTCGATCGTTCTCGGGCTGGCCGCGGGCGTGCTCACCCTTGACGATGCCCGTGGGCTTATCGACGTCGAAGGCGATGAAGCTGCCGTGCGACTCCTTTTCGAGCAAGGCGGCCGCAATGCGGCGGAAAGGGATCGCGGGCCAGTGTCATAGCGGGTCAGGTGGGGGCGTGTCATGGCCGCCCAGCATCAACGGTGCAGGTCACGAATGAAGATGTACACAGTTTGGGTCCCGTGGACGATTCCTACGGTCACCCCTTCCGGCCCTGCGCACCGTCTCGGACATATACGTGATAGTGGCCGTGCGCTGACCAGGACAACCCCTCACCGGGGCGGTGCGCGACTCCGGCACGTTATCTGGTACATCGCTACAGCCGTCCTACGGCGGCCGACATGAGCGCCGCCCCGAAGATCGCCGCACTGCGCGGCGGACACGTCACCCTCGCCGCAGCCGCCAACGCCGAGATCGGCGCCGCGCTCGCCGAGCTGTGGGGCGCGAGCGCGCCGGCGACCTGGAACCGCAACCGCGCCGCCGTCACCTCCTGGCTCGCCTGGTGCCAGACCAAGAAACACTGGGCCGCACCGTCGGTCCCGGCCAACGCCGAACAACCATCGCGCCGGCCAACTCCTGGATCTCGGACAGGTGTGTGCCGGCGTCGGGGACCCGTGGTCCCACGGTGTCCTCCATGGTGCTTGGGAAATGTTGTCGCCCCTATGAGCCCTCGCGTGCCGGCGATGTGACAGGCGGCTGAGGAATCTGTCGAAGTCGCCGGCCCGTGAGGCCGCGTAGAAGGCGTCGACCACCTGCCGCTGCCGCACCAGATCGGGGTCGGGCGATGGGATCGCGGCGTCGTTCACCCGGCGCCGCGCCCGGCTGGCCAGCTGCCGCGCGGCGTACGGCCCACGATCCCGGCGATCTCGTCGAACGGCAGCTCGAACATGTCGTGCAGCACGAACGCCAACCGCTCGGCCGGACTGAGCCGGTCGAGCACCACGAGTAGGGCCGGCCCCACCGAGTCGGCCGGCAACGCCTCCTGCTCGGGGTCGAGGTCGCTGCTCAGGATCACGACCGGCTCGGGCAGGTGCGTCTCCTCCCGCCGCTGCCGCCGGGAACGCAGCGTGTGCAGGCAATCCCGAGCCACAACCGTGGTCAGCCATGTCAAGGCTCAAAGACATGAACCCGCGAAGGCGTCGAATGTGACAGGAGACCGGACCAGGAACATCGACGGGTCTAGGAGCCGTCCACCCGTCGCTGGATTCGGGTGAGTTCGGTCATCGCGTTCTCCATGGCCCGGTCGTAGGTGTCCTGGGCGTTCTGCAGGCGCAGTTCGGCTGGGTTGCCCTCTTCAGTGAGGTCCGGCGGGGCCGCTCCCCAGCGCTCGGTCATGAGCGCGTTCGATTTCTCCTGCAGGTCGGCCAGTGACGCGCCGATCAGTTCCAGGATCGTGGTGGCGAGCTTGTCCGAGCCCCAGCGGAGTGCGCGCGGGTTGATGTCCAGCGCGGTGACACCCTGGGTGGAGCACTCCACGGTCACCAGCTTCTCCGCGTCCTGGGCGAACCCCTGTACGGCCAGGACCTGCTCGTACAGCTCCGCGAACCCGTCCAAGGGGCGCTGGGTGTCGGCGATCATGCGATCGATGGCCGCTTCGTCGAAAGCCGGCATCACACTTCCTTCGTCGGATTCGGCTGGTTGCCTTGCGTCGGGTTCGGCTGGTTGCGCTGGTTCGGGTTCGGTTGGTTGCCCTTCGGGAGGGCCGTCTCGCTTAGGTCGTCGGCCACGGCGGAATTGGCGACCATCCCGCCGCCTATCGCCGTCGCGCCGCCGAGGATCAGCTTCTTGACGGGCGATACCTTGGTGAACCGGCCGGCGATCTTGCCGGCCAGGCTCTCCGAGCCCCTGAGGAACGTCTGCAGCTTCAAGGCGCCCTGACCGGCCTGCTGGTCGGCCCGGCGGCCGAACATCGTCGCCGCCACCTCTGCGGCGGGCCGGATATAAGGGTTGATCCGCCCGAGCTGGTAGATCGTCCCCGCCAGGAGGATGGCGGCGCCCACGTCGAACATCAGGTTCCCGGCGAAGTCGAGAGCGTCGGCCGAGGTGCGCATGGAGTCCGCCGTGGCCTGCGGCAGGTCGGCCTTGTCGGCGACCTCGTCGCTGTGCGTGTCGACCGTCTGCTGGAACAGCTCGGCGCTCGTCGCCATCCAGTGCACGTCCTTGACGGACTCCTGGACCAGCTGGGGGTGCTCGCGTAGTCCCGCCGACAGCTCCTCCCATTGTTGCGCGGCCTGGCGCAGCTCGGGGGTGTCGGCGGCGGTGAGGGCGATGATCATCGCCGCGTACTTCGCGCGGCCGCCGCCCAGCAGTGCCGAGCCCAGCTGGGCCATGCCCGCGCCGGCGATGACGGACTGCGGTTGTGTTGGCATGTGTCCTCGCTCTCAGACTTGCTCTCGGACAGCGGCTCTTGGACTGCGGCTTTCGGACAGCGGCTTTCGGACAGCGGCTCTCGGACCGTGGCTCTCAGACGGCCGTGACGCGGGTGGCCGCGCCGTCGCCCTGGACGGCGGTGTTGGCCGTGTCGAACGCCTTCGACTCCATCTCGGCCAGTTCGTGCCTGGTCGCCGACACGTACTGGTGAGCAGCCAGCTTGACCTGGTCGAGCGCGTCCGCCAGCGACGAGCCGAAGAAGCCGAACAGGCCGTACGCGCCGGAGTGCACGTTGAGCCCCGCGACGACGCGGGTCATGTCGTTGAGGCGCTGCATGGGCTTGCCGGCGATGTTGCGGCCGACCTCACGGACGGAGTCGGCGTTCATCTCCATGCGTTTGAGGTCGCTGTCGGATGTCATGGGTCAGTCCACCACCGGTTGGCCGGGATCGTACGCGGGACGGAACAGGCCCGGCTCATCAGGGGGCGGCGGGGCCGTCCGGTGCGCGACCGGCGCACCCTCGTACCCGGCCGGGCCGCCGCCCATCGGCATGAACGGCATGCCACCGGTACCGGCGGCCGCCCCTGTGGGGCCGCCGGACGATGTGGGATTCGTAGCGGGCCATGTCCCGTCCACGACCGGCACGACGCCGGGCCGTACGGACGGGCCGGTCTCGCGCGGGAGGCCGCCGAGCGGGCTGCGGGCCTGGTCGGCGATGGGGCTCTCGTCCAGGACGTCAAGGGCGGAGCGCATGGGGCCGGACCGGTACGGGTCGCCGGTCCGCTCGGAGTCGGTCCGCGGGTTGTCGGTACGCGTGGGGCCGGTACGCGTGGGGCCGGTACGCGTGGGGCCGGTACGCGTGGGGTCGTTCCGTGCGGTGTCGGGCCGGGTGCCGGTCAGGGAGCGTGTCGGCTCGGACGTGGTCGGCTGGGTCCCGGTCGTCGGCGGATACCCGGTGAGCTGGGCCACGGAGGGCGTTCCGCCGGTTGACGTGATCAGCCCGGGGACCTGGCCCGGCGTCGTCCCGAGGATCGGGGGAGCGGCGGTTCCAGGGACCGCCGAGGCGAGCGGCCCGGTCTGCGGCGCAGCCGAGATAGGTGACCTCGCCGGATCCACACTGGCCAGCCGGGCGACCGGGCGCGTGGACTCCAAGTCGATCCCGCCACCGGTCGGCGTGCTGTCGCGCACGACCGGCGTAGGCAGGTACGGCGCGCTGGAGGCCAGGTCGGCGTCCCACGGCAGCCGCTCGGGCAGGATCTCGTGCGCGTCTCTCAAGCGGCCGTTCAGATCCGAGAGGAAGCGCCGGGCGTCGGCGTCCGGGTCGTTGCTCAGTTCCCGGGAGATGTACGAGCCGGTGTCCACCGTGGCGTACTGCTCCTGGGTGGCCGGCTCGAACTGCTCCTTCGCCGTGGCCAGCTCACGGCTGGCCTGCTGGACGGATGACGGGATGTCGCCGATCTGGCTCCGCAGCGTGCCGAGATACGACTGCACCCGCGCCATCCGCCCGAGCATGGCCCGCGCCGACTCGCCGCCCCAGTTTCCATCGGCGACGAGACGTGAGGCGTATTGGGACAACTCCTTGATCGTCTGGTCAAGGAGCGTGCCGGCCGATTGGTAGGCGTCCGCGACACCGCCGAACTCCTCGGGCCGCGTGCTCATGATCAACCGCCGGATCGAGTCGCGCCCGCCGTAGCTCTCGGGCGCGCCGGCCGGCAGCGCGCCCTCCTTGATCGGCTTCGGTTCTCCCACGCGCGCCTCTATCCGGTAGATCCGGCAGATCCGGTACGGCGAGCGGTCTCGCCGGCCCGCTGGTCGGCGTCCCTGACGGTGTTCGCGGTGGCGACCAGGTCCTCGACGACTCTGCTGACCAGCTCGGTCACGAACCCCATCGTGTCCACCGTGGCCATGCGCGCCCGTTGCATGGTCTCGGCGTACCCGCGTGCCACATCCCAGTCCCCGACGGCCGTGAACGACAGGTCGGGCACCCGGTGCCCGGCCGACTCCAGCCGGGGCAGCAGATCCCTCGACATCGCCCCGGCGACGTCCAGCAGCGCGTCCGGCCGGCACATCGCCTGGTCACCGGCCGCCGCCGGGTCGATGACCAGCTCGGCGGGTATCCCGTGGTCGCCTTCAGCCATCGTTCGGCTCAGGTGCCCCAGCGCCGGACGTTCGCCTGCTCGGCGTCGCGCATGATCTCGGTCGCGTCGTGCAGGGCCGGGCCGAAGCGCTGCATGGTGTCACCCATCGTCACCACGGCCTCGTTCCACTGGCGCTTGGCCTCCAGGTAGACGCCCTTCGCGGAGCCGTCCCAGGTCTCCAGGATCTTCAGGTCGTTCTCGAGGTCTGTCAGCTCGCCGACGAGGTTGGCGTACGCCCGGCCGAGCTCGGCCGCGATCTCTTCCATCTCGTCGAAATCGGCGAGGATGATGTCTCCGCCACCGGTCATTGAGATCCTTCCCTGACGTCGATCCCGCTCATTTGACGGCACCGCCGTTGAGCGCGGCCATGAGGTTCTTCGTGACGGCCTGGGTGGAGGTGCTGGCCTCCTCGTACTCGATCCCCGAGCCCTTGAGGTTCTCGGCGATCTGGTGGAGGGCGTCGATGACCTTCTTGAACTGCGGGTTCCATTCGTTGAGAACCTGCGTGTAGACGGTCGCCGACTCGCCCTTCCACGAGCCGCCGAGCTGCTCGGGGATCTGGAGCAGTCTGTTGTGGATCTGCGTGATGTGCTCGTGCGCGGTCAGCGCGCGAGCGGCCGCGTCGTGCTGACTGCCCTGCTGATAAGTGGTCGGCTGCGCCACGGTTCACCTCCCGGTATCGAACATGGGACAACGCGAGCACCATAAGCCGGTGCGCGGGAGGGCCGATCTGACTTCAACATTCCTGGAAATGTTGGATCACCCGGCGCGCCAGGCCCGCCGCCTGGCCTTGGGGAGCATGATCGCCACGAAGATCACCAGCCCGGTCACCGCGACCGTGCCTCCCGCGATGCCCACGGCCAGCCCGCGCGTACGCGAGTCTGGGGCGACGGCCTTGGCCACGACGACCGGCACCCCGCCGCCCGCCTTCTCCACCGAGTCGGGCAGCACGGCGGTGACGGCGAGCAGCGGGTTGACCAGGCCCGCGCCGGTCCCGGTGGCGCCGCCGCCCTCGGCCGTCAACTCCACCCGGCGCTTGACCTGCCACAGGTCGAGCTCTGGATGCCTGGCCCTGACCAGCGCCACGACCCCCGACACGTACGGCGCGGCGAAGCTGGTGCCGTCGAGGTCCGTACGGTAGCCGCCGCCCGTCCACGTACTGGTGATCCCGGAGCCGGGGGCGGTGACGGAGACCCTGGTGGTGCCGTTGGAGAACGCCGACTTCGTGCCGTCGGGGGAGGCCGCGCCCACCGCGATCACGCCGGGGTAGTCGGCCGGGTAGGAGGGCGTCACCTCGCCGTCCTCACGCTTCACGTTGCCGGCCGCCGCGACGATCACCGCGTCCATGCTCTGCGCGTACGCGACGGCCGACTTGAGCTCCGGCTGGTCGTGCGCCTCCACGGACACGTTGATGACCTTCGCGCCGAGCTCGGCGGCCCGCCTGATGCCCCGGGCCAGCAGCGACACCTCGCCGTCCGGCGTCTCGGTCTGCTTGATCGACAGGATCCGCGCGCCCGGCGCGACACCGAGGAACGGTACGCCGCGCGAGGTGAGGTCGCGGCCGGCGATGATGCCCGCCACGGCCGTACCGTGGCCCACGCAGTCGCGCTGGTCCGTACCCGTCAGGTCCTCGGAGGTCGTGACCGCCCCGGCGAGCTGCGGGTGCCGCGCGTCCACGCCGCTGTCGACCACTGCGACGGTCACGCCCTCGCCCCGGGTCAGCCGCCACACCCGCTGGAAGCGCAGCCGCTCCTGCGGCCAGGGCTTGCCGCTGACGTCCTGTACCCCGGCTTCGGGGGTGCACGGCGGAGCGGCGGCTTTCGCCCCCGCAGCGGTGAAGGGCGTGACGGCGAGCACCAGGGCGAGGGCGGCCGTGCCGCTCCAGGACATGGGCATGGGATGGGATTTTGCACCATTTATCGGTGCTTGCAGGGAAAGCTGGCTTCCGTTCAAAATATTTTGAAGTGACGCCCTGGTGCGGCCCGCGCGGGATACAGAGGACATGCAGACCGACGTGCGGGGGAGAGGTTCATGCCGAAACCTGATGAAGGCGGCACCAAGGACGGGCACTCCATGCCCGGTGTCGGCACCCCGAGTGACGAGCGCGAACCGCAGAACAACGGCGAGGCCGGATACGCGAACTCCACGGAGGACTACTACGCCGACTACCTCGCCAGGCCCGCGACGGACCCGAACGTCCACGACGAGAACATCGAGTGGCACCGCGTCGGCGACTACCCGTCCCAGGCGCCTCCCGGCGCGCCGTCGGCCCAAGAGCGTGACGCCTTGCTCGCCCCGAATCGCGTGGACCCAGGCACGGTGAAGAAGGAGATGTTCATCAAGATCGCCGACTTCGTGGACCCGGAGACCGGCAAGCCGCGTCCCGACTCGCCCGTGGAGAAGCTCCGCGCCGACCTGGACCGGCTCCGGGGAATGGGTGACCTGCCGAGCCTGGAGGCCCTCGCCACCCGCGCCACGCTGACCGATCGCCACCTGGGCACCTGGCAGGCGGCCGCGGATCTGCGGGCCACCACCGACAAGGCGCAGCAGAACATACAGCGCGCCGTCACCCAGCTCTGCTCGGTCTACGAGGCCATCGTGGAGACGCTCGACCAGACCGTGAAGACGGCCATGGACGCCGACACCACCGTGGCGGACAACTTGCGCAAGGCCGCCACATGAGCGGCTACACCCTCTACCAGCTCAGAGAGGCCAACCGCCCGCTGGTCGACGACATCGCCGCGGTCGGGGGCGGCGACAGCGATTCCAGCGAGGGCATCGTCGACCTCATCCTCAACCACACCGACCCCGGCAGGGTGGTGGAGGCCGGCGACAGCTATGTGACCATCGCCGACTCGCTCGCGACATCGATCAAGAACCTGCACGACGAGGCCCAGCGCCTCGCCGGATCCATGGGCGGGGAGACCCTGGAGGGCATCTTCAAGAAGATCGACGAGCTCCAGAAGGACATGGCCGCGGTCAACTACGGCGCCCAGACCGTCGGGCGCCCGCTCGTCTGGTACGGCCAGCAGGTGCTGCCGTTCTTTCGCGACAACGTCCCCCAAGTCGGCGACGTGGGCCTGGATGACGACATAGGCGACACCTTCGGCAGCGATGGCAACGCCCACGCGCTGGCCCGCCACCATCTGAAGCAGCTCAACAGGTTCATGGGAGACGTCTACGACCACATCTCCCCCGAGATGGAGCAGCGCGCGGCCCCTCCCCAGGGCGGTGGCGTCAACCCCGGCCCGATGCCGGGACTCGGCGGCACGGGCAACGGCCGGCTGGGTGGCGGGGTCCCGGATCCGTACACGGGCCTCGGCAGCCCGTACTCCAGCCTGTCCGGCCTGACCGACCCCACGTCGTCCGGTGTCGGGGACCCGTCCGGCCTGACCGACCCGAACCAGCGCCCGACCGATCCCAGCACGAACCTCCCGGACCCCAACGGCGCCCAGAACCCGAACCTCCCCGGCCTCGACCAGGCTGGTGTGAAGACCCCCGACCTGCGGAGTCCCCAGACCCCGGACCTGAAGAATCCCGGCGATCTCAAGACCCCGAGCCTGCCCGACACCAAGGCGAACCTGGCCGGCTTCCCGGACACCATGTCGCCCGACCTGGCCCACAGAGTGAACACGGGCGTACCCTCCACCGGCCCGCTCGCCCCCTCGGGGACCGGCACCGCCACGACGGCCGCGCAGGGCGCGGGCGGCCTGACGGCCGGCGGGGCCGCGCGGGGCGGGACCGGCGGTATGCCGATGGGCATGTACCCGCCGGGTATGGGGGGTGGCGGCCAAGGCCAGGAGCAGGACCGCGAGCGGACCCGGTTCCCGATGATCGAGGACGAGGCGTTCGAGACCGACGACCTGGGCGGTCCCGCAGTGATCGCATGACGGCGACGTGTCGGTTCCGGGAAGCGGTGATGTTCCGGGAAGCGGTGATGTTCCGGGAAGTGGTGATGGAGAGGGCTGGCGGCTGCCGGCCCCGGGAAGTGAACGCGTGACGGTGACGGAGAAGGTCCGTGGTTACCGGCTCCAGGAGCGGGCCGGGCAGGACGGGCCGTGGAGCGCGTACCTCGCGACGGCCGACCGCGACGGCGCCTCGGTGCTGCTGCGGTCGCTGGCCTGCCGCCGCGTGGACAAGCGCCGGCTCAAGCCGCTGCTGCGCGGCTTTCGCTTCCCCGACGCACTCGCGGCCCATCCGAACGTGATCCCGGTACTCGACATCGGCACCACCGCCGACGGCCGCCCGTACCTGGTGACCGGGCTGCACGGAGGCTGCACGCTGGCCGAACGGCCCGGCCGGACCCTGCCCGCGCCGCCGGGCGAGGCGCTGCGCGTCGCGCGCGCGGTGGCCGCCGCGCTCGCGGCCACGCACGGGGCGGGCGGCGTGCACGGCGACGTACGGCCGGAGAACGTGGTTCTGCCCGAGCACGGCGAGCCCAGACTGACCGGGTTCGGCATGAGCGGGCTGATGTCACTGGCCGAGCTGCCCGATGGGACGTCTGTGTCCGTCCACAGCCCGCCCGAGCTGCTCGAAGGCCGCTCGGCCAGTCCGGCGTCGGACGTCTACTCGCTCGGGTCGATGCTTTACGAACTGCTCGCCGGGCGGCCCGCGTTCGCCCTGGACGGGCCGGACACCTCGGCCCGGTTCGTCTTCGGCGTGCTGAGCGAGGAGCCGCCGCCTCTGGCGTCCCCCGGACTGCCGCCCGACCTCGTGTCCGCCGTCAACCAGGCGATGGCCAAGTCCCCCGACTCCCGCCCTACGGCCGCCGACCTCGCCACCCGGTTCGCCCACACAGTCCCACCGGCCCTCGACCAGTCGGCCCCACCCACTGCCCACCAAGCGGCCCCATCCACGTACAAACTGGTCGCTCCGAGCTCCCGCCTGACGCCATCGCAGACCGGACCCGGCTCGCCGTCGATGCCGTCGTTCCCCTCGGTGCCACCAGTGGCGGCGGTGCCGTCGTCGGCGGTGGCCGCTGAGACGTCGGTGCCGCGCGCTCTCGTCTGGACCGTCGACCCCGACCGCTCGGCGTCGCTTCCCCGACCACCCCGTCCGCTCTACCCGTCCTCCCACCAGCCGGGTACAGCGCAGCCGCAGGCGCCGGCCGAGCCGAGGCGCAGGAGCAAGAAGGTCCCCCTGTTCATCGCCGGTACCTCCGGCCTGGCCGTACTGATCGGCGCGGCCAGCGTCGCCGCCGCCATGAACGACCGCCCGTCGACCCCACCGCGGATCACCCTGGAGCCCCAGTCCGCCACAACCGGAGGCGCCGACGCAGGTGGCACCGACCCCACAACGACCGCCAAACGACCCGCCTCGACCGCCACGACACCGCCACCCAGCGCCCTACCCTCCACCGGCCCCTCCATCGCCCGTCCCGCCAAGACCCTGGACGCGGCGGCGATGAACGCGCAGCGGCCCAAGGACCTGAGGCTGGTGACCGACAACGGCACGACCGTGACGCTGTCCTGGAAACAGCAGCGCAAGAGCGACTTCCCCATGGTGCTCCAGCAGTCTCCCGGTGATCGCGTGCTGTCGATGGGGAGCGGCAGCACCACGTTCACGGTCGGCGGCCTGGACGCGGCCACGGGCTACTGCTTCAAGGTCGGCACGGTGGTCAGACTCGGCCGGCCGTCCTCCGTCGCGTGGTCCCCGTCCCTGTGCATCCGCGGCGCGGTGGAAACCGACCCAGGCGGCCGGGACGAGCAGGTCCAGCCGCCCATCGTCCTCCCACTGGCCACTCCACCCACCTGAAAGCGGCGGCCTGGAGCGCGTCGAGCTGGGTGTCCAGGCACTGGCGGACGGTGGAGGCGCGGGCGTACCCGATGCGTTCTGGAGCCGAAGTGGCGGTAAGTCGGGTCACCTTACGGCGGACGGGACGATGTCGATGGCCTCGATCGATACGGCGGGGCGGAAGGTCAGGAAGGGACGCTCGTCGCTGTCGTTCAAGTCGGTCGTGACGACCCGCTCTGGCGAAGATCCCGGACGCACGACCCGGCCACCTGCGATGGCGAGGTAGCCGCTGAAGTTGCGCCTGGTGAAGCGGCGCTCGCTTCCGGTCTGGACGTCGATCGCGATGAGGGGGCTCTCGTCGTCGGGCTCCGGGTAGACGATGAGTTCCCGGTCGGACGTCCAGACCGAGTGCGCCCCGGGTAGGGCGACCCGATCCTCGTGGACGCCGATCACCTTGCCGGAAAGGTCGAGGACGATGGTGGTGATGACGTCGTCCAGCGTCAGATAGGTGGCGGCGAGGAGTCGCCCGTCCGGGGACCAGCTGATGGCGTCTTCCTGCCAGTAGCCCTCGGCCGACCAGAGCGGCTGCCGGGCGCCGGTGGCGGTCTCGATCAGCACGATGCCCGCGATCTCGTCGCCCACGCCGGGGATTCCGGGGCCGTTCGACAGGTCGGCCAGGACGGCGAGCCGGCTGCCGTCCGGTGAGAGCGCCGCCCGTACGAAACCGTCCGAGACGAACTCCTGCCGTGCTCCGGTGGCGAGCGCGTGCAGCACCACCCGCATGGGTTCGGCGCCGTCGTCCTGCCGCGCCAGGAACACCAGCCGAGTCCCGTCGGACGACAGCGACACCGTATTGCGGGAGAGGTGGGCCGGGAGCCCCGGGACGGTCACGAACTCGTCGCTGTCGGCGTCCAGCACGAGCACGGCGTCCCGATCGAGGCCATGGGCCGCGACGACCATCCGAGCCGTCCGCACCGGCCGTGCAGCCGGCGCGTCGAATGCGATCTCCCACGACCGGTGGACGACCACGGTACCTCCCAAGAGCGGATCCGAGCCGCAGCATAGTCAACGATCACGGAACGTGGTGATTCCAGATCTGCCGCAAGCCGATCTTCATGGTGTACGTTCCCGCTGCGATCTTTATGTCCCATTTATCCGAGGTGAATGCGTGCGGCGTCTCTGCGTAATCATGGTGGGCGTGCTCGTGGCGTCATTGTTAGGACCCGTCCACGACATATTAACGGCCAGAATGGCGGCAGCGGCAGCGGCGGCGGTGACCGCAGCCGCCGCCCCCTGCCCCCCGAACAGTGACGACTGGTCGAACGCCGGCAGAGGTGACAAACGCTGCGTGTTCAACAGCATGTACGCCACCCGCCGCCGCATCAACAGCTCCTGCCTGACCGCCCGTCCCGCGCTCGGCACCTACATCTACCAGCAGCCCAACGAGTGCAGCGCCGGCGGCGGCATCGAGGCCATCGGGCAGGCGCGCGCCATCAAGTACCTGAACGACCACCTCGGCGTCCCGCCGCCCGCACAGCCCGGCGCGGTCATCAACCCGAACGTTCAGTGGGAGACGTACCTCAACAACGGCCGCGATCGGCCCGACATCGTCTACTACGACCGGGTCGGCACCAGCTTCGCCGAGGTGGTCGAGGCCAAGGTCAAGGGCAACCCGGACTATGAGGGCTGGGGACGCCAGGTCGGCCGGTACGTCGCGGCGATCGCCGCCAACGGCGTCAACGGCGTCCGCGCCGGGTCGGTCCTCGACCGCTGGGGCGGGTACGAGGACTGGTTCCAGGTCTACGGCAAGGGAAAGACGTGCCCGCTCGCCGGTGGCGGCCAGGGATTCCAGCTGTCCACCTACAGGGCCACCTCGCCGGCCTCCGGCCTCCTGGACATCCGGGAGGTGAAGAAGGAGCGCAAGTGCGAGAGACAGAAGGACCCGGCGGATCCCAACAGTCCGCCCGCCAAGATCCCGGTCGTGGACGAGGACGACGACGACTTCAAGTGGGAGCCCCCGGACTACCTTCTGCCGCTGATCAGGGGCATCCGGACCGTCGGTCCGACCACGCTCGCCGAGGACATCGGCGCCTATGGCAGCGTCGAACTCGCCGCGGCCGAGCTGACCGCTGAGATCGAGCTGTTCCTCGCCAGCCAGGCGGGCAGGGCGTTCCTGCTCGAGGCCGGCTTCGCCACGATCGAGATGGCGCTGGCGATCGGCGCGGTGGCGCTGATCGGCCTCATCCTGTGGTGGTATTTCACCCACCACGGCAGTCTGGTGAAGGGCGAACCGCACTTCACCACCCCGGACAACCTGGGCTACGACCTGCAGTCCGTCGGCGAGTTCATCCTCGCCCAGTCCGACAAGTGGAACCTGGAGATCCAGGGCCGGCTCAGCCCCGCCAGCGGCGGCAGGGACGTTTCGGTGATGTTCGACGCCGCGATGGAGGCCGGCGACCACCTGGTCGAGTTCCACGAGGACGACCTGTACATCGACAACCAGAAGCGCACGCTCGAGCCCGGCAAGCTCCTCCACCTGGGCAAGAACGCGTTCATCCTGCGCAAGGACGACAAGTGGGCCGTCATGTTCGACGGCGTGGCCGGCCCTGCCCTGTCCTGGAGGAGGGGCGCCGCCAGCCTCTACATGCCGCCGACCCCCGACAGCGACCTCGTGGGCCTGCTCGGCAACGCCGACGGCAACCCGAAGAACGACCTGCGTCTGCGGGACGGCACCCAGCTGCCCGCCAACGCCTCGCCGACCGTGCTGCACAGCAGCTTCGCCGACTCCTGGCGGATCGACGACAACGAGTCGCTGTTCACCTACGGTCCGGGCCAGAGCACCGCGACCTTCACGAACAAGCAGTTCCCGGCCAAGATCGTCTCGATCGCCGACCTGACGCCCGAGCAGGTCCAGCTGGCGACCACTCAGTGTGAGGCGAACGGCGTCCCGGCGGGCCTCCAGTTCAACGACTGCATCCTGGACATCGCACTCACGGCGGACACTTCGTTCGCGAAGGCCGCCGCCGAGCAGACGAAAGCCATCCTCGACCCGACGGCGCAGGCCGTCAACGAGGACGGGGACCTGGCGATCGACTTCCAGGGGGCGCTCAGCTCGAACGTGCGGCCGTCGCGGGTGTCGACCGATCCGGCGGTGAGCACGTTCGCCGGGCCGTTCAGCGGGACGGATTCGTACCGGTTCTACGCGCAGTCGCTACCGTCTCACAAGAGCGGGACGCTGAGCTTCGACCTGCTGGCCGTCGGCGACTGGGCATCCGACTCCGACACCGAGACGGTCCAGGTCGAGACCGACCGCGGCACCCCGTACACGATCACGCCGAACACGCTGACGCCCGTCGCGACCGGGAAACTGGCGACCGGCCTGCCGTGGGCCAAGTACCGGATCACGATGCCGGTCACCCACAACAAGAGCCAGATCGAGTTCAAGACCACGGCCACCGGGGTGGCGGGCATCTCGAACCAGGCGTTCGGAATCGACAACGTCAACCTCGACCTGGACGTCACGCCACCACAGACGTTCACGGTGTCGCTGCCGTTCACGGCCTCGGACGGCGTCCCGGCCGCGGGAGCGGGCAACCTGGAGACCGAGGTCGCGCGCGACGAGTACCAGTTCACGCTGGGCCAGCCTGGTTCGATCTTCGTTGACGCGCAGGAGTGCCCGGGGCTCTGGCTCAACTGGGAGCTGTTCAACGCCGCGGGCGCGAGCGTCGCCACCAACTCTCTGTGCGGTGACAAGCGCCTCGACAGCCTCGCGGCGGGCGCGTACCGGCTACGCGTCTCACCGCACGAGGACGAGTTCGGCGCTTACAAGCTCAGTGTGAGCACGATCGCGCCCGACGTCGTCAAGACCGCGGCGATCGGCGGGCCGAAGGTATCGCTGGCGACCACCCAGCCGGGCCAGTACGGCACCTGGACGTTCGCCGGAACAGCCGGCCAGAAGGTCTCCTTCGAGTTCACCGACGGCACCCTGAGTTCGAGCATCGACGCCACCGTGCGGGTGAAGCGACCTGACGGGGCCGTCCTGGCGTCGCAGAGCTGCGGCAAGACCTGCTTCATCGACACCGAGACCCTGCCTGTCACCGGCACCTACTCGGTGGTGTGGGATCCGAAGGACGCCAAGACCGGCTCGCTCGCGCTGCAACTGTTCGAGGTGACCGACCTCACCGGGACGGTCGCGCTCGGAGCGCCCTCCACACTGACGACCACGGTTCCCGGACAGGACGCGTACTGGTCGTTCGCCGGCAAGGCCGGGCAGCGGATCGCGTTCGGGGTCAGCGGGCTGACCAGCTCCGCCTACGCCTCGGTCCGCAAACCGGACGGAACGCCGCTGTACGGCTCCACCTACTGCTCGACGGCCTGCGCCTTCAACACCGTCACGCTTCCCGCGGACGGCACCTACACGATCGTCGTCGATCCGACCGTCGCGCGGCCGGGGCCGATGACGGCAGGGGTGATCGCGGGCGACGTCACCGGCTCCCTGACCGTCGGCGGGGCACCGGTCGAGCTGACCACCGCCGGGCCGGGGCAGAACGCCACCTGGTCGTTCGCCGGGACGGCCGGTCAGCGCATCGCGTTCGCCCTGACGGGCGGGACGTGGGACAACAACGGGTACGCGCGCGCCTCGGTGCGCAACCCGGATGGAACGGACCTGTTCAAGCCGACCTACTGCAAGGCGTCGTGCACGTTCGACACGGTCACGCTGCCGGTGACCGGGACCTACACGGTGGTCGCCGACCCGTACGGGGCGGCCGTGGGCTCGATCTCCGCGCAGGTCGTCGCGGGCGACGTCACCGGCTCCCTGACCGTCGGCGGGGCACCGGTCAAGCTGACCACCACCGGGCCGGGGCAGAAAGCCACCTGGTCGTTCGCCGGGACGGCCGGTCAGCGCATCGCGTTCGTCCTGACGGGCGGGACGTGGGACAACAACGGGTACGCCCGAGCGTCGGTGCGCTATCCCGACGGAACGGACCTGTTCAAGCCGGCCTACTGCCAGCCGTCGTGCGCGTTCGACACCTCCACACTGCCGGAGACCGGAACGTACACGGTGGTCGCCGACCCGTACGGGGCGGCCGTGGGCTCGATCTCCGCGCAGGTCGTCGCGGGCGACGTCACCGGGACGCTCACGCCGGGCGGCGCCGCGGTCAAGCTGACCACCACCGAGCCGGGGCAGAACCCGACCTGGTCGTTGGCCGGAAAGTCCGGGCAGCGGGTCTCGATCACGATCTCGGGCGGAACGTTCAGCAGCGCGCAGGCGTCGGTGCTCGGACCGGACGGCTCGGTCTTCCTGCCGAAGAAGTCCTGCTCCGCCTCCTGTTTCTTCGATGCGACCGTACTGCCGGCGGACGGCACCTACCAGGTGGTGGTCGACCCGGCCGGCATCTACACCGGCTCGGCCTCCGCCCAGGTGAACCTCGTGGCGCAGGACGTGGCGGCGCAGGTCACCGTCGGCGGGCCGGCGTCCACGCTGACGACCACGATCGCCGGACAGCACGGTGTGTGGACGTTCGCCGGGACCGAGGGCCAGCAGGTGTCGTTCAACTTCACCGGTTCGACGTTCACCTCCAGCTCGGACATCAAGGTCAAGGTCAAGAAGCCGGATGGAACCGACCTGGTCGCCGACACCCGCTGCGGCGTCAACTGCCTGCTCGAGCCGACCGTGCTGCCGATGACCGGTACTTACACGGTCGAGCTCAACCCGCAGAACGCCAAGACGGGTTCGCTGGCCCTGCAGCTCTACACGGTGACTCACCTGAGCGGCAGCGTCATCGTCGGAGGCGCCGCGTCCAGCATCACGACGACGACGCCGGGCCAGAACGGAACCTGGTCCTTCTCCGGCACCTCGGGCCAGCTCGTCTCGTTCAACTTCACAGAAGCGAGTTTCGCCGGTGCGACCGGTGCTCGGGTGTCGGTGAAGAAGCCTGACGGCTCCGTGCTGGTGGCGGCCACTTACTGCGGTCGCAACTGCTTCCTGGAACCGATTGCTCTTCCGGTGGCGGGTACCTACAGGGTGGAATTCGACCCGCAGGATGGGAATGTCGGGAAGCTGACCGCGCAGCTCTACACGGTGACTCACCTGACCGGCAGCGTCACGGTCGGAGGCGCCGCGTCCAGCCTCACGACGACGGCGCCGGGCCAGAACGGAACCTGGTCCCTCTCCGGCACCTCGGGCCAGACCGTCTCGTTCAACTTCACTGATGCCAACTTCGCCAACAGCACCGGCGCCCAGGTGACGGTGAAGAAGCCTGACGGCTCCGTGCTGGTGGCGGCCACCTACTGTGGCCGTAACTGTTTCCTCGACCCGGTGGCTCTGCCGGCCACAGGCACCTACACCGTCGAATTCAACCCGCGAGACGAACAGGTCGGCAAGCTGACGCTGAGGACCTACCCGGTCGCCGACCTCTCTCCGGTGAGCATCACCATCGGTGGCGCCACCTCGACCCTGACCACCATGACCCCGGGCCAGAACGGAACCTGGACCTTCAACGGCACCGCCAACCAGAAGGTGACCTTCACCTTCACCAACTCCAGTTTCGGCAGCTCCGTCGACGCGCAGGTATCGGTGAAGAAGCCCGACGGCACCGCATTGGGCTCCACCGCCTATTGCGGCCGCAACTGCACCATCTCCGCGACGACTCTGCCCGCCACGGGCACCTACACCATCCTTTTCGACCCCAAGGCCGAAAAGACCGGCGCTTTGACCGTCAAACTCGCGCTGGCGAGCTAGATCAGAGCTAGATCGGCACGCCGCCACGGCGGCGTGGGCTCGGTGGCTTTCACCACCGAACCCACGCCGCCGTGGCGTTTACGGGTGTTGGGATATGTTCGGGTCGAGCCGAGATACGGGTAAGAACCGGCGGTTGGGCGGCATCAGTTCCCCTGAATACTCCGCACCCGATGCCCGCCCAGTGCGCGGTCCATCACGTTCCAGCACTCAGCACCGGATCGGTGACTCCACCGGGGCAGGCGAGCCGGGCGATGTCCCATCCGGCGCGCCGGGCTCCGGCCTGGTAAGCGCTGTCGTAGAAGGCGAGGACGGCGGCGCGCGGATCGGCCTCGGCCAGGGCGTCGTTGTGGCGCAGCACGGCCAGATGGCCACCTCGCTGCTCGATCCACCGTGCGGCCGCGGGCTCCAGGGGTTCGTTGTCCAGGCCCTTGGGCTCGGGAGCGGTGTAGGAGTAGAAGGCCGGGTCCGGGAAGGCGTCGTCGCCGAACCAGAAGCCGGAGCTGATCACCTCCCGCGAGTACGCTTCCCGCGACACCGGGTCGGCCCCGGGCGGCTGGTCGATCGTGCGGTCGGAGAAGCGGGTGCAGGCGATGTCGAAGGTGTGCCAGAAGTGGTGCACCGGGCTGATCTTGCCCGAGAAGCCCGCGGCGAACTCCTCCAGCAGGAGGTTCACCTGGCTGAGGACCTGCCAGTAGCGGGTGACCTCGGCCGGAACGTAGTGCGTGTGCTCGGTGTCGTCGGCGAACGGCCGGTCGGAGTCGGGCAGGTCGAACGGCCGCGGCACGGCGATGTCCACCCGCACGTCCAGGGCCGTCAGCGCCCGCATGGTGTGCTGGTAGAAGGACGCCACCGACTGGCCGGGGAGCGCGAACGACACCGCCCGGCCGTCCACCGTGGTGAGGAGCAGCTGGTGGCCGACGAAGTCGAAGTCGATCGTGAAGATCGGGTTGCCGTCGGCCTGTCCCATCGGACGGGTGGTGATCCCTCGCCCGGTGACATGGAACGGCGCGTTCCACCAGTGGTTGCGCCGGACCGTCGAACCGAGCCGGATCTTGCCCACTACCTGGCAGAACCGGTGCAGCGTCGCCTTGGTGTCCCGCCACTCGGCCGACGGTAGGGCGGTGTACAACTCCATGACGCCATCGTTCCCACACGGTCGCGGCGCTACTCACGCGACGCCAGGAGCCCGGCTTGGCCGCCAGGGGTCCAGGCGTTCAGAGAAGAGGCGTTCAGAGAAGAGGCGTTCAGAGAAGAGGCGTTCAGAGAAGAAAGGTGAATAGCGGCGAGCCAGGCGGGACGCGCTCCACCGTGAGCGGGCTGGCCTTCATACGGAACAGGAGACTGTCGAGATCACTGGCCCGCTCAAGCTCGATGCCGACGAGCGCCGGGCCGGTCTCGCGGTTGTTCTTCTTGACGTACTCGAAGGCGATGATGTCCTCGCCCTCGCCCAGCACCTCGTCCAGGAAGTGCCGCAGGGCGCCGGGGCGCTGCGGGAAGGTCACCAGGAAGTAGTGCCGCAGCCCGATGTGTACGAGAGAGCGCTCCAACACCTCGCCGTACCGGCTGACGTCGTTGTTGCCGCCCGACACCACGCAGACCAGCGGCCCTCCGGAGGAGGAGTACGGCAGTAGCTCACGGGCCGCCGCTCCGGCGAGGGCTCCGGCGGGCTCGGCGATGATGCCGTCGGTCTGGTACAGATCCAGCATCTCGGTGCACACCGCACCCTCATCGACCGCGACGACCTCATCCACCAAGTCCTTGATCAGGGGGAACGTGGCCTCTCCCACTCTTCCGACGGCGGCGCCGTCCACGAAGGTGTCCAGCTCGGGCAGGGCGAGGGGCCCGCCGTGGTCGAGGGCGGCGCGCATGCTGGCCGCTCCGGCGGGTTCGGCGCCGATGATGCGGGTGGCGGGTGAGTGCTCGCGGAGCCAGACGGCGATGCCGCTGATCAGACCGCCGCCACCGACCGGTACGACCACGGTGTGCGGTGCCTCCCCGGCCTGCGCCAGGATCTCCAGGCCGACGGTGCCCTGCCCGGCCATCGTCCTGATGTCGTCGAACGGATGCACGTACATCGCGCCGGTGCGCTCGCTGTCGGCGTGCGCGGCGGTGCTCGCCTCGTCGTAGGTGCCGCCGCCGACCACGACCTCCACCCGGTCACCGCCGAGCGCCGCGATGCGCTCGCGCTTCTGCCGCGGTGTGGTGGACGGTACGTACACGCGCCCGCTGATCCCGAGCCGCGCGCAGGCGAACGCGACTCCCTGCCCATGGTTGCCCGCGCTCGCGCAGACCACACCACGTCGCCGCTCTTCATCCGTGAGCGAGGCGATCAGGTTGAACGCTCCGCGCACCTTGTAGGAGCGGCAGACCTGCGCGTCCTCGCGCTTGAGCAGCACCTGACCGCCGAGCAGGTCGGACAGCCGCTGATTCGGCTCCAGCGCGGTGCGACGCACGACCGGCCGCAACCGTTCGGCCGCCTTGCTGATCATCGCGGTGGTGAGACGGTCGGTCATGCACACTCCAGGCACAGCGGTTGATCAAGGGATGTTAGCAAGGCGTCGCGTGGTGAGTGACGACGACAGCCGAACAGCGGGTCGCTGGGAACGGTGCCCGTCGCCAGGCGAGCACACTGGTCACAACGATCCCAACAGGTCATGCGATTCCCGCAGCGCCCGTCTCCCTCAGCCGGACGGCTACCGACCAGCGACATTCTTGCGACGCTTGCTCAGTTCGCCAGCTAGCGGACTGCCGCGCCGGAGCGAACGATCAAGCTCACCGCAGCGCCATTCCCGGGACACGAGCGCGGATCGCATCCATGGCCGCCTCGTCCGAGACGCCCTGCCAGTCGTACCGGGGTGTGTAGGGTGCGGTGAGGGCGCGTACGTCCTCATCGGTGAGCTCGACGTCCAACGACGCGATCGCGTCGTCGATCTGCTTGATCGACCCGGCACCGACCAGCGGAGCGGTGACGACCGGCTGGCGATGCAGCCAGGCCAGGGCGATGGACGCGCGGCTCACGCCGTGGGCGGCAGCGACCTGGCCGACCGCATCAATGATGGCGTGGTTCGAGGCTTCCTGCTCGGGCGAGTAGAGCATGTCGGCGTAGGCACCATCGGTTTCGGAGCGGGCAGTGGAGTTCGCCTCATCCCAGCCACGGGCCAGACGGCCCCGCGCGAGTGGGCTCCAGATGATGGTGCCGACGCCCTCGTCCAGGCACAGCGGGATCATTTCGCGTTCCTCCTCGCGGGCGAGCAGGTTGTAGTGGTCCTGCACGGACACGAACCGGGCCCAGCCGTTCTGCTTCTGCAGGTGCAGGGCCTTCGCGAACTCCCACGCGAACATCGACGACGCGCCCAGGTAGCGCACCTTGCCGACTCTGACCAGATCGCTGAGCGTTTCGAGGGTCTCCTCCAGCGGCGTCGCGTGGTCGTTGCGGTGCACCTGGTAAAGGTCGATGTAGTCGGTGCCCAACCGTCGCAGGCTGTGGTCGACCTCGGTCATGATCGCCTTGCGGGACAGGCCCTTCCCGTTCGGCCCGGGGCGCATGGGATGACGCAGCTTGGTCGCGATCACTACATCGTCGCGGTTCGCGAAGTCGCGCAGTGCGCGGCCGAGGATCTCCTCGCTGGACCCGTTGGAGTACATGTTGGCGGTGTCGAAGAAGTTGATGCCCGCGTCGAGAGCGTGCTTGATCAGCGGGCGCGCATCCTCCTCGCCGAGGGACCAGACGGGGTGACCGCGGTCGGGCTCGCCGTAGGTCATCGCACCGATCGCGATGGGCGAAACGTCCAGGCCGGTGGTGCCGAGCTTCACATAACGCATGGGCGTCTCCTGTAAGCCTTGAACTTGCGGACGATTCTCCGCAAGTTCTCACCAAACTAGCGGAGGATTGTCCGCAAGTCCATCGGAGGCACCATAGGGTGATGACCGACCAGACGCCGAGCACCTACGGCACGCAGCGCAAGGCCGCCGCGCGTAACCGTGTGGCGATCATCGAGGCCGCCCATGAACTGTTCGGGGACAACCCGCTCGTGCCGCTGAGCGAGGTCGCCAAGCGTGCCGGCGTCGGCGCCGGCACGCTCTACCGGCACTTCCCCACCCGGGAGGATCTGCTCCTGGCGGCCTACCAGCACGACATCGAACGCCTGACCACCACCGCCGACGAGGCGCTGGCGCGCCATCCATCGGCGAAGGACGCGTTCATCGAGTGGTTCGAGACTCTGTCGGCCTACATCCGCATCAAGCACGGCCTCGGTGACGCGTTGCACAGCGCCGCGGCCCAGGACGTGATCAGCGCTTCGTGGGCGCCGACCACCGCGGCGGTGGCCAAGCTCGTCGAGGCCTGCGTGGCCGAGGGCACCATCGCTCCCGGGCACGACCCCGCCGACATCATCATGCTTATGAGCTTTCTGTGGCGCGTCGCGAACAACGACGACGGCGTGGCCCAAGGACGGCGCCTGATCGCCGCTGTCTTTTCGGGGCTGAAAGAGGCACCCCAGCCGATCTGAGCACAGCCGAGTTGAGCGCACCGCTCGCCGCAGCGACTACAACGGCGAAACCTGCTCACGCGACTCCACCGAGGCAAGGACTCCGCCTGTGACGAGAAGGGGACATGTGCAGATGCCGAGCGGCATGGCATGTGGCTCCATATCGCTGACGGAGGCGCCTGTGAAGAACCTGAAGATCAGAACCGCGATGGCGGCAGCACGATGATGAGGACAGCCAGCCCCACCTTGGGGAGATGGCGGGTCCGGTCCGGCTGTCGAATCGGGATCATCGGGGAGCGGACCCAGACGATCGGTCTCGGTGCTCGGCCGCGAGGTGTTCATGAGTTGTCTTTGCTACCGGACGAGTGTTGAGCAGACGGAAGCAAGAGGCCGCGTTCGCTGTAGGCGGGGTCGTTCGCCGCGGTGACGAACGTGTCGAAGCGCATGGTGCAGCGGCGAAGCTCGGTGTAGGCCTCCCATGCCGGGACGCCCGGGGTGTTCGGATTTCCGGTGCGGACAAAGGCTGCCACGGCCCGCCGGAAGGTGTGGCCGGTCGGTTCGACGCCGGCGGGGTCGACATCGCGGAACATGGGAGAGGCCGACCAGGCTGGAAGATTGTCAAACAGCATGGGAATGTCCACGGTGTGGCAGGCACCGAGGGCCGATCTCCAGTCCACCTGGTAGACGAAGCCAGGATGACCGTGACGAGCGCGCGCCTCGGCGACCTGGAGCGCCGGTAGCCTGACCAGGCGATCGGTGGTGATGTCGGCCAGGACTTGAGACGCGGACGCGCCCGGCCGCCGGGCCGCGTAGTGGTCGTAGACGACCTGTGGGGCCGCGTCGGGCGTCAGGCGTTCCACAAGCTGCAGGACGGCATCGCGGGTAATGGCCGCGGACGCGGGGTCGATGGCCAGGAACGGGTTCATCTCCTCGGCGGTGGCGCCGATCAGGACGTCGATGCCAGGGGCGACGCCGGCGGCGACGGCGGGCAGAACAGGCCCGGGCAGCCCTGGGGCGCCGGCAATCGGATGCATCGGCGGGGCCGGGGCGCCGATGCGTCGCCGGCCGCTGTCGGCGACGAGTCGCTGGTAACCGATGATCAGCTCTTCGGCCGGAAGGTCTCGCAAACGGTGGGCTGTCGTGATGCTCAGGCCCAGGAGACGCAGGTAGTCCTCGCCGGCCTGTTCGGCTTCGTGCGGGGATGGCATCGCGATGCCGAGGGGGCCGCTTTGGGCGAAGATCCGATGGAAGAGGCCTGTGGCTGAGGGGGAGCTCAGGAGCGCCACGGCGGTCACCGCGCCTCCGGACTGACCGGCCACGGTGACGCGGTCGGGGTCGCCGCCGAAGTCGGCGATGTTCTCCCGCACCCAGCGCAGCGCCGAGATCGCATCCAGAAACCCCATGTTGCCTTCGGCGATACCTGGGACACGCAGGAAGCCCAACGGACCGAGCCGGTAGTTCGGCGTGACGACGACGATGTCCTCGGCGGCGGCCAGGTTGCGGCCGTGGTAGCCGGGCCAGGCGCTGGCGCCGCTGAGCCAGCCGGAGCCGTGGATCCATACCAGGACGGCCCGGGGCCGGCCGGTGACGCCGGGGGTCCAGATGTTCAAGGTGAGGCAGTTGTCCTCGGCCTGGGCCAGCGTTGGCGAGCCGGTGAGCAGTTGCATCGCATCCGCGGGTCTGGCGGGGTTGGCGGGTGGCTGCGGAGCGGCAGGGCCGAAGGTGGTCGCCGGACGGATGCCTTGCCACCGGGCATGCGGCTGCGGAGCAGCGAAACGAAGGTCGCCTATGGGGGCGGCCGCGAAGGGCACGCCGAGGAAGGACGCGACGCGCCCGTCCCAGCTTCCCTGAACAGCGCCCGGCTTGGTGGTGACCACGGGGTGGGGATCGTTCATGACCATCCTTGCGAAGGAACGTTCGTTCGCATCACTTCAGCACATCTCGGGCGCGGTTGACAAGAATGAACGTTCATTCCATCCTCGAGGGGTGCCCGTCTCACACAGTCCAGCCGCCGACACGCGCCGTCAGCATGTCCTGGCAGCCGCGCGCCGCTGCTTCCTCGCCAACGGCTTCCACGCGACCTCTATGCAGGACATCTTGCGCGAAGCGCAGATGTCGCCCGGCAACCTCTATCGGTACTTCCCCGGCAAGGACGCCATCGTGCTCGCGATCGTGGAGGCCACCTTGGCTGAGGTCACCGGCGCGTTCGAAAATACGCTCCTTGACGAGCCACCCCCTTTGCTGGAGGCGCTCACCGAGATCCTGCGTGCGATCGAACGGCTGGACGACCACGAGGGCACGCCACGGCTCGCGATCCAGATCTGGGGGGAGGCCCTACGAAATCCGGCGATGGCCTCGCTCTTCGCCGAGGCCATCGCCCCCGTCAGGCAATGGTTCGTCCAGCTCGTCGAAGCCCACCGGCATCGCGGCCTCACCTCCGGCCAAGTGGCACCGGAGCACCTGGCCAATGTCTTGCTTGGCGCCATCCACGGGTTCATCGTCCAAAGAGCACTGCTCAAGCTCGATGCAGCCAGCTACGCCGAGGGGCTGCGAGGCCTACTCGCGGTCCCGGCCAGCCCGCAAAACGATGCAAGCGGAACGTCTTGACCTGCGGATCCCCACCGACCACGGCTCATCGCCTTGAGAGGCGCCGAGCGTTGTGGTGGACGTCGACGCCCTGCGCAGCGGGGTCGTCCCCCCGGCCGTGAGGGGCAGGAGGCGTCGGCCGGGTGGAATCAGTCGAACAGTATTGTCACGTCCAAGCCGCCCTCGGTGCGTGGGTGGGCCGTCAGCTGCGCGCCGTGTGCTTCGGCGACGGCCTGCACGATGACCAGGCCTAGCCCGTGGCCGTCGGCGGTGTGGGTTCGTTGGGTACCGAGTCGCTGGAACGGTTGGAAAAGCCGTCGTAGATCCTGCGATCGGATGGTTGGGCCGGTGTTGCCGACTGATAGGCGGGCGCAACCATCCGTGAGTTCGGTGGCGATGGTGACGTGTCCGTCAGGAACGTTGTGGCGGAGCGCGTTGTCGACCAGGTTGCCGATCATGCTTGCGATCAGGTCAGGGTCACCGCTGATCGGTGCCGGGTCCAACGATGCCTGGACCGTGATGGTTCGCCGGGTGGCCTCCGCACGGCGCGACAGCATCACCCCCTTGGTGACATCAGCCAGGTCGACTACTTCCCACTGCTCGATGCCCTTCTGCCCTTTCGCCAGCGTGAGCAGGGCGTCGATCAAACGTTCCTGTCGTTCTCCGAGACCGAGAGCTTCCTCGCACGCGGCTCGCAGGCTGGCCTCGCTCGCCTCGGGGTCGGCGAGCGCGACCTGTAGGACGGCACGCTGACCGGCCAGCGGGGTGCGCAGTTCATGCGAGGCGTTGGCCACGAAGTGGCGCTGCGCCGCGAACGAGGAGTCCAGCCGCTCGAACAAGTCGTCGAGGGTGCGCCCCAGCTTGGTCAGCTCGTCGTCCGGGCCGTGCAGGCCGAGCCGCCGGTTGAGGTTGGTGGCTGAGATCTCCTGGGCGGTCATGGTCATGGCGCGCAGCGGGCGGAGGAAGCGCCCGGCCAAACACCACGCGGTCAGCACGGTGAGGACCACGACGATGATCGCGGTGATCGCGAGCGCGGCATCGATCTGCTGGGTGGCCGTGTCGGGCGGAGGGACAGTGCCCCCGGCCCGAACGCGGATCTGGTCTCTCCCGAAGAGGAAGCCGGCCAACAGCAGCATCGGGACGACGACGGCCAGAACCAGGCCGGCGTACAGCGTCGTGAGCTGCGCGCGCAGGGACGGCCGGCGCAGATGGTGCCGGGCGCGGCCGGCATGGCCGACCACCGTGGGGTTCAATGCGGGATTCATCGCGGGCCTGCGATCCGGTAGCCGCCCTCACGAACGGTGTCGATCACCGGTGGTTCGCCGAGTTTGGCCCGCAACCGGCGCACCGTTGTCTTGACGGTCGTGGTGAACGGGTCAGCGGCCTCGTCCCAGACCCGTTCCAGCAACTCCTCCGTGGACATGACCCGGTCACCGGCAGCGAGCAGGCATTCCAGCAGGGCGAACTCCTTCGGGGTGAGCTCCAAGCGCCGTCCGCCACGAAAGGCCACCCGCCGGCTCGGGTCCAGCATCAGATCGTCCGCCTTGAGGATCGGAGGCACGGCGGGCGTCGAGCGGCGCCCCAGCGCGCGTACGCGGGCCACGAGTTCGGTGAAGTCGAACGGTTTGGGCAGGTAGTCGTCGGCGCCCAAACTCAGGCCCTCGACCCTGTCTCGCACGGTGCCTGCGGCGGTGAGCATCAGCACCCGCGACCCGGCGCCACTGGCGGCGATGTCACGGCACACGTCGTCGCCGGGTGTGCCGGGCAGGTCGCGGTCGAGCACCACCACGTCGTATCGGGTGCCGGCCAGGTGGGCCAGGGCGTCGTCGCCGTCGAGAACGACGTCCACCGCCATGCCCTCGCGGCGCAACCCCGTCCCGATCGTCCTCGCCAGAACCTCGAAGTCTTCGACGACCAGAACTCGCACGACCGTCCTCCTTCTCACCCGGTGGTGGTCCCGTCCCGTCCACCGCGTTCGGTAGGCGCGACGGCACTGCTCACGATGCCAGGGAGCCGGTGTCGGCTGGGTGTCAGCGGCTGACACCGGGCCGACACCGGCCGTGCCGTACAACCATCTCGGAAAGGCGTCGACGACGGGCACGACCCGTGAGCACGGTGTCCGTCCCACGAGCGAGATTCCCATGCGGAAAGGACCAGACGTGAGAGATCCACGGTTGACGCGGCGTAGGTTCCTCGCCGTCACTGGTGCCAGTACGGCAGCCGGCGGACTGCTGACGACCAGCTCGATGGGCAGCGCCGGCGGGCAGCTGACGACCAGCTCGATGGGCAGGGCCGACGCGGCCACACGGGACCTCACCCAGGCGGTGCTCGCGGCCTTCGAGCGCCACCGGCTCGTGGCGATCGGTGAGTCACACGGCCAGCAGGAACACGGTGACGCGCAGCAGATGCTGCTTGTAGATCCGCGGTTGCCGCAGGTGGTCGACGACATCGTCGTCGAGTTCGGCAACGCGCTGTACCAGCCGATCGTTGACCGGTTCGTCGCCGGTGCGGCTGTCGAGGACCAAGTATTGCGGCAGGTCTGGCGGAACACCACGCAGTCGCCCGGAGCCACCGGCGACCAGCCGATCCGTGAACAGTTCTTCCGGACGGTCCGCGCCGTCAACTGGACGCTGCCTGCGGAGCGGAGGATCCGGGTGCTGCTCGGGGATCCGCCGATCGACTGGTCCCACATCACCGCCCAAGACCAAGTGGATGTCTTTCTCGCCCAACGTGACGCCCACATGGCGTCAGTGGTGAAATGGGAAGTGCTCGCCAAGAAACGCCGGGCACTGATCTGCTACGGCAGCGGGCACGTGATGCACTCGCCGGAGCCAGGACAGAACGCCGACCACGCAGTCCCGCTGATCGAGGAACAGACCGGCCAGCACGTCTACGTGATCGTGGCCGGTAGCCATCCCCGCCTAGTGACCTGTCCACGGCGCACCGTGATCCCGTGCTCAGGCAGCTGGCTGGAATCCACCGACGCGGGACAGTTCATGGACGCACCGCGGCTGTGCGGCTTCCCCTTGGGGAGGCTGGCCGACGCCGTGCTGTACCTGGGGCAACTGACGGACCTGACGCAGCCGCTGTGGAACCCCGCGATCTTCCTCGACCCGGTGTACTGGGCGGAACTCCACAGGCGCAACGCGATCAACGGCAACCTCATCGACCTCGAACAGTATCGGCAGCAGCAGCCGATCACTTTGCCCGCGTCACCTCCCGTGAGCTGCGCCGCCAACCGCGGTCACTGACAACGAAAAGCACGGATTTACCCCAGGGCGCTCGCCCGGAAGACCCTTGAGCGGAAGACGACAAGCCTTCAGCGACCACGAGACTTGCTGTGTCGGTCTGCTGTACATGCTGTTCCCGCACTTGAGGGGCCTGGTCCTTGACCAGGTGGAGGATTTGGGTGACCGCCTCAGGATCGCGGCCCGTACGGGCTCGGAGTTGGTGGCCTGCCGCGGCTGTGGGACACCGTCGGCTCGGGTGCATGATCGGTATCGGCGTCGTCTGCAGGACTTGGCCTGCGGTGGGAGACCGGTTCATGAGCTGGCTGACCCGCTCCGCTCAGCGGAGCAGCGAGCCGGGGGCCAGGCGGTGGGCGAGGCGGCGCGGTAGCGCGACTTTCCGTCTGACCAGCAGTTCGACGCTCGCGTAGTGCCGCCAGGCCGTGTCCGCCGCCGTCTGGTCCACGGGGGCGTCGCCGAACCGGGTGAGGTTCGCCAGGTCCGCCAGCCCGGTCAGCGGTTCGTTCGCGTCGGCGCCCAATGCCGTCACCCCGAGCGTGGCCACCTCGCGAGCGGTCAGGACGCGCGATGAGGCCGGGACTCCGGCGGCGCGCAGTCGTAGCACCGTCTGTCGCCACGCGCCCGCCACTCGCGCTCGCGGATCGCCCGTCCGGTGGCGTCGGCGGCGGCGCAAGGGCGGCAATACGGTCACGGCCAGCAGGTACCCGCCCAGCAGGCCTCCGGCTACCGCGCCCGCGATCGGCAGCCAGGTGGTTGCCGTCCCGTGGCCGGTCTGACGGGGTGACGGCTGTGGTGTGGGTCGGTGGGACGGCGGGGTGGCGGCGGGGTCGGCGTGTTCGCCGCTGATCTCCTGTTCGACCTCCTGCCGCTGCTTGGACACGCCTTCGGCGACGTCGCCGCTCTCGCCCGCGTGGCTGCGCGCCGGGGTCGGATAGAAGGGCACCCAGCCGATCCCCTTGAACTCCACCTCCGCCCAGGCGAGTACGTCACCCGCCAGCACCTGCCGTACGCCGCCGCCCTCCGCCTTGCCCGGACCGAAGCCGATGACCACCCGGCTGGGCAGGCCGAGCGAGCGGGCGAGCAGCGCGTACGACGCCGCGAACTGCTCGGTCGTGCCCTTCTTCGCCTCCGTGAGGAAGAACTGGATGCTGCGATAGCTGTGCCCCGGCGGGGAGTTGACATCGTAGTCGGCGTGTTTGCGCAGGTAGGAGGCCAGCCGTACGGCCTGCTGCATCGGGCTGGTGGCACCGGCCGTGGCTTTGCGCGCGATGGTGGCGAGGCGGGCTCGTTGTGGGGGAGTACGGCCGTCGGGGCCGTTGGGCAGTGCCAGGGCGGCCTGGTCGGCGGCGGGGACCGCCTCGCGTAGTTCTGCGGCGGAGTAGCGGCGGATGCCGGAGATCACCCGGTACGTGATGCCCTCGCGAGCGGTGACGGTGGCAGCACTCGCCAGCATCCCGGTCGCCGGATCCGCCATCAGGCCGGTCGTGGAGTCGGTTGCCGGTCTGGTGCTGTTCACGGAGTTGGTGGTGGCCGTGTCGCTGTTCGTGGGGTCGGTTGTGGATGCGGTATCGGTCGCCTGGTCGGCTGTTCGTGCGGTACCCGTTGACTGGTCGGCTGTTCGTGCGGTGAAGCTCACCTGCTGCGGGCGGTCCGCCGCGGGCAGCCAGGGTCCGGCCAGCTTCTGCAGGGTGAACTGCTGCTCGACGACGTCGAGGGAGCCTGCGGACCCCTCACCAGGGACTCGGCCGCCCGTCGGCAGGTATCCGGCGCTGGAGGTCCACGTGACGCCGTCGAAGCGGTCCAGTACGGCCAGCCGCCAGTTCGCCTCGGTCGTTGACCTGACGGTGAAGAGCTGGCGGTAGGGGTTCTGGAGCCAGGCCGACACCTGGTCGAGCGGGCTCACCCCGGCGAGCGGGCGCGACGGCGGCTGGGACACCAACCGCCGCACGTCGTACGGCTCGGCGGCGAACGGCAGCACCGGTCCGGCCGCGACGGCGATCAGCACGAGGCCGGTCAGCAGCGGCACGCCCGCCACGAACGTCCTGGCTGCTCGGGCGGCCCGGACCAGGGCGAGGGCTAGGGCCAGCCCGACGAGGACGGCCGGTGTCGGCAGTTGAGAACCGGGACCGGACACGCCCAGCACGACGGCGGCGGCCAGCACCGGGACGGCCGGGGCCGCAGGCAGCACCACCGCCCTTGTCCGCAGGGCCAACTCGGCCCCGGCCACCGCCGCCGCCCAGACCAGGAAGTGCGCCAGCACGATCGTCCTGCCGTCCCCCTCGGCCGGCAGAATGGTCGTGAGCAGCGCCTTTGCCGAGTCGCGCACGCCGAGCAGCGCGGCCCGCGCACTGGCCGGACTCGGCAGGAACCCGGCCAGAGCCTGCGCCCTGAACAGGGTCGCCGACACCGCGACCAGCCAGGCAAGGAGATTCACGGCCAGGGATGCCCACAACGGCAGGATCCTGGCCAGCGCGTACGACACCGCGCCCGGCACGATCGCCGCCACAGCCACCACGGGGATCAGCGCGCCCAGCGTGAACACCCCGTCGAACGCCAGCCCGGCCGTACCCGCCAGCAGGATCACGATGACGATCGACGCCACGCGCCGCCACTCGGGCACGAGCGGCAGCGGCGCGGCCTCGGCGGCGGCCCCAGGCCGCACACCTGGCGGCTCGTCCCGCAGCCCCAACGAGCCCCGCAGCCTCAACAACCCCCGCAGTCCCACCGCGGGCCGGACGTCCGATCGCATGGGCCGCACGTCCGGCGTGGGCGGGGCGACCGGTGAGGACGAGGCGACCGGCCGACCCGGTGGGGTGGTCAGCGAGGCCATGCCGCCGCCAGTTCGGCCAGTTCGCCGATCTCGATGACCGTCACACCGGGCACCATCGGCGGCCGGTCGCCGGAGGAGGCTCCGACCCAGACACAGACCACCTGGTCAAAGCGCCGCCGCACCGAGGCGACGCTCGACAGGGCGGTCCGTGCCCCGGTGACCAGGATCAATGCCCCACCCGAGCCCGCGCGGCGTACCGCGTCCACCGGCGTCTCCGCGTCGGCCGTCCGCTCGACCAGGGCCAGCCGGTCCAGCACCTCCTCGGCCTCCTCGGCGCCGCCCTTGGCGGACAGCAGCTCGCCGGCGCCGGTCAGCAGCCGCACCGGGAAGCGGCGGCGGCTCGCCGACCAGGCGACCGACGCGGCCGCGTCCACCGCCAGCTCGAACTCGTCGTCGTCGCTGTAGGAGTCGGTGCGGGTGTCGAGGATCGTGGTCGTGTACGGCAGGCTGACGTCCTCGAGCTCCTTGACCATGAGGGTCCCGGTACGCGCCGTGGACCGCCAGTGGATGTGCCGCAGGTCGTCGCCGATCACGTAGTCGCGGACGCCGTTGAAGGTGATCGTGCCGCTCGGCGAGCGGGAGGCGGAGCCGTCGAGGTGGCGCTGCCGGCCGGAGTTCAGCGGCTCCAGCGGCACCGTGCGCGGCCGGACCAGCAGCAGGTCCGCCTGGCCGTACGAGGTCGTGCGCCGGGCCAGGCCGAACGGGTCGGCCCGGTCGAGCCACAGCGGGCCCACCGGGGTCTCGCCGCGCCTGCGGGTGGGCAGCCGGTACGACACGGTTCCGGTGGAGTTCCTGGCCAGGGGCGGTACGCCGACCACGATCGCGGTGTCCCGGCAGGTGTCGTGGGCTTCGAGGGCGTCGCGACGCCAGCGGCCTCTGTTCGTGACGCGCAGCATCGCGATGGCGGCCTCGCCCCTGGCGACCTTGACGGGTGTGACCTCGCGGCGTACCTCCAGGCGTGGCCGGCGCAGCGTCCACAGCAGACCGGCACCGACGGCGGCGATCCCGCCGGCCGACAGCGCGCCCGCCTGCTGGTAGCCGAGCGGTGCCGCCACGGCGTACAGCAGCACGGAGGCGGCCAGAGTGCCCCAGCCCGCTCTGGTGATCATTCGCACTCCCAGAGGGGGGCGGCGGGGAATCCCCCCTTCGGGGTGTCCATCAGCACGTCGTTCAGCCAGCCGCTGCCCGCGCTGGACTCCACCTTGTTCCAGACGTCGCTGCTCATGCCGGTGTCGGTGTCGGTGTAGCCCGCGCCCTTGGTCTGGCAGATCACGGTCATGGTGATGTACACGCCCTGGGGGATGCGGCCGGCCTCCGCCCCCGCCGAGGGGCCGGACCGGATCAGGGTGTCCCTGTTGTCGTTGTGCGCGTTGCGGAACTGCGCCGACGGCGGCTGCAGCCCGGCCTTGGCCTCGGCGCGCTCCTGGCCCTCGCCGGCGCCGTTCTTGGCGCGCAGGGTCCAGGTGTAGTCCTGGCCGTTCTTCAGGCCGGTCACCTCCGCGCTGGTCCCGTCGAGTGTGCCCGGGTGCTGGCCGGGGCCTTCGAGTACGTAGCTGACGCCGCCGTCCTTGGCGTTGTCGGGGGCCGACCAGGTGAGGTCGGCGCCGTGGTTCTTGCCCTTGGCCTCGAAGCTCGCCGGTCTGCCCGGGGCGACGCAGGGGCGTACCGGGATGGTGGGGTCGGAGACGGACTCGCCGCCGTCGTACTGGGCCGCGACGCGGAAGGTGTACTCCTGGTCGCAGCGGCCTCCGGTGACCCGGAACTGGAAGGGGCCGTCGGAGCGCACGCGGTCCGGGGTCACGTTCGCGCTGTCCGGGGCGCCCTTGAGCGTGTAGCCGGTGGCCTTGCCCTGGCTCGACGGGGTGAACACGATCTCCATCCAGCCGGGTCCCGAGTTCGCTGTCACAGTGCCCGGCGGTCCGGGGGTCTGCGTCGGTGTGGGGGTGGGTGTCGGGGTTGGGGTAGGCGTCGGGGTGCTGGTCGGGGGCGGGCTGGGGGTCTCCGAGCGCTTCGTCGTGGTGGGTTTCGGGGTACGCGTGACCGTCACCGTCGGCCGTGCCGTGGGCTGGGTGGTCTGCCGGGTCGGGACGGTGGTCGGGAGCGCCATGGTGGGCGTGCTGGTGGGTACGGGCAGCGGAGTCGGGGTGTCCTTCTGACCGAGCGCCTCGTCGTACTTGCCGACCCGGTGCGCCCGGCCGTCCTGCTCGACGACCAGCGCGGTCTCGCTGAACTGGTCGTTGACCCAGAGCAGGCCGTCCTTGACGAACACCTCCAGCGGCCCCGCCTTACCGGTGATCACCTTCTCCGCGTCGAACCTCTTGGCCACCGTGTCGTACACGATGAGCCGCCCGGTGCTCTCATCTGCGATGTAGACGCGGCGGCCGAGAGCCTGCGGCGCCCCGAGCTTGCCGCCCTTCACCGACACGGTGCTGAGCGCGCCGCTCGCGGTGTCCACGAGCACCAGCGCGCCCTGCTTGGGCGCGAGCATCGGGACGATCGTGGCCTCGGCGACGGCGGGCATCAGCATGCCGCCGCGCCCGGCCTCGGTCACCGTGCTTGGCAGGCTCACCGTGAGCCGCGTACCGGTCGAGCCGATGACCATCGCCGACGCGGCGGCGGAGTTGGTGACCAGCGGTACGCCGTCCGCCATGGTCAGCGTGAGCGGGTCACCCGGCTCGCCCACGGTCACGGCCTTGCCCTGCTGGGCGCCGTTGATCTGGACCAGCGTGCCCTCTTCCGGAACCGGCACCCAGAGGGTTCCGTTCTTGTCGATGCCCGCCTGGCCGAGCGGGCCCTTGAGCGTGATCGCGGCGCCGATCGTGTCCACGGTCAGGGGGTTCACCTGCTGGACGGTGCCCGCCTTCGGGTCGATCGCGTACGCTTTGCCCGCACCCATGACCAGCTGTACCCCGCCGGCGCCCAGGCTCTTGGTCTGGGCGACTTCGAGCTGGGTGGGGTCGATGCGGCTGACCTGGCCGGTCGACTCGTCGACGACCAGCACGCTGTTGCCGTCCTGGACCACCTTGAGCTCGTCGCCCTTCGCGGCGGCCAGATCCACGCGGCCGTCGAGCTGGCCGGACAGGCCGTTGGCGTGGACGACCTCACCGTTGAGCGCGCTGGCGAGCCACGCGCCGATGTCGGCGAGCTTGGGCCGGGCGCTGGACACACCCGTACCCAGGAAGAACCCGATGCCCGTGAGCGCGGCGACGACCGCGAGCGCGACGAGGCCCGCCATTCTCCGCCGTGCCGCCTTCTGCCACCGAATGGCCACCAAATTCACATCCCGCGACATTTGCGCACATGCATACCCGCCGACACCCTAGAGCGGCGTGATCGGCTGGGGGCACTCTTCAAACAACCTCGAAGTGTCGGTCAGGTCGTGCCCCGGCGCCGCTCGTCGATGGCCCGCATGCGCTCGTCCATCGACGATTCGAAGGACTCGAGGACCTGGCTGAACCGGTCGTCGAGCTCCCGCTGGGTCGGTATCGACTCGCCGAGTGTGTCGGCCATGACCTCCCTGGCCTTCCTGTCGGCTTCGTCCTGCGCCTGCTGGGCGGCCCGCAGCAGCTCCTCGGCGAGCTTCTGGCTGTCCAGGCGCATCGCGCGCGGGGCGATGACCAGCTCGACGAGCCGCCCGTTGGCGCCGGCGGCCACCCGCACCTGCCCGTCCGCGCCGGTGCCCTGGCCGACGACCACGTCGACCTCCTTGCGGACCTCTTCGACGCGAAGCAGCATCTGCTCCGCCTGGGCGGTGATCCGTTCGAGGTCTTCGGGGCGGAATTCCGCAGCGTCCATGCGGGGATGATCGCCGACACTTCACCTGCGGCGGCGATATTTCGGGAAAAGTGGAAGCGACGGCAGGTGCCGGAGGCCCGGCTTCGCGAAAGAGCTACGCGAGGATCTCGCGCAGCCGCGTTACGCGAGGAGTTCGCGGAGTGAGGCCGCGTACGCCCTGGGGTGCGAGGTGTTGCCGTTGTGCCCACCCGGGAAGTGCACGAGGTCGGTGCCGAGCAGCCGCGCCAACTCCTCGGCGCATCGATAGTCGAAGACCGTGTGCGGCGTGGCGCGACCGGCGACGGGCACGATCGGGGTGCCCTTCAGCGTGGCCGGGTCCAGCCGGTCGGCGATGATCGCCGTCCAGTCGTGCTCCACGAAATAGCCGAAGTTGGCGATCCGCTGCTCGGTCATCGGCTGTGGGGTCAGGTCCGGCTCGATGTCCTTGGCGGCGAGGTCGATGCCGAGTGTCCTGCTGATCTCCTTGAGCAGGGCGGGCAGGCCGTCGCGCTGGTAGATCTCCTGCCCCTCGGCCAGTTCCCGCCGGTGGCCGAGGCCCTCGTCAGGGGGGAGCACCCACGGCGCCACGGGCTCGTGCGCGATCAGCCTGCTCAGCCGGCCGCTCGCCACTAGATGCAGCCCGATGGTGGCGCCGAAGCTCATGCCCAGCATCGTCACCGGCTCGCCGGTCAGGTGGTCGAGCAGGCGCAGTACGTCGTCGGCGTGCTCCTCGACGGTCGCGCCCCGGGCCGGGTCGTCCAGGGTGCTGCGCGAGAGGCCGCGCCGGTCGTACGTGATCACCGTGTGGTCGGCGACGAGCCGGTCCACGAGGTCGACGCTGCGTCCGGCGTCACCCTCGCCGCTCTGCGAGATCAGCAGGACGGGGCCGGTGCCCCGTACCTCGAAGTAGAGGTGCGCGCCGGCCACCCGCAACATGCCAGTTTTCATGGCACTCACACTAATGCATCAAGAAAGATGTATCAAGAATGATGGATTTCTTCCCAGGGCATGCCCTCGAAGTAGCCGATCAGCCGGCCCATCGCCGCCTCGTCCACCTTCAGCGTCAGATCGTCGACCTGCCCCACGGCCACGACGCCGTGCGAGTTCGTCAGGAACACCGTCTCGAAGTCCGGCAGATCCGCCACCCGCAACACCCGGCTCTCGTACGGCACGCCCGCCTGAGTCAGCCCCGCCTCCATGAGCTGCATCGTGATGCCGTGCAGCATGGGCGCGTCCGGCCAGATCACCCGGGTGCCGTCGAAACAGCCCAGATTGGTGATCGAACCTTCGGAGATCACCCCGTCGTCCGCGGTGAGCAGGGCCTCGTCGAAGCCCGCGGCCTGCACCTTTCGCCCCAGGTAGCCCTGGGGGAAGCCGCCCAGGTGCTTGACGTGCGGGAGAAAGCGCTGGTAGCGGACCGATTTGAGGCTGCGCGGGGTGGTGGCGACCTCGACGGGAGGCTTGGCGGTCACCAGTACGTGCAGGCGGGCGACCTCGCACACGTAGACCCGTACGGACGCGTCGGGCGCGGCCGCCGGCCGCTGGTCCAGGCCCAGGGCCGACCTGATGGAGTCGACCACGAGCCCACGGTCGAGCGGGCGGCCGAACAGCTCCTCGGTGGCCCGGTCGAGCCGGTCGAGGTGGCGGTCGAGGCCGCGTACCCGGCCCTGTCTGACCTGCATCGCGGTGAAGTGCCCGTATCTCGCCGAGACGGCCAGCGTCACCTCCGGCGCCTCGGCGAGCCTGCCGTCGATCACGGTGCGTTCTATGTCGATCAACTCCCTCGTACGGCTAACGGCTGAGCGTCCTGGGGATGAGGCGCCGGGCCAGCTCCTCCAGCATCTCGACCGTCTCGGCGATGTCGTGCCGATCGTCGGTGTCGAGGGCCGCGGCCACGGCGTCATCCACCGGCGCGGCACGTACCTCCGACAACCGCGCCGAAACCTGCGGCGACTCCCTGATCAGGGAGCGCCGCCGGTCGCGGGGGTCGGTCATGGTCTCCAGGGCGCCCACGGTCTTGAGCCGCGCGACGGCGGCGGAGACGGCGCTCTGCGGCAGGCCGGTGCGGGCCGCCACCTCGCCTACGGAGGTGTCGGGGTGCTCCCGGATGTCGCTCACCACGATGAGGACGGTCCGGACGCTGGTGGAGTGCTCGCCGATGCCCTCGGTGGGCATGGCCTCCTCGCCGATCTTCATCAGCGTCCGCCCGAGCAGGAACAACTCGACCCCGTTCACCTCAGGCACGATACAGCTGAACGGGGGCGGGCTGGATCTACGGTGCTCACGAGGTCCCAGGTGACGGTCCGTTGTGGCTGGTGTCCTTTAGGAGGGATGCCCCCCTCGGGGGAGCGGAGGAACGGAGGCCGGCGGGTGTTCGTGGTCAGCGGCATCCTCGGGCGTACCAGTTGAGATAGGCGACGCAGAGCAGCGTAGAGCCCATGGGGGCCTCGACGGCGTGATCCACGTACACCGCCTGCGCGTGCGGGAACAGGGCGCTGTCCCCCCGGGCCACCGGCATGAAGCGGGGCGCCTGGAGATACTGGCCGGCCGGGGCCAGGCCGCCGCCACCGTCCACCAAGACGAAGGTGGTGGCGACGCCGTTGTCCGTGGTCGCCAGGTTCTTGGTGTACGTGCGGGCGAAGCGACCCAGGTCCCGGTCCTGGAAGCCGAGGCCCCAGCGGTGGGCGACGGCGGCGAACTCGACGTCGATCCCGCCGTGGCTCAGGTCCTCCATCTGCTGCGCGCCCTTGGGAGGCGTGCCGTACGACGGGGTCCACTCGGAGATGTTCTCGGCCTTGGTATAGCCGCTGTAGAGCTTGCCGAAGGTCGGCCAGTACGGCCAGACGTAGGCGTCGTCGGCGTCGGTACGCAGGTCGCCGGCGAAGCCGCGGGCCAGGCGGCGGGTGCGGTCGCGGAAGGTGGGATCCCCGGTGGCGGCGGCCAGTTCGGCGTAGGTCTGGCCCAGGCCGAGGCTCTGGTTGTGGGGCTGCTCGACGCCGTCGTACGGGACGGGCATGCCCTTGAGCCAGATGAAGTAGCCGAGCCCGGAGTCGGTCCGTACCCACTCGGGGTCGTGCACCGCCGCCGCGGCCTTGACCGCGGTGAGGTATTCGGCGGCCTTGCTCCGGTAGCGGGCGTTGGCGCGCAGGCGCGGGTTCTGGTGGACGAGCCGGACGAACGAGGCGAGCGGATAGGTGATCATGCCGGTGTGCACGGTGAAGATCGCCGGTGCGGCGGCCGGCTTGGCCGTGCCCAGCACGGGCATCGCGCTTCCCGACGGGGACGGGCGCAGGTCCTTGGCCGTGACCATGTTCGGCGACGGGTAGGCGTCGAAGATCCGCCGCACCGCGTAGTCGGGGCTGGTCGGGTCCATCGACAGCTCGGCGAAGGTGGACGTCCGGTTCTTCTTGGGGTTGGCCACCTCTAGGGTGAACCGGCCCTCGACGCTGCCCGCCCGTACGGTGGCCACCGCGTCGTTCACGTTGGTCAGGGCCGTGCGCACCTCGAGCAGCGGCTGCCCGGCCGCGTCCAGGAGGCTAACGCCGCCCGCCGTGTAGCTGAGGTTGCGCCAGGCGGGCAGCGACAGACCTCGGTAGTCGGTGACGCCGCGCTCGGAGTCGCGCTGGGCGAGCACCAGGTCGGCGTTGTGGATGAGCCGGTCCAGGTAGTAGGTGTCGCGGTAGGCCTCGTACATCCTGATGTAGGCGGCGAGCACGTACGACGCGCCCCAGCCCAGGCCGCCGACCTCGTTGGTGTCGGTCGGCTGGCCGACGGCGCCGCTCTCGTGGAAGGTCTTGTCGAACAGGTCGAACGTCTCGCGGGAGGTGTAGTCGTGGCCCGCCGCGCGTGCCGTGCCCGGCATCGCGCTCAGGGCTCCTACGGCCAGCGCGCCCAGCGTCAACTGCCTGCGTGTCAACATCGGTGGAAAACCTCCGGGGGGGTGGTGCGCGGTGTCAGCCTTTTACCGCACCGCTCATGCCTTCGAGTACGTGACGTTGCATGATCATGAAGAAGACGACGACCGGCACGATCGAGATCACGGTGCCGGCCGCGAGGCTGCGGACGTCGGTGCCGGTGATGCCGGCGAGGTAGGCGATCCCCAGCGCGATGGGGTAGAGCGCGGAGTCCTTCAGGACGACCATCGGCCAGATGAAACTGTTCCAGACCGAGATGAAGCCGAAGACGCCGAGGATGGCCAGGGTGGGACGGGCGGCGGGGAGCATGACGTGCCAGAAGATGCGCAGCTCGTGGCAGCCGTCGGTCCTGGCGGCGTCCACCACCTCGCGGGGCACCCCGGCGAACGTCTGCCGTAACAGGAAGATCCCGAAGGCCGAGAGCAGCCCCGGCAGGATCACCCCCAGGTAGCTGTCGGCCATCCCGATCTGGGAGACCACCAGGAACCTGGGCAGCAGCATGACCTCGCCGGGCATGAACATGGTGGCCAGGATCGCGAAGAAGATCACGCTCCGGCCGCGGAAATTCATCAGCGCCAGCGGGTAGGCGCACAGCGCCGACACGAGGATGTAGGCCGGCACCATCACGACGACCAGGAGCGTCGAGTTGAGCAGGTAGCGCGGGAACGGGATGGCCGTCCACGCCTCCTTGGCCCAGGTGAGCACCGGCGGGCGGGGGATGATGTCGGGCGGGAAGGAGAAGACGGCCTGGCCGGACGGCTTCAGCGCCGCCGACAGCAGGATCAGGAACGGGCCGACGAACACCAGGGCGATCGCGCTGAGCAGGACGTACATGCCTGCCCGGCGCATCCACCAGCCGAGTCTGGGGGTCAATGCCCGACCTGCTTTCCCCTGGTGAGCCGGTAGTTGAGGAGGGCCATGACGATCAGCAGGGCCCACAGGACGAGCCCGACGGCGCTGGCGTAGCCCATGTCGTACTTCTCGAACGCCTCGGACCAGATGTAGTAGCCGAGCATGAGCGTGGCGTCCTGCGGCCCGCCCTTGGTCATGACGAAGACGGTGGTGAAGGCCTGCATCGCGTCCAGCATGGTCATCGTGATGGTGACCGCGATGTAGGGCATCATGAGCGGCACGGTGATGCTCCGCATCCGGCGCCAGGCGCTCGCGCCGTCCACCCTGGCGGCCTCGTACAGATTCGCCGGGATCGTCTGGAGGCCCGCGAGGTAGATCATCATGTAGACGCCCATGCTCTTCCAGCCCTCCACGAGGATCAGCGCCGGTAGCGCCCAGGCGGGGTCGAGCAGGTACTGGATCGGCTCGTCGAGGACGCCGAAGCCGGTGAGCAGCCAGTTGAGCACGCCCTGCTGGTGGAAGACGTAGTTCCAGGCCACCGCCACCGCGACCATCGAGGTCACGACCGGCAGGTAGTAGAGCATCCGGAACGTCCTGATGCCCGGCAGCTTCTGGTTGACCAGGACGGCCAGCGGCAGCGGGAGCACGACGAGCAGGGGGAACAGCCCGATAAGAAACACCAGCGAGTTACGCAGGGCCGTCCAGAATCGGGCGTCGCCGATGATCTTGACGAAGTTGTCCACCCCGGTGAAGACGGGCGGGGTCACCCCGTCGTAGTCGGTGAACGAGAGTTGCAGCGCGGTGATCGCCGGCCAAGCGAAGAAGACACCGAACAGCACCAGGGCCGGGATCGGGAAGAGGTACGGCGTGTACCAGCGCTGCCCTGGGATCCGGCTGGTGGTCATCGGCGTCACATCCCTTGGATTGCCAATAGTGCCGACCTAAGAATCGATAAGGGCTGGCCAGAATTTGGCCGCAGCTTATAGACGGTCCATCGAGAGCGTCAAGGTGCCCGGTCTTGACGGTCCGCGCCTCGGACTGGCATGGTGCCGAAAGAACGTATTAAGGACGGCCATATTCTGGCGGAGGTACGCGGTGATGAAGAGAAGTGCCTTAGCGACAGGCGTGCTCGCGCTGGCCCTCGTGACGTCCGGCTGCGTCGCCGGCACGTCGGGCGGCTCCGCCGCGGTGGCCGACGACCAGCCCTTCGAGGGCGAGGTCGAGTTCTGGACGATCAACCTCAAGAAGAACTACAGCGCCTACATCGACGGGCTGATCGCCCAGTACCAGAAGGACCACCCCAAGGTCCGGATCAACTGGGTCGACGTGCCGGGCCAGGACATCGCGACCAAGATGCTCGCGGCGGTCGCCAGCGGTGACGTCCCGGACGCGGTCAACCTCGCCTCCACCGACATCGGCAGGTTCGTCCCGTCGCTGAGCCCGCTCGACGACGCGTTCAAGCCCGCCGACCTCGCCGACTTCCAGCCCAACCTGGTCGAGCCGCTGCGCGTGTCGGGCAAGCTGTACGCCGTGCCCTGGTACAACGGCGGCACCCCGGTGGGCATCTACCGCAAGTCCGTCGTCGCCAAGGCCGGCTTCGACGGCACGACCCCGCCGAAGACGTACGACGAGGCGCTCGCCCTGGCCGACAAGGTCTACGAGAAGACCAAGGTCTACGGCACCAACGACATCCCCGGCATCAACACCGCCAGCGTGCTGCGCTACTACGGCGTCGAGCTGCTGTCGGCCGACAAGAAGAAGGCCGCGTTCAACACCCCGGAGGTCGCGGCGCTCCTCGACCGGTTCAAGCAGAGCTACGACAAGCACGGCATCGCGCCAGGAGCCGTCTCCAAGGACGTACGCAACTTCCCGCAGAGCCTGGACAACGGGCAGCTCGCCCTGTCCGCGAGCACGTTCGCGGCGACGCTGCTCAACATCCAGAAGAACGCCCCGGACGTCTACAAGGACCTGCTCATCACCGAGCCCGTCCAGACGAAGACCGGCGGTTACCTGCTCCTGGCCCAGCAGACCTTCGCCATCCCGAAGGCGTCCAAGCACCAGCGGGCCGCGGCCGAGTTCATCAAGTTCTTCACCAACGGGGCCAACCAGCTCGCCTTCTGCAAGCTCGTGCCCATCTATCCCTCGACGATCTCCTCGACGAAGGACGCCTTCTTCGCCGGCGGTGGCGGTGACGACCCCATGGACCTGGCCCGCCAAGTGATCGTCAAGGGGCTGCCGAAGCTCGAGTACACCCCGCTCGGCACGCCCAAGGACACCGAGCTGGGCGAGTCGCTGGCCGAAGAGGTCAGGGCCTTCCTCCAGGGCTCCAAGAGCGCCAAGGAGGCGCTCGACGCCGCCGAGAAGGAATGGAATGACGCGCTTGCCTAAGCTCAGAATCGGGATCGTCGGAGCGGGGATCATGGGCCGGGGCCACGCCGAGGTCCTGTCCGCCCATCCCGAGGTCGAGATCACGGCGGTCGCCCGGCGGGCCCTGGAACACGCCCAGGACGCGACCGTCTACCCCGGCTACCGGGAGCTGCTCGCCTCGGGCACGGTGGACGCCGTGTCGATCACCACGCCCGACCACCTGCACGCGGACGTCATGGTGGCCGCCGCGGAGGCGGGTGTGCACATCCTGGTCGAGAAGCCGTTCACGACGACCGTCGAGGACGCCGACCGCTCCGTCGCCGCGATCCGGCGGGCGGGCGTGACCGCGATGTGCCTGTTCAACCACCGCTGGGTGCCCGCGTACGCGCAGGCCAAGCTGCAGATGGAGCTGATCGGCGAGCCGGTCGTGGGCTACGCCCGCAAGGACGACACGATTTACGTGCCCACCGAGATGATCGGCTGGGCGGATGAGACGACCTGCGCCTGGTTCCTGTCCAGCCATGACATCGACCTGCTCACCTGGCTGTACGACGACCAGGTGGCCGAGGTCTACGCCACCGCCCGCCACGGCAAGTTGCGCGGCCTGGGCATCGACACCCCCGACGCGATGCAGATCCAGGCCCGCTTCTCCCGAGGCGCGGTCGCCACCTTCGAGTCGGCCTGGATCTACCCCAACACCTTCCCGACCATGGTGGACAGCTACGTCACCGTGGTCGGCGAGTCGGGCGTCATCCAGCTCGACCGGCAGAAGGAGAACATCCAGCTCGCCACCGAGAAGTCCTACACCTACCCGCGGAACATGCTCCAGCGGGTGGTCCACGGCGTACCGGCCGGCGCCTACCGCGACGCGATCCACCACTTCGTCGACTGCGCCCGCACCGGCGCGGAGCCGCTGATCAGCGTGGAGAGCTCGCGGCACGTGACCGCCGTACTCGCCGCCGCGCACGAGTCCGCCCGCACGGGATCGCCGGTGAGGCTCTGATGCCTTCCGAAAAAGCGCCTGTTGAGAAGGCGCCGCACGTCGATCCCGTGCGGATGCAGCACATCACCGACGAGGCGCTGCTCGAAGCACTCGGGGCGCCAAGCGTCGCCGCAGCCAGGCCCTGGCGCCGGCCGCGGCCGGTACCGGCGGCCCTCGGCTCGGCGGGCGCGGGCGATCTGCACGGGATCGAGGTCGACTTCCTGGACAAGGGTCACGGCCGTTCCCAGCTGTACGGCTTCCACTACCTGAGGTGGATGACCCCGCTGATCACGGCCTACGCCGAGACCGGCGACCCGCGCCACGCCGCCGAGTGGGACCGGTTGTTCCGCCAGTGGTACGCCTCGCGTGACCTGGTCCAGGGCGACTGGCCGGGCCTCGACGTGGTCTGGTACTCCCTCGGGGTCCGCGCCCGCGCCATGTACGTCACCGAGGCGCTGGCCGTCTTCGCCGACGAGCCCGCGCTGAGCGACGACTGCTGGCTGGAGATGATGAAGACGGTGCTCGGCGGCGCCCGGTGGTCCGCCGAGGAACACGACGCCTTCCGGCACGGCAACTGGCAGTTCGTCACCGCCTGCGAGCTGCTCCACACCGCCAGGGTGTTCGCCGATCTGCCCGAGGCGGCGCTCTGGGCCGAGATCGCCATGGCGCGGGTCCTGGAGCACCTGGAGCAGGACGTACGCGCCGACGGCGGGCATCACGAGCGATCTCCCGGCTACCACGACATGTGCCTGGGGAGCGTCGACAGGGCCGCGGCGGTCGAGCCGGAGCTGTCCCGGCATCCCCGCTATCTGGCCATGCGGCACTGGCTGGAGGTCCTGGCGACGCCGGGCGGCTGGGTGCCGCATCTGCAGGACAGCGGTGTGGTCTGGCCCGAGCTCGGCCGGCCGGTCGAGGAGTCGTACAACCTGGAAGCCAGCGGGTACGCGACCTTCCGGGCGGGCGGCTTCCACACCGTGGTCAACTACGGGCCTTACGTGGGGCACGAACTGGAGCCGCACAGCCACCACGCGGCGCTCGACTTCGTGCTGTCCGGGTGGGGCGTGCCGCTGGCCTGGGAGGCGGGCGGGCCGCCGTCCTACGATGACCCTCTTTACTACGACTGGTACCAGGCGACCAGGGCGCACAACACGCTGCTAGTCCCCGGCGAGGAGTACACCGAGGACCGCCGGGCGGCCTGCGACGTCTTCTCGGTCTCGCCCGAGGCGGACGTCTTCGCCGGGCACCACCACGGCTACGGCAAACGGCACGACCGCCGGATCGTCTTCGTCAAGGGCGAGTCGCCGTACTGGGTGATCACCGACCGGATCGACACGGAGGCGATCTGGCAGCTGCACGGCCTGTCGCCGTGGGTGGAGCGCGACGGCGGGTACGCCGGCACACGCGGGCCGGGCATCCTCGTGGTGCCGCTGGAACCGCCGGACGAGGTCCTGTACGGCAGCGGTCCCGCCCGGATCCCGGACCCCGCCACCAGAACCGCGGCGTACGGCGAGATCCACTCGCTCGGCCTGCGCCGCCATGACGGCCGATTCACCGTCGGGATCTTCCCCTACCGCGACGAACTCCCCAAAGTCCCACTCCCCAAAGTCCCACTCCCCAAAGTCCCTCTCCCCAAAGTCCCCGAAGATTGGATGGTTCATGCTGATCGACGCTGACGCGATGCTCGGCCGCTACCCGCGCAGGGATGTCGGCACGGGCTCGATCACGGAGGCGATGGCCAGGATGGACCGGTTCGGCATCGCCGAGGCCATGGTCAGCCACACCCTGTCGTGGCTGCACGATCCGGCGACGGGCAACAGGGAGCTGCTCGACCTGGTCGCGGACGAGCCCCGGCTGCATCCGTGCTGGGTGATGCTCCCCGACACCTGCGGGGAGACGGGCACGGCCGCCGAGTTCGTGGCCGCCGCGCTGGACGGCGGCGTACGCGCCGTCCGCGCCTATCCCGCCGATCACGGCTACGACCTGGCCGGGCGGGACGCCGCCACGATGCTCGGCGCCATCGCCGAGGCCGGGCTGCCGCTGCTCGTGGACGCGCCGCAACTCGGCTGGCCCGCCCTGGAGTCGGTCGCCGCCAGGCATCCCGGCCTGCCCGTCGTCGTCGGCGGGCTCGGTTACCGCCTGCTCAGGCAGGCCGCCGGGGTGCTCGCCCGTACGGACAACGTCTACATCGGGCTGGCCAACCTCTCCTCGCACTGCGGGCTGGAATGGCTGGTCGACCGGTACGGGGCGGGCCGCGTGGTCTTCGGCACCGGGGCGCCGCTCAGGGATCCGGCGGAGGCGGTCACCCGGCTGATGTGGGCCGAACTGGACGACGACGCCGTGGCCACGATCGGCTCCGGCACCCTGCACGGACTGCTGCCGCTGGCCGCCCGGTGAACGCGCCCATGCCCGGTGCCGGCGGCTCGGCGTCCGCTGTCGGTGGCTCGGTGAACGCTGGTGGCTCGGTGAACGCGCTCACGTCCGCGCTGTGGGAGCGGCGTCCGCAGACCAGCGTGCGGATCGTCGACGCGCACGCCCACGTCGGCCCGTACAGCCTCTTCTTCATCCCCGACGCGGGATCCGACGGCATGGTCAGGGTGATGGACAGGTGCGGGGTGTCGCACGCGGTCATCTCCAGCCACCTGGCCATCCAGCTGGACGCCGCGGCGGGGAACGCGGCGACGGCCGAGGTGGTCGGCCGCGCGCCGGACCGCTTCACCGGCTACCTCACCGTGAACCCCTGGCAGGACCCCGCCGGAGAGCTGGAGATGTGGGGTGCCGACCACCGGTTCGGCGGCATCAAGCTCCACCCCGACCTGCACGACTATCCGCTCACCGGTGGCCGATACGCCCCGGTGTGGGAGTTCGCGCAGCGCACGGGCTGCCCGGTGCTCACGCACACCTATGACGGCTCGCCGTACAACGACCTGCCCATGGTGGACGAGGTCGCGGCCCGTTACCCCGACGTGGTGATACTCGCCGGGCACGCCGGCGCCACGCCGAATGGGTTCGACGCGGCGATAGAGGTGGCACAGCGACGTTCTGGCGTCGTGCTCGAGGTGTGCGGGTCCTTCAACAGCGGCTCCGACATAGCCAGAATGGTGAGAGAGGTGGGAGCGGGCCGGGTGGTCTACGGGTCCGACTTCCCGTTCATTGATCTACGGATGTCGCTGGGACGGGTAATCTTCAGTGGCCTCACTGAGGAGGACCGAGCCGCCGTGCTCGGCGGCACGATGACCCGCCTGCTTCAGTGGAGATCCGGACGGGAGTGATCAAGATCATGGATCGGCTGCGTTCCGAGACGCGGTCCAGGGTGGCGATCGGGATCGTGGGGCCGAACGATCTCGTCCAGCAGATCATGATGATCGGGGCCGAGCTGCCCGCCGCCGCCGACTGGCGGCTGGTCGGCGCGTCACATGCGGAGGAGCACGAGACCTACGAGAAGTTCTCGAAGATCTCCGACAGCATCGACGTGGTGCTGTTCACCGGGCCGCTCCAGCACGACCTGGCCAGGCAGACGGGCGAGCTGCCCGTTCCGGCGACGTTCGTACCGATGAGCGGGGCCAGCCTGTACGCGAGCCTGCTGCGCGGCGTGCTCACCCACGGCCTCGACCCGGCTCGGGTCAGCATCGACTCGCTGCTCGCGGCCGACGTCGAAGAGGCCTACGGGGAGATCGGCGTCAGTACGGCGGAGGTCCACCTGTCGGAGTACGACCAGCCGGAGTCGGCCCGCGGCTTCATCGAATTCCACGAACGGCTCTACCGGCAGGGCGCCACCACCGCGGCGCTGACCACGATCAGGAGCGTGGCCACCAAGCTGACCGCAGCCGGGGTGCCGGTGCTGCGCATGCTGCCCACGTCCCACACGCTGCGCGTCGCGCTCAACACCGCCGCCCTGCTCGGCACGGGCAGCCGGCTGGAGGACGCGCAGATCGCCATCGTGGTGGTCGAGCTGGCCGCCTCGGCCAGGCCCAGCTATTCGGGGCCGGGCAACTACTGGCAGCAGGAGCTCAAGCTGTCGCTGCACCAGGCATTGCTGGCCGACGCCCGGCTGATGGGCGCGACCGTGGTGCCGCGCGACGAGAACAGCTACGTGGTGACCACCACGCTCGGCGCGCTGCGCCAGGCGACCGAGGGGTTCAGGGTGGCGCCGTTCATGGACCGGATCCTCGCGGACATCGGCGTCGCGGCCGAGGTCGGCATCGGCCTCGGCGGCACCGCCCGCGACGCCGACGCCAACGCGCTGGTCGCGGTGGAGAAGGCACGCAACGCCGGCGCCGCGGCGGCGTACCTGGTCAGCGGGGACGGCACCGCGCTCTCGCTGCCGGTACGCCGGCGCCGCCAGCCCGAGACCGGTCCGGTGGCCACCACCAAGGCGGCCAAGCTGCTGGACCGGCTGGTCGAAGGGCTCGGCGACGGCCCCGACGCGATGGTGGTCGACGCCGAGATCGTGGCCGACGTGCTGGCCATCGCGCCGCGCAGCGCCCGCCGGGTGCTGCAGAGTCTGGCGGAGGAGGGGCTGGCCTGGCCGATGCCACCCGTCAAGGGCACACAGGCCGGGCGGCCCCGCCAGCCGTACCGGCTCGTCAAGGCTTAGGCGTACGCGGGCCTGTCGCTCAGCTGTACGTGTGGGCCTGTCGTCGCTCAGGCGTCGCCGAGGCGGACGCGGGAGCCGTACCCCTCCAGCAGCCTGTCGTTGTACGCGTCACCGCCGGGTGTGTTGGCGGACCTGAAGACGGGCGGGGCTTGCCCGGCAGCCAGGAAACGGCCGGCCACCTCGGCGACCAGGAGCTGGGCGATCAGCACGCCGGTGAGGTTCGAGACCGGGCAGATGGCGCCGCCGTCGGGCAGGGGCAGGGCCGCGTCTCCGTACGGGGCGCCGTTGTCGATGACCACGTCGGCCAGGTCGGCCAGCCGCTCGTCCACGGAGAGCTCGGCGGTGTGGGCGCGTGAGGTGATGGCGATGACGCGGTGCCCACGCGTCCTGGCCAGGCGGGCCATCTCCACGATGGACGCGTTGCCACCGGAGTTCGAGATGATCACGAAGACGTCCTCCGGCCTGATGTCGGCCAGCTCCCAGATGCGCAGCGCGAGACCCGGCTCACGCTCGATCTTCGGGTCGAGGATGTCCCGCGGCGAGGCGTCACCGTAGTAGGCGACGTCGCGGATGCCGAGCTGATTGGCCGCCACCAGGCCACCGGCCCGGCCCACGAGCTCGAGCGCGACCGACCTCGAATGACCAGTGCCGAAGGCCTGCAGCACTCCGCCCGCCCGCAGCGCCGCGAAGATCAGACCACCGGCCTCTTCGATCACGGACCGCTCCGCGTCGAGCACCCGGTTTACTGCGTTTCGTGCGGTTTCGGCGTACGCGTTCTGGTCGATCAAGATTCCTCCAGGAGGTGTCGTGCGGTCTCGGCGAGCAACTCGGCGCTGCCCGGGGCCACCGGGCTGGCCAGCACCTCATACTCGGTCCGCTGGTAGGCGTCGATCGTGGGCAGGTAGCCGGGATAGCCATTGACGTAGCCCAGGACCACCACCGGCTCCCGGTGATCTGGGGCGCGCAGGCTCTCGGCGACGGCGAGGAACGGCTCGCCGGGCAGCCCGACCATGGCGAGCCCGCCGAGACGAGCGGCGTGCACGGTCACACCGATCGGGGCTGGAAGAGCGCTGGGCGCGGCCACGCCCTCCGGCCCGCTGCGTGCCCGTACGCCTTCCAGCCTGCTGCGGGCCAGGCGGGTGGCGACCGGGTCGCCTGCGGCCAGCGCCGCCTCGTAGTCGGCGGTGAGCGCCGCTGGGTCGGCCGCCACGGAGGCGGGCTGGAGCGTCAGGCGCCGCTCGGCCGAGGAGATCCGCGAATCCGCCGACCAGCCCTGGGCTGCCGGCCCGGCGAGCAGCTCGGTGCAGCGATCCGCGACGGCCGCGCCGAGCCGGTCGAGCTCGGCCGTGTCCTGGCCCCGCCGGGTGTGCCGGGTGCTGATGTCGCCGGCCGCGCCGGTGGCGACCACGACCCACACGTCCTCGCCGAGCGTTTCCCGCAGGCTCCGGCGTACGGCCCCCACCAGGTCAGCGCTGGTCAGACGGTTCGCCGCAGGCAGCACGGTGGGGTGGACGGGCAGCACCACCAGGACTCCGGCGAGCCCATCTGCTCGGATGGCGACCAGGTCGAGCGGCACCACTGCCTCCGCCGACGGCCTGCTCCGGTCGGCGCCGACGCCGCGTAGCTCGCCGTGGTGCACCGTGCCCGCGCACGGCCGCTCGCCGTCGATCGCCTGGCGTACGGCGGCCTGGGTCGCCTCGGCGATCCGGTCGAGCCACGGCTGCGGCGTCGGCCCGCCGCCCGGCACGCAGCCGGTCTCGGGCCCAGCATGCGTATGGCTGGCGGCGAGCCACAGCTCGCAGCCCGCCAACTGCCTGGCTCGCCGGGCCAGATCCTCGTTGACGCAGATGGCGTCGGCGGTGGCCAGCGCGAAGCGGCGCTCTCCATCGAACCAGGTGACCGCGCTGACCTCCAGCGGGTCGAGCCGACCGGTGGACGGCCCGGGGCGGTCGAGGTAGCCGCCCATCGGAGTGCCGTCCGGCACGGTGAACTCGACTCTGCCGTATCCCACTCTCATCGCCGTACCGTCCTGATCATCGTGTTGTAGCGGCCGGGGTCATCGGCGGCGGCCAGCAGGGCGGCGCCCGCCAGACTGTCACCCGTGGGGGGCCACAGGCGGGCCTGGGGCAGCCGCCGCGCCAGCTCGGCCTCGAACCCGGCACGCAGCACGGGGTCGCGTAACAGGCGGCCGGTCCACGCGACGGGCACCGTGGCACCTGCCGGGAAACAGCGGGCGGCGGCGGCCACCGTGCTCGCCAGCTCGCGGCCCGCCTCCTCGACGATGGCACGGGCCGTAGGGTCTTCGGTCAGCTCCAGGACGTGTACGGCGAAGCGCGCGACCCGCGCCACCGCGTCCGGAGCCAGGTAGAGCTTCGCGGGGAGCTCGGCGAGATCGCCGAAGACGGCGCGGGCGCTCGCGGTGAGCGGGCCCGACGCGGACCGGCCGTCGAACCCTCGGTAGGCCGCGTCGAGCCCGCGCCGACCGATCCAGAACCCGCTGCCCGCGTCGCCGTAGAGGTAGCCCCAGCCATCCACCTGCCGGATCTCGCCACCCACGCCCGCGCCCGGACCCATACCGAGGGCGATGGCGCCGGTGCCCGCGGCCAGCACCACACCCGGCCCGCCGGAGAACGCGCCCGCGTGCGAGGTGACCACGTCGGTGGTGATCAGCACGCGCCGGGCCATCGTGAGGAGGCGGGCGGCCAGCTTGTCCGGATCGTCCAGGATCGTGGTCAACCCCAGGCAGATCGTGTCGACCTCACCCCAGCCCGCCCCGATCCGGTCGAGGACGGCCTCGACCGGTGAGCCTTCCGCGTAAGACAGGCCAGGGACCTCCCGAACCTCCCGGATCCGTCCGGCCACCGCCAGGCCCAGCCGCAGCCCCGTCTGGCCGCCGTCGATCGCCACATCCATCTTGGGCCTCACTCCCTGGTCACGGTCCGGACTGGAATCTGTTCCGGCGATACTCCGTCGGAGAGCAGCCGATGTGCCGCCGGAACGCGGCGCGCAGCGCCTTCGTACTCGGATAGCCGGTGTGCGCGGCGATCACGTCGATGGGCAGGACGGAGGTGGACAGCAGCCTGCGCGCGTGCCGCAGCCGTAGCCCGGTCAGGTGGCGCAGGAACGTCGTCCGCCGCTCCCCGGCGAACAGGTGCGAGATGTAGAACGGGCTCGCGCTCACCGCCCCGGCCACCGTCGCCAGGCGCAGGGCGGGGTCGGTGTAGTGCTCGGCCATGTACGCCTCGGCCAGCGCCAGCACATCCCGGCGGGACGGCGGCGGCATCAGCCGGCCCAGGGTCTCCCGCAGCCAGATGTGCAGGTACGAGCGTTCGTGGATGTCGCCGACCATGAGGATGTCCTCGATCGGCAGCCGGGCGCAGGCCTCCACCCAGTCCGTCGACCCGTCGGCCAGTCTGGCCCGGTTGGCCACGTCCGCCACGAAGAGCAGCTCGCCGATGAGCCAGTTGCGCAGCGTTCGCGGGTCGACGTCACGCTCGCTCGCGCATCTGTCCACCCACCTGGCCAATAACCCGGCCGCGCCGTTGCGATCGCCGGCCCGTACCGTCCTGGCGAGTTCCTGCTCGATCCGGACCGGAGGCGTCAGGGCGGCCGTACCGTGCGGGGGAGGGGGGATCACCCGGTCGCCGCCCAGGACGAGCTTGTAGTCGTTGACCCGCCTGGCGTCCTGTTCCGCCGCTCCGGAGGCCAGGCTCGGCGCGCCCAGGCTGACCGTGGCGGTCCACACCGTCTCGCGGACCATCCGGGCGCGTACCTCCTCGGCCAGTTCGGCCGCGTCGGACATCAGCGCGTCCGGATCGTCGCCGGTCAGCAGGACCAGCCACTCCTCCGGAGGTTGCGGACGGCACATCGCTCCCGGGCGCCCGTTCGCGGCGGCCCGTACCACCTGGTCGGCATGCCCGAGTTGGCGGCGTGCCCACGGCCGCCCTCGGGCCTGCTCGGCAGCCATGAAGTCATCGAGATCCACGAGCGCGGCCACGGCATAGGTCATGGCTCTACTTTAGGCGGACCGAAATTGGACCGTATTCACGAGAGTGCCGACTCCGGCCACCGTCGCCCGCATGGTGTCACCGTCCTTGAGCGGGGCGATGCCGGCTATGGTGCCGGTCGCGATCAGGTCGCCCGGCAGCAGCGTCATGCCGTCGGACAGGTCGGCGATCAGCCGGGGCAGGCCGAATACCATCTGCCCGGTGTTGGCCCGCTGCCTGATCTCGCCTCCCACCTCCAGTGTCAGCTCCAGTTTGTGCGGATCGGGCACCTCGTCCACCGTGGCCAGGTACGGACCCACCGGCGCGAAGGTGTCGAACCCCTTCGACTGGTCCCATGGCACGTTCCGGGAGATATTGGCCAGCTGCAGATCGCGGGCCGTCATGTCGTTGATCACGGTGTAGCCGGCGACCGCCTCCTGCCAGCGCTCCGCCGGTAGGTCCCGGGTCACCTTGCCGATGACGACCGCCAGCTCCACCTCGTGTTCCAGGTGACGGGTACGCGCCGGGGCGACCACCGGCTGGTTGTGTCCGGTGAGCGCGGACGGCGGCTTGAAGAACAGCACCGGCTCCGGCGGCACCTCCATGCCGCTCTCCTGCGCGTGGGCGAGGTAGTTCAGGGCCAGACAGCAGATCTTCGTACAGGTGGCCACCGGCGGCTCGAAGAGCACCGCCGATTCGTCGAGTGTCGGGCCCGAGGACCAGCGCCGGTCCACTTCTTCGGTGAGCTGCTCAAGCCCGAGAGAGTCCAGCAGGACCACGGGGTCGTCGCCCAGGCCGGAGAGGCTGAGCAGTTCGCCGCCGGCGCGCCGGGCCACCAGCTCGACCGGACTGGATGGAGCCCGTCGAATACGTCCGAGAAACATGCCTGCAAGCCCACCAAGCGCCCGCGACCTCCACAAGCACCGAAATTTGCACTCTCGACCCTCTTCTTGCCCTCTTTCTTGTCGCCGGGCGATATGTCGCCGTTTGATGATTCCCATGACCCGGAATCTGGACGTCAGCCGCGACCTGTACGCCACCGCCCAGCGCTTCATCGCGGGCGGCGTCTCCAGCGATGCCCGCCGTACGGCCGGTGTCCCCCTCTACGTCGACCGAGCGGCCGGCGCGCGGATCTGGGACGTGGACGGCAACGTCTATCTCGACTACGTACTCGGCCAGGGCCCCGCGCTGCTCGGCCACTGCCCGGCCCCGGTGGCGGAGGCGGTCGCCGCGCAGGTCACTCGTGGCATCGTCTACTCGGCCCAGCACGCGGCCGAGGTCCGGGTGGCCGAGCGAGTGTGCGCCATGGTGCCCTCGGCCGAGCGGGTCCGCTTCAACACCGTCGGCTCGGAGGCGGTGCACGCCGCCCTGAGGCTGGCCCGTGGTTACACCGAGAGGTCCAAGATCCTCAAGTTCGAGGGCCACTACCACGGTTGGCTGGACCCCGTCCTGTACAGCGTGCACCCCGCCGTCGACCTGGCGGGTCCCGCCGCCGCGCCGGTCGCCGTGCCGGGTACGGCGGGTCAGCAGCACGGCCACTCCGACGACCTGATCATCTGCCCGTGGAACGACCTCGACGCCCTCACCCGCCTGATGGACCAGCACGCCGGCCAGATCGCCGCCGTCATCACCGAGCCGGTGCTCTGCAACACCGGGGCCATCGAACCCGACCCCGGCTATCTGCGGGCGGTACGCGAGCTCTGCGACCGCCACGGCACCCTGCTGATCTTCGACGAGATCATCACCGGCTTCCGGCTCGCCCCCGGCGGCGCCCAGGAGTATCTCGGCATCACCCCCGACCTCTCGATCTTCGGCAAGGCCATGGCCGGAGGCATGCCGGTCTCCGCGCTGGCCGGCAAGGCGGCCGTCATGGACCACATCTCAGCCGGAAAGGTCGCGCACGCGGGCACGTTCAACTCCCAACCCGTTGGCATCGCGGCGGCCGAGGCGACGCTCCGCATCCTGGACGAGCGGCGCGAGGAGGTCTACGGCACCCTGTTCGCACGCGGCGAAGCGCTGATGGAGGGCCTCAGGGCGGCCGCGGACAAGGAGGGGGTGCCGATGCTCGTGGCCGGGCCGGGGCCGGTCTTCCAGACGTACTTCACCGACGCCCGTGCCGTACGCGACTACCGGGACTTCGCCGCCACCGACCGGGCCATGATGGCCCGGCTGCACGCGGCGCTGCTCGAACGCGGAGTCAACATGGTGCCGCGTGGCCTGTGGTTCATGTCCACGGAACACACGGAGGCGGACATCGCCGCCACCGTCGACGCCTTCACCGACGCCCTCGGGGCTCTCTGAGGCCCCGCCCTCGGCGACGATCTCGGGATTCTGTGAGCCTCAGCGCCGCGAGGCGGTCTCAGGCCAGAACGTCACTTCGGGGAAGTCCTTCGACGGCTTGTCCAGCAGCGGCTCCCGCTGCCGGCGCAGGTGCCGGTCGAGGAAGGCGCCGACGTACGCCCGGGTGATCGACACGGCGCGCGCACCGTCCAGCGCCGGTGCGGGCAGGCCCACCTGCGGCCTGATCACCGCGTAGTCGGTGAACGAGGCGTGGTCCGTGTCCGCGACCGACAGCCAGCGCTTCCACCCGTTCACCTTCGGCCACCAGTTGACCCACGACACGTCACCGGCTGGCGTGTGGTTCTCCTTGGTGCCCATCATGAGGAGCGGCCCGCGTACCGTACCCGTGGGCTGCTTCGGGTTGTAGCTCCCGTCGAGGTTCACCCCGGCGCGCACCCGCTTGTCGGCGGCCATGAGCTGCGGGGCTGCGTTGCCGCCCGCCGAGAAGCCGACCACGCCGATCCGCGACCTGTCGACCAGCCGTCCCCAGCCGGTCTTCGCGGTGAGCCGGTCGAGCACGAACGACAGGTCGATCACCCGGCTCTTCGCGATCGCCGCCCCTCTCTCCTCGGTGTTCTCACCCGCGCACGCGGCGCAGGTCGTGGTCCGCCCGTCGGGGAACGTGGTGGCCACCGACTCATAGGTGTGCTCGACGGCCGCGACCAGGTACCCCTTGCTGGCCAGGTCCTCCGCCAGCGAGGTCATCGTCGCGCGGGGAAAGCTGAAACCCGGCGACACGAGCACGAGCGGCAGGCTGCGGGTGAGCGGCTTCGCGTCGACTGTGGCGTACGTCCGGGTCTTGGCGAGCGTGTCGGCGGGGACGTTCGGATAAGGCTTGACGATCAGCGCCGACTCCTGCGGCGTCACGTAGGGAGCCGCCCGCGTGCCCGCCTTAGCGGCCGGGTACCACAGGGAGACCATGAGCTGCCGCGCCCCGTCCTGCGGCACCCACGGATCGGGACGATCGGTGTCGACCAGATGCAGGGAGGCCAGCCCCACGGGGTACTTCCCGGTGGGCGCGGGCAACGAGGTGCCCGCGGTCTCGGCTTCTGCCTGTGCTTGTGCCTGTACGGTCGGCGTCGCCAGCAGGGCCACGCCCAGGGCCACGATCAGGTGTCGTTTCATGCGGCCCAGCCTGGGCCCGTACCCACCGGCCCGGCTTGCCCGGGAAGTCGACCGGCACCCCCTCCTTTCGTAGTGGTCCCGATCGACGATCGGCTCGGGCGGCGGCCCCGCGTCGCGCCATAGGCTGGCGAACATGCAGGTGAGCAGACGGATCGAGGGCGGCTTGCCGGTGTTGCTCGGGCCGGCCGTGTTCGTGGTGTCCGCGGTGCCGTTCGATCAGACCGACGGCCTGACGTCGCCGGTGTTCGTCACGACGGCGGCCGCCGCGGGCGTGGCGGCCTGGTGGGCGCGGCGGTCTTGGTGGCCGCTCGCCGTGCTCGGTGCCGTCTTCTACGTGTGGCTGGTGATGTGGCCGCCGCTGATGGTCGCCTCCTACTACGCCGGTACGACCCTGCGCGGGGCTCGCGGCATCGCGAGCTACCTGGGCGGCACCGCCGCGGCGCTCGGCGCGGCCGTCGTCGTCGGCGACCTGATCGGCGGACGCCGGGAGATGGTCACGGCGACCCCCGCCAACGTGGCGCTGATGGCCATGGCCCTGGTGGGACTGCCGTTCGTGTTCGGGCTCTGGACCCGGGCCCGGCGCGACGTGCTGGCCGCCGCCAGAGAGCGGGCCGACCGGCTCGAACGCGAGCAGGTGATGCGGGCCGAGCAGGCCAGGGCCCAGGAACGGGCGCGCATCGCCAGGGAGATGCACGACGTGGTCGCGCACCGGGTCTCGCTGATGGTGCTGCACGCGGGGGCCCTGGAGGTGCGGGCCGCCGACGAGCCCACGGCCCGTACGGCGTCCATGATCGGCGACATCGGCCGGGAGGCGCTCGCCAACCTGCGCGAGCTGCTCGGCGTACTGCGCTCGAACCAGCAGCCCGCCGAGCTCAGCCCGCAGCCCACGCTGGCCGACCTCGACCGGCTCCTCGACCAGTCGCGCGCACTGGGCATCTCGGTGCGCAGGCACGACCATGGCCGGCCGCGCGCACTCGGCTCGACGGTGGAGCGGACCGCCTACCGGGTGGTTCAGGAGGCACTCACCAACGTGCACAAACACGCCCGCGACGCCCACACCGACGTACACGTGCGCTTCCTGAACGACACACTCCAGGTGGAGATCCTGAACCGAGGCACCGCCGACGGGCCGGGCGCGGAGCGGTCACTACCGGATGAGTCGGGTGCGAGGCAGGCGCTGCCCGGGGCGGGGTGGGGGCTGGCGGGGTTGCGTGAGCGTGTCGAGCTCCTCGGGGGATCGCTGGCGGCGGGCCCCAGACAAGAGGGCGGCTACCGCGTCACCGCCGACATCCCCGTGCGGGCCGCGGCATGATCCGGGTGCTGGTCGTGGACGACGAGGCCCTGGTCAGGTCCGGGTTGCGGATGATCCTGGAGACGGCCGACGACATCGTGGTGGTGGGCGAGGCCAGGGACGGCGAGGAGGCCGTCGGGGCGGCGGCCCGGCTCAGGCCGCACGTGGTGCTCATGGACGTACGGATGCCCGGCACCGACGGCCTGACCGCCGCCGCCCGCGTGCTGGCCGCCCCGGACCCGCCCAAGATCGTCATGCTGACCACGTTCGACCTGGACGAGTACGTCCACGAGGCGCTGCGGCTCGGCGCGGTCGGCTTCCTGCTCAAGGACACGCCCCCGAGAGACCTGACCGCCGCCGTCCGTACGGTGGCCGCCGGCCAGGCCATGCTCTCCCCGTCGGTCACCAGGCGGCTGATCGACGCGTTCGTGGACCGTGCGCCCTCGCGGTCGGACTCGGCCCGCAGGCAGCTCGCCGCGCTCACCGGCCGCGAGGAGGACGTGATCAGAGCCCTCGCCCGCGGCCTGTCGAACGCCGAGATCGGCCGCGACCTGCGCCTGTCGGAGGCGACGGTCAAGGCGCACGTGAGCCGGGTACTGGCCAAACTCGGCCTGACCAACCGCGTCCAGGCCGCCATCCTCGTCCACGACGCCGACCTCTGAACTTGTCTTTCAGTCCTTGCGCGTCAACGCAAAATACACGGGGCGCTAAGTGACATCTGCATCTGTTTGTCCTGGCCGACGGGGGTGCAGGGTTGGGTTCATCACCCACTTGCCAGGGAGCAGACCATGACATTGGCCAACGAGAGCGTGCGTATCACGCGCACCTACCCGACCACCCCCGAGCACGTCTGGCGGCTGTGGACCACCCCCGAGGGCATCGCCTCCTGGTGGTCGCCGGACGGCTTCACCGTCGAGGTCGGCAAGCTCGACCTGCGGCCCGGCGGCGACCTCAGCTATACGATGACCGCCACGGCGCCGGAGCAGATCGCGTTCATGGAGAGCCACGGGATGCCGCTGAGCACCGAATCCCGCAAGAAGTTCGTCGAGGTGTCGGAGCCGGGCAGGCTCTCCTACACCTCGCTCGCCGACTTCATCCCCGGCGTGGACCCGTACGACTTCCTCACCGTGGTCGAGCTCGAGACTGTCGAGGGCGGCGTCCGCGTCACGATGACGGCGGACGCGATGCACGACGAGGAGTGGACCCAGCGGCTGGCCGCCGGCCGCGCCAACGAGCTCGACAACCTCGGCCGTGTGATCGACGCCGACGAGGCAGGCGCGTAGGCGTGGCCAAGCCATGACCCTCCTCCTCTCCCCGGCCAGGCCGCCGCTGGTGGCCGCCACCCGGCCGAGCCACCTACCCTGGTCAGCCGGGACACGTGGACGGGGGGTGGTTCGGCTGGTGGAGTTCTGGCGATCCGACCGCGTCGTCCGGCTGGCTCCGGTCGGCGCGGTCACCTGCAGCGGCCTGCTGCCCGTGCTGCAGGTCGCGCTGTCGTTCAGCTATCTGGGCAACGACGCCCGCACCGGATTGTGGAGCCTCGCGGCGACCGCGGTGTACCTGCCTCTGCACCTGCGCCACGTCTGGTACGCGGCACGCGCCATCCGGCCCCCGGCCGGCCACTGGTCATTCGCGGTGATGGCCGTCATCATCCTCGCCGTCACTCCACTGGCCGGGAACATGTGGCCGCGCACCTACGCGAGCCTCGCCGTGTCGGCCGTCCTGGTCCTTCCCGGCCCGTGGTCATTCGTCGCGTACCTGTCGCTGGTGATCGCGGGGGCGCCCGCCGCCCTGCTGCTGGGCCTGCCATGGAACGCCGCGCCGTGGCTCACTCTCTCGGAGCTCTGCGGCAGCGGGGCCGTACTCCTGCTCGTCTGGCTCTCCGCCGCCCTCGTCCGCCTGCGGTCGGCCAGGGAGGTGCTCGCCCAGCGGGCGGTCGCACAGGAGCGGCGCCGCATCGACGACGACCTCCGCCGTACGCTCGGCACCGCCCTGGAGTCCCTCGCGGCCCGCGGCGCACATGCCGCAGACCTGCTGACGACCCCGCTCGACAAGCGGGCTGAGCTGGAGGCGAAGCTGGCCGGGCTCGCCGACGACTCCCGGCGTACGCTCGCCGAGGCCAGGCAGCGGGTACGCGGCTACCGCCGGCCGTCCCTCCGAGCCGAACTCGACACGGCCGCCACCCTGCTCGCCGCGGCCGGTATCGAGACCCGCCTGCAGCTGCCCCGCACGGGCATCCCCGACACGATCGCACCGCGGCCCCGGGCGGCCCTGCGCGCGACGGTCACCGGCCTGCTGCGCACCGACGGCGTGAGCACCTGCACGATCACGGCAACCGTCCTGACCGACGGAGTACGCCTGGAGGTGCGCGCCGACGACACCATCGAAACCATCGACGTGCGTCCCCACATCCACACGTCCGAGGCCCGCCCATGACCCCGCCGACCGTGCCGCGGTGGGTCGTGCGCCACCCCCTCTGGCCGCTGATCGCCCTGCACGTCCTGCTGGCCGTACAGGTCCCCGTCTACACGACCCTCGGCATGGACGGCCCACCCGGCAACCCGGTCGGCGCCACCGTCGCCTGCGCCCTGGCCCTCTGCCTGAGCCTGCGACACAGCCTGGCCACCTCCAGAGGCGAACGCCCGGCGGGCTGGCCCTGGACCCTGGCGGCGCTCGCCATCCTCGCCAACGTCCCCCTGTGGTGGTTCGGCTCGAACTGGCAGGCCTTCACCACCTTCGCCCTCGCCTCGATCGTGATGCTGCTGCGCGGCCGTCTGATGCTGTTCGCGGTGATCGCGCAGCTCCTGCACAACCCGGCGAAGGAGGTGATCGCCATGCTGCGCGACGACGCCCACACCATCCCCCAGGCACTTCTCCTGGGCGCGTATGCCCTGTTCAGCCTCATCCTGTACGCCGGCACGCTGGTCGGCGGCGCCCGCCTGGTCCGGCTGCTGAACGAGCTGGAGGCCACCCGCACCGAGCTGGCCGCCACCGCCGTCGGCGAGGAACGCGTCCGCGTCTCCCGCGACCTGCACGACCTGCTCGGCCAGAGCCTGTCGGCCATCTCTCTCAAAGGCGACCTGGCCCTCCGCCTGCTCGCGAAGGACACCGCCGCCGCCCGCGCCGAGGTCGAGAGCCTGACCGGCGTTGCCAGGGACGCGCTGCGGGATGTACGCGCGATCACCCGCGACGAGCACTCCGTATCGCTGCGCACCGAGATCGACGGCGCCGCGGCCCTGCTCGGCGCCGCCGGCGTCGACACCCGCCTGGACGTGGCCGACCTGCCGCCCCTGTCCGGCCCCGCCCAGAACGCCCTGGCCTGGGCGATCCGCGAAGGCACCACCAACCTGCTACGTCACAGTGACGCCCGCACCTGTGCCATCACCCTCACCCACCACCAGGGCACGGTACGACTGGAGATCGTCAACGACGGCGCCCAGCCTCCTTCCGGGGCAGCCGACCTGACCCGCACCCCATCCCCCCTCGCCCCGTCCGGCACCGGGCTCTCCGGATTGGCCGAGCGGACCCGCGCCGCCTCCGGCACGTGGCTCACCACCGCCCACGACGGCCTGTTCCGGCTGTCGGTAGAAGTCCCCGAGGAGGTCGCGTGATCCGCGTGCTGATCGCCGAGGACATGCACATGATCCGCTCAGCCCTGGTCGCCCTGCTGTCCCTGGAGGACGACATGGAGGTCGTCGCCGAGATCGAACGCGGCGACGAGGTCCTCGCCACCGCCCTCCGCGTCCACCCCGACGTGGCGGTCCTCGACATCGACATGCCCGGCCTGGACGGCCTGTCCGCCGCCGAACAACTGTCCGCCCGGCTCCCCGCCTGCCGCACCCTAGTACTCACCGGCCTCAGCCAGCCCGGCAACCTCCTGCGCGCTCTGAAGGTCCACGTCAGGGGCTTCATCGTCAAGGACGCCCCCGCCCACGCCCTCACCGACGGCATCCGCCGCATAGCCCGCGGCGAACGCGTCATCGACCCCGAACTCGTCGCCGCCGCCCTGGAAACCGGCAGCACTCCGCTCACCCCTCGCGAGACCGAGGTCCTGCGCGCCGCCGCCACCGGCATCCGCGTCGCCCAGATCGCCACCGATCTCTCGCTGTCGCAGGCCACCGTACGCAACTACCTGTCGAACGCGATCAACAAGGTCGGCGCCCGCAACCGCATCGACGCCATCCGCATCTCCCGCGACGCCGGCTGGCTCTGAGCCCCGTCCTACTCACCTTGAGGTTGGTGACTTTCCGGCTGTGGATCCTCGGTCGGAAAGAAGATCGTGCTCAGCAGGTGGTGGCTGCGGTCCGGTGCGGGTTGGTTCCGCAGCCGGGGCATGATGACGCCGACCATGTCGCTGATCATCTCGGTGCGTTCGTCCTGGTTGAGCCAGAGCGGGAACTGGCGGTAGGACACCGAGTCCGCCGTCGGGTCGGCGTTCTCTCGGTCGAGATAGGCGTTGAACTCCGCGAGCAGGGCCGCCATGGCCGCGGCGAAGCCGTGCCGGTGGTCTTCCAAGGACATCGACGCGGCCGCGTCCTGATCGATCACCGCTCGCGTTCGGCGTAGCCGGTAGTGGCGTTCGACGGCGCCGTGCACCCGCTGCTCGCCCTCCACCTCCAGCACTCCCGCCTCGGCCAGCAGGCCCACGTGCCGGTACACCGTGGTCTTGGGGACGTCGGGCAGGCGAGCGCACAGGTCGGACGTGGTGCGGGTCAGTCCGCCGGACATGGCGTGCACGATGCGCAGCCGAACCGGGTGCAGGAGCAAGTCAAGCGTGTCCATCTGGCTACGATCCCATATCTGGTACTGTTCCCAAACTTGGGAAAGCAACTCATTGCCAGGAGGGGTTCAGCGATGAAGGATCAACCGACGCTTCCATTGGGGCGGTTCTACGAGGTGGGAGGGCGGCGGTTGCCGCTGCATCGATCGGGCGACGGGAGTCCGGCGGTGGTATTCCTGCCTGGAGCCGGATCGTCCGGCATGGACTTCCTGAACGTCCAGGAGTGGGCCGCCGAGCTCACCACGAGCGTGCTCTACGACCGTGCCGGAACGGGGTGGAGCGACCGGGCCGAGCTGCCGCGCACCTCCACCGAGGTCACCGACGAGCTGCGCGAGCTGCTGCGGGTCGCCGGGGTGCCCGCGCCGTACCTGCTGGTCGGCCATTCCCTCGGCGGCCTGTACGCCCGCCACTACGCGCAGCGCTTCCCCGGCGAGGTGTCGGGCCTGGTCCTGGTCGAACCCGAACACGAGGACTACGACGCGTACATGCCCCCGAAGCTGGTCGAGACCTGGGCCGAATGGGACCCCGATCAGGCGGTTCCCGACGAGCTGCCCGATGAGGTCATTCAGTTCTACCGCGGCCTGTTCACGCAGGTGCTGGCCGACTGGCCGGCGGCCACCCGCGAGCTGCTCGTCGAACGCCATGTCAGCCCGGAATGGATAGGGATCGGCGCCCAGGAGGCGGCGAACCGCTACCAGCTCCACGACGAGGTACGCGGGGCGGGGCGGCTGCCCGACGTGCCGCTGATCGTGCTCACCGCCACGGGTATCGACGCCTTCAAGGAAGCGGTGTCCCAGGGCACTCCCGAATCGCTGCTGCGCGAGGAGATCGACGGCAAGCGGCGACTGTATGACGCGCTGGCCGCCTCGGTTTCGCGCGGGGAGAACCGCCTGGTCGACGATGTCGGCCACGCCTCCATCATCTTCCGCCGGCCCGATGCCGTCTTCCAGGCGATCCACGACCTCCTCAACAGGTGACCACGACCTCCATGGCCCCCTCGGCAGGTGACGGCGGGCGCCGCGCGGCCCGCTAAGGTCGTCAGGCGTGATGAACGAGTTGGAGCCACTCGCCGAACGGCAGCGGGAGTTCGCGCGTGCGCGAGACTGGGAGCAGTTCCACACGCCGAAGAACCTCGCCATGGCACTGGCGGGGGAGGCGGGGGAGTTGCTGGCGGAGTTCCAATGGCTCACCCCCGACGAGTCGGCCGACCTCGACCCCGAGGCGCTCGCCCGGGTCCGCTCGGAGCTCGCCGACGTGACGCTCTATCTGGTACGGCTGGCGGACGTGCTCGGCGTCGACCTGGTGGCGGCCGCCAACGCCAAGCTCGACGAGGGCGAACAACGCTATGACGCCGACCTCTACCGCGGCTCCGCCAGAAAAGCCCCACCCCTCAACCGGCCACCCAGCGCGTGAGCCGGTAACGCGCCTGTCCTCAACTGGCCTCCTCGCGAGAGCCGGCCTCCTCGCGAGTGAGCGCCGATGCCGTGGCGTCGGCGACGGTCGTGGCGAAGGCGGGCAGGTCGGATCGGTCTTCGAGCAGCAGGAACAGCCAGGCGAACACCGGCCCGAGCAGCAGCGCGTGCACCACCGCCGGTTCGGGCCGCCGCGCCAGCTCGCCTCGCCCGACCGCCCGGTCGAGGATCTCGACCAGGCAGCGACGTTCGGCGGCGACGAACGTGGCGGCGAACTTGGCCGCCAGAGCCGGATCCGCGTGCACGTCGGCCAGCAGGCCGGGCACCACGCCGGGCGGCGGCGCGGCCAGCTGGTCCACCATGAGGTGGGTCAGAGTGGCGAGGTCGGCGCGGAGTGAGCCCGCGTCGGGAGGCGTGTCGAGCTCCAGGTCGTGCAGCGCCACCGCGAAGATCATCTCCTGCTTGGTGGCATACCGCCGGTAGATGGCGGCCTTGCCCACGCCTGCCCTGGTCGCGACCGTGTCGACCGTCAGCTGCGCGTAGCCGTGCTCGGCGATCAGCTCGCGCGCGGCGGTGGCGATGGCCTTGTCCACCCGGTCGTCCCGGGGGCGGCCCAGGGGCTGCTTTCGTTCCGGCATGCCGGCGAGTATACGGAACTCATAGTTCCGGAAAAGGCTTGCGCGAAGGCGGAAGGAGATCCATTATACGGAACTATGAGTTCCGAAACTGATGTTTCCGTAAGAGGGGTGGTGTGGGCGGGCGGGATCATCATGTTCCTGGCCGCCGCACACCTGCTGATCACCGGGGTGATCAGTGCCCAGCACCTGCCGGACTGGTTCAGCGGTGCGCTGTGGCTGGGCGCGGACGGGCTCGACAGCCTTCGCGATCCGGCACCGGCGGCGGGCGCCTTCTGGATGGTGTGGGGCAGCTTCGCCGTGCCGCTCGGGCTGGTGGGGGCGCTGGTGCTCCGGTTCGGGCGGCTCGGACAGGTGCCGCCACCGTACATCGCGATCGGGGTGGCCGTGTGGGGCCTGGTCGCGGCCGTGGTGCTGGAGCCCACGCCGTTCATACTCGTGGTGATCCCGGCGGGCATGCTGCTCGCCGCCCAGCGCGGGCACCGGGCGGCGACCGCGTGAGCTCAGTGCCTGTCGGCCGTGGCCAGCTCGGACAGGTTCATCGCCATCGTGTGGTGGACCGCCGGAATCCAGTCCAGGGCGCGCAGGGCCGTGTTGCGCAGGACCCGTAGCGGCGAGTTGCCCACCGTCGCGATCTTCGTCATCTTGTGCGTGAAGGCCACCACCTCCTCGGCGACCGGGCGGCGCTCCGCTTCGTACTCGTCCAGGACCGTCTCCGGAGCGCCGTCGCGCAGCACCGCGGTGAGCTTCCCGGCCAGATTCAGCGCGTCCTGGATGCCGGTGTTCATGCCCTGACCGCCGGCCGGGCTGTGGACGTGGGCGGCGTCTCCGGCCAGGAAGAGCCGGCCCGCCCGGTAGTGGTCGGCCAGCCGGTGGTGGACCCGGAAGCGGGAGCTCCAGACCAGGCCGGTGACCATGGACCGGTGAGCGTGGGGACCGCGGGCGTCGAGCAGCGCCTGGATGTCGGCGACAGTGGGATGCTCGGGAGCCTCGTCGACCGTCGCGACGATCCGGTGACGGCCGCCCGGCAGCGGCGCGACCACCGTCACCCCCTCCGGGGCGAAGTACAGCGCCACCTCGTCGGCCGGTCCCGTCCAGTCGAGATGGACGTCGGCCAGGATGAACGACTGGGCATAGGTGTCGCCCGTGAAGGAGATCCCGCTCTGCTCGCGGATCGTGCTGTGCATGCCGTCGGTGCCGACGACGTACGAGGCGCGGATCAGCTCGCCGTCGGAGGTCTTGGCGGTGACGCCGGTGGGCTGCTGCTCGACGATCGAGATCTCGTGCGGGCGATGGACCGTGCCGCCCTGGCTGAGCAGCCGGTTCAGCAGGACCTGCTCGGTGATGTTCTGGGGGACCAGCAGGGTGTACGGGAAGTCGGTCGGCAGCTTGTCGAAGCCCACCGTCAGCAGCACCCGGTCACGGTCGCGGACGGTGAAGCGGGGCACGGTGACACCGGCGGCCACCAGTTCGTCGCTCACGTCTATCGCGCGCAGCACCTCCAGGGTGCGGGCGTGCACGACCGCCGCCCGCGAGGTGTTCGCGCCTTCCGGCGCCTTGTCCACGAGTACGGCGTCCACCCCCTGCCCGGCCAGCGCCGTGGCCAAGGAGAGACCGGCCGGGCCCGCGCCGACGATCAGGACATCCGTACTGGCGGGAAGCTTGGCATTCATGACGTGGAGTCCCCTCAGTAGTAGTTACGCATGAGTTCGGTCGACCAGTGCGGCTGTACGACCTCGCCCTGCGGGCCGAACTCCGCCATGTAGGGCTTGAGATCGAGGACCGGGCTGCCGTCGATGGCGTCCAGACCGCGTACGCGTACGTCGAGGCCGTCGACGCCGAGCAGGCGGCAGCGGGAGACGCCCAGCCGGTTCGGGCGGTTCTTGCCACGCTGGGCGAAGATGCCCACCAGCGGCCAGTCCGGGTTGCCTCTGGGACGGCGGGCCGAGGTGTTCACCGAGGCCGGGTCCACGAGGTGGAACTGGAAGACCACCTCCAGGTGCGAGAACGCCTCCAAACCGGCCAGGGAGTCCGGCGCGAAGCGGCTCCCGTCGAGCCGGATCACGGCCTCCTCGGTGTTCCAGTCGTCGTCGAACGCCTCGGTACGCCCGCCGACGACGGTCCCCACCGGCTGCAGGCTTACATGTTCCATAACTCAGGACCGTAAGGGCCGCGCCGCCCCGGCCGAATCCGTCACGGTGACCGGTACCTGGGAGGGCGGCTCACGGGATTCGGTCGCCGGTTAGGTAGGGTCGGGCAGCATGATCGGCCGACATGCGGAGATCGCCCTCCTGCGGGAGATGATCGCCGAGTCCGGGGCCGGCCAGGGCAACGCCATCGTGGTGTACGGCCAGGCCGGAATCGGCAAATCGGCGCTGCTGGCGGAGATCGCCCGGACAGCCGGCGGGGACCCGCTGGTGCTCCGCGTCACCGGCGTCGAGGCCGAGGCCGAGCTGCCCTTCGCCGCCCTGCACATGCTGCTGGGGCCGGCCCGGCAGCTCATCACGGAGCTCCCGGCCGCCCAGCGGGACGCCTTGCGCGGCGCGTTCGGCCAGAGCGAGGGCGGGGCCCAGGACCGGTTCCTGGTCGGCCTCGCGGTGCTGACCCTGCTCGCCGACCTCGCCGGCGAACGCCCCCTGCTGTGCCTCGTGGACGACGTGCAGTGGCTGGACCGTGCCTCGGTGGACGCGCTGGTGTTCGCGGCCCGCCGGCTGGGCGCCGAGCGGATCACCATGATCCTGGCCGCTCGCGACGACGGTACGGAGCGGCCCGTCGACGGGGTACCCGAGCTGCGGCTCGCCGGTCTCGCCCGGCCCGACTGCGAGGCGCTGCTGGCCGAGGTGGCGGCCGATCTGGTGCCCGAGGCGCGGGACCGGGTGATCGAGGAGGCCGAGGGGAATCCCTTGGCGCTGCTGGAGTTCGCCGGGACCCTCACTCCCGAGCAGCGGGCCGGCCGGCTGAGCCCGCTGCCCCTGCAACCACCCCGGCTCTCCCTGGCCGGCCGCCTCGAACAGTCGCTGCGTGCCGCGATCCGGCTGCTCCCCGAACGCACCCAGCGGCTGCTCCTGATCGCCGCGGCCGAGGACACCGGCGACCTGGACCTCGTCCTGCGGGCGGCACAGAGCTTCGAGGCGGCGGAGGGGTTCGGGGCCGGGGCGGCGGAGGGCTTTGGACCTCGGATGGCGGAGGGTTCCGGGGGTCGGGCGGCTGGCTTCGGGGCCGCGGCAGCGGTGGGCTTCGGGGCCGGGTTGGCCGATCTGGAACCGGCCGAGCGCCGCCAGCTGGTGCGGGTCTCGGAGGATCGGCTGCGGTTCCGCCACCCGCTGGTCAAGACCGCCGCGTATCGCGAGGCGCCGCTCGCCCATCGGGTGGCCGCCCATCACGCGCTGGCGCGGGTCCTCGACGGCGACGAGCAGGCCGACCGCCGGGCCTGGCATCTGTCCGCCGCCGCGGTCGGGCCGGACGAGGAGACGTCGGCCGTACTGGCCGCGACCGGGGACCGTGCCCGGCAACGCGGCAGCCACGCCTCGGCCGCCACCGCGTACGAGCGGGCCGCGCAGCTGACCGTCGACCGGCGGCTGCGCGCTCAGTGGCTGGCCGCGGCCGCCGAGGCGGCGATCGGCACCGGGCAGCTGGCCCGCGCGGGCGCCGCCGCCGATCGGGGACGGCGCCTGACCGGGGATCCCGCGGTGCTGGCCCGGCTGGCCGCCGTACGGGCCGCGGTCGACGCCGAACACGGCGGACCGACGCCGGCCGCGCACACCCTGATCGAGGCCGCGGCGGGCATCGCCGGGAACGCGCCGGACGACGCGGCCTCCCTCCTCGCCACCGCCGCCGGTGAGGCCTGGTTCGCGGGCGACCGCGCCGCGCTCGGGCAGATCACGGAGCTCCTGGCCGCTCTCGGCCCGGGGATCGACGACTCCCTCGCGACGGTGGCCGGAGCGGTACGCGGCATGGAACGGGTGGCCGCGGGAGACCCGGCCGCCGGACTCCCACTCCTGCGCGCCGCCATCGTGCCGCTACGCGCGAGCCTTCCTACGCCCGCCGCCGGCCGGGTCATCGGGACGTACGCCGTGTTCAGCGCCCTGATGACCGGCGACGACGACGCCGCCTGCGAGATGGCGGCCGCGCAGGTGGACACCTACCGCGAACAGGGCCTGATCGGCGCTCTGCCGCACGCCCTCCAACTCCTCACCCAGGCGCAAATCCTCCACGGCCGGCACGCGGAGGCGGCGGCGTCAGGTGCCGAGGCGTGGCAGATCGCGCATGACACCGGGCAGGCCGGGCGGCTGCGCCACCTGCACGGCATCCTGGCCCGCCTCGCCGCCATAGAAGGCGATGACGAGAGGTGCGTACGGCTCGCTCAGCAGGCCGAGGGCGCCGCCCAGGAACGCAACGGATCCGGCTGGGGCGGCTGCGCGTTGACCCTGCTCGACCTCGTACGCGCTCGCCACGAAGCGGTGGCCGAGCGGATGGCGCGGGTCCTCGATGGACCGCTCGGCCACACTGTGATCGTCACCTTCGCCATAGCCGACTACGTCGAGGCCTGCGCCCGCCTGGGCGAGCCGTCACTGGCCACCGAGGCGTTCGCCCGGTTCGACGCCTGGGCGGCGGCCAGTGCCCAGCCGTGGGCCGCCGCCGTCGCGTACCGTTGCCGGGCCCTGCTCGCCCCACCCGGCGAGGCCGAGGCGCACTACACCGCGGCGCTCCAGCGGCACGCCCAGGGCGGGCGGCCGTTCGAGCGGGCCAGGACGGAGTTGCTGTACGGCGAGTGGCTGCGGCGGGGCCGCCGGCGGTCCGATGCCGGAGTGCGGCTGCGTGCCGCGATGGACCGGTTCGCCGCGCTGGGCGCGACCCCCTGGGCCGAACGCGCCCGTACGGAACTGGCCGCCACCGGCGCCCGCGCCGACCTGCCGGAGCCCGGCGGCCAAGCCAGACCACTCGACACGCTGACCCCTCAGGAACTGCAGGTCGTCCGGCTCGCCGCGACGGGCGCCACGAACCGGCAGATCGCCGCCCAGCTCTTCCTCAGCCCGCGGACGGTGGGGTTCCACCTGTACAAGGCGTACCCGAAGCTGGGCGTCTCCTCGCGCACGGACCTGGCGGGAATCGACCTGGGCTGGCCCGCCTGACGGAAACACCACGTGCCGCCTTTCCGCGGTGTGGAGAGGGCGGGATTTGTCGCCTTCCAGAGCTGCGACGTTAAGCTTTCTGATCGGCATGGCGTCCGCGCGTCGGCCACCGCTCAGGGGCCGATCTGATGGGCGAAACGCGGGTTGGAGGGATCGGCGACGTCGCGGCGAGAGATTTCTCCGGGACCGTGTCGATCCGCGGGCAGCTCGTTCGACATGTGGGTGTGAGGGCCGAGAGGCGGCCCCGCCGGATGAGGAGAACGCGATGTCGAAGTACATGCTGATCATGCGGGGCACCGATGAGTCGAACGCGGCCATGATGGCCGACATCGACGAGATGATGGCCACGACCCGCCAGTTCATCGAGGAGATGGTCAAGGCCGGCGTTCTCCTCGCGGCGGAGGGGCTGGATGATCCGGCCCGGGGCGTCGTGGTCGACTTCAGCGGTGAGGCCCCGGTGGTCACGGACGGGCCTTACGGAGAGACCAAGGAACTGTTCGGGGGCTACTTCCTGCTCGATGTCGCCTCGAAGCAGGAGGCGATCGAGTGGGCCAAGCGGGTCCCGGCGGCCCCCGGGTCCAAGATCGAGGTCCGGCGGGTGGCCGGGAGCGACGAGGTCCCGCAGGTCGACCAGTGATCGTCAACGACTGGGCCGGGTGCGAGAGCAACGGCCAGATCTGATGGGTGCGGCTGATGTCGAGGCCGTCTGGCGGATCGAGTCGGCGCGGATCGTCGCCGCGCTGACCCGGTTCACCGGCGATTTCGGGCTGGCCGAGGACGCGGCCCAGGAGGCGGTGGCCGAGGCGCTGGTGTCGTGGCCGCTCGCCTCTCCGGCCAATCCGGTCGGCTGGCTGATGGCCACGGCCCGGCGGCGGGCGATCGACGCGATCCGCCGCCGGACCGCCCTGCAGGACCGATACGCCCTGCTGGCGGCCGACCTGGCGGCCGACTCGGTGGTTGACGACGACATCGATCCCGACAAGATCGATGACGACGTGCTGGCGCTGATGTTCGTCAGCTGTCACCCGGTGCTCTCCCCGGAGGCTCGGGTGGCGCTGACCCTGCGCGTGGTCGGCGGCCTGTCCAGCGAGGAGATCGCCCGCGCGTTCCTCGTACCCGTGCCGACCGTGCAGGCCCGTATCACCCGGGGCAAGAAGACGATCGCGGCGGCCGGGGTGCCGTTCGAGCTGCCGCCGGCCGCCGAGCGCCGGGAACGGCTGGGCGGCGTGCTCAGCGTCCTCTACGTGATCTTCACCGAGGGGTCGACGGCCACGTCGGGCGACCGGTTGTTGCGCCCCGACGTCGCCTACGAGGCGATCCGGCTGGCCCGCACGCTGGCCGCGCTGCAGCCGGACGAACCGGAGGTGCATGGCCTGCTGGCGCTGTGCGAGCTGACGGCCGCGCGTTTCCCGGCCCGGACCGGCCCGGACGGTTCACCGATCCTGCTGGAGGATCAGGATCGGCGGCTGTGGGACTTCTCGGCGATCCGCCGTGGGCTGGCCGCGCTGGCCAAGGCATCGACGCGCGGCCTCGGCCCCTACGGCCTGCAGGCCGCGATCGCCGCCACCCACGCGTCGGCGCCCTCGGTCGAGGCGACCGACTGGGACCGGATCGTGGTGCTCTACGAGGCACTCGGCCGGGTCGCGCCCTCGCCGGTGGTCGAACTCAACCGGGCCGTCGCCGTGGCCATGGCCTCAGGCCCGGCGCGAGCCCTGGCCATCGTGGACGAGCTGATCGCCTCGGACCGGCTCCCCGGCTCGCATTTGGTCCCGACCGTACGCGGCGAGCTGCTGGCCCGGCTCGGACGGCAACCGGAAGCACGCGCCGAACTGGAGCTGGCGGCCCGGCTGTGCGCCAACCAGCGCGAACGCTCAGTGCTGCTGCGCAAGGCGGCCGAGCTGGGCTGAGGGCGTCATGCGGCGGCGAGTACCTCCGACTTGTCCGCCCGCGCGGCGCGGTCGTGGTGGCGGAGCACGGCGATCGTGACGGCGGCGAGGACGAGGAAGACCACCACGCCGACCGCCGCGACCGCGTTCAGCCCGGTGGTGAAGGCGTCCCTGGCGACCTCCAGTACGCCGGGCAGATCCTTGGCGACCGTCACCGCCGCGGTGATGCTGTCACGGGCATCCTCCACCGGCAGCGTGTCCGGCAGCCGGCCACGGTAGACGGCGGTGCCGAGGCTGCCCAGCACGGCCACGCCCACGGCCACCCCGAACTCACCGGAGGTCTCGCCGAGCGCCGCCGCCGATCCGGCCTTCTCCACCGGGGCGGCCGTCATGATCAGGCCGTTGCCCGCGCCCATCGGCACCGCGATCCCGGCGGAGGCGAGGATCAGGCCGGCCACGACCAGCCACGTACCGCCGACGCTGGGCACCTGGGTGTGCGCGAACAGCCCCACGGCGCCGACCACCAGCCCGCCCGCCATCGCGTACGCCGTCCCGAACCGGCGGGCGAGGACCGGGGCGAGCGTCAGCGCGGCGATCATCACGATGTTCTGCGGCACCAGCCACAGCCCGGCGCTCAGGGGCGACAACCCGGCGACCGTCTGCAGGTACGTCGTGGACATCAGCGTGGTGCCCGCCATGACCACGCCGCCGAGCAGCATGATCCCGAGGGTGGCGGCGAACGCGCGGTTGCCGAACAGGCGCAGGTCGAGCAGCGGACTGGCCAGACGGCGCTGGCGGCGGACGAACACCACGCCGACGCCCACACCGATCATGAGCGCGGCGACGGCCGGCGGGTTGACGCCGTTCCTGGCGACGTCCTTGAGCCCGTAGATGAACGGCAGGATGGCGGTCAGCGACAGCGCGACGCTGGCCGGGTCGAGCCGCCCGGCGGCCGGGTCGCGATACTCGGGCAGCAGCGCCCGCCCGGTGGCCAGCAGCAGCACCATGAACGGCACGCCGAGCAGGAACGCCGAACCCCACCAGAAGTGCTCCAGCAGCAGGCCGCCGACCAGCGGGCCGAGCGCCATGCCGACCATGAAGCAGCTGAACCAGATCCCGATCGCGGCGCCCATCTGCTTCGGATCCCGGAACATGTTGCGCAGCAACGCCATCGACGACGGCATCAGGGTGGCCCCCGCGACGCCCAGCAGGGCCCGGGTGGCGATGAGCATCTCGGCGCTGACCGAGAAGGCGGCCAGCACGGACGCGGCGCCGAAGCAGGCGGCGCCGATCATCAGGAGCCGGCGGCGGCCGATCCTGTCGCCCAGTGTTCCCATCGTGACCAGGAACCCGGCCAGCATGAACGAATAGATGTCCAGGATCCACAGCTGCTGCGGCGCGCTCGCGCCCAGACCGGCGCTCAGCCGCGGCAGCGCCAGGTAGAGGACGCTCCCGTCAAGGGAGAGAAGCAGGGCCACCGAGGCCAGGACGCCCAGCCCGAGCCATTCCCGTCGTCCGGCGAGGTTGTTGATCGTGTTTCCCATGCCTTCACGGTGCTGGAGCGGCCTTCAGATCCACTTCTCGTCCGCTTAAGGTGGCCCTTATGCGCTTTGGGGTGCTCGGGCCGCTGGCCGTATGGACCGACCAGGGGGAGCCCGTCACGATCCCCGGGCTGAAGGTCCGCGCGCTACTCGCCGACCTGCTGGTGGAGGAGGGCCGGCCGGTGTCGACCGACCGGCTCGTGGACGACCTGTGGGCGGGCGAACCGCCGGCCAAGTCCGCGGGCGCGCTCCAGGTGCGGGTCTCGCAGCTGCGGCGCGCGCTGGAGGAGGCCGAGCCGGGCGGCAAGAACCTGATCGTCTCGCGCGCGCCCGGCTACCTGCTCAAGGCCGCCGAGGGTACGGTCGACGCGGCGCGGTTCGCCGACCTGCTGGCCCGCGCCGAGACGGCCGAGAGCCCGCGGACCAGGGCGGAGCTGCTGTCCGACGCGCTGGCGCTGTGGCGCGGCCCGGCGTTCGCCGACTTCGCCGACGAGGAGTACACCAGGTCCGCGATCCTCCGGCTGGAGGAGCAGCGGCTGTCCGCCCTGGAACAGCAGGCCGAGGCGCGGCTGGAGCTGGGCGAGCACGGCCTGCTCGTGGGCGAGCTCGGTGACCTGGTGGCCCGCAATCCGCTGAGGGAGCGGCTGCGGGCCGTACACATGCGGGCCCTGTACCGCGCGGGACGGCAGAGCGAGGCGCTGGCCAGCTACGCCGACCTGCGCGAGCGGCTGGCCGAGGAGCTCGGCCTCGACCCCGGGCCCGAGCTGGCCGCGCTGCACCAGGCCATACTCGGCCAGGACCCGGCGCTGAGCAGCCCGGCCGACCGGCCCGTCACGAACCTGCCCGCCTCGCTCAGCGACCTGATCGGCCGGGACGGAGCGCTGGCGGAGGTCCGTACCCTGCTGGAGAGCAACCGGCTCGTCACCCTGACCGGCAGCGGCGGTGTCGGCAAGACCCGGCTGGCGCTGGAGAGCGCCACCCGGCTCGCCGACGCGTACGCGGACGGCGCGTGGCTGGTCGAGCTGGCCCCCCTCGACCGGGGGACGCGCGCTCCGGACCTCGACGGGCGACCCTCGGACCTCGCCGTGCGGGCACCGATTGACGGGCGGGCGGTCGCGGAGAATGCGGCGGCGGCGCTCGACGTCCAGGCGGTGGCGGAGACCGTCGCGGCGGCGCTGGACATCCGGGAGGAGTCCGACGGGACGCCCCTGGTCGACCGGCTGGCCGACGCGCTTCGCTCCCGGAAACTCCTGCTCGTCCTCGACAACTGCGAGCACGTGATCGAGCGGGTCGCCGAGCTGACCGGCCGGTTGCTGCGGGCCGCTCCCGGGCTGCGCGTGCTGGCCACCAGCCGGGAACCGCTGGCGGTGGCCGGTGAGGTGCTGTGGAGCGTGCCGCCGTTGAACGTACCGGCCGGCGCCGACCCCGATGAGGTGGCGCGGTCCGAGGCGGCCCAGCTGTTCGTGGCGCGGGCCGCCGCCTCCGCCCGCGGCTTCACGCTCGACGAGGGCAACGCCGGGGCGGTCGCGCAGCTCTGCCGGCGGCTCGACGGCATCCCGCTGGCTCTGGAGCTGGCCGCGACGCGGGTACGCGCGCTCGGCGTGCACGGGGTGGTGGCCAGGCTCGATGACCGCTTCCGGCTGCTCGCCTCCGGGCAGCGCGGCGCGCCGCCGCGTCAGCAGACACTGATGGCGGTGATCGACTGGAGCTGGCAGCTGCTCACGGAGCCCGAACGCGCCGTCCTGCGCCGCCTGGCCGTCCACGCCGACGGCTGCACGCTGGAGGCCGCGGAGGAGACCTGCGCGGAGGACGGGCTCGACGTGCTCGACCTGCTCGCGCGGCTGGTCGACCGCTCGCTGGTGGTCGTGGCCGACGGTACGGGGGGCATGCGGTACCGGCTGCTGGAGTCGGTGGCCGAATACTGCCTGGAGCGGCTGGCCGAGGCGGGTGAGCTGGATCGGGTACGGCAGGCGCACTCGGCCTACTACACGGCGCTGGCCGTACAGGCTGAGCCGTTTCTCTACGGGCACGCCCAGCGGGAGTGGCTGCTGCGGCTGGACGCGGAGGCCGCGAACATGCGGGCGGCGCTCGACGCGGCCGCGGCGGCGGGGGACGCGGCCGGTGCGCTGACGCTGGTGAACGCGCTGGCCTGGTACTGGGTGCTGCGCGGCCGGCTGGCCGAGGGGCGCCGGTCCCTGGAGTCAGCCCTGGCCATCGGGGACGGCGGCGCTGTTCCTGAGGTGGGGGCTGTTGGTGACGGTGGCGCTGTTCAGGACTTCGGTGTGTCGAGCTCGGCTCGGGCCAGGGCGGGGGCGTGGCGGGCCGGGTTCGCCGTCATGCGGGGGGAGGACATCGACTGGCGGTCCGCCGTGGATCGGGTGGCGGATCCGGGCGTACGGGCCAGGGCCGAGTGGTTTATCGGCTCGTCGGCGCTCGACATGGTGACCGGGCAGGAGCTGGTGACGAGCGCGCTGGCGACGTTCCGGGCCATGGGCGATGAGTGGGGGATCGCCGCGGCCCTGAGCTGCCGGGCGCGGGACGCCTTCACGCGACGGGACTTCGTGGCCCTCGAACGCGACGGTGAGGAGAGCGCCCGGCTGTTCCGGCAGCTCGGCGACCGGTGGGGAGTGCTCCAGGCCACGGAGTGGCTCGGCGGGCTGGCCGAGATGGGGGGCGACGCGGAACGGGCCAGGCGGCTGTTCGCCGACGGGCTGCGGATGGCGGAGGACCTCGGGCTCTGGCCGGAGGTGGCCGGGCGCACCGCGTGGCTGGGCTGGATGGAGCTGGGGGCGGGCGAGTTCGAGCGGGCCATGGAGCTGTGCGGGCGGGCCCTGCACATCGCCTCCGGGCAGGGCCATCAAGAGACCACGATCATGGCCGAGATGGGGCTCGCCTATGCCGAGCGCCGGGCCGGCCACCTCGACCTGGCGGAGCAGCGCCTGAACCACCTGCTCGAAGGGATCGCCAGGGGTCCCGGCGTCGAGCCCGCCCTGCACCTGCCGGACACACTCGTCGAGCTCGGCTTCCTCATCGAGCGGCGCGGCGACGTCGCGACCGCCAGGGACCTGCACCTGGAGGCGCTCACGGCGGCGCAGCGCATCGGCGACCCGCGCTCGGCGACGTGGGCCGTGGAGGGCCTGGCCTCCGCCGTGGCCGCCGGGGGCGGCCACGAACGGGCCGCCCGGTTGCTGGGGCTGGCGGCGGGCGTCCGCGAGCACAACCAGACGCCCGCCGCGCCGTCGGAGGCGGCCGAGATCACGCGGGTCACCGAGGCGGTCGTGGAGGCGTTGGGGGAGGCGGCGTTCGGCATCGCGTACGAGCAGGGCGGCAGGCTGAAACTCGAGGACGCGGCCGACCGGAGCCCGTAAGGCCATCAAGAGCCGGTGAAAGCCATCAGGCCCAGCACCAGGAGCCTGCGAAGCCGTCGAGCCCAGCGCCCGGAGCCTGCGAAGCCATCAAGCCCAGCGCCCGGATCGCGCTCAGCGCAGGCCCATCGGGATCCGGGCCCGAACCGTGAACCCGCCGCCGGACCGTACCCCGGCGCTCAGCTCACCACCGACCACACTGACGCGCTCCCGTAACCCGACCAGCCCCCGCCCGCCACCACGCCCCAGTCCGGGACGGCTGGGTCCGTCCGTGGTGATCTCCACCTCCATCCACTCCTCGCCATGGCGCACATGGACCAGCGTGCGTTCGCCCGCGGCGTGCTTCACCGCGTTGGTGAGCGCCTCCTGGACGACCCGGTAGGCGGCCACCTCCGCGGCCTTCTCCATAGCGCCCGGCTGTCCGTCCTCGACCAGTTCCACCGGCTGCCCGGCGCCCCGGGTCCGCGCCACCAGATCGGGCAGCCGGCTCACTGACGGCTCGCGGCCTTCTCCGTCCGCGTCCGGCGTACCGTCCAGCGCGCCGAGCAGGTAGCGCAGGTCGGTCAGCGCGTGGCGGCCCGTCTCGCTGATCGCCTCCAGGCCGGTCGTGACCCGCTCGGGCTGCCCGGCCAGGAACTGCGCCGCGTCGGCCTGGACCACCATCGCCGTCACGTGGTGGGTGACCACGTCGTGCAGCTCCCGCGCGATCCGCGCGCGCTCCGCCGCGACGACCGCCGCCTCGGCCAGCCGTACCCGCTCCGCCTCTGCGGCGCTCCGCTCCCGTACGACGACACCAGTGGCCCAGCACGCCACCAGGAACAGCAGGAAGGTCGTGTAGTCCAGCGGACGTTCCGGCGACCCCAACTCGTGCAGGGCGACAGCGAGCCCCACGTACGCCACCACCGCGACCACGGCCACGGTGAACGACCGACGCCGCAGGTGGGCGCCCACGCTGTACAACGCGACGATCAGCCCGAGCGCCGCGAACGCCGTGGGATAGCGCAGCAGCTGAAACGCCATGAACGCCCCGCCGACCACCGCCAGACACCCGGCGGGCCACCGCCGCCGCATGACCAACGGCAGGCTCTGCGCCAGAATCAGCAGCACTCCCACCGCGTCCAGCGGCAGGTCCGGCAGGTCCGCCAGATCGACGCCCTGATGAGCGATCCCGGGCACGAACGACAACCCGGCCAACGTCCCCGCCAGCACGACATCCGCCAGCACGACATCCGTCCGTCGACTCCACGGCGCCGCCATCGCCATCAGCCGGAAAGAGGCCGCCAGTCGAGACACGCCCGCCAGCCTAACGGGACCCCGTCCGGCCTGACGCTGTCGCCGACCTCAGGGCGAGAGGCGGGGACCTCAAGACGGGAGGCAGGGGGCCTCAGGGCGAGAGGCGGCGGCTCAGCCAGGCCAGGGCGAGCGGGTAGCGATACTCGATGGCGCCGTGCCCGGCGTCGAAGAGCTCGAAGTAGATCCGCTCATCGGGCACTCCCGCCACCTCCAGCGCCCGCCGGAACGCGGTGGCGCCGAAGTCCAGGAAGTACTCGTCCTTGTTGCCCGCATCCACCCAGATCGCCCGCATCGACCGCAGCGCCTCGGCGTACTCGGGCCGCGCCGCCATGAGCACCGGGTCGCGGGCCAGCCAGCGCTCCCACACCTCGGGTATGACGGCGCCCGTGTCGTCGAACGGCAGGCGGACCGTGCCGTCCTCGTCGGCCGAGTACGCCGCCGCGTAGGCGTACATCTCCAGCAGTTCGAGGTCGCTGTCCCTGGTCCCGGCGATTCTGCTCCGGAAGTCGGACAGGAACTTGTCGTACGAACCGCCGTACATGTCGCGTAGCTGCCGCGCGACGACCGGCAGCCCGGACCGGAAACTGACCTCGAACAGCGCGTCGCCCGCATGAGTGGCCAGCGCCCCGAACACGTCCGGCCGCAGCATGGCGGTGACCATCGCCCCGCCGCCCCCACTGGACTTGCCGGTGACCGCGCGGTGGTCGCGGCCGGCCAGCGTACGGTAGTGGGCGTCCACCCACGGTACGACCTCGTCGCACAGGTAGGAGTGGTAGCGGCCGGTGGCGGGCGAGTCGAGAAACTGGCTGCCGCCCAGCGAGGTCCACGCGTCGACGTAGACGACGATCGCGGGCGGCACGTCACCGGCCGAGAACACGCCGTCGGCCAGCTCCGGGTACGTCCGCCGGAACGGCGTCCGGTTGAACCACATGGCGACATGCGCGGTATAGCCCTGCAGCACATAGATGGTCGGATAACGCCGCTCGGGGTGATCGTCGTACCCCGGGGGGACGTACACGTACAGGGGCCGCTCATGCGGATCCCCAAGGGGGTTGCCGCGCAGCAGCACGCTGTCGATGACGTTGTGGTCGAGGCGACCGGCCAGCTCGTCGGACCAGGGCAGCATGGGCTTCCTCTCGTTGGCCGGTGTCAGCCGGCCGAGATGTCGATCCCCGATGGGCACTTGGAGATCAGCGTCTTGAATTCCCTGTTAGTTCCCTGAAGGGATCAGGCAACTCGGACAGGCGTAGCCTGCTTTGGGCCGCTCCCGTGCTTGGCAAGCGTGAGCACGGGGGTGGCTTTGGCGTGGTGGAAGCCGGTCCGATGGTGGGAGTTCCTGACATGCCCTGTCCGGTACGGCTGGTGCCGTCCCGGCTTGGGTGCATGGCCCGCCGGACGCTGTCCACCGCTGGTGGGCGGTGGGGCGGGCACCGTGCGCCGGTCGGGCACACGGCTGGAGGTCATTGCTTGGTCGGCCGGGTTGTTCGCTGAGTGGCCGGCCGAGGTGTCGTTCAGGTTGTTGATCGGGTTGTTGAGGGTGCGGGTGGGTCGTTTCGGGGTGGGGCGGTTCTTGGCTCTGTCGCGTGCCGCTGGGCGGGGGTGCAGGTCTGCTCGGGTGCGGCGGGCGCGCCGGGCCGCACGGGTGGGCCTGCGGGTGCGGCGGGCGCGGGCGACGTTGCCCTCCACGACGGCGTGGATGGTGCGCACGCCGGTGGAGCGGTGGGTGCGGGTGGCGTTTTGGCCGAGCAGGCCGCGTGCGAGGATCCGCTCGGCCGCTGCCCAGTCCCGGTCACCCGACAGGCCACAGGCCGGGCAGGAGGCCCACCTCCATCCCCGCTCACCGACCCGATCCGGAGCAGGGCCATGCGTGAGCACCGACGTGCCGGCTCCGCAGCGGGGGCAGTATCGGGAGGTGCCACGCGCCGGGACGGTGACCACCGCGATGGAGTGTCTGGCCGCCAGGTGCCGGATCGCCTCGACGATCTTCCCGCGCATCTGCCCCGACAGCCGCGCGTTCACGCTCCCCCGGCGCCCGCGCGCCTCCAGGGTCGCCAGGTCCTCCAGGTAGATGATCGTCGCCCCGGCGCTCACGGCGTGGTCGACCGCCCAGCGTGCCGCCGACCAGGCCAGCGCCTTGTTCAGGTTCCGGATGCGGGCGCACAACCGCTCATGCTCAACCCCGATGCGCTGCCAGGCCGTACGCAACGCGGCGTAGCGGGAATCGGCGGGCGTGATGCCCGCCAGAAGCCTTTCCAGGTGCCGGTGTTTGGCGGCCAGGTGCTCACGCTCGGCCCGCAACCGGTGCAACTTGGCCGACACACCGCTCGCGTCGTAGGTGAACGGCCGCCCATCACTGATCACCCGGCCATCAACCAACTGCCCTGTCACGCCGGCCAGCAGAGTGTTCAGGCCCCAGTCAAAGCCGTACCCGACCGTATGGCCGGCAGCGGGGGCGAAACCGATCGGGATCCGGAACGGCAGGTCAACGCGCACCCGACCCTTGCTCACTCGCGCAGTGGGCGTCAACAACGTCGCCTCCGGCGTGACGGTCGGCGGCAACGCGACCGGCAGCACATGCCACGCCCAGTCCCTGCCGGAGGCGGGAAACTCGACCAGCGGAAGCCGCACCCGCAGTCGGGCGCTACGACTGCCAGAACGCTCCAAGGTCACCAACTGCCGGTCGGCCGCCGCCAAGACCACCTGCGCCGCAACGTCCGGCGGCCCCTCCAACTCGATCAGATCAGCCGGGAACGCGCCATACTCGTCGTGATAAGCGCGAACCTGCCGGGTCCGGTTCCGGATGTCCGCTGCCGTCACCCCGTCCGGCAGCAGCGCGCGCAGCGCGTCCCATTCCGCGCCGGTGCGCGCACCCGTAGCCTGCGGCCAGGTCGCCACGATCGCCGCCACCAGCCGGCGCCGGTACAGCGCCAGCCGCAAGGCACGGGCGGCCTGCTCTTGGGCGCACCGCAGCACCCGATCGCACACATGTACGCCCGAGGGCGGACCCACGCCCCAGCCCAGCCGACGCAGGGCCATCCAGCCCTTCGACGGCAACACCCGCCCATCCGGCCCCACCCCGGACGCCAAAGCGTCCAGATCAACCGGATTCCACCCGGGCGGCCACCAGGCGGGCGGTCAGGTCGCTGGCCAGAGCGGCCAGCCAGGCCACCCGCCGCGCCACAAGCGGCTGAGGAACGACCTCACCACTCGCCTCCACCACCGCCGCATAGGCGGTGCACGAGGCAGTAGCGGTCAGTTCACTCATGCATCGCTCCGTCTCGGGGCAGGCGGAAGGCAAGACGGGCGGAAGGCGGGGTGGGCGGACGGTGACGCCCGCGCTCGGATCGGCCGCCCAGTGAGCACTGCCCGACAGTCGGCGACCACGTGCGGGCGAGGGCGCCGGCCGGGCGGCGGTCGCGACAACGGCCGGGTGGCGGTCGTGGCAACGGCCGCACCGCATGGTCGGCGCGGCCCGATCGCAGGAGAGCTGGTATGCCCCCATGTCTGTCTGCACCCCCGCCCCCCGGAACACAACATCACGATCGGCAACCGAAAGATTACCATCGGTTGGCCCTGGCGGATAGAACAAGTGAACGACAACACTCCGATCTGCCCGCCCGCCAGGCCAGAACCAGCCGCAGCCATCGCATCGCAAGCCTGCAGACTCAGCAACACCGCAGACAACCGAGCCGACGAGAACCCCGCCAACCCACGACGCGCCCTGCGAACCGATCATCGGCCCGGCCGCCGCCGACCAAGAGGAAACCTCGACAGATCATGGCGGATGTTCAGGTTTCCTAGCGAATATGCGCAGCGGTTCATACCCTGCCACCTCCGCTTTGCCGTTGCGCGGACGTCCGGGGCGCCGGGGGTCGCTAGGCTTCCTCCGTGGACAGCGCAGAACTGAAGGACCGGGTACGCGAGCTGCGAGCCGAAGGCAGGTCTCCCAAGGAGATCGCCCGCACGCTGGGGGTTTCGCCGTCGGTGGTGGCCCCGCTCGTCCGGGCCGTGGCGGCCGAGGGCAGCGCGGCGGCGGGGGAGCCCGAGGTGGCCGGCTGCTGGATCAACGTCGGCTGGAGCAACGGCCTGACCGTCGACCCCGCCCGAGGCTGGATCGACGAGAAGCCGGATGCCGACGGGCTGGACGGCAAGGTGTGCGTGCTGGTGGCCCGGCGGCACAAGTGGGACCGGATGACGGTCTGCGGCTACCTCGCCGACGTCTACTGCACGGGCGTCAAGGACCTGATCGGGCCGGACGTCATTGACGGCCGGCAGCTCAGCAGGTTCCGCGAGTACTTCTTCAGCGACTACGCGGGCTGGCAGGAGGCGCCGATCGAGCTGGCTCAGCATCTCGTCTTCGGTTCGGTCGACTATGCCCGCACGCTGGGCCTGGAGCCGTTCGTGACCTTCGACTCGGCCTCCCACGTCCTGGGCACCTGGGAGGGTGGCCCGTCGGCGATCACTTTCGGCCGCGACGGAAGGCCGTTCTACGTCCCGGGCGAGAATGACGAGGCCGGCAAGATCGTCAGAATCTTGGAGCGCGAAGTAGGCCCGACGGGCTTCGACTCTTCCGTTGGATGATCCGGTGGTCTGGAGAGCCGACCCGGCGTGCTGACTCCGGCCTCGCCCAGCCGTAGCCGAACAGCCGCAGTTTGAAAGCTCCCTCCCTCGTGGAGGGGGCTTTCTTCTGTCTAGCTGTCCTCGATATACCCTCCATGGGTATATTTGGGAGAAAACTCGTACAGGGGTGAGCGAAGCGGTGTCGGTCGAAGGGTTCGTTGCGGACGGGTACGAAAGGGTGCGCGAGGTCTTCCAGGACTTGGTGCGCGATGGCCGGGAGACAGGAGCCGGAGTGTCGGTCTGGCGGGACGGTCGCGAGGTCGTCCGGCTGAGCGGGGGCTGGGCCGACGCTGTTCAGGGCCGTCCATGGCGGGCCGACACCCTGGTGCAGCCGTACTCCCTGTCGAAGTCGTTCGTGACGCTCGCCGCCCTGGTGGCGGTGCGTGACGGCGCGTTGGCCCTGGACGAGCCGGTATCCCGGTATTGGCCGGAGTGCGGGGTCAGCGGTAAGGAGCGCACCACGTTGCGTCAGGTGCTCACGCACCGGTCGGGGCAGCCGCGGTTCCCGGCCGAAGCCGCGGGCCTGGACCTGCTGGACGACGCCGGGCTGCGGGACAGCCTGGCGAGGGCGGCGCCGGAGTACGTCCCCGGGACGTCGCTTGGCGAGCATGCGCTGACCTACGGACATCTCGTGGACGGCATCCTGCGCGCCGGCGCCGGGACCACGCTGGGGGAGGTGTTCAACGAGAGGGTGCGGCCCGCGTTGGGGCTGGACGCCTGGTTCGGGGTGCCGGATGACGCGCTGGAGCGCGTCGCCGACCTGGAGTACGCCGACCCGGAATGGCCCCGCCAGTTGCACGCGGCGCCGTGGCTGCGGATCCCCGACGGGACCCTGGACGTCGAGCGGGCGAACTCGCGACCGTGGCGGCAGGCGGTATTCGGCGCCGTCAACCTGCACACCACGGCGACCGCCATGGCCAGGTTCTTCTCCGAGCTGACCAGCGCGGACGGCCCCGTACGCACGCTGCTCGGACCGCGGTTGCACGCCGACCTGCTGGCTTCCCAGGTCACCGACTTCGATGAGGTCTTCGGCACCAGGATCACCTGGACATTGGGCTTCGTACGAGACCGCGGCAAGATCGCCAAGGGTGGGATCGGTGGTTCGGCCGCGTGGTGGTCGCTCAAGCACGGGCACGGCTGTGCCTACCTGACGCGCCGGCTGGACGATCATTCCCGCGCCGCCGCGATCGCCGCGGCGCTGGACGACGACCTGACCGTGGTAGGCGAGGACTGACCTTCCCTAGTGCGGGACGACGCCCTCGACCAGAACCCGCCGATAGTTGGCGATGCGCTGGTCCACGCTGTCCAGGCAGCAACTGGAGCACTTCGTCTCCTCCGCGGAGGTGTAGTACAGGCAGCACGTGTCGCGCAGGTAGAACAGTCCCTTCCGGTCGTCTGCCGTGAGCCGGACGACCTTGCCCAGGCGGTCGAGGTCGATGGTGGACGCGGCCGAGAAGGTCTTGTAGGCGCTCTCCAGCTGATCGACGTCCCCGCCGCGTCTGCTGGCGATGCAGAGGGCCGCCGCGCAGCCGTGCGCCACGCCGCCATGAAGCTGCCGGAGTCCGGCTCGGGTACGAACCCGCATGGCCTGCGCGAGCGGCAGAAGATGGTCGTCCAGGACCCATTCCACCAGGGTGGTCACGGGGGCTTCCGCGACACGGGGCTCGCGCAGCCCGACCGCCTCGAAGCCGTGGTGGGGAGACAGCCGGATGGCGACGTTCCCGGGGCGCATGTCGATCACCACGCCCTCGACGGCCCAGGCCAGCACCGCGGCCGCCGTCACGGTGCCGGCGTACACCGCCATGACCGTGAGCGCGGTCGCGTGATCGGAAATCTGGCCGCTCGCCTGGCGCTCGGCTTCGAGAACCCGGCCCAGCTCCGCCGACCGCGGATCCAGCAGCCGGTCACAGGCGATCCAGTCCTCTCCTGGCGCGAGCCCCTGTTCGAGCCGGAAACGTTCGCCGAAGGACTCCAGTCGCGTGAAGACGTCTGTCACTTGCCGTCCTTGTCTTTCATGTCTGAGCGTCTTTCATGTCTGAGCCGCTTCGAGCAACCGCACGGTGTACGGGTGGGAAGGGGCGCGGGAGACGTCCTCCGAGGCGCCGTCCTCGACGACGATGCCGTTGCGCAGCACGACGATCCGGTCACAGGACTGCACCGCCTCACCGAGGTCATGGGTGACGAACAGGACCGCCAAGCCGCGCTCCGTGGCCAGAGCGCGCAGCGTGGTGGCGATGCCCGCTCGGGTGGAGACGTCCAGCATCGAGGTGGCTTCGTCGGCGATGAGGAGGATGGGGTCGGCGGCGAGCGCTCGCGCGATGGAAACGCGTTGCCGCTGTCCGCCGGACAGCTGACCCGGGAAGCGCTGCAGGAACTCGGCGGTTTCGGGCACTCCGGCAGCGGTGATGGCGTCCCGCACCCTTTGCTCTACTTTCCCGCCTTGCTCCACTTTCACGCCTTGCTCCACTTTCCCGCCGGCCAGCACCAGCGGTTCGGCTACGAGGCTCGCGACCCGCATGCCGGGATGGAGCGCGTCGTATGGGTCCTGGTGCACGAAGCCGATCCGCCGCTGGAGACGGCGCAGCGCCCGGCCGCGTCGTGCGGTCAGGTCTTCGCCGGCGATCTCGACCTGGCCCTCGGAGGGGTGGAGCAGGCCGAGGATGATCCTGGCCAGGGTGCTCTTGCCGGATCCGCTCTCGCCGACCAAGCCGACGATCTCCCCGGCGTGGATGTCGAGGTCCACGCCGCGCAGCGCTTCCACCGTTCTCGAACGGGTCCTGTACGCGTGCCGCACCTGGGTGACGCGCACCACCGGCGGTCCCTGGGCATGCTCGGCCCGCGGCACCACCGGATAGGTCGCTTCGTCCGGGTGATGGCAGGCGACCTGCGCCTCGCCGTACGGACGAAGGCGCGGTTGTTCTGAGGTGCAGCGGTCGGTGGCGAGCGGGCAGCGCGGGGCGAACCCGCAGCCGTCCGGCAGCAGGTCGAGCGCGGGTGCCGAGCCGGGGATGCTGCCCCACGGCACCTGCCGGTCGGCGACCGGTGTGGCGGTGAGCAGGCCGGTGGTGTACGGGTGGGCACGCTCGCGGGACAGTGTGCCGGCGGAGCGGACCTCGGCCAGCCGTCCCGCGTACATCACCGCGGCCCGGTCCGCGTACGGCATGAGCCCGGCCAGGTCGTGCGAGACGATCAGCGTGCTGATGCCGAGCCCGGACAACAGCGCGAGGACCTGCCGCTGGGTGATCGCGTCCAGCCCGGTGGTGGGCTCGTCGGCGATCAGCAGGCGGGGCTCGCCGGCCAGGGCCAGAGCGATCGCGACCCGCTGCCTCTGCCCGCCGGACAGTTCGTGTGGGTAGCGGCGCAGCATGCCGTGCTGGAGGCCGACGCGTTCGAGCAGGTCACCGGGCCGCGCCTGGCCGCCGTGCAAGGTGAGCATCTCGGTCAGCTGTGCTTCGATCCGGTGGACGGGGCTCAGACCGGTCATCGCGCCCTGTGGCACGATCGCCACTTGGCTGCCGCGTATGCCTCGCCAGTCGACGCGGCCGGTCAGCTCGTGCTCGCCGTCGAGCAGGGCGGAGCCGGTCACCGTGGCGGTGCGGGGGAGCAGCCCGAGGAGCGCGCGGACGAGCGAGGTCTTGCCGCAGCCGCTCTCGCCCACCAGCGCCACGATCTCGCTGTCCGCGACGTCGAGGTTGATCCCGTCCACCGCGATCAGGCCGCCGTAGCCGACTGTGAGCTCGTTCAGCGCCAGGGTCATCGGGCGGCCTCTCTCAGCGCGGGGTTGAGACGCTCCTCGACGGCGGTGCCGATGAGGGCGAGGGCGAGAACGGTGAGCGAGATCGCGGCGCCGGGCGGGAGCGCCCACCACAGCCACGCGTCCGACAGGAACACGCCGTTGGTCTGTACCCAGTACAGCGTGGTGCCCCAGCTCGGCGCCGTTGGGTCGCCGAGCCCGAGGAAGGACAGGGTGGCGTCGTAGATGACGGCCCGCATCGCCGTACGCACGAAAACGGGGATGAGCAGCGGGCCGATCAGGTAGGAGCCGTGCCGCAGGAGGAGCCACCAGCGCGGCGCTCCCATGGCGCGGGCCACCTCCAGATGTCCTCGTGACCACGCCGTCAGTACGGCGGCGCGCAGCACCCGGGCGGGGACCGGCCAGAGAATCAGTGCCAAGATCGCCACCCGCATGCCGAACGACTGGCCGAGGAAGGCCGCCGCGAGGATGTAGAGGATCAGCTCGGGCAGCACCAGCATGATGTCGGTGCCGCGCATCAGCGTGGCCGACAGCCAACGTGGCCCGATCCCGGCGGCGCCGCCGACCAGCGCGGCGAGCAGTGTGGTGGCCGCGGCGACGATGAACGCCAGGCTCAACGAGGTGCCCGCGCCCACGATGAGCTGGTCGAGCAGGTTCCTGCCCAGGTCGTCCGTGCCCAGGAGCAGCCCGCCCCCGGGAGGGGCGTACGGCTCCGCGACCCGGGCCCGGCCCGCGTCGTCGGGAAGGGTCATCCCGAACAGGGCGACCCCGAGGACGACCGTGAGGATCCCCGCTCCGATCAGGCCCTGGACTCCGAGTAGCCGGCGGCGTGGTGCGCGTAGGAACATCATCGGCGGGCCCGGGGGTCGAGGAACGGGTACGTGGCGTCGGCCAGCGCGTTCATGAGCACGACCAGCAGCGTCAGTACCAGGAACGCGCCCTGCATCAGCGGGTAGTCACGGGCCGAGATCGCGCCGAACGTCAGCCGCCCGAGCCCGGGATAGGCGAAGACCGTCTCCACCACGATCGAGCCCGCGGCCAGGAAGCCGATCTCCATCATGAGAATCGTGTGCACGGGAAGCAGCGCCGGACGCAGCGCGTGCCGCCGGACGAGCCGCCCGTACGGTACGCCCCGGGCCTGCGCGTGCTGGATGGGTTCGCTGGTCAGCACGGTCAGCAGAGAAGAGCGGGTGTACAGGAACAGGTAACCGAGGCCGGTCAGCGTCAGCGTACTGACCGGCAGGATCAGGTGCAGCAGCACACCCTGGACGGTCACACCCTCGATTCCCGACACGCCGAAGGTCGGCAGCCACTGGAGCTGAACCCCGAACAGGACGATGAGCAACATGCCCAGCCAGAACTGGGGGAGCGAATCCAGCACGATCGCGGTGCTCAGCAGGCCGGAGCCCTTGCCTTCGCGCCTGCGCAGCGCGCCCACCACACCGAGGGTGACCCCGAGCAGCGCGGTCACCACGGTGCTGGTGCCGACCAGCAGCAGCGTCCAGGGGAGCGCCTCACCGAGCGCTTCGGTGACCGGGCGGCCGTCGGACAGCGAGGTGCCCAGGTCGAGGGTGAAGACGCCGGTGAGGTAGTCGAGGAACTGTTCGGGCAGGGGCTTGCCGAAGCCGTACTGGGTGGCGAGCTGAGCGCGTTCGTCGGCGGTGAGCCGGGCCAGCGCCTCAGGGCTGCCGAACAGCTTCAGCGGCCCGCCGGGCAGGGCCCGAGGCAGCGCGAAGTTGAGCGTGAGCGCCACCCCGAGCACCGCCGCGTACTCGCCGAACCGGCCTGCGGTGTATCTCCAGCTCATGAGAGCTGGAAATCGACGAGCGAGAACTTGTTGAGCGCCGCGGAGCCGTTCTGCCACGTCCAGCCGCTGTAGACGTCCTTGCGGAAGGCGTAGGCGCCATTGCGGTAGTACAGGGTGAGGAACGGCAGCTGCTCAGCGATCTGGGCCTGAAGCTGCTTGGCCGCCGCCGTTCTGCCTTCCATGGTGGGGGCCGAGGTCAGCGTCCGGATGACCTCGTCCACCTTGTCGTTCTTGAACCCGACCACGTTGAGCGAGCCGTCCTCCGGATCGGAGGCGAGAAGCTGGGCGATCGATCCGCTGCTCAGCATGACCGGCGCGGACCAGCCCCACATCGACATGTCATAGTTGCGGCCCTTGCTCACGTCGTAGTCGGGCCACACCTTGGCGTCCAGCGAGTCGGGGTCGAGCGCGGTCACCTTCACCGCGACGCCCACCGCCTTGAGCATGTCCCGGATCAGCTCCGCGCTGCGCAGCCGGTCGGTGGAGGTGCTCTGGACCAGCAGCTCGTACGACATCGGCTTGCCGCCGAGCACCCGGATCCCGTCGGCGCCCGGCTTGGCGCCCAGGGCGTCGAGCTCCCGTTCGGCCGCCTCGACGTCGTAGAGGGGAGCGAGCTGATCGGGCTTGACGGGCGAATCCGCGTGAATGAAGCCGGGGTTGCCGGGCGTGCCCTGACCCAGCAGCGCGGTTTTGACCAGGTCGGTCACGTCGATCGCCTTGGCCAGCGCGCGGCGTACCTCGGGCTTGTCGAACGGAGCCCGGCCGGTGTTGAAGGCCAGCAGCGTAGAGGCGAACTCGGTGCCCTTCACCACGCCGATGTTCGGCTGCTTCTCCAGCGCGGAGAGCTGTTGCGGCGGGACGATCTTGGTGGACATGTGCACTTCACCGGTCCGCAGGGCCGCGAACTGCGTTGACTCCTCCGGAATGACCACGATCTTCACGGTGTCGGCCTTCGCCTTGCCCATGGGGTAGGAGGCGTTGGCCGTCAGGGTGTAGCCGCGGGCGTTGTCATACTTGGTCAGCTTGTACGGACCCGTGCCGATCGCCTTGTCAGTCCCGGCCTCGCTGACCTTCGCCACCGATGACCACACGTGTTCGGGCAGGATCGCCATATCGGCCAAGATCCGCCGCGGGAACTCCGGGTCGGGCGCCTTGAGCGTCATCGTCACCGTGTCGCCGGACACGGTTACCTTCTCGATCGGGCGTAGGTCGATCGACGAGTCGCCCTCCATGTGCTTCTTGTAGAAGTCGACGCTGAACGCGACGTCTTCGGCGGTCAGCGGTTTGCCGTCGTGCCAGGTGACGCCCTGGCGGAGCGGCATCGTGAACACCTTGTTGTCGGTGGTCCGCAGCTCCCTGGCCAGCAGCGGCGTCACCCCGTCACCTTGGACGACGACCAGCGTGTCGAAGATCAGCTTCACCAGGTTGTTGCCCGGGTAGCCGGTCTGGTTGGTGAACGGGGTCAAGGTGCCTTCGTCGGACGAGATGGCGATGGTGAGGCTCTTCGCCGCTGCCGGGGCCTTTGCGCCGGGGGGCGGCTGGCTGCCGGTGCCGCAGCCGGCCAGCGCCGTCAAGGCTGCCGCTGTAACGATCAAACTCAGAAAGCGGCGATGCACAGAAACCTCCGGGGGGTATGAGAGGTCGAGACGTCCTCGGTGTCAGGGGCGGCGTTTCAAGCGACTCTATAGGCATTTTCCGTAGATACAAGTGCCAGTTATGTAAACACCGTAATTCGCCGCAGGGGACACCCTTAGTCAGCTGACCTGCGAATATCGAGGGCCGGATGCCGATGCGGCCGCCTGCCAGGCGGCCGCATCGATGTCCACCGTCGCGCAGCGGCTCGCTGACTACGAAGGTTCGTCGTAAGTTGCCCGGAGTCCGATCAGCGGCTCGGTCAGGTCTGCTGGTAGCCGAGCAGCGTCATCATGCCGGACTCGGCGTGATAGACGTTATGGCAATGGATCATCCAGATGCCCGGGTTGCCGGCCTGGAAGTCGACGTCGAGGGTGCTGTTCGGCAGGACGATCGCCGTGTCCTTGCGGGCGCCGCTCGGCAGGGCGAAGGTGTGGCCGTGCAGGTGCATGGGGTGCCACATCATGGTGCGATTGACGAACGACAGGCGAACCCGTTCCCCGGACCGAATCGGCATGATGGTCTTGGGGTCGTACTTGCGGCCGTTGATCGCCCAGTCGTAGGCCATCATGCTGCCGGTGAGCTCCAGCTTGACGGTGCGGTCCGGCTGCTTGGCCGGCAGCCGCGCGGAATCGTCCGCCTGGAGGCCGTCATAGCGGATCACCGTGCCGTCGAGCTCGCGAGGGCGCTGGTCCGCGCGTGGAGTCGAGGACTGCTTGCTGGTACGGATCAGGGCGCGAGCGATGGCGTTCTTGCCTTCGGCCAGCGCGACAAGGGGGAAGACGCCGTCCTTGAGGGTGACGAGCACGTCGTAGCGCTCTCCCATGCCGATGAGCAGCGCATCCGTGTCGGTGTGCCGTACGGGGAAGCCGTCGGTGTGGGTGACGGTCAGGCGGTGTTCGGCCAGGGCGACGCGGAAGGCGGTGTCGCCGCCGGCGTTGATCAGGCGGATACGCAGCCGGGTGCCGGGCTTGGTGGAGAAGGTCGCCGGTTGGGTGGGGACGCGGCCGTTGAGCAGGAAGTGCGGGTAGCGGACGTCGCCCGCGTCGCCGCCGAGCAGCGGGCTCGTCGCGCCCATCAGCATGTGGCCGCCCTTGCCCGGCGAAGGGCTGGACGAGGGATCGCCGCCCATGCCGCCGTGGTTCATACCGCCCATGCCTCGGGAGAGCTCGGCCAGGACGTCCTCCGGGGTTCCGGTGACGCCGTCGAGCCAGTCGTCGAGGACGACGACCCACTCCTCGTCGTAGGCGAGCGGCTCGCGCGGGTCCTCGACGATCATCGGTGCGTACAGGCCGCGGTCGAGCTGGGTGCCGGAGTGCGGGTGGAACCAGTACGTGCCCGGGTCGGGCGCGGTGAACTCATAGACGTACTCCGTGCCCGTTTTGACCGGCTGCTGCGTGACACCCGGAACTCCGTCGGCGTCGTTGCGCAGCGCCAGGCCGTGCCAGTGGATGCTGGTGTCGGCGGGAAGCTGGTTGACCAGGCGGGCGCGTACCGTCTCGCCCGCGTTCACCCGGATCGGGGTGGCGGGGATGCGGCCGTCGTACGCCCAGGTCTGTACGGTCAGGCCGCCGAGGTCGGCCTGGGTTTCGGCGGCGACCAGGCGGAAATCCCTGACAGCGCCCGGGCGGCGGGCCTGCTCGGCGGCGCGCACCTGCGGCCCGGCCGGGGTGACGAAGGAGGTGGAGGGGGCACGGCTCGTGCCGCTACAGGCTGTGAGGACGGCCCCGCCGAGCAGGCCGAGGCCGGTTTTGAGCATGGTGCGTCGATCGATGGTCATGGTGATGCCTCGCTTGGAAGGTCGTACAGGGAAGGGATCGAGAGCTGGTCCGGGGACGCTCTAGATCCGCAACACGACCGTGCGAGTCGGCGGCGGGCCGCGCGGAACCTGTGACCAGAGCCGCAACCAGCGGCCGGTACGAGAGGGCGCGCCGGAGATGCGGCGACGGCTCGACTCCAGCCAGAGCAGGAGCACACCCATGCCGATGATCGCCAAGCACACCCAGCCCGCCATGGTGGGGTGATGGTCGGCGGGAGGCTGCCCGGTGTGGGAGAGGCCGGTGGCCTGCATGGCGGAATGGTGGGTGCTGAGAGACATGCCGGGTTCGCTGAGATGGCCCAGGGAGTGCATCGCCACGACGCCGAGCGCCAAAGCCACGAGCAACATCAGGCGCAAGACCATGCGATGTGCTCGCCTCATGCCTCCAGAATGAGCACCGTCGGAGAGCTTCCTCACTTGCATGTCAGGCGTGGCTCGGCGGCGTAGACGGTGTGGAACTTCTGCCTGCGCACTTCCTTGCCGTCCTTCTTGAAGATGCGCCAGACATCGATCGCGAAGCCCTCCGCGCCGCCCATGGGAATGCAGTCCTTGCCGGAGTCGGTGAGGGAGGGGGCGGTCTTGACGTCGTAGCGGGCCGAACTCTGGGCGGTGACGTCGTAGCGTTTGGTGCTCCAGAAGTCCACGGTGATCGACGTGCTCGTGTAGGAGGTCTTGATCAGCACGCCGTACGGGGAGTCGTTGCGCCAGCGGAAGTCCGGCTGCGGATAGGAGACGGTGGACTCGCGGCCGGCTGGATAGCGGGTGATGTAGTACTGGTGCGCCATGTGCTGCACGTCCTGGAATCCGCCGAAGAACACGGCGTTGAACATCGTGGTGGCGAACTGCGACACCCCGCCGCCGACGTCGTTGACGAACCGGTTGTTCAGGATCATCGGCGCCTCGACGAAGCCGCGCGCCTTGTCGCGCTTGCCGACCAGGCCGTTGAGCGAGAACGTCTCGCCGGGCATGACGACATGGCCGTCCACAATGTCGGCGATGCGGTGGATATTGGTCACTCGTGGCGCGCAACACGGGTAGCGGGTGGTGAAGGTGCTGACCTTCTTCTTGACCTCCAGCTTCCTGGCCTGCTCGGTGGTCAGCCGGGGCTGCGCCTCGGCCACCGGCACCTTCACCTCGCGCTGGCCGGCCGCCAGGGCAGCGGAGACGGCCCCGCCGAAAGCCTTCGCGTCGATGCCCCGGCCGGGACGGGCGGGGAGGACGCGCGGCTTGCCCTTCACGATCTCGAAGGAGGCGTCTTGGGGCTGATGGCTTGCCGGGACGAGTTGTTTCTGCAGGTCAGGCAGGAGTTCTCCGCTGCGGAATGAGGGGCGCAAGCTGCCTTGGCCGTCGGAGACGAAGCGAAGCCCGGCGGCCAACTGGGCGCGGGTCAGGCCGGCTTTCCTGTCGCCGTTGACCAAGGTCAGCGGACTGGCGACCGCCGCGGTGGCCAGGGAGCCCGCGACGCGACGCACCTCGGCCGACGAGATCCTGGGCGGTAGCGTGCGGAGGGGCAGCGCGACCGTAGCGCGGTTTCCCAGGAAGGCCTCGCGGACCAGCCGTGCGCCGGCGTCGCGGTCGAGGGCGCGGCCCGACTTGGCGGGGATCACCTGCGGTTCGAGGCCCTGGTAGCGCACGCCGCCCTCGCGAGGCTTGCGGTCGATTGTCTTGGCCAGAGCGGCGAGTCGGGCGGTGAGGCGGGATTCGTCGGCCGTGATCCGTGGCTGGAGCTCTCTGTCTTCGCCGAACAACGACCGGACGACTCCGGCCGGGCTGCCCGCGCCGTCGAGCGCCGCCTCGAGTGTCGCCGGGATGTCGAACCCCAGCCCGAGCTCGGCGGGGGTCAGCCGAGTCGTCTTGCCTGCCACGGACAGCGCCATCGGTCGGGTGGCCCGCTCGCCGAGCTCACGCTCCAGCCGGGCGCGAGCGTCCGCCTCCGGCAGGCCGCCGACGTCCACGCCGCCGATGCTGGTGCCGGACGGCACCTGACCCCCCAAGGCGATCGCGGGAACGGCATAAGCCGCAGCCATGACGGCGACCGCCGCGACCGCGACGAGTATCCAGCGACGTCGGCGCTTTTCCGCGCGGCCGCTCTTGGGCGCCGCCTGCTGCGCCAGAGCGGCACGCGGGCTCATCGCAAGGCCCTGCGAGATCGTGCATCGACATGGCACATGGCGAGAAGTCTAACTGCCCTACTAGCGCAAGTCGTAGATAGTTAGGAAGTCGGCCACTCGACGACCCGTTCGTTTCGTCGTGCTCTGGAGACGCCTGTCTCGGCGAACTCAGACGGTGCGAACGCAGGCGCACTGGCATGCCGCGAGAGTGCCCTCCGCAGCCTCCGCGACTTCCCGCGTGGCGACTTCGGTCCTGGCGGAAGCAGCCACCGCCGCGGCGCGGCCTCCGGCCTCGGCCTTCCTGATGCGCGGCTGGACCGCCGCTGTCGTACGCTCTCCGACCTGGACCTTCTCGTCGCGCGGCCAGACCGCCAGGGCCGTGACAGCTCCGACTGCCGCCAGGCCCGCCAGCACGGTCCAGGTGATCGTGAAGCCCGCTTGCGTGGCGACCCATCCGGCGATGGGGTAGGTGACCAGCCAGGCCAGGTGGGACAGCGAGAACTGGGCGGCGAAGACCTCGGGAATTCCGGTGGGATCGACCGCCCGGCGAAGCACCCGCCCGGTCGGCGTGACGATCAGCGCCATCCCGCCGCCGATCGCTGCCCAGGTCACCCCGGTCGGCAGTGCTGCGGCTACGCTCGCCGCGGACATCGTGACCGCCGCGCCGACCGCGATTATCAGTACGGCGGCACCGATCAGCATCACGAACCGGTCCGCCACCCGGTCCAGGACGCGCGGGAGGACGAGGGCCACCAGCAGCGTCCCCGTTCCGGACGCGGCGAGCACCCAGGCCACATCGGATTGGGCTCCGCCGAGAACGTCGCGGACGTAGTTCACGGTGTTGACGACCACGATGGAGCCGACGGCGGCGACTACGAGGTTCAGTGCCATGACGCCGCGCAGGCTCGGGGTGGCCGCGAAGGTGCGGATCCCCGCCACGGCCCGGTCCCAGGCGTTCGTGTGTGAACTGGGTCGCGCGTTGGGGATGCGCGTGGACAGGACCAGCAGCGCGGACACGGCGAACCCGACGGAGGTGCCGATGAACAGCAGGTTGAACGACATGAAGGTGAGTGCCACAGCCGCGAGCACGGGGCTCAACAGGCTCTCCATGGTGTAGGCCACCTGCGATGCCGACAGGGCACGGGTGTAGTCGGCCTCCTTGGTCACGATGTCGGGGATGACCGCCTGAAACGTCGGGGTGAACGCCGCTGACGCGGTCTGGAGAACCCCGATCAGGACGTAGATGTGCCACACCTCGGTGACGAACGGCAGCGCGATCACCACCAGAGCGCGCACCGCGTCGAGGATCGTCAGAAACCGACGTCTGGGCAGCCGATCGACGTACGCGGCCGCGAGCGGTGCGACGACCACGTACGCGACCATCTTGATCGTCAGTGCGGTGGCGAGAACCGCACCGGCACGCGGACCTGCGAGCTCGTACGCGAGCAGCCCCAGCGCGACGGTGGCCAAACCGGTACCGAACAGCGCGATGACTTGAGCGCTGAACAGCCGCCGGTAGTCGCGAATCGCGAACAATCCCATGTCCGTCTCCTCCCGGGCAACCGCGGTCACCATCAAGCTATATACCCCTCGGGGGTATCAACATTGAGAGTGTTCTATACAAGGCGGGGGTATATGTCAACCTACGAATTCGAGCTCGGCAACCTCTTCTCCGACACCGACGGCGGGAAGGAGGAAGGGGCGTGAGACCGCTCCGGTCAAACAGCCGGCGATGGGTCAGTTCGCCGGGGCGAAGGCCGTGGTGAAGGTTTTGCCGCCGTCCTTGGACTCCAGGACGGTGCCGTCTTCAAGGGCGGCCAGCAGGCGTTGACGGTCCACGGCCGTGAACGCGGTGGCCTGGCCGGGTAGCTTGCCGACGGCGGTCCAGGTCTTGCCGGCGTCCTGGCTGGTGTGGATGCGGCCGTCGGCCCCCGCGCCCACGATCAGGCCGGTGGCCAGGACGTCCACATGGCTGAGCAGCGGAGCCGTCGTCACCTCGACGAAGTTCACGCCGCCGTCCTCGCTCACCTTCAGGCCTTCCGGGGTGGTCGCGTACAGGCGGGTGGGCTCGTTGGCGCTCATGCCCAGGTCGAGGATCTTGTCTTCGGCGCCTTGCGTCCAGGTGGCGCCGCCGTCTCCGCTGCGCCAGACCTTCGAGGTCTGGCTGTCGAAGGCGTACAGGTTCTCGCCGGCGAGTTGGAGGGAGTGGAAGTCGGCGGAGCCGTCCTGCGAGATCGTCTTCCAGGTGAGCCCCGCGTCGGTGGAGCGGACCAGTCCGAGGTGCGGCGGACGATCCGAGGAGACGTCCTCGGCGGCGGGATGGCCGCTGGCCAGGAAGGTCTTGGGGCCGGTGATCGTGAAGCCCATGTGGTCCTGGTCCCGGTCGGCGACGCGGGCGACGGTGGTCGAGGAGGTGACCGTGAACAGCCCGTAATGCCCGGCGACGTAGAGGACGCCATCGGCCGGATCGACGCCGACGCCGTGGACGTGGCCGACCCCGAGGTCCGGCGACCCGCTCGTTCCGCCGTGCTCCGGAGCCGCCTGTCCGCACGCGACCAAGGCGAAGCTCAGTGCGGCTGCCGAAAGCAGCCGCCGACCCACATGTTGCATGGCCGAATACTACTATCGGCTATCGTAGATAGCGTCCTTGGGTCACCCGACAGTGTTCAGGTGGTCACCCGCGGCGGTGGCGCGCTTGAGGCGGATCAGGTCCTTGGGGGCATTGACGGCGACGGCGCCGACGAGCACGCCGCTCCTGGCGAAGGCGATCGCGAATCGGTTCTCGTCCGGCTCCCCGGTTACCAGGCGGCTCTCGTCGGCCAGGTGCGGCAGTCCGGCGGTCTGGATGCGGGCGCCGTGCATGTGGGTGGCGAAGGAGGGGAGGTCGGCGTACGGCTTGGCGTTCTCCGGGCCGGCAAGGAGGTTGAGGGCGGCGAGGGCGCCCTGGTCGTTGGCGTTCGCCCAGTGCTCGACGCGTACGAGTTCGCCGCCGAACAGGCCGTGCGGCCAGCGCGCGACGTCGCCCGCCGCCACCACGTTGTCGGCGGCGTACAGGGTCTCGTCGCACACCACGCCGTCACTCAGCGTCAGGCCGCTGCCCTCCAGCCAGGTGGTGTTCGGAGTGACGCCCATGCCCGCGATGACCAGGTCGGCGGGCAGCGTCCGGCCGTCGCCCAACCGCACGCTCGTCACCCGGCCGTCGCCCTCGAAACCGGTCACGCGCGTGTCGCCGACCAGCTCGACGCCGTTGTCGCGGTGGTGGCGTGCGAGCCAGCGCGCCGTTTCGGCGCCCAGGACATTCGTCATGGGGTACGGGGAGGCGTCGACGAGGGTGACGCTCAGACCAAGGGCGCGGACGGTCGAGGCCACCTCGCCGCCGATGAAACCGCCGCCGATGACCACGACGCGCTCGTGCCCGGCCTGTAGCTCGGCGCGCAGGGCCAGGGCGTCTTCGATGGTGCGAAGGGTGCGGACGCCGTCGGGGTGGTCGGGCAGGCGGCGCGGGCGGGCGCCGGTGGCGATGACAAGCCCGTCGTAACCGAGCTCGGTGTCGTCGTCCAAGGTGAGGCGCCGGGCGGAGGTGTCCAGACGCACCGCTTGGCGGCCCTTCAGCCACTGGTCGCCGAGCTCATCGGCGCCGGGCAGGGTGATCTCTTCGTCGCCCCTCAGCATGCTCTTGGACAGGGGCGGGCGGTTGTAGGGCAGGTGGCGCTCGGCACCGATCAGGGTGATGTCGCCCGCGAAGCCCTCCCGCCTGAGCGTCTGCACGGCACGCAGGCCGGCCAGGGAGGCACCGACGACGGCAACGGTGTTCAGCGTTCTCATGGTCGCGGACTATACCTATAGGGGGTATATGATGCAAAATACCCCCAGGGGGCTTAACCGAACCACGAGGAGATGTCATGAGCAGCACGTACAAGGTGAGCGGAATGACCTGCGGCGGATGCGCGGGCAAGGTGAAGTCGGAGATCTCCAAGGTGGACGGGGTCACCGACGTTGAGGTGGACCTGACCAGCGGCACGGTCACCGTGGCCGGAACCGCCGAAGAAGCCCTGCTTCGCGATGCCGTCGAAGAGGCGGGCTACGAACTGACCGCCGTTTGATCGGACCGTCCTCGGCTCGTTGGTGAACGGCAGACCGGCCCGGGCGCGCCAAAGCGCCAGGGCCGGTCTCAACTGGTCACCGCCAGCGGACGAACGCCACCATGATGCCCATCGCGCTGTCATAGGCGGCCGGCTCGTTGTACTGGGTGTGCACCCGGATCCGGTCGCCGAGAGAGAAGGACAGGTTCGGTTCACAGGGGCTGAAGTCCGATACCGATCCCATGTACGCCATCAGCGGTGCGTTGGGATGCCCATCCGTGGTCACGGTGTTCGCGCTCGCCGGATGCTCGTCCGTACCGGCTCCCGGTCCCGCCGGCACGTCCATGGATTCCGGCGCGTACCCCGCGACTGACGTGCAGAAGTAGCGGTTCTTGGTCGCGTTCTCCAGGGACACGCTGATGCTGTGGTCGTGGGCGTGGCCGCCGACCGCCACCAGGGTCCCGGCGCGCGCCACGATCGTGGTCCAGTGGGAGTCGGAGTAGCCGGCCGCGAAGAAGTGTTCGTTGCCGCCTTGGAGCAGGCCGAGCCGGTTGATCGAGTCTCCCAGGCCGGGTGGGCAGGTGGCGTCCCAGCGGCTGAAGTTGACGGTTGACGGCGTGGTGGAGCATGCCGCCGGTGTCCATGTTGACGCCGGTGTTCGTCCCGGCGAAGACGAGGTCGGGCATGATGCCGGTGATGTAGCAGTTCTCGCACGGCTTGGCGATCTTCATGCTGCGGCAGCTGGTGATGATGTCGATGAGCGGGTTGCAGTTGCCGTCGAGCGCGATCTCGTTCTTGATCTCGCCCACCTTGCCGCCGGACATGGCGGGAATGGTGATGGGGCCCCAGCGGACGGTCGTGACGTTCTGACCGGCGGGCGGATTCCAGGCGGGGGGCTCGTACGACGCCGCGCCGGCCCTGACAGGCGCGGACATCACCACCAGGAGGAGCACGCTAACCAGCACGACGAGGGTGCGATTTCGCATGTGCGTCTCCCTTGTTTCAGCCAGGAAGTATGAGCCTGCTCAGCGGTTGCCGTTCAGGCCGAAGGCGACGAAATCGGAGAGGAACTGCTTGATCTGCCGGCGGGAGTACCAGTCGGGGTGCTCCAGCCAGAGGGCGGCGATGTGCTGGTTCAGGGCGAGCATGGCCTGCGGGAGAAGGTCCGGGTCGTCGCGGCGGATCGCCCCAGATCTCCCCCGCGGCAGCGAGCAACCGCCGCTGGACCTCGGGGTTCTCAGTGGCCAGCCGCCGTCGTCCGCGCCGCTCGCGGCGCACAGGTTTGACGTCCATAGCGTGAGAATGGGGTCGGTGAATTGGTGTTAATTCACCGACTCATGGTCGTCAATCCCCTTTGATGGGATTGCTGCGCTGGCCATTCCTACTATCTATCATCGTAGTTATGGCTGATACGGCGTCGTGGACGGGAGCGGTGTGGCTGCGGCCGGGCGCTTTGGTGTACATCGGCAGGCTCGGCGACGCGCGCGCTCACGCGCATGCCGCCGTGCAACTGCTTGTCGTCAGCTCCGGCCGCGTCATCCTCACCGACGAGCGGGCAGCCGAGAGGAGCGTGTCGGCAGTGGCGATACCCGCCGGTGTCCCGCACGCCATGCGCGCCGAGGACGCGTTCGGAGCGTCCGTCTATCTCGATCCGGCTCTTCTGGAGAACGAAGGGGAGAGCCTGGTGGCCGGCCTGCTGGCGCTTCCGGTTGATGAGAAGTTCGCCGATGCGGCGCTGGCGTTGCTGAGCGAGGTGCGCGCCGCCTGTCCGGATCGGGTGGTCCGGCAGGTGATGGAGCTGGTCGGGCGGGGCATCGCCGGTCCTTTGCGGCTGCGCGACCTGGCGGCGCGGGTGGCCCTGTCGCCGAGCAGGCTGGGGCATCTGTTCAGTGAGCAATGGGGGTTGCCGTTCACGGCGTACGTACGGTGGGCGCGGCTGCGCGCGGCGATGGACACCGTACGCGCGGGTGGCTCGCTGACAGATGCCGCGCACGCCGCCGGGTTCACCGACGGCGCCCATCTGACCCGGGTGACGCATGCCATGTTCGGACTGGCACCCTCGGTGCTGGCTCGCGGGATGAGCTGGGAGTGAAGGTCAGCCGCTCCGTACAAGCAATCGAGGAGGCGGCGGGGCCAGGCTGACGGCATGACTGATGACATGCCGGACGACGGAGCGCCACAGCGCCTTTTTCCCGCTGCGGTCGTCCTCGTGGTGGCGGCCGGCTTTACCTCGCTGTTCGCCACGTATTGGGACGATGCCTGGCACACCGATATCGGCAGGGACGACGCGCTGATACCGCCGCACCTGCTGCTGTATGGAGCAGTGGCCGTCGTGGGGCTGACAGTGGCGGGCTGGGGTCTGCTCACGCTGTGGCGTACGCGATCGCTGATCGCCGTGCTGAGACAACCTCCGCTGCTCATCGCCGCTGTCGGCGGCGTGGCCACGCTGGCGTCCGCGCCCGTCGACGCACTCTGGCACGACGCCTTCGGCCGGGATTCGGTGCTGTGGAGCCCGAGCCACATGCTGACCGTGTTCAGCACACTGGCCCTGATCGGCGGGGTGCTCGCGGGCATGCGGCCGGACAGCCCTCGACCGCTGTGGTGGGCCGGCGGGGCATTGCTGCTGGGCAGCGCTGTCACGTCGGTGATGGAGTTCGAGACGGACGTGCCGCAGTTCTCCGAGGTGCTGTACTTCCCTGTGCTGCTGGTCGGCTCGATGTACGCGGCCGTGCTGCTGCGGTCGCTGGCACCGCGCCGGCGGCTCGTGGTGGGAGCGGTCGGCGTCTACGTGCTCGCGCGGCTGGTGATCACCGGGCTGCTGCTGGCCCTCGGACGTACCAGCCCCGACCTTCCGCTGGCCGTCGTCGGTCTGGCGGTGATCGACCTGCCGTGGCGGCGGCCCGTGACCGCTTACGCGGCAGGAGCGGCGGGGGCCGCCGTCACTTCCTCCCTGTCCTCCGTGCTGGGCATCGGCAGTGTCAGTCCCGACGCCGTGCTCGTGCCCGCGCTGGTGGTGGCCGCCCTCGGCGTGGTTGTGATCTTGGGGGAGCGCCGAATGCGTGGCGCGGTCGCGGTCGTCGCGCTGCTGCTGCCGCTCGGTCTGACCGTCCTGGATCCACCGCCTGCTTCGGCGCACGATCCCGGACAGGGGCAGGTTGTCGCTACGGCCGTGCTGACCGGCACCTCGGACGGCTCCGGGGGGATGACGCTCACGGTCGAGGGGTGTGGGGGTATGACGCCGCTCAGAGTGGTCGCTCGCCGGGCCGGAGAGGAGATCGCCGGTCCGCTTGGTTCGACACCTGGTGGATGCCGTGGCCAGGTACGGGTCGGCCAGGAGGGCCGGTGGTTCCTGTACGCGGAGATGCGTTATCGGGGCGGCGTGGTCGAGACCTGGCTCCCGCTTGACCGCGAGGTCGTGCGGCAGAGACGTGACATCTACCTTCCAGCAGGTCAGGCGGTGGTGACCGGCGGGCAGATCGCAGCGGGCGCCGGCTTGTATATGGCCGGGCTGGTCATGCTGTCACTGACCGTGTACTTGGCCGGACGAAGCCGCGCGTGATGTTGATCGGAGGTCGGCTTCGGCGGTCACCGGTGGGGCGTACCGCTGTTCGAGCTTGGCGAGCTTCCAGTACGCGACACTGCCCAGCCAGGTCAGGAGGAAGACGCCGACGATCCCGTACCCGATCGTGTTGAGGTCGATGGCGGCAAGAGCGGCCCACGGCTGACGGTCGGCCAGGCCGAGTTGGTCGGCGAGGATGCCGAGCAGTTCGACGGTGCCGACGGCGAAGGCGACGAAGATGGACAGGCCGGTGGTGGAGAGGTTGTAGTAGATCTTGCGGAGCGGGTTGCTGAAGGCCCAGTTGTAGGCGTGGGCCATGAACGCGCCGTCGAGGGTGTCCCACAGCGACATGCCCGCGGCGAAGATCAACGGCAGTGAGATGATGGCCAGCGGAGGGAGTTGACCGCCCGCGGCCGCTCCGGCGGAGACGCCGATCAGGCCGACCTGGGTGGCGGTGTCGAAGCCGAGCCCGAACAGCAGGCCGACCGGGTAGATGTGCCAGCCGGCGCTGATCAGCCGGGTGTAGCGGCCTTTGAGCAGGCGGTTCAGCAGGCCGCGTTCGGCCAGCAGGCGTTCGAGCCGCTCCGGTTCGTAGGCGCCTTGGCGTACCTGTCGCCACATCTTCCAGATGCCGGCGAAGATGACCAGGTTCAGCCCGGCCACCAGGTAACTGCAGAATATTTGCTACTAGATGGCATAGCAGATGAAGCGGTGCTCGCGGTGCCCGGGGTCAGCTCCCCGGGCACCGCGAGGTCGATTACGTTCGCTCCACGTTCTCGGGTGAAGGGCGGCCGTTGTGCGAAGGGCCGATGAGGCGCAGGAACGCCTGTACGCGGGGATGTGCGGGCGCGGTGAAGAAGTGCTGCGGGGGAGCCTCTTCGATGACGTTCCCGCCGTCCATGAACACCACCCGGTCGGCCACATCGCGGGCGAAGGCGGTCTCGTGCGTCACGATGACCATGGTCATCCCGTTTCCGGCCAGGTCACGGATGACCTGCAGGACCTCGGCGTGCAATTCGGGGTCCAGTGCGGAGGTGGGCTCGTCGAACAGGATGACCTGCGGCTCCATCGCCAGTGCCCGGGCGATGGCGACGCGTTGCTTCTGGCCGCCGGATAGCGTGGCGGGGTAGCAGTCGCACTTGTCGCCGAGGCCCACCAGCGCGAGCAGCCGCCGCGCGAGCTCGGTCGCCTCGGCGCGGGGCACGTTCCGTACGGAGATCGGGCCTTCCATGACGTTCTGCAGCGCCGTCAGGTGCGGGAAGAGATTGAACTGCTGGAACACCATCGCCGAATGCCGACGGATCTCGCGGATCCGGGCGGCCCTGGCGCGACGCCCGCCCTGGCGCGTGCCACAGTCGACGTGGTTGCCGCACAGGCGGACGGTGCCGGAGTCGGGCTCTTCCAGCAGGTTGAGGCAGCGGATCAGGGTGGTCTTGCCGGAGCCGGACGGGCCCATGACCACCACGACCTCGCCCGGCCGCACGTCGAGGTCGATGCCCTTGAGCACCTCGTTGTCACCGAAGCGCTTGGTCAGCCCGCGCACGCTCACGATGGGTTCTGAGCTGGTCATGCGTAGGCCTTTCTCATCCGGCGTTCGAGAGCCTGCTGGCCGACCTGCAGGAGGGTGTTGATCAGCCAGTACATGAGTCCGACGATCAGCAGCGCGTCCATGTAGCGGAAGGTGGAGGTGCCGATGCCCTCGGCCACCCTGGTCAGCTCCACCACGGTGACCGCGGAGGCCAGGGAGGTGTCCTTCATCAGGGCGATGAACCGGCTGCCCACGGGTGGCAGGGCGATCCTGATGGCCTGGGGGAAGATGACGCGGCGCAGCGTCTTCCCGTACGGCATGGCCATCGAGGCCGCCGCCTCCCACTGTCCCTTGTCGACGCCGAGGATCCCTGCGCGGAAGTTCTCACTGAGGTAGGCGGCGGTGAACAGGGTGAAGGCGATGATCGCCGACGGGATGGGCGGAATCTCCAGGCCGATCTGCGGCAGCCCGAAGTAGATGATCATGATCTGGATCAGCAGCGGCGTGCCGCGGAAGACCGAGACGTACGCGGTCGCCACGGCGGAGAGGACGCGGTTGCCGGAGATCTTCGCCAGCGTGATCGCAGCACCGAGGACGCTGCCCAGGATGAAGGAGACCACACCGAGGAGAAGGGTGATCACCATGCCGGTGAGGAGATCGGGAAAGGAGTCGACCAGTAGATCCATGAGTACCTTCCCTGCTCAGCTCGCCGGAACCTTGGCCAGTTCCTGCGTCATGTCGAGACCGCCCAGCCACTTGCGGGAGATGGCGGTCAGGGTGCCGTCAGCGATCATGTCGTTGAGCGCCTTGTCGACGGCCTGCTTGAAGCTCGCCGAGCCCTTCGCGAAGGAGATCCCGTTGACCTCCGATTCGAGCAGCGGCCCTGCGGCCTTGACCTTCAGGTTGTTCTTCGCCGCCAGGAACGCCCCTTGGAAGCGTGACGCCAGCACGGCGTCGGCCCGCCCCCGCGCCACCTCGGTCAGCCCGAGTGTGGCGTTGTCGTAGGTCTTGATGTCGGCGTCGGCGATGCTCTTCTTGGCGAAGGCCGCCTGTGTGGTCCCGGCCGTCACCGCGATCTTCTTGCCCTGGAGGTCGGTCAGCCCCGTGATGTCGGAATTGGCGTCGGCCACGAAGATCGAGATCCCGTTGACCTGGTACGGGCGGGAGAAGTCCACCTGCTTGGCACGTTCCGGAGTGATGGTCTGACCGGCGACGACGGCGTCGAACCGGCCGGCCTGAACGCCCGCGATGAAACTCTGGTAGTTGGAGGCGACGAACTCGACCTTGGCGATGCCGAGCCGCTTGGCGAGCTCGTTGGCCACGTCGACGTCGTAGCCAGCGGGCTTGCCGCCGTCCAGGAAGTTCCACGGCGGATTGGCCTGCGTCTGGGCCACCCGGAGGGTGCCGGACTCCTTGACCCGCCGCAGGAGGTCGGCGGCGTCCGCGGAGCTGTGGCCGCACGCCGACAGGGTGATCGTTAGGGCGGTGGACAGGCCTGCCGCCAGCAGGGGTTGAATACGTATCTTCTTCGCCACCATGGGCTCCTTGTCATGCAGCAGTCGCCCGGCTCTAAACCCCCGTGAACCGTGGACATCCCCAGGTTGGGGCTTACATGTCCATGGCGTATACGGTGGGCCATTATGTCCGAAGCGTCAAGTACCCCCCTGGGGTAATTTTGCATTCCTCCTGATCGGAGGGGGTAATTGACGGCTTCTGGTGGTGGTTGGCCTTCGAAGGCACCAAATTTACGGACATCCCGGTGTCCGCCGTCTCATAGCCGTACCCGGGTCACCCGGGAGGCTTCCGGGCGGCCAACCGTTCGACGATGCCGAGCTTGAACCGGTCGTGACGTTCAACGGTCAGGCCGTGATCAGGTAGCCGCTCGATGGGGCGGCGCAGGAAGTGCTCGCCTCCCAGGGGCACGGTCACCAGTTCGATCAGGCGTTGAGCCACCCGGACCGGCCACGCTGACGCGGCCACATGGTCGCCGAGCAGCAGAACGCCGCCGGGCCGGAGTACGCGCACCATCTCGGCGATCGCTCGCCGATCATCAGGGATCGCACAAAGAGAAAAGGTGCCGACAATCGTGTCGAAGCTCTCGTCCGGAAAGTCGAGCGCCTGAGCATCCCCCTCACGCAGGTCCACCTCCCGGCCCAGGGAGGCGGCCTTGCGCCGGGCGATGTCCAGCATGGCAGGGCTCCAATCGATGCCGGTCAGCCGTACGTCCTCCGGGTAGAGGGGGAGGTTCAGGCCCGTCCCGATGGCGACCTCAAGAGTGTCGCCGCCGGCCTGCCCGCAGATCCACGAACGGGTGTCTCCGAACACCTTTCGGTCGAGGAAGGTCATCTGCTTGTCGTAGGAGCCGGAGTGCTTGTCCCAGTAGCGGCGCAACCGTTCGTCGCGTGGCCTCGATTCCATCCATCTCACCTCTCACTGGTCTCAATACCGGGAGCTCATCCGGGGCGTCGAGCGGTGACCAGCCAGGCCGCGCTCCTGAGGAAGACCCCGGCCGCCGTCTCGTGCGAGCCGAGGCGCTCATGGAGGGCGCCGAGCATCTTGGCTCTCGTCTCTTCGTCGGCCTTGTCGAGCAGGCTGCTGACCGGGCCCATCTGGGAGACGAAGTCCAGCACGTCGTTCACGTCGTCCCCGAGTCTCATGGGCTCGTCCACAGGGTCCACGCTGATCTGGGTGTAGCCGACCGTATGCAGGAGGTCGGTGATCCGACTGGATGCCGCCAGGGAGAAGGGCCCCGGGCCGTCGTTGTCGAAGGAACCGGACAGGGGGACGTACGAGGCCAGGACCGCGCCCAGTTCGGTGATCCATTCGTTGTCGAGCGGTTTCCGCCAGCACAGGAACGCCAGACGCCCATCGGGGCGAGTCGCCCGTGCGATGTTGGTGAAGGCCGTTACGGGATCGTTGAAGAACATCACCCCGAAACGGCTGATCACCACATCGACGCTCGCCGCGGCGAAGGGGTGAACCTGCGCGTCGGCCTGTTCGAAGCGCGTGTTGACGAGGTTCTCGCCCTGGGCTCGGCGCCGGGCCTCCTCCAGCAGGGGAGCGGACAGGTCGATGCCGAGTGCCTGGCCCTCGTGCGCGCCCCGAGCGGCCGTGCAGGTGGTCTGGCCGCTTCCGCACCCGATGTCGAGCACGTGGTCCTCGGGGGCGATGGCGGCCGCCTCGAACAGGTGGGAGCTGATCCTTTTCATCATCTCGTCGTAGCGATCCCGATGGGCGACCCAGTGCCGGCCGTCGCCCTCGTTCCACGCTTTGGCCTGCTCGGGGTTGGCGACAGACGCAGGTTCGGTGTGCGACATAGAAGCTCCTCTGATCGGACGATCTACTATCAACGGATAGTACTCACATTAGATAGTAGTATGACGTCGTGCAGGATGAACTGGATCGGGCGGTCGCCGTTCTCGGCCCGCTGGAGGGGCGGCTCATGCGGGCCGTGTGGACTGGAGCGGTCACCGAGCCGTTCGTGGTCCGGGACGTGCAGGGATTGGTGCCGGAGCTGGCCTACACCACCGTGATGACCACGTTGCGACGGCTGGCCGACAAGGGAATGCTGGCGGCTCACGCCGAGCCGGGTCGCCGCGCCCATGAATACCGGGCCGCGGTCACGCCCGCTCAGTTCCTCTCCCAGTCGAGCCGTCGGGCCGCCGCGGGGTTCGTGGACAAGTACGGCGACGCCGCACTGGTCGCCTTCGCCGCCCACCTCGACGACCTGTCGCCCGAGCAGCGGCGCCGCCTGCGGGAGCTGATCGAGTGATCGTCTACCTGTGGCGGCACAACCGCGTCGGCCTGGTGGTGCTGGCCGGACTGATAGGCGTCCGCCTGGTGTGGCACCCCAGCGTTTCCGCCGGGATGACGATGGCCCAGTGCTGGCTCGTCTCCATCGCCGTCGTGGCCGGGGCGAGCCTGCTGGCTGTCGCCGCCCGCGCCACCTGGCTCGGCGTCGCCGCCGCCCGCAGCCTGGCCGCACTCCCGCGGGCGGCCGAGCCGGCCGGTCTTGAGGGCGCGATACGGCGAAGCGGCGTTCCAGGTGTCGTCTGTCTGGCCGGTGCGAATCCGGCGGCCTTCTGCGCCGGAGTGCTGCGGCCACGCCTTTACCTCACCGCCGGGGCCGCCGAGGCGATCCCCGCCGAAGAGCTCGACGCGATCCTCGTCCACGAGGCCGCACACGCGCGGCGCCGTGACCCGCTGCGCCGTCTCATGCTTCGCGCCGCCGCTGACGTCCTGTTCTTCCTGCCGTTGGCGGGATGGTGGTTCGGGCGGCAGAGCGAACGGGCCGAGCTGTCAGCCGACCGGGCCGCGATCGACCGGCTGGGCGCCAAGGCGGTGGCACGGGCACTGGCCCGGATGGACGGCGCCGGCCCCGCACCGGCGACAGCGGCGGCTTTCCACGGCGCAGCCGAGGCCAGGATCGCTCAACTGCTGGGCGACGACCTGCCGATCCGCAAACCGTCCAGGGCCGGAGTGATCTTCTCCCTGACCGGTCTCGTCGTGGTCGTCAGCCTGGTCATGTGCGTCGGGCAGGCAGCGTGGGCCGCCTTGACGGCGTGATGGCACCGGAGCGGGCGCTGGCCAATCGCTTGACATTAATCACAAGGTGAAATGTCCAGTTTTGCGTGACAAGTCCGGTAATGGGGCGACAGAATGCGGGACCACCAGCCGCCCCGCCACTGGAGGAACCCATGCTGAGACCCCTGGGGGTACTCGCCACCGTCGCCAGCCTCGCCGCCTGCACCCCGTCCGCCGACCTGCCGCCGGGCGGAGCGGCCGGAGCGGTGCCCGAGGCGACCGCGCCCGCGGACGGTGCGGCACCGGCGTCGACGCGGGCACAGCCGGCTCCCCGGCCGACCCCTGGATCGGACGAGTGCCACGTGAGCGTGGTCAGGCCGGACGTCTCCGCGCTCAGGATCCGGACCTCGGCCGCCCGCCGTGGCTGTGCGCACCCGGCACTGTTGCGCATCCGAGTCAAGCGCGCCGTCCCCGGCGCCGATCCGGTGGTCAAGAGCGGCGCCACCAGGAAGGGCCGCATCGCCCTGCAACTGCCCTGCGTGCCGGGTACGTACTACGCGCTCGCCACGGACTACCGGGGCGGCACAGCCAGGTCCAAGGCCGTACGGCTGACGTGCGTAACCCCCACCCCCGCAACGCGGGAGACGAAGGCGCCGACGGTTCCTGAGGGGAAGACGTCCATCACGTCCGTCGGCACGGCACTGGAGAACGACGTCGTCCGGCTGACCAACGCCGAGCGGGCCAAGGGCGGCTGCCACCCCCTCAAGCACGACGCGCGGCTGCGCAAGGCCGCGTTCGGGCACTCAGCCGACATGGCGAAGAACGACTACTTCGACCACGACTCTCAGGACGGCCGCGACATGGTCGACCGCATGCGCGCGACCGGCTTCACCGGCTCGGCCTGGGCCGAGAACATCGCCATGGGTCAGCGATCGGCGGCCGAGGTGGTCAAGACCTGGATGAACAGCGCCGGCCACCGGCAGAACATCATGAACTGCTCGTACACCCTCATCGGGGTGGGCGCGGTCAAGGACGCGCAGGGACAGGTCTACTGGACGCAGGACTTCGCCCGCTGACGCATGGGCGTTTCCAGGGTCAGACGGCGAGGGTCGAACCGCGTACGACAAGTTTGGTGTGGAACTTCGCGACATCGAGATCTTCCTGACCCTCTGCGAAGAGCTGCACTTCGGCCGTACGGCGGAACGGCTGCACGTGACGCCGGCTCGCGTGAGCCAGGCGATCAAGAAGCAGGAACGCCGCGTCGGCACCGCTCTGTTCGAACGCGACAACCGCCGCGTGGCGCTGACCCCCATCGGACAGCAGCTCTTCGATGACCTCAAGCCGATGTACCGCGGGCTGCTCGACGGCATCGAACGCGCCGCCCTGTCCGCCCGCGGCAAGTCGAACGTGCTGTGCCTGGGCATGGTCAACGAAAACCCCCAGGACCTGCGCCCACTGTTCGACGCCTTCGAGAGCCGCAACCCCGAATGCGACCTCCAACTCCGCTACGCGGGCTTCGCCGATCCCTTCAGACTGCTGCGCTCCGGAGACATCGACCTGCTGATCGCCTGGTTACCCGTCCGGGAGAGCGACCTCACCGTAGGCCGCGTCGTCTGCACCGAACAGGTCGTGCTCGTGGTCGGCCCCGACCACCGGCTGGCCGAGCGGGAATCGGTGTCGTACGAAGACTTCGGGGACGAGAGCGTCTTCGGCGGAGCCCGGCCGGACTACTGGCGCAACTGGCTTGTCCCCACCTACACCCCCAGCGGACGTCCGATTCGGGTCGGCCCCATCGTCACCACCTCTGCCGAGATGATCCCCCTCGTCTCGAACGGCGAGGCCGTCTCACCGTGTTTCGCACACTCCATCCGCTACCACGCCCGGCCCGACCACATCTACGTGCCCATCCGCGACGCCCCCTGGCCCGCTGGGCGCTCATCTGGCGCACCGCCACCGAGACCACCCTGGTCCGGGACTTCGCCGAGACAGCGCGTGACCTCGGCCCCATCGCCCTTTGATCTCGTACGCAGTTACTGGTGGATGATCCGGTGGTCCGGAGAGTCGAGCCAAATATGCTGACCGTCAGGGGTTACGGTCATTCCGAACCGGTCTTTGTGCGGGCTGCCCCACGACACCCACCGGAGATAGGCGATCTCCAGGCCATCCCAGAGATTACGCGGTCCGCGCTGTAGTACTGCTACGCCTTTGTAATCGGGGGCATAGTGCACCTGAGCCTCGGAATCATCCGACCACAGCGACAGGTGAAATTCCCCGCCTTCTTGGTTTTCGTGCGTGCCGTACACATTCGGCAGCATTCCCGCGATAGCGACATCCGCTCCGGCGGATGAGCGCACTACTCTTCGGGGGTCGAGATAGGTCGTCGACTTTCGATAGACATCCTCGATCTGGGTACGGCGGCGGCGCTGTGCTCGCAGCATCATGAAATCCACCCCGCTGTGAAATCTTCCCACGGCGGTGCCGTCTCCGACGACGACCAGCTTGACCAGATGTCCGCCTTCCCAAGGGGGCATCCAAGGGGTCACGATCACCCCGCCGGGCCGGGTCTGTTCCACCCAGGCATAAGGCACCTCGCGCACCCCGCAGGTGACATGGACGCGATCGTAGGGGGCTCTTTCGGGCCACCCTTTCGCGCCGTCGCCCAGAACCAGCCGGGGCAAGAGACCGGCCCTCTTCAACTGCTCGGTGGCTGTGGTGAGGAGGGTCTGATCGATCTCCATGCTGGTCACGTTCTCGTCGCCGAGGCGACTCGCCAGCAGTCCCGCCGTCCATCCCGTACCCGTGCCGATCTCCAGGACCTCATCCCCGTCGTACGGGTCGAGCAACCGCAGCCCTGCCGCGACCACGGCAGGTGCGGAGGCCGAGGACGTGTAGTCGCCCAGCCCTTGGTCAAGATCGGTGGCGCCGTCGTCCAGTTGCGTGACAATGGCCGTGTTGGAGTATGCGATGTTCAGCCACGTCTCGGGGTCGGCCGTACGGTCGATGAGAAAGCCGGGACCGTCGTCAGGATCGCACCAGGCCCGGTCTGGGATGAACAGATGGCGCGGCACGGCGTGAAACGCGGCCCGCCACTTGTCGTCCAGGCTCCCAAGTTGATCGGTGAGGGCGGTGATGCGTTCATCGACGTTCATTTCGTCCCCAGTTGCTCGTGCTCGCCGGGTTGATCGGGACGGAAACTGTCCGAGCTCGGCTTTGTTTTTGGGTGGCTTGTCCCCCTTATCCATGCCCATTTTAGGAATCTTCTTCCATTCCGCCGGATTTTTTCGCGTCGGCGGTATCGGAGAAATTCGGAACGGATCTCGGGAGGAGTCTACGCCGGGCGTGAGTGTTAAATGGCGGAATTTTGCGACGCGCCTGTGCGGCAGGATTTCGGCTATTCCCTGCCGCACAGGGCTTTGGTGGCTGTCCACGCGGTCTTCGACCGGGTTGTTGCGTAGTGGTCAAGGACCTGAGCGGTCGTCGATCAGTGCGCCGTGCGCGTGCCCTGAGATCCGCCCGCCTCCAACCGCGCTCTAGCCGGGCTCGGGCAGGGCGGCGTACTGAATGTCACGCCGTCGATGAAGTTGCCGAAGGCCGGGCTGCCACCTGTCGCCGACACCGACGCGAAGGCAAAGCGTGTGACGGTCTGGCCCGGAGGTACGACGTACACCCCCGTGTAGTAGCCCCAGGCGGTGTTGTCGTCAGAGATGTCCGGCGAGGAGGCTCCGGTGGGAATCTGCGCCACGGTCGCGCCCGGCGCGCCGATGAGCACCCGCATCACGTCGGTACCGAGGCGGCCTCGGTGATAGAGGCTCCAGGTCATCGGTGTTCCCGGAACGGTGGGCAGGTCCTGGTAGAGCGTGGAGACCTGGTTGGCGTTGAGTTCGGCGAACTGCTGGCCGTCGGCTGAGGGGACTCCGCTCGCGCCGCCCCGCCAGAACTCCAGCTTGTTGTCGGTTGCCGTGGTGTGCCAGCCGACGCTCGGGTTGGTGGAGGCGTCGGGGATGTTCCAGTCGGCTACGGCCACCGGCGGCGTCTCGAAGCTGCCGTTGACCAAGTTGACCGGTTTCCAGGGACAGGGGACGGTGACGGTGACCGTGGCGGTGCTGGTCCCGCAGGCGGTGGTGATGGTGTAGGTGAAGGTATCGGTACCGATGAAGCCCGCGGCGGGCGTGTAGATCACGTTGCCGCCGGAGATCGTCGCGGTGCCGTTGCCGGGTGCGCTGACGTTGCTGATCGTCGGCGCGGTCGCGGTGTCGTTGGCCAGGACGGGCACACTGACGGCCGCGCCCATCGTGGTGGTGGCGCTGTCGGCGACGGCGTTGGTGGGAGAGATGGACTGCCCGTTGACGATCTGGATCGGGGGAGCCGGCGTGTTGTTTCCCAGCTGACCCGGAGCCGCGACGACGCTGCTGATCCCGGTCGGCCGGATGGTCATGCTGCCGCCGACGGTGCCCTGCCTTACCCGGAAGACGATGACCTTCGGGGATGGGTCGGTCTTGATCCCCACTGAGGTGATGGACAGGCTGTTGCCGCTGATGGTGCCGGTCCCCGACTGGCTGACGACATCGGCGTTGGCCAGCAGTGACGACAGGTCCCAGGTGGTGGTGTAGCGGGTGACCAGCAGTGGCCACTGGGCCGTGCGGTGCGTCAGCGTGAGGGTGAAGACGCTGCCCGGTGCGATCTGCCCGCCCCACAACGCTGGGGAGGTGTCGACCGAGACCGACCCGCTGCCCAGCCGGGCGCCGATGATGTTCTTCCAGTAGTAGCTGACGGGGTAGGTCGCCCGCCCCGGCCGGACACAAGGCCCGGTGGCGGCTCGCGTGACAGCCTGCGGCACTTGGGCGGCGGCGTGCGCGCCGGTAGCGGTCGCGACCTGCGTCCCCGACGCGGCCAGCAGCGCCGATACGGCGCAGGCCAGCGCGGACCTGGATCGTTGTGACATCAACCTGAGCTCCCACTCTGTCGTAAGGGATGACCTCGAAGATCGACTTCACAACGGAGATTACTCCTTGTAGTTGATCTATTGCTTTAGGTGATCCTGGGCTTCCGCGTGGCCCGCACGTTGACGCTCTCCGGTAGGCGCCCGGGGCAGCCGTGTCCTTGCGGCATCCGCGCAACCACCGGTGCAGGTTGTTGAATGGTGATCACCCGACGAGCGTTCTGGAGGATGGCATGGTGCTGATCGAGGCAGCTCCAGAGGCGTTACCGAAACAGCGAAGCAGGTGGCCGTTCTTCGTGTGCCTGGCGCTCCTCGCCTCCATCGTCGCCTACATCGTGGTGTTCGAGGTTCCCGAGTGGCGCAACGACGAGAAGCTGGCCCGGCTGGAGGAGCGGGTGAGCATGCTCCAGCTTCCGCCGGACACTGAGCAAGGTGATCCCAGCGTGCAGGGCACGGTGGGTATTCAGGCGGGCAACAGCAATCATTGCGACTATCTGGTCCGCATGTCCCTGCTCACCAAGCAGCCGGACGCCGAGATCGCGCGCTACTACGAGTCCGCCGCCGTCGAGGGTGTCGAGGGTCGCGAGCTCTCCGGCACCGTGTACGTCAACCCGAGCGGATCATGGCGGGACGGGTACAAGGGCGTCATCGTGGAGTTCTTCGACGGATATCACGAAGCCGGGTTCGACATGCGCTGCCATTGACGGAAAGCACCCATGGGTTACGGCGGCACTACGTCATAGACCGGTCACGCGCATGGTGATGTTGAGGCGGCCCGAGGTCAGGCCGGTGGCGGGGTCTCCGGTGCCCGGGTAGACCTTGGGCACGCCGTGGTAGGCGAAGCGCGAGGGGCCGCCGAAGACGAACAGGTCGCCGCTGCCGAGTCGCACGTCGGTGTACGGCCTGCCGCGCGTCTCCGTGTTGCCGAAGCGGAACAGGCAGTCGTCGCCGATGCTCAACGACACCACCGGAGCGGCGGATCGTTCGTCCTTGTCCTGGTGCATGCCCATCTGGGCCTGGTCGTCGTAGAAATTGATCAACGCCGTGTCGGGTGTGTAGTCGTCGCCGGGTTCGCCGTATGCCGCTGTGAAGGCGCGGCGGCCCAGGGTGACCATCCAGGCGGGAAAGCCGGCGACCGGGAGGCCGTTCACGTCGCCCGCCACGCGCGTGTACTTGTACGGCTGCCAGTGCCAGCCGACGCACACCGTCTGCGCTGACATGACGCCGCCTCGGGGGAGCACGGTGTGCCGGATCGGCACCGGGCCCGCCGCCCATTCGCGGCACGCCCGTACCAGGTGTCGCTGTTCGTCGAGCGTCAGCCAGCTGGGCACATGGACCGCGCCTGGCGCGACCTCTCGCATCGGCAGTGGCATCATGCGGGCTCCCGGTGGATCAGGTTGCGGCCGATTCGCCAGGTGGTGCCGTCGGTGTCCGCTCCGCGCATGCCCTCCAGTGTTCCAGGCGGGGCCAGGGCGACGGCTTGCGCGGTGGAGGCGAAGCCGAACGTACGGCCGGGGTCCCAGTCGGTGCTCTGGCGGAGGCGTTCGCTCATCCGGGCCCAGCCGAGTGGCGCCCCCGCCACCACCCACGCGTCTGGCGGGCCCGCCACGAACCGCCTGGCCTGGCGAAGCCACGACGCCGCCTCCTCCGGCCAGTCGACAACCGCCAGCACGGTCCCTTCCCACGCGATGTCCATTTGTGCGCCGCCTTGCCACGGGCTGTCGGCCTGTGTGCCGCTCTCCCACACGCTGTCCGCCTGCGGGCCGCTTTCCCACGCGGCGGCGAACGCCTTCGCGGAGAGTGCGGCGTCGCGGCCGTGACCGATCACGATGGCCGTCACGCGCGGCCGGGCCGCGGTCAGCTGGCTGAGCAGTCCGGCCAGCTCGGCCGCCGTATGCCCGGCCATCGCCTGTTCGGCCGCCGGCTGTCCGGTCCCCGTCCGTTCGGTCATCACCTGATCGGTCTTCCATACCTGGTACGCCTGCGGCAAACAGACCGCGCACGGCCGGTACCCCGCCGCGATGGCCGTCACCTCGTCCGCGAAGAACACCCGCTCCCGCACGTACCCCCCACGCGAGATCGCCCGCAGGGCCGACGGGCAGTCCAGCCGCCCGTACAGCCGCGCCCGCCGGTGCCCGCCCAGCGTCCCGGGCAGCACGCTGACGTACGGCCAGCCGTCGGCCCCGATCAGCGTGTACGTCACGAGGCGTCGTGGAAGACGAGGCCCAGCGTGTGCCGCAACCCCGAGCGGACGGTGCTGACCCCGTGCCGCACCGGCGACGCCGACCATCCGCGCGACGACCGCACCGGCCGGTCCCGGGTGGTGAAGATCAGGCCGTGTCCCTGCGGCAGCAGCGTAACCGTCCCGCGCGACTGCGCCCGGGGACGCTGCTCCACCAGCAGGAACTCGCCCCCGGTGTAGTCGTCGCCCGGCTTGTCGAGCCCGATGACCACTTGCAGCGGGAACACCAGGTCCCCGTACAGGTCGCGGTGCAGGGCGTTCCAGTCGCCCTCCTGGTAACGCAGCAGGATGGGCGTCGGTTTGGTCTGCCCGGCTTCGTGGCACATGTCCAGCCACTCGGCGAAGTCGTCCGGCCAGGGCGCGGGCTGCCCCAGCCGGGCGGCCCAGTCGCGGGCGATGGGCAGCAGGTGCGGGTAGAACGCCGCCCGAAGCTCCGCCACCAGCGGCGGGAAGGGCTCGCGGAAGTAGCGGTACTGCCCGCGGCCGAACCGGTAACGCTCCATGTCGATCGTGGAACGGAACCGGCCGACCTCGCCGTACAGGTTCGCGATCTCCTTGCAGTCGGCCGGAGAGAGGACCGGCGGCGTCAGCGCGCAGCCGTACGCGTTGACCTCCTCGGTCAGGGCCGTCCAGTCGGCCTTCATGATGTCCTCCATGATCAGATGAGCTGCGGCTGCAGCGCGCCTTCGAGCGTGAGCAGCGCGTGCTTGCGTTCGACGCCGGCCGCGTAGCCGGTCAGGGAGCCGTTCGCGCCGACGACGCGGTGGCAGGGGCGGATGACGAGCAGCGGATTCGCGCCGATGGCCGCGCCGACCGCGCGGATCCGGTCGCGTGTCACGCCGATGCTCGCGGCGAGCTCGCCGTACGTCGTGGTGGTCCCGTACGGGACGGCGTCCACGGCGGCCCAGACCCGCTCCTGGAAGGCGGTGCCGCCGGAGGCGTGGTCCAGGTCGAAGGCGGTCCGCTCGCCCGCGAAGTACTCGCGGAGCTGGCGCTCGGCCTCGGCGAACGCGCCAGGGTCCCGCCGCCACTCGGGACGCACGGCACCGCCGAAAGCCACACGGGTCAGTACGGGGTCGCCTACGAGCAGGATCTCGCCCAGTGGGCTGTCGATCGTTGTGTAGATGCTCATACTCTCTACAACACCGCCACCAGCCAGAAAGTCAGCGGTTTTCGGACTTCTGGGCATACCGATGCCCGCCTGTTCGCCGCGCGGACGGGAACGGTATGTTACGCGCGTGCCCTCCACACCGCGTCCGGACGACCGCGTCGCATCCGCCTTCCGATTCGCCACTGAGCTGGTCGCCTGGGTCGCGACTCCGTGGGCTCTGGCCGCTCATTCCGTGCCGCTGGCCGTGCTGTCGGTGGTGGTGCTGATCGGGTTGCCGACGCTGTTCTCCACTCCGGGTGACAAGCGGAATGTGATCGTCGCGGTGCCGGGGGCGGTGACGATCGCGCTGGTCGTCCTGCAGGTCGTGGCCGCCGTGGTGGCGGCGTGGATCGCCTGGCCGGTGTTCGCCGCCGTGCTGGTCTCCGTGCTGGCCGTGGTCACCGTAGTGCTGGAGCTGCCGCGCTGGCGGTGGCTCGTCTCAAACGCTCGCGTTCACGGCGCTGTTGATGATGGCGGTCGTGAACGGTGAGGGTGAGGCCGTCAAGGGCGGAGTCCGTCCAGCAGGACGGTGAGGTAGGCGTCGGCGAGTTCCTGGGACGGCGGCTGAGCACGAGCGACCGCTAGGGCGGTCTGGCCGATCAGAGCCGTGATGATGGCGGGGTCGATGTCGGTGCGGACCGTGCCGTCGCGGCGTGCCCCGTCGACCATCTCCTCGACGGCGCGAACGAGGTCGGCGCGCAGGGCCATGGTAGCGGGTAGCTCCAGGCCGCCTAGCTGGTCGTTGATGGCGTAGTGCGCGGTCTGGAAGGTGATCAGCTCGCGGAGGAAGATCCGCAGGGCCTGCGTGGGCGCGGTCTCGGCGAGGAGGTCGCGGGCGTGCCGCACCACCGGTTCAAGGAGCCGGGACACAGCGGCGTCCAGGAGTGCGTCCTTGCCGCCGAAGGCGCGCACGACAGTCGCCGCCCCCAGGCCCGCCTTCTTGGCGATGGCCTCGACAGTAAGGGTTACGCCCGGCTCGGTCAGTAGCGCGGTGGCCGCGTCCAGGGCGAGCCGGCGATTGCGAACGGCGTCGGCCCGGCGCGGGGGTTCAGTGGATGTTGACAACTGGAATGCTCATTTCACATAATCAACTGGAACGTCCATTTCAGTTATCGTAGCGCGAAGGAGTCTCCATGAACGAGCGGATCCTGATCTCCGGCGCGAGCATCGCCGGCCTGACCCTGGCCCACTGGCTGGCCCGGCACGGCTTCAAGCCCACCGTGGTCGAGCGCGCCCCGGCGCTGCGCCCCGGCGGCAACGGGGTGGACGTGCGCGACAACGCCGTCGAGGTGATCGAGCGGATGGGACTCCTGCCACGGGTCCGCGAGCTCGCCACCGACGTCCAAGGCATGAAGTTCGTCGACGCCGCCGACCGGGCCGTCGCCCGGATCGACACCCGGGACCCGGCCTCCGTCGAGATCATGCGCGGCGACCTGGTGGCCCTGCTGCACGAGGTGACCGACGCCGAGTACTTGTTCGGCGACTCCATCCTCGGCCTGCGGCAGGACGACGACGGGGTGACGGTCACCTTCGAGCACGGGCCTGCCCGCCGCTTCGACCTGGTCGTCGGCGCCGACGGCATGCACTCCAACGTCCGCCGTCTCGCCTTCGGCACCGAAGAGCAGTTCGTCCAGTTCAAGGACCACTACTTCGCCTTCGCCAATGCCGACGCCTCGCTCGGTGAGGACCGCTGGGTGACGATGTTCAACACGCCGGGCAAGATGACTGGAATCTACCGATCCGGCAACCACGCTCAGGCCAAGGCGTACTTCATCTTCCGCTCCGCGCCGCTGGAGTTCGACCACCGGGACGTCGCCGAGCACAAGCGACTGATCGGCGAGGCGTTCGGGGACGACCCGTCCTGGCGGGCTGGGGAACTGCTCGACACGGCCCTGGCCGACCCCGACTTCTACTTCGACGCCCTGGGCCAGGTGCGGATGGACTCCTGGTCCAGCGGCCGCATCACGCTCGTCGGCGACGCCGCCTGGTGCGCGTCCCCCGCCTCGGGCGCGGGCGCGGAACTGGCTCTGGTCGGTGCCTACCGCCTCGCCGGAGAACTCGCCGCCGCAGGCGGCGACCACCGCATCGCCTTCACCCGCTACGACCTCGCCCACCGTCCGCTGGTCGACAAGAAGCAGCAGATCGGTCCTAACGTCCGCCTCATGGTGCCCAAGACCGAAGGCGGCCGGTGCGTCCGCGACGTCGTCGCCCGCCTGCCGTTGATGAAGGCGATCGGCGCGGTGGAGCGCCGGGTGCAGGCCAGGAACGCGCGGCCTCTGCCGGAGTACGCCCCAGCCCGCTAGGTGGTGTGGCTGCGGTCGGGCTGGCCTGGCGGCCCAGAGCGCGCCGGCCGCCGCCGTCGCTTTGACGTCTACAGCAGGGACGGCCTTTCGGTTCGTCACTGAGCAGCCGTAGACGTGATATGTCGGTGTTGTATAGCCTTTCTGGAGGTTCTCCCGGGACTCAAGGGGCCTATGAACAGGCTGGCTGACGAGGACTTGGCGCTGCTGCTGCTGATCCGGTCCTTCGAACGGAAGCTGCTCGCGCTCTTCGAGCGGGGCGAGCTCAACGGCACCACCCACACCTGCCTCGGGCAGGAGTACGTCCCCGTCTCCCTGCGCCCGCTGCTGCATGACGGTGACTGGGTCTTCAGCAACCATCGCGGTCACGGTCACTATCTGGCCCGGTTCGAGGATCCCGAAGGGCTGCTGGCCGAGATCATGGGCCGGAAGGGCGCCGTTTGCGATGGTGTGGGAGGTAGTCAGCACCTGCACCGCGACCGCTACCTGTCGACCGGGGTGCAGGGACAGAGCCTGCCGGTGGCCACCGGGGTCGCCCTGCACCTGAAGCGGCGCGATCCTGGCTCGCTCGCCTGCGTCTACATCGGTGACGGGACGTGGGGCGAGGGGGCGGTGTACGAGGCGCTGAACATGGCGCGGCTCTGGCGGCTGCCGCTGCTCGTGGTGGTAGAGCACAACGGCATCGCCCAGTCCACGCCGACGGAGCTCCAGATGGCGGGGACCATCGCGGGGCGGGCGGCGGCCTTCGGGATCGAGCACACCCGGGTGACTAGCTTGGATATTTCCGAAATAAGGCGGCATCTCGCGCCTTTGGTGGAGACCGTCAGGGGTGGTGCGCCGTTGGTGGTGGAGTTCGCCACGCACCGTCTCGGACCGCACAGCAAGGGCGACGACACCCGCCCGCCGGACGTCGTACACCCCGACTGGTACGCCGCCTACCAGGCCGAACACCCCGACCAGTCGGCCGGCCTCGAAGCGGTGACCCGCGCCCGTGTCGACATGATCGCCGAAGAGGTGGCCGCCCGGCCCCCAGCCGTCTGGAATCCCACCGCCCGGCCCTCAGCCGTCGGGACCCCGGACGTCTGGACCTCCGCGTGAGGGTCGGTGAGAACCTCAACCAGGCCCTGCACGGCCTGCTCGGCGACGATCCCGGCGTCTACGTGCTCGGCGAGGACCTCCTGGACCCCTACGGCGGCGCCTTCAAGATCACCCGTGGCCTGTCCACCCGCTTCCCCGACCGCGTCCTGACGACGCCGCTGAGCGAGGGCGCGATCGTCGGCGCCGCCTCCGGCCTCGCGCTGGCGGGGGAGAAGGCCATCGTCGAGATGATGTTCGGCGACTTCGCCGCGCTCGCCTTCGACCAGATCGTGAACTTCGCCGCCAAATCAAGCTCCATGTACGGCCGGCGCGTCCCGATGCCGCTGGTCATCCGCTGCCCCTCGGGCGGCAACCGCGGCTACGGCCCCACACACAGCCAGAACCTCCAGAAGCACTTCATCGGCGTGCCCGGCCTCTCGCTGTTCGAGATGTCGCCGTTCCATGACAACCGCGCCGTCCTCGACCGCATGCTCGCCCTGGAAGAGCCCTGCCTGCTCTTCGAGGACAAGGTCCTCTACACCCGCCGGATGTACGAGGTGGACGAGCTGTTCTCCTGGGACCTGTTCGAGGACGTGGCCGTGGTGCGGTTCGACGGCGACCTCGACTACGCGGTGATCGCCCCCGGCGGCGTGGCGCACCGGGCCATCGCCGCCATGCGCACGCTGCTGCTCTCCCACGACCTCGCCGGGGCGCTGCTCGTCCCGTCGCGCCTGTACCCGTTCGACCCCACCGCCGTGCTGCCGCTGCTTGGTCAGGTGGGGCTGGTCTGTGTGGCGGAGGACGGCAGCGCGGGCGGCACCTGGGGCAGTCACCTCGCCGCCGACCTGCACACCCGGCTGTGGGGCTCGCTCCGGCGGCCGATCCGCCTGGTCAGCTCGGCCGACAGCGTGATCCCCACGGCCGCCCACTTGGAGCGTGACGTGGTACTGCAGGACAGCACGATCAGCAGGGCCGTACTGGAGGCGCTCGATGGGTGAGATCCGGGTCCCGAAACTGAACAACAACGACTCGGAGTACATGCTGCTGGAGTGGCTGGCGGAGGATGGGTCGCAGGTTCGGTGCGACGACCCGCTGGCGACGCTGGAGACCTCCAAGGCGGTGGAGGAGCTGGTCAGCGAGCAGGACGGGGTGCTCACCCAGGTGGTACGCGCGGGCGCGTCGTGCGCCCCCGGCCAGTTGATCGCCCGGATCGGCCCGCCACCAGCCGCCCTCCCGGAGCCTGTCCCGGCCGTTCTTCCGAAGTTAGTCCCGACCGCCGATGGCGGGCCGATCATCACGACGCCGGCCCGCGCGCTGCTGGACCAACTCGGCCTCGACCCCGCGCTGGTGGCCGGGCTGGATGTCAAGGTGGTACGCCGTACCGACGTGGAACGGGTCGCGGCGGCCACCGGCGCCAGCGCGGCCCCCGAAAACGCGGAGAGCACCACACTCCCCGATAACCCCGAGCGTGCCGCACCCCTCGACGGCGGACAGACCCGCCCGCTCTCCAACCACCAGCGCGCGGTCGGCAGGACCGTGACCCTGTCGCACCAGACCATCCCCGCCGGCTACACCGCGATAAAAGTCGACGTAACCCCCGCCCTGACGACCGCCCGCGCCCTGACCAGACGCCTCCGCAGGCTGGTCGGCCTCCCCGACCTGCTCATCGCCGCCGTCGCCCGGCTGCACGCCGACTTCCCGATGTTCTTCGCCGAACTCCTCGATGACAGAACCGCCCACGTCCATGACCAACCCCGCATAGGGGTGACGATCGACATGGGAACCGGACTCTATGTGCCGGTGATCCGCGACCGCCTGTCCGTGCCGGACATCGCCGAGCGGCTGGCCGAGTTCCGCGGGCTCGCCCAGCATGGCGGTTTCAGCGAGGCGCACCTCACGGGCGGGAACATCGTCGTCACCCTGCATCATGACGCCGACATCATCATGGCCATCCCGATCGTCTTCCCCGGTCAGGCCTGCGCCATCGCCCTCACCTCACCGCAGCCGGAAGGTGAACGGACGGTGGCGGCGATCGGTCTGGCCTACGACCATCGGCTGGTCAACGGCCGGGACGTCGTTCTGTTTCTGCAGGCGCTGAAGGAGACCCTAGAGAGTTCGCCCGAGGGCCTGTAGCCCGACCAGGTCGTCCGGGGTCGCGTCGGCGCTCCGGTCGAGCAGGCCCGGCAGCCGCGATCGCAGCGACACCGCCGCGAGCACCGCCATCGCCACCGCGAACAGCACGTACATCAGCCCCACTCCGCGCCCGGCGCCGGTGCCGATGAGCGCGCCGACGGTCGGGGCGAGCGGGCCGTCGGGGGCGAGCAGCGGGTCGAACACCGCCGCCCCGTACGGTGCCACGAGCCCGAAGCCGAGCGGCAGTGTGGACCAGGCGATCAGCGTGTTCAGCGCGAACACCCGCCCGTGGAACCGCTGCGGCACCTTGACCTGCACGATCGTGGCGTAGACACCGTTCAGCAGCGTCAACCACAGCGACATCCCGAACGCCCCGATCCCGATCGTCACCAGATCCGCCCGCAACCCTGTGACCAGGCAGAACGCCGCCAGCGCCAGCGTGCACCACAGCACCGCCCGCATCCGACCCCGGCCCGGGCCGCCCCAGGCCGTCATGGTCAGACCGCCGAGGAAGACCCCCAGCCCGGACACGAACGAGATCCGGCCCACGTCCTGCAGCGTGCCGAAGGAGAGCACCAGCGGCGAGATCAGCAGGAACAGGGGGGACAGGAAGACGTTCAGCACGGCGAAGTAGAGGAGCATCTGACGGAAGCCCAGGTTGCCCCAGGAGTAACGGAATCCGGCCGCCATCTCCGCCAGCACCGGCTCCTTCCGGCGCCAGGCCATCGCGGCGGGGAAGCGCACCAGCAGTGTCACTCCGATCGCGAACACGTAACTGGCCACGTCGAGCACCAGGATCCCCTCCAGCCCGATCACGGCCATCAGCCCGACGGCCGCGAGAGGAACGAGCAGCTGCGTCATACCTCCGGCCATCTGGACGATGCCGTTGGCGTGCCCGAGGTACCGCTTGGGGACCAGCTGCGGCACCGCCGAGGTGTAGGCCAGCCGCTGGAACGTCAGCGCCACCGACAGCAGCGCGAGGAGCGGATAGACGTGCCAGGTCTGCAGGTTCCCGGTCCAGAGCAGCGTTCCGAAGACGAGCTGGGTGCCGACGGCGGCGGCGTCACCGCCGAGCATGACGGCCCGCCGGTTCCCGCGATCGACGATCGCCCCCGCCAGCGGCGCCACCACCATCCCCGGCACCAGCCCGACCACCGACAGCAGGGCGAACTGCGCCAGCGAGCCCGTGGTCAGATAGATCCAGATGGGGATGGCGAACCCGGTCAGCGCCGAGCCCAGAAGGGATACCAGCTGACCACTGGCGACGGCCGTGAACCGCTTCATGCTGGGTTGCGGGCCGGCGGCGATGGCCGACACCCCGGCCCGCGACACCTCCCGCACCCGCCAACTGGCCCCACTCACCGCCGCCGCGCTGCCTGAACTCGCCGCCTCCGCATCTCCCGAGCCCGCTGCCTCCGCGTCGCCTGAGCCGACCGCCTTCGCGTCGCCTGAGGCCACCGCCTCCGCACCGCCTGATGCGATGGCGATGTGGGTACGGGTGACGATCTCAGCGAGCTCAGCCGCCCGATATTTCAGGAAAAAGTGTCCGGCCTCGTCCAGCTCCACCACGGCGGCCGTGGGCGCGAGGAAGTGCCACTCGCGGTACCGCTCCTCGAAGTACTCGGTCGCCGGATCGTGCTCTCCCGCCACGCTGACGATCGGCGCCCGCAGCCGCTCCACCGAGCTCGCGAACAGCCCGGTGAAGTACTCCTCCGCGGCCTCGCTGTCGCGCCGCATGTTCCTGATGATGTGCCGAGCCTGCCCCGGCTCCAGGTCGCCCATGTCGAGCCCCATGGACATCAGCCAGTTGACGTAGCTGCGGTCACTACGCAGGAACTCGCGCCGGGCCAGCTTGGACAGCAGCGCCATGGGCCCCTTGCCAGGGCGGGCGAAGGGGAAGATCGCCCCGATGTACACCGCTTCGAGCTCGCGGCCCGCCGCCTCCAGCCGTCGCGCGATCTCGACGATCAGTGCCGACCCCACGCCGCAGTGCCCGTACAGCGCCACCGGCCCGCGTACCTTCTCCTGGATCTCGCTCACGCACCGGGCCGCCACCTCGTCCAGGGGCAGCCGCTCCTCGTCCAGGCCGACGTCGTGCCCGGGGATGGCCACCGACCACAGGGCGTATGTCGCGGGCAGGGCGTCGGCGAGCGGCTGGTACACCACCGCCGCGCCCCCGCCGTACGGCACGCACACGTAGGTCAGCTCGGCGGGAGAGGTACGGCGTGGCGTCAGCTCGTGCAGGAGCCCGCGCGAGGCGGTGGCGGTGCCGTCGACGAGCGCGGCCAGCTCCCGGACGGTCGGGTGCTTGAACAGGTCCACCACGGCGATCGGCGCGGCGCCGGGCGGCAGCGCCCTGCGCAGCCTGGCCACCACCTTGATTGCCAGCAGCGAGTGCCCACCGACGTCGAAGAAGTCGTCGTCCACCCCGAAGCCATCGACTCCGGAGTCGTCCGCCCCCAAGTCGGCCATGTCCAGCACCTCGGCCCAGACCGCGGCCACCAGGCGCTCCGCCTCCGTGGCCGGTGGGAGGCGCCGACCCGGTTCCGCGCCGTCCGCCGATGACGTGGGGGAGGGCAGGCGGCGCCGGTCCACCTTGCCGTTGGCGGTCAGGGGCAGCTGGGGGAGGGGGACGAAACGGGCGGGGATCATGTACGCGGGCAGGGTCTCGGCGAGGTGGCCGCGCAGGCGGGTCGGATCCGCCTGGCCCACCACGTACGCCACCAGCTGCGCCTGGGTGCCCGAGCCATGGGTGGTGACCACGCACTCGGCCACGTCCGGGTGGCGGGCGAGGTGGGTCTCGATCTCACCCAGTTCGATGCGGTAGCCGCGGATCTTCACCTGCGCGTCGGCGCGGCCGAGGAACTCGATCGTGCCGTCCGCGGTGTAGCGGCCCAGGTCGCCCGTTCGGTACAGGCGCTCGCCGGTGCGGGGGTGGCTGATGAAGGCGGTGGCGGTGCGTTCCGGGTCACGCCAGTAGCCGGTGGCCACGCCGACGCCGCCGATGTACAGGTCACCGGGTACGCCGATGGGCACGTCACACCGGCCGCGGTCCAGGATGTGGAAGGACTGGTTGGCCAGCGGACGGCCGTACGGGATGGACGACCAGCCCGGCTCCACCTCGCCGATCGGATAGGAGATGGACCAGATCGAGCCTTCGGTGGCGCCGCCCAGACTGATGATCTCGGCCGCCGGGGCGAGGGCGCGGATCCGGTCGGGGAGGGTCAGCGGGATCCAGTCGCCGGACAGCAGCACCAGGCGCAGCGAGCTCAGGTCGGTGCCTTCGTGCTCGGCGTGGTCGACCAGGAGCTCCATGAGGGCGGGGACCGAGTTCCAGACGGTGACACGGTGCTCGGTGACCAGGCGGGCCCAGGCGGCGGGGTCCTTGTCGGCCGACGGCTCGCCCATGACGAGGGTGGCGCCGGTGGCCAGGGCGCCGTAGACGTCGTACACGGACAGGTCGAAGCTGAGGGCCGACAGGGCGAGGATCCGGTCGTGCGGGCCGACGTGGAAGCGGTGGTTGAGGTCGCGGACGGTGTTCAGGGCGGCCTGGTGCTCGATCATCACGCCCTTGGGGGCGCCGGTCGAGCCCGAAGTGAAGATCACGTACGCGAGGTCGTCGGGCGCGGCCGGGCAGTCGGGAAGCGTCAGAGGGGCAGGCGGGCGAGTCAGGAGGGCTGAGGAAGGGGAAGGCAGGGGAGTCACCGAAAGACGGGTCACATCGGTGGGCCAGGTCAGGCCCAGCCGCGGCCGGCTCAGGTCCAGCCACGGCTGGGTCACCGCGACCCGGCACCCGCCGCGTGCCATCAGCTCGAATCGCCGCTGGTCCGGCAGATCGCAGTCGATCGGCAGGTACGCCGCCCCGGCCATGTTGATGCCCAGCACCGCCACGACCTGCTCCCACCCCCGCTCCATCACGACCGCGACCAGCTCCCCGCGCCCGACGCCCGCCGACGTCAGCTCGGCCGCCAGCAGCCCGGCCCGGCGGGCCAGCTCCGCGTAGGTGATCTCGCCGCCGGGATGGGCCACCGCGACGGCGTCGGGCGCCTGCGGCACCCGCTCCTCGAACGGGCGGTGCAGGAGGCCGGGGTCGCCGAGGTCGAGCCCGGTGTCGTTCCACCGCTCCCGCTCCTCTCGCTCCGGCGCGGTGAGCAGCTCGATGGTGGATACAGGGGCCGACGGGTCGGCCACGATCCCGTCTAGCAGGGCGGCGAAATGCCCGGCCATGCGCGAGATCCGCTCGGCCCCGAACAACGCGACGTTGTACACGAACAGGAACGAACCATCGCCACCCGTGTACAGCTCCAGATCGAACCGGGTGGCCCACACCCCCGGCGAGAACCCCTCCACGGTCAACCCACCGGACGACGGCTCGCCGCCGTAGTTCTGCATCGCGAACAGGACCTGGAACAGCGGCGACCGCGACACCTCCCGAGGCACGTTCAGCTCCGACACCAGCCGCTCGAACGGCAGCTCCTGATGCGCGTACGCGTCCATGGCCAGGTCACGCACCCGGTGCAGCAACCCCAGGAACGACGGATCCCCCGACAGATCCACCCGCATCGCGAGCATGTTGATGAAGCAGCCGATCAGCCCGTCCAGTTCCGGCAGCGACCGACCGGCCACAGGGGAGCCGATGGCCACGTCCTCCTGCCCGGCGTACCGGCCGAGCAGCGTCGCGAAGGCCGTCAGCAGCACCATGTACGGTGTGGCGCCGTGCTCCCGCCCGAGCCGCTCCAGCCGCGCCACCAGCGCGGGGTCGATAGTGAAAGCGTGCGCGGCGCCGAGGTAGGTCAGCTCGGGCGGCCGGGGGAAGTCCGTGGGCAGCTCCAGCGGCGACAGGCCGGCCAGCCGTTCCCGCCAGTAGGCCACGTCGGCCGCGTCGCCGGGCCGCTCGCGCTGCCAGGCGGCGAAGTCGCCGTAGCTGACGGGCAGGTCGGGCAGGGGCTCCCGGTCGTAGCTGGTCAGGAGTTCGCGGAGCAGGATGTTCGCCGACCAGCCGTCGGCGGCGATGTGGTGGACGGCGATGGCCAGCACGTGGTCGTCGGCGGCCAGCCGTACCAGCAGAGCCCTGATCACCTGGCCGGTCACCAGGTCGAACGGCTCGGCGAGGAAGCGGTCGACCAGAACCCGTGCCTCGTCCACGTCGTCGGCGGCGGCCACGGTGAGCGGGACGGCGGCGTCGGCCGCGACCGTCACCGTGGGCTGTCCGTCGTCGCCGACCGGGAAGCGGGTCCGCAACGCCTGGTGCCGGGCGGCGACCTGGTTCAGCGCACCGGCCAGCAGGGAGGCGACGAGCGGGCCGCGCAGCCGCCGCACGAACGGGACCGTGTGCGCGGGGTTCCCCGGCGCGTACTGCTCCATGAACCACAGCCGCTCCTGCGCGTACGACAGCGGCGGCGCCTGACCGTCCGGCAGCGCCGGAATCGTCGGCACGCTCTTGCGCCGCCGTAACCGCTGGGTCAGCAGCGCCCGCTGGGCCTCGGTCAGCTCGGTCACAACGCGTCCTCCGGGTCGAGCATGCTGAGCGCCTGTTCGTCGGACAGCCCGGCCACCTCCGCCACCAGCGCCTCCTCGACGGCGCGCGCCAGCTCGGCGACGGTACGGCGGGCGAACAGCGTACGGATCGGCAGCTCCACACCCGCGATCGCCCGCAGCCGGGCCGCCACCCTGATGGCGAGCAGCGAGTGCCCGCCGAGCGCGAAGAAGTCGTCGAACGCGCCGACCTTGTCCGCGCCGAGCACCTCGGCCCAGACGTCGGCGACCAGCTCCTCCGCGTCCGAACGCGGTGGCGTGGCGTCGGTGCCCGCTGCGCGGCCCGGATCCGGCAGCGCGCCCCGGTCGAGCTTGCCGTTCGCGGTGAGCGGCAGCGCGTCGAGCACCACCCAATGAGTGGGGACCATGTACGGCGGGAGCCGCCCGGCCACGTGGTCGGCCAGGTCGGCCGTCTCGCCCACGACATAGGCGACGAGCTCGCCGTCCCTGGCGACCACCGCGGCCTGCCGTACGTCCGGATGCGTCCGCAGGCAGTGCTCCACCTCGCCCGGCTCGATACGGAAGCCCCGCACCTTGACCTGCTCGTCGACTCGCCCGAGGAACTCCAGCAGCCCGTCGGGACGCAGCCGCACCCGGTCTCCGGTACGGAAGTACCGGCCGCCGTCGGGGAGCCGGACGAAGCGCTGGGCCGTCAGCTCGGGCGCGCCGAGATAGCCGCGGGCGACGCCGGGGCCGCCGATGTACAGCTCGCCGGGGGCGCCGGGCGGAGTGGGCGTGCCGTGCGGGTCGAGGATCCGGACCGTGGTGGCCTGGATGGGGCGGCCGATCGGCGGGTGCGGGTCCTCTCCGGTCAGGTCGGCGGCGGTCGCGACGATCGTGGCCTCGGTGGGGCCGTAGGTGTTGACCAGGCGTACCCGGTCGCCGAACCGTCGCCGCCAGCGGGCCACGGCGGTGGCGTGCACCTGCTCGCCGCCGATGACGACCAGGCGGAGGGCCGTCGGCCAGGCGATCTCGTCGATCAGGTCCACGAGGTGGTGGAAGTACGCCGTCGGCAGGTCGAGGACGGTGACGTCGGGCCGTTCGGCGAGCAGGTCGGGGAGGGTGGCGCCGCCGTCGGGCACCAGTACGACGGTGGCGCCGGTGGTCAGGGCGGGGTAGAGCTCTTCGGCGTGGGTGTCGAAGCTGAGGGAGGCCAGCTGGACGACCTGGTCGCCGGGGCCTAGGCCGTACTCGTCACGCATCCACCGGATCCGGGCGGCCAGCCCGGCGTGCTCGACCCCCACGCCCTTGGGGGTGCCGGTGGAGCCGGAGGTGTAGATGACGTAGGCCAGGCCCGGCGCCTGGGCGCGGGGGTCGTCCACGGCGGTCAGACCGTATGCGGCTGCCAGGTCGTCCGCGGCTCTCCGGGCGTCCGAGACGACCGGGCCGGTGCCGCTCGTGCTGGTCAGGTCGTCCGGGACGATCAGGCGGGCGCCGCTCGTGGCGATCATGTGCCGCAGCCGGGCGGCCGGATAGGCGGGGTCGAGCGGCAGGTAGGCGGCTCCCACGCGCCAGATCGCCAGCATCGCCACCACCGCGTCGACCGACCGGCCGAGACGGAGGCCGACTATGTCGCCAGGGCCCGCGCCGCGCCCGGCCAGCTCGGTGGACAGCCGGGCCACCCGCTCGGCCAGCTCGCCGTAGGTCACGCTCTCGGTCCCGCAGACGACGGCCGTCTCACCGGGGTGGGCGGCGACGGCCGCCGCGATCATCTCCGGCACGCCCGGCTCGATGGCCCCCTCGCCACCCGCTTCGATCATCCCGTTGCCAACGTCGCCGCCGGCCGAGGCGATCAGCGCCGAATCGGCCACAGTGAGCATCGGCAGGGCCGACACGGGGGCATGCCGGTTGTCCGGGTCGGCGATCCCGCGTAACAGCACCGCGAACCGCTCCGCCAGCCCCGCCACCGTCTCCGCGTCGAACAGCCCCGCGTCGTACCCGAACGCCACCCGCAGCCGCCCCGGCGCCTGCCACGCCTCCACCACCAGGTCGAACTTGGCCTGCCGATACCCATCGTCGAAGTACGACATTTCCAGATCGTCGGCGAGCCGATCCCGCTCCCCGTCGGGCATCTGGCTGTTCAGCGTCAGCATGGTCTGGAACATCGGCTTCCTGGTGACGTCCCGCTCGATGTCCAGCTCCGCCAGCAGCCGCTCGAACGGCACGTCCTGATGCGCCATCGCCTCCAGTACCGTCCGGCGCGTCCTGGTCAGCAGCTCGTCCAGCGTCGGATCGCCCGACAGGTCGCCGCGCAGCACCAGCGTGGTGCTGAGGTAGCCGACGATCGGCCCCAGCTCCACCCGATCCCGCCCGGCGGTGGGCGAGCCGACCATGATGTCCGTCTGCCCGGTGTGCCGGGCCAGCAGCACCTGGTAGGCCGCCAGCAGCACCATGAACAGCGTGCTCCGCTGCCGCCGCGCCGTCGCGTCCAGCGCCTTGGCCAGGTCGTCGGGGATGTCCAGCAGGTGGAAGTCGCCGCGCGCCGGTCCCGGCGTGTGCGGCCGGTCGGTGTGCAGCGCCAGCGTGGGCGGGTCGGCGAGGCGCTCCCGCCAGTACTCCAGTGCCGCGCTCCCGTCCTGCTCCCGCTGCCAGCGCGCGACGTCCCCATGCTGTACGGCCAGCGGCGCCAGGCCCCCCGACCCGGCGTACAGCCTGGCCAGGTCGTCCAGGAGGACGGTGATCGACCAGCCGTCGGCGATGATGTGGTGCAGCACCACGCACAGCACGTGGTCGTCCTCGCCCAGGCGGATGAGCGTGATCCGGAGCGGCGGTGCCGCACCGAGGTCCAGGGGAGCGTTGGTGCGGGCGGCGACCAGCGCGCGGGCCGCCGCCTCGTCACCCGCGTCGAGCAGCTCGACGTCGGCGGGCCGTCCGGCGTGCTCGACGACGGCGACCGGCCGCCCGTCCACCTCGGGAAAACGCGTGCGCAGCGACTCGTGCCGGTCGAGCAACGCGGTCAGCGCCCGTCGCAGCGCCTCGGGATCGAGAGGGCCGCGGAGCCGGCGCACGATGTACATGTTGTACGAGGCGTCGTCCGGATCCAGCCGATGCAGGAACCACAGCCGTTCCTGGCCCGCCGACAGCGGAGGCAGCGTGCCGGGCGGGCGCGGGGCGAGCGAGAGGCCAGGGCCCTCCGGCAGCCCCTCCAGCGTGGCCGCGAACCCGGCCACCGTCGGCTGCCCGAACAACGTCCGCAACGGCACCGTCGTCCCCGCCGCCGCCAGCCTGGCGATGACCTGGGTGGCCAGCAGCGAGTGCCCGCCCAGGGCGAAGAAGTCGTCGTCCGCGCCGACGTCGCCGATCCTGAGCACGTCGCCGAAGATCTTGGCCATCTGCCGTTCGCGAGCGGTACGCGGCGGGCCGCCCCGCCCCGCCACCGGCCCGGCCGGCTCCGGCAGCGACAGCCGATCGACCTTGCCGTTGGGCGTCATCGGCAACGCGTCCAGCACCACCACGACACCGGGCACCATGTAGGCGGGCAGCCACCCGGCCGCGTGTTCGAGCAGGTCGGTGGGGTGGTCCGGGGTGGTCTCCACCTCCGGCCTGGTCGCCACGTCCGGCGTGGTCTCCACATAGGCGACCAGTTCGTCCCCGCGGACGACGACGGCCGCCCGCCGTACGCCCGGATGTGACTCCAGCGCGGTCTCGATCTCGCCCAGCTCGATCCGGTGCCCGCGCAGCTTCACCTGTCCGTCGCCCCGGCCCAGGAACTCCAGGGTGCCGTCGCCGAGCCACCGGACCCGGTCACCGGTCCGGTAGAGCCCGCCCGCGAAGCGCTCGGCGGTCGCTTCCGGTCGGCCCAGGTAGCCGAGCGCGAGCCCGGCCCCGCCGATCGCGAGATCACCGGGTACGCCGATCGGCACCGGTCGGCCGGAGCCGTCGAGCACGTGGACTCGGGTGTTGGCGATCGGCCGCCCGATGCTCACCCGGCCGGGCTCGGCGGGGACCTCCCAGGCGGTGGACCAGATCGTGGTCTCCGTCGGCCCGTACATGTTGAACAACCGCGCCACCCGCCGCCGCAGCCGCCGGGCCAGCGCGAGCGGCAGCGCCTCGCCGCCCGCCAGCGCCACCAGCCCGGAGGCGTCGAGCCCGGCGGAGAGCAGCATGTTCCAGCCCGAGGGGGTGGCCTGGACGTGCGTGACGCCCGACGCGGAGATCAGCCCGGCGAGCGCGGCACCGTCCCGCACGGTCTCGTCGTCGGCCAGCACCAGCCGCCCACCGGTCACCAGCGGCAGGTACAGCTCCAGGCCCGCGATGTCGAAGGACAACGAGGTGCTGCCCAGCCACACGTCCGCGGGCCCGGAGCCGAGCAGGTGCTCCATCCCGGCCAGTAGGTTCACCAGTGCCGAGTGAGGCACGACCACCCCTTTCGGGCGGCCGGTCGAGCCGGAGGTGTAGAGCACGTAGGCGGCCGACCCGCCATCGGGCCCGACAGTGACGGACTCAGGGGCGGGCTCGGTGGCGGCAGCTGGGAGCCAGGCGTCGGTGTCGGCGGCCGGGAGCCGGGAGTCGTCCAGCGTGAACCGGGCTCCCGAGTCCGCCAGCATGTAGGCCACCCGGTCATCCGGCAGCGCCTGGTCGATCGGCAGGTAGGCGGCCCCCGCCATCAGCACGCCGAGCAGCGTGCCGGGCAGCTCCACCGACCGCCGCCCGCGTACGGCGACCACGGATCCGGGCCCCGCGCCGCGCTCCCGCAGCTCGCCCGCCACCCGCACGGCCTGGGCGACGAGCTCCGCGTAGGACAGGCAGTGGTCGCCGCACGAGACGGCGGTCGCGTCCGGCCGCAGCTCCGCCTGCCGCATGACCAGGTCCACCACGGTCGCGACCGCTACGTCCAGGGCGGTGCTGTTCCAGGTCCGGTCGAGCAGCTCGCGTTCGGCGGCGGGCAGCAGGTCCAGCTCCGACAGACGAGCCTCGGGAGCGGCGACGATCGAGGCGAGCAGGGTCTGGAAGCGGGCCACGAGCCGGGTCACCGTCTCCCGGCCGAACAACTCGGCGCCGTAGAAGAGCGCCCCGTGCCAGCCCCTGCCCGACGGCCACAGATCCATCCGCAGATCCACCATGGCCGGCGGCGCCCCGTGCGGGAACGGCAGGCTCTCCATCCCGGCGAACGACTCCGCCTCCGCGTACCCGACCGCGGAGTTGTGCAGCGCCAGCATCGCCTGGAACAGCGGCGTACGCGACAGGTCGCGCTCGATGTCGAGCGCGGACAGCACCCGCTCGATCGGCACCTCGCGGTGCGTCATCGCCTCCAGCACGGTCCGGCGGGTACGGCGCAGCAGCTCACTGAACGGCGGATCCCCCGACAGATCCCCCCGGAGCACCAGCGTGGAGGCGAACAGCCCGACCATCGGCTCCAGCTCCGGCCGGTCGCGTCCGGCGGTGGGCGAGCCGACCACGATGTCGTCCTGCCCGGCATGCCGGGCCAGCAGCACCTGGTAGGCGGCCAGCAGCACCATGAACACCGTCGAGCGCTCGGCCCTGGCCAGCCGGGACAGCGCGCCGGCGACTTCGGGCGGTAGGTCGAAGTGCACTTCGCCGCCCGCGCTGCCGCGCTGCGCGGGCCGCGGCCGGTCCGTGGGCAGCTCCAGCGGCGTCGCCCCGGCCAGCTTGGCCGTCCAGTAGTCGGCGTCGGTGTGGGAGACCCGCTGGGTGCCGGCGTACTCGGTGTAGCTGACGGGCAGCTCGGGCAGCGCGGCCGGTTCGTCCTCCGTGCGGGCGAGGTAGTAGGCGGCCAGGTCGCTCAACAGCACGTTCAGGGACCAGCCGTCGCCGATGATGTGGTGCAGCACCACGCACAGCACGTGGTCGTCGTCCGCCAGCCGGACCAGCGTGATCCGCAAGGGCGGAGCGGCGGCCAGGTCGAAGGGCGTGTTGACCCGTTCTTCGAGCAACCGCGCGACCTCAGGCTCGCCCGGGGCTGCCCGCTCGGAGGGCTTGTCCGGGGCCGCCCGCTCGGCGCCCGAGAAGGGGACCGCCCGATCGAGGACCACGAACTCCACCGGCACCACCGCCCCAGGCGGGTCGATCACCGCGATCGGCAGCCCGTCCTGTTCGGGGAACCTCGTACGCAACGACTCATGCCGCGCCACCACATCCCCGAACGCCCCCGTCAGCGCCCCGACGTCGAGCGCCCCCCGCAACCGCCGCACCGCCGCCACCCGATAGGCCGCGTCCGACGGATTGAGCCGCTGCAGGAACCAGAGCCGCTCCTGGCCCAGGGAGATCATGGCCGCAGCCCGCCGATGGCCGCCGCCACACCGGTGATCGTCGGATCGTCGAGGAACACGTCGAACGGCACCTCCACCCCGAGCCGTTTCCTGATCCGCGCGCTGATCTGCGTGATGGTCAGCGAGTGCCCGCCGAGGTCGTAGAGGTCCTCGTCCGGCGCGATGTGATCCATCCGCAGGACCTCCATCCAGATCAGCCGCACCTGCTCGACCAACTCCGCGTCGACCTCGTCATGCGCGGGCCCGGCTTCCGGCGGCGCCTCCAGAGTGATCTGGGGAACGACCTGGGGGACAGCTGGGAGCAGATCGGCGAGCCGTACGTCCGGATCAGCGGCGACCGCCCTCAGCACCGCCCTGAGGTGGTCCCCGGCCAGCTCGACATCCCTCCGGGGAATGACGTCCGGGCTGTAGTGCAGCGTCAGATGCAGCCCGTCGTCGCCGTCGACGGCCTGGAGGTGGAGGGCGTTCCTGACCGTATGGCTGGACATCTTCCATTCCACCGACAGCTTCAGCCCGGGGAAGACCTGTTCGGGCGCGCGCCGCCGGAAGCTGATGGACACCGGCGCCAGCGCCACCCTCGGCTTGATCCCGCCCACCGCTCTGGCCACGGGCACCTCGCGGAAGGCGTTCAGCTCGCGCAGTTCGCTCCGGATGCCCAGGGCCAGCTCACGGAAGGAGCCCTCGGCCGAGAACGATGCGAACACCGGCAGCTCGGTGGCGAACAGGCCGATGTCGTCGCGGGTCTCATCGGTCCGGGTCGACATGGCCACGGCCACAGGGGTGTCGGCGTTGCCGTACCGGTGAAGGAGGGCGTGCACGGCGGCCAGGAAGACCTCAAATCTCGTCACACCGGATAAGTCGGGCATATCATCAGTCAGGGTGAGTAGGACGGTCTCGCCGCGCTCGGCCAGCCGCGGCGATCGCGTCACCCCGTTGATCACTACCTGCGGTACCTCGCGCCAGCGCGCCCGCCAGTACGCCTCCGCCTCCGGCGACGGCTTCTCCTCCGCCCCGTACGGCATGGGCAGCGGCGGAAGCGGTGCCCCGGAGTAGGCGGCGGCGAGATCCCGTACGAGCAGGTCCTTGGACATACCGTCGAAGACCAGGTGATGCGCCACGAACAGCAGCAGGTGCCGCGACGACGAGACCTCCGCCAGCGTGAACCGGGCCAGCGGCCCGGCGGACAGCTCGAAGGGCCGCGCGATCTCCCGCTCGATCAGCGCCTCCGGGTCCGGCTCCACGACGAACGCGACCGGCGGGAGCACCCGGGCGGGCACCAGGTGCAGCACGCCGTCGCGCTCCTCGAAGGCGCGGCCCAGCACCGGGTGCCGCGCGAGGACCGCCCGGCACGCCGCCAGCATCGCCGCCCGCTCCAGCGGTCCGTCGAACCACATGGCGAACGGCATGTGGTACGCGGTGCCGGTGCCGTGCAGCACCTCGGTGATCCACATCCCGTGCTGGGCCTGTGACGCCAGGACCATGCTCACTCCTCTGCCATACTGCGCAGTTCTCGCTTGATCACTTTTCCGGCGGCATTCCTGGGCAGCGTGTCCATGCACAGCAGCCGGGTCGGGAGCTCGTGCTGGGCGAGCCGCTCGGCCAGGAAGGCGCGTACGCCGGCCAGCGTCACCGGCTCGCGGGACACCACCGCCGCCGCCACCACCATGCCCATGACCGGATGCGTCACGCCGAACACCGACGCCTCGGAGACGGCCGGATGCTCGTGCAGCGCGGCCTCGACCTGGAGCGTCGAGACCTTGAAGGCGCCCGACTTGATGACGTCGCTCTCCCGGTCGACCAGGTACAGGTAGCCGTCGTCGTCCAGGTAGCCGAGGTCGCCCATGCGTACCCAGCCGTCCTGGAAGGTGTCCTGCCGCTGCTCACGGTAGTAGGAGCGGGAGTGCGCGGCGGCGCGCAGCCACACCTCGCCGGTCTCGCCGGGCGGGGCCGGGTCGCCGTCGGCGTTCATGATCCGCAGGCTGCCGGCGGCGTGCCCGAGCGCGCCCGGCCGGTCGGGGTCGTAGATCATGACGGTCTGGGCGGGGGCCGCCTCGGTCGAGGTGTAGTAGTTCGCGACCGTCGCGTTCGGGAACGCCTCGGTCAGCTCGGCCGCGACCCTCGGTGGCAGCGCGGCGGCGGCCGAGCCGAGCAACAGCACGCTCGACAGGTCGTGACGGTCCTGGACGCGCGCGCCGAGTAGTTCGATGGCCATCGCGGGCACCACGAACACGGTCCCGGCAGCGTACGACTCGATGAGCGCCGCGAAGCGGGCCGGCGTGAACAGCGGCAGAGTGACCACGGTGGGGGCGGCGCTCAGCGCGTGGAGCAGCATGACCTGGCCGGCGTTCGTGCCGATGGGGAAGGCGTGCACGAGATGCCTGGAGTGAGCGAACGGGCGGCGTTTGGGGTGTACGGGCGGCGAGGTGAGGTTCGCGTGGCTGGCCGCCACGCCCTTGGGCTCCCCGGTGGTGCCGGAGGTGTAGAGGATCTGGGCGTAGCCGAGCGGATCGACCTTGACCGGGACCGGGCCGGTCGGGCCGCCGAGCTCGTCGCCGCTCCGGACCAGCGTCGTCGCACCGCAGTGCTTGATCAGGCGAGCCAGCTCCGGCTCGGCCAGGCGGTCCGACAGCGGGACCGCGACCGCGCCCGCCTTCAACACCGCCATCCAGCTGACCGCGTAGTCGAGCCAGTCACGGCCGCCGAACACCAGCGCGACTCGGTCTCCTGGCCGTACGCCCTGGTCGAGCAGGCGGTGGGCGGCGGCGTCAGAGCGCTCGTCCCACTCGCCGAGTGTCAGGCCGCCCGTTCCGGCGACGATGAGGGCCTCGTGGTCGGGGTCGGTGGCGGCTCGTGAGCTCAGCAGAGCAGGGACAGGACGGGCCGACTGAACCACCCCCCAAAATTATTATCGGGATGTCGCAAGACGCTAGAAAAAATGCACAATTGCGTCAACCCCTTACCGCCAGACGCTTGCCGCCGTCAGGCCCCGCGTGACACACTCGCCCCGGATTTCCCTGGAAACGGGAGGGCTTCGCCAGGTGCAGACGGACGGGGATCTACGCGGACGCCTCGCGGACATGGTGGCCGAGGCCACCGACGGCGCGGTCGAGGCCGCCGACGTGCTGGCCGGGGAGACCCGGCTGGCCGATCTCGGCGTCACCTCGCTCGGCTATCTCAGGCTGATCGACGCGGTGGAGGCGGAGTTCGGCATCGAACTCGACATGACCTCGGCCGACAGCCTGGACGAGCTGGTGGACTACTTACGGCTCCATGCTTGAGTCGCCGCTGACCTGGGGGCAGCAGGACATCTGGCGGGCCGTGGTGGCGGCGCGGCCCCAGGAGCACTATCTCAACATCGGCCGGATCTTCGCCGCGCCGAAGCGGCCCGTCACCGTCGAACGCGCCGTCAAGGCCCTGGACGACCTCGTCGCCCGGCACGAGGCGCTGCGCACCCGGCTCAGCGGGCCGCGCGACTGCCCCCGGCAGCGGATCTCGCCCATCGCCCGGCCGTACGTCGAGGTGACGGACGAATCCGCTCAGGTGGTGTGCGACCGGCTGTCGAGCGAGCCGTTCGACTACTGGGAGGAGTGGCCGCTGCGGGTGGCGTTCCTCGTGACCGGCGACTATGTCCGGCATGTCGTGCTGGTGCTCTGCCATCTGGCCGCCGACGGGCACGCGGCCGATCTCCTGGTGAAGGACTTCCGGCTGCTCCTGCTGCGCGACTCGCTGCCCCCGCCGGAGAGCGCCACGCCGCGCGAACTGGCCGAGTGGCAGCGCTCGGCCGAGGGCAAGCGCACGTCCGACGAGGCTCTGGCCTTCTGGACGGCCGAATATCGGCGGATGGATCCCGTGACCCTGGCGGACGTCCCGCGGCGCCCCCGCTTCTGGGAGGCCACGATGACCTCCGCGGCCATCGCCGCGGCGGCGCAGGCCGTGGCCGCCCGCGAGCGGGTGAGCTCCTCGACGGTGCTGCTCACGGCCGCGATCCGGCTCGCCGGGCGGCTCACGGGCCAGCGGTTCTGCGGCATGCGGGTGATCGTCAACAACCGGTTCGCGGCCGAGCGCCGCGACGTGGTCTCCACGATCTCGCAGGAGGGGCTCGTCCTGCTCGACCTGCGTACGCCGGACTTCGGGCAGTTGGTACGGCAGGGCTGGCAAGTGGCCTTACGGGCCTACCGGCAGGCCCAGTTCGACCCGTACGCGATGGAGGAGGCGGTGTCGGACATGGGGCCGGGGATCAGGTCGTTCGGCTGCTTCAACGACCAGCGGCTGGTGCAGCGCGACGAGGCGACAGGTCTGGACGAACGGGCCGTACGCGCCTCGATGGAGCGGACCGACCTGGTCTGGACGGACACCATGGACCGCAACATCTGCGACTTCCGGCTGCACGTCGGCGGCGAGCCGGGGCGGATGGAGGTGTCGCTGTACGCCGACACCGGGCTGCTCGCGCCGCCGGGGATCGAACGCTTCCTGTACGACATGGAGTCGACGCTGGTCGAGGCGGCGTTCGCATGAGCCTGTACGCGGCGGCCACGTCGTGCGCGCAGGGGGAGTCGCTCCGGTTCCACCTGCTCGGGGGCGGCGGCCCGATCACCGTCGAGGACGTGCCGTCGGGGCGGGTCATGCTCCGGGACACGGCCGAGGGCGACACCTGGACGCTGAAGGTGGGCGCGGACTGGCCCAGCTCGCTCTACCGCGCCGTTCTGGGCGCCGAGTCCGCATATTTCGTCGTACGTGCGGCTGTGCCGGCTTCGCCGGTTATGGTGGCGATCCCCTTTCCCACCTGGGAGGCCTACAACCGGCCCGGCGTGCCCGGTGAAGGGCTCTACCAGGCCGAGCAGCCCGATCGGGCGGTCAAGGTCAGCTTCGACCGGCCGGGGGCGGGGCCGCAGATCGAGGAGTGGGAGCTGGGGCTGCTGCGGTGGCTCGGGCCTTCGGGCTACCCGGTCGACTACTGCTCGGGGCTGGACCTGCACGACGGTCTCGACCTGCTGAGCCGTTACCGGCTGCTGGTGATCAACGGGCACGACGAGTACTGGTCGTGGGAGATGCGGGACGCGGTGGAGGCGTTCGCGCGGGCCGGTGGAAATATCGCCATATTCTCCGGCAACACCTGCTGGTGGCAGGTCCGTTTCGAGGACGACCTCCGCACGATGGTCTGCTACCGCGACGCCGTCGCCGACCCCCTCGCCGCCACCGACCCCGGCCGGGCCACCGTCGAATGGCCCAGCGAACCCGTCAACCGCCCGGAGAACACCCTGACCGGCCTCACCTTCCGGAACGGCGCGGGCTGCTGGGTCGACTCACGGGTGATGGCCCACGAGTCGTACACGGCCCGCTTCGCCGGCCACTGGGTGTTCGACGGCACCGGGCTGGCCGACGGCGACACCTTCGGCACGGGCGCGCTCGGCTACGAGACGGACGCCGCCGACCTCGAATGGGTGGACGGGGTGCCGAGGGCGACGGGCCGCGACGGCACGCCACCGTCGTTCGTCGTCCTCGCCACGGCCGACCTGAGCCACTGGCGCCGGTACGGGAAGGGCGGCGCGGCCACGATGGGCGTACACCGCCTCGGCGCGGGGACCGTCTTCAACGCCGGCACCATCAACTGGGGCAACAGCCTCCACGACCCTGTCCTGGACAGAATCACCCGAAACATCCTCGACCGCCTGTCCCACCCCCCAAGCCACCCACCCACCTGGGACCCGATCGGCCCCGCCCCAACCTGCCCATCTCCTCGCGAGCCGTCTTCTCATGGCGTCGATGGTGTCGGCGGCACGCGTGATGGTGTCGGCGGCACGCGTGATGGTGCCGGTGGCACGCGTGATGGTGCCCACGGGACGCGTGCGCTGGCCGCCTGCGACAACCGGCTCTTCGCCGCCTGCTCGGACGGAACACTCGCCGTCCGCGACATCTCCGGCCAGAACCTGCCATGGCGAGTGATCGACGAGACCGACGTGATCGCTCTGGCGGCCCCTCGGGAGGCGCACGGCGGCCCACCCGCCGGCCTGTACGGGGTGGCTCCCGACGGCACGATCCGCTATCGCGACCCCGTCCTGACCAGGTCCACCTGGCAGGACGTCAGCCGGGCCCCCGAGGGCACCACCGGCCTGGCCGCCGTGGACGAGGGCCTGTTCGCCGTCACATCGGCAGGCGAGCTGTGGCACCTCCCGATCCGGCGCCTGGACACCCACGACTGGTCCCGAGCGGGCTCGGCCGGGGGCGCGGTGAGCCTGACCGCGATGAACGGGCGCCTGTTCGCCGCCTCCGCCGACCGGATCCTGACCAGACCCGCTGAGCGACACGAGACCGCCTGGCAGGACCTGGGCCCGGCCGAGGGCCACACCGTCCTCGCCGCCTCCGCCGGACGACTCATCGGCACCGGACCGGGGACCGGCCTCTCCTGGCGGTGAGAGTGGGGTCAGAGGAGACCGAGCCGGCCGAGCATGCCGAGCTGGTCGCTGCTGCCCCACCGTTCCACCAGCTTGCCGTCGGCGAAGCGGCTGATCTGCATGCCGCGGTAACTCACCTTCTTGCCGGTGGCCGGATGTCCCATGAGGTCGCCTAGGTGGGTGCCGCTGATGGTGTAGGCGAAGGCCAGCTCGTCATCGGTGGCGATCAGGTGCTCGACCTCGACGCGCAGGTCTGGGAACGCGGCGCGCATCTCGCCGAACATCGCCTTGTAACCGTCGGGACCCGGCCCTTGCCCGGGGGCGGGATCGTGGTCCACGGCATCGGGCGCGACCACTTCGTCGAAGATGGCGAAGTCGCCGCTCATCACCGCGGTGGCGAAGCGTTGCTGGGCGGCAAGGTTGGCTTCGTAGGTCATGTCTCTCCGTACAGTTGGTCGGCGACGGCCGGTCACGTCCTACGGACAGTGAATCTTCGTACGACTCTGTTTCTGCAGGTTAGGCGGCGAGCGTCTGCAGGGGCGGGTCTTGGACGGGGCGTGTCGCCGGGGATCGCACGGAGGCCGCTTCTACGGACGGTCACTCACGAGGGCCGCTTCTGGGAGCGGTGGCTTTCGTAGACCGCTTCTACGGGCGGTCGCTTTCGTAGGCCAGCCACTGGGCGCAGGTGTGCAGCCCGTAGTCCAGTGTCACGCTCGCCCGCCAGCCCAGCTCGGCGGCGGCCCGCTCAACATCGATCGGCGGCTTCGGCGGGTCGTCTGACGTTTCGACGTCCAGCGGCCGCACCGCCCCTGACACCGCCTCGGCCAGCTCCCGCATGCTCAGTCGTTCCGGGTTGGCGATGTTGAACACCCGCGACACCGGATTCCCCACCAGCGCCGCCAGCACCGCGCGAGCGACGTCCTGGACGTGCACCAACTGCGCGGGAGGGCCCGTGACGGGCGCGGGACGGTTGAGCGACGACCGCAGCACCAGCTCCGCGACCGCGCCCCGCTGCGGCATCCCGGGCCCGTAGGGCTCGCCCAACCGCAGCACCACGGCGCCAACCGCCGCCTCCTCCACTTGCCGTATGGCCCGCACCAGCGGCGTGGCAGCGGGCGCGCCGGCGAGTGGTGGGGAGGGAGCGGCATCCCCGAGCGTGGGTGAGGGGGCGTGCTTTCCGTCCCCGTAGACGGCGCACGAGCTGAGCAGGACGCCGCCGCGTGCGTCGGCGAAGGCCGCTCGCGCCAGGCGCAGCTCCTCCTCCGGGTCGGCGTCCTCGTCCCAGCCGAGCGCGCAGACGTGCACCACCACGGCGGCGCCCGCCTTGGGACCGACCGTTCGGTAGCCGTGGTCCGCGAGCGCGCCCGCCAGGTGGTCGCGGACGAACGTGTCGGCACCCGTCAGAGCCACCACAGGGCGGTCAGCGAAGGCCCGGGGACGGTGTCCGGGCCGGTCGGCCAAGCCCGCCTCCAGGCCCGCGCGGGCCGCCTCATGCCACTCGGGCGCGAGCCGGGCGAGCTCCCGGGCCCCGAGCTCATGGCAGAGCCCGCCAGGACCCATCGTGGCGAGCGCCCGGTCCAGCACGCGCGGGTCGGCACGCATCCCGCCACGCATGTCACCACGGTCCAGCACGCGCGGGTCCACACCGCGCGGATCGGCGTTGTCCCCAGCGACATCCGGGGCACTTTTTCCACCGGTCCAGCCGTGGACGATGCCCATTGTGTAGGCCGTGAGCCAGAGCGGCCAGTGCCGGGTCGCCGCCCTGGTCCGCAGTGACTCGGCGTCGATGCCCAGCCCCGCCAGGTAGTCCTCGCAGCGGATGTCCCGCCACCGCCCGGTCCCAGGGACGCGGACGGCGCACTGGGCCACCCCACGCTTGAAGAACGGGATCACCGGCAGCTCCCCGAGCACCATCTCCTCGGAGGACCGGCCCGCCTGCGAGCCGTCGGGAGAGAAGCCCTGCGGGTCGTCGGGGTAGGAGCCCTGCGGGTCGTCGGCAAAGAAGCAGGAAGAGCGGCGCAGCCCCTGGAAGTCGTTGTCCACCAGACTCGCCAGGTCCTCGTGCTCGGCCAGGCTCGGCACCGCCACGAACACGGGCACCCCCGCCTGACGCAGGTACCGCCCCATGAGCACGTCGTCGGGCCAGGTGTCGCCCCGGTCGCGGGCCCATTCCACGTACCCGCCCGCGACCTGTCTGGGCAGCAGCAGGGCCGCCACCGGCGTGTACTCACCGGCCCCCGGCACCCACCGCGCCCCGGCGAGCGCGCCCTGCCGGACGGCGGCGCCGTTGCGCGAGTTCCAGAAGGCGAACAGGGCGAGCGCGGCGTGCGGCAGGGCGCGGGCGGCACTCTCGGCGCGTTCGAAGAACGTTCTCGAAAGCACCATGTCGTCATGCAGCAGCAGATGGTGCGTGGCGTCCGAAGGGATGCTGGACCAGGCGAGCAGCGAGGTACGGAACGCCGACGGACGCCCCGCCGGATCGGGATCGGTGACGACGTCGAAGACGCCACCGGCCAGCCGGACGGCCGCCTCCCTACGCTGGGGATGCGCCATCACAGCCCCGGTCAACTTCACGTGCCCAGGCATCGGCCTCACGTGCCCAGGCATGCGCCTACCGCGAGCTCGCCCGACTCCAGCAGGTCAAGGGCGTCGCGCCGCTTCCCGCCGTCCCACTGCACCTCGCGGACGACCAGCAGCCCCGAGCCGCACGCCACCAGCACTCCGGCGACGCCGGTGGACCAGACGGGCGCGAGTACGCTGCCGGGCGGCTCTTGGCCGCCGTATTCGATCAGGTCGGCGCTGTGCACGAACAGCTTGCGGCCACCGACGAAGGTGAAGGCCCCCGGATACGGCGCGGCCAGCGCGCGGATCCAGTCGTAGAGGTCGTCGGCCGGCTTGGACCAGTCGATCACCCCGTCCTCCGGACGGCGCTTGTCCCACCACGAGCCGCCCGGGGGCTGCGGTCGTGCCACCACTTGTCCCGCCAGCAGCAGCGGCACGTACTTGGCGAGCAGCTCGATGTTGATCTCGGTGACCTTGCGGTACACCTCGGTGACGTCGTCGCGGCGGCTGATCGTGAACTCCCGCTGCGCGATGAGGTCCCCGGTGTCGGCGCCCTCGTCGAGGAAGAACAGGCTCACCGCGCTCGTCGTGAGCCGCTTGATGATGGTCCACGGCAGCGCGGCGCGTCCTCGGCCCTCCGGCAGGCGGGTGGGGTGCAGGCCGATGGACCCGAGCGGGCAGACCGACAGCAGCGGCTCGCGTACGAGCTGCGACCACCCGGCGATCACGAACAGGTCCATCTCCTTGACCCGCTCGTACGCCTCGCCGTCGTTGATGTCGGCGGTCTCCAGCAGCGGGATCCCGTGTTTCTCGGACGCTTCCCGCAGCGGCGCGTACCCGGAGCGGTGCTGCAGCTTGGGCGGGTAGCCGATCAGCAGCGACGGGGGAGTGCCCTGCGCGGCCAGTACGTCCACGGCGGGTGCGGCGAACTCCATGCCCGTGGCGAACGCGAACGTCTTCACCTGAATTGTGGCGCGGAGACCCGGTCCTTCAGGGCCGGGAGGAAGCGCCACCCCTCCTTTCGAAAACAGTATGGAAAGACTCGGTCACGTTCGGTAATATGTGCGGCGAGTGAGGAAGCTGTGACAGGAGGTGCGCGATGGCGATCCGCCGCTCCGCGACCAAACGCCACGGCCTGCCCACGATCGTGCAACTGCGGCTCACGCCTACCCCGGTCCAGGCTGAGGCGCTGGCGGGGGCGGTGCTGTTGTGCAATCAGGCGGCCACCGTCGTCTCCCGCCTGGCCTGGCAGCACCGCACTTTCGCGGTGGTGGAGTTGCATCGGCTGGCCTACTACGAGGTGCGCGGGCAGGTGGCTGGGCTGGGTGCGCAAGCGGCCGTGCGGGCGATCGCCCGGGTCGCCGGCGCGTATGCCAACCGGCGCGCCAGCAAGAAACGCGCCCACATCTTCCGCGCCCACGGCGCCGTCCCCTACGACGCCCGGCTGATGAGCTTCAACCGGGACGCCCGCACGGTGTCGCTGTGGACCCCCACCGGCCGCGTCACCGTCCCCTGCACCGGCCGGCCGGAAGACCTCAAAACCATCGAGGCACTGCCTCTCGGCGAGGCGGACCTGGTCTGCCGGCGCGGCGTGTGGCTGCTGCAGGTCGCGGTCACGCTGGCGAAGCCGGTGGTGCGTGAGCCGGTCGGCGGCTTTGTGGGGGTGGATCAGGGGGTGGCGAACCTGGCGGTCACCTCCGATGGCGCGGTGCTGCCCGGCCCCGCCCTGGCCGGGCCGATCGGCGGCAACGGCCACGTCCGCACCCTGCGAGAACGGCGCCACCGTCAACGCCGACGCCTGCAGAAGAAGGGCACGGCGGCGGCGCGGCGGGTGCTGCGCCGCCTGTCCGGGCGTGAGCGCCGGCTGATGACCGACCTCAACCACCAAATCAGCACATTCGTGGTGCGCGAAGCCGAACGCACCGGCCGCGGCGTCGCCCTGGAAGACCTTCAGGGTATCCGCGGCCGGGTAAGGGCTCACCGGCTCCAGCGGCGCACCCTGCACAACTGGGCATTCGCCCAGCAGATCACCTTCACCCGCTACAAGGCCGCCCGAGCCGGGATCGCCTTCGTCCTGGTCGACCCCGCCTACACCTCGCAGGCCTGCCCGGAATGCGGGCATATCAGCAGGGCGAACCGGCCGGCGCGGGGCCGGTTCGTCTGCACCAGGTGTGGCCTCGCTGGGCACGCCGACCACATCGCAGCCCGCAACATCGCCACACGCGGCATAGCGGACTGGGCTGCCATCAACCAGCCACACGCTACCGGCCTCCCCTCACCCAGACGGGACCGCGAGAGCAAACCACCAGATTCAGCCAGTGGTAGTTGATAAGACCTCCCTCAGCACCCCGAACGCTTCGGCGTGCGTGACACCGATCTCCGCGCCACGCAGTGTCGCCAGCGCCGTCACCGACTCCTCGCTCCTGATGTGCGGGGAGGGCCGGTGCTGGCTCTGGTAGCCGCGCAGCGCCTCCAGTTTGCGTTCCATATAGGCGCTTATGTCGCAGAAGGCCGTCGATCGCGGCATCGGTTCGGCGGCCCACTGGATCTTCGACATCTCATACAGCAGTACGGTCGGCACCAGCCACTTGCCGAACTGCTGGGCGATGGGCCGGGCCGCCGCGAACCCGGCGCCGAACACCGCCAGATGGTCCTGGTCGTAGTCGGCGAAGCTGGGCAGCAGGAGCAGGTCGGGCCGCCGCTCGTTCAGCGTCCGCTCGAACAGGTCGACCAGCTCCCTGCGCGGCAGCGTGTCCAGCCGCTCGGTCAGGTCCATGTCGCCGTACGCGATGTCGTACGAGAAGCCCAGCGTGGCCCGTACGGCCTCGATCTCCGCCAGCCGCTGCCGATAGCTGGTGGCACCGTCGAGGCCGTAGTGCCGCATGCCGTCGACCGCCAGATACAGGACGTGGACCTCGGCCCCCGCCTCGACCTGCGCGGCGATCAGGCCGCCGCAGCCGAGTACCTCGTCGTCGGCGTGCGGGGAGATCACCAGCACACGGTCAAAGCGGCGCATTCACTGCCCTCCGGTCTTCGCGGGCGCGATAGTACTCGGCGGTGCTCAGGATCAGCTCGTCGAGCGCGATCCGGGGCCGCCAGCCCAGGTCGGTCGCCGCCCGCAGCGCCGGGATCTTGTGGAACGACTCGGCCTCGGCGTAGTACGGCCCGTGCACGCTCCTGCCGTCGACGCTGACGATCGGCGACGGGCTGCCGAGTAACTCCTTCACCCGCTGGGCCAGCTCCATGATGGTGACGGCGTTCGCCGGGTTGCCGACATTGATGATGATGTCATCGCAGTTCAGCGCCGCGTCCATGTAGTCGATGAGGAACCCGGTCAGGTCGCTCGCCGCGATGAACGCCCTGACCTGCTCACCGCCCGCGAACACGGTGATCGGCTTCTCGGCCAGCGCCTGCTGGACGAACGTGGGCATGACGAACCCGCCCGCCCGCGACTGCCGCGCCCCCGCCACGTTGAACGGCCGGATGACCATCCCGCGCAGCCCGTGCTGGCGGCTGTTGGAGACCATCGCCTCGGCCAGCGTCTTGGCGATGGCGTACTCGATGCGGGTGTTGTACTGCGTCGGTACGACGATGTCGTCCTTCTCGTCGAGCACGCCGCTGCGGCCGTACACCTCGGCCGAGCTGAACATGCACAGCGGCGCGTCCGCCCGGATACAGGCGTCGATGACAGGGGCGGTGCTGCCGATGATGTCGTGGCCGAGCCGGCCCGCCCTGGACAGGATGCTCGCGGGGCCGACGTACGAGGCCGCGTGGATGACGCGATCGGCCCCCGCGAAGTCGCCGCCCGCCGCCAGATAGTCCTCCACCCGCTGCCGGACGACCGTGCAGCGAGGGTCGGCGTCGTAGTCCTCGCCGTCGATCACCGCACCCGCGTTGGAGTCGATGATCATTACTCGGTGGCCCGCGGCGAGATACGCGTCCACCAGATGTGAGCCGATAAAACCGAGACCGCCCGTGACGATGACTTCGCCACTTGGAGCTCCCACGGGCCTGCCTTTCCCACGAAGCCGTGATTTCGAGGAAAAACGGTCACTCGGGGCCTGTGCCGCCCCGGTGGCACCTAGCGTGGGATTAAAACAGTTTTCGCCACGCTTGTCACGCATGGCACAAGTTTTCATGGTTTGGCGCAGGCCTCCTGGACCGATCAGCCGGATCGGGCGTACGCTCGCCGCAATTCGGGCACAGGGAGTGACATGGCCACGTCGAGGGAACGCACCTTCACCGGCACCCGCGCCGCGAACGTGGTGCGCGAGTGGCCCCACGAGCAGCCGCGCTACGTCGCCATCCTGGTCCACGGGTACGGTGAGCACATCGGCCGGTACGAGTACGTGGCCGACAGCCTGGTCCGGCACGGCGCCGCGGTGTACGGGCTCGACCATGTCGGCCACGGCAAGTCGGAAGGCGACCGGGTGCTGGTCGTGGACTTCGAGGACGTGGTCACCGACGTACACGCCGTGGAGGAACAGGCCCGAGCCGACCACCCGCGCGTACCGGTCGTGCTGATCGGCCACTCGATGGGTGGCATGATCGCCGCCCGCTACGCCCAGCGCTACGGCGACGGGCTGGTCGCGCTCGTACTGTCGGGCCCGGTGATCGGCGAATGGGAGGTGATCCCCGTCCTGCTCGCCCTTGACGAACTGCCCGACATCCCCATCGACCCGGCCACGCTCTCCCGCGACCCGGCCGTGGGCGTCGCCTACGCCGAGGATCCGCTGGTCTGGCACGGACCGTTCAAGCGGCCCACGCTGGAGGCGTTCGCGACGACGATCGCCACGATCGCCAAGGGCGGCTCGCTCGGCAGCCTGCCGACGCTCTGGATCCACGGCGCCGACGACCAGCTCGTGCCGCTGACCTCAAGCCGTACCGGCATCGAGACGATCCGCGGCGACGACCTGACGGAGCGGATCTATCCCGATGCCCGGCACGAGGTGTTCAACGAGACGAACCGGGACGAGGTTCTGACGGACGTCACGACGTTCATCGACCGCGTCCTCGGCCACTGACTCCACGCTCCTTGATGCCCTGCGGCGGAGTCATCTCACGGGCAGCCACAGGTGTCCGGATCCGCGGGTCCGCGTGAGGTTCACCCGGTAGCAGCCGGCCTTGGGAAAGACGAAGCCCGTGCCCCACTCCTCACCCGGCCGCCGCCAGGACGAGCCCCCGTGCTGCTCGGGACCGAACGTGGGCTTCGCGCGGGTGCCGTCGGGCAGCGCGGCCGTGACCTTCAGCGGCCCTTCACCGGTCATCCGCCACACGATCTTGACCTCCTTGCCCCGGTTGAACGGAACCGGGGCGAACAGCAGCCCCCACACCTCAGCGTCCCGCGAGGTGCCTTGTACCTCGGGAAACCCGTCCTGATAGGTGAGCAGCGGCGTCCCGTGGCACGCCTCCCTGGTGGCGGCGGGCGTCGGCTTCTGTGACACGGCCGGTGTCTCCGCCCTGGTCGGCGTCCCGGCCTCAGTCGGTCTCGGCGACCCGGTCCCGCCCGTGGCGCACCCCGCGACCACTATGAGCACCGCTCCGATTGTCATCCGCCTCATCGAACCTCCTTCGCTCTCACGACACCTACTCCGGAGAGCGGCAAGAGGTTCCTGGTTCAGGTTCGGCGGTTTAGAAGGCCAACGGGCCTCCCGCCCATGGAGCGAGAGGCCCGTACCCAGCTGGTGCCCATACTCGGCTGACGCCCGTACTCAGCTGCACCCGTAGTCGGCTGGCACCTGTATTCAGCTGGCGCCCTACGACGCGTCCTCGCAGCGGACCGTGACGATCGCGAACCACACATGCGAACGCGCGTCCTGGGACGTCACCGACTCGAACACCTCGCACGACGTGAACCCGTGGTTCAACGCGTTCTGCCTGGCAGCGGCCTCGGCGCTGGCGAGCGCGGCGTCCTCCTCGATGCCCTTGCCGAACCCGTCGAACAGCGCGCCGATCCCGGCGTTGATGCTGGTGGAGGCGTCGGCGGAGGCGGGCAGAGCGGCGACGAGGGCACCCGCGACGATGCCGGAACCGGCCAGCGTCGTCGCAGCCAGCGCGACCAGCAGCTTTTTGGTCAGGTACTTCATAGGATCTCCCCGAGCTTCGATCGTTGGGGCTTACGTCTGAAAGGCGTTCCATCCCGTTCCACCGGATGCCTTCGCGATCAGTGCCCGGAGCCGGCGGCGCCCCGTCTCGCGGAAGCGGTCAAGGTCCTATTCCTCTCCCGATTCAAAAATGCGCCATCTCTCCGTGGGCGACTCTCTTTCGAGCCAGTAACCCCAGCTGAAATCATCAGACGCTTCTCGACCGCGCTTTTGCAGCTCGAGTTTCACGGACACCTGTATAACCGTGGTGTACCTGCCTGTGTCATCCGAATCCGGATGCCCCGGCCAGATCGTCATGGCCGTGATATCGGTCCAGTCGCAGAAGGCACTGTCGGCGAAGGACTCCTCACGATCGGCGAATTCTGGGGTGGACAAGCGGCGGGCGACGTCGATGTCCCTCGCCACGACCGCCTGCAGGTAGGCCCTTACCGTGTCTTCGGGAGAGGCGCTATCCGCCGGCGGCCGGATGTCGTGAAGCTTGCGGGGAACGCAGTAGAAGCCAGTGAATTCGCCGATCGCCGGATAGAGCAGGCCTAACGAGGCAGCGAACAGCACTGCTAAGCCAGCGGCGACATAGGTTTTCGGCTTCAAGGCCGCTCCCTGGACCAGTGCTTTTCCGGCACGAACGCCGCATGCATGAGATGTGAGCCGCTCGCGTCACCATCGTTGAGGCATCCCCAGCGCCTTGTCCGCCGGGCCGCCGTACTGACCGTGCGACTGCCCGCAGTCGCCACCCTGTGCCACGAGCGCAACGGGCAGTGACGTCCGCCACGGGGACATCTGCCCCATCGCAAGCATGAAGATCCCTTCACCCAGTCCGCCCCAAGGCCCTGGGAGAGCTTTATGATCGTAAAAAGAAATACCAGATCACGCCCAGGGCAATGAGCCAGATAATGGCGCCGATGCCGCAGACCATCAGGCAGCCTGTGATGACTGTTCGTTTTCTGCCTCGATCGCCCCATTCGTGACGACCACGATCTGGATCCATGCTAAGAGGCTACTTCCCTCTCGCCTCGGATAATTGACCATGACTGTAAGGGAGGGGCATTTGTGGCATTTATCTATTTCCGAGGATGGGAAGGATCAATGCGGAGGGATATTCCTGACCATGAAAGATCTCGAAGCGAGTACGCCGTGTCCGCACGGCCTCCGCCGCCGGCTCCCCGGTCCCATGGTTGCGCGCGAACCTCGGGAACGCGCCTCCTGCTACCTGCACCCGCAGGCGGTGGCCCTTGCGGAAGCGGTAGCCGGTCGGGTGGAGTTCGACCTCCGCCCGGGTCACACTCTGCGAGTCCTGGGGCAGGCGCACGATGCCGTCGGTGACGTTCCGGGAGACGCCCGCGGGATCGACGTCGCAAAGCCGTACGAACAGGTCGGCATGCCCCGTGTCGGTGCGTACGTGCACGACCGCCGAGACCGGACCGACCAGGTCGAGATCGCGGGGGAGCGGTGCGGTGGTGTGGACGAGCACGTCGGAACGGCGCTCCACCTCCCGGTTGTCGCGCTGTCCGGTCTCTTGGGCGGACAGCATCGGACCGCCTGGTGACCGCGTGGGGTGCGCCGGGTCATAGACGAACGTGTCAGAAGAGCTCTTTTCCGGCACCTCCCAGCCGAGCCCCCGGCCGTGGCCCAGGTAGAGCGGAGTGGGCGTGGACTCCGCGGGCGGCCACTGGTCGAAGTCCAGCCAGCGGTTGGCCTTCTGCAGGTAGAGGCGTACCGGTGCCTGGTGCAGTTGGGCGGTGTCGCCGAGCAGGTACGCCGACAGCCACGACACCTGATCGATCAGCACGGCACGCAGCGCGCCCGAATCATGGCCCCATGGGCCGATCGTGATCCGGCTGCGCCGCCCCGCCTCCCGCAGCGCGGTGAAGTCACGCAGCTGCGCGGGCAGGAACAGGTCCCACCAGCCGGTCACCATGCTCGTCGGCGTGGTCATCTCGGCCGCCGCCGCGCGGTGGTCGGTGGCCGCCCAGAAGTCGTCGCCCGGCTCGGCGTGCGCGGCCACCTCGCGCAGGAACGGTACGGGCTTGCCGATCGCCGCCAGGTCGGACGTGCCGATGGGGACGTGCGCCATGGCCCGCCGTACGCGCCGCTGTTGTCGGGGGTCGGGCAGCAGCCCGCCGAGGGGCGCCTCCTCCTGGGTGCCGATCAGCGCCGACCAGGCCAGCGTGTTGTGCAGGCCCATCACGCCGCCCGGATAGAACGTGCTGACGAACTCGCTGGTCGTGATCCCGAGTCCCATCGCCTCCAGCGGCGGATCCAGGTAGGGCCCGACCGCCCACTGCGTGTACCCGAGATAACTGGCCCCCGCCATGGCCAGCCGCCCGTCACACCACGGCTGCGCGCGTAACCAGGCCGCCGTGGCAAGGCCGTCGTCCTTCTCCTGGTGAAAGGCGTGGAAGCGGCCACCGGAGCCGAAGACGCCCCGGGTGTTCTGGACGACGACCTGCATCCCGCGCCTGACCAGCACGCTCGCGAACGCCTTCGCGTCGATCCGGTGCTTTCCGTACGGCGTGCGCATCAACACCACGGGCAGCGGCCCGGCGCCGCGCGGCCGGTAGCGATCGGCGAGCAGCGCCACGCCGTCGGGCATCGAGACCCGCAGATCACGAGTGACCGCCACATCATCGACCACCGCCTCCGGCAGCCCGAGGAACCTGTCGAACAGCCTGCCGAGCACGCTCATGAGAAGTCCTCCCGCTCGACCTCCAGAGTAGAGCTCTGGGGCGGAAGGAACGGTCGCTGTTGGTGAGAAGGATGTTGCTTGAACGGAACCAAGGCGCCTGCGGGCGGTCAGTGGGGTCAGCGAGCTCGCACGCGCACACACGAAGTCGGCCACCGGAACCGTCACGTCCTGGCCGGTGACTTTCCCCTCGCCGCCTTGTCTGCACAGAAGAGAAGGAGGCGTATATGCGAAAGCCCCCACCCACGACCCACGCCGACACCGCCGGTGACGCCTGGCTCGGCGGGGTCGCCCTGCTGGGTCGGGCCTCCGACTACGCGCTGAGCTGCCTGCGCCTCGTCACGTCCGCCGATCTGGACCGTCCAACCCCGTGCCGTGGCTGGGACCTACGGACGTTGCTGGCACATACGAACGACTCGTTCGCGGCACTGACGGAAGCCGCAGCCTTAGGACACGTCGCCCTCGTCCCCCCGCTGAGCGACGACGGTAACGACCGCCACGGCGACAGCCATGGTCACGGTCACGGTCATGACTGCGGCGATGGACGCGATGGCAGCGACGGCGGCGGCGGTGGACGCGACGGTCATGGCGGACATGACGGTCACGGCGGTGGCGGCGACGGTCACGGCGATGACCATGACAGCTTGCGAAACCGCACCGCCAGCCTTCTCCGCGCCTGGGCGGGGTCCAAGGACGCGATGGTCTCCGTCGGCGGTTGCCCGTTGACGGCCGCGCTGGTGTCCGCCGTCGGCGCCGTCGAGGTGGCCGTGCACGCCTGGGACGTGGCCCAAACATGCGGCCACCCCCGTCCCATCCCGGACGACGTGGCGGCCGAGCTCCTCCCGCTGGCCCGGCTCTTCGTCACAGATGCCGACCGTCCGGCCCGTTTCGCCCTACCCCTGAACGCCGCCCCCCGAGCCCCGGCTCAGGACCGTCTGCTCGCCTACCTGGGCCGCGACCCCCACTGGGCTGACAACAGGAAGTAGCTTGACAGCATTAATTGTCGGTGTCAGCGTGGAGCCATGTACGAAGTCGCGGTGATCGAGGACCCGGCCGCCGCCGAGGCGTCGCTGGATCCGGTACGCGCCCGGCTGCTGGCCGAGCTCGCCGAGCCGGGCTCGGCCACGATGCTGGCCGCCAAGGTCGGTCTGGCCAGGCAGAAGGTGAATTACCACCTCCGAGCCCTGGAAAGCCACGGTCTGGTCGAACTCGTCGAAGAGCGGCGCAAGGGCAACTGCACCGAACGCGTCATGCAAGCATCGGCCGCCTCCTACGTCATCTCGCCGACGGCCCTGTCGGCGGTCCAGCCCGACCCGTCCCGTTCCCCCGACCAGCTCTCGGCCCGCTGGCTGCTCGCCCTGGCCGCTCGGCTGGTGCGCGACGTGGGCGCCCTCATCACCGGGGCCACGAAGGCCAAGAGGCGGGTGGCGACGTTCGGCATCGACGGCGAGGTCCGCTTCGCCTCAGCCGCCGACCGTGCCGCCTTCGCCGAGGAGCTGTCCGGGGTGGTTACTGCGCTGGTCAGCAAGTATCACGACGAACAGGCCGAGGGTGGGCGGCCCCATCGGCTGGTCATCGCTATCCACCCATCTGTGGGGAAACAGAGCACTGATGGGTGATCTGTTCGTTAATCAGGGGTTCGCCGACGGATGATCCGGCCGAGATGCGGGTACGGATAGCGGCGCATGAGTGCGAGGGCGGCCCTGTACCCCAGGCCGTACCAGACCGATGAGTGCATGTGCGGCCCTGTCGACGCGGCGGTGAAGCCCAGCGCCGAGACCAGGGCGAGCAGCGTGGTGGCGACGGCCGATCTTCGTGCGGCCGTCGCCCCCACTAACGGCCGCCCACCAGCAGACCGCCATCCGCCACTAACCGCCCGTCACAAGCCGCCACCGCCACCCGCCACAAGCCGCCACCCGCCACAAGCCGCCACCCGCCACGAGCGAACCCGTCACGACGCGAGCGTTTCCAAAACCTGTTCGCCATACTTGGCCAGTTTGTTCTCGCCCACCCCGTTGACCGTCCCCAGCTCCGCCAGCGTCGACGGCGAAAGCGTCGCGATCTCCCGCAGTGTCGCGTCATGGAAGATCACGTAAGCCGGCACCCCCTGCTCCTTGGCCGTCGCCGCCCGCCACGCGCGCAGCCGTTCGAAGATCGGCGCGGCATCGGCCGGCAGCTCCACCACGGGACGGTCCTTACCGGAGGTCTTGGCGGTCTTCGCCCGCGCGGCCCGCTCGGGGTCGCGGCGCAGCCGCACCTCGCGCTGCCCGCGCAGCACGTCGGCGCTCGCGTCGGTGAGCACCAGCGCGCCGTAGTCGGACTCGACGGCCAGCAGCCCCTGCGCCAGCAACTGGCGCACCACCCCGTGCCACTCGGTGTTGCCCAACTCGGCGCCCACCCCGAACACGCTCAGCGAGTCGTGGCCGTGCTGCAGCACCTTGGCCGTCTTCTTGCCGAGCAGGATGTCGGCGATCTGCCCGACACCGAACTTCTGCCCCCGCTCGCGGCGCAGCCGCAGCACCGTGGACAGCACCTTCTGGGCGGGGACCGTGCCGTCCCACGACTCGGGCGGCGCCTGGCAGGTGTCGCAGTTGCCGCACGGCTTGGAGTCCTTCTGCCCGAAGTAGTCGAGCAGCATCACCCGGCGGCACTCGACCGTCTCGCACAGGGCCAGCATCGCGTCGAGGTGGAGCACCTGGCGGCGGCGGTGGGCCTCGTCGCCCTCCATGGCCAGCCGCCGGTGCTGGACCACGTCCTGCAGCCCGTAGGCCATCCAGGCGGACGCGGGCAGCCCGTCGCGCCCGGCTCGGCCGGTCTCCTGGTAGTAGCCCTCGACGGACTTGGGCAGGTCGAGATGGGCGACGAAGCGTACGTCGGGCTTGTCGATGCCCATGCCGAACGCGATCGTGGCCACCACGACCAGCCCGTCCTCACGCAGGAAGCGCGCCTGGTGCGCGGCGCGGGTGCGGTTGTCGAGGCCCGCGTGGTAGGGCACGGCGGCGATGCCGTTGTCGACCAGGAAGGCCGCGATCTTCTCGACTGAGGAGCGCGACAGGCAGTAGACGATGCCCGCGTCGCCCTCGTGCTCGGTGCGCAGGAAGTCGAGGAGCTGGCGCTTCGGCTCGCTCTTGGTGGCGATGCGGTAATGGATGTTGGGCCGGTCGAAGCTGGCCACGAAGTGCCGGGCCTGCTCCAGCCGGAGCCGCGAGGCGATCTCGGCGTGGGTGGCCGGGGTGGCGGTGGCGGTCAGCGCGATGCGCGGCACCTCCGGCCAGCGCTCGTGCAGCTCCGACAGCGCCAGGTAGTCGGGGCGGAAGTCGTGTCCCCACTGCGACACGCAGTGCGCCTCGTCGATGGCGAACAGCGAGATCTCGCCCTTGGCCAGCAGCCGCAGCGTCGTCTCGACCCGCAGCCGCTCCGGCGCCAGGTAGAGCAGGTCGAGCTCGCCGGCGAGGAAGGCCGCCTCGACCCGTTGTCGCTCGTCGAAGTCCTGGGTGGAGTTGAGGAACCCCGCGCGCACGCCGAGCGCCGTCAGCGCGTCGACCTGGTCCTGCATCAGCGCGATCAGCGGCGAGATGACCACCCCGACCCCGGCGCGGACCAGCGCGGGGATCTGGTAGCACAGCGACTTGCCGCCGCCGGTCGGCATGAGCACCAGCGCGTCGCCGCCGTCGACGACGTGATCGATGATCTCCTGCTGCCCGGCCCGGAACGAGTCGTAGCCGAACACGCGGTGGAGAGCCTCGGTGGGGGTATCCATGCGGCTACCTTACGTGTTCGCCGGAGGCCGTTCGCTCTGTTCGCCCACGGCGATCGTAGGCCACCAGGGAAACAGCGCCGAGCCCGCAGGCCGCCGCCAGCGCCACCATCACCGCAGGGTACCCGGCCAGCTGCGCGACGCCCGCCGCGAGCAGCGGGGCGACGGCCTTGGCCACGGTGATCGGCAGGGCCAGGGCCCCGCTCAGCGTCGCGTAGGCGCTGGTGCCGTACCGCTCGGTGAGCAGCGCGGGACGGGCGATCGTGGCCACCCCGAACCCCAGCCCGAACAGGACCACACCGCAGATCGCGCCCGCCACGCTTCGCCCGGCGACCGGCAGCAGCAGCGCGGCGGCGCCCTGCAACCCGAACACGGTCGCGGTGATCAGCGCGACCGGCCACCGCCCCTGCAGTCCTGTGGTCACCAGCCGTCCGGTCACCGACAGCACGCCGAGCAGGCCCGCCACGCTCGCCGCGAAGAGGGGCGAGTGGCCGAGCGCGATCAGGTACGTCACCAGCAGCACGCCCATGACCGACACGGCGCCCGTCTGCGTCAGGAACGCCGCCGCCAGCAGCCAGAACGGCCGCTCCCGCAGCGCCGCCCCGACGACGCCCCGGTCCACGACCTTGGAAGAGGGACGGCTCCGTACCGCCAGGAAGTGCAGGGGTACGGTCGTCAAGGCGTATCCGACGGCCAGGATGACCAGGGCTTGTCGCCAGCCGTACCGATCGACGAGGAAGCCGGTCAAGGGCAGGAAGATGCTGGAGGCGAAGCCGGCCACGACGGTCACGGCGAGCAGGGCCCGCGAGCGTCGAGCCGCGTCGAACCAGGCGACGATCACCGCGAACGCGGCCTCGTACAGCACCATTCCGGAGGCGACGCCGAGCACCACGCAGACCAGGTAGAGCTGGGGCAGAGTGTGCACTTGGGACCAGGCGAGCACGGCCAGCGCGCCGAGCGCGGAGCCCGCCGTCATCAGGCCCCGCCCGCCGTGCCGGTCGAGCCAGCGGCCGATGGGCGGCGCCACGAGCGCCGACACGAGTACGGCCAGCGTTATCGCGCCGGTGAGCTCGGCGACCCCCGCGTGCATATCGCGAGCCATCGGGGTGATGAAGACCGAGAAAGCGTAGTAAAGGATGCCGTATCCGGCGGTCTGGGTGATCGCCAGCGCACCGACCAAGCGAGCAGACGAGGCGATCACGAATGGTTTCGTTCCCGTTCATCAAGCTATGGACACTGTGACATGAATCGCACCTATGTCGTCACAGGTGGCGGCCGGGGCATCGGCCGGGCCGTGGTGGAACGGCTCCTCAAGGACGAGTCCACCGTGGTCGCCGTCGAACGCGATTCCGCCGCGCTGGACTGGGCGGGCCCCCGGGTGATCCCGGTCGTCGGCGACGCGGTGGACGAGACGGTCACCGAGCGGGCCGCCGACCTCGCCCAGGGCGCGGGCCGGCTGTCCGGCTGGGTGAACAACGCCGCCGTCTTCAGGGACGCCTCCGTGCACACCGCCACGACCGCGGAGATCCGCGCCCTGATCGCCGTCAATCTGGACCTCGCCGTCGTCGGCTGCGCCACCGCCGTGCGGCGCTTCCTCCAATCCGGTACGGGTGGCGCCATCGTCAACATCACCTCCCACCAGGCGCGCAGAGCGGTGCCCGGCAGCCTGCCGTACTCCACCGCGAAGGCCGCCATCGAGGGCCTGACCAGGGCGTTAGCCGTCGAGTACGGCAGGCGCGGCATCCGGGTGAACGCGGTGGCGCCCGGTTCGGTGGCGACGGAGAGGTACGCCGAGTTCCTGGCCGCGCAGCCGCCCGAGGTGGCGGCGGGAATCGAGGCGGAGATGGCCAGGTTGCACCCCCTCGGCAGGGTCGCGGGGGCGGACGAGGTGGCCGACGCGGTGGCCTACCTCCTCTCGGACGGCGCCGCCTTCGTCACGGGCGCGACCCTCCCGGTGGACGGCGGCCGCGCGGCACTCGGACTCGATCCAGAGTCGAGGGAATGAAAACCATTGTCGTACGGTTGCAAGGGCCATGAGAAAGAACCTGCACCCCTCGTACCAGCCCGTCGTCTTCCGCGACCCGAGCGTCGGGTTCGCCTTCCTCACCCGCTCGACCCTGACGAGTGACAGGACCGTCGAGTGGGAGGACGGGCACACCTACCCGGTCGTCGACGTCGACGTCTCCTCGGCGAGCCACCCCTTCTACACCGGGCGCGGACGTGTCCTCGACACCGCCGGTCGCGTCGAGCGCTTCAAGCAGCGCTACGGCAAGGTCTGATCGCTACTTCCGCCGGTGGAAGCCCGCATGTGCCGGTTACTAGTGGGTACATGGCTTTCACCGGCGTGGAGTGATGGTGGTCAGAATGAGCCTATCTGGAAGGGAACGCCGCATCCTCGGGGAAATCGAGCAGGCACTTGAGCTGGAAGACCCCGACATGGCGCGGCGGGTAGCCGCAATCAACAAGATCGAGACAGGGTCGGACGCGGGGGCCTACCGCGAGCGCATGCAGTCGTGGGCCGGGGCGCACATCTGGCTGCTCGCGCTGCTCGCGGTGATCGCCGTACTTTTGCTCGTGCTAGCTGTCATCACCGCCTGAGCGAACACACATTTGACCTCAGGCCAGGCACCTCAGGGCCGAGGCGATCCGCGGGTCGAGATCGTGGCCGTCAGGCAGACGCCCCACCGTGGCCTCGACGAACTCCGTCGGCGACAGCGTCGCGCTCAACCCGTCCGTGCGTACCACGACCCGCTCTTCGGCCGTCTGTTCCACCTGGACCTCCGCCTCCTGCTCCGACAGGGCGAACCGGCCGACCGCCACCCGCCAGCGCGTCCGGCCCTCGGCCTCCTCCTCCGTCACCGGCGCGCCGACGTCGTCGGCGTGCGTGGCGTACTCGGAGTCGTAGTGGAAGGCCTGCAACCCCACCGGGTACGGGCCGGCCATCGTGTCGAGCGAGGCGTCCCGGCCGAGCTCGCGCATGCGGCGCCGGGTGTCGGCGTTCTCGGTCCGCCATTCGGCCAGCACCTGTTCGACGGGCATGTCCCGGCGCTGTCGTACGCTCCACTCGTTGAAGTCGTGGAAGCCGTTGACGCCCTCCCTGGCGAGGCGGGCCAGCAGATCCTGTACGTTGCCGTCGAGGCAGGCGTGGTTGTACAACTCCTCACCCGCCAGATGACCCAGGACATCGCGGACGGACCATCCCTCGCAGCGCGACGGCCGCGCCCATCCGGCGTCGTCGAGACCGGCGAAGAAGCGGTCGAGCCTGGCCGCCTCCGCGTCGAAACCGTCGAACGGATCGAACTCTTTCAACAGATCATCAGCCATACCTCGAAGCTACCCGTCGGCTGTCCTCTCTCACGAAAGGCGCGGCGCAGAACGGTCAAGCTCCGGACAAGACGGAAGCCCGGCCCCCATACGGGAACCGGGCTTCCGCTCAGATGTGACTAGCCGAGCTTCCGCTCAGCGGAGTCAGTGAGTTCAGCGGAACCAGCGCGGGACGACCCGCACGTAGTCGGTGCCGCTCGTGGCGCCCTCGAGCTCATCGTCGCCCGCGTACACGGCCTTGAACAGGCCGCTCTTGTAGGCGCGCGTCTGGGCCTCGATCTTGCCGTTCCAGCCGGTACGGTCGGAGGCGACCCACTTCCAGCCGCTGGAGCCGTTGGCCTTGTAGAAGATGCTGACCCGCTCACCGCGGACGCCCTTCCAGCGGTCGTCGTCGTTGACCTGGAGACGGCCGGAGAACCAGATGGTCCTGCCCTTGCGGACCTTCGACGGGTCGGCGCTGAAGCGCGAGATGCGCGTCTCCGCCTTGCCCTGCTGGATCTCGACGGCGAAGAACGCGGTGTCGGTGTCGACGACCTTGCCGTCCTTGCCGAACGCCTGGGCGGTGGCCTTCCACTTGCCGTCCTGGTCGTTCTCGTTGAACGGGACGGAGAAGCGCCAGCTCTCGACCGTGTTGACGTCCTTGGCCCTCAGAGTGCGGGCGCGCGGGTTGACCGGCTCCACACTGAGCTGGACCTTCTCGACGTCCGAGCTGGCGTCGACCTTGAAGAAGGCCTCCGTCTCGCTACCGGCCTTGACCACGACCGGGTTCGGTGAAATGTCCCTGATATCGACGGTCGGAGCCTTCGTCGTAGCCGACGCGGCCCCGGCGCCCGAAATCAGAAGCGTCCCGCCCACAAGGGCAGAGACGAGTCCTACAGCGATGTTCTTCATGAGGGTGCTGATTCCTCTCGTATCCCCGTTTCGGTGAGGCCGGCTCGGGATAGCCAACCTCCACTACTACTTTGAGGCACAAAATGGGGAAAAAGTTCGCTAAAGTTACAGAAAATCTTTGATCACGGTCTTGACCAGGACCGTTACCAAAAAATCCGATTTGTGATTCCCTGACCGACTACAGTCTGCGCCATGACCGACGTCTACACGCTCGGCGAGGCACTGGGGGTCGTGTCCAGTGGCCGGGTACGTCATGAGACCGAAGCCCGGTTGGACGTCACCGGCCCGGAGCTCAACCTCGCCATCGCCCTGTCCCGGCTCGGGCACAGGGTCGCCTACCTGGGCAAAGTCGGCAACGACGAACTGGGCGCCAGGGTCCTCACCGTGCTGAGAGGCGAGGGCGTCGACGCGGCGGACGTCAGAGTCATCGAGGGCGCGCACACCGGACTGCTGCTCAGGGAGGCGCGCGTGGGCCGCGAGCAGCGCCTCACGCACTACCGCACCGGATCGGCCGGTACGAGCCTGAAGCCCGGCAACGTGCCCATCGACCGGATCGGCTCCGCGAAGATGCTGCACGTCACCGGCCTGACGGCGGGACTCGGCAGGGACACCCTGGAGGCGGTCCGTACGGCCGTGAGCGCGGCCAAGACCGCCGAGGTGGCCATCTCCTTCGCCGTCGACTACGTACCGGAGCTCTGGCCGTCGGTACGCGAGGCCGAAGAGGTGCTGAGCGAGCTGGCCTGCGCCTCCCACCTGCTCTTCCTCGGCCAGGACGAGCTCGACCTGGTCAAGCCCGCGCTCACGCCGGAGCGCGAGGTCGTGGTGAACCGCGGCCTGAAGGGCGCGAGCGTACGGGCGGACCGCATGCGCTACGACGCGCCCGGCCTGCAGGTGCCGATCGTCGACACCGCGGGCGCGAGCGACGCCTTCGTGGCCGGCTACATCAGCGCTGCCCTGGACGGCCTGACCCCGCCGGAGCGCCTGCACCGCGGCACGCTACTGAGCGCCGCCGCGGTGACCAGCGCCAGCGACTGGCAGGGCCTCCCCATCAGGGCCGACATCTAGCGCGGCATCCTCTCCCCGAAGAGGGCGTCCCTCTCTTGGGGCCGCCGCCACGACGGGCCGTCTTCTCCCGCTCCCCCGAAGGGGGTATCTCCCAAGGGACACCAGCCACCACGCGACCGTCACAGAGATCGAGACGGTCGCGTGGCGGACCCCCCGGGTGGTCAGGGGTTGACGTTGATCGTGAAGGTAGACGTCGTGTTCTTGATGTTCTGCGCGTTGTTACCGAACCGCAGATTGTTGAACGTCACCGACCCCACGGCCGGCCCCTGCCCCGGCTCTGGCAGCTCGTTGGCCCACACCCCGAAGCCGGACTTGGCGTCGAAGGCGTCACCACTCTTCTGAGCCCCGCTGATCGACACGTTCGTGAAGATCGTGTCCTTGACCGGGTTCTGCGGCTGGTTGCCCACGTAGTTCGTCTGGAACATGATCCCGTGGTAGGTCGGATCGACGATGTCCAGATTGCTGACCCTGATCCCCTGGAACACCTTGGAAGCGGAGAACACCCACATCGCCGGGAACGTCTGCTGCCCCCAGAAGTGGCCGCCGGCCCTGACCAGCGAGATGTTCTCGAAGCTCGTGGGCGGGCTGGCCCCGAACCCGAGCATCGGGATGCCGAAGTCCAGCGAGCTGATCGTGACGCCCGAGTAGACCAGCGTGTCGGCGACATAGATGTTCCGGAACGTGTTGGCGTACCCGCCATAGACCGCCACACCAGCCGCCCGCCAGGTGAGCAGCGAGGTCAGGTTCTCGAAGACGTTGTCCCGCTGCTCGCCGTTGTTGATGTCGATGGCCGAGAACAGCGCGAAGCTGTCGTCGCCCGTCGAGCGGGCCTCGATGTTCGTGACCAGGTTGCCGGTGCTGCCGTTGGTCATGTTGATGCCGTCCGCGAACGTGTCGCGGATGCGTGAGTTCTTGATCGTCATGTTGTCGGTGTTGGTGCCCCAGAGCAGGCACATCTGGTGCTCCACCCAGATGTTGTCGATCACCATGTTCGCCACATTGGCCAGGTCGAAGACCTTGCCGGGGCCGTCGTTGCGCGAGGTGTAGTTGCCGAAGGAGGCGAAGTTCGCGAACGTCGACCCGTTGGCCGTGGCGTCCGCGCGGAAGCCGGTGTCGGTGTTCTCCTGGCCCGCCGGTGAGAGGAACCTGGTGAACCACGGCCCGGCCCCGACGACCTTGACCGCCTTGCCGTACACCTGGAACTTACTGGCCGTCTGGTAGTCGCCGGCGGGCAGATAGACGCCGACGAGCGTGCTGTCCTGGCGCGCCTTGTCGAGCGCGTTCTGCACGTCCTGGTGGGTGAATCCGGCTGGTACGGCATAGTGCGCCGGGTCCGGGTTCGGGATCTGCGTCACCTGCTCCAGGTCGACGAAGTCGATCGTGTACGTCGAGCCGTTGGCCGCGTCCTTCTGCAGCTTGATCTTGTGTCCCGCCTGGACCGTGGTGCCGAGCAGCAGGTTGGCCTCGTCGTAGATGTGTCTCGGCGCCCCGGAACCGGGGGAGTTGCTGGGACCCGCCTCGGGGCCGTAGAGCCAGGCGTAGCGGGAGGTCAGATCGATCGTCTTGAGGAAGGTGCCGTCGACGTAGACGTTCAGCGTCGAGCTGTTCCCGCCGCCGCCCGCCGCGTCCGGGATGGAGAACCTGGTGACCAGCGTGTTCGTGGCCGCCCTGGTGGTGAACTCGACGTAGGAGCCGTTCGTGCCCAGCGTCACCGCCCGGCGTCCGGACGCCTCGCCGGCCAGGTCGCCGACGGTCCTGTTCGGGCCGATGCGGGTGGCGCCGCCGCCGATGGCCGCGTCCTCCGCCTCATAGGTGTCGTACGGCATGTGCGCGCCGCGCCCGACGAACAGCTGCTGCGTGCTGGTGTTGTTGGCCCGCTTGACCGGCAGCTCGTTGGCGTCGTCGGCCAGCACCACCTTGACCGTGTACTTGCCGTTGGCCGCGGTCCAGGTGCCGAGCCCGGCCGGTCCGGCGGTGGCGCCCGGGGCGATCGCGCCGCTGGTCGAGCCGGTCAGCGTCTTGACGACCGTGCCGGACTCGTCGGCGACGGTCAGCGTGATGCCGTGGGAGCCACCGCTGGAGGCCATGGTGCCCTGGTTCTTGATCCCTACCGAGAACGTCACGGTGTCGCCCTGGCCGGGATTGCCCGGCGTCCAGGCCACCGGTGCCGCGATCAGGTCGGCGGTGTCGACGGGTTTGACGGTCAGCGAGGCGGTGGCCGTGTTGTTGCCCTCGTTCAGCTCGACGACCTTGCCGTCCTCGTCGACCTTGGCGCTCACCTGGTAGGTGCCCGCGTCCCGTGTGCCGATGGCGCTCGACACGGTGGCCGAGGCCCCGGCGGCCAGGGCGCCCACGTTCGCGGTGCCCGCCTTGACGGTGCCCAGGTAGAAGTTGACGGAGGTCGCGGCGGAGGGGGCGGTGCCGGAGTTCTTCACGGTGGCCGACAGCGTGACCGCGTCGGTCTCGATCGGGGCCGCCGGCGACGAGGTCAGCCCGCTGACCGTGAGGTCGGGGTTGGCCGACGGGGTGCCGAAGACCTGGAACTCGGCGATCTGCCCGCCGGGCGCGCCCGAGTTCGCGGTGATCTTGAGCTGCACGTCCGCGACCTTGGCCGTCACCGGGATCGTCACGGAGTTCCCGGTGGCCGGGTCGAAGGTGTAGACGGCCTGCGCCACCAGGCTCGACAGGCCGCTGGCGCTCTGCTCGCGGCCGAGCACCTGGATGGTCTGCGTACGCCGGGCCCAGGCGGGGTCGGGGTTGAGCTTGAGCACGATGGAGGTGAGGTCGGCGTTCGCGCCGAGCCGTACGGTCAGCGTGCCGGGGTAGGCGGCGCCTTCCCAGTACGTCTGGACGCTGCCGTCGTTGGCGTTGGCCGCCACGTAGGTGTGGGTGTGCGACGACTCGGTGATCGGCTTGCCGCTCGCCAGGTTCGTCCCGTCACCGGGATCCTCACCGCCTGCCTCGCCGTACACCTCGAACTCGGAGAGCTGACCGGCGGGCCAGGCGCTGTTCGCGGTGATCTGGAGGCGGACGTAGCGCGTGCCGGAGGCGCTGACGGGGATCGTCGCCGTGGGGTTGAAGGTGTAGGTGGCCGCGTCCTTGATGGTGCTGAAGCTCGTCCCGTTCGCGCTGCCCAGCACGGTGAGCGTCTGCGTACGGCTCGGCCAGCCGCTCGGGACCTTGAGCGTCAGCTGGTTCACGGTGGCGGCCGAGCCGAGGTCCACCTGCACCCACTGCGGGAAGGCGTTGTTGGCCGACTCCCAGTAGGTCGCCTGGTTGCCGTCGGTGACGTTGGGGGCGGGATAGACGTCGGTGAAGCTGCTCGCGGTGGCGGTCTTGCCGGCGGAGAGGTTGGTGTCGGCCGCCCACGCGGGGGCGGCCAGGACTCCGATGACTAACGCAAGGGCGGCTAGGACAGCTCTCATGGGGATGGCCCTTCGAGGAAGACGATGGCCGAACCATAAGATGTCCAGCAGATAGCAGCAATATTTCGACGAGATTTCGCAAAGAATTGACTGACAACTGAGGTCTCCTACCCACCAGAACGGCTGGTCAAAGCGCCAGGCGCGCTGAGTATCGGCGGCGACCGGCCGCAAGCAGCAGACGTCGGATCCACGTAAGCGGTTGCAAGCATTTGCGTGATCGGCCTTATAGTTTGCGCATGACGCGACGACTCGCAGAGGTGGCCAAGAAGGTCGGGGTGAGCGAGGCGACCGTGAGCCGCGTGCTCAACGGCAAGCCCGGGGTGTCCGAGGCGACCCGCGAGGCCGTGCTGACCGCGCTCGACGTCCTCGGCTACGAGCGCCCCACCCAGCTGCGCGGCGACCGGGCCCGGCTGGTCGGCCTGGTGCTGCCCGAGCTGCAGAACCCCATCTTTCCCGCGTTCGCCGAGGTGGTCGGCGGCGCGCTGGCCCAGCAGGGCTTCACCTCGGTGCTCTGCACCAGGACGGTCGGCGGCGTCTCCGAGGCCGACTACGTCGACCTGCTGCTCCAGCAGCAGGTCAGCGGCGTGGTCTTCGCCGGGGGCCACTACGCGCAGGCCGACGCCTCGCACGCCCATTACGCGCTGCTGCACGAGCGCAAGCTGCCCACGGTCCTGGTCAACGCGGCCGTCGCCCATCTCGACTTCCCACAGGTGTCGTGCGACGACATCGTGGCCGCCGAGATGGCCCTGGCCCACCTGCGGGCGCTCGGCCACGAGCGCGTCGGCATGGTGCTCGGGCCGAAGGACCACATGCCGTCGCGGCGCAAGCTGGAGTCGTTCCTCGCGGGTGGGGGCGATCCCGAGCTGGTCGAGCACACGATGTTCTCGCTGGAAGGCGGCCATGCGGCGGCCGCGCGGCTGGTCAAGCGGGGGGTGAGCGGCGTCATCTGCGCCAGCGATCCGCTCGCGCTCGGCACGGTCCGGGCCGCCCGGCGCGCGGGGCTGGCCGTGCCGGCCGACGTGTCGGTCATCGGTTTCGACGACTCGGCGCTGATGAACTGCACCGACCCGCCCCTGACCACGGTCCGCCAGCCGATCGACGCGATGGGCCGGGCCGCCGTAGACCTGCTGGTCGCCCAGATCGACAAGGCCGTGGTCCCCGCCGACGAGCTGCTGTTCGAGCCGGAGCTGGTCGTACGCGCGTCCACGGCCCGCAAGGCTTAATCCAGTCGTTATCTTGCAATCCACAGTCGCAATATTGCGGAGATCGGTCGGCGAACCTATGGTGTGGGCACCTCGCATTAGAAGGGTCAGCCCATGCAGAGATCCACAGGACTGTTAGTCGTCACCGTTCTCGGCCTGTCCGCCACGGCCTGTGGTTCGGGCGAGCCCGCCAAGTCGACGGCGGGCGGAGCCGCCCCGGTGTCGATCACGGTGGCCTGCCAGCCGGCGAAGTCCGCGCCCAAGGAGCGGCAGGCTTGGGACGACGACGTGGCCACGTTCATGAAGGCGCACCCCGGCGTGACGGTGAAGAGCACGGACCAGCAGCCGTGTTACGACCCCAAGACGTTCGGGCCCAAGCTGGCGGGTGGCCAGATGGAGACCGTCTTCGTGGTGCCCGTGACGAACTACAACGACGTGATCGGCCAGGGCCAGGCGCTGGACATCACCCCGTACACCAGCGAGATCAAGAACTGGAACGACCTGCGCCCCGACGTCAGGCAGCTGGTCACCAAGGACGGCAAGGTGTACGGCGTGCCGAACGTGCACTACGGCGTGGGCCTGGTCTACAACCGCGCGCTGTTCACCAAGGCCGGGCTCGACCCGAACACCCCGCCCAAGACGTGGGCCGAGGTCCGCGAGGCGGCCAAGAAGATCGCCGGCCTCGGCGCCGGCTACGTCGGCTACGGCGAGTACTCCGGCGGCAACACCGGCGGCTGGCACTTCACCCAGGCCATCTACGGCCGGGGCGGCAGCATGGTGACCGACGACGGCAAGAAGGCCGCGTTCAACTCGCCCGAGGGCAAGGCCGTGCTGCAGAACCTGCACGACATGCGCTGGGTCGACAACAGCATGGGCAACAAGCTCCTGGTCGGCTGGGAGTCGCTGATGATGGCGATGGGCAGCGGCAAGGTCGGCATGATGCTCGGCGCGCCCGACGTGGTCACCGACGTCGTCAACAAGTTCAAGGGCAGCGTCGCCGACTACGGCATCACCGGCTTCCCCGAGGCCAAGGCGTCGCTGAGCGGCGGCGAGGCGTACATGATCAACCCGAAGGCCACCCCCGCCGAGGCCAAGGCCGGACTGGAGTGGGTCGACTTCCGCTTCAACACCGCGGGCAAGGGCCGGTTCGACTTCGCCCGTGGCAAGACGCTCGGCAACCCCGTCGGCGTGCCCGACAACGACGTCTTCGGCGACTCGGCCACCGGCAAGGCGATCAAGCAGGACCGCACGGCGAACGCCACGCTGCCGGTCGCGAACTACCAGCCGTACGTGGACGCCGCCGCCACCATCCCGCCGAAGGCCGAGCCGGTGCACGCCCAGGAGCTGTACGCCATCCTCGACGTGGCCATGTCGGGCGTGCTGAGCCGCCAGGACGCCAACATCGACAGCCTGCTCTCCGACGCCGAGACCAAGGCCAACTCGATGCTGGCGACCAAGGGCTGACCTGAATGCGTGTCCTCAGGCGCAATCTGACGGCCTACGGGTTCCTGTGCGCGGCGCTGGCGTGCTTCGCGGTGTTCGCGTGGTACCCGATGATCAGGGAGTTCGTCCTCAGCTTCCAGAAGACGACCCTGGTCAACCCGCCCACCTGGGTGGGACTGGACAACTTCCTGACCGTCGTCCAGAACCCGTCGTTCGGCAAGGCATGGCTGAACACCGTGGAGTTCACGGCACTCGCCCTGCTCTGCGGCTACGCCGTGCCGTTCGTCATGGCACTGGTGCTCAACGAGTTGCGCCACGCCCGGGCCTACCTGCGGTTCGTGGTCTACCTGCCGGTCATGCTGCCGCCGATCGTCGCGGTGCTGCTGTTCAGGTGGTTCTTCGATCCCGGGCCCGGGCTGTTCAACCAGCTGCTCGACTTCTTCCACCTGCCGGCCCTGGCCTGGCTCGACTCCTCATCGACCGCGCTGATCTCCCTGGTCATCGTCGCGACCTGGATGAACATGGGCAGCGCGACGCTGATCTACCTGGCCGCGCTGCAGAACATCCCGCCCGAGCTGTACGAGGCGGCCGAGCTCGACGGGGCAGGCATCTTCAAGCGGATCAGGCACGTCACCATCCCGCAGACCCGGCTGATCCTGCTGCTCATGCTGATGCTGCAGGTCGTGGCCACCATGCAGGTGTTCATCGAGCCGTACATGCTCACCGGCGGCGGCCCGGAGGACGCCACGATGACCGTCGCCTTCCAGATGTACCAGTTCGCGTTCACGCTCCAGGACTACGGCGCGGGCGGCGCGCTCGGCATGATGCTGATGATCGTGCTCCTCGCTTTCGCGGCCTTCCAGCTCCGGCTCACCCGGGAGGACAAGGCATGATCTCCGTCGGTGCCCGGGCTGCTACCAGGGGACGGCGGGAGAGGAGAGCGCCGAAGCGGATCGAGGTTCAGTTTCGTACGATCGTCTCGCCGCACCAGCTCAACAGCAGGTGGGGCAGGCGCATCTACTGGACCGTCCTGGTCGCGGTCGTCACCGGCTCCACCCTGGTCTTCGTCTTCCCGCTCTACTGGATGATCACCGGCGCCATGAAGACGGGCGAGGAGATCGCCCAGATGCCGCCGACCCTGTTTCCCGCCCACCCCACGTTCGACGCCTTCATCGAGGCGTGGGACCTGTTCGACATCGGCGTACTGCTGAAGAACACCGCGTTCTACGCGCTGGGTGCCTGGCTGTTCTCCATGGCCGTGGACGTCGCGGCGGCGTACGCGCTGTCGAAGCTGCGGCCGATGTTCGGGAACGTGGTGCTGGGCGCGATGCTGGCCACGCTGATGATCCCGCCGATGGTGGTGATCATCCCGCTGTACGTCACGATCGTCGACCTGCACCTGCTGAACAACGCCTGGGGCCTGTGGTTCCCCGCGGCGGCGAACGGCTTCAACATCTTCCTGCTCAAGCGCTTCTTCGACTCCATCCCACGGGAACTGGTCGAGGCGGCCCAGATCGATGGCGCCGGCCCGCTGCGGGTCCTGTGGTCGGTGATCCTGCCGATCTCCAGGCCGATCCTCGGCGTGGTCTCCATCTTCACCATCGTCACCGCCTTCAAGGACTTCCTGCTCCCGCTGCTGGTCATGACCGACAGCGAGAACATGACGGTCAGCGTCGGCCTGTCGCAGACCGCCGGCGCGGTGAGCCAGAACCAGATCATGGGCGGCCTGGTCATCTCCAGCATCCCGATGATCATCGTTTTCTTCATCTTCCAACGGCACATCATGGCGGGCCTCACCGCCGGGAGCATTAAGGGATAGCGCATGTCGCAAACGTGGTGGCGGGGGGCCGCGATCTACCAGGTCTACCTGCGCAGCTTCGCCGACGGCAACGGTGACGGCATCGGCGACCTCGCCGGGCTGCGCTCGCGCCTGCCGTACCTGAAGGATCTCGGCATCGACGCCATCTGGCTGAACCCGTGGTACCCGTCGCCGATGGCCGACGGCGGCTACGACGTGGCCGACTACCGGGGCATCGAGCCGGTGTTCGGCACGCTGGCCGAGGCGGAGGCGTTCATCGAGGAGGCGCACGAGCTCGACATCAAGGTCATCATCGACGTGGTGCCGAACCACAGCTCCACGGCGAGCGCCTGGTTCCAGGAGGCGCTGACCGACCGCGAGGCCAGGGACCGGTTCTGGTTCCGCGACGAGCCGAACGACTGGCAGTCGATCTTCGGCGGACCCGCCTGGACACAGGTCGCCGACGGGCAGTGGTACCTGCACCTCTTCGCTCCAGAACAGCCGGACTTCAACTGGGACAACCCGGAGGTCCACCGCGAGTTCGAGGACGTGCTGCGCTTCTGGTTCGAGCGCGGCGTCGACGGCTTCCGGATCGACTCGGCGGCCCTGCTGTTCAAGTCGGACACCTCCTACGAGGACCTCGACGAGGTGCACGAGGTCTACCGGGGCTGGCGCGAGGTCGCCGACGAGTACGGCGACCGCGTGCTGATCGGCGAGGTGTGGCTGCCCGACCAGGAGCGCTTCACCCGCTACCTGCGCCCTGACGAGCTGCACACCGCCTTCAACTTCGACTTCCTGGCCTGCCCGTGGGAGCCCGCCGAACTGCGCCGGGTCATCGACCTCACACTGACCACGCACGCGCCGGTCGGCGCCCCGCCGACCTGGGTCCTGTCCAACCACGACGTCACCCGCCCGGTGACCAGGTACGGCCGGGCGGACACGACGTTCGCGCACGGCGGGCGCCTGCACGGCGTGCCCTCCGACCCGGAGCTCGGCCACCGCCGGGCCAGGGCGGCGGCCCTGCTGGCCATGGCGCTGCCCGGCAGCGTGTACGTCTACCAGGGCGAGGAGCTCGGCCTGCCGGAGGTCGAGGATCTGCCCGACGACCAGCGCCAGGACCCCATGTACCGCCGCTCGGGCGGCACCAACCGGGGCAGGGACGGCTGCCGGGTGCCGCTCCCGTGGGCGGGCGATGAGCCGCCGTTCGGCTTCGGCGGTCTTCGTACTTGGCTGCCGCAACCTGAGAGCTGGCGCAAGGTCACGGCCGAGGCCCAGTCGGCCGACCTCGGCTCGATGCTCAACCTCTACCGCACCGCGCTCGCCCACCGCCGCGACCTCCTCGGCGATGGCACGCTCAGGTGGCTCACGATGGGGCCGGACGTCCTGGCCTTCACCCGGGAGTCCGGCCTGACCTGCGTGTCCAACCTCGGCACCGCTCCCGTACCGCTGCCGCCGGGCCGGGTGCTGCTGGCCAGCGGACCCCTGGAGGACGGCGCCCTGCCGTCCGACACGACCGTCTGGCTAACATCGCTGGCGTGAAACGCCTGCCGTCCAAGCCACCGGCCCACCTCGACCCCGACGCCCTGGCCCTCTACGAGAAGATCGTCGCGGGCCCACGCGGCACCTCGATGCTCGACGACGCGGGCGGACTGATCGGCCCGTTCAACGCGATGCTGCTCAGCCCGCCGGTGGGCGACGCGCTGCAGGAGCTCGGCGCGGCGATCCGCTACCGCTCCGTGCTGAGCGCCCGCGCCAGGGAGATCGCGATCCTGGCCGTGGCCGGTCACTGCGACAGCGCCTTCGAGCAGCGCGTGCACGAGGAGATCGGGCGCGGGCTCGGCCTGACCGACGACGACCTCGCGGCGCTGCGCACCGGCGCCCCGCTGGACCTGCCGGATCCGGAGGAGGCCGCGGTGCTCGGCGTCACCAGGGCATTGGTGGCACGGGCCGACCTGGACGACGCGGAGTACGCGCGGCTGGGGGAGCGCGTGGTGTTCGAGCTGACCACGTTGGTCGGCTACTACACCACCCTGGCACTCCAACTGCGCGTCTTCCGCGTCTAGGCCGTCGAGCCGTCCGAGCCGTATGTTGAGATCAACGAAAGGGACAACATGCATCGAACGGCCACAACCTGCCTGACACTCGCTTTCGCCGCCATTACCGCCGTCCCCATCTTCGCCGCTCCGGCATCAGCCGCCGCTCCGACCGCAGCCGCGGCCGCCGTCGCGAAGCCGCCGAACGTACGCGCGTGCTTCGACGGGAAGTGCAAGATCACGATCACCAAGGCGGTGAGATTCCGCATCTCCAGCCGGTACGGCTTCACCCGGCTGTCCATCGCGCGAGTCGGTTCCGGCATGGTGAAGGTGCGGGGTACGGGGCCCGGCGTCTCCTCGACAGTGGTGCTCGGCTCGGGCGGCCGGGGGACGATCAACAACCTGTCGGTGAGGGTGTCAGTCACTAAGAAGTCGGCGACCATCCGTCTCGCCCCACGCTGACCCGCGATCGTTTCCCACGTCCGCGGGCCGCTCACCTCTTGATCTCCTCGGCGATCTTCTCGTCGATGTAGTCGGCGAGCCGAATCTCAAGGACCGTGTACTCGCGAATCTCGCCGTCGTCCTCGTACGTCCTGATGCCGTCGCCGAAGCGGCGCCGCACCGCCTTCAGCGCCGGTCCGACCTCGTGGGAGGCCGCCAGAGCCGCGGGCGGCATGCCCAGCAGCACCTCGAGCAGGAGGCCGCAGTCTTCCGTCTCGTCGTCCTCGTCGTCCTCGTCGTGGACGACGAGGACGACCCGGCGCCGGACCTCGGCGGCGATCGTGTCGGCGGTCTCCCGGAGGCCAATCGCCTGCAGGGTCACCTCCGCCTGGTGCCGGGTGTCCCGGTAGATCTCATCGTCCTCCAGCACGGTCAGCAGGGTTGGCGTCGCGGGCGCCGCGGCCGCACCGGCCCGCCTGAGGGCGTACATCAGTCGGTACTTGGTCGACTCATCACGGAACCAGTGCTCGGCGTCTTCCCGGGCTGGGAAGGGAAACGCGCGGAGCGCCGCATGCACCGCCGGGACCGCGGCAGCGCCCCGTTCGCCCAAGGTGGCCGAGGCCAGCACACCGAGGAAGTTGCCGATCCCGGGCAGGCTCGCGATGAGCTCCTCCGTCGAGGACTCGTCCTCGCCGGTGAAATACGCCAGCAACCGCCCGGCAGAACCGCCGCAGTCATGACGGGCGAACATCTGGTAGAGGGCGGTGGTGGCTTTGCCCTCGTCGATCCCCGCCAGCGCGATCACTGCGGCCTCCCGGGCCGCCGGATCCGCACCGTTCACGATCAGGTCCGCCAGCGCGTTCGCCGCCGTCCCGTGCCAGGCTTCGTCGAGGTCACCCGAAACCAGTTCACGGACCGCTGCCACGCTCGCCGCGCCGTCGTCCCAGTGGTGGCGGATGTCGTCGAGCAGGGTCTCCACGTCACCACCGTCCATCACCCAGGAGGGGCGGCCGACGCGTTGCGGCACGAGCCCAGCATGCCCGGACCAGTGGAGAACGTGAACCTGGCCGCCGCGCCCGCCGATCAGCCAGCACCGCCCGTCCGGCGTACCGGCCACATGGGTCAGCTCCCGGGGGCCGGAGGATGTGGGCGGCACGAAGCGGCCGGCGGGTCCACGGCCGTGCAGCCGCCAGAGCGCGGCTGTCCCATCCTGGGAAACCGACATCACCAGGTCCGTGCCGGTGGCGAGCGCCAACGCCCGGACGCGGCCGCCATGCGCCTGAACGCGCCCGAGGCAGTGCCCCGAGCGGGCATCCCACCACGACAGCGAACCGTCTCTCCCGCCGAGCACCACCAGCGGCCGGTCCGGATGCGCCGCGATCGCCGTCGGCCGGGCGGGCGGGGTGAACGAGGTCACGGCCGCCCCGGTCTCCGCGTCGAGAACGACCACCCGGCCGCGACGCGCGGACACCACGAGCCGCCACCGGTCGCAACTGCGCGTCAGCCGCTGATCCGCCGCATCGCCGCCGAAGGCCCACACGAGCCCGGCGTCGCCGTAGGTCTCCCCAGAAGGCCGCCGCCAGGCCCTGATCAGGCCCTCGTCACTGCTCACGACGATCAGGCCGGAGGCGGTGCGTCCCAATGCCAGCGGGGAGTCCGACTCGATGCTGCCGTAGAGGGGGCCGAAGACGCCCAGCCAGCTAAGGTCTCCACACTGCCTGAGCGCCGCCTCTCGGTCCGAGGACGTGAGGAGCCGTCCGCCGTCCCAAGGGAGCTGCCGCCATTCCAGGGCCTCGGCCGTCACTGTCCACAGCGAGGCCGATCCGCCCGCGGTCAATAACTGGGGCCGCTTGGCGTTGCCAATGAACGCGGCGCTCTCCACAGGTCCGCCTTGCAGCCCTCCCACATAGGCGGTCAGCAGGCCATGGCGTAGATCCCACAGCCGGATCTCGCCGGAGCGCGCGCCGGTCGCCCCCATCTTTCCGTCCGGGGAGACCGCGACCGCGGTGACGGCATCGACGTGGTCCTCCGACGCTCCGATGTAAAGATCATCTTCGTTGGGCATCCCCAACGGGTAGCACGTTTCCGGTGTGCCCGGCGAGTCGCAGCCGTGGTGTTCGAGCTGACCACGCTGGTCGGCTACCACACCACGCTGGCGCTCCAGCTGCGTGTCTTCCACCTCTAGGCGTTCTTCGCGTCACTACCCTTGGTAGCTGATCAGTCACATCAGGTCGCTTGACCTGACGGAGACCACCGAAAGGGACACCATGCATCGGATGGCCACAACCTGCCTGGCGCTCGCCGCCGCCGTCATCGTCTCCGGCGCGCCCGTCGCCGCGGCTTCGGCCGCGACCTCGGCGTCGGCGGGGAAGCCGCGCGACGTCAGCGACTGCTTCGACGGGAAGTGCAAGATCACCATCACCAAGCCGGTGAGCTTCCCCCTCTCCAGCACCCTTGGCTTCACCACGCTGTCGATCGCGCGCATCGGCTACGCCGTAGAGGTCAAGGGCACGGGGCCCGGCGCCTCTTCGTCCACGCAGCTGAGCGCGGGCGGCAACGGCTCGGTCGGCGCGCTGACCGTACGAGTGCTGTCGATCACCCACAACTCGGCGACCGTCCGCCTCGCACCCTCACCCCACTGACCGCCCGCGCCCGGCCATCGTCCGGGCGCGGCCTGGCCACGACTGGAATTACTGGAACCATTCGCCGGATGGCGTCGGCATCCCACGTACGACCGGCCCCCGCGGGGGACTCACCAGCGGCTACTGACCCGCAGGCGGCAGCAGCGAGGGCGCGAGATCAGCCGCAGCGATTGCCGATGGCCACGCCCGTGCCGTCAATGCCGCCGAAGGCCCCCAAAGCACTTGTCGCGACCATGCCGCCGGATGGCTGCGGCACACGCTCGCCGCCCCTAGGCGCCCAGCACGGCCAACGTTTCCCGCAGCCAGCCGATCTCGGTCCTGCTGGTCGCGGTAGCGATCGTGAACAGCCCCTTGCGGAACGGGTCGTCGAAGTCGGCGGCCCGCAGGGGCCGGTCGCCGTCCCAGAAGAAGCTGGCCGGTTCGGTGAGGAAGGCCAGTCTGCGTCGCAGCACACTCGCCTGGAGCGCGGGCTCATCGAGGTGGCGAAGGAACGCCAGCATCGTGAACCAGCGGTTCTCATCGGTGATGAACGGCTCAGCCGGTTCGGCGAGCCGCCGCCGCAGCTCGGCGCGCCCGGCGTCGGTGAGCGTGAGCACATGTCTGGGGGCGGCCTGGACGCCGGGCTGCAGGTCGCGTTCGAGCAGGCCGTCGCGCTCCAGGCGTTTGATCGCCGGATAGAGGGTGCCGTCGGCGATGGGGCGGACATGGCCGGTCAAGGCGGCGACGCGTTTGCGCAGCTCGTACCCGTGGAGAGGTTCCTCGTAGAGGAACCCCAGGATCGACAGCTCAATCATGCCGCTATGATACCTCGACAACTTAGTATATCGACGACTAAATATATCGAGGAGAGGGCATGAGAGACGCGCAAGTGCTGCCGGACGGCAGCCGCATCCGCTGGGCCGAGGTGGCCGGGCGGGAGCCGGTCCGGGTTTATGTGCACGGGCTGGGCGCGGCAGCGGCGCCCTACTTCCTGGAGGCCGCGAGCCGACCGGAGCTGGCCGGGCATCGGAGCCTGTTTGTGGACCTGCTGGGGTTCGGGACCAGCGATCGACCCACCACGTTCGGCTACACCATGGAGGAGCACGCGGACGCGCTCGCGACCGCGTTGCGGACGGCGGACGTGCGCGCGGCGCAGGTAATTGCGCACAGCATGGGCGGGACGATCGCGGTACACCTGGCCGAGCGGCATCCGGAGCTGGTGGCCGAGCTGGTGCTGGTGGACGCCAGTCTGGACCCGATCGAACCCGCGCTACGGCCGGGCAGTTCGGGCGTCGCCACCTACACCGAGGAAGACTTCGTACGGCACGGCTGGGACGAGACGCTGGCGCGGGTCGGGCCACACTGGGCCGCCACAATGAGGCTTGCCGGACGGGAGGCGCTGCACCGGAGCTCGGTCCACCTCACGAGGTCGAACGCGCGGGAACAGCTGCGGAGGCTGCCGATCCCGCGCGCCTACCTTTACCCGGAGGCGGACGGCGAGCTCCTCGGGGCGGCCGAGCTGGTGGCCGCCGGGGTACGGCTGATCGGCGTCCCGGACGCCGGCCACAACATCATGATCGACAACGTGGAGGTGTTCACCCGGGAGGTGAGCGGCCTTCTCACGAGATCGTGAGCAGATTGACCGGCCCGCCGAATTGCCGCCCCTCGATCACAACCCCCTTCATTCACCGCAACCTACGGCAGGCACGGCCGCCACCGCCTGGAACGATCCCGGTAGGCACCAAATTTCGGGCAGGTCTAGGGAGTTCTCCCGAGCGGATCGGGATCCTTCCATGAGGCTCGGCACCGGAGACCGCAGGGGCGTCGGGGGACGTTCACACGCCGCGGTCCTCAGGTCATTTCCGGAATGCCCGGAAGGGGATTGCACGTGCCTAAACCACGCCCACGCCAGACCGCGGGGGCCATCGCCCTGACGCTGGCCGCCTCCGGCAGCGCGGTGGTGATCCAGCCGCTGGCCCCGGCCGTAGCCGCAAGGGTGAACGCCACCTGCGTCAACACGGCCGCCGACGCCAGGACCATCCAGGCCGCCATCGACGCCTCCAAGGAGGGCGACGAGGTGGTGCTCAAGGGCCCGTGCCTGATCAACAGGACCATCACTCTCCGCGGCCGCCGGACGTACCGGGGCGACGCCAAGGCCGGAACAGTGATCAAGCAGGCCGACGGCGCGAACCTGCCCGCCATGCTGGCCTCGGAGTCCTGGGTCACCGACCAGGCGTACAGCTCGGATCCCGTACGCATCGAGCGCCTGACGCTGGACGGCAACCGCGACCACAACACTGGCACCGTGGGCCTGATGCTGCGTTCGTGGGACAGCCGGATCTATGACGTGGACATCCTCGGCACACCCAGCGACGGCATCCGCGTCAGCAACCCCTCCAAGAACGGCACCAAGCTGCGCAACACCATGGTCAACAGCGTGATCAGCGACGTCTACATAGAGCGGGCGGGCGGCTCTGGCCTCAAGGTGGTCGACCCCGGCAACGCGGTGACCGACTGGACGTTCCAGCGCTCGTGGATCGGTTTCAGCGGCGAGAGCGGCGTCGACGCGGAGAACTCGGCCGGGTGGACGTTCAGTGACCTGCACTTGTACGCGACGCCGAAGCACGCCATCGACGCCCACCGCTGCTTCGGCACCTCCATCCGCGACAACTACATCGAGGACTTCGGCACCAAGGCCGCTGCTAGGCAGACCTATTACGGCATCCGCTGCGACCTCCAGGGCGAAGCCGGGACCACGATCTCCAACAACCGGATCCACAAATTCGGGCCCCGACCAGCCGTGACCCAGCCCGCGAACACCCGCCAGTCCGGTCGGGCCCCCGCTCCGCAGCAGGACCCCTCCTTCGTCTACCTGGCCCTCGACGCCGTGAACTACGGCACCGGCCACGCCGTAGTGACGGGCAACACCATCCTCGGCCACGGCACCAGACGAGAGACCGGCCTGCTGTTCAGGAGGGGCAGGGGTAACGCGCTGTCCATCGCGTCGACCGGCAATCTGGTCGACAATGTCGGCATTCCGCGCTCGATCGGCTCCGGCGTACGACTCACCAGCGGCTACTGACGCCGGAGTGACCGCCTGGCGTCAACGCGAGGTTGACGCTATCTCAGTGTCAACCTATGGTTGACGCATGACGTGTGCCGGTCGTTTACATTCCGGAAGAATGCCCTGGCGGGGCCCCGCATGAGATGCACGCGCCCGGCCCTCTCCGCAGCCCTCCGCCTCACCCTCGTCACTCTGATCCTGATCGCCATGGTGATCGGAGCGCTGTGACGAAGCGAACGAGGCCGTCCCGCCCGGCGGGAGGTCAGGCGGACGATCACGAGGGCGACGAGAGTCCAATGAGGAGCCCGACGCTGCCCGCCGCTTCACAGACACCAACTACGCGCCACAACTCCGGCTTGACGACCAGATGATGCGCGCCCCACCTTGGCGAAGGTTCCAGGCATTTCGAAATGGGCCGATCGTCGACCATGTCTGGATAGCGTCCTTCTCGCTTGATCATCCATATGCAGGGGGAACGCGTGAGAAGAACATCTATGTACATTGGTGCGCTGGCGCTGGCGAGCACGATGGCCGTGGCCTCGGTCTCACCAGCGGCCTGGGCGGAGGCGAAGCGCGTCACGGCGGCGGTGAGCGCCGACCGTACCGTATGGCTGAACCCCGGGCAGACGTTGAAGGCCGGCGACTCCGTACGCTCGTCCGACGGCGCCTACGTCCTGCAGCAGCAGGAGGACGGCAACCTGGTGCTGTGCCGGGGGAAGACGCCGCTGTGGAGCAGCCAGACCGGCGACAGCCCCGGCGCGTTCGCCGCCATGCAGAGCGACGGCAACCTGGTCGTCTACCGGGGGAGGACGCCTCTGTGGGCGTCCAACACCGGAGACAGCCCAGGCGCTCGCCTCGCGGTGCAGGACGACGGCAACCTGGTGATCTACGACGGCAAGACGCCGGTGTGGAACCGCCATGCCACGATCAGCGTGCTCGCCCCGGGCTACGCGCTCAAGCCCAACCAGTACGTCCGCTCCCGCAACGGCGACTACCAGCTCGTCCAGCAGGAGGACGGCAATCTGGTGCTCTACCGCGCCCGCCGGGCCCTGTGGAGCTCCAAGACCGGAGGTAACCCCGGGGCCGTCACCCAGATGCAGAAAGACGGAAATCTAGTCGTCTACCTGGGCAAGACGCCGCTGTGGAATTCCGAGACCGGAAAAAACCCCGGGGCGCGACTCGAAATGCAGGACGACGGCAATGTCGTCATCTACGACGGCAGGACGCCGCTCTGGTCCACGAAGACGGGAAGGTAGCCGAGGTCACTGCCGGAAGGCGTCGGCGTTGTCGGCGACCCACTCGGCGTAGGTGCGAGGGGGGCGGCCGAGGATCCGCTCCACCTCGCCCGTGATCGGTACCGGCTTCCCGATGCTGTCCGCGAAATAGCTCAGCAGCGAGTCGACCTGCTCCTTGCGCACCCCGTGCGCCATCATCGCCTGCGCGGCCATCTCCGGGCTGATCTCCTCGTACCGCAGCGGCCGGCCCACCACCGAGCCGATGATCTCCACCTGCTCGGCGAAGGACAGCCCCTGCGGCCCGGTCAGCGTGGGCGCCTGGCCCAGCAGTTCGTCGCCGAGCAGCGCCCGTACGGCGACGGCGGCGATGTCCACCTCGTGGATCGGCGAGGTACGGGCCTGGGCGTACGGTCCGCGGACCACGTCTCCGGCCTGGAGCTGGGGCGTCCAGCGCAAGGAGTTCGCGGCGAAGGCGCCGGGGCGCAGATGCGTCCATTCCGGGACGGCGGCCTCCACCGCCATCTCCAGTTCGCGGTGGATCGCGGCGTTGCTGCCCTCCTCCGGGTCCTCCTCCTCGGCGACGACCAGGGCCGAGACGGTGACGACCCGCTGTACCCCTGCCGTCCTGGCCGCCTCCAGCAGGGCGACGGAGCCCCCCGAGATGTTCAGGACGAGGGCGGTCACGCCGTCGAAGTCGGGCTTGGCGCTGTCGCAAGCCTCGACTCCTTCGGGGAAGCGGGCCGTTTCGGGGGTACGGGTCAGGGCGCGTACCTTCACGCCTTTGGCGGCCAGCTCGGCGACGAGCGGACGGCCGATGTTGCCGGTGGCTCCGGATACCAGAATCATGCGGTTCCTCTTTCCAGGTGGGAGAGTTTGTCGGGGTTGGTCACGGCGTAGATGCCGCAGACCTGAGTCCCGTCGGGGACCAGGTCGAGAACGATGACCGCGAACGTGGTGTCACCGGACAGCAGCAGCGCCGACGGATCACCGTTGACGGTCCGGAAGCGGATGTTGAGATCCGCGACAGGATGAAGGGTCGCGTTTCCGACGATCAAGCGGGCGATCTTGTCCCGCCCGTGGAGCGGCCGCAGCCCGGCGGCCCGTGCCTTGCCTCCGCCGTCGGCCCACATGACCACGTCCGGCGCCAGGACCCGCATGAGCGCGTCGAGGTCACCGCCGGCCACGGCCTCGATGAACCGTTCCGTCACTTCCTGGCGGATCCGCGGGTCGGCCTGGTAACGCGGGCGGCGGGCGTGCACATGTTCGCGGGCGCGGTGAGCGAGCTGGCGGATCGACGACGGGCTGCGGTTCAGGATTCCGGCGATCTCGGTGTGGGCGTACCCGAAGACCTCGTTCAGGACGAACACCGCCCGTTCCAGCGGGGTGAGCGTCTCCAGCACCACGAGCAACGCCATCGACACCGACTCGGCCCGCACCGCCGGATCCACGGCATCGGGCTGCTGGGTGATGAGCGGCTCGGGCAACCAAGGGCCGACATAGTCCTCCCGGCGACGGCTGATGCTCTCCTGCCGGGCCAGCGCCCGGTTGACCGCGATCCGCACCAGGTACGCGCGCGGATTGAGGATCTCCTCGCCCGCCTCGCTCCTGGGCGCCCAGGCCAGCCAGGTCTCCTGCAGCACGTCCTCGGTGTCGGCGACGCTGCCCAGCATGTTGTAGACGATCGAGAACAGCAGCTCGCGATGGCCGGTGAAGACGCTGGTCGCCTGCTCGTTCACCATGTACTCCTCCTTCCAGCCACCAGCTTTCCTGGACCCTTTTCCGGGTCCTTTTCTGGGTCACCAACTGAGAGCGGCACTGAACCCAGGAGTGTGACGCGGATACTGGCAAATGTGACCGGCATCTCACTGGACCATGTAAAGAACAGGCGGGCGGCTCCGACTTCCTCATGAACAGGCACCCAACATAGGAGGTAGTGAGATGAGCAAGGTCACCTGTGACATCGCGATGTCCCTCGACGGCTTCGTAGCGGGACCGAACCAGAGTCTGGAGAACCCGCTCGGCGAGGGCGCGGAGCGGCGCCTGCACAGCTGGATGTTCGACGAGCCCGAGGCGCATGCGGAGGTGATCGAGGGCATCACCGCGGCGGGGGCCTTCATCATGGGGCGCAACATGTTCGGCCCCGGCCGGGACGCCTGGGACATGGACTGGAGCGGCTGGTGGGGCGACGAGCCGCCGTACCACGCGCCGGTCTTCGTCCTCACCCACCACCCGCGCGAGCCGTTGCCGATGAAGGGCGGCACGGTGTTCAACTTCGTCACTGAGGGGATCGAGGCGGCCCTGGCCCAGGCCCGCGAGGCCGCCGGAGATCGCGACGTGGCCATCGCGGGCGGCGCGCAGACAGTGAACCAGTACCTGGCGGCGGGTCTGATCGACGAGCTGCGCCTGCATGTCGCGCCGGTGATCCTCGGCAGGGGCGAGCGGCTGTTCGACGGCGTCGGGGACACCAACCTTGAACCGGTTGGCGAGGTGTCGGGCACCGGTCTGGTGACGCACCTGAAGTACCGCGTGGTCCGGTAGCGGAGAGGCTTGCATCCTGTACTGAGGTACAGGTTTACCGTCGAGCTATGACACACCAGGACATAGCCCTTGGCCCGCAGTGGGTCCCCTCGGCGTGCACACTGCCCACCGCTGAGCAGCCGCTGCGGGTGGCCGAGTTCGACGCGTTGTTCGCCGAGATCGTGCGAGCGATCCAGCGGCCGGACCCTACCCGGCTGCGGCTGGAGCTGATCTTCACCCCGGAGAACGCGGCCCGGGCCGCTGAGCTGGCGGCCCGGGAGAACGGCTGCTGCTCCTTCTTCACCTTCACGCTCACCATCGCCGACGGCGCCATGGGCCTGGAGGTTCGGGTGCCCGAGCAGCGGGTCGACGTGCTGGACGCACTCCAGCGGCAGGCCGACGCGGCCGCGCCGTCGGCGTGAACCGGTGGTCGGACCGATCATGAAGAGCCCTTACGAGGGCAGCAGCGCGGGCCAGAGCGTGGTGGCTGACGGGGGCACGCATGTCGCATGAGATTCAGGAGCCCTTCCTGCGCACTGGGCAGGTCGCGGGGCGTGCCGGGGTCAACGACCCGACCCTGCGCACCGCTCAGGTCGCCGAGCGAGCTGGGGTCAACATCCAGACCCTGCGCTACTACGAGCGGCGCGGCCTGATCGCCGAACCGCGGCGCAGCCCTGGCGGGCACCGCACCTACCCGCCCGAGACGGTCACCTTGCTCAGAGTGATCAAAGCCGCGCAGCGGCTCGGCTTCACCTTGGAGGAGGTTTCCGAGCTGCTGGAGACCGGGCGGCGCAGCCACCCTGCGCCTGATCTGCAAGAGCGCGCCAAGCTCAAGCTGGCCGAGATCGAAGCCAAGATCGCCGACTTGCATACCATTCACGACGCCCTCAGCCAGGTGATCGCCGCCCGCTGCGACAGCCTGACCCACTGCGCCTGCCCTGACTGCCCACTGCCCTATGGCCAGCTCGCCGACCAGGGCCATTCATGACAGTGCCGCCCCGCCGCTGACGCCCGAAGACCGTCATTGTCTGCGCCTGCCTCATCCGGGACATGGGCCATCAAAGTCCCTCCTGAGGCGGTTAACCGCCGGGGGTGCGGGGGCCGGCAGGCCTCCGCCGAATGGCGAAGCCCCCAGGAAGGCAGCCCGAGCGAAGAGCGAGGACCTTGCTGGTAAATGGGGGCGTCAGCCCCCGGCAACACAGCCCGACCCTGGGAGGTCCTTGCTTTCAGGCGGATTCGCGGATGACCAGCTCGGTGGGCAGGATGATGGGTTCGGCGGAGCCACCTGTGAACAGGCCCAGCAGCAATCGCACCATGGCTGCCGCCTGTTCGGGCACCGGGTGGCGCACGGTGGTCAGTGGGGGTTCGGTGTACTTGGCGGCCTCTATGTCGTCGAAGCCCACCACGGCCACGTCGTCCGGCACCCGTCGGCCGGCCAGCCGGAGCGACTGTAGGGCGCCTACGGCCATCAGGTCGTTCGCCACGAAGACGGCGTCCAGACTCGGGTCGTCGCCCAGCAACTGGCGCATGGCCACCGCGCCGGACTGCCGGGTGAAGTCGCCCACCGCGACGATGGAGCGGCGGTCGGAGTCGCGCAGGATGTTGCGGTAGCCCGTGAGGCGGTCCTGGCCGCCGATCATGTCCTGAGGGCCGGCGATCGTGGCGATTCGGCGTCTGCCCGCCTCGACCAGGTGGCGGACCGCCGCCTCGGCGCCGCCGACGTTGTCGTTGTCGACGTACGGGATGTTGACGGGTACGGCGGGTCTGCCGTACGAGACGACCGGGACGCGCAGGCGGGACAGTGCGGTGGGCAGGGGGTCGGCGCCGTGCATGGAGATGAGCATGACGCCGTCCACGTGACCGCCCGCGATGTAGCGCTCCACCCGCGCATGGCTCTTGGGGGAGGAGGCGAGCATGAGGACTACCTGCTTGTCGGCCGCCTCCAGTTCGACGCTGGCCGAGCGGATGGCCGTGGCGAACAGCGGGTCCTCCGAGAAAACCCTGGTCGGCGGTTCGGAGACGACCAGGGCGATGGAGTCGGTGCGCTGGGTGACCAGGCTGCGCGCCGCCGGGTTGGGCAGGTAGCCCAGCTCGTCGATGGCGCGCAGGACGGCGTCACGGATGTCCGGCGCCACCGTCGTCTGCCCGTTGACGACCCGGGACGCGGTGGCACGCGAGACCCCCGCACGGGCCGCGACCGCCTCCAGCGTCGGCCGCCTCACAGCCGCACCGGTTCAGCGCGGGCGGCGACTGCGGCCAGAATCGGCCGTACCGTCTCAGCGCGGGTGGTCGCCTGGTCTTGCGCCATGTGGGAGAGCACGGAAGGAATCTACAGTCCGTTCCTAGCCGGCGCGTTCAGGCCGGGTCGTGGCGCAGGCGCTCGACCATCTCGGCCGCCCTCGCCCGCCAGATCGGCTCCTCGACCTGGTCGAGACAGAGCCGGAAGTAGTGCAGCGCCTCGTCGGGCCGGCCCTGCTTCAGGCTGACCTCGCCTCGGGCGTAGAACGTCATCCCCTGGCCATGGCCGTCGCCCGCCTGGGCGAACATGGCCGCGCACCGGTCGAGCGTGGTGGCGGCGAGCTCGTACCGGCCCAGCTCCGAGTACGCCTGGCCGAGCCTGCGTAGCGCCATCCGCTCGCCGGTGCCCCAGCCCAGCTCACGGCTGGCCTCGATGCTCGCCTCGTAGTGCCCGATCGCGGTCTCGACCTCGCCCAGCTCGAAGTGCGCGATGCCGAGCACGCGGCGGAACCTGATCGCGAAGTCGGCGAAGCGCGGGTCGGCCGCCAGCTCCAGGCCGCGCCGGCAGGTCGCTATCGCCAGGTCGTACTCGGACCGGTCGAGGTGGATCCCTGAGGTCGTGACCAGCGCGCTGATCAGCCCGTTGGTGTCCCCGTACGCCTCGAAGAGCGGCAAGGAGCGGGTGACGAGCGTGAGAGCGCTTTCGTGCCGGCCGGAGATCAGCTCGCAGATGGCCAGCGTGGCCAGCGCGTACGCGACCGCGTGCCGGTCGCCCGCCCCCTCGAAGTAGTCGATCAGCAGTCGCAGCTCGGGCTCGGCCAGCGCGGTCCGGCGGCGGTCGGTGAGGATGTCGGCTCTGACCAGGCGGATCAGCATGGTCGTATGGGTGTCGCCGGTCCGTTCGGCGACGTTCTCCAGCAGGCCGATCGCCTCGGCGAAGAAGCCGTGCGCCACGAGGAACGGCGCCAGCCGCTGGGCGAGTTCGGCGGCGGTGACGGGCTCGGCCAGCGCGACGGCGTCGGCCAGCGTCTTGCGCTCGGCGTGCAGCCACGCCCGCTGCCAGCCGCCGTCCACCCGCGCGGACTCCACGGGTGGCGGCACGCTGTCCATGGGCGGCCTCATGGGCGGGGGGTACTCCAGCGCCGCCGCGCGTAATCGGGCCAGGCACTCCTCGACGAACCCCAGGAGCGCGGCGGCCCGTCCGGCCGGGCTCTCCTCCGCCTCCGCGCGCTCGCGGGCGAAGGCGCGCAGCAGGTCGTGCATGCGGTAACGGGGCTGGCCGCTCTCGTCCACCTCGTTCGCCGTGACCAGCCCGGCCAGCGCCAGCGTCTCGACCGCGGATTCCGCCTCGCGCCGCGGTACGCCCATCAGCGCCGCCACGCTCCAGTCCGCGGCGCTCTCCAGCCCGGCCAGCCCCAGCAGGCGGAAGGCGCGGCGCGCGGGCGCGGACAGCACCTCGTAACTCGCCACGAAGTGGGCCCGCACGTTCTGGCCGCCGAGCGCCAGCTCGTCGAGCGGCGCCCCGGTGACGGCCAGTCGCGCGGCGAGGTCCTTCAGCGACCAGGCGGGCCTGGCGGCCAGCCGGGCACCGGCGATCCTGACGGCCAGCGGCAGCCGCCCGCAGGCGTGCAGGATGGCTCGCGCCGCGTCGGGTTCGTCTCGTACGCGCGAGCCGCCCGCCACGCTCTCCAGCAGTTCCCGGGCCTCGCGCTCCGGTGGCACGCCCAGCGAGACCGCGACCGCGCCGGGCAGGGCGATGAGCGGGCCCCTGCTCGTCACCAGTACGGCGCAGCGCGGCGTACCCGGGAGCAGCGGCGCCACCTGGAGCCCGTCGGCGGCGTCGTCGAGCACCACGAGCACGGCCTTGTCGGCGAGCAGCGACCGGTAGAGCGCGGCCCTCTCGGCCACCGTGTCGGGGATCGAGTCGCCCTCGACGCGCAGGGCCCGCAGCAACTCCGCCAGCAGCGCGCCGGGCTCCTGCGGCGCCGGCGAGGCGCCGGAGAGCCGCAGGTAGAGCTGGCCGTCGGGGAAGTCCTCGCGCAGCAGGTGCGCGGCATGTACGGCCAGGGTGCTCTTGCCGACTCCCGGAGGTCCCGTGACGGTGACGATCGGGAGGGCGGTGGGCGTGGTCTCGGGGCGCAGGAGCATGGTGATGGCGGTCAGTTCCTCGGACCGCCCCACGAAGTCGGCGATGTCGGCCGGCAGCTGGCAGATCGCGCCCCGCTGCTCCGGTCTGTTCGCGGACGGCGTGCCGGACAGGACGGCGGCCTGGAGCAGCCGCAGCTCGGGTCCGGGCTCGATGCCCAGCTCGGTGACCAGCGTCTCGCGGGCCTGCCGGTAGGTCTCCAGCGCCTCGGCCCGCCGGCCGGAGCGCGCCAGCGCCAGCATGAGCTGCTGCCAGGCCCGCTCGCGCAGTGGTTGCTCGGCCACGAACACGCGTAACGCGCCGATCACCTCATCGTGCATGCCCAGCTGGAGTCGTAGGTCGGCCCAGTCGGCGCGGACGTCGGCCAGCCGCTCCTCCAGCTCGGTCAGCCGGGGGGTCATGGCGTTGCCCAGCGAGGCGTCCTCGGCGGGCCGGCCGCGCCACAGGGCCAGGGCGTGTTCCAGCCGCCGGGCGGCCGACGCGGGGTCGGATTCGACTCGGGCCCGCCGTACCTCGTCCTCGAACAGGAGCAGGTCGAGCTCATCGGGCGCGGCCTCGAAGAGGTAGCCCGCGCCGCTGGTGTGCAGCCGGGCCTCCGGCTGCAGCGCCCTGCGTAACTGGGCCACGTACGTCTGGAGGTTGGCCACGGCGGACGGCGGCGGATCGTCCCAGACGGCGGCTATGAGGCGGTCACGGGAGACGGTCGTGTTGACGTTGAGCAGCACGGTGGCCAGCACGGCGCGCTGCCTGCCGCTCAGACGGATGTGGCGCCCGGTCGCGTGACGTGCGCGAACGGGACCGAGGACGCCGAAGATGGCATCAGCCAACGGGCTCCGCTCCCTGCTGTAACCATTTTGTGGCGATTGTATGGGGACTTAACAGATTTCTTCCCATGAACGAGCAGAGGATTTCGGCTAGTCACTAAGGACGCGGCCGACCATCCGCGCGTACATCCGGCCCGGACTCGGCGACCTGGCCAGGAAACCGGGCAGCATCGGTAGCCCGACGGCGAAGGGTTCCAGCCGCTCGTACAGCGTGTCGGCGTCGGTGGGACGGTTGCCCGGCGTCTTCTCCAGCAGCCCGGCCAGGAGCGCGCCCAACGCGTCCGGCAGACCAGGGATCGCGGGCGGCCGCTCCTTGACCTGCTTCTCGAAGACCACGTAGTCGGTCGGCCCGGTGAACAGCTGCCGCCCCGTCAGCATCTCGTGCAGCACGCAGCCGAGCGCGTAGAGGTCGCTGCGTGGCTCGGCGACCCCGTGCTGGATCTGCTCGGGAGCCATGTACGCGGGCGTGCCGAGTATCTGGCCGATCCTGGTGAACGTGGTGACGTCGGCGTCGCGCAGCAGGGCCAGGCCGAAGTCGAGCACCTTGACGCTGCCGTCGGGGCAGAGCATCAGGTTGGTCGGCTTGAGGTCGCGATGGCAGATCGACAGGGCGTGGGCGGCCGACAGGACCGCGCACGCCTGGGCCGCGATGGCGGCGGCCCACGGCACGGGCAGCGGGCCGTGCTCGCTGACCACGTCGGCCACCGTGACGCCCTCAATGAATTGCATTACCTGGTAGAGACGCTGTTCGTGGGCGCCGAAGTCGTAGAGCACCGGCGCGCCCGGATGCTCCAGCCGGGCCAGGATGCGGGCTTCGCGGATGAAGCGGCGTTCGAGCTCCTCGTCGGGGCCGCCCGGCAGGTGGAGCAGCTTCACCGCCACCCGGCGATCGAGATGACGATCATGACCCGCGTAGACGGCGCCCATACCGCCCTGACCGAGCGGGAGATGGTCGAGCACATAGCGGTCACCGATGACCATTTGCCCCTCCCAGCCCCGCCTTTTCCCGGAAAAAGCTACACCGTCAGGACTGCGGACGCAGGTGGCCGTCGGTCAGGCCGTCGAGGCCGAGGCGGATCAGCGCCTGGCCGAGGGCCGAGGTCTCGCGCAAGGCGTCTTCGAGCACGGCCAGCTGCCGGAAGGCTTCGCCGTAGGACTTCTGGTCCTTGAGCGACAGGCGGGGCAGGCGGGTGCGGCGCACGTCGAAGCGGCTGGAGCCGGTGGTCGCGCGCCCGCCGGCCGCCCGCAGGTGACCGGCCAGGAAATCGGGGTCGAGCCGGCGCGCGTCGACCCGGTAGAGCGTCAGATGCGGGCCGAGCACGCAGCCGCCCTCGGTCATCACCCGCACGCTGGAATAGGACGCCACCACGTCGCCCGGCTGGATCGGGACGAGCCCCTGCTGCGCCGGAGCCCGGCCGGAGGCGGCGCCGCCGCCTGTCACGTCGTCGGCGGTGAGCATCGGCAGGTCGCCGCCGCCGGTCGCCATCTTGGGCGGCGCCTGCAGCGTGGTCAGCAGACCCTCCTTGATCAGGTCGCCGACCGTGGTGACCGGCTGGTCGATCGGCTCGTCGAGCACCTTGAGATCGGGCGGGGTGGCCGCCGCGGCCAGGAACCGGTCGCGCGCCTCGGTGAAGGCCCGGCCGAGGTCGTCGCGCCGCTGGTGGCGGGCCGGGGTCATGTCCACCTCATCGGCCAGCAGGTCGATGATGCGTACGGTCTGGTCGGAGCGCTCGTCGAGATAGGCCCGCCACGCGGGATCGACGATGGACAGGTCGGCCGTGGCATCGACGATCAGCACGTCGGACGGCGGGCGCTCGCCCGCGGCCGGGCGGCGCAGCAGCCACAGGTCGGAGCCGGTCAGCGCGATCACGGCGCGCAGGGCGCCGGCGCGCAGCAGGTTGGCCCGGATCCGCCGCCCCGCCTTACGGCTGGCCGCGGCCGGGGGCATCAGCACGGCCACCATGCCGCCGGGCCTGACGTGGGTGAGGCAGTGCTGGACCCAGGCCAGCTCCGGCTCCCCGCGCGGCGGCAGGCCGTACTCCCATCGTGGGTCGCCGGTCAGCTCCTCGTAGCCCCAGGCCCGCTCGTTGAACGGCGGGTCGCAGACGACCGCGTCGGCCTTCACGCCGGCGAAGCCGTCGTGGCGCATCGAGTCGCCGGGCACGACCTCCGCCTCGGCGCCGCGCAGCCGCAGCCGCGCGGCGGTGATGACCGCCGAGGTCTCGCTGAGGTCCTGGCCGAGCACCTTGACCGCCCCGGAGTTGAGCAGCAGCGTGCCGACGCCGCAGGCGGGGTCGAGGATCGTCGCGTCGTCGGTGCGGACCAGCCCGACCATCAGCTCGGCCACGTCGTCACGCGTGACCGACAGCTGCCTGGAGTGCGCCTCCAGGTAGCGCTCACAGAGGAATTCGTAGGCGGTGAGCGGATCGTGCTGCTCGGCCAGCTCGGACACCAGCCCGGCCAGCTCGGGCTCCAGCTTGCTATCGCCCGTGGTCAGGAGCACACCGGCCTGCGCGACCAACTCGCCCAGCCGCAAATCGCCGGCGGCTTTCAGGCGTTGCCACACGCGATCACCCAGCGAGACCTGGTAGGACTTCCCATAGCGCCGCAACCATGACTCGACCTGGCGCAGCGAGAACAACGGTTGATTGGCGGTGCCGCCGATGGGCAGTGGGAAGTCGTCGTGGCGGCGGCGCCAGTTGCTCACCGCGGCCCGCCCGACACCGGCGAGCCGGGCTATGTCCCCGGCGTTCACGGTCGGGTCGTGGGTCATGGAGCCCACAGTAGTTCACAAGAGTCTTCAGTGCATCTGCTTGTGAAGTCTTTCAACCAATGATTTACTGCTGGGTATGAAGCACAACATCCGCTATGCCGCCGGATCAGACGTGGGCCGCCGCAGGGAGCAGAACGAGGATTCCGGCTACGCGAGTGGCCGATTGCTCGTGGTGGCCGACGGGATGGGCGGACACGCGGCCGGCGAGCTGGCGAGCTCGGCCGCGATCGCGGTCATGCGCGAGCTGGATGCCACGCTTCCCGAGACGGGCTCGGACCTGGAGGCGGCCCTGGAGGGCGCCGTGCACGAGGCGGCCCGCAGGCTGGTGGAGCTGGCCGACATCGACCCCGCGCGCAGGGGGATGGGGACCACCGTGACCGCCATGCTGTGGGACGGTTACCGGTTCGCCCTTGCTCATCTTGGTGACTCCCGCGGATACCTGCTGCGCGATGGTGCTCTCTACCAGATGACCAAGGATCACACACTTGTGCAGTCCATGGTGGACGAAGGGCGGATAACAGAGGATCAAGCGGCCGTGCACCCGCGCCGGTCGATGGTGCTGCGCGTACTGGGCAGCGAGGGCAGGGCGGAGCCTGACATGGCGCTGCGCGAGTCCGAGCCGGATGATCGCTACCTCCTCTGTTCGGACGGGCTGACGACCGTGCTCGGGCCCGAGGTCCTGCACGAGGTGCTGACCACGGTGACAGACCCGGCGGCGGCCGTCCAGCGGTTGATCGACCTGGCCAACGAGGGCGGCTCACCCGACAACGTGACCGTGATCGTCGCCGACGTGGTGGCACCGGGCGCGGGCGACGAGCAGATCTTCCGGGTGGGCGCGGGCGCCTGAAAACGATCTCACTTCAGTACGGAGTCTCAGGAGTCACATCAGCCACATAGCCGAAATTTCGGCTCATAGGTTGACACTTTCCCATTGTTCGGCGCACAAATGGGACGGCGCTATTACAGTCCATCCTGATCTGCCGGTTTTTCTGGGAGGAGTGGGCTCTGGACCCGATCGCGGAAAATCTGCTGAAAGAGGTGCGTGGGGAAGTCGGCTACCGCGAGAAGGGCGGCCAGCTCACCAAGTTCGGGCAGTGGTACGCGGATCGCGTCAAGGACCCGCAATACCGGGACGCGCCGTGGTGCGACATGTTCATCGCCTGGGCGGCCGACAAGGCCGGGGTCGGTGACTACGTCGGCCAGTTCGCCTGGACCCCCTCGCACGCGTCCTGGTTCATGAAGCAGCGCGCCTGGTCCCAGCAGCCCGAGCCCGGAGCCCTGGTCTTCTTCGACTGGGGCGGCGGCAAGAGCTACAAGGGCATCGACCACGTCGGGATCGTCGAGCGGGTCGACGGCAAGAAGATCCACACGATCGAGGCCAACGTCGATCGCGTCTGGCTCAAGCGCAAGTCCCGTGACACGGACAAGGTCGTCGGCTACGGCTTACCCCGCATGGTGAAGGCCAACGCCACGCTGAACGAGATCCGGACCACCGAGCAGCCGCTGGCCCGCCAGCCGGAGCCGGTGTCGCAGGGATCGCCGATGGACGTCCTGGGGTCCCCGCTGGCCCTGCTCACCATGATGGTGCTCACCACGGTCGTGGTCTCCTTCCGGCTCGCGGGCCGCCGTCGCGGCAGCCACACCAAGGTGGAGACGCGTGCCGCCGTCGGCAAGCCGGAGACGCGTGCCGCCGCCGTCGCGAAGAAGGCCGTCGGGGAGAAGGCCGTCGCGAAGAAGGCCGTGGGGGAGAAGGCCGCCGGGAAGAAGGCCGTCGGGAAGAAGACGAGGTCCGCCAGCTACGCGGAGGCACCGCCCGAGCCGGTCCGGGTGGGTGGTCCGCCCGACCTGGACGCGACTCCCGCTCCGGCCAGAACTCTCGTGGCCGCCCACCGCTCCACCACCCGCCGCAATCCGTACGAGCGGCCCTGACCAGCACAGGTCGCTGAGGACCTCCCGAAACCAGAACCCGGCCCTGTTCGCATGCCAGATCGCTACCCGCCTGAAACCTTGGGATTTAGTAGGACGTCCTAGTATCTTGTATTAGGACCCCTCACAAAGGAGTGATCAGGCGTGCACGTTCCGGCGAACCCTGTCCGTTTCGTGACCGCCGCGGCGCTGTTCGACGGCCATGACGCGGCGATCAACATCATGCGGCGGATCCTCCAGTCGCAGGGGGCGGAGGTCATCCACCTCGGGCACAACCGATCGGTGGACGAGATCGTCACCGCCGCCGTCCAGGAGGACGTCCAGGGCGTGGCGATCAGCTCCTACCAGGGCGGCCACGTGGAGTTCTTCAGCTACCTGGTGGATTTGCTGCGCGAGCGCGGCGCCGGGCACGTGAAGGTCTACGGCGGTGGCGGCGGCGTCATCGTCCAGGACGAGATCGACCTGCTGCACTCCCGCGGCGTCACCCGCATCTTCTCGCCGGAGGACGGCCAGCGGTACGGCCTGCCCGGCATGATCAACAAGCTGATCGAGGAGTGCGATGTCGAGCTGGACGGCGTTCCCTCGGTCGAGGCCGTCGGCTCCGGCGACCAGGCGGCCCTGGCCAGGGCGATCACCCTGATCGAGTCGGGCCGCGCCCCGGCCGAGCTCCTGGACGGCCTGCGCGCCGCTCCCGGCTCGGGCGACAACCGCGCTCCCGTGCTCGGCATCACCGGTACGGGCGGTTCCGGAAAGTCCTCGCTCACCGACGAGCTCGTACACCGCCTGCGCGTGGACAACGACGACAAGCTGCGCGTCGCCATCATCGCGATCGACCCGACCCGCAGGCGCGGCGGGGGAGCGCTGCTCGGCGACCGCATCCGGATGAACAGCCTCGGCCCCCAGACCTACTTCCGCTCGCTGGCCACGAGGGGCGCCGCCAACGAGGTCCCCGTCTGCCTCGACGACGTGATCGCCGCCTGCCGGGCCGCCGGATATGACCTGGTCATCGTGGAGACCCCGGGCATCGGGCAGGGCGACGCCGGGATCGTGCCGCATGTGGACGTGCCCATCTATGTCATGACCCCGGAGTTCGGCGCGGCGTCCCAGCTGGAGAAGATCGACATGCTCGACTTCGCCGAGGCCGTCGTGATCAACAAGTACGAGCGGCGCGGCGCCGAGGACGCCCTGCGCGACGTCCGCCGCCAGATGGTGCGCAACCGCGCGGCCTTCGGGGTGGCGCCCGACGACATGCCGGTGTTCGGCACGATCGCCGCCCGCTACAACGACGCCGGTGTCACGGCGCTCTATCACCACCTGAAGGCTCGGCTGGCCGACAAGGGCCTGCGGGCCGGGCCGGGCCTGCTGGCACCGGTGCGCGGCCGTACGTCTCAGGTGGCCGCCGCGATCGTCCCCCCGGCCCGCGTCCGCTACCTGGCCGAGATCGCCGAGACCGTCCGCGACTACCACGCGGAGACGCTCGCCCAGGCGGAGGTGGCTCGCCGCCGCCAGCAGCTCACGGCCGTCCAGGCCCTCCTGAGCGACGGCGCCGGTACGGGCGTCGGTGCCGCCGGTACGGGCGACAGCGCTGCCGGTACGGGCGACAGCGCCGACGGTAGGCGCGGCGGTGGCCTCGACCCGGGCCGGACCGATAACAGGCTGGCCGAGCTCGCGGCCGGGGCCGAGCGGGAGCTGAGCGACGAGAGCCGCGCGCTGCTCGACGACTGGCCCGCCACCAGGGAGCAGTACTCCGCCGACGAACTGGTCGTGAAGGTACGCGACCGGGAGATCCACACCCCCCTCTGGCGCGAGACCCTCTCGGGCAACCGCATCCCTCGCGTGGCCCTGCCCCGCTACACCGACCATGGCGAGCTGCTCAGGTTCCTGCGGAGCGAGAACCTGCCGGGCCGGTTCCCGTTCACCGCCGGGGTGTTCGCGTTCAAGCGGGACGACGAGGACCCCACCAGGATGTTCGCCGGAGAGGGCGACCCGTTCCGTACCAACAGGCGCTTCAAGCTGCTGTCCGAGGGCCAGCCCGCGACCAGGCTGTCCACCGCGTTCGACTCGGTGACCCTGTACGGCCACGACCCGGACCTGCGGCCCGACATCTACGGCAAGGTGGGCACGTCCGGCGTGTCCATCGCGACGCTCGACGACATGAAGGTGCTCTACGACGGGTTCGACCTGACGAGCCCCAGCACCTCGGTGTCGATGACGATCAACGGCCCGGCTCCGACGATCCTCGCCTTCTTCCTCAACGCTGCGATCGACCAGACCCTCGACCGGTTCGAGGCCGAACACGGGCGCCGGCCGTCCGCGGAGGAGGAGCGCGAGCTGCGCGCGCGGACCCTCGCCACCGTCAGGGGGACCGTGCAGGCGGACATCCTCAAGGAGGATCAGGGCCAGAACACCTGCATCTTCTCCACGGAGTTCTCGCTGCGGATGATGGCCGACATCCAGCAGTGGTTCACCCTTAACAGCGTCCGCAACTTCTACTCGGTGTCGATCTCCGGCTACCACATCGCCGAGGCCGGGGCCAATCCGATCAGCCAGCTCGCCTTCACCCTGGCCAACGGCTTCACCTATGTGGAGGCGTACCTGGCGAGGGGGATGCGGATCGACGACTTCGCGCCGAACCTGTCGTTCTTCTTCTCCAACGGCATGGATCCCGAGTACAGCGTGCTCGGGCGGGTGGCCCGCCGCGTCTGGGCGGTCGCGATGCGGGAGAAGTACGGCGCGGCGGAGCGCTCGCAGAAGCTGAAGTACCACATCCAGACCTCGGGCCGGTCCCTGCACGCCCAGGAGATGGACTTCAACGACATCCGCACCACGCTGCAGGCGCTGATCGCCATCTACGACAACTGCAACAGCCTGCACACCAACGCCTTCGACGAGGCCGTGACCACGCCGTCGGCCGACTCGGTACGCCGGGCGATGGCGATCCAGCTCATCATCAACCGCGAGTGGGGCCTGGCCCGCAACGAGAACCCGCTCCAGGGCTCGTTCATCATCGACGAGCTCACCGACCTGGTGGAGGAGGCGGTGCTGCAGGAGTTCGAGCGGCTGTCGGACCGGGGCGGCGTGCTGGGCGCCATGGAGACCGGCTACCAGCGGGGCAGGATCCAGGACGAGTCGATGCTGTACGAGTCGCGCAAGCACGACGGCTCGCTGCCCATCATCGGCGTCAACACCTTCCGCAACCCGCGCGGCGACGAGCCCCACGAGAAGAAAGTGGAGCTCGCCAGGGGTACGGAGGAGGAGAAGCGGTCCCAGCTCGACCGCCTGCACGCCTTCCATGACCGCAACCGGGCCGAGGCCCCCGTGGCGCTGGCCCGGTTGCGGGACGCCGCCATGACCGATGGCAACGCCTTCGAGGTGTTGATGGAGGCGGCCCGCGTCTGCTCGCTCGGCCAGATCACGGACGCGCTGTTCGAGGCCGGGGGACAGTACCGCCGCAACGTCTGAACCGCCGCAACGTTCTGAACCGCCGCAACGTTCTGACCTGGTGCGACGTTCTGAGTCAGCAGTACTTGGCGCCGTCGAAAATGGCCGGGCCCCTGCCGATGCGAGACTTGATGGTCACTCCCGGCGCCACGGACTGGCAGTTCCCGTCGGCGGCGTGTGCCCAGACGATCTTCATGTTCATCCAGCGGCCGCATCCGTTGTAGGCGTAGCCGGTCTTGCGGATGGTGCCCGTCTGCTGCCAAACCTTCACGCAGGCCGGGACCTTGCCCAGCGTGCTGGCCTGTGCGGGGGCGGCGACGACCAGGCCGGCGGACGCGGCGCCGGCGATGACCAGAGCGGCGACCGACTTGCGGAGGGTGATGTTCATTGCCGTGTTCCTCTCTCGATGTGCTCGATGAGAGGAAGGTAGGTCCGCGGGTGTTGAGGATCTGTTGAGGTTCTGTGGGGTCCCGTGGGCCTCGATAGGATTGCGGGTCGGGGCACTATCGCTAACTGGAGGTATTCATGTCTGACGTCACTTTCAAGGGCAATCCGGTCACCGTGGGCGGGACGTTTCTGAAGCCCGGCGACCAGGCGCCCGCGTTCCAGCTGGTGGGCGGAGACCTCGCTGACACCACGCTGGCCGGGTTCGGCTCCGCGACCAAGGTGCTCAACATCTTCCCGAGCCTCGACACGGGTGTCTGCGCCGCCTCGGTGCGCCGCTTCAACGAGGTGGCCGCAGGGCACCCCGGCGTCGCGGTGCTGTGCGTCTCGGCCGACCTGCCGTTCGCGCAGAAGCGGTTCTGCGCCGCCGAGGGGCTGGACAACGTGACCATGCTGTCGCTCATGCGGGGTCGCGAGTTCCTGCGCGACTACGGCGTGGCGCAGGAGAGCGGGCCGCTGGCCGGGCTGGCCGCCCGCGCGGTGGTCGTGCTCGACGGCGACAACCGCGTCATCTACTCCGAGCTGGTGCCCGAGATCACCCAGGAGCCCGACTACGAGGGCGCGCTGAGCGCGCTCAAGTAGGCCCGACCAGGCCGTGCGCCGGGTCGCCCAGGCGTTCGATCAGGCCGTGCGCCGGTCCGCCCCGGTGCTCGGTCAAGCCGCACACCGGGCCGCCCCCGGGTCTCAGTTCTTCCTGCCCACTCCGCAGAGGATGAGCGACGACTCGGGGCCGGCCGCGAGGTCGATCAGGTCGGCCTCGTCGGGGCGCCACTGCGGCAGCCAGGTCAGGCCCGGCTCGACCAGCTCGAACCCCGCCCACAGCTCCTCGATCCGCCGGCGGGTACGCAGGGTCAGGGGAGCGCTGGCCCGGCGATAGACCTCTGTGCCCTTGCTGACGGCGGCGGCGCGGGCATCGCTCGTGCCGTGGGACATGACGACATAGCTGCCGGGGGCCAGCGATTCGCGGATGGCGGCCATGATGCGCAGGGGGTCGTCGGCCTCGCCGATGAAGTGCATGATCGCGACGAGCAGGACGCCCACCGGCTGGTCGAAGTCCAACGCCCCCACCACGTCCGGGTTTTTCAGCAGGTCGTGGGGATCGCGGAGATCGCCGTCCACCACGGTGATCCCTTCACCGCCCGCCAGCAGCGCCCTGGCATGGACCAGCACGACGGGGTCATGGTCGACATAGACCACCCGCGACTGCGGCGCGACCGCTCTGGCCACCTCATGCACGTTGCCCCGCGTCGGCAGGCCCGTACCGATGTCGAGGAACTGGGTGACGCCGGCGCCGGCGAGGAAGCGTACGGCACGACCGAGGAAGGCCCGGTTGGCGCGGGCGGCGGTACGGACCTCGGGAGCCACCCGCAGCAGCCGTTCAGCGGCTCGCCGGTCGGCCGGGAAATGATCCTTCCCGCCGAGGTAGTAGTCGTACAGCCGAGCGACGTTGGGCGTGTTCGGGTCGAAGCCCAGCGATTCTCGCTCCACCCAGCGATCCCCCGATCGAGAGTTAACGATCTTTTCCCGGGATTCTACGGATTTGTGACCTGCCTTGGGGCGATATTCCCGCACGCTGGGCGTTACTTGGCTTTAGTCCCTTTTGTCGCTTGGGCGGCGGTCTAAGGTGCGAGTGTGAGCCTTGACGACACCGGTATGCCTGTCCCCGTTCCCTCGAACGTCCGGCGGATCGTGTCGCTGGTGCCCTCGCTCACCGAGTCCGTGGCCGCGACCCTCCCCGGGGCGCTGGTCGGCGCGACCGACTGGTGCTCGCACCCGGCCGACCTGGACGTGGTCAGGGTGCGGGGGACCAAGAACCCCGATCTCGACGCCATCCGGCGGCTCGCCCCCGACGTGGTGCTCGCCAACGCCGAGGAGAACCGGCAGCCGGACGTCGACGCGTTGCGGGCGGCGGGCCTCGCGGTGTGGGTCACCAGGATCGAGACGGTGGACGAGGCGTTCCGGTCGCTCGACCGGATGTTCCGGTACGCCTGCCGCACCGGGCGGCCCGGCTGGCTCGACCGGGCGGAGTCGGTGTGGGCCGAGCCGGTGGAGGTGCGCCGGACGGCGATCATCCCGATCTGGCGGCGGCCATGGATGGTGGTGGGACGCGACACGTTCACCGGCGACGTGCTCGCGCGGCTCGGGGTGGGCAATCTCTACGCCGGTCATGCCGAGCGCTATCCCAAGATCCCGCTGGCCGAGCTGGTGGCTCAGGGCGCCGACCTGGTGGTCCTGCCTGACGAGCCTTACGCGTTCAGCGCCGAGGACGGGCCGGAGTCGTTTCCCGGCCACCGGTGCGCGCTGGTGAGCGGACGCGATCTGACCTGGTACGGCCCCTCTCTCGTCCAGGCGCGCGACCGCCTCGTCCAGAGCCTGGGCTGACAGGACCAGGACCGACGGAAGGCTGGGACGACCAGCGGCGTCAAACGACGACCGACCGGCGGCGTCAAACGACGACCGACCGGCGGCGTCAAACGACGACCGACCGGCGGCGTCACACGATGACCGACCGGCGGCGTCACACGATGACCGACGCGCGGCGTCACACGACGTTCGTCGTCGGGGGACTGGCGAAGGCGGCGTCCACGGCGGCGGGGGACAGCACGTGGTCGATGACGATCACCGCGGTTCCCACGATCCCCGCGCGGTCGCCCAGCGTGCTCGTCACGATCTCCAGGTTGCGGGTGGTGAACGGCAGGCTGCGGCGGTACACGCTCTCCCTGATGCCCGTCAGGTAGTGCTCCCTGGTCTCCGCCATGTCGCCGGCCAGCACCAGGACGGAGGGGTTGAGCAGGCTGACCGCCGTGGCGAGGACGATGCCGACCGTGCGGCCGGCCTCCTGGGTGAGGGCGATGGCCGTCGGGTCGCCGGCCTGGACCAGGCGGACGACCTCGCGGCTGGTCTGCCTGTCGAGGTCGGCGGCGAGGGCCTGGCCGCTGGCCAGCGAGGCGACGCAGCCCCGGGAGCCGCAGGTGCAGACGCGGTCGTCGCTCTCGCGCAGGCGGACGTGGCCGATGCTCCCGGCCGCGTCTTCGACGCCGCGGTAGATCCGGCCGTCCAGGACGATGCCGGTGCCGATGCCCGTGGAGACCTTGATGAGGATCAGCGACCGGCTCCGGCGCCAGGAGGACCACCACTCGCCGAAGGCCATCGCGTTGGCGTCGTTCTCGATCAGGATCGGCACGTCGAACGCCTCCCGCAGCGCCGGGCCGATCGGATGGTCGTCCCAGCCGGGCATGAGGAACGACCTGATCACCCGGCCCGAGGCGTGGTCGACCGAGCCGGGCAGGTCCAGGCCGATGCCGCACACCTGGTCCGAGGCGCGTCCCGAGCGGTCGAGCAGGCGCTGGAACGCCTGCCGTACCCAGGACAGGACGGCCTCGGGGCCGCGGTCGATGCGCAGCTCGATGTGCTCCTCGACCAGCGACCGGGCCGCGAGGTCGGTCAGCGCCACCCGTACGTGGCCGGCGCCCAGGTCGGCCACCAGCACCAGGCGCTTCGTCGCGTCGATGTCGAGCACCGAGGGCGGTCGCCCGCCCCCGGAGATGGCGAAGCCGGACTCGTGGATGTATCCGGCCTCGATCAGCCGGTCCACCCGTTCGGTGATCGTCGAGCGGGACAGCCCGGTGTAGGCGATGAGTTCCTTGCGGGTACGGCAGGTGCCATTGCGGATCAGCTGAAGGATCTGCCCTGCCGTCAGCATGGTCTATCCCTTCTCCGCTCCCGCCGTGAGTCCTTCGGTCAGGAGCCGCTCGCCGACGAAGAACACGATCACGATCGGCAGCGTCAGAACCACCGATCCTGCCATGAGAACCGTCGTCGGGATCTCGATACTGCCCGCCAACTGGGAGAGTCCCAGCGAGACCGTCCAGCTCTCCCGTTTCTCGACGAGGAAGAGCAGGGCGAACAGGAACTCGTTCCAGGCGATCATGAACGCGTAGAGGCCGGTGGCCATGAGCGCGGGCTTGGACAGCGGGAGCACCACCCGCCAGATGGTCGACAGGCGCGTGCAGCCGTCGATCGCCGCCGCCTCCTCCACGCTCTGCGGCACGGTCTCGAAGTAATTGCGGAGCATGTATACCGTGACAGGCACCGTCTGCGCGCAATAAACGAGGATCAAACCCAGCAGAGACCCGCGAAGTCCGAGCATCGTAAAGAGCACGAACAGCGGAATGGCCAGCACGATCGCCGGAAACAGGTACACGGCCAGGAACACGAAATGCACCTGCCGCCGCCCGAAGAACCGCAGCCTGGCCACCGCGTACGCGCCCGGGATCGAGATCAGCAGCGTGATCGCCACCGACGAGACCGCCACGATGGCGCTGTTACGCATGAAGGTCAGGAAACCCTGCTTGGTCAATACGTTCGCGTAGGTATCGAAAGTGAGACCGCGCGGCCAGATCGAGCCGGGGTCCAGGATCAGCTCCTGGATGTCGCGGAGCGACAGCGTCACCATGTAGAAGAACGGGAAAGCGGTGATCACGAACAGAAAAAGGATCACCAACGGCTTCAGCACCCGGAACAGAGCGCGCTCGAACCGATCCCTGCTCATCACTCACCCTCTCGCCCTGAGAAGAACCGGAGATACAGGATCAGGAACACGACCAGGACGACCGCCAGCACGATCGCCTGGGCGGCCGAGGCGCCGATGTCGTCGCGCGCGGTCAGGAAGTTGTAGACCCGCACGCTCACCACCTCCGTGCCGGCCCCGCCGCCGGTGAGCAGGTAGACGTCGTCGAACTTGGTGAAGGTGAACACGAACCGCAGCACCGACAGCAGCGCGATGATCCGCCAGAGCTGCGGCAGGATCACATGCCGGAAGCGCTGCGTCGGTGTCGCGCCGTCGACCACGGCCGCCTCGTCCAGCTCGGCCGGCAGCGCCTGCAGCCGGGCCAGGATGAACAGGAAGGCGAACGGGAAATACCGCCACGCCTCGAACGCGATCACGGTGAGCAGCGCCACCGGCACCTGGATGCCGAGAAAGGTGCCCTTGGCCTGGGTGAGGAAGGCGATGGGGGTGCTCAGCCAGGAGTTCACGATGCCGAACTGGGGGTTCAGCATCGTCTCCCACAGGAAGGCCACCGCCACCACCGGCGCCACGTACGGCACCAGGATCGAGGCCCTGACCAACGTGCGGCCCCGGAAGCGGTCGCGCAGCGCCAGGGCGGCCACCAGCCCGATCGCGATCGACAGCGCGGTGCCCGCCACCGTGTAGACGAGCGTGTTGACCAGGGACGTCCAGAATCCCGGCTCGGACATGACGTAGCCGAAGTTGTCCAGCGTGTAGTGCCCGAAGACGCCCACCCGGCGGATGTTGATCAGCCGCACGTCCTGGAACGCCAGCATGATCGCCCAGAGCAGCGGCAGCACCACCACGACGAGCGTGATGATCAGCGTCGGGGAGATCAGCGTCAGCCCCGCCCTGCCCTCCTGCTCCCGTAGTGTCCCGCCACGCCGTCCCGTCACTGCCGGATCCCGCGCTTGATGGTCTCCACGTCGGCCTTGGCCCGCGCCGCCGCGGCCTGCGGGGTGAGCGAGCCGTCCACGACCGCGCTCAGCGCCTTGGGCACGGGCAACTCGCCCATCGTGGCTCCGACCAGCTTGCCCTGCCCCTGGGGGATGCCCCAGCGGGCGAAGGTGTCAGGGCTCTGGCGCAGCGCGTCCAGCACCTCGGCGGGGTAGACGTCCGCGAGCGGCTTCTTGGCGTCGACCCCGGCGGGCAGCTTGTTCCACTTGTCCGCGAAGCTCTTCCGGATCGGGAACTTGCCCTCGGGTGCCATCCCGATCCACCGCTCGTAGCCCTCGTTCATCATGTACGTGACGAACTGCGCGGCGGCATCCTTGGCGGCGTCCCGGGTGACGGCCCAGGAGACGATCTCCCCGTACTGGGCGGGTGTGCCGTCGGGGCCCTTCAGTGCTGTGACCACGCCGGTGTTCTTGGCCAGCCACTCGGGGTCGGTGCCGCACTCGGCGCAGCTGGGCTTCGCGTCGTTACGCAGCCCGGCCAGCTCGTCCAGGATGAACGACGACCAGATGGTCATCGCCGCCTTGCCGGCGAAGTAGGTGGCCCTGGTGGAGTCGACGTCCTGCTTGCCCTTGACCGAGTAGTCCTTCGCCAGCTTCGCGTAGTACGCGAACGCTTTCACGCACTGCGGGGAGGAAAGGGTGACATTTCCGGAATTGTCGACTAGTTGGCAGCCGTTGGCCAGCGCCACATGCTCGAAGCTCTGCGCCGTGAACGAGTCCTTCGGCGCGATGGCCAGCGTGATGCCGGCGACCCCACCCGTGTTGAGCTTCGCGGCCGCCGCCTCCAGCGCCTCGTAGGTGTCGGGCCGCTCCAGCCCGGCCTTCTGGAACAGGTCCTTGCGGTAGAGGATCAGCTGCGCCCACGCGTCACTCGGTACGGCCAGCAGCTTCCCGCCCGCGCTGTCGAGCTCCAGGGCCCGCGCGGAGAAGTCGCTCCTGCCCAGCTTGTCGACGACCTGGCCCGGTGTCTCCGTGTCGAGCAGGTCGTTGGCCTCCAGCTCCCTGATGGAGGCCAGGGGGAGGGCCCCGATCACGTCGGGCAGGTCCCCCGCGGCCGCGGCGGCGGTGACCACCTGGCTGAACTGGTCCTCGGCCACGCCGACCAGCTTGACCTTGATGCCGGTCTTCTGGGTGAAGTCGGCGATGATCTGGTTCTGCACGGTCATGCGATCGTCGAGGTTCTCCTCGGTCCAGACCGTGATCTCGTTGGCGGCCTTCTTGCTGCCATCGCCACACGCGGCGGTCGAGGCCGCGGCCAGCAGCGCGATGGAGAGGACGGCGACTACCTTCTTCGGCATGGCGCGCTCCTACGTCCGGGGATATGCCGCACTTACCCCCATGCGAGAAGTCGCAACTACGTAGGCGATTCCGAGATCCGTCTGTACTCCGTCCGTGTTCCGTCCCGGGCTTTCTGGCGCGTCGATCACGGAAAGCGATCTCCGGGCGGGTTATGTCGGTAAGATCGCTTACCGGAAGGCCGTTGGAGAGAAACCCCTAATTCGCTGGTTGCCGGCGGTGGCCGTCATTTGACTTAAGGGTGCCGGGAGAGCAACTATGGTATAGAAACACCTACTAAACCTTTAAGTTGCGATTGATCATAAAGCGTAAGTGTGGGGAATGCGCGTCATCACCTTTGAAGAGCCAGGCCGTGTCCGCGTCAGCCTGGAGTCGCCCGCCGAGCTTGAACCGGGTTGCGTGCGGGTTCGCACGATCTACTCGGGCGTCTCCGCCGGCACCGAACTGACCGCCTATCGCGGCACCAATCCTTATCTCACCAGAAAGTGGGACACAGAGCAGCGGCTGTTCCTCGACGGCCAGACGCACGCCTACCCGCTGACCGGCTGGGGCTACCAGGAGGTCGGTGAGGTGGTGGAGGCGGCGCCCGATGTCGCCGATCCGCCGGTCGGCCACCTGGTCTGGGGCGTCTGGGGCCACCGGGCCGAGGCCGTGGTGCCCGCCGAGAAGCTGGTCGGCCACGTGCTGCCGCCGGGCGCCGATCCGCTGAGCGGTGTCTTCGCCCGGGTGGGCGCGATCGCGCTCAACGCCGTGCACGCCGCCGACGTGCACCTGGGCGACCAGGTCGCGATCTTCGGGCAGGGCGTCATCGGCCTGCTGGCCACCCGCCTCGCCGTGCTGAGCGGCGCCCGGGTGGTGGCCGCCGACGCGATCCCGGCCCGCCTCGAACTCGCCAGGCGTTACGGCGCGACCGAGACGTTCGACATCGCGTCCGGCTCCGTCGCCGAGTTCGTCCGCAAGCGGATCGAGGGCGCCGACACCGCCATCGAGCTGAGCGGCAGCAACCTGGGCCTGCACGAGGCGATCAGGACCGTCCGCAAGGGCGGCCGGGTCGTGGCCGGCGGCTTCTACCAGGGCGAAGGCATCGGGCTGCGGCTGGGCGATGAGTTCCACCACAACCAGGTGCAGCTCGTCTCCTCCCAGATCGGCGGCGTCGCCTCCTGGCTGGCCCACCGCTGGGACGTCGAACGCCTGCAGCGCACGTTCATGGACCTCATATACGCGGGCGAGGTCGACGTGACCGGCCTGATCAGCCACGTCGTACCCGTCGGCAGCGCTCCCGAGGCCTTCGACCTGCTCGACAAGCACCCGTCCGAGGTGCTCCAGCTCGTCTTCGGCTTCGAGGAGGAGCCGCTGAAGCAGGAGCCTTGGCGAGAAGAGCCACCGCAACAGGAGGAGTCACAGTGAAGCTCGCGGCACAGGAGCAGCTGCTGCCCGGCCGTTCCCTGCAGGAGAAGTTCGCGTTCGCGACCGAGGCCGGGTTCGACGCGATCGAGCTGCGCGGGAAGGGGGACTTCCACTTCGCCAACCGCTTGACCGAGCTCAAGCGGGCGCTGGCCGACGGCGTGGTCATGCCGACGGTGTGCGTGGACATGCCGCACTTCATCGGCGACTTCGACCCCGCCAAGCGTACGGACGCGATTCAGCAGCTCAGATCGCAGCTCACGGTCATCGCCGAGCTCGGCGGCGTCGGGGTGATGACGCCCGCCTCCTGGGGCCAGTTCTCGCGCCGGCTGCCGCCGTTCGAGCCGCCGCGCAGCGCGGCGGAGGACCGTGAGGTGCTCACCGAGGCGCTGGGGGTGCTCGGCGAGCACGCGCAGCGCAACGGCGTGCTGATCATGCTGGAGCCGCTCAACCGCTACGAGAACCACATGGTCAACACCCTCGCCGACGCCGTGTCGTACTGCTCGATGGACTCCATCAAGGTCGTCGGCGACACCTACCACATGAACATCGAGGAGGACGATCCCTGCCGTTCGCTGATCGAGGCGGCCCCCTACCTCGCGCACATGCAGATCAGCGAGTCCAACCGGAACGAGCCCGGGACCGGCCATCTCGACTGGGGCGCGCAGCTGGCCACGCTCGACGCCCTCGGCTATGACGGCTACCTCGCGCTCGAATGCCGCCTGCGCGGCGAGCCCGAGATCGTCCTGCCGCAGACGGCCGCCTTCATCAGGAAGTTCCTGTGATCCTCCGCGACGCCGTGCGCGTGCTGGTGGCCAACTGGGACGGCAGCTACACGGTTCCCTCCCGGCGTCTCTACCCCCACCAGTGGAGCTGGGACTCCGCCTTCGTCGCGATCGGCAACGCCCGCTGGTCCCCGCGCCGGGCCAGGTCGGAGCTGCTGGCCCTGTTCGGCTCGCAGTGGCGCGACGGCAGGGTGCCGCACATCGCGTTCAACCCCAGGGTGCCCGAGGGCGCCTACTTCCCCGGCCCCGAGTTCTGGCAGTCACGGGCCCCGTCCGGGTCGGCGACCTCCGGCATCGTGCAGCCGCCCGTGCACGCCCTGGCCGTCTGGCGGGTGCACCAGGCCGAGCCGGACCCGACCTTCCTGCGCCGGCTCTATCCCCGGCTGGTGGCGCAGCAGCAATACCTGCGCAACGCGCGGCGCTCTCCCGAGGGGCTGATCTCGATCGTGCACCCGTGGGAGTCGGGCATGGACAACAGCCCGGCCTGGGACGTCCCGCTGGCCGCCGTCGACGCGGGGTCCGTCGCGTTCACGCGCCGGGATCTGGACACCGTCAGCGCCGATGAGCGGCCCACCGACCTGGACTACGAGCGCTACATCGCGCTCGCCCGCGCCTACCGCGACACCGGCTACCGCCGGGCCGGCGCGTTCTGCGTCGAAGACCCGCTGTTCAACGCCGCGTACGGCGTGGCGGAGCTGACGCTGGCGGAGATCGCGAAGGTGTGCGGCGGCGACCCGGAGCCGCACCTGCGCGAGGCCGCCGCGGTGACCGCGGCCATGGTCGAGCACCTCTACGACGACGGCCTGTTCCATGCCCGCGACGTGCTCACCGGCTGCCCGATCCGCTCCAACAGCGCCGCCGGGCTGGTGCCGCTCATGCTGCCCGGCCTGCCGCGCGACATCGTCAACGCGCTGATCGGCACGGCGCTCGACCGGTTCGGGCTGAAGGACGGCGTGCTGCCCAGCTTCGCGCCCGCCGCGCCGGAGTTCGACCCGGCGCGTTACTGGCGCGGGCCGAGCTGGATCAACCTGACCTGGCTGGTCTGGCAGGGCCTGCGGGAGCGCCGCCCTGACCTGGCCGACCCGCTGGCCGACGGCATGATCAGGGCGGTCACCGAGTCCGGCTTCCGGGAGTACTTCGACCCGTTCACCCTGCAGGGCCACGGTTGCCGCGACTTCAGCTGGTCAGCCGCGCTCATCCTCGACGTGGTCGCGGAGCACGGCCTGGACGGTATGCCTCCTACGGGCGGCGAGATCGGCCAGGAACTGGGGGGCGTCGGCGAAACCGACGACATCGGTGATCAGGTGCTCGCGTAGCAGGTCGCCCCGCCGCCTGAGCAGCGCGATCGTCTCGTACGACAGCCGCTCCCGGTCCCAGGCGTGGGCCAGCCCGCGCGGCACCCGGCCGATCTGGGCGCAGCGCACCGACAGGCCGTTGTGATGGAACTCCTCGCCCAGCCGCACCTCGTCGGCGCCGTCGGTGTAGAAGGCCAGGTCGATCACCGTGCCCTGCGGCCTGAGCAGCTTCAGCGCCAGAGCGAGGGCGCGGGGCCGGCCGCGGCACTGGAAGACCACGTCGGCGCCGCGGTCGCTGGGCGCGTGCCGCCAGCGCCGCTTCAGTTCGATGGCCGGATCCTCGTCGAAGGCCAGGGTCCCGGCGCCGAGTGCCTCGGCGATGTCCAGCCTGGCGGGGGTCTCGTCCACGACCACCACCTCCGCCGCGCCGTACGAGAGGGCGAAGGAGGCGGTCAGCAGGCCGACCACGCCCGCGCCGACGACGGCCACGCGCCGCCCGCGTACCCCGTCACCCAGGTCCGCGACACCGGGACCGTGCAGGTCGGTGGCCGCGTGCAGCAGCCCGTTCGCGCAGATCGGCCCCATATGGGCGACGAAGACGCCGAGTATCGGGTCGAGGTCGCCGGGCAGCTCCACGAACCGGTCGTTCATCGGGTCGGCCACGTAGCCGGTGCGGTGCCCGTAGGCCATCGCGACCAGCGCGCCCTCGCGCACCGCCCGGGTGCGCGTCTCGACCACCCGGCCCACCTGCATGTACCCGATGCCGCGCACCGGATAGCCGATCGACGGGGTGCCCTCGGCGAACAGCCCGAGCGCCGAATCCCAGGTCGCGGCCAGGTAGGGGTTGCTGCCCTTGACGTAGGTGAGCTCGGTGCCCGCCGAGATCCCGCTGTGCGTGGTGACCACCCGGAACCCGCCCTCCGGCACGGTGCCGAGCTTCTCCCCGACCAGCCTGACCTCGCCGGGCGCCTCTATGCTCAGCACCTCATCCATCGAGCGTCGTCACCGGCTTCCGTGAGGCCGCGGATCGCGCCAGGGCGAGCGCGAGCCGGTGGGTCTTCAGCGCCTCCCGGTACGGCACGCGTACGTCGGCCTCCTTGCCCTGTACGGCGTCGATGAAGGTCCGATCCACCCGCACCTTCGCCGCCCCGCCGTCCTGGACGGTGGTCTCGCCGTCCACCAGCAGCCGGTCCTCGCTCAGGTCGAGCGAGACGCCCTCGGCGTGCACCTCCAGCCCCGCCCGGTGCTTGCGCGCGAGCAGGCTGGTCGCGGCGAGCAGCCCCGCCGCGCCGCCCGCGAACCGCAGCACCGCCGCCGTGGCCCGGTCGACCTCGCCGTCCGTGTCGTTGTCCGCCGGTACGGCATGCACCATCGTCACCTCGCCCACCAGGACTCTGGCCAGGTCGAGGATGTGGATGGCCTGTTCGACCAGCTGGCCGCCCGACATCTCAGGCTTCAGCCACCAACCGACCGGCGGTACCTTGTCCAGCCAGTGGCCCAGCGCCAGCCGTACTGGACGGTCGCCCAGGACTTCGCGGGCCTGGTCAACGATGTCCAGGTAACGCCAATGGTGTCCGACGGCCGAAGGCAGGCCCTGGCGATCAATTTCATCGGCGATCTTTTCCGCTGTCGACAGGTCAAGTGAAAGCGGCTTTTCTACAAAAATCGGCAGATTGCATGCTAGAACATCCTTTTCCGGGTTACCGTGCGCAAAAGGAGGAACACAGACATAGACCGCGTCCAATCCGCCGGCATCCAGAAGGTCGGCATGGCTGTCGTAGGCAGGAGAGCCATGCCGTGCGGCCAGAGCCCCGGCCCTTCGGGGATCTGTGTCGGCGATTCCCGCGATCACCACGTCGGAGAAACCTGACAGGACATCCGCGTGGCGAGCGGCGACATTTCCGGCACCGATGATGCCGATCCGAGTGATGGGGAACACAGACCGGCTTATCCCACATTTACGGAGAATGAAACAAACATGTTCGATGATGCGTCGTCGGGGCAGATGTCGCGAACCTGACCAGATGAGATCGGGGCTAACCGTATGGAGACAGATCTGCGCGCCTTGGCCAGGGTCCAGGACTGGTACGGACCCCACTCGAGCGTCGCAGCCGAGTGGCCGATAGAGGCGCTGCTCCGGATCAAGGGTAGGACCGCGGTCAGCGTCATCCTGCCCGCGCGCGATGAGGAGCGGACGGTCGGCGAGATCGTCACCGTGCTCCGTCGCGACCTCGTCGAGCGGGCGCCGCTCGTGGACGAGATCATCGTGGTCGATTCGAACTCCACCGACGCGACCGCCGCCCGAGCGGCCGCGGCGGGGGCCCGCGTGGTGGCGCAGGGCGCCGTTCTCTCGCATCTGCCGCCGCTGAGCGGCAAGGGAGAGGCGCTGTGGAAGGGACTGGCGGCCTCCAGCGGGGATCTGATCGTGTTCGTGGACTCCGATCTGCGCAATTTCGGCGCGCACTTCGTCTCCGGGCTGCTCGGGCCGCTGCTCGCCGACAACGCCATCCAGTTCGTCAAGGCCGCCTACGAGCGGCCCTTCACCGGCGCCGACGGGGTGTTGTGGCGCGGCGGGGGCGGGCGGGTGACCGAGCTGGTCGCCAGGCCGCTGATCAACATGTTCTGGCCGGAGCTGGCCGGCTTCGTCCAGCCGCTCGGCGGGGAGTACGCCGCCCGCCGCGCGGTGCTGGAACGGGTCCCGTTCGTCACCGAGTACGGGGTGGAGTTCGGGCTGCTGGTGGACCTGCTGGAGCTGGTCGGGCTGGACGCGATGGCCCAGGTGGACCTGGGTGTCCGGGCGCACGGGCACCAGGCCGTGCCCGCGCTCGGCCGGATGGCCGGCCAGATCATGCTCACCGCCTGGTCCCGGCTGGAGCGCCAGGGCCGCGTGCTGTCCGCCACGTCCCCCGACCGCAGGCTGCTGCAGTTCGGGCTCGACGGGCAGGTCGACCTGGTGGACATGTCCGTGGCCGAGCGCCCGCCGCTGGCCTCCCTCGCCGTCGAGGACGTGGCATGAACGTCCTGGTGAACGCCGGACCGTGGCTGCGGGTGCCGCCACCGGGTTACGGTGGGATCGAGAACGTGGTGGCCACGCTGGTCCCCGCCCTGCGCGAGCGCGGGGTGCGGGTGGTCCTGGCCTCCGTGGGATCGAGCACCCTCGAGGTGGACGAGCTGATCGGCGTCTTCGACGACGGCCAGTTCGCCGAGCTGCAGAAGCCGTACAACCAGGTGATGGGCCTCGCGCACGCGCACCAGGCCCGCGTGGCGCGCGAAATCGGCCGTCGCGACGACCTCGACCTCGTCCACGACCACCTGGAGGTGGTCGGCCCGGCCGTGCTGTCCGCACTGGGCGGTCCGCCGGTTCTGCACACCCTGCACTGGGACCTGCGCAAGCACGCCGCCTTCTACGGGGCCTTCCCGCGCTCGATCGCGGTCAACGGCGTCTCGAACTCCCAGCTGGCCCGCGCGCCGGACGCGCTGCGCGCCGCCTCGCTCGGCGCCATCCACCTGGCCACCCCGCTCGCCGACCGCGACCTGCGTACCGAACGCGGCGAGCACTTCGTCGCGATGGGCCGCGTCTGCGGCCTCAAGGGCACGCACGTGGCCGCCAGGCTCTGCCAGAAGCTCGGCCTCCCGCTGGTCCTCGCGGGCCCGGTGAGCGGCCTGAACACCCCCGCCGAGCTGGACGCCGTCGTCCAGGACCCGGACCATCCGCTGAACGGCCACCCCGACGTCCGCTACCACGTGCACGCGGTCACCCCCTACCTCGACGGCGACCTGGTCAGATGGGTCGGCTCCGTGGGGGGCGCGGCCCGCGACCGGCTCTACGCCTCGGCCCGCGCCGCCCTGTTCCCCATTCAGTGGGACGAGCCCGGCGGCACCGCCGTCGTCGAGGCGCTCGCCCTGGGCGTGCCGCCCGTGGGGCTGCGCCGCGGCTGCCTGCCCGAGATCATCGACCACGGCCGGACCGGGTTCCTAGCCGACACCGAGGAGGAGCTGGCCGAGTGGGTGCTGCGGGTGGCGGAGATCGACCCCGAGGAGTGCCGCCGGGAGGCCCGCCGCCGCTTCTCACCGGCCGTCATGGCCGAGCGCTACCTGGAGCTGTACACGGAAATCATGAGAAGCCGCGCGGGAGCACGGTGACGGGACACGACGACGCCCGCAGCACCTTCATCGCCAGCTCCCCGAGGAACACCCGGTGCGGCTGCGCGTCCTCGCTGGCCGCGCAGACCAGCAGCTCACCCGGCAGCCACTCGATCGCCTCCAGCGCCGCGGTCACGTCGTGCCCCTCGGCGATCTCCGTCTCGGCCTCGATCCCGCTCGACTCCCAGGCCAGTCGTACGGCCAGCGCCAGGTCGTCCCCGAGCCGGCCCGGATCGTCCGTACGCAGGTCGAGCGTGATCAGCCGGAGCGGCACTCCGAGCCGGAGCGCGGCCTGCGCGATCCGCTCGACGGCCTCGTCACACTGCGGGCGGTGGACGTAGGCGAGCGTGAGCCGCGAGGGCTCGGCCGGCGGCCGGTGGCCGGCCGGCGTCAGCATCACCGCCTCGGACGCCAGGTGGAGCAGGCTGTCGGACGTCGACCCGATCGAGATGCGCCCGGCCTGCCCGCCGCCCGCCGAGCCGACCACGATCAGATCGGCCTTGATCCGGCTGGCCAGCACCGACAGTCCACGCCCAGCGCCCCTGCTCTCGAACGCGATGTACTCGGCCGGCACATCGCCGAGCTCCTCCGCCGCGTGCGCCAGCCCGGCCTGTGCCTCGACCGCCAACCCTGGGCTGCCCGGCGGGTAGATGGCGGCCACGGTGAGCTCGCCACCGGTGACCCGCGTGATCGCGGCACCCAGGGCGAGCGCGTCGCGTCCGCCTGACTCGCCGGTATAGCCGACGACCACGTGCTCTCCGATCACGACTGCCTCCCTACCCGCTCTGAGCTGGGACTACGCGAGCCTGCCGGACCTCTCCGGGGGGATCGGCCGACTTTCAGCACCTTTGGACGTTAGGGGGAGGCGGCGAGCGGTGATCGTTCCATAGGGTTTATGTCCATTGCCCGTTCACGGATTGGACACCTGTTGTACCGCGACATCGTCGACTTCGCCCTCTCCACGCCCGCGTGGCTGCACACTCTCGCCGAGAAGGGCACCGACGCCGGGCTGTTCCTCTTCGCGGCGCTGTTCGCGTGGTGCTGGTGGCGGGAGAGGAACGCGCCGGCGCGCGACCTGGCCATCACGATCGCCGGACCCGCCGGTGTGGTGTGCGCCTACGTCCTCAGCGAGGTCGTCAAGACCTTCGTCAGGGAGGACCGGCCGTGCCGGGGCGGGATCCCGACGATCGCCGAATGCCCGCCCCCGAGCGACTGGTCGTTCCCGAGCAACCACTCCGTCATCGCCGCCGGCGCCGCCGGGGCGCTCATCCTGGCCTGGCGCGCTCTGGCCTGGGTGGTGCTCCCGCTGGCGGCGGTGATGGCGTTCTCGCGGGTGTTCGTCGGCGTGCACTACCCGCACGACGTCGCCGCGGGCTTCCTGATCGGCTTGGCGCTGGCCCCGCTCTTCACGCTGCTGCTGGTGGGGGCCGTCACGCCGATGGTACGACTGGCGCGAACCCGTCTGTCGCCGCAACGAGCCGACTGACGATGCCCGGCTCGGTGGCGGCGTGCCCGGCGTCGTCCACCACCTCGAACCGCGCCTCCGGCCACGCCTTGTGCAGGTTCCAGGCGGTGGCCATGGGCGTGCACACGTCGTAGCGGCCCTGCACGATGACGGCGGGGATGTGGCGGATCCGGTCCACGTTCGCGATCAGCTGCTCGGGCTCGAACCAGCCCAGATGGGTGAAGTAGTGGTTCTCGATCCGCGCGAACGCCAGCGCCATCTTCTCCTCACCGAACTCGGCGACCAGCTCGGGATCGGGCCGCAACGTGACCGTGCTGCCCTCCCACTGCGCCCACGCCTTGGCCGCGGCCAGCCGCGCCTCGGGATCGTCCCCCTCCAGCCGGGCGCGGAAGGCGGCGATCAGATCGCCGCGCTCCTCGACGGGGATCGGCGCGATGAAGGACTCCCACACGTCGGGGAAGAGACGGGAGGTGCCTTCCTGGTAGAACCAGCCCAGCTCTTCGGGGCGGAGGGTGAAGATGCCGCGCAGCACCAGCTCGGTGGTTCTGTCCGGATGCGTCTGCCCGTACGCCAGGGCGAGCGTGCTGCCCCACGACCCGCCGAACACCTGCCACCTGTCGATGCCCAGGTGCTCGCGCAGCCGTTCCATGTCGGCGACCAGGTGCCAGGTGGTGTTGGCCTCCAGTGAGACGCCCGGGTCGCTGGCATGCGGCAGGCTGCGACCGCAGTTGCGCTGGTCGAACAGGACGATGCGATACAGCTCCGGGTTCCACTGACGGCGGTGTTTGGCGCTGCAGCCGCCGCCGGGGCCGCCGTGGAGCATGACCGCGGGCTTGCCGTCCGGGTTGCCGCAGACCTCCCAGTAGATCTGGTTGCCGTCGCCCACGTCGAGCAGGCCCGAGTCGTAGGGCTCGATGGGGGGATACAGGTTTCTCATGCGCGCTCCCGTGGTCGATTCTTTCCGGAACTTAGCCGATACGGCCTGCTCTCGCCTGGTGCCGGTCACCGAAGATTAGGGTGCGGGTATGGAGCTGGTGACAATTGATGACATCCGGGACGCGGCCCAGCGCATCAAGCCGGTCGCGGTGCGGACCCCGCTGGTGCCCATGGGGGAGGTCTGGGTCAAGCCGGAGAGCCTGCAGCGGGTCGGGTCGTTCAAGATCCGCGGTGCCTACAACGCCGTCGCGGCGCTGCGGCCCGATGGGGTCGTCACCCACTCCTCCGGCAATCACGGCCAGGCGCTGGCGTACGCGGCCAAGCAGTTCGGGGTGCCGTGCGTCGTCGTGGTGCCCGAGGGGACGCCCGAGGTCAAGGCGGCGGCGATCAAGGGGCACGGCGCCGAGCTGGTCGTCGTACCGCCCGAGCAGCGGATCGCCGGGGCCCTCAAGCTGGCCGAGGAGCGAGGGCTCACCATGGTCCCGCCGTACGACCATCTGGCGGTGATCGCCGGGCAGGGCACCATCGGGCTGGAGATCGTCGCGGACCTGCCGGACGTCGAGGTGGTGGTCGTACCGGTCAGCGGCGGCGGACTCGCCTCGGGCATCGCCGCGGCCGTCAAGGCGCTGCGGCCGGAGGTCACCGTGCTGGGCGTCGAACCCGAACTCGCCGCCGACGCGGCCGAGAGCCTGGCGGCTGGCCACGTGGTCCCCTGGGAGCCGGCCCGGACCTTCCGTACGATCGCCGACGGGCTGCGGGCCGATCTGTCGGAGCTGACGTTCGCGCACCTGCGCGAGCACCTCGACGGCATCGTCACCGTGTCGGAGGACGAGATCCGCCACGCCATGGGCCACCTGGCCCGATCGGCCCGCCTGGTGGCCGAGCCGAGCGGAGCGGTCACGACGGCGGCCTACCTGTCGGGGCGCGTCCCAGAGGGCCGGACGGTCTTGGTGCTGTCCGGCGGCAACGTCAACCCGGACCTGCTGCGCGAGGTGGTCTAAGACGTCCAGTTGTTCAGGCGGTCCACTCGTGGCGGGCCAGGAACGACCGGTCACCGGTCGCGTACTCCTGGAAGGCCCGCTGCACCTCCGCCAGCTCGACCACCATCGTCCGCGCCAGCGCCGCCTCCTTGTACTCCAGCTCGTAGCCGGGGGAGACCTGGATGAAGTGGCGCCCGAAGTTCACCAGCGTGACGAACGGGTTCTGCGGCGACATGGTGGCCAGCACGTCGTGCACCAGCCCGAGGTCCGGATCGTGGACGATCATCCCGTCACCGGTGTGGAGCTGCATGCCCTCGTAGACACCGAGCGGCGCCACGTTGTGCACGAGATCACGCTGCGGGTCGTAGCAGACGAGACCATGAGCCCGTGCGACGGTGAACACCTGTGCCGACATCTCGTCCATCGTGTCGAGGTCCATCGTCACCAGGAGATGTCCCGGATAGACCGTGACCTCGCCGGGCAGCTCCTTGGCCACCTCCGGCACCTCGCCCGCGACGGGTTCGGTCTTCTTGACCGCCAGGTAGGCGGCCCGCGCCTGATCCCGGTTGATCGGCGCGGACTCGTCCCAGACCATCAACTCAACGCTCACCCGCTCATCTTGTCGGATTGGGCAGCAGCTGGTGGCACTCACCCCCGCACAAGCGGGAACGCCCGGCTTCATGACCGCGTCTAGCGCGGCTTCTCCGACTCCGGAACCAGCTGTGCCGTGCAGTGAGCGCATCGGCGCGCCTCAAGGGGGATGTCACTCAGACATTCCGGGCACGGCCGGGTCGTCGCGGCCTCGTTCTTGTCGAACAGGCTGATCAGCCGGTTCATCGGCAGCGCGATCAGCCAGTAGACCACCGCCGCGATGATCAGGAAGGTGAGCAGGTGGTTGAGGAAGTCGCCGTACTTGAACTCGCTCCCGTTGACGGTGAAGGAGTATTCGGCGAAGTTCGGCTGCCTCCCTCCGGTGACCGCCCCGATCAGCGGGGTGACCAGGTCGGCGACCAGCGCCTGAACCAGCCCGCTGAAGGTCGCTCCGACGATCACCGCGATCGCCAGCTCGACGATGTTGCCACGCAGCAGGAACTTCTTGAAACCGCCCATGGCATCGTTAATTAGCCGGTCAAGCAACGGTCAAACCCTTCCCTCCCGCTACGAGCATCTATCCATGCCGTCTTCGTGGGCCGCCTCTTGTATCCAGGGAAGCGTGTTAAGCCGTCTGGTGGGAAGGACCTGTGATCAGCCAGGGCCGGACGCCTCCTTCGAGGCCGGGCTTGTCCGGCGGAGCGAGGGAACGGAACATGGGGAAAGACGGCAAGGGAGCCTCGATGATCGAAATCTGGCCGGGAGACCCCTATCCTCTCGGTGCGACATATGACGGGGCAGGCACCAATTTCTCGCTTTATACGGAGGTCGCGGACAAGGTCGAACTGTGCTTTTTCGACGAGGCCAACGTCGAGTCCAGGGTGCCGCTGACCGAGGTCGACGGGTTCATCTGGCACGGTTACCTGCCGGGCATAGGTCCGGGCCAGCGCTACGGCTATCGCGTCCACGGGCCCTACGAGCCGGAGCGGGGCTTGCGGTGCAATCCGGCCAAGCTGCTGCTCGACCCGTACGCGATGGCGATCGAGGGTGGTGTCACCTGGAACGAGGCGGTCTACGGTTACCCTTTCGGCGAGCCCGACGCGCGCAATGACGCCGACTCAGCGCCCTATGTCCACCGCTCTATCGTGATAAATCCGTTCTTCGGGTGGGGACATGACCGGCCGCCCGCCACGCCGTACCACGACACCGTGATCTACGAGGCGCACGTGCGCGGCCTGACGATCAGCAACCCGAAGATCCCCGAGCACCTGCGCGGCACGTACGCCGCGCTCGGCCACCCGGAGATCATCGACCACCTCACCAAGCTCGGCGTGACGGCGCTCGAACTGATGCCCGTCCATCAGTACGTCACCGACGACATCCTGGAGCAGCGCGGGCTGTCCAACTACTGGGGCTACAACTCGATCGGCTTCTTCGCGCCGCACAACCGCTACTCCAGCCAGGGGCAGCGGGGTGGTCAGGTGCTGGAGTTCAAGGCCATGGTGCGGGCGCTGCACGAGGCGGGGATCGAGGTCATCCTCGACGTCGTCTACAACCACACGGCCGAGGGCAACCACCTCGGGCCGACGCTGTCCCTCAGGGGGATCGACAACCCCGACTACTACCGGCTGGTCGACGGCGACAAGCGTTACTACCTGGACACCACGGGCACCGGCAACAGCCTGCTCATGCGCTCGCCCCACGCGCTTCAGATGATCATGGACTCGCTCCGCTACTGGGTCATCGAGATGCACGTCGACGGGTTCCGCTTCGACCTGGCCTCGACCCTGGCCCGTGAGCTGCACGAGGTCGACCGGCTGAGCTCCTTCTTCGACCTGGTCCAGCAGGACCCGGTGTTGTCGCAGGTCAAGCTGATCGCCGAGCCGTGGGACCTCGGGCCGGGCGGCTACCAGGTCGGCAACTTCCCCTCACGATGGACGGAGTGGAACGGCCGCTACCGCGACACCATCCGCGACCTGTGGCGCGGGCAGCCCGCGACGCTGCCCGAGTTCGGCTCCCGGTTCACCGGCTCCAGCGACCTCTACCTCGACGACAGCCGCCGGCCCGCCGCCTCGATCAACTTCGTCACCTGCCACGACGGTTTCACCCTCCAGGACCTGGTCTCGTACGACGTCAAGCACAACGAGGCCAACAAGGAGGGCAACCGCGACGGCACCGACGACAACCGGTCCTGGAACTGCGGCGCGGAGGGCCCGGCGGGCCTGGCCATCGAGTCGCTGCGCGAGCAGCAGAAGCGCAACTTCCTGACCACGCTCTTCCTGTCGCAGGGTGTGCCGATGCTCTCCCACGGCGACGAGCTGGGCCGCACCCAGCACGGCAACAACAACGGCTACTGCCAGGACAACGAGCTGACCTGGGTCGACTGGTCCGACGTCAGGGAGAACTGGCTGCTGCTGGAGTTCACGCAGCGGCTGGCCGCGCTGCGCAAGAAGCATCCGGTCTTCCGGCGCAGGCGCTTCTTCTACGGCAAACCGGTGCGCGGCCTGAACGACATCGCCTGGCTCACCCCCTCGGGGGAGGAGATGACCGACAGCGACTGGAACGTCGGCTACGCCAAGTCGCTGGCCGTCTTCCTCAACGGCGAGGCGATCACCGAGCCCGACCGGCGCGGGCGGCCGATCAGGGATGACTCGTTCCTGCTGCTGTTCAACGCCCACCACGACATGATCACGTTCACGGTCCCCAAGGACTACGGCGAGATGTGGCAGACCGAGATCGACACCGCCATGCCGATCGTGCTCGACGTCCGGATGTGCCGAGCCGGGGAAGGGGTCGCGGTGCCTGGTCGCAGCGTACGGGTGCTCCGTCGTGTCTAGGCCGGTCTCGACCTATCGGGTCCAGCTGACGCCCGACTTCGGGTTCGCCCAGGTGGGGGAGATCGCCGCGTATCTGCGGGATCTGGGGGTCAGCCACGTGTTCCTGTCGCCGATCCTGCAGGCGACGCCCGGCTCGCTGCACGGCTACGACGTCACGGACCACTCCCGGATCAGGGCGGAGTTCGGCGGCGCCAAGGGATTCCGCGAGATGGCCGAGCAGCTGGCGGCACAGGATCTCGGCATCGTCCTCGACATCGTGCCCAACCACATGAACACGATCAACGCCCAGTTCTGGTCCGTACTCGCCGAAGGACCTGCCTCCCCGTACGCAGCCTGGTTCGACATCGACTGGGACGGCGGGAAGGTGGCGCTGCCGGTGCTCGGCGACGACGTCGAGCCGGTGGTCGACGGCGACGTGCTGCGCTACCACGAGCACGTCTTCCCCCATCCCGGGCACTACCGGCTGGTCGACTGGCGTCAGGGGCCGGGCTACCGGCGCTTCTTCGACGTGTCGACGCTGATCGGGCTGCGGGTCGAGGACCCTGAGGTGCTCTTCGCCACGCATGAAGTGATCTTCTGGCTGCTCGACGAGGGCCTGGTAGACGGGCTGCGCGTCGATCATCCGGACGGGCTGGCCGACCCGCGCGGCTACCTCGAACGCCTGCGCGCCAGGTCCGGCGGCGCCTGGACGGTCGTGGAGAAGATCCTGATCGGCGACGAGCGGCTGCCCGAGGACTGGGACTGCGAGGGCACCACCGGCTACGAGGTGCTGAACCGGGTCAACGGCCTGTTCGTCGACCCGGCCGGTGAGGCGCCGCTGGTCGAGCTGTTCACCCGGCTCACCGGCCTGCCCGGCGATTTCCGGCCGGTGGTGGCGCAGGCCAAGCGCGAGGTGATCGAGCTGTTCTTCGGCGCCGAGGTGCGCCGTCTGGCCCGCGCCGCCGGTTGCGCGCCGGCCGCCGTCGCCGAGCTGCTCGCCGCGATGCCGGTGTACCGGGCGTATATGGTGCCGGGCGAGCCGCCGCCGCCCGCATCGGTGGAGATCGTCGAGCGGGCCGCCGACTCATGCTCACCCGCCGTGCAACCGTTCGTCCAGCAGGTCCTGTACGGCCCCGACGACGTGATCACGCGTTTCCAGCAGACCTGCGGGCCGGTCATGGCCAAGGGGGTCGAGGATACGGCGCTGTACCGGTGGTTCCCCCTGTCGTGTCTGAACGAGGTCGGCGGCGATCCGGACCTGTTCGGCGTCTCGGTGCCGGACTTCCACGCCTTCTGCCGTGACCTGCGGCCGTACACGATGACCACGCTGTCCACGCACGACACCAAGCGGTCGGAAGACGTCCGCGCCCGGCTGGCCGTGCTGTCGGAGCTGCCCGGGGAGTGGGCGGAGGCGGTGTCGGAATGGTCGGCGGCCGTGAGCTTCGATCCGCGGCTCGACTACCTGGCCTGGCAGAACCTGATGGCGGCCTGGCCGATCTCCGGCGAACGGTTCGCCGAATACCTGCTCAAGGCGGCACGGGAGGCCAAGACCTCCATTTCCTGGATAAATCCTGATCAGGGGTACGAACAGCGGCTTCGCGACTTTTCTTCGGCGGCCGTGAAGCTGCCGGTGGGCGAGTTCACCGAGCGCATCGACGCCTTCGCCATGGCCAACTCGCTCGGGGCCAAGCTCGTCCAGCTGATGATGCCGGGGGTGCCGGACGTCTATCAGGGCAACGAGATGACCGACTTCTCGCTGGTCGACCCGGACAATCGGCGGCCGGTGACGTTCGGGCGGTCGCCGGTTTCGCGGTGGGACGCGGCCAAGCTCGCCGTGACGACCCAGGCGTTGCGGCTGCGGCGCCGGCTCGACCCCGCGGCGCCGTACACACCGCTCCTGGCGGAAGGGGAGGCGGCGGAGCACCCGATCGCCTTCGCGCGCGGTGACGAACCGCCGCGCGCGGTCGCGGTCGCCACGCGCCTGCCCGTCCGCCTCGCCCGCCGCGCGCAGGCCGCAGGTGCACCGGCCACGGGCTCACAGGCCGCAGACGCACAGACCGCGGATGTATGGCCTGGGGAGCGGGAGATGTGTCTCGGCTGGGGCGGTACCACGCTGACCCTCCCGACCGGAACCTGGCGCGAACTACTGACCGGCGGCGTCTTCACCGGCCGCGTCCCGCTCGCTCACCTGCTCGCCCGATACCCCGTCGCGCTGCTGGAGAGACATGATCTTTGAGGTGTGGGCTCCGAATGCCACGACCGTGGAGGTCGATCTGGACGACGTCCTCGACGGGCGCCGCGCGATGACCGCCGGTGCGGGCGGCTGGTGGGCGGCCGACGTACCAGAGGCCGGGCATGGGACTCGCTACCGGTACGTACTCGACGGCGAAGGCCCGTACCCCGACCCCCGCTCCCGCCGCCAGCCCGATGGCGTCTTCGGGCCCAGCGCCGTCTACGACCACGCGCGCTACACGTGGGCCGACCACGAGTGGACCGGCCGTGACCTGCGCGGCTCGGTGATCTACGAGCTGCACATCGGGACGTTCACCCAGACGGGCACGTTCGAGGCGGCCATCGAGAAGCTGCCGCATCTCGTCGAGCTGTCCGTGGACTTCGTGGAGGTCATGCCGGTGGCCCCGGTGCCCGGCGGGCGTAATTGGGGCTACGACGGGGTGGACCTGTACGCGGTCAACGAGACGTACGGCGGCCCCGACGGGCTCAAGTCGTTCGTCGACGCCTGCCATCGCGCCGGCATCGGCGTCCTGCTCGACGTCGTCTACAACCACCTGGGGCCGTCGGGCAACTTCCTGCACCCCTTCGGGCCCTACTTCGCCGGATTCAGCGGGAGCTATTGGGGCGAGGCGGTCAATCTCGACGGGCCGGGGTCCGACGAGGTGCGCCGCTACTTCATCGAGAACGCCCTGCAGTGGCTGCGTGACTACCACATCGACGGCCTGCGGCTCGACGCCGTGCACGCGCTGCACGACAAGCGCGCCACACACCTGCTGGCCGAGCTGTCCGACCAGGTGGACGCGCTGTCCTGCGCGGTGGGCAGGCCGCTGTCGCTCATCGCCGAATCCGACCTCAACGACCCGCACATGGTCCGCTCCCTCGACGCGGGCGGGCTGGGAATGACCGCGCAGTGGGACGACGACGTCCACCACGCGCTGCACTGCGCGGTGAGCGGTGAGAGTCACGGCTATTACGCCGACTTCACCGACCTGTCCGCGCTGGCCAAGGCACTGACCCGCGGTGTCGTACACGAGGGCGGCTGGTCGAGCTTCCGCGGCCGTACGCATGGGGCGCCGTACGCCGGAGTGCCCGGCCACCGGCTGGTCGCCTGCCTGCAGAACCACGACCAGATCGGCAACCGGCCCCTGGGCGACCGGCTGCCCGTCTCCGCTCTCAAACTCGGCGCCGGGCTGCTGCTGACCTCGCCGTTCACCCCGATGCTGTTCATGGGGGAGGAGTGGGGAGCCGGTACGCCGTTCCTGTTCTTCTCCGACCACGTCGACCCGCAGTTGCGCGAGAGCGAGGGCGGGCGCAGGGAGCAGGAGTTCGACGGCTTCGGGTACGCCTGGGACGCTCCCGACCCCTCGCGTGAGGAGACGTTCCTGCGCTCCAAGCTGGACTGGGATGAGGTGAAACAGGAGGTCCACTGGTCGCTGCTCTGCTGGTACCGCGACCTGATCGCACTGCGTAAGGCGCTGCCCGAGCTGTCGGACCCGCATTTCGACAGCGTCCGGGTGGAGTTCGACCCGGACGGGAAGTGGCTGGTGATGTGGCGGGGGTCGCTGTGCGTCACCGTCAATTTCGGGGCGGACTCGGTGACGTTGCCGGTGTCGGTGGGGGCGGCACTGCTGGCCTCTGATGAACCGGTCACCGGTGGTGAGGACGGGGTTTGGCTGCCTGGGCAGAGCATGGCGATCTTCAGGTCCCCTAGCGGTCAGAAGAGCGGACCTGGATCAGCTGTCTGACCATCCGGCGCCCCGCAGGAGCCGCGACGGACGGATGTCCTTGGCCTGTCCTTTGTTGTCCACAGCCCCGGCTGTTGTCCACAGCCTCGGCCCCATCTGCCGAAACTTATCCCCAGAACGCCGTTCGCCTCCACGCCTCCACCTCCCGATCACCGATCCTGGTGCCCCACCGCACCCCCGGAGGCTCTCGTGAAGATCACTCTCCCCCTGCCTGCCCGCCTGACGTCCCACTTCGTCGTCCCCGTCGTGCATGTCCCTTTCGACATCGAGTCGTTCATGCCATGGCGGGTCGGCAGACCCTACAGACGGGCGGTGAGCGCCGCCCTGGGCAGCCCGCTCCTGACCGTCACCCATCACCGCTCACCCTGGAGACCGGCCGGTGTCACGCTCGCGATCGAGGAGCGCCACCTGCTCCGCCGAGCCCAGCAGCACGTCCTGGTCTCCTCGACAGCACCCCCGCACGCCTTGCCCACCAGCATCCAGGTAGCCCGTGCGGCGGCGCGCGCGGTGGCGCAGGAGTGCGAGGGGCTGGTCATAGATCCGCTGACCGGCATCACACTGCTCACCTGCGATCGACACACCGACATCCCGCCCCCTCCCTCGCCACCACCCAGCACCGACGGCGTCCAACCAACCTCTGGACGGGTGCCCAGGCGAGTAGCCGGGCCAGCTTCTGGATCCGGATCCGGGGCGGTTTCTAGGCCGGTGCCCGGGCCGACCTCTGGGCCGGCGGTCGCTAGGCCGGAGTCCGGGTCGGTCTCTGGGCGGTTTTCCGGACCGATGTCTGGGCCGGTGTCCGGATCGGCTTTTGGGTCGGTCGTCGCCGGGCCGCGGACCGGGGCGGTCGGTCATCGGCGGGGAGAGGGCCCGGTCGCCTTCCCGGCAATCGGTGAGTCGCCCGTGTTCCGCCTGGCCGACGACTGGCTGGGCTGGGACGTGCAGGTGCACGGGGACGCCACCTGCCCGCCGTGGGACCCGGCTGACACCGGCGCCTGCGACTGCCTGCGCGTCACCTCCCGGGGACTGCGTCGCTTCGCCCTGCCCGAGATCACCTTGGACGGCGCAGCCTGCGCTCACAGCCTGTGCGCCACGAGCCTGCTCCGCAGAGTGGCACACCACCTCGTCACCGATCACCTGGCCTTCCTCGCGGCCCACCCGGACGCCACCGTGCGCTCGATCGACGACCACGTGCGCATAGCGACCTCAGCCGGGCACGACGGCTCACCCTTCACCGTCCACCTCACCCCCTACGACACCGACCCCACCAGCCACGGCCGCGTCGGCCGCATCGGCCGGCTCAAGGTCGCCCCGGTTCCAGGCGCGGGCCAGGTCGCCTACCTAAGGGCCGACCCACCCCCGGGCACCGGCCAGGTCACCCACCTCAAGGTGGGCCCACCATCGGGCTTCAGCGGCTCCCTCAACGACTGGCTGTGCGCCACCCACCGCACCGCCCACGACATGCCGACCGTCCTCGGCTGTGACTTGGCGGACCCATTCCAAGTTCTCGCGGCGTAGACCGCCCCACACCTTCCAGGGGGAAGCCCGGACTGCCATCTGTCGCCCATCGTCGGCAGTGACGAAATGGACCCGCCTCAGCCTCAGTGACATAAACCATCCACAACCTTTCAGGAGGAAGCCCGGCATGCGACGTATCGGTCGTCATTTGCAGTGAGCCGACAGAACCGGCCCCAACCCTGGTGGCGTAAACCGGTTCGCACCCTTTCAAGAGGAACCCCGTATGGTTGCCATTCGTAGAACCCATGTGGACGCTTTCGAAGACGTTGACCGTAAATTACGTGAGTCACGCGAGCAGATTCGCCGATTCGACCACCTGACCACTCGGCGGCAGGCGACAGCCGACCAGATCCGGGAGGTCACCGAGCTGACCGGCCAGTTGGAGACACAACTGGCCAAAGAGCAGCACGACGTCGCCCGCCTGGAAGGCCGGCTAGGCGGCTTCCTGGCCCTGCTCGCGGCCCCCGTCGCGGGCTCCAGGGAGGACAGGCTGGCCAGGGAACGAGCCGAAGCCGAGGCCGCCTGGGAGCGGCTGCACGGCCAGCGGAGGCGGCTCGAGGATCTGACCGCCGACCTGGAGGTCACCGACCGCGAACTGGCCTCGATCTCGGGGGCGCGTCAGGTGTACGAGAAACTGCTGGCCGACAAGGAGCGGCTCCTGATCGGGCAGGGCGACGAACACGGTCAGAAGCTGCTCAGGACATCGAAGAAACTGGCCGACACGCAAGCCGACATCAGGGAACACCTCGAAGCTTGGCAAGCAGGCAAGGCCGCGGGCAAGGCGCTGGGCATCGTCCTGACGCTGCTGAGCAAGGCACGCGGCGCGTCGACGTGGGACATGCTCGGTGGCGGTGTACTGGCCGACGCGATCGAACACGGCCATCTGTCGAGGGCGGACCAGGCGGCCTGGCACGCCCAGCGAGCGCTCGACGTCTTCTCCCGCGAACTGGCGGACATCGGGTGGATCAGCGACCTCCAGATGCCCAAGGTGGACACGCGGTGGTTCGTGGACTCGTTCTTCGACAACATCATCACTGACGCACTCAAACACCAGCGCATCAACAAGACCCGCGACGCGGTGGCGTCGATCTCCCAGTGGGTCACCGAGACCGTACAGGCCTTGGCCGGTCGCAGTACGCAACTGGAAGCCCAGCACAGAGCGCTGCTGGCAGAGCGCGAGCAACTACTCGCCAACTGACCCTCTGGCGAGCATCGGGGACGGGCCTGAGGGGAGTGTTGGCGGAGGGTCCGGGGATGGTGCGCGGGGTGCTGGACGGGGGGCGGCGGACGGGCCTGAGGGGAGTGTTGGCGGAGGGTCCGGGGATGGTGCGCGGGGTGCTGGACGAGGGCCGGGGGATGGGCCTGAGGGGATGCCGGACGAGGATCGGCAGGTGTCTGCGTTGCGTCGGGTGCCTGCGTTGTGTCAGCTGCTGGCTTCGGCGGCTGACAGTGCCTCGGTGATGGCGGCCGGGATGTCCAGTACGGGGAAGATGACGTGGCGGATCACCCGGAAACGGTCCACGACCAGGATCAGGCGCTTGTGGCGCAAGGCCTGGCCGGCGCGGAAGGTGGGGAGGCGAAGAGCCGCCGCCAGGCGCAGGTCCATGTCCGAGAGCAGGGGGAACGGGATGCCTTCAGCGGCGGCGAAGGCGGCCTGCTCGTCGGGGCGTTGCGTGCTCACTCCGTGGACGGCGATGTCATGGGCGGCGAACTCGGGGTGCCTGTCGCGGAAGATACGGTTCTCGAGCGTGCAGCCCGCTGCTCCGGGGACTTGATTCCAGCCGGGCGGTAGCGGCGCGGGCATACCCGTCGACGGGTACGCGAACAGGACCGTCGCCCGCGCGTCCGCCACGACATCGAGCGACGTCGTTTGACTCATGGCGACCGATGGACGGACCACCATGTCGCCTGGGTTGCCCGTGCGGTCGATGCCACGCGAGCCATCTGTGCCCTCCGTGCCGTCTGTGGCATTCGGGCTTTTCGGGTCGATGGTGGCTGATGGACGGTTGGCGGTGCTGGTGGGGTCGGTGGTGGGCGGCGGATGGTTGGCTCCGTCGGTCCGGTTGGCGGTGCTGGTGGGGTCAGTGGTGGCCGGTGGGTAGCTGGCGCCGTTGGTCTGGTCGGTGGTGAGTGGTGGGCGGTTGATGACGGCGGGCAGCCGTAGTGGGTCCGGGAGGTGGGTGCCCAGTAGGGCGTGGACGCGGGCGGCTTCCTGGCTTCGCGGGGCCGCTACGCCCGTGAGGGTGCCGTCGCCGAGGAGCCAGCGGTCTGCCCAGTCCTGCATCGTGATCAGCATGGGTGCCAGCGCCCAGCCCGCGTCCGTGAGTACGTACTCGTACCGCACCGGCCCGCTCTGATACGGCTCACGCGTCAGCACCCCGTGCTCCACCAGGTGCTTGAGGCGTTCCGTCAGGACTTTGCGGGAAATGCCCAGCTCGCCCAGCAGGTCGTCGAACCGGCGATGTCCGCGGGTCACCTCGCGGACGATGAGCAGGCTCCACCAATCACCCATCACGGCGGCCGCCTGGGCGATCGAGCAGTCGGCGTCCTGCGAGCGCAGCTCTCTGGCCATTCCCCGACTTTACCGCCAAGTGAGTCTCTGATAGAAACTTAGTCAGTTCCCAAAGGAGACTTATGAGCGTGGCATGGGCGACCCTGAGACGGTCGTGGTTGGTGACCAGGCGGGCCTACCCATGGTCATACTTCATCGGCACCTTGTTGCTGGGCGTCTTCACCATCGGGCTGGCCTACCTGGGGCTGCGGGCCGTGGCGGGCGGGGAGATATCCGCGGAGTTCCGCGGAAAGGCGGGCACTGGCGACTATCTCGGGTACATCGCCGTGGGCGCCGGCGCGTACATGTTCGTCGTCCACGGCATCCTCTGGACCGGCAAGGCGATGATCCAGGAGCAGCGCGAAGGCACCATGGGTGCGCTGTTAGTCGCTCCTGCGCGGCGCCTGCCGTACCTGCTGGGCTTCTCGGCGTTCGCCTTCACCGCGGTGGCGGTCGAGGTGGGCGTGTTGTTCGGGTGCGCGGCATTGTTCGGAGTACGGCCGGCGCCCACGGGGGCGGTGGACGCCGTGCTGGCCGTGGCGGGGCTGGCTCTGGCGGTGTTCGGGATGTCGGCCGTGCTGAGCAACGTGATGATCGTCGCCGGTGAGGCGCACATCACCCAGAACAGTGTGTTCCACGCGATAGCCCTGCTGTCCGGGTTCACCTTTCCGAGGGAGTACCTGCCTGAGGCGTTCCGATGGCTCGGCGAGGTGGTGCCGGTGACGGCCGCCATGGACGTGATCCGCGGCGTCTTCACCGGCGGCACCGGACTGGATCCCGGCCGCTTCGCCGTCGCCGTCACGCTCGGTCTCGCCTACGCCGCCGCCGGATTACTCGCGATGCCCTGGGCGGAGCGCAGGGCCATGGAACGGAGTTTTTGATGATCGAGACCGTGAACTTGCGTAAGGAGTTCGGCGCGAAGGTGGCCGTTGACGGCTTGAACCTGTCGATCCCCGGCGGCCGCGTCACTGGGCTGCTCGGGCTGAACGGCGCGGGTAAGACCACCACCATCAAGATCTTGGCCACCCTGCTCCGGCAGACGTCCGGCACCGTCAGCGTGGGCGGCCTCGACCCGGTCAGACAGCCGCATGCCGTACGCAAGAGGATCAACCTGATCGCCGGCGGCGAGCGCATGGTCTACGCACGGATGACCGGCCGGGAGAATCTCTGGTACTTCGGCCAGCTCTATGACATCCCCACAAAGGTCCTCAAACCGCGCATCGAAGAGCTGCTCGCACTCGTCGGTCTGACAGACGCCGCCGCCACGCGGGTCGAACAGTATTCGCGCGGCATGACCCAGCGCCTGTCCATCGCCCGGGGGCTGATCAACGACCCCGACTACCTGCTGCTCGACGAGCCCACGCTGGGGCTCGACGCGCCGATCGCCCGTGACCTGCGCAAGGTCGTGGCCGGGCTGGCCGAGCGGGGCAAGGGCGTGCTCCTCACCAGCCACTACCTGGCCGAGGTCGAGCAGCTCTGCGAGCAGGTGTACGTGATCGGCGACGGCCGCCACCTCGCGGCAGGCTCGCCGGCCGAGCTGATGGCCCAGACCGGTTGCCATCGTACGGTCCGGGTCACGGTCACGAACCTGTCGCCCCAGATCGAGGCCGCCGTACGGGCCTTCGACAGCCGCGTACGGCTCGCACCGGGTGGGGTGATCGAGCTGAACCATCCGGACGACCTGACCGGGGCGCTGACCACGACGATCATCGAGGCGGGCGGCGCGCTCGGCGGGCTGGAGATCGTCGAGCCGTCCCTTGAGGACGCGATCCTCGCGCTGAGCGACCGCTCCCTGGAGGTGGTCGCGTGATCGGGCCGCACACGAGCTGGTCGCCGTGCCGCACGGGGTTGGGTGTGACATCGACGTGGTGCCGCCTCCGGATGGGCATCACTCCGCCGTGGACCCGCGCGGAGGTCGGTACGACGCCGGCGTGGTGTCGCACCGAGACCGGCACCGGCTGTACGGCCTGTGCCCTCGGCAGCCGCACCACCAGCCGGTGGCAGGTGATGACGTGAGGCACGCGATGAAGGTCATGCGGGCCGAGGCGCTCAAGCAGCATCGCCAGATCTTCGGCAGCAAGCTGGTCCTGTTCTCGATGCTGGTCTGGCCATTGTTGAAGCTCGCCGAGACCTACTACACGCTCCGGCCGCTGGCCGCCACGCCGGGCATCGCCGAGCGCTGGCCACTCGCCGCCGACCCGGAACGGCTGCTCGCCTTCCTGGCCACGGGCGCGCTCGGGTTCACGTTCTTCTTCTCGCTGGTGCAGTCGGCCTGGCACTTCTCCTTCGAGCGTCAGACCGGCACGCTGGAACTCCTCTTCCTGTCACCCGCGAACCGGCTGGTCGTGGTCGTCGCCAACGGGTTCGGCGCGCTGGTGCAGAACGCCTGGCTGTTCGCCTGTTTCGCGGTGGCGATGTTCACGCTGCTGGACGTGGTGAACGTGGCCCACCCGGCCATGTACGCGGTGGTCTTCCTGGCCATGCTGGTGCCCGCGGTCGCGTGGGGGGCGTTCCTGAACAGCCTGCTGATCTTCTCCAGGGACGCCGCCTTCCTCTACACGCTGCTGGACGATCCGATGTGGTTCGCCAGCGGGGTGCGGCTGCCGGTGTTCGCGCTGCCCGGCTGGATCCGGGCCGTCGGTTCGGTGCTCCCGCTCACCGGCAGCCTGGCGGTCGTACGTGGTGCGCTGCTCGACGGCCAGGGCATCGGCGACCTGGCCGGGGAGCTGACCGGGCTGGCCGTACTGTCCGGAGCCCTGCTGCTCGCGGCGGTCGTCGCGCTCCGGCTGGGAGAGGCACGAGCCCAGCGGACCGGACAGCTGCGCCTCTTCTGAGGCGACCGAGGGAAACTAGCGGCTGAGCACCTGCCGGAGTACCCGTTCGAGGGTGGTCGCGGGGTCCGGGTCGGCGTACGGTGAGCGCCAGGCGACGTAGCCGTCGGGCCGGATCAGCACGGCGCCACCCCTGTCCACGCCGTACCTCTCCGCCCAGCAGCCTTCGACGTCCATCAGCTCCTCGTCCACCAGCACGCGCGTGAGCTGGATGCGCAGCCGCTCCTTGATCAGCCGCCCCGCGTCCATCCAATGCTGTCCCCCAGGTCCGGCGATCAGCACGAAACCGGATCCGAACAGGTCGATGGTCGAAATCAGCTGCCCGTCCCAGTCGAGCGGCACGTGCGGGGCGCGACTCCCCGGACGCCCGGTCGGTACGCGCGGATCTTCCAGGATCGACCCGTCATCATCGGGCTCCTCCAGAATCGCCGTCGAGTGGTAGCGGTATCCGATCATGGCGGCCAGGGGGTCTTCGAGCGGTTCCGGGTACTCGGTACGCATCGCGGGAGGCATCCGATGGCCGAGGTTCGCGAGCTGGGCGTCGGCCGTCAGCGTGCCGATGGGACGGCGTTCGGCGTCGTAGGTGTCGAGGAAATCCGGCCCGGCCTGTCCGGTCGCCACCAGCCAGAGTCGCCACGCGATGTCGCAGCCGTCCTGGAGCGCCGTGCTGCCGCCCTGCCCACCGGTGGGCGGCATCGTGTGAGCCGCGTCGCCGGCCAGGAACACCCGCCCGTCGCGGTAGCGGTCGGCCACGACGTGCGCCATGGCGAAGGTGGTCTTGTCGAGCACCCGTACGTCGAGGTCGGGCACGCCGGTCGCCACTCGTACCAGCTCGACGCAGCGCTCCTCGGTGAAGTCGGCCTCGCTCTCACCCTTGGCGGGGTCGTAGTTGACGCCCACCACGTGCGCACCCACGCCCGTGCCGGTCACGATGACGCCGGTGAAGACCTCGTTCTGCAGGTACCAGAGCGTGACCTCGCGCTCCCGTACCAGCCCGGTCAGGTTGGCATCGAACATGATCGAGCACATCAGCCCCAGCTCGCCCTTCCCCGAAGCGGGGATGCCGAGCTGGGCGCGGAGCGGGCTGCGGAAGCCGTCGGCGGCCACCACGTAGTCGGCCCGTACGACACTGTCGACGCCGTCGGCGCGGATGACCGCCGTGACCCCCTCGGCGTCCTGCTCCAGCGAGACCAGCTCGGTGGAGAACCGCAGGTCGGCCCCCAACTCCTCGGCCTTGGCCCGCAGCACCCGCTCGACCTCCGCCTGAGGGGCGCCCACCTGGACGGCGGGCGTGACGTCGGCGAGGAAGGCGAAGTCGTCCTCGTCGCCGGTCACGATCATGTGCGGGTTCGGGTCGGCCAGGTTCGCCGCGATCGCGATGCGCATGCCGTCACCGATGCCCTGCCAGATGTCCCGCAGTGACTGCTCGACCCCGGGCACCGGCCGCAGTAACTCGACGGCTCTGGGGCCTATCCCGAACGCCTTGGGCTGGACCGACGTACTGGGGTGCCGCTCGACCAGCATGACAGGCACGCCACGCCACGCCAGCAGCGCTGCTGCACTCAGCCCGGCGTAACCGCCGCCGACGACAAGAACGGGTACTCGCTCGTGCACTCAACCCACCTCCTGGAACGCGTAGTATCGCGTTATTGGTCGAGCAACACGATATGTCGCGTCTGCGAGGCGGGTCAAGACATATCTCGAAATGTACTAGAGGGCGGTAGTGGGAAACCCCGTGAGGAGTGGACCGGAAGCAGTCGGCTGGGGTCGCAACGGTTGTTCGGCACCGGGCCGGTCAGGGACCGCCCGATGAGGTGGGGTTCCCCGGGTGGTTCGTTACACGACCGCCTCATCTCCTGTGACGGCCCGTGGTGGCTGAGGTCCTTGTGGAGGGATACCTCCTTTGGAGGAGCGGATGGAGGTGGTTCGTGGTGGTTGGGGCCCTTCCGGAGGGATACCTCCTTGGAGGAGAAGAGGGAGACGGTCTGTTGTGGCTGGGGTCCCTGGGAGACCCCTACGGGGGAGGGGTGATCGAGCGGCTCGCCAGTGCGTCGAACTCGCGGTCAGGCAGGGTCCGGTTGAGTTCCAGGAGCTTGTCGGCGAGCCAGCCGACGGCGTAGCGGGTCTGCGGAGCGTCGGATTCGACTGCCGCGCGGATGGTCTCGGCGACGACCCGGGGATCGGAGCCCTCGGCGAGCCCGTTCTCGCTGCGTGCGGCCATCGCCTCGGCCATCGAACGGTAGGCGCCGAGCCCGGAGTGCTCGCGCAGTTGCGCGGCGGTCTGGTCCTCGAACTCGGTCTTGATGATGCCGGGCTGAACGATCACGACGTTGATCCCGAACGGCGCGACCTCCATGCGCAGCGTGTCGGAGAGGGCCTCCAGGGCGTGTTTGGCGGCGTAGTACCAGGCGCCCAGCGGCAGGCTGATCTCGCCGCCGATCGAGGATACGTTGACGATCATCCCGGATCCCTGTTCGCGCATGCGCGGCAGGACGAGCTGGATCAATCGGGCGGGAGCCAGGACGTTGACCTCGAACTGGTCGCGCGCCCGGTCCAGGGGGACGTCCTCGACCGCGCCGTGCAGGACCGTTCCGGCGTTGTTGACCAGAACGTCGATCCGGCCCTGCTCCCGCAGGATCGTGGCGATCGCCCGGTCAAGGTCGGCGTCGCGGCGCACGTCCATCTCCAGAACGTGCCCGCCGGCCTCGCGCAGGACGTCCATCTTCCGTACGCGCCGGGCGGCCCCGTACACGACGTGGCCGGCGCGCAGTAGTTCCAGGGCGGTCGTCAGACCGATACCGGCCGATGCCCCGGTGACCAGACAGACCTTCGGCATGGGTCACACCCCCCAGACGACGGGCAGCGCGTGCACGCCGTAGATGAGCATGTCGGTGCGCAGGGCCACGTCCTGAACCGGGACGGCCAGACGCAGGTCCGGGAATCTGGTGACCAGGGCGGGCAGCGCGACCTGGAGTTCCACCCGCGCGAGCTGCTGACCGAGGCACTGGTGCACGCCGTGGCCGAAGGCCACGTGGCCGCTGGTCGAGCGGAGCAGGTCGAGGGTGTCGGGGTCGGCGAAATGCGCGGGATCGCGGTTGGCCGCCGGTACCGAGATGGTGACCGTCTCCCCGGCCTTGATCACCTCGCCGTTCAGCTCCACGTCGGTCAGGGCCGTGCGGATGGTGAACGGGATGATGCTCGCGTACCGCAGCAGTTCCTCGACCGCGCGGTCGGCGATGCCGGGGTTCGCGCGCAGGGCGGCGAGCTGGTCGGGGTGGACGAGCAGCGCGAACACGCCGAGCGCGAGCATGTTGGCCGTGGTGTCCATGCCGGCGCCCAGGAGCGAGAAGCCGATGTTGACCAGTTCCTCGTCGTTGAGGTCGGTTTCGGTCAGGTCGCTGAGCAGGTCGTCGGTGGGGGCCGTGCGCTTGGCCGCGACCAGTTCCTGGACGAACGCGTGCACCGCTCCGTAGGCCGCCGCCAGTTCCTCCGGTGGGGCGTTCAGGCGGAACAAGTCCAGCGCGTGCTGCTGGAATCGGGCCCGGTCCTGGTACGGCACGCCGAGCAGTTCACAGATCATCTGCGCGGGGACCGGCTGTGCCAGGGCCGTCACCAGGTCCACCGGGCCGATCTGCCGCTCCATCGCGGACAGGTGCTCTTCGGTGATCCGCGTGACCCGCTCGCTCAACTGGCGCATGCGGCGAACGGTGAACTTCCCGGTGAGCAGGTTGCGGTAGCGCGTATGGTCCGGTGCGTCCATGCCGCCGAACATCCCCGGAGGTGGGGGCTGGTCGCTGTCCGGGGCCCCGGAGATCGGCATGTGCCGTAGCTCGGCCCGGACGCTGAACCGCGAGTCGGCCAGCACCGCGCGCACCAGGGCGTGGCTGGTGACCAGCCAACCTTCGTGACCGTCGGGGTAGGCCAGCCGGCTCAGCGGGCGCTGCTCGCGGAGTTCGGCCAATCCCGTGGGCGGGTCGAACGGGTGGCCCGCGCTCCGCTCGGTCGGCAATGTTGCGCTCACCGCGGTCTCCTTGTCGTGTGCTGTGTTTGCGATGAGCGAAACGCTAGGAATGTGGTTCCATCAGAAACAACAAGTCGCGGCGATAAGCCGAGCTAGAAGCGACGCGATCGATGCGTTGACTCTGAAGCTGAACGCACCGGCAGGCGTGATCGCCCGCGCGGAGGAGGGGAGTGATGATGGCAGGAGGCCGTCTGACCTACGAGGAGCGCCAGCGCGTCGCCGCCGGGTTGACCGCGGGCCTTCCGTACGCCGAGATCGCCCGCCGGCTCGGACGGTCCAAGTCCACGATCATTCGCGAGGTCGCCCGCAACGGCGGACACCACCGTTACCGGGCCAACCAGGCCCAGCAGGCCACGCGGTGGCGGGCCCGTCGCCACAGGTCGGTCACGCACGTCGCGCCCGTCGCCCATGCGGACGCGCCCGGGTGGGACCCGGAATCGGTGCGGGATTTCGAGGAGCGTTTCGCGACGATGATGACCCAGACCGGGATCCCGGCCATGATGGCCAGGGTCCTCGTCTGCCTGTTCGTCAGCGACAGCGGCGGCGCCACCGCCGCCGAACTCGTCGCCCGGCTGCGGGTGAGCCCGGCCTCGGTCTCCAAGGCGGTCGCCTGGCTCGACCAGCGGGGGCTGATCGCCCGCGAACGCCAGGGACGGCGCGAGAGATACCTGATCGACGACCACGTCTGCTACCAGGCCTGGCTGGCCAGCCTCCAGGGCATGGTCCTGTGGGCGGACTTCACCCGGCAGGGAGCCCAGCTTTACGGCGTGACCAACCCGGCGGGCTCCCGCATGCACACCGCCAGCCGGTTCTTCCAGCACCTTCACCAGGACATGGCCCAAGCCGCCGAGCACTGGCGGCACGCCCTCGCCGACTAGGCCAGGGTTGACCCGACCCCAGCCAAAGGCACCGGTCAGGACAGGTGGCGTTCGAGGGACTCGATCTTGCTGGTCATGCCGTCGGTGACACCGGCCCTGAGGTCGGCCTTCAGCACCAGGCTGACCCGCGGCGCCACCTCGGCCACCACGTCCACCGCCTGCTTGACCACCGCCATGACCTCGTCCCACTCACCCTCGATGGTGGTGAACATGGAGTCCGTCCGGTTGGGCAGCCCGCTCTCCCGCACCACCTTGACGGCGCGCGCGACCGGCTCGGCGACTCCCTCGCCGACGCCCAGCGGCGTGATCGAGAACGCGACGATCAACTCAATGTCCTCTCAAAGCTCACAGCGCGGGCCACGATGCCGATCGAAGCCAATCGGTGCTCGATCGAACAGACCTCGTGGCCCGCACTGGACTCAGGCGTGCTCGTGGTCGTCCTCTTCCTCTTCCTCGCTGGGACCGTCGGAGGGCTCGACGCCCAGGACGGCCTCGCGCGGCTCGATCTCGTCGATGTGGTCGACGAGCTGCAGGACGTGGTCCGGCTCGATCAGCCACTGCAGGGCGGACGCGCCGGTGTCGTCGGAGTTGACGAGCTCCACCTGCTCGGCCCGCTCTTCCTCGGTGAGGTCGGCGTCGGGATGCCGGATTTCGGCCAGCGCCGCGGCCTGCAGCGCGTCCACGTCGAGCACCTCGACGGTCAGCTCGACCGTCAGGCGCAGGAACTTCTCGTTATCACTCATGGCGAAGATGCTAGGGCAGCTTCCACTCGACAGGACCGGCGCCTTGCTGAACAAGGAGCTCGTTGGCACGGCTGAAGGGCCGGGAACCGAAGAATCCGTTGCGCGCAGACAGCGGAGACGGGTGCGCGGACTCGATGCGCGGCACGCTGCCGAGCATCGGCGCCAGGTTGCGCGCGTCGCGGCCCCACAAGATCGCGACCATCGGCTTGTCGCGGGCGACCAGCGCGCGGATGGCCTGCTCGGTGACCTCTTCCCAGCCCTTGCCCCGGTGGGAGGCGGGTTTGCCGGGCATCACGGTGAGCACTCTGTTGAGCAGGAGTACGCCCTGGTCGGCCCAGGGGGTCAGGTCGCCGTTGGACGGCCGCGGCAGCCCGAGGTCGGTCTCCATCTCCTTGTAGATGTTGAGCAGGCTGCCGGGCAGCGGCCGCACGTCGGCGGCGACGGAGAACGACAGCCCGATGGGGTGACCGGGCGTGGGGTAGGGGTCCTGGCCCACGATCAGCACCTTGACCTCGTCGAAGGGCTGGTTGAAGGCGCGCAGTACGTTGGCGCCCGCGGGGAGGTATTGCCGGCCTTCGGCGATCTCATTGCGGAGGAACTCGCCCATATGGGAGATGCGCTCGGAGACGGGCTCCAGCGCACTGGCCCATCCGGCTTCGACGACTTCGTTCAAGGGACGACTGGCCATGGCTGTTGAGCTTAGCCAGGTCTGGTACGGCTTGCGGTCCGAATCCGGTGGGCGGCCGTACCAGAATGATCACAGCGTGGGCTTGCCCCGCTGGAACAGCCACTGGTCGAAGAGCGTGCCGAGATCCCGGCCCGAGACCCGCTGGGCCAGGGCGATGAAGGCGGCGGTGTCGGCGTTGCCGTACTTGTGGTCGTTGACCCAGGTCCTGAGGATGGTGAAGAACGCGCGGTCGCCGACCGCGCCGCGCAGGACGTGCAGCGTCATCGCGCCGCGGGAGTAGACGGCGTCCTTGAAGAGCCCGGCCGCGCCGCCCGGGTCGGCGGCGGGCGTCTGCCAGAACTCGTCCTCCGGGGCACGGCTGTAGGCCTCGTCGAAGGAGTCCTGGAGCTTCTTGGTGCCCAGCTTGTCCTGCCAGAGCCATTCGGCGTAGGTGGCGAAGCCTTCGTTGAGCCAGATGTCCTTCCAGCGTGTCGGCGTCACGGCGTCGCCGAACCACTGGTGGGCGAGCTCGTGGGAGAGCAGCGGCTCGCTCGGTACTTGGGGGTAGATCGGGCGGGTCTGCGTCTCCAGCGAGTAGCCGACGTCCGACGCGCGGTCGATGATGCCGCCGGTCGAGGAGAACGGGTAGGGGCCGAAGAGCGAGCCGAAGTAGTCAAGGATGGGCTTGTGGCGCTTGGCGAAGTCTCCGGCTTTCGCAGCGTTCCGCGGGTCCACGGCGGTGATTACCCGGAAATTTCCGATCTTGGTGTCGGAAAGTTGGAACTTTCCGATGGTGACGGTCGAGAGGTAGCTGGCCATCGGCTCCCTCTCGTCCCACACGTACGTCGTGCGACCGCCTTGGGACGTCTTCGACACCAGGTCGCCGTTGGCCACCGCGACCCGCGTGCTCGGCACGGTCACCGTGAAGCGGTACGTGGCTTTGTCCGTCATGTGGTGATTGCCGGGATACCAGGTCATGGCCCCCTGCGGCTCGTTGGCGTTGAACACCCCGTCATCCGTACGGATCCAGCCGTCGTGTGAGCCGTCCGGGTCGACGAGGTACGTCGGCTTGCCGTCGTACCGGACCACAACGGAAAAGGGGCGCCCGGAGGCCAGCCTGCCGGGCGGAGTGACGATGAGCTCCGGACCGCTGCGCCGGAACGAGGCCGCCGCGCCGTTCACCACCACGGACCGCACCGCCAGGGTGTCGACGAGATCCAGGTCGAAGCGGCTCAGCTCCTGCGTGGCCCGGGCGGTGATCGTCGCCACGCCGCTCAGCTGATTGGACCCCGGATCGTAGCCCAGCGCGAGGTCGTAGTGCGCGGCGTCGTAGCCCCCGTTGCCCTGCTGGGGGAAGTACGGATCACCCGCGCCCTCGGCGCCGGGGGCCGCGCCCACGCCGATGGAGTCGGCGCCCGCACCGGCTGAGCCGGGGCCGAGGGCGATGAGGGTGGCGACCGCCGCCGCGAGGAGCTTCATGTCTTACCTTCGAGGCCGTCAGAGAGAGCGTTACGGGCGCCCGCCTGCCCCCCTCGGCAGGCGGGTGCCCATGCCCCCGCGTCTGGCTGGCACATGTGGACCTACTTCACCGAACCGGCCATCATGCCCTGCACGAAGTAGCGCTGGAAGGCGAAGAAGAGGACCAGCGGGATGATCAACGACAGGAAGGCGCCCGACGAGAGGATGTCGACGTTCGACCCGAACTGCCGCATCTGCGACTGGAGCTGCTTGGTCATCGGCTGGTTGTCCGTGTCGGCGAAGACCAGCGCGATGAGCATGTCGTTCCACACCCACAGGAACTGGAAGATGCCGAGCGACGCGATAGCCGGCTTGCCGAGCGGGAAGACCACCCGCACGAAGATCTTCAGCTCCGATGCCCCGTCCATCCGCGCCGCCTCCAGCAGGGAGGCCGGGATGCCGACGAAGAAGTTCCGGAGCAGGAAGATCGCGAACGGCAACCCGAACGCCACGTGGAACAGCACCACGCCGGGGATCGTGCCGAAGATGCCGACGCCGCCGTAGAAGATGGCGACCGGGATCAGCGCGATCTGGATCGGCACGATGAGCAGTCCGACCACGACCAGGAACGACAGGTCACGGCCCGGGAAGTCCATCCACGCGAACGCGTAGGCGGCCATCGCGGCGATCCCGATCACCAGGACCGTGGTCGGCACCGTGATGAACACGGTGTTCCAGAAGGAGGAGGTGAAACCGCCGGCCAGGAGGTTCTTGTAGTTCTCGATGGTCAGCTCGGCGGGCTTGGTGAAGATGGTCCACCAGCCCTCGGCGCCGTTGACCGCCGGGGAGCGCAGCGAGACGACCATCAGGCCGAGCGTCGGGACCAACCAGAACAGGCCCAGCAGCACCATCAGGAACTGGACGGCGCCGCCGCCGAGACGGTCGACGACGCGCGTGATCACACTCCGGCGGGGAGCGCCCGCGTAGACCTCGGCAGGAGCCGGGGCGGTTGCCGTGGTCACGTGTCTTCCCTTCTGAATCGGCGGATATTCATGATCATGAAGGGGAGGACCAGGATGAGCAGGAAGATGGCGAGCGCGCTGCCCAGCCCCTGGTTGTTCCCACCGCCGAAGGAGACCCGCCACATCTCCAGCGCGACCACGTTCGACTGCGGCTGGACCGATGGCGGCGCGATGATGAAGACCAGGTCGAACACCTTCAGCGTATTGATGATCATCGTCACGAAGACGACGAGCAGCACCGGCGACAGCAGCGGCACGGTGATCCGGCGGAACACCTGCCACTCCGTGGCGCCGTCGATGCGGGCCGCCTCCAGCGAGTCACGCGGGATGGCCGCCAGTCCGGCCGCGATCAGCACCATGGCGAACCCGGCCCACACCCAGACGAACGCGCCGATGATCGCGGGGGTGATGAGCGTCGGGCCGAGCCAGGTCAGGCCGTGGTAGGCCGCCTGGAAGTTCGACTGCGGCAGCCGTACGACGTAGGAGCCCGCGGCCAGCCCGTCGAAGCGGAAGGAGCCGTCGTCGGCCGTCGTGGCGGTGCCGGCCACCTGGCCGTCCTTGACCGCCTCCACGGTCATGCCGGGCAGGCCCTTCTCGGTGGCGTCGGGCGCGCCGTTCTTGCCGCCGCCGCCCGGGGTGAAGTCGAACCACACCGTTCCGGACAGGGCGTTGCCCGGCGGCGCGGCCTTGGCGGGCTGGGCGGCGCTCGGCATGATGTTCGGCTTGATGCCGACGATCGGGATCAGCACCGGCTGGCCCGACTGGACGGGCTGCTTGGTGACGATCGCGCCCTTGTCCGCCACGACGCCCGACTGGTCGCCCTCGCGGGGCCGCGCGTCCGGGTAGCCCTGGGAGGAGGAGAACGTGTCGTGCACCGTGGTCAGGATGGCGTTGGCGACGCCCTTGCCCGGGTCCTCGTCGTACACGAGCCGGAAGATCACGCCCGCGGCCATCAGCGAGACCGCCATCGGCATGAAGACGATCAGCTTGAACGCGGTCGCCCACTTGATGCGCTCGGTGAGCACCGCGAAGATCAGGCCCAGCGTCGTCACCACGATCGGGGCGACGACCACCCAGATCAGGTTGTTCCTGATCGTGGTGAGCATGCTCGCGTCGGTGAAGATCGTGGCGTAGTTGCCCAGGCCCACGAATCCGCTGCCGGTCGCGTCGAACAGGCTTCGGAAGATCGAATAGACGATGGGATAGACCACCCAGATTCCCAGCAGCAGGGCCGCGGGGAGAAGGAAGGCGATCGCGACCGTCGGCGAAGGGCCGAGGCGTCGTTGCGTGCGGGGGGTTTCAGCCGGTCCGGAGGCGGGCCCGCGCGAGGTGTCGTCCTCGCGCGGGGCCTTCGGGCCGTCCACCTTTTCGGTCACGGCCTTACCTCTTACTTCCAGGCCTTCTTGGCCTCATCTTCGAGCTTGGTCTGCGCGCCCTTGATGTCACTCGGGTTGCGCAGGAAGTCCTGCAGCACCTTCCACTCGCCCTTGCCGTCGGTGCCGCCGAAGGCGCTGGGCGCCAGGTCGGACATGTCATAACGGACGGCGTCACCGGCGGAGATGATCGTCTGCCCGAGCTGCTTGGTCAGCGGGTCCGGGTAGTTGTCGGGGGAGACGTTCTTGTTGGGCGACAGGTAGCCGGGCAGCTTGGCCCAGATCTCGCCGCCCTCCTTGGAGGCGAGGAACTGCAGCAGCGCCATGGCGCCGGGGGAGTCCTTCATCGCGACCGCCACGTCGCCGCCCAGCACGACCGGAGCGGTGTCACCGGCCTTGGGGAACGGGAAGATCTTGGCGTCCTCGCCGACCTTGGCGCCGTCCTGCGTCGCCTGGGTGGCGACGAAGTCGGCCTCGATGACCATGGCCGCCTTCTTCTGGCCGAACACCTTGGTCACGCAGGTCGGGAAGTCGGTCTGCAGCGCGCCGGAGCTGCCGTCGAGGACGAACTCCTTCTTGCCCACGATCTGCTGGATCTTCTGCAGCGCGGTGGCCACGCTGGGGTCGGTCCAGGGGATCTCGTGCTTGGAGAGCTTGTCGTAGTTGTCCGGACCCGCGCTCGACAGGTAGACGTTCTCGAACAGGTCGGTCAGCGTCCAGCCGGAGGCGCCGCAGAGGGAGAACGGCGCCGTGCCGGAGTCGGCGATCGTCTGGGCGGCTTTGACCAGCTCGTCCCAGTTCGTCGGCGGCTGCACGCCCGCGTCCTCGAACGCCGGCGCGCGGTACCAGACCAGCGACTTGTGCGCGGCCTTGATCAGCACGCCGTAGGGCTTGCCGTCGGCGGAGCCCAGCTCCTTCCAGTACGGCGTGTAGTTGGTGTCGATCTCCTTGGTGACCTCGGAGGTCAGCGGCTTCAGCGCGTTCTGCTTGGCGTACTGCTGCACCAGGCCCGGCTGCGGCAGGACGGCCACGTCGGGCGGGCTGCCGCCCTGGATGCGCGGGCCGAGGTAGGCACCGGTGTCCTCACCGGTGGAGGCATAGGTGACCGTGGCGCCGGTCTTGTCGGAGAAAGCCTTGAGCACCTTTTCGAAGTTCTTCTGCTCCTCGCCGGTCCACTTGGCGGCGATCTCGAGCTTGACGCCCTGGAGTGTCTTGCTCCCGCCGTCGCTCGCCGGCGCCGAGCCCGACGCTGTGGGCTGGGTGGTCGTCGGCGCGTTTCCGCAGGCGGCGACCGCTACCGCGAGCCCGGCCAGGATCGCTGCTGCTCTGGCTTTTCGCATGGCTGCCTCACTGTGTGCTGATGATCTCTTGCAGTTCGGACTTCATGGAGACCGCGACGTCGTCGGCGGACTCGGTGTAGGGAGGGCTCAGCGCCTTGGCGACCGAGCTGGCGATCACCAGGCTGAGCTGGTTGTAGTTCGCGCTGACCGGCCGCGCCTTGGCGGCGAGGATGCTCTCCTTGAGTACGGGCAGGTAGGGGAAGCGCTTGATCAGGGCCGGGTCGTCGTAGAGCTCGGTCCACACCGGCGGGAACGAGCCGTCGGTGAGCACCCGCCGCTCGTTCTCCAGGCCCGTGAAGTAGCGGATGAACTCCTGGGCGGTGTGCTGGTGCTTGGAGTAGGCGCTGATGGCCAGGTTGACCCCGCCGAGCGTGCTCGACCCCGGGCCGTTGAGCCCGGGAAGCCTGGTCACCGCGAACTTGCCGCCGAGCTTGGCCGTCGCCGGGCCGTAGGCGTGCGGCCAGTTGCGGGCGAAGGCCAGCCGCCCTTCCTGGAAGGCCAGGCGGGACTCCTCCTCCTTGTACGACAGCGACTCCTTGGGGATCCAGCCCTCGCGCAGGCCCTGGATGAGGAAGTCCAGCGCGATCCTGGCCTTGGCCGGGTCGAGGGTCACCTCCGTGCCGTCGGGGCTGAGTATCTGCCCGCCCGCCGACTGCACGGCCTCGGAGAAGTTCACGGTCAGCCCCTCGTACGCGAGGAACTGCCCGGCGTAACCTCCGATGTCCCGCTTTTTCGTGACCTCTAGGGCTTTTTCGCGAAGCTCCGCCCAGGTGCGCGGCGGTTTCTTGATCAGGTCGGTTCGGTAGTAGAGGAGGCCGGCATTGCTCGTGTACGGCACCGCCCACAGCTTGTTCTTGTAGACCGCGGTGTCCACGACGGGCGGCAGGAGCCTGTCGAGCGGGAAGAGCCCGCGCTCCAGGGGGATGATCCAGCCGTTCTCCGCGAACTCGGCGGTCCACACCACGTCCAGCCCGAGCACGTCGTAGCGGTTGCTCCGGGCCTGGAGATTGGCCACCATCTGCGCGCGCTGCTCGTCGGCGGCCTCGGGGAGTTCGAGGAGCGTCACCTTCTCGGCCGGGTGGGCCTGGTTCCAGCGATCCAGCAGGGGTTGCAGGTACGCCGTCGTGTCGCGTCCGGTGGCGAAGGTGATCGGGCCGGTGCCGCCCGTGCCGGTATCGCCGCCGACCTCGTCACCCGTCGCCGCGCACCCGGCCGCCAGACAGACGGCCAGCACGATCGGCAACGAGCGATGCACCCGATGACCTCCCAGTTCAGAAGGATTACATTCGTGTTAGGTAGATGCATTCATGTTATGCACACATGTAATCTGACGGTCAACGGAGAAGCGCGTAACGCATCCGTAACACAAGGGGGAGGTGGGGCTTGCGGTTGCACCTGCTGGCGCTCCTGGCCAAGGAACCTGCCCACGGGTACGAGCTCAAACAGGCCCTTGAGCAGACCTTCGGCAGCGCCTATCCCTCGCCCAACATCGGCCAGATCTATGTGACCCTCGGCAGGCTGGAGAAGGACGGCCTGGTCAGGGCCGTCGACGTGGAGCAGTCCAACCGGCCGAACAAGAAGGTCTACTACCTGACGGCCAAGGGCCGCGACGTGCTCACCACCTGGGTGGACGAGCCGACCGAGGGTCCCCGGGTGCGCGACGAGTTCTTCATGAAGCTCGTGCTGGCCCCGCTCACCGGCATCGCCGACCGGATGGCCCTCATCAACCGGCAGCGCCGGCACTATCTTTCGCTCATGAGCGACCTCAACGACCTCCTCTCCCGCACGGCGCCCGCCGACACCGTGGCGGTCCTGCTCATCGAGGGGGCCATGCTGCATCTGCAGGCCGACCTGGACTGGCTGGCCCGGTGCCAGGAGGATCTGGCATGAGCGTGATCAAGACCGTCAACCTGGTGAAGATCTACTCCGATGGGGCGGTCCCCGTGCCGGCCGTACGCGGGGTGGATCTGCGGGTGGAGCCGGGCGAGTTCGTCGCGATCATGGGGCCGTCGGGGTCGGGCAAGTCGACGCTGGTGCACATGCTCGGCGGACTGGACGCCCGCACCAGCGGCGAGATCTGGCTCGACGAGAAGCGCGTCGACACGCTCTCGGAGAGCGCCTGGGCGCTGCTGCGGCGCAAGAAGGTGGGCTTCGTCTTCCAGTTCTTCAACCTGGTCGCCAACATGACCGTGGCCGACAACGTGGAGCTGCCGGCGCTGCTGGCCGGAGCCTCGCCCAAAGACGCCCGCGAACGCCGCGAGAGCCTCCTGGGCGCCCTCAACCTCACCGAACGCGCGGACGCCGCGCCCGGCCAGCTCTCCGGCGGCGAGCAGCAGCGGGTCGCGCTGGCCCGCGCGCTGGCCAACCAGCCGAGCGTGCTGCTGGCCGACGAGCCGACCGGCAACCTCGACAGCCGCAACACCCGTGACGTGCTCCGGCTGCTCAGCGACGTGCACAAGGACGGCCAGACCATCGTCATGGTCACCCACGACGCCCGGGTGGCCGCACTCGCGGACCGCCTGGTGTCGCTGTTCGACGGCGAGATCGTCGACGACGGCCGGATCACCCGCAGGCGTACGGGCACGGCCGGCGAGGTGATCGACCTCCGATGAGCTTCAGTGGAATGAGTCTCAGCGAAGTGAGCCTCAGAGAATGAGCACGGCCAGGGCGGGCAGCCGGTGGATCAGGGCCGACCTGCGGGCCAGGCGGGGCCAGGCGCTGCTCACCGTGCTCGCCGTGGCCGGGATCGTGGCCGCGCTGATCACCGCCGTCACCCTGCTGGAAGACGGCACCAACCCGTGGCGCAGCCTGTTCGCCCAGACCGACGGCGCCCACGTGTGGTTCTACACCAAGGACAGCCCCCAGGCCGGGCTGGGCGGCATCGACGGCGTCAGCCAGACCGCGGGGCCCTACAGGTCCGCGCCCGTCACCGTGGTCCAGGACGGCAAGAAGGAGCCCGCGGCGCTGCGCGCGATGCCCGCCACGCCGCCCCGGGTGGCGCACCCGGTCGTGGCCGAGGGCCGCTGGCTCGACCCCGCCCAGTCCGACGGCGTGGTGGTCGAGCGCTCCTTCGCCAGGGCGCTGCGGCTCAAGCTCGGCGACGCCTTCTCCATCATCGCGCTGAGCGGCGAGCGCCACACCCTGTACGTACGCGGCATCGCCGACTCCGCCGAGCAGGGCTTCTACCCCGAGTGGACGCCCGGCCTGGCCTGGGTGCTGCCGGCGACGCTCGACCGGATCGAGCCCATGCTCGGCCGCAGTGAGTGGGTGACCGGCCTGCGCCTGGCCGACCCCGACGCCACCCAGGTCGTCTCCCAGCGCGTCGTGGTCATGCTGGAGGACCAGCTGCAGCGTGTCTACACCTGGCGCGAGGTACGCGCCGCGATGGAGCTCGACAACCGGCTGCTCGGCACGCTGCTGGCGCTCTTCGGCGTGGTCGGGCTGGTCGCCGCCGCCCTGGCGCTGGCCAACGCGGCGGGCGGGCGGGTGCTCGGCCAGCTGCGCGACCTGGCCACGCTCAAGTCAATGGGCTTCACCAGGGGCCAGGTCGCCCTGCTGCTCCTGGTCGAGCACGGCGCACTCGGCCTGCTCGGCGTCGGCGTCGGCACGCTCGCCGGATGGGCGGCGACGGTGGCGGTGCTCGGCACGACCTCCGTCGCGCCCGTGCCCGTGCTGGCCATTGTCGGTGGCACCGCGCTGACCGTGCTCGCCGCGGTCGGAGTGCCCGCCTGGCGTGGCGGGCGCACACCGCCCATCCCCGGCGCCCCGGCGGCGCCGCCGCGCGGCCACCTGTCCCGTCTGGCCAGGCTGGCCCTGCTCGTACGGCTGCCACCCGCGCTCATTCTCGGCACCCGCGACGCCTTCACCAGGCGGCTGCCGGCGTTCCTGACCGCGTTCGGCCTGGCCGTGCCGATGATGATGATCACGATCGGGCTCGGCGTCTGGGCCACGCTCGACAACTTCCTCAGCCACCCCGAGCAGGTCGGCCAGCACGCCAGCCTGTATGTCCGGCCGGGCAAGCTGGAGGCGGCCGACGCCCAGCGCATCGCCGAGTCCGACAGGGCCGTCCAGAGCCTCTACCCGGGCACCGACGTCAACGCCCTGGCCCCCGGCGCGGCCCGCTCGGTCAGGGTGCGGGCCATCGGCAGCTCGGCCGACCCTTACCCGTTTCCGGTCGTCGAAGGCCGCATGTACGGCCAGCCCGGCGAGGCCGTCGCGGGGCAGGGGCTGCTCAACCTGCTCGGCGCCAGGATCGGTGACCGGATCCGGCTGACCGTCGGCGGCTCGCCGCTGATCGTACGGATCGTCGGCCGCACCGTGGAGCCGGACCTCGACGGCGAGGTGCTGTCCGTGGGGCTCGACAGCCTGGCGGCCAAGGACTCCGTGCCGCCCGAGTTCTACGCCCTCGCGCTGCGCCAGGGCACCGATCCGGGCGAGGTGCGCGACAGGCTGCTGGCAGCCTCGGGGGAGAGCCTCGACGTGCAGCGGGTGGTCAACCCGGCCGACCGGCTGTCGGTCATCCGGGTGGTGATCGTGGCGCTGATCGCGGTGTTGGCGTTGATCGGCCTGGCCAACCTGCTCACGGCCAGCGCCCTGGGGCTGCGCGACCACGCCTTCGATCTGGCCGTGCTCAAGGCGATGGGGCTGACCCCGCGGCAGGTGATGGCCACCCTGGTGACGGGCACCGGGCTGCTGGTCGTGCTGGGCATCGTGGCCGGCACGGCGGCCGGCGCCTCGGTGGTGACCGGCCTGATCGACCTCCAGGGCTACACCAGCGGAGTCGGGGCGGGCATCGGCCGCCCGCCCTCGGTCCTCACACTGATCGTCGCCGTGCTGGTCGCCGTGGGCGCGGCGCTCGCGGTCGCGCTCATCCCGGCCCGCCGCGCGGCCCGCGCCCAGGTGCCCGTCACCTCACGCTGAGACGACCTCAGCGGCCTTGAGATTCTTCAGCGCGAACCAGTAGAACCCGTGGCTCGGCAGCGTGAGCAGGTAAGGCAGCTCGCCGATCACCGGGAAGTGCACCCCGCCCCGCGCCTCCACCGGCGTCATGCCCGTGAAGCGGCGCAGGTCGAGCTCCACCGGCTGGGGATACTTCGACAGGTTGTTCACGCACAGCATGACGTCGTCGCCGTACTCCCGGACGTAGGTGAGCACGCTGTTGTTGGAGGACCACATTTCGGTGTAGGCGCCGAGGCCGAACACCGGGTGGCTGCGGCGGATCTCCAGCATCTTGCGGGTGAAGTGGAGCAGCGAACCCTCGCTGCGCTGCTGCGCCTCCACATTGACCGCCTGGAAGCCGTAGATCGGATCCATGACCGCGGGCAGGTAGAGCCGCCCCGGGTCGGCGGAGGAGAAGCCGGCGTTGCGGTCGGGGCTCCACTGCATCGGCGTGCGCACCGCGTCGCGGTCCTCCAGCCAGATGTTGTCGCCCATGCCGATCTCGTCGCCGTAGTACATGATCGGCGAGCCCGGCAGGCTCAGCAGCAGGGCCGTGAACAGCTCGATCCGGTCCCTGTCGTTGTCCAGCAGCGGCGCGAGCCGGCGGCGGATGCCCAGGTAGGCCCGCATGCGCGGGTCCTTGGCGTACTCGCTGTGCATGTAGTCGCGCTCTTCCTCGGTCACCGTCTCGAGCGTGAGCTCGTCGTGGTTGCGCAGGAAGATGCCCCACTGGGCCGTGTCGGGCAGCTTGGGCGTGCGCGACATGATCTCCGAGATGGGCTCGCGCGTCTCCTTCTTGACCGCCATGTAGATGCGCGGCATGAGCGGGAAATGGAAGGCCATGTGGCACTCGTCGCCGCCCACGGTGGGGTCGCCGAAGTACTCGACCACGTCCTCGGGCCAGCCGTTCGCCTCGGCCAGCAGCACCCGGTCGGGGTAGAGGCGGTCGACCTCGGCGCGGACCTTCTTCAGGTACGCGTGCGTCTCGGGCAGCCCCGCGCACGCCGTGCCCTCGCGCTCGAACAGGTAGGGCACCGCGTCCAGCCGGAAGCCGTCGATGCCGAGGTCCAGCCAGAACCTCAGCACCTCCAGCATGGCCTCCTGCACGGCCGGGTTGTCATAGTTCAGGTCCGGCTGGTGGTGGAAGAAGCGATGCCAGTAGTACTGCTTGCGCACCGGGTCGTAGGTCCAGTTGGACTCCTCCGCGCCGATGAAGATGATCGGGGCGTCGGGAAAGCCGGTCGGCTCGTCGGACCACACGTAGAAGTCGCCGTACGGCCCTTCCGGGTCGTGCCGCGACGCCTGGAACCAGGGATGACGGTCGCTCGTGTGGTTCATCACCAGGTCGGTGATGATCCGCAGCCCGCGCTCGTGCGCCGACTCGATCAGATGGACGAAATCCCCGAGGTCCCCGAAGTCCGGAAGGATCTTCATATAGTCGGAAATGTCATACCCGCCATCGCGCAGCGGCGACTCGTACAAGGGCAGCAGCCAAAGGCAGTCGACGCCCAGCCATTCCAGATAGCCGAGCTTCTCCGTGAGACCACGCAGGTCTCCGGTGCCGTCGCCGTTGGAGTCCTTGAACCCTCGGACAAGAACCTCGTAGAACACCGCCCGCTTGTACCAGGAGGGATCCTCCGAGACGAACGCCTCGGAAATCGGCTCCGGTGTTGGGGATGCGTTGATCATATGTCGCTCACAGAAGGAGATGTGGGCAGGACGGAGTCACCGGTTTCCCCGGCGCTAACTAGCTGGTGACCGCGCCGCCTGAGGTCGTCATCCCTGCGAACCTCATGCCCTGAACGGACCGGATTTGTGACCCGGTGCCCGCTTGTGCGGCGCTTACGGGCCGAACACTACCAGCCCGTTGGCTTTCCGGAACCCGCTTGTGCTGTGCTCGAGTTAATACCCATGAGATCACTGTGTAACCGTGATGTTACCGAGAGTTCATCAGAAAGGGGACGACACATCACTGAGATCGTTCTCGAAGTCGCCCAGCCAGAGCCCGAAAAGCACCAGCCCCCGGACCCAGAACCGGTCGTTCCACCCGCTGAACCGGGTCAGCGCGTCAGGGCCGCCCGCGATGACCATGTGCAGCTCATCGGACAGCATTTCGGGCACCTGGGCGGCGACCGTCTCAAGCATGCGGTGCGCGTACGCCCGCGCGGGAGCGGCCGTGGAGCGCAGCGGGACCCGCAGCAGCGGCTGCTTGACCACGTTCGTGGACGGCAGGGCCGCCACCCGCGGGTTGGCGGCGTGCAAGATCTCGCGATAGAAGCGACCCTTGTCTTTTCGGGCCACCCCTACCGACAGCGCCGCGTCGAAGAAGTCGGGGTGGATGAAGGGCGCCGCGAACGACGCCTCGGGGCCGACCAGGTTGACCGCCGAGCGGGCGATGCCCCGCACGGTGCGGGTGTGCAGCACCGACAGCGGCAGCTCGGCCCGGTGCCCGTGCAGCATGGAGGTCGCCGCGGCGAACTGCTCGCGGACCGCCTCCTCCATCCAGGCGCCGGCCGCCGCCGACAGGAACGGCTGCGACGGGGCGCCCAGGCTGAGCGACTTCAGCACCGCGGCCGACCGCTCGGCCTGCGAGGTGGCCTCCAGCGCGGCCCCGCTCACCATGAAGTTCTTCAGCAGCGGGCCGCCGGCCAGGCCGTCGACCAGCACCCGGCCCGCCCGCTGCACCTCCTTGGCGAACGGGGCGTACCAGGCGTGGTGCGGCGTCAGGTATTCGAGCCGGCGCGCCACCTCGGCCGCGTCGCCGGGGTAGTCGTCGGCGGACTGGGTGATCACCCGGTGCGGGATGCCCAGCTCGCGGGTGATCGAGCGGGCGAAGGCGATGTCGGTGTCGGTGCCCTCGTCGGGGCTGGTCGTCCAGGACTCCACGTCGAAGCCGCGTGCTTTCGCCACGCTGGCCAGCAGCCGCGAGTCGTAGCCGCCGCTGACCGGCACCAGCAGCTTGCGCCCGTCGTAGTCCTTGTAGACCTCGTGCAGCAGCTCGACGATCTCGTGGGCGCTGGTCCACCTCTCGTACGGCTCGCGGCGCAGCCAGCGCGGCAGCCCGCGCTCCGTGGCCAGCCGCTCGCCGTCGAACACCAGCGCGCTCGACCCCGGCAGCCGCTTGATCCGCTGGTAGGGCGTCGCCTCGCCGAGCGGGAACGTCACCTGGATGATCGAGGCCCAGGCCGACCAGTCGATCTCGACCGGGACCAGCGACAGCAACGGCTGGATCAGGGACGAGAAATAGATCGCGTCGCCGTGCCGTACGTAATAGACGTCGACCAGCCCGAGCGCGCCCGCGTGCAGCGTGACCCGCGGGCCGTCGCCGATCAGCCCCGGCACCTCGTACGTCTCGGCGATGGACATCCAGCCGTCGAGAGCCGAGGGCCTGCGCTCACCCCAGGAGAACGCGAACGAGCCCCCCGCGCGGTGATAGGGCGGCAGCGGCGTCGAGCTGTACAGGGCCGCCTCGGCCGTCTGGAGCGCCGGTCTGACCCGAGGCCCCGCGGCGGCGAGTTTGCCGAGTATGACGGTGTCGATCCGGCCGAGACCGCCGCAGACATAGGGCCGCACGTTGAACTGCACCGGATCTCATCCCTTCGAGCTGCTTCCCGCAAAAGAGTATCCTTTGCCGGGCTAGGAATCGGAGGTCTCGGTGAGCACTGAGCTGGAGAGCACTAGGCGAGCGCTGCGTGAGGCGATCGCCCAGGCCGAGCACGCGGCCGAGCTGGCCAGGCTGCTGGACGCGGCCCAGGCGCGGCTCGTGGAGGCCGAGCACCACACCGCTGAGGCCAAGGCGCTCGCCGAGCGGCTCACCGACGCGGAGGAGCGGCTGGAGATCGAGCGCGCCGCCGCGGAGAAGCTCCGCAAGGAGCTGGCCGAGCAGCGCTTCCAGGCCGAGGTGGCCAACTGGAAGCTCTCCTCGATCAAGGTGGCCCGCTGGAACCGGCTCGGCGACGCGATCAGGAGCGGCAAGAGCAACCCGGTCCGTCTGGCCCGAGGTCTCAAGGGCGCCGCCAAACCGGTCAAACGACCCACCGCGCCCAAGCGCAAGCCGGTCGCCGCCGCGGCCAAGGACAAGGACGAGCGGCCGGGCGCCGCCTACCAGGCCACCACCTCCGTGCGTACGCTCAACGGCGCCTCGTTCAAGCTCAAGCCGTTCCGCGTGCCCACCGGGCCCAACACCCGCCCGCACATCACCGCCGCGGTGATCGCCGACCCGCACACCGAGGCGCTGCTGCGCTACGAGTGGCGGCAGACGACCGGCTTCACGCCGCGCGACTTCGCCAGGGTGCTGCCGCTGGAGGTGCCGCACCTGCTCGTGGTCGAGTCGGTCACCCAGGGCCCGTGGGCCGAGGAGATCACCGGCGAGCCGGGCGAGGGGCTCAAGGCCCTGCTGGCCTGGTGCGCCGAGCGGGGCATCCGCACGGTCTTCTGGCACACGCGGGGCGACGTAACCCCCTACACGGCCGCCGCCGAGCTGTTCGAGCACCGCTTCACCAACGACCTCACCGTGGGCTGGCCGCGCCTGCACTTCGGGGTGCAGCCGCGGGTGCACAACCCGATCCCGCTCTCGGGCGGCCGCATCGACCGGGTGCTCACGCTCGACCAGCTGCTTCCCGAGCACCTGACCTACCCCGACGTGCTGACCTCCTACCGCTGGCCCGCCTCCGTCGACTGCCCGCCCGGCACCCCGCAGTGGGTGCTGGCCGAGCTCGCGGCCTGCAACACCTCGATCGGCACCGAGCCCGACGCGCGCCGCGCGCACGCGGCCCTGCGCCGCGCCCACGCCACTGGCACGATGTCCGAGCGGACCGACGAACTGCTGGAGGCCATCGGCCTGCCCGCCGTACGCGCCACGCTCAACGTCTCGGTGCTGCTGCCGGTGCCCGACTCGGCGCTGCTGGAGCACGCGCTGGCCCAGGTGGCCAGGCAGTCGGGGGTCACCCAGGTGGTGGTGTTCGCCTGGCGCGGGGCCGAGCAGCGCGTCCGCGAGGTCCTGACGGGCGTCGACGTGGTCTTCCGCGACCTCGACCCGGCCGCCAGCACGGGCGCCATGCTCAACCACGGTCTCGACCTGTGCGAGGCCGACCTGGTCGCGGTCATGGACCCGCGCGACGTCTACGGGGCCCACTATCTGACCGACCTGCGCAGGGCGTTCCTGTTCAGCACGGCCGACATTGTTGGCAAGGCCGCCTTCTACGCCCACCTCCGCAAACCGCAGGCGACCCTGCTCAAGCAGCCGGACGCCGAATACTCCTACCTGCCGGAGATCGCCGGCGCCACGCTCCTGGCCCGCCGCAACACCCTGCGTGAGCTCGGCTTCGCCGACCTCACGGACGGGTGGGACGAGGTGCTGATGCGGCAGTGCCGGGCGGACGGGATCAAGGTGTTCTCGGCCGACCGGTTCGGCTATGTGCGGGTACGCGAGGAGGACCGGTGGCTGCTGGGGGCCGCCCAACTGGTCGAGTACGGCTCCGCCGAGCCACACGCGCTCATCTAGCGTCCAGGGCCGCCCCGTGACGCCGGAGCAGCTTGCCGCGGTGCTGGGGGAGCCTCCGGTGCCGGAGGGGACGTGGGAGCGGGAGGCGGTCTACATCTCGGCCGCCGCCCTCCGTCGCGGCGTACCCCCTGCCTCCCTGGCGGCGCGCGTCTCCGGCGAGGTCCTGGACAACGGCTTTCTGCGGATCGTCGTGGACGTACCGGGGACGCTGGTGGACTCCGTGGAGCCGCTCGACGTACCAGAGGACCTCTGGCCGGACTTCCCCCGCACATGGGCGAACCCGGGCTTCGTCGTCCGTTACGCCCACGCGCGGGCGGCCGCCGTCCAGCGGTGGGCGCGCGACCTGGGCGTCCCGGCCGGGCCCTTCCGCCCAGAGCTGCTGGCCGACCCGCGAGACCGCGCCGTGCTCCGCGTGCTGGCCGAGCTGCCGGGGCGGCGGCTGAGCAGGTCTCCGGGGTGGGAGCCTTACCTGGTACGGCTGGCGACGGCGTACCACGACGCCCATGAGCTGGCCCCCGCCGTACCCATGGGAGACGATCCACCCGCACCGGTGCACACGGCGCGCGTCCGGCTGGCGCGGGCGGTGCTCAAGGTGTTGCCGGGCCCGGAGCGTCTGTGATTGGCAAAATATCCGGCCAAAGGGCGAAAAATCGTAAAAATATCCCTCCTGGAGCTTGATCGCGTCTCGATACGTGGGCAGCGGGTCCGGGCGGTTCGACGGTTCCGATAGCCTCGTTCGGGTGAGTCGATTCGTCCATCCCGCCGGGGACCGGCACGCAGAGATGCTGCCCCACGAGCGCCCACCGCTGGCGCCCGCCGACCTCAACCGGATCAATCCCTCGATCTGGCCGCGAACGTCGAGCCGGACCGATGGCGCGCTCACGATCGGCGGCGTGGACGTCCGCGATCTGGCCCGCGACCACGGCACGCCTCTCTACGTGTTCGACGAGGACGACGTGCGCTCGCGCATGCGCGACTACGCCACGGCCTTCGCAGGCTCCGAGGTCCACTACGCCGGCAAGGCGTTCCTGTGCAAGGAGATCGTCCGCTGGCTCAAGGACGAGGGCCTCGGCCTCGACGTGGCCAGCGGCGGCGAGCTGGCGGTGGCGCTCAGCGTGGGCTTCCCGGCCGCGCGCATCACGCTGCACGGCAACAACAAGTCGGCCGCCGAGCTGTCCAGGGCGCTGGAGGCGGGCGTCGGGCACATCGTCGTCGACTCCTACGAGGAGATAGCCCGGCTCGGGTTCCTCGCCGAGAGGCACGGCACGCGGCCCAAGGTCATGATCCGGGTGACGACCGGGGTCGAGGCGCACACGCACGAGTTCATCGCGACCGCGCACGACGACCAGAAGTTCGGCCTGTCGCTCAACACCGGGGCCGCCGCCGAGGCCGTACGCCGCATTCTCGCGCTGCCCTCGCTGGAGCTCGTCGGGCTCCACTCGCACATCGGCTCGCAGATCGTCGACACGGCCGGGTTCGAGGTGGCGGCGCGCCGCCTGGCCACGCTGCTCGTGCAGATCAAGGACGAGCACGACGTGGTGCTGCCCGAGCTCGACCTGGGCGGCGGCTACGGCATCGCCTACGTCGAGGGTGACGAGGCCCCCGACATCAAGGAGATCGCCGACGGCCTGCGCGAGATCGTCACCAAGGTCTGCACCGACGCCGGGCTGCCGGTCCCGAGGCTGACCGTAGAGCCCGGCCGCACCATCATCGGGCCCGGCGGGATCACCCTCTACGAGGTCGGGACGGTCAAGGACGTCGAGGGGCTGCGCACGTACGTCAGCGTCGACGGCGGCATGAGTGACAACGTGCGCACCGCCCTCTACGGGGCCGAATACACCGCCGTGCTGGCCAGCCGCGAGAGCTCCGCCGAGCCGATGCTCAGCCGCCTGGTCGGCAAGCACTGCGAGAGCGGTGACATCATCGTGCGCGACTGCTTCCTGCCCGCCGACCTCGCGCCGGGCGACCTGATCGCCGTGGCGGCCACCGGTGCCTACTGCCGGTCGCTGGCCAGCAACTACAACTATCTGCCCAAGCCCGCCGTGGTGTCCGTCACCGACGGCGAGGCACGTGTCATCGTGCGGGGCGAGACCGAGGACGACCTGTTGAGGGGGCAGTTGTGAAACCGCTGAAAGTGGCCCTGCTGGGCTGCGGGGTGGTGGGCTCGCAGGTCATCCGGCTGATCCACGAGCAGGGCGACGACCTGGCCGCCCGCATCGGGGCGCCGCTGGAGCTGGCCGGTGTGGCCGTACGCCGGCTGGGCCGCAAGCGCGACGTCGAGGTGGCCCCCGAACTCCTGACCACCGACGCCGAGTCGCTGGTCACCCGCGATGACGTCGACATCGTGATCGAGGTCATCGGCGGCATCGAGCCCGCCCGCTCGCTGATCGTGTCCGCCCTGTCCAGCGGCAAGTCGGTCGTCACCGCCAACAAGGCCCTGCTCGCCGAGGACGGCGCGACCCTGCACGAGGCCGCCCGCACGGGCGGCGGCGACCTCTACTTCGAGGCCAGCGTGGCCGGAGCCATCCCGCTGCTGCGCCCGCTGCGCGAATCACTCGCCGGCGACCACGTCAAACAGGTCCTCGGCATCGTCAACGGCACCACCAACTACATCCTCGACAAGATGGACTCCACGGGAGCCTCGTTCACCGACGCCCTGGAGGAGGCCCAGACGCTCGGCTACGCCGAAGCCGACCCCACGGCCGACATCGAGGGCTTCGACGCCGCCGCCAAGGCCGCGATCCTGGCCGGCCTGGCCTTCCACAGCCGGGTGACGGCGGAAGAGGTGCACCGCGAGGGCATCACCGAGATCACCGCCACCGACGTGGCCTCGGCCAAAGCCATGGGCTACGTCATCAAGCTGCTGGCCATCTGCGCCCGCTCCGACGACGGCCGCTCGGTCGGGGTCCGCGTACACCCGGCCATGATTCCCCGGACGCACCCGCTGGCCGGCGTGCGCGAGGCGTACAACGCGGTCTTCGTGGAGGCGGCGTCGGCGGGCCAGCTCATGTTCTACGGCAAGGGCGCGGGCGGCGCGCCGACGGCCTCGGCCGTGCTCGGCGACCTGGTGGCGGTGGCCCGCAACCGCCTGGCGGGCACGCGCGGCCCCTCGGAGTCGACGTACGCCGACCTACCCGTGCACCCCATGGGAGAGACCGTCACGCGGTGCCACGTGGCGCTGGACGTGGCGGACAAGCCGGGCGTGCTGGCCCGGGTGGCGGACCTGTTCGCCAAGCACGACGTATCGATCCAGACGGTACGCCAGGAGGGCCACGGGGACGACGCCCAACTCGTCATCGTGACCCACCGGGCAACGGACGCGGCGCTGTCGGCCACGATGGAGGGGTTGCGCGACCTCGACATCGTGCGGGCGATCGCCAGCGTGATGCGGGTCGAGGGCGACTTCTGACAAGCATGGTCCTCCCTTGGGGCGCTTCGCGCTCTGAGGGTCGGGCTGTGTTGTGTGGGGGGCTCGGCGCCCCCCACCCCCCACAAAGGCACGGTCCTCGCTGCGCTCGGGCGTCCCTCCACAGGAGGGCTTCGCCCTCCTGAACGCAGGCGGACCTTCGGCCTGAGCGCGTCCGGCAGATATCTGGACCGCCTTGATCAGCCGGGCGTTCCCATGACCTCGGAATTGTTCCGAAGTAGCGTCGCGGTATGGCTACTCCGACCGTGTCTTTCTCCGACCTCTCGAAGCACTCCAAACGAGTGGCAGACACGCTCGACCGAGTGCATCGATTGCATGTCAAGCGCCGCGACGGCGAAGACCTGTACATCACTACGGCGCGGCATGATCGGGAGCGGGAGGAGACGGCCGACGTCGTGTCTCGCCTGCTGGCCGCACTGATCGCGAGCGATGAGGGGGCGCGGGCGGTCGAACGTGCCCTGCCGGTCGTCTTCCCGTGGGCTCGCCATCTTTCGGTTGGCGAGCGTCAGGAATTCGTCCGTGACATCGTCGACGCCACTCGCGACGTCGTCGATCTCGACGTGCATGCCACGTTGCATCGAATTACGGCTGAATGGCGGGCGACTGCCCGAATCCTGGCCGATCCGGCTTTGGCCGCACAGACGGGTCGGCCTCTGCCCGATGAGGAGCACGGCGAGGTATTCACACCGTGAGCCCAAAGCGCGGAGATGACCGGGACGTGACATCGAGCTCGGCTCAGCCCGCAGACCCCCGCCCCAAGCAGGGCCGATGAGGTTCGAGCATCACGATGGGACCGGTATTTGTCTCACGGCAGGAACAAATAGCCCACAACATCTCCGAGGTTTCCCGCGTCGGACTGACTATGACCTCACTTACCGAGCGCACGAGCCACCCGAGAGCCCGCCGATACGGAGCCTGGACCAGTGCCGCCTCCCTGGCCGCCTGCCTGACGGTCGTCCTCGGCGGGGGTATCGCCAACGCAGCCACCGTGGACAGTGGGGCGGCACCGGCCACCGCCACCGCCATCGCGGCGAATGCGGCCGACCGGGTCGACTGGGCGTCCGTTGTGGAGCCGGCTCTGAACTGCCCCAAACCGAGGCCGCGTGCCGCCTGGTACGTCGTGCACGCCCGCGTAGCGGCCGTCGGCGACCTTACCCGTGACGGCAAGCGTGAGACCGTCGTCGTGTCGTCGTGCCCGAGCTCGACGTCGAGCAATCCCTTGATCGCCTTTGTCTACGACGCAGCCTCCAAGCCCTCGACTCCGCGCCTGCTGGGGAAACTCGGCAAGAACCGCTACTTCAAATCCCTGAAGGTCGCGATCCAGGGCGGGCGTGTGCAGCTGCACGGCAAGGCGCTCAGCGACCAGGCCCCCAGGTGCTGTCCAGACCTGATGGTCAGCCAAACCTACAAGTGGGACGGCACGCAGTTCCGCAAGACGGCGGACAAGGCGAAGCGCATCATGTGACCACTCGACCTGGCCCGCGACGCAGGCGCGCAGGCCGGTCGTGAGGTTCACGGCCGTACTGCCCGCCACTGGGCGCTGTCCGGCGGTTGCCGGACAGCCCGTGCCGGAGCGGCCTGGCTGCGCCTGGTCTCGTGGCCGGGCGTCCACGGCTCCCAACCGGTCAGGGGCCGGGATCGAGTTCGGCTTGCCGAGATCAACCTCAGGTAGCTTGACCACCCTAGATCAACTTTATCCGTCAGTGTGTGGAGGTGACACCGATGTTGAACTATGGCCTTGACCTGTCCGGTGTAGAGCTCGACCGGGCTCTGCCCGACTTGGTGGCTGAAGGGGATGAACTTGACGCCCTGGTATCAGCGGAGGCCGACTGGTCGAAGCCGACGCCGGCAGCGGGGTGGACGATCGCCCACCAGATCGCTCACCTCGCTTCAGCCGATGCGAATGTTCTCATCGCCATCCGGACCCCGGAGGCGTTCGACACTGTGCTGAAGCAGGCGGAAGCCGCAGGCAGCCAATACGCCGACCTCGACGCCGCCGCGGGAGCGGCCAAGCCGCGATCGGTACTTCTGGAACAATGGCGCGCCGGTCGAGCCGAGGTGGGGGCGGCGCTACGTGACGTGCCACTGGGCCGTGTGTTCCCGTGGTACGGCTCGCAGTTGACCACGGCGCTCATGGTGCCGCTTCGGCTGATGGAAACGTGGGCTCACGGGCAGGACGTTTTCGACGTGCTGGGTGTCTCGCGCCGCCCCACGGGTCGGCTCCAGCATGTGGCCTCGTTGGGAGTGATAGGGCGAGAGCTGTCGTTCTATGCCGCCCAATTGCCCACTCCGGCAGAGCCGTTCCGTGTCGAGTTGGCCGCTCCCGACGGCCAAACCTGGGTATGGGGCCCAGAAGATGCCGAACAACGGGTTCAGGGCAGCGCCCTCGACTTCTGCCTTCGAGTCACCCAGCGCAGGTCCCGAGCCCAGACTGACCTCACGGCAGTCGGCGAGGACGCGCAGAAGTGGCTTGAGATTGCTCGCGTCTTCCTCTGAAGAGGCTCGGGCCCGCCCTCTTGAACGCAGGCGGACCTTTGCCCTGAGCGCGTCCGTTACCAGGCTCGTCTAGAGAGTGCCGCAGCTGATCAAGCGGATGAACTGCGGAAGTAGTGCCCCTTGTCGAGGTCGTCGATGAGCCCGGGCTGGGTCGGCTGCCACCCCAGTAGCTCGCGGGTCAGCGTGCTCGAGGCCGGGCTGTCGGCCGAGAGGAAACCGGCCAGCCAGCTGAAGTGCTCGCCCGCGCTCTCCGGTGAGACGGCGCCCACCGGGATACCGAGATGTCGGCCGATCACTTCGGCGATGGCGCGGATCGGCACACCCTCGTCGGCGACAGGGTGCAGCGCCGATCCCGCCGGGGCCTGCTCCAGCGCCAGCCGGAACAGGTGGGCGGCGTCGAGCCGGTGCACGGCGGGCCAGCGGTTGGCCCCATCGCCGATGTAGCCGGAGACGCCCTTGTCGCGGGCGATGCCGACTATGGCCGCCATGAAGCCGTAGTCTCCTTCGCCGTGCACCGTCGGGGGGAGCCGCAGGACCGATGAGCGGACGCCGCGGGAAGCGAGGGCGAGCGTCAGTCGCGCGGTGGCCTGACGAGCATGCGGACCGCTGCCCGGCTGCGCCGTATCCGCTGCGGGACCACGACCGTCCTGCTCGGTCGCCATCCGCCCCGGTGCCAGCCCGATCAGCCCGGAGGCGAGGACGAACGGTCGATCAGAACCCGCGAGTGCCTCGCCCATCGCCTCGACGGCGCGACGGTCCGCCTCGACAGCGCTCTGGAAGTTTCCAGAGAAGGCGAGGTCGTGCTTGAACGCGAGGTGGATCACGCCGTCCGACGCGTCGGCCGCACTCCGCAGGCCGTCGAGATCATCGAGTGTGCCGCGGTGCACTTGCGCCCCAGCCTCGGCGAGGGCGGCAGCCGAGGCGTCCGAGCGGGCCAGCCCGGTGACCTGATGGCCCGCGCCGATGAGCTCGGGAACGACGGCGGAGCCGATCCAGCCGGACGCGCCGGTGACGAAAACACGCATGAGAAAACCTCCGGATAAGTCGGCCGAGCGGCCGACTGATGTCAGTTGCTGTCATCACAGTAGCAAGTAATGTCAGTCGCTGTCATCACGGTACGATCGGGGCATGGGGCGATGGGAGCCGAACGCGCGCGGCCGGCTGGTGCAAGCGGCAATGGAGCTCTACGGCGAACGCGGGTACGAACAGACCACGGTGGCCGAGATCGCCAGCCGGGCGGGGCTCACGGAGCGAACGTTCTTCCGGCACTTCGCCGACAAGCGCGAGGTGCTGTTCTGGGGCGGGGGCGAGCTGCAAGAGCTCCTCGTGAGCTCCGTCGCAGATGCCCCTGATTCCACGGCGCCGATCGACGCGGTCGCCGCGGCCTTTGAGGCCGCCGCCGCTCAGCTTCAGGAGCGCCGCGAACATTCCCGGCAGCGCCAAGCCATCATCGCCGCGAACGCGGAGCTTCGAGAGCGTGAGCTGATCAAACTCGAGTCGTTCGCCTCGGCGCTCGCCGACGCCTTGCGCCTGCGCGGTGTCGCGGACACGGCCGCGAGCCTGGCCGCCGAGGCGGGGGTCGCGGTCTTCAAGATCGCATTCGTACGCTGGCTCGCCACCGGCCAGCCAGACTTCCCGCAACTCATCCGAGAATCATTCGACGAGCTGAAGGCACTGACCGCGGGCGCGGGGGTCACCTAGACCCTATGCGCTGCGGCGGTTCGCCGGGCAGCCCTACCAGCAACGCGGCTGGTCCACGTCCCGGGTTCTGCTGATGCTGGCCGTCAACGAAGCGGGCACGCCGCGGATGGGCGACCTCAAAGACCGGCTCGGCGTCACGGGCAGGTCGATCACGTCCCTGGTGGACGGCCTGGAAGACGAGGGCCTGCTACGACGGCGCACCGATCCGGCCGACCGCAGATCCATCCGCCTGGAGATCACCACCAAGGGCCGCGAACACCACAGGCCGAGCTCGTCGAAGGCCAGCCGCTGCAGGAGCGCTACCACTGCGGCGCCGAGGCCCTGCCCCCACCGGTCGGCCCGAAGCGCGAAGCCGATCTGACCACTGTTCTGCGGCGGATGGCTATTCTTCGCGTGCGCCCGCCATCGATTACATCGGTGTTTGGTGGATGAGGACGACCCGCCAGCCTTCGGGGGTGTGGCGATATGCGGTCGTCGCGTGCCACGAGGTCGTCTCTTCGCCTGTGGTGCTGGTCAGTGTGTAGGCGACAATGGCGCCGGAGTCGCCGAGCAACTTGACGGTGGCGTCGTTTGCCTGGCTGTGCCGGTCCGGATTTCCGCTGCCTTGGGTGTACATCTGGAGCACCTGCTGCCTGGATACAACGCCATAACTGCCCATGGCTATGAAGTCGTCGGCACAATACTCCGCGAAGAACTTCTCGTCGTAAGCCGCGTCAGCGTTCAGCATTCGCTGCTCGATTTCCAGCAGCGTCTTTTCGATCTCGCTCATCTTGCCTGCTCCTCCAGTTGTGCCCTGCTGCCAGAGTGGTGGTGGGGGACTGCACGGCTCAGGCTGCCAGCCATACCTGACATCTCTCGGCAGGTACTCTCACCTGGACAGGGGCAGCCGGACGGGCGGCGGAAGCGGCGTCGGGACCGGGTTGGCCTGGAACGACTGGATCATCAGGGCCGCGAAGCGGCGCGACGCCGCCACTCTCATCTCGGGTGACTCGGCGCGGATGCCGTCGTTCGCCATCAGCGCCAGGCTGATGTCCTCCAGCACGAAATCCTTCCGCAAAGGGCCTGCTTCCTTCGCGCGCCGCACCAGTTCGAGCAGTCGGCGCAGCGTGCGAGCGTGCTCCGCGGCGAAGTCGCCCGATTGGGGGAGTCGCGAGGTGAATGCGCGGGCGAAGCCTCGGTCGAGGGCGTGCACCTCCATGAGCCTCTCGATCACCAGACAGAACCCGCGCCACGGGTCGCCCGCCGCCATGCCCTCCTCCACGATCGCCGAGCAAGAAGCCATCTGCTCGGCGAAAGCTTCGGCCATCAGCGCTTCCTTGGTCTGGAAGTGCCGGTAGACGGTCGCGACACCGACCTCGGCGCGCCGGGCGATCTCCCGGATCGGCACGTCGAGGCCCTCGGTGGCGAAGGCCGCGCGAGCGACCGCGAGGATGCGCTCGCGGTTGTCGCGGGCGTCCGAGCGGAGATGGGTTATCACTTGGGCCGTCATCGCTCTCACTTTAGCTAAACGGAGGGGGTGCTCCGTTACGTTCGGCGCATGAGAGCGATTCAATTCACTGAGTACGGCCCGCCCAGCGTTGTGCACGTCGCCGAGGTGGCGGCGCCGCACGCCGGACCGGGCGAGATCCGCATCGCCGTACGGGCCTCCGGTGTCTCGCCCGGGGAGACGTACATCCGCTCCGGGGCGCTGCGTGACATGGTGCCCACGACGTTCCCGTATCGGACCGGATTCGACGCCGCGGGCGTGGTCGACGAGGTCGGCGACGGCGTCACGGGCGTGAGCGTCGGCGACGAGGTGTTCGGCATGGCCGACACGCTCGCGCGCGGCGTCAATGCCGACTTCGCGGTCCTGGCCGCCTGGGCGCCCAAACCGGCCGCGTGGAGCTGGGAGGAAGCGGGCGGCGCCGCGGGCAGCGTCGAGACGGCCACCCGGGTGCTCGACCGGCTCGCGGTCGATGCCGGGCACACCGTGCTCGTACAGGGCGCGGCCGGTGCGGTGGGGACCGTCGCCGTCCAGCTCGCGGTCGCCCGCGGCGCCACTGTCATCGGTACGGCGAGCGAGCACAACCACGACTTCCTGCGTTCTCTCGGCGCGGAGCCGACGACGTACGGGGCGGGGCTCGTCGAACGGGTCCGCGCGCTGGCGCCGGCCGGGGTGGACGCGGTGTTTGACTGCGCTGGAGGGGCGCTGCCAGACCTCATCGCCATCGCCGGTGACACGGCGCGCGTGGTGACGATCGCCGACTTCGCCGCGGCGGCTCACGGCGTACACATGTCGCACGGAGCGCCGGCCGAGGAGACGGGTACGGCCGTGGGAGCCCCCGCCGACCCGCAGGCGGTGCATGGCCTCGCGATCGCGGTCAGGCTTGCCGGCGAGGGCCGGCTGCGGGTGCCGGTCGCGGCGGCGTTCCCGCTCGCCGAGGCCGCGGCCGCGCACGAACTGAGCGAAAGCCGCCACGCGCGCGGAAAGATCGTGCTGGTGAACTGAATCGTGCTGGTGAACTGATCGGCCCCCGTGGCCGTTCACGACAACCGGTCACGGGCCCGATGCTGCTGCTCAATGGGCCGAGACCCAGCCCCACGGCGGCGGCGGTGCGCCTGCTCGTAATCCGGCAAATAGTCAACAACCGATCCGAACTATCACTAAGGTGATCAAGTCAAAGATCAAGGAGGAACCTGGTGAAGCAGACGATCGCCCGGCGGATCGGCCGTTCAATGCTGGTGGTGGCGCTGGCGGGAGGCGTCGTGACGGCCGGCGTCGCATCCCCGGCGCTCGCCGCGCGGAAGGCGACACTGGGGCCGTACGGGTACGGCAATCTGAAGCTTGGTATGAACGCCAAGGAAGCTATGAGGACCAAGCGGATCGTCCGCAAAGCGGTCGGCGACTCCGCCCGATGCACGGGTTGGGACCTCAAGGAGAACCCGTACGGCGAGTACCGGGTAGGGGTGTACGTCTCCAAGAAGCGCGGTGTCTCCATGATCGTCGCGCCGCCTGGCCTGAAGACACCGCAAGGCATCGGACTCGGCTCCAGCAACGCGCAGCTGAAGGCCGCATACCCCGGTCTGCGCCGTGGCCCGGGTGGGTATCCGACCGCCACCGTGCCGGGCAACAAGAAGGCGTTCTACATGTTCTATGTGTCGCACAACAAGGTGGCCGACATGAGCCTGGTTCTGGCCACGCAGGACTGCGTCAGGTACTAGCCCTCGTAGCCCCCGCGTCGTTCGCCGGGCAATTGGAGAGGAACGTCCGCTCTATCCTGGGACTCCGTTTCGGCTGAACGGTCACGGAAGGTCGAGGGACCCTTGAAACAGCGGACTTTCCTCGCCGCCCGCATCGACCAATGGTCCCGCGAGCACCCCAGGATGCTGGATCTGACACTGGCCGGCTTGATGTGGCTGGTTCTCGGCCTGTCGAGTGCTCTTGCGGGGCTGCCCGCCTTTCTCGTCGGCACTGCGGCCATCCTCCCTCTCGCCGTACGGCGGCGCTTCCCGACCGCGGTCCTCGCCGGGTCGGCCACGGCCTTCGCCGTTCAGCTCGCGGTGGTGCCGATTCCGTTGCCGGCCAACGTCGCGCAGGCGATCGTCGTCTATACCGTCGCCGCGCACGTCGCGTCCCTGCCGATCCGCCTGCTCGCCCTCGGCGCCGCTCTCGTGGGCAGCGTGCTCGCCGGCTTCCGGTGGAGCGTCCCGCCTGAATACCTGACGAACGTGCTCAAGAACGCTGTGTTCCTGGGGATCCTGTTTGTACTGATCTGGGTCATCGGCAACCTTGTCCGCGGTCGTCAGGCCAACATGCGCGCGCTGCGTGAGGCCAGTGCCCGACTTGAGGAGAGCCGGTTGCAGCGGGAGCGGTACGTCGCGCAGCGGAAACGTGTTGTCGCGGCACGGGAGATTCACGACATCCTTGCCCACTCCCTCACCGTCGTGATCGTGCAGGCTGACGGCGCCGAGTACGCCGCCGAGCACGCACGGCCCTGGGACCGCGCGGACGCGGGAAGGGTCTTCGCGACGATCGGGCGTACCGCGCGGTCGGCCCTCACCGAGGTGCGTGGCGTCATCGAGGTACTCCGCGACGCCGACCCGGACCTCGACGGCGACGGTGACGGCGACGGGGCGGGCGAGCTGAGTGGGGCCGAGTTGTGGCAGCTCGTGGACTCGGTACGGGCGGCGGGCCTCGCGGTGGACGTCGACGCCGAGCTGGCCGTGTTCGACGATGTGCCCACCGCGATACGGTTTGCCGTACTCCGGGTCGTTCGGGAGTCTCTGACGAACGTGTTGAAGCACGCCGGCCCGCAGGCCACAGCGCACGTGATCGTCGCGAGGACACAGGAAGGGATCATGGTTCGAGTCGAGGACGACGGTGTGGGTGTCGGTGCCCGTCGTGCCGACACGATCGCGGGCCACGTTTCCGAACCTGCCGAGACGATCGCGGGCCACGCTTCCGAACGTTCCGGCTATGGCCTCGACGGGATGCGGGAGCGGTTGCGCGCCCTGGGTGGAGTGCTGGAGGCTGGCCCACGCCGTGACGGCGGATTCGCGGTCGATGCCGCGATCCCCGTAGCCGTTCTGTCGCCCGCGGGTCGCGCGGAAGGCGCGTGATGAGTCCCGATCGTCTCATCCGCGTCTTCCTGGTGGACGATCAGGAGCTGGTACGTACCGGGTTCGCGATGATCCTCGACGCCACCCCGGATCTGCGGGTCGTCGGATCGGCCGCCGACGGGCAGACGGCCCTCGACGCCCTGCGGCGGCCCGAGCACCGCGCGGACGTCGTCTTGATGGACATTCGCATGCCGGGCATCGACGGCGTGGAAACCACCCGGCGGCTGCTGGCCAGGCCCGACCCGCCACGCGTCGTCATGCTGACGACCTTCGACGACGACGAGCTGCTCGTCGCGGCTCTTCGAGCTGGCGCGGCCGGCTTCCTGCTCAAGGACGCGGGGGCGGCGGAACTATTGACGGCGATCCGGGCGGCCGCCGCCGGGGAGGCGCCGGTCGCGCCGAGGCTCGTACGTCGCTTGATCGACTCGTTCGTCCTCGCGCCACCGGCGACCGCGCCCGCCGAGCATCCGCCCGCCACCGCGCCCGCCGAGCGCCTCCCCGCCGCCGCGTCCGCCGAGCGCCCGCCCGTCACCGCGTCCAGGCTGGGGCGGCTCACCTCCCGCGAACGCGAGATCCTCGCCTCGGTCGGCTTGGGACTCACCAACGCGGAGATCGCCGCGCGGCTGCGACTGGCGGAGTCGACCGTCAAGACGCATCTCGGCTCCGTACTGCGCAAGCTCGAACTACGCGATCGTGTGCAGGCGGTCATCCTCGCGCAGACGCATGGGCTGACCGGCGACTCGCGGCGGACCGACTGATCCCGATGGCGAGGGCGCAGGCCGCTGTGCCGACGAGTACGAACAGCCCGGTGTCACCGGCCAGGTATTCGCGGACCACCACGGGTTGCTCAGTCGAGACCACATGCTCCAGCAACAGGGCAAAGGTGGCGTTGTGCGCGAAGTGCGCCAGCACCACCGGCCACAGGCTGCCGGACATGACGCGCAGGTACCCGAAGAGGAACGAGAACGCGATCACCGAGCCACTGAACAGCAAGAGCACCAGGCCGCGGTTCCCGTCGGTGTGGTAGTACGGCGTGAACAGGATGTACGGCAGATGCCAGGCGATCCAGACAAGCCCGACGACGAACATCGCTGAGCGCTCGCCCAGGTACGCGAGCCGTGGCTGCAGGTAGCCCCGCCATCCGATCTCTTCGGCGAACGCCAGGATCGGCCCGGTGATGGACACGGCGATCACCGACTGCGGCCACTCGCCGTGCGGCGCGGTGAATCGGCCGAAGCCGAGCGCGACGGCGCCCGCGGTGGCGAGCAGGCAGACGCCGGCGGTGGTGGCGACTGTGAGCGGCCAGGTACGCAGGCCGAGCCGCCCCATGCCGAGCCGGCGCCATCCGTCTCTGGAGTATCCCTCTCGCGTGACGACGAGCAGCATCGCCAGCACGACGAGCAGGGGCGACAAGGCGAGGACGAGCCCATCGGCGATGTTGGCGGTGCCCAGCGAGATCGTGAGCGCGAGGACGATGAAAACGATCGACGAAGCGCGATCGGAGAGCCGTTCGAACACGGACAGACCTTCCTTCGGGGAGTTGGCCCGGCCAAGTGTTCAAGAACGCGCCACCGCCGCCATCCACCCACGGTCCGAATTTCGGCCCAGCCTCCCCTCACGGGACTAGCACCTCAGGTCGGCCCACACCACGCGATGGCCCGCTGAATTGACGAACGTCCCCCAGTTCCCGTCGGACAGTTCCCGCACAATGTGAATGCCGCGCCCCGACTCGATCTCCGGAGAGGCGTATTGGGGAATGTGCGGTTCGGACGCGAACGCGCCCGGGTCGGTGACCTCGATGCGAAGAAAGCCGGGGCCGCGACTGGCGATTACCGTGACCCATTCGCGGTGCGCGCCGCCCTCCACGTGAGTGCAGGCGTTCGTGACCAGCTCGCTGACGACCTGTTGCGCGTCAAGCAGCACGGCATGGCCGGTCGTGAGCCAGCACGTCATGGCCGCCCGGGCCTGCTTCGGAGCCTTGTCGCCACGGCGTAGCCTGGTCGCTCCGATGAGGGTTACCGCCTCTGTTCGCATGAGCATGAAATCCCCGAGTTTGTCCTGTTGCTACGTTTGCTGCCTGCACACAAGATCGCTTTTCTGGCGTATGAGCCAGCCTCAATTCACGCGGATGTCTCTCGAAAGTCACCTCTCACGGTGCCAGCGAACGGCTACGTTAAGTGAGTGATCGGCGGGACAATCACCGCACAGATTGGGCACAAGATGTGTGTGTCGTCCTGTGTGGTTTCGTGGCGACAGAACGGCGGAGGTGCTTGGTGAGCGTTGGTGAATTCGACCCGGACGCTGGGCCGCTGGCTTGGTTCGGATACGAGCTGCGGAAATTCCGTATCGACAAAGGGCTGACCATCGATCAACTCGCGAACAGGGTCGGTTTCAGTCCGAGCCTCGTCGGTAGCGTCGAGCGGGCCGCCAGAAACCCGAGCAAGGACTTCACCGAGCGTTGCGAGGAGGCGCTGGGCCTGTCCGGCGAACTTCTCGCCCGCTGGCCGAGCATAAGCCGGGAGCGAAGCCCCAAATGGTTCCGCCCGTGGCTGGAGATCGAGCAGGGCGCCACGACCTTGCGGACATGGGAGCCGCTCATCGTCCCAGGGCTGCTTCAGACCACCGATTACGCGCGCGCCATTTTCACCGGCAAGCCAGGTACAACCCCCGAGCAGGTAGAAGAGGCGCTAGCGGCTCGAATGGAGCGGCAAGCCATCCTCGCGCGCTCGAAGCCGCCGATGTTTTGGGCTGTTCTGGATGAAGGAATCCTGTACCGTCCAGTTGGAGGCGAGACGGTGACTCGCCTCCAGTTCGAACATCTCATCGTATTGGCTGAAAGCACGCGAATCACCATTCAAGTGCTTCCCTACTCCGCCCTGTCCACCACTGGCCTCCTCGGTGGGTTCATGCTGGCGAAAGTCAACGGAATGCCGGAGGCTGCCTATCTTGAGTCGGCTGGACAAGGCCAAGTGCGGGACGCACCTGACGAGGTCGCCGCGCTGAGTGTTAGATACGACGCGATATGCGCGGAGGCGCTTCCGCAGCATGTGTCGCTCAAGGTGATCAAAGAGAGACTGGTGACAGCATGGAGCTGAACGAAGAACTGAGGACTGCGGCCTGGCGCAAATCCTCATTCTCCGGTGACAACGGCGGAAACTGCATCGAGGTCGCTCCGTTGAGCGGTGGGCGGGTCGCGATGCGGGACACCGAGCGTCCCGACCTGGAGCCGTGGGTCGTCAGCGGCTCAGTCTGGGCAGCCTTCGGCAAGGGCTGGCGAAACGGCGAATTCGACTTTTAGCAGACCTTTCTAAACGGCTGGTCGGGCAGATAGCGGGTCCATTCGGCCTCGGTCAATGATCTTCCGGCCCGTGCGCACACCGCCTTCATCAAGGGTTCGATCGCCACTGGAAGCCTGGTCAGACGGCCCGCCCTGCCCATGGCCACAAGTTCGGCGGAGTCGGCGGAGAAGGCGATCGATCGTGCGTCGTCCGGAAGCTGGATCTCGGGCCCGGTCCGTCGGCCCAGCCGTACGTCCCAGACGGTCAGCGACTTCTGCTGGGAGGCGAATGCGAACAGTTGGTCGTCGGGGGAGAACGCGGCGGTCCACGCCGCCTGGCCTACCCGCAACCAGTCGCCGACCTGCGCGCCCGTGCTCGTGTCCCAGATGCCTACCTTGCCGGCGAAGTTCGCCGCGACCAGCTTCAGATCGGCGCTGAACCAGACCTCCTCCGCCGTGCCGGAGAACAGGAGCCTCGGTCCGAACGCCCGCCCGGACTCCAGGTCGACCAGGCGCAGCAGGCTCGCGTCCAGGCCGATGAGACGCCCGTCGGCGGCGACCGTCCAGCCGAGCAGGCGTGGCCTGGCCACCTGCTTGAGGCGCCGGCCGCCGGGGACCTGCCAGAGCGTGAAGGTCTTCTCGTCGGCTGTCCAGAGCCCGGCCGGAGCCGGCACCGCACCGTCCGAACCGGCGGGCGTCGGGACCTTCGCCAGTTCGCGCCGGGTGGCGGTGTCCCAGACGGTGACGTCGTCGCTGCGTTTGATCGCCAGCCGTCCGCCGTCCCGGCTGAAGGAGAGGTCGGCGTCGTAGCTCTGGAACGCCCCTGCCTCGAAGCCCCTACCGTTCAGCGTGATCTTGGTGGAGTCCAGCGTGTGGGTGGCGAGGAGCTTGCCATCGACGCTGAACTGCATCTCGTCCAGGGCCTCTTTCCCGGCGAAGTACGGCTGGAGCGTGACGACCGTGTCCTCGCTCAGGTAGCGCAGCCCGGTCGGACCGAAGGCGACCGCGGACACCGGGTCCACTATGGCGCGTTCGAGCATCAGCGGCTCGTCGGCGTTCAGATGATAGAGCCTGATCGTCGAGCCGATCCCCGCGAGCACCTTGCCGTCCGGGCTGAACACCGGCACCGCCATGCTGTCCCAGTCCGTGATCGCGGTGATCTCCTTGCGGGTACGGGTGTCAAAGACGGTCAGGCCGGTGTTGCCGCCGACGGCGAGCAGCCGTCCGTCGCGGCTGAACGCCGAGAAGGGGAGACAGTCGGAGCAGATGCCGGGAAATCCGGGCTGTTCCTTGCCGGACGGGAGCGCCCAGCGCTGGCTTCCGGCCACGGCGTAGTCGCCGCCCGGGTGGATCGCGGCCCTGGCGAGCGCGGGCAGCATGGTCGTCTTTCCGGTACGCGGGTTGTAGACGGTCTTCCCCTGCCCCCAGTCGATGATGAGGAGGCCGCCGCTGAAGCTGAGCTCCAGGTCGCCCATATCGGAGGCGGGCTCGTGCAGGCCCATGGGCTTGCCGCTGGCCAGGTCCCAGAGCCTGACGCTCTTGCTGTCGCCGACGGCCAGCAGTCGCCCGTCCTCGCTGACCGCGGCCTTGCGCAGGGGCGCACTGGCCATGCCGAGCCCGCTGAAGCCGCCTGTCCGCCTGCCGGATGACACATCCCACACCCTGACCTCGTCGGGGCTGACGCTGATCAGCGACCGGCCGTCGGCGCTGAGGGCGCGGACCACGTCGGGGCCGGTGTCCGGGTCGCGAAAGGCGGCGCGGCCCTGGTCGGCGACCGAGGCGAACAGGCTCGACCGGGCCTCGGCCGTGGGGGACAGGCGCGCGGCCGTGGCGCTGAGCAGCATGCCCAGCACAGGGTTCGCGCCTCTCACGGTGTCGGCCACTCCGGCCAGCCGCGCGGACTCGGCCGTGTCGCGCTGCTCGGCGAGCAGGACGCTCTGCCGTACGGCCAGACCGCCCGCCACCAGGGCCAGTGCCAGGAGCACGGCCAGGCAGATGGACAGGAGCCTGGTTCTGCGGGACCGGCGTCTGGTGAGCGCGGCGGCCGCCGAGAGGAAGTCCCGTTCGCCGGGGGTGAGGGTGATGTTCCGGCGCTCGGCCGCGGCCCAGCGCAGCGCGTCGTCCAGCGAGCTGCCGTGGAACAGGTCGGCGTCCCGGCGTCCGTGCTCCTGCCAGCGTTCGGCGGCCGTCCAGATCTGGCGGTGCATGACCAGGCCGTCCCGGTTCGTGGCGATCCAGGTGCGCAGCCGGGGCCAGGCCAGGGGGAGGGCCGGACGCAGCAGCCGTACCGGATCCCCTTTCGAGACCAGGTACGTGAACGCGTCCAGCACCCGCTCGATGTCGTCGGGGAGCTCGGACCTGCGTAGTTCGCGCAGCGCCAGCTCATCCTTGGCCGTCACCGTGACCAGCCGCAGGAACAGCTCGGGGACCAGCTCCTTGTCGGCGGGGGAGAGCGCGGTGTAGGCGTCCTCGGCGATGACGCCGAGCGCGGGGTCGTCGGCGGCGGCCCCGACCTGCTCGCCGTCGGCGGTGATCCCAACCCGCCGGCCGTCGCCGGCGCCCAAGGCGAGCAGCCGCGAGGTGTCGAGGTTGCCGTCGCCGTTGACTAGGCCGAGCAGCAGTTCGCGCGCGGTGGGACGGCTGGCCGGTTCCTTGGCCAGCGCCGCGCGTACCAGGTGGCGCAGCGAGTCGGGCAGCGCGTCCAGGTCGGGTTCGTGGGAGAGTACGCGGTGCATGACCGCGCCCAGGGCCTCCGCGGTGAACGGGTCCTCGCCGGTGGCGGCGTACAGGATGACCGCGCCCCAGGCGAACACGTCCGCGGCCGTCCCCGCCCGCTGTCCCGAGAACACCTCCGGCGCCATGTAATTGGGCGTGCCCGCCACCACTCCCGAGGCGGTGAGCGACATCTCCAGCGTGCGGGCCACCCCGAAGTCGATCACCCGGGGCCCGTCGGGGCCGAGCAGCACGTTGTCGGGTTTGAGGTCACGGTGTACGACGCCCGCGTCATGGATGGCGGTCAGCGCGGTGGCGATCGCCGTGGCCAGCCGGTGCAGGTCGTCGCCCCGGAACACCCGCCCGGCCTTCCGCAGGCTCGGGCCTTCGACGTACTCGCTGACGATGTACGGCCTGGGCCCGTCGAGATGGACTCCGAGCACCTTGGCCGTACAGAACGAGGCCACCCGCTGCGTCGCGACCGCCTCCTTGGCCATGCGACCACGCAGCGCAGCCTGGTTGGCCGGGTCACCGTGAAGCACCTTGACCGCGACCCTGGCCCCCGCCGGATCGTAGGCCTCGTAGACCACGCCCTGCCCGCCCGCCCCGATCCGCGCGGCCAGCCAATAGTCGCCGAGGCGCTGCGGATCCCCGTCGAGCAACGTGCTTCCCATGCCCGGTTGGACTACCGGTCCGACCAGATGGTTGCGGGGGGCTTGACTTAAACCCCAGTTCAGGGAGAAGCCTGTCCGCTATGACGGAAAACAGCGAAGAAGTGCTCGACAGCCCGACCGGCTGGGTGGCCGACCACATCCGCCGATACGTGGAGACGGACGGCCGGGACGGCCACATGTACCAGGAATGGCCGACGCTGCTGCTCAGCACGCGCGGCCGGAAATCCGGCAAACTGCGCCGCACGGCCTTGATCTACGGCCGGGACGGTGACCGTTACCTGCTGGCGGCGTCCAATGGCGGGTCGGACAGCCATCCGGCGTGGTATCTCAACCTGGTCGCCGACCCCGAGGTGACGGTGCAGGTGCTCGCGGATGTGTTCCCCGCCCGAGCCCGCACTGTCACCGGTGCCGAAAGGTCGTCGTTGTGGCGGATCATGGCGTCGGTGTTCCCGCTCTACGACACCTATCAGGGGAAAGCCGAGCGAGAGATCCCCTTGGTGATCCTGGAGCGTAGATAGGTGACTTGAGGCGTCGGATAAAAATGCGGCCCCTTGCGGGGCCGCCCAGTTGGCCGTAACCAACTTCGTGTACCTCCAGCGTAGCCACCACCGGCGCGGCTTGGCTCCATGAAAGGGGCCGTTCCAGGTGGCCGGCGCGTCGGGGAGCTACGCCGGTCGGGCAAGTCGGGCGAAGGACAGGACGACGACGGTCGACAGGAGCCAGCCCAGCATGCTGGCCAGGTTCAGGAGCGTAAAGGTGAGGGCGCCGGCTGAGCTGCGCGTCTCGGGGTACCAGGTGGCGCGCTGGCCCAGTGAGAGGAGCGGGATGACGGTGTCCACCGTGTAGAACACGGGATCGAAGCAGCGTACCTGCCCGTCGCCGCACGGTCCGGGCCGTGCGGCGAGCCGGGCCGGCGTCGCGGTGCCGTCCGTCGCCGTCGCCGCCGACGTCCCGCTCACGGTGACCAGGCGGCCGTCGACCGCGTACACATTGCCACGGGGGTCTGTGGCGCGCAGCGTCTGCTGGACCGCGGGAGTCAGCATCATGACGCCGACCAGGGCGAGCAGGGCGCCCAGCAACCACAAGGTACGGCCCGGACGGTAGCCGTAGCCGACGGTGACCCCATACAGAAGATCCCGCAGGTCGCGGAGCCGGCGGCGTGGTGAGCGGCCGCCTGGTGGCTGCTCCTTCCTGGCCTGCTTGCGCTGCTCGATGAGCAGGCGCTCGGCCTCGGCGGGATGGCCGTGCTGGCGGAACACCCTGGCCGCCTGCTCGTACGGTCCCGCGTCGAACGGGACCATGGCGCGCAGCCAGTCGCGACGCGTCCGCCAGTCCCAGGGGCCGTCGAACCGGTCGTACACGAATCCGGCGATCGCCGAATGCCGCGGCCACCTGGCCGGGTCGTCGGCGAGCACAGTAGTGACCGCGCCCGTCAGGTCCATCGACTTTGGGACGTCCCTCCAACGCAGGTGAATGCCGCCGCGGACCGTGGCCGACACCGCCTCGATCCCTTCGGTGAAGGTGCCGTCGGCGCAGTCGAGCCGCCCTTCCACGACGCACCGGTTCAGCGACACGCGGCCGTCGGCGGTGAACCCGCCGGTGAGCTGTATCGACCCTCTGACCACCACCCGCTGGAGCGAGAGCGCCTCCCCCTCGGGGTTGTGCAGCCGCGCGCGGTGGGCGTCCACGATGCCGCCGACCGTCGCCGAGCGGAACAGCAGCCTGCCACCCGTGGTCTCCACGTCCCGCAGGTCCACCGCACTGTCGACGACCACGCCCCCCGCTGAGATGAGCGAGCCGTTCTCTGGCCCACTCCACCGGGTTCCCCGGAGGATGAGGGATCCCTTGATGTGGGCCCCAGACAGCTTCAGCATGCCCTGGACCGCCACTCCCTCTTCGAAGACGAGACTTGACCGCAGCTCGGCGTTCGTCAGGTCGACGGCGCGCCCGCCGGCGACGGCGAACTCGCACCCCTTGCGGATCTGGATGGTGCTGAAGGACCCCATGGACAGATCCACGCCGCCGCCGAACCGGCATTCGCCTTCGACGCTGAGATCTCCGCCCACGAAAAGGCCCGGCGCGCTGATCGAGGTCCCGCCGTCGCGCTGGCTGGAGTAGCCCGCACCTGTGACCGTTTCGCTGGGTTCGAAGTCGGCGTTGCGGATGAGGAACTTCCCGGCGACCCTGGCGTTGCTCATGGTGAGGCGGCCGTCGATCAGGGGACGGCGGCCTGTCTGGTCGTCGATGAGGAAGACGCTGCCGCCTATCTGGGCGTCGCCCAGATCCAGGGCCAGTCCGCGGTCCGGCCGGGTCAGCCGGGCGCCGGTCAGGTCCAGCGAGCCCGCCAGCTCGACGCCGAGGAGCCGCATCCCGCCGCGCGCCTCGAAGCCGTGCAACAACCGGATCGTCCCGCCGACCCGCATCCGGTCGGCCTGTACGGCCCGCATGTCGGCGTCTATGACGGTGTCCAAGCAGATCAGGCGACCGCCGATCTCCGACTCGCACAGCCACACCGCCGCGCTGCAGGAGGTACTGGCCGAGGTCCACAGGCCGCCGCTGATCCGTGACCTGGACAGATCCAGGTCACGGCGTACGCACAGCCCGTTGGCGAGAATGCCGGGCACCGCGCAGCCGTCCAGCACCAGCAGGTGCAACTCGGCGCCGTCCAGGGCGAGCGGACGGTCGAACACGCAGTTCACGAAGCGCAGGGGATAGGGCACCTGCATGCCGCTCAGGTCGAGGTCGCCGGCGATCCTCGCCCCCTCGATGGCCAACCCGCGCGGGTCGATGTCCGCGCTGCCCCGCCGGCACAGCTCACGCAGCAGACGGCCCTGGACGACGAACTCCTCGCCGTCCTGCGCCCGAAGGACCTGACCGGTCGCACAGGCCCGGAATAAGGTTGCCTCATCAAGCATGTGATCAGCCTATTGAGCGCGACCCCGGCGGGCATGGGCGGAGCCGGCGGTGTACGCCTGTCTCAGGCCGAGTGATCGGGCCCGCGGAAGGCGACAGCTCTCAGGAGGAGACTTCGTAGCGGGTGGCGATCGCGGTGGCCCGGTTGCGCAGGGAGGTGCGCAACCACTGTGGGGCCAGGGCTTCCGCGCTCGTGCTGAGCTGCCACAGCGCCCATTCGGCGTGTCTCGCGTCTTGGAAGGTCACTTCCAGCCGCAGCCAGCCATCTGGGTCGGCCTCTTCGGCACGGACGGCCAGCGCGGTGCCCAGCAACTCCTCCCGCCGCGCCGGGTTCATCCGTACCAGCACGGTGACTTGGTCGCCGCCGGCCCGAAACCGGGTGCTGCGTTCCTGCCAGGCCCGGTCCAGGTCGACCCGGTCGGGTCGCTGTGCGGGTTCGGCGAGTTCCTCGGCGGCCAAGATCCGGGACAGCCGGTACGTACGGTCCGCGCCAGACCTCGTGGCCAGCAAATAGCCCCGGTCGCGTATGGTCACCAGGCCGATCGGGTCCACCGTGCGCCACTCCGGGCTCTGGTCCATGGCCGCGTAGTGGATCCGCAGCTTGTGTCCGGCGAACACCGCGCGCAGGACCTCGGCCGCTATGGCGTCAGGCACCTCCTCAGCGACCAGCCGACGCGAGAGCAGGTCGGTCTCCGGGTCGATGAGCAAGCGCTCGGCCGCGCCGGCCGCGGTGTCCCGGTAGCTTTCGGGCAGCGCGTCCACCACCTTGAGCATCGCCGAAGCGAGCGCCGAGCCGAGGCCGAACGCCTGCGCGCCGCGCCGCGATCCGGCGACCAGCAGGGCAAGGGCCTCATCAGGGTTCAGACCGGTGAGCTCGGTACGGAAGCCGGGCAACAACGCGAAACCGCCGTGCCGGCCGCGTTCGGCGTAGACCGGGACACCGGCCGCGGACAGCGCCTCAATGTCGCGCAGCACAGTACGGGTGGATACCTCCAGCTCGCGGGCAAGCGCGGCCGCGGACAGCCGACCGTGCTGGCGCAGCAGCAGCACCAGCGAGACCAACCGGTCGGCGCGCATACAAGAACTTTAGCGAAATACACGACACAGGATGTCGTGATTTGTTGGGAGGCTCATCAAGCGCGAGCGGCTACCGAGCCGATCGACGCACATGATCTCGACGAATCGAATGGAGCTGATATGGCAATGGAGCGAACAGCCGTCAACCCGTGGGCGTGGTCGGTGGAGATGGGCTACAACCAGGGGGAGATCGTCTCCGGGCACACCCGGACCCTCTACTGCTCCGGACAGACCGCGATGAGCGATGACGGCAAGCCCCAGCATGACGGTGACATGGCGGCGCAGTTGGCGCTGACCCTCGACAACCTGGAGGCCGTGCTCGGCGAGGCCGGCATGTCGCTCGCGAACCTCGTCCGGCTCAACGTCTACACCACCGACGTCGATCTGCTTTTCCAGCACTATGGCGTGCTGGCGTCACGGTTGGGCGCCGCCGGGGTGGCACCGTCCACCACGATGCTCGGGGTGACACGGCTGGCGATCCCCAGTCTGATGATCGAACTTGAGGGGACCGCCGTCGCGTGATGCGACCTCGCCGCCTCCGGCAGGCTGCCGGAGGCGGCACGGGTAGCAGGCAGGTGGGAACCGGCATCGGCCCTAGCCGGAGAGTGCGGCGGGCGATGAGGCATCGCCTACGCCTAGGCATACGCGTAGCTGGCACGAAGTGGTAACCAACAGGCCGAACTCGATGTTGTGAGCAGAGCCGCTGCGCTAGCAAGCCTGCACGTGGCTGGTTAGGCGCTGGCCGCGTCGCGCCAACGCGCGAGAATCGCCGCGTCGTCGGGGTCTTCTCCCCGCTGCTCCTCTTCGGGTTCCGCCCACGGCAGCCACATCTCGTAGCCTGGGTCGCCCGGCTGCAGATCGCGAGTGCCGTGCACTTTGGCCCCGTCGGGCAGTGTGTCGACGGTAGGAACGCGCAAGACGTCGCCTGGCAACAGGACCACGCTCATGGCCGCTCCTTTCATGGTCGACAACTCGCGTGTGCTCCTCAACGTAGCTTGTCAGGCCTCGGACTTCGGTTATTTCGCCGTCCATCCGATCCGGCCCAGGGGGCGGGGAGCTCGAGGGGCGGCAGCCCCTCGATGGGGTTTGGGGCGCAGCCCCAATAGACACAGTCTGAGCTCCAAAGGCGCGAAGCGCCCCCCATTAGAGAAGGCCATGCAGTTAGGGGGTTAGCTGTCGGGAAAGGCCAGGTTGCGGACTCGCTTGACGGCGCGTTTGAGTACCGTGCGGTCCTGGACGCGGGACAGGCGGACCGCCTCGCGGCGCCACGACTCGGCCTTCTCGCGCCACCGTTCCGCGTCCCTGCGGCCCTTGCCCGCCTCCCTGCGGAGTTGAGCGAGTTCGGCCTGCATGAGGGTGGTGCGCTTGCGCAGGCGGGTGAGTTCCTTCTCGTACTGGGCCGTGACGCGGTCCAGTTCGGGGACGGGGCGGCGGCGGGGTGGGTAGATCGGGGGGCGGCGGGTGAAGCCCCAGGTGTCGCCGTCCACCCATTCCAGGCCGAAGACCTCGTCCAGGACGGTGTCCAGGTGTTCGCCGGGGCGGGCCACCAGGGCGGCGCGGGAGAGGGCGGCGGTGCGTTCGAGTCTGGCCACGGTGACGCCCTGGTCGGTTTCGTCGAGGGCGACGCACAGGGCGCCGCCGTCGTGCTCTTCCAGGTGGCCGACCAGACGCTCAAGGGCGTCGCGAGCCGGGACCCAGCCGGGCGGCATGAGGAGGCGGAACGGTGACACGACGCCAGAAGGGTCCGAGGCCAGCCGTACCCGGGGGTCGTGTTCGAAAGTGGCGTGGATGAGGCGGAGGTCCAGGTCGGGGTCGCGGAGCGGGGAACGGCGGCCGTCGCCCAGCGCGGACCAGGGGCCGGTGATGGTGATCGCGACGTCCGGCAGCGAGCCGGCCAGCAGGGCGTCGACCGTCGCGCGGACGTCCTCGTAGCCCGCCGCGGGGACGACCGCGTCCACGTACGGGACGAGCCACTGCCGGCCCGGGTCCGTGCGTAGATAGCGCCGGTACGGTACGCGGTCCGCCACGTAAGGGTCGTTGTACCGCTTCAACGACAGGAAATCACGCATGGCCGTCGGCAGCCCGATGTGCCACACGCGCGAGTCCGGGTCCGGTACGTACACGGCGCCCGCCTGCGTGAGCCGGTAGCCGAGTTCCGTGTCCTCCGCCAGCACCAGGGAGGTGTCCAGCCCGCCGATCGAGCGCAGCAGCGCGGCGGGGTAGGAGGCGGTGGCGCCGACGTGGATGCGGGTGGCCAGGGAGTTCGGGGCGGTGCGCAGGCCGTCGTGGTCGAGAATGATCTTCTCGGCCCAGTCATGGCGGTGCGGGGAGAGGGGGAACAGCTTGTCCTCGTGCCCGTCCTCCAGCGCCTGGCGCACCTCGCCGGGGGTGGGCAGCACGTCGCCGGCGGTGAAGTCGATCCAGCCCAGCACGACCAGGTACGGGGCCAGGTGGTGCCAGCGCAGCTGGGCCTCGACGTGGTGGCGATGGGGCACCATGTCGGCGTCCAGCACGAAGACGATCTCGCCGGTGGCGGCGTCGACGCCGGTCTGGACGGCCCAGGCCCGGCCCCAGCCGCCGGGCGGGCTGGTGATGAGGCGGGTACGCGCCGGGACGAGGTCCGGTAGGCGCACCGGCACCGCGCTGCCGTCGTCCACGACGATGACGTCCATGAGCTCGGCCGGATAGCTCTGCGCCGACAGCGCGGCCAGGGTGAGGTCGAGGGTCTCCTGGCGGTCGTGGGCCGGGATGACGACGGTGACGGTCAGCTCGGGCGTCCACTGGCCGAGGAGGGGCGGAGTGAGGACCCCGTAGTCGTTGCGGCGGATACGAGGAGTCACGGTAGTTCCATGAGAAGGCTGGGGTGGAAGCCGCGCCACTGGTTCCTGTTGCGCTGCAGGAACGTGCCGATCGGCTCCTGCCAGGTGTGGTTGGCGGCGGGGCCGCGGCGCAGGATGTAGCCGAGCCCGTGCGTACGGTAGATCTGCCCGCCGGCCGCCTGCAGCGCCTCCTGGAACTGGGTGTCGACCGAGCGGCGCAGCGGCCGGAAACCGCCCACCGCCTGGAACGCCGAGCGCTCCACCAGGATCGTGCCGCCCGCGACGAAGCTGGTGATCTGCTCGGTGATCTGCTTGCGGTGCACGGTGACGTCGATCGACGACAGGTAGACGAATTCCGGCACGGTGCCCACCACCTGGGCTCCCGAGTAGGAGTGCGCGAGCAGCAGGTCGGCCAGGAAGTCGGGGCCGTACCAGTCGTCGTCGTCCATCTTCAGCAGGAACGAGCCCGAGGCCCGCGCGGCCGCGTCGTTGAGCACCTGGCCGAACACCGCCTGGTGGTCGGCCTCCAGGACGGTCAGCGGGCCGTCGAAGGCGGCGATGGCGGCGGCCACGTCCGGATGGCCCTGGGGCACGCCGTGCAGGGCGAGGATCACTTCGAGCTGGGCGTCGCGCTGCCGGACGACCTGGTCGAGCGCGAAGCCGACCATGTCGGTGCGCCGGGTGGCCAGCAGTACCGAGGTCAGCGGGGGAGCGGGGGCGGGGGCGCCGAGCTGCTCCCAACGGGCCGCGACGCCGTGGGTGCGCAGCGCCTCGCGGCGGAGCCGGATGCTGTGCTCCTCGCGGCGGAGCTCGTCGGAGAGGTCGGGATCGGACATCAGCAGCCGGGCGAGCTCGTCGCCGAGTGCGCCCGCCCACCGCGGCACCGTGTCCGCGATCAGTGGCACGCCGGCCGCGGCCAGGCCCGTGAGCACGCGGACGGCGGCGAGGGGGCCGCTGTGGGCGTGGTGCCAGTCGATCTCCACGCCGCGCAGCTGCCTGAGCCTGCCCACGTCGGCGTCCGTGACGCCGCCCGACTCGGCGAACGCCGTCACCATCTTCCCGTCGAGCACGACCGACCAGCGGCCGTCGCGCTCCACCAGGGAGGCCAGGCCGCGGGACGGGGTGGTGACGAAGCCCTGCGGATTCACCAGCCGTTCGTCGACCGGGGGGATCATGGACGGCTGACCGAGCACGTCGGGGTCGGCCAGGGACAGTCCGGCGCCGCCGGGACGGCCGAGCCGTTCCCAGCTCGCGGACCGTGCGGTCGGCCGCTCGATCGGCGTCTGCGACCCGGACCAGTCGGCCACGGCCGTGTCGTCCGCGCCCACCTCGGATCCGGACGATGATCCGGAAGCCGTTCCAGAAGCTGTTCCGGCAGCCGCGAGTGTGGCGAGTGTTTCGGAAGCGTCGACTGTGCGGAGCACGACGTCGCTGCCCGGGGCGCCGACCCGTTCCGGCACCGGCCCGGTCACCTCGGCGGGCGTCGCGTTCGGGTCCCCGGGACGCCAGGCGGCCGCGCCGACGCCCGCGATCGCCGCCGCGGGCGCCGTGATGACGTCGAGCCGGTGCCCGGCGAACGCCCGAGCCGTCGCCGTCACCGTACGGCCGGCGGGTGTGGGCGCCGAGAACCGCGCGTCCACCACCCACACCCGGTCCTTCGGCTGGTAGACCCGCAGATCCGTGAGCGAGCGCCAGCGGTGCGCGGGCGTCGGGGTGGGCACGGGGGCCGGATGGGAGGCGGGCGTGTCGAGTACGGCCACGACCACCCGCCGGGCCTCCGGCAGCAGCTTGTGCAGCGTGGCGGCCCGGCGCAGGTCGGCGGGGGTACGGGCGAGCACGAGCACCTCGTGCACCCGTTCCGTGTCCACCGACGGCTCCAGCAGGTCCCGGTCCAGGTCCACGGCGGTGACGTCGTGCTCGACCCCGGCCAGGAAGATGCGCGCCTTGGGCATCTCGGCCAGCAGCTCGCGGATCATCCGGCGCTCCGCAGGTGCCTGATGAGCGAGGTCAGCGGTCCGGTGGCGGCGGTGTCGGGGGCGGGGTCGGCCGACAGCCGGTCCACCTCGGCCGCCAGCCGGTCGATCTCGGCGCGCAGCTCCTTCACCTCGTTCTGCCGCTTGCCGGCCAGCGCCCGCCACTTGGCGGGGTCTCCGGCCAGCGGCTCGGCCTGGTCCTCCGTGGCGAAGCCGTACTCGGCCCCGCTCACCCAGACCGACCCGAACATCTCGTCCACCAGGTCGTCGGTCCCCCCATGGAACAGGGCCGCGCGGGAGAAGGCCGCGGTGCGCTCCAGCCTGGCGGTCACGACGCCGGTCTCGGCCTCGGCGAGCGCGGCGCAGACGAGTCCCAGGGTGTCCTGTTCCGCCAGCCGTACGAGCCGGGACAGCGTGTCGGCGCCCAGCACCCAGCCGGACGGGAGCGTGAGCAGGAAGGGGGAGGGCGCGGCCGAGTCGGGGGCGGCCGTCACGAACGTGACGCGCGGCTCGTTCCGGTAGAGGTTGTGGATGAGGCGCAGGTCGAGCAGTGGGTCGTCGAGGCTGTCGCGGCGCTCGTCCGTCAGCTTGTCCCAGGGGCCGACGATCGCCACGGCCGTGTCGGCGATCGTGCCCGCCAGCGCGGAGTCCACGCCCGCGCGCGTCTCCTCGTAGCCGGTCGCCGCCACGACGACCTGGATGTACGGCACGAGCCAGCGGCGTCGCGGATGGCCGCGCAGCCAGCGCAGATCGGGGATCAGATCGCCGAGGAACGACCAGTTGTGCCGGTGTACGTCCTTCTCGCGGCGCATCACGGTGGACTGCCCGACATGCCAGGCGCGCGCCTGCTCGTCGGGGATGAACACCGCCCCGGCCTGCGCCAGCCGGTAGCCCAGCTCGGTGTCCTCGGCCATGTTCAGGGTCCGGTCGACGCCGCCCGCGTCGCGCAGCAGGTCGGCGCGTACGGAGGAGGAGGCGCCGGTGTGCAGCAGGTACGCGCTCGAACCCGCGTCCTTGAGCATCCTGGTGGACTCCAGGGTCGCGCGGGTGTACTCGGTCCGGGTGCCCTCTTCGCCCAGCGCCGCCACGAACCGGGTGTCGCCGATCACGACGGCGTGGTCGATGAGGTGGTGCCAGCGCATGTGCGCTTCCAGGTGGTCAGGAGCCAGGACCATGTCCGCGTCTAGCCAGTGGATCACGTCGCCGGTGGCGGCCAGCCGGCCGGTCTCCCTGGCCGCGCCGCGTCCCCAGCTCTCGCTCACCCGGACGACCCGGACGCCGGGCAGCTCGATGGGCGGCTCGCTGCCGTCGTCGGCGACGACGACCTCGACCAATCGGGCCGGATAGGTCTGCTCCGCCAGCGCGGCCACGGTCCGGGCGAGTGCCGTGGCGCAGTTGTAGGCGGGGATCACCACGGAGACGGTCAGCGCGGGCTGCCAGGCGCCGATGGCCGGCGGATCCAGCGTGCCCCAGTCGTTGTGCCTGATCCGCGTCATACCGGATCCTTGGCCAGCGCGCGGACTTCCTCGCGCAGCTCCTCCACCTCTCGCGCCCGCGTCATGGCGTTGACCCGGTCCTCGCCCAGCGAGGCCAGGATCGCGCCGAGGTCCTCCTCGCGCCGCGTCGCCGACTGCTCGATGGCCTCGGTCAGGCGGTCCAGCCGCCCCTCGACGCGCTTGAGCGCGGTGGCGGTCTTGGCCAGCTCGGCCTCGTGCTTCTTGGCTCGCAGGTCGATGCGCTGGGCCTTGCCGTCGAGGCGTCGTACGGTCAGCACGAGCACGGCGAGCCCGGCCAGCGTGACGGCGAACGCCCCCGAAGCGGCGGCGGCGCCGAGCGTGAGCAGATCGGTGAGGACGAGCAGCACGAGCACGGCGACGCCCAGAACTCCGAGGATTGCGGCGGTCGCTGCCAGGCGGCGGGGCGAGAACATCCGCGCATACCTTTCGTAGTCATGACGTATCTGGTGGCAATGGGATATTGACACCTTAATAAACATTCGCCACTACCGTGCCATAGCTTCCTGGACAAAAACTGGGAGGATCCTGCTAGTTCAGCCAGATCGCCGTCTGCACCGGCATCAACCCCTAGGGTGAACTCAACATCTCAGATGGTGTCAGACCGGCGTAAGGTAGGCGCCGACTGAGTCCCCGTCGGTCGAGGAGCACCATGTCCGTCACCCCCTGCGGCTTCGCGCGTACCCCGGAGAAGGGGCTCGCCCGCCTGCATTGGAGTGAGGGCCGCCCCGCCGAGCTGCCCGGGGCCTTCACCGGATGGGCCGTCGACGGCCATGAGCCCGACGTGCCCTCCCTGCGTCCGCTGCGCGGCCTGGAGATCGAGTGGCCCGATCACGAGGTGCCACTCGCCGGGCTGGTCCGGCTGGCGGCGGCGGGCGTGCCGCTGACCGCCGACGACGCCCCCGCGTGGGTCCCCCCAGAGCTGGCGGCGCTGCTCACGGACCGCGACTGGCTCGCTCACACCGGGACCGGCCCCAGGTCGCTGGCCGACTTACGCCGCGAGGAGCACAGCGTCCGGCTGCGCCGCCTGACCCACCGCCTGCCGCCCTCGCGTACGCCGCGGATCAGCGTGGTCATGTCCACCAGGCGCCCGGCGCTGGTCGCCGGGGCGCTCGCGCAGATGGCCCGGCAGCGCGACACCGACATCGAGGTACTGCTGGGCCTGCACGGCGTCCCCTTCGAGCAGGTACGGCAGGCGGTCGAGAGCTGTCCCCTGCCCGTGAGCTGGGTCGAGGCCCCGGCCACGACGCAGTTCGGCGAGGTGCTGAACGAGGCCGCGGCCCTGGCGGCCGGTGACTACGTGGCCAAGTGGGACGACGACGATTGGTACGGTCCCGACCACCTCGCCGACCTGATCATGGCGGCGTCCTATTCGGGGGCCGACATCGTGGGCACGACGGCCGAATTCTTTTACCTGGAACCGTTGCACGCCACGATCAGACGCACCACGTTCGCCAGCGGCGCCGCTTATCCGAGCGAGGTCTCCAGCGATCATGTGGCCGGCGGCACGATTCTCGCCTCAAGAACGATATTTCAGGACCTGGGGGGATTTCCGGCTCAGCCGCGGGCGGTGGACAGAGACTTCCTCAAGGCCGCCCAGGCGGCCGGGGCCGGCATCTACCGCACCCACGGCCTCGGCTACATGCTCCGGCGCACGCTGAGCGACCAGCACACCTGGCAACTCCCGCTCGCCCACTTCCTGAAGGTCGCCACGAACCAGTGGCGCGGCTTCCGCCCGAGCCTGCTCCTGGAAGCGGCATGAGGGCCGAACCTGCTCCTGGAAGCGGCACGAGGGTTCGCGGCAACGACTACCGGATGCTCGAACCGCCGGAGAGCTACACGCCGACGCTGCGGGTCAGCGTGGTCGTGCCCGCGTACGGCGGCCAGGACAAGCTCGACCTGGCCCTGGCCGGGCTCGCCCGGCAGACCTACCCCGCCGGGCTGATCGAGGTCATCGTCGTCGACAACGGCAGTTCCCCGCCCCTGCGGCTGCCGGCCGAACGCCCCGAAGGCACCCGGCTGATCGTCTGCCACGACCCGGGCCGGGCCGGCGCGCGCAACGCCGGGCTCGCCGAGGCCACCGGCGACGTGATCCACTGGCTCGACTCCGACGTCGTGCTCACTCCCGGCTCGATCGAGGCGCACATGCGCTGGCACCATGCCGCGCCCTATCTGGCCGTGACCAGCTACATCAGGTTCACCGACGCGCCGCTTCCCGCCGAGCTGCCCGACGACCTGGAGAAGGCCTTCGAGCCGGCCGAGCCGCACGCCTGGATCGTCGACCTCATCGAGCGGACGAACGGCCTCACCGACAACACCCAGCGCCCCTTCAGCCTGCACGTCGGCGGTGCGACCTCGGTCAACGCCCGGCTGGTCGCCGCCGCCGGGACGATGGACGACGAGCTGATCCTCGGCCAGGACACGGAGATGGGCTACCGGCTCTACCAGGCCGGGGCGGTGTTCGTACCGGAGCCCAAGGCCCGTGCCTACCATCTCGGGCCGACCATGCGCATGCGCGACCAGCGGCCCATCGACCGGGTGAGCTACGCGTTCGTCGCCGACCGCATCCCCGCCTACCGGTGGCTCCGCTCGCACCCCTCCCGCCAGTGGAAGGTCCCGTACGTCGCGATCGTCGTCGACGGCACCGCCGGCTACGAGCAGGTCCGCGCCACGGTCGACGCCCTGCTCGCGGGCACCATGCTGGACCTGTCCGTCGTCGTGGTCGGTCCCTGGGACTCCCTCGGGCGCGAGCGCCGGGCCCCGCTGAAGGACCCCGACCTCGACCTGGTGCTGGTCCACGGCCACTACCTGCACGAGGGCCGGGTACGGCTCGCGGTCTCCGGCGAGGTCGACCCGGGCGTGCCGTACGTGCTGCGGCTGCCCGCCGGCTGGGTGCCGGGGGAGGACAGCCTGGCCAGGCTGCTCGACCTGGCCCGCGGCGAAGGGCTGGGACTGGTGAACGTCCTGCTCCACGAGTCCAAGGACGGCGTCGTGGCCGCCCGGCTGGAGCGAGCCTCCTCCTTCGCCCGTGCGCGGATCGTCCTGCGCCCTGAGGAGGAGCTCGACGACGCGGTGGACGACGTGGCGGGCGTCGCTTGGGTGGAGGGCGAGACGTACGGGTTCGCCGAGGAGGCGGCGGAGCTGCTCGGCCGCCGCAGCGCCTACCGGGCCAGGCTCAAGGCGGAGGCCGACGTGGCGCGGCTGACCAAGGAGGCCGAACGGCTGCGCGCGCAGGTGACCAAGTGGCGCGACGAGGCGGGGCGCTGGCGCAAGAGCGCGGTGGAGCTGCGGCGCGACGTCAGCACGCTGCGGCGCCAGTTGGCCGCCGCCAACCGCGCTCAGCAGAGCATGAAAGTCCTGCTGGCCACCACGGTCAAGCGCGCCCTGGGCAAGCGGCTGCGCGGCTAGCGTCCTCGGGGAGAGGCAGCGCGGCTGGCCGGGCTTGGGGCGAGAGGCCGCGTGCTCAGCTGGGCCGGAGCGCGGACTTGAGGCGGCCCAGGAGGGTCCGTTCCTCGGTGACGGGAACCGTGACGATCGGCGGTAGCGGCGCGGCGGGCTTCTGTGGCGCCGTCTTCGGAGCCGTGGTCTTCTCGGCTGTGGGTTTCGGCTGCGGGGCCGGGGGCCAGTAGCGGTCCGGGTCCTCGTGCCGTACGCCGTGCGTGGTCTGGATGATCTCGTCGAGATCGTCGCCCGGCGCGGCGAGCAGCAGGGCGCGGCCCAGGGCCGAGGTGCGTTCGAGGCGGGCCGCGCGGCCGTCGGGCAGGTCCACGACGAGCACGCCCGTCAGGTCCTTCTGCACCGTCTCGATCATCCGTTCCAGCGTCGCCTTGTGCAGCGGCACGTCGATCGGGCCCCGGTAGCGGAACGGCGCGGGCGCCGGTGTCGGGGCCGCCTCGTCGATCAGCCGGATCCGCTCGTCGTGGGCGAACAGGTCGCGCATCAGCCGCATCTCGAAGAGCGGGTCGCTGAGCACGGCCCGCCGCCCGTCGTGCAGTCGCGCCCACGGGCCCACCAGCGTCACCACGACGTCCTGAAGCTTGCCGTCGAGCGCCGCCGCCACCGCCTGCCGGACCACCGCTTCCGAGGTGTCCGTGACGTCCAGGACGATCTCCACGTACGGCACGAGCCAGCGGCGGCCCTGATCCTTGCGCAGGTCGCGGCGGAGCGGAACCCGGTGCGCCAGGTACGGCTCGACGGCCCGCACGGCGCGATCCCTGTCACGGTGCTGAGCGGGCAGCCCGAGGTGTACGGCCTGCGCTTCCATGTCCGGGATGAACACGACGCCGTGCATGGCCAGCCGGTAGGCGAACTCGGTGTCCTCACCGCGTACGACGTTCGGATCGAGACCGCCCACGGCGTGGAAGACCTCACGGGGAAGGGCGAAGGTCGGTCCCGTGCACACGTGGTAGGGATTGCGGCTCTTGCGGAGCCCGTCGGTCTTGGCGATCGTCGCCTCGGTGGAGCTCGACACGCCCGACGCCAGGTCGAACACGTCTCCCAGGTGTCCCGCCCGGAAGACCTGCTCGGCGGTGATCGTCGGCACCTCGATGAAGCGCTTCATCCCGATCGTGACCAGATAGTCGGTCACGTGGTGCCAGCGGGCCAGGGCCTCGATGTGCTCGCGGCAGGCCACCATGTCGGCGTCGAGGCGCTGGATGATCTCGCCGTCGGCGGCCTTGGCGCCGGTGTTGACGGCGTTCGAGATGCCCCAGCCGGTCTTCACCGGGACGATCCGGGTGTTGACCGGCCGGATCTCCGGCAGCCGGATCGGTGGCTCGCTGCCGTCGTCCACGACCAGGACCTCCATGAGGTGGTCCGGGTACGTCTGAGCGGCCAGCGCGGCCAGCGTCAGCTCCAGATGGGGCCCGCCGTGCGCGGGTATCACCACGCTCACGGACAGGGCCGGTGACCAGGTGCCGAGCTCTGGCGGCGACAGCGGAGAATAGTCGTTCTGCGTCATGGCAGGACGCGCGTTCATGGTGGTGACCCCCCTGCCGGGGACCTTACCGGGAGATGCTGAGAATTTCCTGAAATATGGGTTGTTGCGGCTGAGGCTCGGCGGCCCGGGACTCGACTCCGTGAACACCGCCGGGACCCCGTACACTCGGTGCCCAAGACCGCAGGTAGGGAGTCAATATGAGCAGGTCGTGGCGTGGCCTCATCGAGGAGTACCGAGAGCGCCTTCCGGTCACCACGAAGACGCCCGTCATCACGCTGCTGGAGGGCGGCACGCCGCTGGTGCCCGCGCACCGCGTCTCCGCGCTGACCGGGTGTGACGTCTACCTCAAGGTGGAGGGCGCCAACCCGACGGGCAGCTTCAAAGACCGTGGCATGACGATGGCCATCAGCAAGGCCGTCGAAGAGGGGGCCAAGGCGGTCATCTGCGCCTCCACCGGCAACACCTCGGCCTCGGCCGCCGCCTACGCCGTACGCGCCGGGCTCACCTGCGCCGTGCTGGTGCCACGCGGCAAGATCGCGATGGGCAAGCTGGCCCAGGCGCTCGTCCACGGGGCCACGCTGCTCCAGGTCGAGGGCTCGTTCGACGACTGCCTGGAGATGACCCGCAAGCTGTCGTCCAGCTATCCGATCGCGCTGGTCAACTCGGTCAACCCGTTCCGGCTGCAGGGCCAGAAGACGGCCGCCTTCGAGATCGTCGACACGCTCGGCGACGCGCCCGACATCCACTGCATCCCGGTGGGCAACGCGGGCAACATCTCGGCCTACTGGATGGGCTACCGCGAATACGCCGCCGACGGGATCGCCACCAAGGCGCCGCGCATGTTCGGCTTCCAGGCCAGCGGCGCGGCTCCCATCGTCAACGGCGGGCCCGTCGCCCATCCGCACACGATCGCCACGGCCATCCGCATCGGAAATCCCGCCTCCTGGCAGCTTGCCACGGCGGCGCGCGACGAGTCCGGGGGCGCCATCGAGTCGGTCACGGACCGGCAGATCGCGGCCGCGTACAAACTGCTGGCCCAGGAGGAGGGCGTCTTCGTCGAGCTCGCCTCGGCGGCCAGCGTCGCCGGTCTCCTTCAGGCGCACGCGCGCGGGCTCATCGAGCCCGGGCAGCGCATCGTCTGCACGGTCACGGGCAACGGCCTCAAGGACCCTGACTGGGCGATCGCCGGCGCGCCGGCTCCGGTCACCATCCCCATCGACGTCCACGCCGCCGCGGCCGCCCTCAACCTGGGCTAGAAGCGCCGGGGCTCGTACTGCGTGCGGGGCGCATGCCGTGGCCCGCGCTCTACTTGCCATACGGATGCTTTGCCATACAGAAGCGTTGCCGTACGGGAAGCTTTGCCGCACGGATGCTTTGCCGTACGGAAAACAGGCCCGTCGCCGCTGAAGGCGGCGGGGGAAAGATCAGGCGAATGAGCACCGTTGACATCCGTGTGCCTGCCACGTCGGCGAACCTGGGCCCCGGCTTCGACACCCTGGGCCTGGCCTTGGGCCTGTACGACGAGGTCCGGGCCACGCTGACCGGCGAGCGGGGCGTCCACGTCACCATCGAAGGACAGGGCGAAGGCGAGCTCGACCTCGGCGAAGGACACCTGGTCGTCAAGGCCATGCGCAGGACGTTCGACCGCATGGGGGCCGCCCAGCCAGAGGGCATCCGGCTGCACTGCCTCAACCGCATCCCGCACGCCCGCGGCCTGGGTTCGTCCTCGGCCGCGATCTGCGCGGGCATCCTGGCCGCCCGAGCGCTGGCCCGGCCCGGCGAATCCACGCGTGCGGAAACCGGCGACGGGGGGCCGCGCGCGGCCGGATTCCCCGACGGATACGGCCTTTCCGACGACGAGGTGTTCGCCCTGGCCACCGAGATGGAAGGGCATCCGGACAATGTCGCGCCATGCCTGGCCGGAGGCTTGACGATTGCGTGGACCGACCACTCCGGATCACCGCGTATGGTGAAACTGCTCCCGGATGTGCGCATCCGGCCTGTCGTGTTCGTTCCGGCGACGCGTCTGGCCACGGAGACCGCACGGGGGTTGTTGCCGAAGGACGTGCCCCACAAGGACGCCTCTTTCAACGCCGGCAGGTCTGCGCTGCTGATCGCGGCGCTGACTCAGCGGCCGGAGCGCGGGCTGCTGCTCGCCGCCACCGAAGACCGACTTCACCAGAAATACCGTGCGCCTGCGATGCGGGCCAGTGCGGATCTGGTAGAACGTCTCCGTGCAGTGGGCGTGCCTGCGGTCGTTTCGGGAGCAGGTCCCACAGTTCTTGCGTTTTCGACATCGGATTCGCAGGATTTGATCGCGCCAGAAGTGGGTAATGACTGGCACATCCAGCTTATGGACGTCGACCCGGTTGGTGCGAACGTTCAGTTCCCCGAGACACGCTGATGCCTCTTTAGACCTTCAGGGAATAGCCGTGTGCGCTGGTGATGTTAGGCTGATAGCCGCACCAGATGCCCCCTTGGTGGGTGCGTGCTTGTCAGCCACACATCGCTGCATAATGCTGCACGTCGCGAGGCGTGTGCGGCGCGGCTGTCTCCCCGGAATCCGTTGCCTCCGGTTGGCCCACACCCGGTTGGCCCAACGTGAGGCGGCGACGACGGGGGTCTGCGCGTTCGAATCACCTCGACATCTGGCTGGCGACAGCAATCTGAGGGGTGTCATCCACGCGTCACTGTCCTGTGGCCGCTTGGACGTGCCTCTCCCCAAGAGTGGCGGTCGTCCCCAGCGGCGGCCGAAGATCGCAACGTGCACCCCGACCCGGTCTGTCCCGCCGGATCGCAAGCACCTCCGGGACGCCCGGCAGAACAAAACCGGCGCCCGACCCCTGGGAAGGACCTTTAGTTGAGCGACACCACCGAACTCCTCTCCGACGCACCAGGCTCACCTGCGCAGCCCGCGTCCGGCGACACCCCCACCCGCGCCGCGGCCAAGCCCCGTGCGCGTCGCTCCGGCACCGGCCTGTCCGCCAAGGTGCTGCCCGAGCTGCAGAAAATGGCCGCTGAGCTGGGCATCAGCGGCACCGGGCGCATGCGGAAGAGCCAGCTCATCGCGGCCATCCAGGAGAAGCAGGGTGGCGGCACCGGAGAAGGCGCGCCCGCTGCCGTAGCCGAGGCCCCGGCCGCCGCCGACGCGGCGCCCGCCGCGGAGCGGCCCACCAGGGCACGCCGGGAACGTTCCCGCCCCAAGACCGTTGAAGAGCCCGTCGCGCAGGCTCCCGAGCCGGTGGCCGCGGCCCCCGAGCCCGTGGCCGCCGCCGCCCCGGCCGAGCCGGTCGTGGAGCAGGCACAGCCCGCCGACACCCAGCTCGACCCGCGTGGCGACCGTGGTGAGAGCCGCCGTGAGCGGCGCACCAGAGGCGAGCGCCGTGAGCGTGGTGACCGTGGCGGCAGCGACCGTTCCGGCAACGACCGCGGTGAGGGCGGCCGCGATGTTCGTGACGGTCGCGACAGCCGCGACGGCCGTGATGTTCGCGACAGCCGCGACAGCCGTGATGTTCGTGACAGCCGCGATGGCCGTGACAACCGTGACAGCGGTCGTGATGGTGGCCGTGACGGCGGTCGTGACGGCGGTCGCGTGGACCAGCGTGAGCGCGTCGCCGACGGCGGCCGCGGCGCCGACCCGCGTGGCGGCAACGACCAGCGCGGTGACCAGCGCGGCGACTCCCGCAACGATCAGCGGGGCGACTCGCGCAACGATCCGCGCGGTGCCGGCGACGACGACGACCGCGGCGGTCGTGGCAGGCGGGGCCGGTTCAGGGAGCGCAACCGCGGCCGTGGCCGTGAGCGCTTCGAGAGCAACGAGCCCGTGATCGGCGACGACGACGTGCTCATCCCGATCGCCGGCATCCTCGACATCCTCGACAACTACGCGTTCGTCAGGACGAGCGGCTACCTGCCCGGCAGCAACGACGTCTACGTCTCGCTCGCCCAGATCCGCCGCAACGGCCTGCGCAAGGGCGACGTCATCACCGGCGCCGTCCGGCAGCCGCGCGACGGCGAGCGCCGCGAGAAGTTCAACGCCCTGGTCCGCCTCGACACCGTCAACGGCATGGACCCGGAGCAGGCCCGCAACCGGCCCGACTTCAACAAGCTCACGCCGCTCTACCCGCAGGACCGCCTGCGCCTCGAGACCGAGCCGAACATCCTCACCACGCGGATCATCGACCTCGTCTCGCCGATCGGCAAGGGCCAGCGCGGCCTCATCGTCTCGCCGCCCAAGGCCGGTAAGACGATGGTCCTCCAGGCGATCGCCAACGCGATCACCCGCAACAACACCGAGTGCCACCTGATGGTCGTGCTGGTGGACGAGCGGCCTGAAGAGGTCACCGACATGCAGCGGTCGGTCAAGGGCGAGGTCATCCACTCGACCTTCGACCGTCCCGCCGAGGACCACACCACGGTCGCCGAGCTCGCCATCGAGCGGGCCAAGCGCCTGGTGGAGCTGGGCCACGACGTGGTCGTGCTGCTCGACTCGATCACCCGCCTCGGGCGCGCCTACAACCTCGCGGCTCCCGCGAGCGGGCGCATCCTGTCGGGTGGTGTCGACTCGACCGCGCTCTACCCGCCCAAGCGCTTCTTCGGCGCCGCCCGCAACATCGAGAACGGCGGCTCGCTGACGATCCTCGCCACGGCCCTGGTCGAGACCGGGTCCAAGATGGACGAGGTCATCTTCGAGGAGTTCAAGGGCACCGGCAACATGGAGCTCAAGCTCAGCCGCTCCCTGGCCGACAAGCGCATCTTCCCCGCGGTGGACGTCGACGCGTCCAGCACCCGTAAGGAAGAGATCCTCATGGCCAAGGACGAGCTCCAGATCGTCTGGAAGCTGCGCCGGGTGCTCCACGCGCTCGACATGCAGCAGGCGCTGGAGCTGCTCCTGGAGAAGATGAAGGAGACCAAGTCCAACGCCGAGTTCCTCCTGCAGGTCCAGAAGACCACGGTGAGCAACGACCGCGACTGACGCTGGTGAAAGGGCGGCAGAGTTCTCTCTGCCGCCCCTTTCTCTTTGTACGGCCTTCTTTCTTTGGTACGGCATGCGTCACGGGCCTCAGGGGGGTCTGGGGGCCTCTGGGGACACGGCCGCTGCCTCCACCAGGGGCGGCCTGCGAGGACGGGCCGTCTTCGTCTGCTCGGCCGGAGGCGGGTGTCCCTTCGTAGGGGTTCCGGCGATGACGGGTCGTTCTTCTCCTCTCCCGGACCGGAGGGGTGTCTCTGGTTAGGGCCCCCGGCCGCGACGGGTCGTCTTCGCTCCCTCCCCCTGAGGGGCATCCCTCGTTAGGGACCCCAGCCACGACGGACCGCCTTCTTTCTTCCCCCCGGAGGGGATATCCCTGCGAAGGACCCCAGCCACCCATGGACCGTCACAGGGATCGAGGCGGTCGTGTGACGGGGCACCCGGGGAGCCATCGCACGGGCACAGCCGCCGATCCGCAGCAGGGGGCAGCCTGTTGTGACGAGGCGGTGAGATCGGCCACTGGGGATAACCCCACCTGAGGACGGAAGTCCGCCACATTCTCAGCGGCCCGTTGGACGGGCACCCTTGATGGCATGGTTGCTGTGCCGTTGAGGGAGCGCGTGCCGTTGGGGCCCCGGGGGCCCATTGGCGTTGTGGTGGATCCGGCCACGTGGCGGGCCGTGCCCTACATGCTGGTCAGTCTGGCCTTCGGGGTCGGCTGGTTCGCCGTGCTGGCCGTGGCGGTGCCGTTCTCCCTCATGCTGGTGGTCCTGTGGGTGGGCATCCCGCTGGTGCTGCTGACCATGTTCACGTGGCGCGGAGCGGCGATGCTGGAGCGCCGGGTGCTGTGGGCCGCGCTGGGCGTACGGATCGCCGATCCCTACCGCGCCCGGCCCGAGCGGGGGATCGGCGCCCACGTGGGGTGGTTGTTCAAGGATCCGGCCACCTGGAAGGACCTCGGCTATCTGTTACTGCTGTTTCCGCTGAGCCTGGTGGAGTTCGTGGTGTCCGCTCTGTCATGGGTGGGGACCCTCACGCTGATCACCGCGCCCTTCTGGCACGCGCAGGGTGAGGTGCTGCGATTCAACGACGCCCTGGCCCTCGACAGCTGGCCGGGGGCGGTGCTCGGTACGATCTTGGGCTTCTGCATGCTGGCCGTGACCGCCTATGCCGTACGCGGGATGGCCTGGCTGCACGGCACGCTGGCCGTGGTGCTGCTCAGCGGGAGCGAGGAGGAGCGACTGCGGGCCAGCAGGGCCAGGGGCATCGACGCGGCCGAGGCGGAGCGCCGCAGGATCGAACGCGACCTGCACGACGGCGCCCAGCAACGGCTGCTGTCCGTAGCGGTGGACCTCGGACGGGCGCAGGCCAAGCTCGACCACGCCCCCGAAGAGGCCAGGCTGCTGATCGCCCAGGCGCACAGTGGCACGAAGGCCGCGATAGCCGAGCTACGCGACCTGGCCAGGGGCATCCATCCGGCCATCCTGAGCGATCGGGGGCTCGACGCGGCGCTGTCCGGGCTGGCCGCGCGGGCGCCGGTGCACGTGGACGTGGCGGTCGAGCTCGGCACGGCCGACGAGCGGCCGCCCCCGGCCGTGGAGAGCATCGCCTACTTCATCGTGGCCGAGGCCCTGGCCAACATGGCCAAACACTCGGCCGCCACCGAGGCGTCCGTACGGGTGGCCAAGGAAAACCGGCAGGTGATCGTCGACGTGTGGGACAACGGCATCGGCGGCGCCCTGGTCAGCGCGGGCGGCGGCCTGGCGGGGTTAGCCGACCGGGCGGCCACCATAGACGGGGTGCTCATCCTGCACAGCCCCGTCGGCGGTCCCACCCTCGTGCGCGCGGAGTTGCCCTGCGAGTGGTAGGCATTGCACATGCGCGTGGTCATCGCCGAGGATTCCGTACTGCTCCGCGAGGGGCTGGCCCGGCTGCTCGCCGACGGAGGCATCGAGACCGTCGCGGCGGTCTCCGATGGGTCGTCCCTGATCACCGCGGTCAAGGAGCACGCGCCCGACCTGGCGATCGTCGACGTCCGGATGCCGCCGAGCCACACCGACGAGGGCCTGCGCGCCGCGCTGAAGGTGCGGGCGGCCAGACCGGACTTCCCGATCCTGGTGCTGTCGCAATACGTCGAGGAACGCTATGCGGGCGAGCTCATCGGCCCGGCCGTCGGCTACCTGCTGAAGGAGCGGGTGGCCGACGTGGCCGAGTTCCTGGAGGCCGTGCGGCAGGTGGCGGCGGGCGGCACGGTCATCGACCCCGAGGTGGTGATGCAGCTCCTCAGCAGGCAGCGGCGTGGCGCCCCGCTGGACACGCTCTCCCGGCGCGAGCGCGAGGTGCTGGCGCTGATGGCCGAGGGCCGCTCCAACACGGCCATCGCCGCCCGGCTGGTCGTCACCGAAGGGGCCGTGGAGAAGCACATCTCCGGGATCTTCGCCAAGCTGGCCCTCGGGCCGGCGCCCGAGGACCATCGGCGAGTGCTCGCCGTACTCACCTATCTGGGCCGTTGACTACCTGACGTCCACGAACTCCTGCGGCGACAGCGCGCTGCGGGTCCTGCTCGTGCCGGGCGCCTTGACGCGGAAGTAGCCGTCCTTCTTCATGGCGAAGGATTTGGCGTACTTGCCGGTCGAGTTCGTCTTCACGAAGCGCAGGAGCTTGTACGTCTTGGTGCCCTTGGTCTTGAAGTAGACCTCCAGCTTCTTGTTCGGATACCCCTTGGAGCCGCGATAGACCTTGCCGGAGACCGTGACGGAGGCACCCTTCCGTACCTTGGCCGGGGCCTTGATCGTGATCCTGACCTTGGCCTTCTTCGAGGCGCCGCCCACCGGGGCGACGACGGTGAAGGAGCTGACGCCCTTGAGCGACTGGCCGCCGCGGTTGGCGTACACCTCCAGCGTCCAGTCGCCCGGAGGCGTGTCGTCGCTGAAGAACGTGCTGCCGCGGTAATAGCCGTCGGAGCCGCGCTCCAGGTCGCCCAGGTCGTAGGACTCGTTTGACTCCTCACTGATGAGCTTGGCGGAGACCGACTCCGCGTCGGTCACCGAAGCCTTCACCGAGACCTTGACGTCCTTGCCCTTGATCAGGCGCACCGGGTTGGGCGTGACGCCGCCGCTGGTGATGCCCTGTTTGCCAGCGACATTGAGGACGAAGGCATTGTTTCCGGTGCCCGAGGCACGCGGGACACTGACGTTCAGCTTCCAGTCGCCGGCGGGGTCGTCCTTGCCGATGCCGAACCTGCCGGTGATCGTCGTCTCAGTGGCCTTGCTCGTCGGAGACGGCCGGAAGTCGAAGTCCACGTCCCGTCCCGACTTGCCGGGCGGAGTGATGCTGCCGGTGACGGCCGCCGTGACGGTCGCCGGGTCCTTCAGTCTGAGAGTGACGCTGACTTCGATGTCCCGGTCGACCGGGATGAACGCGTCCGACGTGGCAGCCCCGTTGAAGTCGCTTCCAGCACTGGCCGCTCGCGCGGCCGAGAGGTTCACGCATCCGAGGAGAAGCGCGGCCCCCGTAGCGGTCGCGAGTAGCGACCGCAGCCCCTTCTTCATCTGATCGCAGTCCTTATGGGAAAAAAGTAATGGTTTGTGCGCGGGAGCCTAATGTGACGACAGTGAGTCCGCTATAAGGTTCCGGGAATGCCCGGTGGCCTGGGACGGTTACAGCATCTGGCACACTGGTAGCTGACCCGCAGCGGTTCCGGCTCCCGCCCGCGTTTGATCGCGACATCTGGCGACCCGGCGACCGCACCTCGAAAGGACAGCAATGAAGCCCGACATCCACCCCGCCTACAACGTGACCCAGGTCTCCTGCACCTGTGGCAACACGTTCACCACCCGCAGCACCGCCAAGAACGGCGTCATCCACGCCGACGTGTGCTCGGCCTGCCACCCGTTCTACACGGGCAAGCAGAAGATCCTCGACACCGGCGGCCGGGTCGCGCGCTTCGAGAAGCGCTTCGGCAAGAAGTCCTCGGGCAACTAGCTTCACCGACGCCGACCCGGACGCACTCACGTGCGCCGGGTCGGCGTTCTTGGTGAAGAGACCGTTACACCCCAGACGAAGGACGCACGGTGAATCTCGACGAGTTGCTCAAGGAGTATTCCGAGCTGGAGCTGCAGCTCGCCGATCCCGCCGTGCACGCCGACCAGAACAAGGCCCGCACTCTCGGCAGGCGTTACCGGCAGCTGACCCCGATCGTGGGCACCTACCGGGAGCTGGCATCGGCCCGCGACGACCTGGTCGCGGCCAAGGAGCTGGCGGGCGAGGACGAGGGCTTCGCCGCGGAGGCGGCCGAGATCGAGGAGCGCATCCCGCGCCTCGAAGAGCGGCTCAAGCACCTGCTCATCCCGCGTGACCCCAACGATGACAAAGACATCATCATGGAGATCAAGGCGGGTGAGGGCGGCGAGGAGTCCGCGCTGTTCGCCGGCGACCTGCTCCGGATGTATCTGCGTTACGCGGAGCGGCTCGGCTGGAAGACCGAGATCATCGACACCCAGCACTCCGACCTGGGCGGCTACAAGGACGTCACGGTCGCGATCAAGGCCAAGGGCGACGAGGGCGTGTGGTCCAGGCTCAAGTTCGAGGGCGGCGTACACCGTGTGCAGCGGGTGCCCGTCACCGAGTCGCAGGGCCGCATCCACACCAGCGCCGCGGGCGTGCTCATCTACCCCGAGGCCGAGGACGTCGAGGTCCAGATCGACCCCAACGAGCTGCGCATCGACGTCTACCGCTCCAGCGGCCCCGGCGGCCAGAGCGTCAACACCACCGACTCGGCGGTCCGGATCACCCACCTGCCCACGGGCACCGTGGTCTCCTGCCAGAACGAGAAGAGCCAGCTCCAGAACAAGGAGTCGGCGCTGCGCATCCTGCGCGCCCGGCTGCTGGCCATCGCCCAGGAGCAGGCGGAGGCCGCCGCGCAGGCCGAACGCAAGTCGCAGGTGCGCACGGTCGACCGTTCCGAGCGGGTTCGCACGTACAACTTCCCGGAAAACCGCATCTCCGACCACCGAGTCGGCTTCAAGGCGTATAACCTCGACCAAGTTCTCGACGGCGAGCTCACCGCCGTCACCCAGGCCCTCATCGACGCCGAAATGGCGGAGAAGCTCGCACAACACTCATGACATTTCTGCTGGACGAAATCGCCCTCGCCACCGCACGGCTGGCCGAGGCAGGTGTGCCCTCACCGCGTACGGACGCGGAGGAGATCGCGGCCTTCGTCCACGCCGTGCGCAGGAGCGAGCTGCACACGGTCAGGGACGCCGACTTCGACGCGCTCTTCTGGGAGGGCGTCGCCAGACGCGAGGCCCGCGAGCCGCTGCAGCACATCACCGGCCACGCCTATTTCCGCTACCTGGAGCTCGCGGTCGGGCCCGGCGTGTTCGTACCCCGGCCCGAGACCGAGGTCATGGCGGGCTGGGCCATCGAGACGCTGCGCGCGATGGACGTCGCCGCGCCCCTGGTCGTCGACCTCGGCACCGGCTCGGGCGCGATCGCGCTGTCGATCGCCCAGGAGGTCGCGCTCTCCGAGGTGCACGCGGTCGAGGTCGACCCCGGCGCGTACGGCTGGGCCAAGCGCAACATCTCCGAACACGGCCAGGGCCGCACCCACCTGCATCCGGACGACCTGGCCGAAGCCCTGCCCGAGCTCAACGGCAAGGTCGACCTGGTCATCTCCAACCCGCCCTACATCCCTCCTGGCGCGATTCCGCGTGACCCCGAGGTGCGCGACTACGACCCCTCGCGGGCCCTCTACGGCACCGGGGACGACGGTCTGGGCGAGGTACGCGCCGTCGAACGTACCGCGCGCCGCCTGCTGCGGCCTGGTGGCTGGGTCTCCGTCGAACATGCCGACGAGCAGGGCAGGGCCGTCTACCTGACGTTCCCTGAGGACAACGGCTGGCGGGACGTACGACTGCGGCAGGATCTGACCCGCAGGGACCGCTTCGTCACGGCCAGACTTGGCCAGGACTAGGATGCACGCGAGCGGCGCGGCCTTCTCCTGACGGCGAGAGGTCGCGAAGTGACCGAATCGCGAAGTGACCGAATGAGGAGGGGGGAGCCTCGAGAGCGCCGCTCCCCGCCGAGCGGAGCGAGGCGATAAGACCGTGGGAAGACGCTTTGACTGCACGGACATGGAGCAGCGGGCCGAGGGCCTGACGGAGGCCGCCTCCGCCGTACGCCGCGGCGAGTTGGTGGTGCTGCCGACCGACACGGTCTACGGGATAGGCGCCGACGCCTTCACCCCCGCGGCGATCACCGCCCTGCTCGAGGCCAAGGGCCGCGGCCGCGACATGCCGCCACCGGTCCTCGTCGGCACCGTCAGGGCGGCCAACGCCCTGGTCGACGACCTGGGACCGTACGGTCAGGACCTCATCGACGCCTTCTGGCCCGGCCCGCTCACGCTCGTCTGCAAGGCCAACCGGGCGCTGTCCTGGGACCTGGGCGAGACCAAGGGCACGGTCGCGCTGCGCATGCCGCTCCACCCGGTCGCGCTCGACCTGCTGAAGGAGACCGGCCCGATGGCCGTCTCCAGCGCCAACCGCTCGGGCGCCCCGGCGGCCATGACGGCGGCGGAGGCCGAGGAGCAGCTGGGTGAGTCGGTCGCGGTCTACCTGGACGGCGGCAAGACCACGGACAACACACCCTCCACGATCCTGGACCTGACCACGGCGGTGCCGCGGATGCTCAGGCGGGGGGCGATCCCGGTGGAGAAGCTACGGGGCATCATCGGCTACGTCGCCACGGACGACTGACCGCGGGGCCTGGCGGCCTGGTCCGTTCACGCGGCCCGTCTGTCCGCCTGGTCGGTCCGCCTGGTCGGTCCGGCTCATCGGCCTGGTCGGTACGGACTGTCTGCCTGGTCGGTCCGGCTCATCGGCTTGGTCGGTACCGACTGTCTGCCTGGTCGGTCTGGCCGCGCGGCCCGTCAGAATGTCAGTCCGCCTGTTTTATCCGGCAGCCCAGCCCAGCCCTGTCCGGTCCGCCCGGCTGGCTCGCCTGCATGCCCGCGTCGCCCGGTCTGTCCGGTTGGGCCTATCCGGCTTGTCTGGTCTGCTCGTCCGGTCGGTTGATGCATTCGTTCGTACAGCCGGCGTGTACGGCTTGGACGGACGCCTGACGTATACCGTCTGATTATCCCGGCTGCGGTGATGCCAGCAGGCCCTTACGGTGAAGTCCGGAGCGGCGAGACGTCCGGGAGTGACCCATGGGCAAGTTCGACGGCATGGATCCCAAGCTGGTCCGTGATCTGCTGGCCGAGGTTAAGCACGCGGTCACGCAGATGCGGTCGGTCGAGGGCCGTGTCGGGCAGGTCATGAGCGGGGCGGGTCTGGCCACCCAGACCACCCATCGCCCGGTCCAGGTGGCCGACGCCGCCGAGGTGATGGTCCGCGACGTGACGGCCCGGCTTGGGCTGCTGGAGAAGAAGGCCGATCACCCGCGGGTGGGGGATCAGGCCAAGGAGGCCGCGCCGACGGTGGGCAGCGACGCCAAGGACGGCGACGAGCCCAAGAAGGACCGAGGCGATGAGCGGTCCAAGTACGAGAACCCGCGAGCGGACGACGGCACCCCTGCTGACAAGCCGGACGCCAAAACCGGCGAGGACAAGCCCGATGCGAAGACGGGCGATAAGCCTGATGCCAAGGCGGACGATAAGCCTGACGCGAAGACGGGCGATAAGCCGGATGCCAAGACGGATGACAAGCCGGACGCGAAGACGGGCGAAGACAAGCCTGATGCTAAGGCTTGCGATGACGACAAACCGGATGCCAAGACCGGTGAGGACAAGCCGGACGCCAAGACGGGTGACGACAAACCGGATGTCGACAACATCACGCCCGACACCGGTGACGATCCCAAGGACGACGACATCGCCAGTAGGCGAGATCGCGGTGCCGACTCCGACAGCGGGATCATCGACACCCCGGCCAAGGACCATCACCACGATGACCCGCACAAACCGCGGGTCATCGTGGTCGACGGTGTCAAGGTGCTCCAGGTGCCCATTGATCCGCCCACGGCCGAAGAGCTGCGGGCGCTGCTCGACGACATCGAGAAGGTGCAGCCCGCCGAGATGCCCTCGGTCTCCGGCGACGCGTCCACGAACGGCACGGACGTCAACGCCTGGGCCAACGACGGCAGCGACGTAGTGTCTATCGACGCCAAGCCGTTGGACCCCGGCGCGGTGTCGACGGTGGTGGACCATGCGCGCGACATCCAGCCGGCCGAGATGCCGAGAGTGGAGGTCCCGGCGGGCGAGTACGGCACGGGCGAGTGGGCACCCAGGCACATCAGCCCCGACGGCCAGCCGGGGACGATCGACCCCGGCAGCACAGCCTCATCCACGGGCCACCACACCCCATCAACTGGGGATATATCCTCCGCAACCGGCACGCCGTCCATAGACAACATATCGGGCTCGACAGCGGACACGGCCGCCACGGCCCAGAAGGCCGACTCCACCCCTACGGCCCCGACCACAGACTCCACGGCGACCACAGGCTCCACCGCGACGGCGGACGCACCCGCGGCCACGACCGACACCGGCGAGTGCCAGGGAACGGACACTGGAACGCGCTCGACTGGCGACGGGTCGGTGGTCACACCGACGGATCCGCCGGGTCAGCAGGTGCCGGACCACAGGGCCGGTCACACAACACCGACCAACCCGCCGGGTCAGCAGGTGCCGGACCACAGGGCCGGTCACACAACACCGACCAACCCGCCAGGCCAGCAGGTGCCCGACAACAGAGCAGGTGACACGACACCGACCAACCCCTCGGGGCAGCGGGCCACGGATGTCTCGATGCCCACTGTCGGCGAACCGGTCGTGGTGCCTCCTACCGAGCCGTCGGCGGATCAGGGTGGCTCCACCCCGCCGCCTGCCACCGACAGCGCGACGCCCCCGCCCGCCGACAGCTCCACCCGCGAGGCCACCGCTACGACCGTCAACGCGGCGCAAGGGGCAGATACCGGGAAGTGGGCCGGCGACGTCGTCTCCATCGACGTGAAGCCGCTGGACACCGACGCGCTCAGGACCCTGGTCGAACACGCCCGTGACGTTCAGCCCATGGACATGCCAAGCGTGCAGGTGCCGCAGGACGAGTACGGCAGGGGCGAGTGGGCGCTCAGAGATGTTCAGCCAGATGGGCCGCCCGGCACGATTGAGCCGGGGACCCACGAGAGGAGCGTGTGATGTACCTGGACCCGCCCGCCCCTCAACCCCGCCAGCCGGGCGAGAACCCACCCGTCAACGGCAACGGAAACCCCCTGGAAGCCCACCCAAGGGCCTGGGAGTTCAATCCCGAGTACCAGCGCCTGGTCACCGCCTGGCAGACCGTCCTACCCCTGCTAGAGAGCCTCACAACGGCCCTTGACAAGGCGTACCAGCTTGCCAAGAGCCCGCAGACGTGGGATGCCCCCGTCGGCACCCGCTACGTCGAGGACATCGGCGCGTGGCGCTCCAGGCTCGCCCTCTACCGCCAGGCTGTGCTGACGTCGATCAGCGAGGAGGCCGCCGACACGCCTCGCTGGGTGCCTAGCGCGATCGGTGCCCCTCACGCGTTCTCCTGACAGCCCGATCCACTGACCGCCTACCTGACCGTCCGAGTGACCGCCCGACTGACCGCCCGGCTGGGCCGCTGCTGGGCCCATTCACTCGACTGGCCGCCACACCGGCTGCTCGGCTGGTCGCCTCCTCGGGGGCGGTGGCCCCAATGGTCCCCCGGTGTTTTGTCACCCGTCCGTCTCAATCTCAGTGACGGTCTGACCTGGCTGGGGTCTTTTGGAGGGATATCCCCTGCGGGGAGTAGGGGAAGGCGGTCCGTGGTGGTTGGGGTCGCTTCGAGCGGCCCCCGCGGCGAGCAGAGGAGATGGTCCGTGGTGGCTCGGGATCCCTTCACGCGGGCCCTGTTGGCAGGAGGAGGCAGCCCGTGGTGGTTGGGGTCTCTTCGGGCGCCCCCCTGTCGGGGGAGCGGGGGAAGGCGGCCTGTCGTGGTTGAGGCCGGGATGCCCCCTGCGAGGAGTGGGGGAGACGATCGTACTGGCTGGGGTCCCTTCGGGCGGGTTCTCCGTCGGGGGAGTGGAAGATGGCGGTCCGTCGTGGTTGGGTCCCCGTCGGGCAGAGGAAGGACGGATGTCCGGCGCACGTTCGTGGAGCGGCGCACTGACGCCCGCCGGACTGCCGGAGCGGCGGCGGGGCATGGGAAAACCGGACAAATGGCCGTACAGTGGGAGGATGGGTGTAGTGCCCTACTACGGTCCCGACTTCGGACGGCTCCAGCGGCAGGACCCCGAGCTGGCTCAGGTGCTGCTCGACGAGCTGGAACGGGTCCGCGGCGGTCTCCAGCTGATCGCGAGCGAGAATCTCGCTTCCCCGGCGGTCCTGGCCGCCCTCGGATCCACCCTCACCAACAAGTACGCCGAAGGTTACCCGGGCCATCGCTACTACGGCGGCTGCGAGGTCGTCGACCGGGCGGAGCGGCTGGCGATCGAGCGGGCCTTGAGGTTGTTCGGGGCCGAGCACGCCAACGTGCAGCCCCACTCGGGCGCTTCCGCCAATCTCGCGGCGTACGCGGCCCTGCTGCAGCCCGGCGACACCATGCTGGCCATGGATCTGCTGCACGGCGGTCATCTCACCCATGGCTCGAAGGTGAACTTCTCGGGAAGATGGTTCGACGTCGTGTCATACGGGGTGCGACGGGACACCGAACTCATCGACTACGACGAAGTACGGGACCTGGCGCTGCGGCACCAGCCGAAGGTGATCGTCTGCGGCGCCACCTCCTACGCCCGGCTGATCGACTTCGCCGTCTTCCGTGGCATCGCGGACGAGGTGGGCGCCTGGCTGCTCGCCGACGTGGCGCATCCGATCGGGCTGATGGCCGGTGGCGCCATTCCGTCCGCCGTCCCGTACGCGGACGTGGTCACCTACACCACGCACAAGGCGCTGCGCGGACCGCGCGGGGGTGGCATCCTCTGTACGGCGGAGCTCGCCGCGCGGATCGACCGGGCGGTGTACCCATTCATCCAGAGCGGTCCCCTCATGCACGCCGTGGCGGCAAAGGCGGTGGCGTTCGGCGAGGCGCTGCGGCCCGAGTTCGGCGAGTACGCCAAGCAGGTGGTCGCCAACGCCCAGGCCCTGTGCGACTCTCTGGCGGCCGAGGGGATGCGGCCGGTGTCAGGCGGTACGGAGACGCATCTGATGCTCATCGACCTGCGCGAACTGGGCGTGTCGGGCGCCGAGGCCGAGCGGCGGTGCGCCGCGGCGGGGATCACGCTCAACCGGAACGTCATCCCCTACGATCCGGAGCCTCCGGCCGTGACCTCCGGGATACGTGTCGGCACGCCGTGTCTCACCACTCAGGGGATGGGGCCCCAGGAGTTGAAGGAAGTGGGGGCCCTGCTCGTGCAGGCGGTACGCCATCCGGGCGCTGCTGCCGAGGTCAAGGGGCGGGTCGCGGCCCTGCTGGGGGCCTTCCAGCCATATGACAGCCAATATTAAGAGCCAAAATTAAGCTGGTGTGTGTCGATTTCCGGTCACAGCCGGTCGGAGCATCCAGGAAACTAGGTCCGTGCGCGAATACCTGTTCATGGCGCTCATTGCGGCAGCGGTGACGTATCTGCTCGTCCCGCTGGTGCGCCGCTTCGCCATCCGCATCGGCGCCATGCCCGAGGTCCGCGAACGCGACGTGCACACCACGCCGACGCCGAGACTGGGCGGTCTGGCCATGTACGGCGGGCTGGTCGTCGGGCTGCTGGTGGCCAGCGAGCTGACCAACACCGGCAAGGTGCTGAGCGAGGCCGAAGGCAACCCGGTGATGGCGTTGATCATCTCGGGCGGCCTCATCACGTTGACGGGGTTCCTCGACGACTGGTGGGGCATGGACGCCTTCATCAAGCTGGCCGGCCAGATCGCGGCCGCCGGCGTGCTCGTCTGGTTCGGCCTGCGGCTCACCTACATCCCGCTGCCCAAGGACTGGGGCGGCTCCACCAGCCTCGACTACACGCTGAGCACCGTCATCACGATCATGGTCGTGGTGGTGGCGATCAACGCGGTCAACTTCGTCGACGGGCTCGACGGCCTGGCGGCGGGCATCGTCTGCATCGCGGGCATGGCCACCTGGGCCTACTCGATCTTCCTCAAACAGAGCATCAGCGGCGACCGCATCGCCACCACGGCGGCCATCGCCGCCATCCTCATCGGCTGCTGCCTGGGATTCCTGCCGCACAACTTCCACCCCGCGAAGATCTTCATGGGCGACACCGGGGCGATGCTCATCGGGCTCGTGCTCGCCTCCTCGATCGTCACCGTGACGCCGGTCGACCCGTCGATCATCGAGGGCATGAACAAGGTGCCGGTGCTGCTGCCGCTGCTCGTGCCCGCCGCGGTGCTGGTGCTCCCGCTCATCGACCTGGTCACCGCCGTCGTGCGGCGCACCTCGCACGGCATGTCGCCGTTCGCGCCCGACCGCGGTCACCTGCACCATCGCCTGCTCGACATCGGCCACTCCCACCGCCGCACCGTGCTGATCATGTACGCGTGGACGTTCCTGTTCGCGTTCGGCATCGTCGCGCTGTCCACGATCGGCGTGCCCGTCCTGCTGTTCCCGGTGGTCATCCTGCTCGCGCTCGGCGTGCTGGTCCTGATGGCCGCGCCGCGCTGGCGGGGCAGGGGCGGCCTCCACTCCCGCGGCAGGTCCGACGACGACGGCCCGCCCACCGGCCCCATGCCGCCGATCGTGCCGGAAGCCGAGGTCAGGCGGCAGGTCCCGCCCTCTGTCGGCCCGCCGCCCGGCCCGTCGCAGGAGCGGGCGAACGCCGCGGCGAAACCGGTCATTCCTGCCGTTCCAGGCCGTTCATGATCGCGAACTAGAAACGGCAGGTAAAAGCGGTCTTCAGTGAGCTTGTGATATCTTTCACGAGCAGGGGCCCCCAATGCACCGGCTTTGGGGGTAGCAAACGCTCGCTTGATAACATGCTTACTGGAGCACCGATGCAGGCCAACGACGTGCGCGTACTCAAGAGTGCCGCGATCCCCACCCTCGCGGTTGGGGTGGTCGCCGTGGTCGTGGCCCTGCTCCTGGCGGGAGCGAAGGGAGCGCTGGGCGCGGCCATCGGCGCGGCGCTCGTCGGTGTCTTCTTCAGCATCAGCGTGGTGGCCGTCTCCTACGCGGCCCGAGTGTCCCCGCAAATCATGGCCATCGTCGCCATGGTGAGCTATCTCATCAAAGTCATCGCCATCATGGCGATGCTGGCGGCCTTCGGTGACACCACGGCGTGGAACAACAAGGCTTTCGCCTGGTCCGTCGTGGTATGCACGCTCGTCTGGACGGCCTTCGAGGTCCGGGCGTTCATGAAGACAAAAATGCTTTATGTCGACCCCGAAGCCAAGGTCCCGGGGAACGGTGGCCCATGAGGCTGGTAAAGGGATGGGGTCCGATATGACTAGTCCTCTACTTGCCTGCTATCGTCGGCCCCGCGATGAGCGAACAGGAACGCCGACCGGAAGACGACGGTCAGGACTTCGCCAACGCCGCATGGTCGATCCCCAGCTACCTGCTCGCCGGGATGGCGATCTACGGCGGCGGCGGCTGGTTGCTGGACCGTTGGCTCGACACGTCCGCGTTCTTCCCTATAGGCGTCGTCCTGGGGATCGTGCTGTCCGTGTACCTGGTCTACCGCAAGTACGGTCGCTAGCCGCACGGCGCGACCACTTCGCTGAGGAAACCCTTGTGATCCGCTACGACGTTGAAGGGAACGCCGCGTGAGTGCGCTGACGGTCCTCGCCGACGATCAGTTCAAGGCGCCGTCGCCTGATGAACTGTTCACTTTCGCCCCCATCATTCCCGGGGTGGACTGGTTCACCAAGCCGGTTCTTCTCGCGATCCTCAGCTCGATCATCGTGATCGGCTTCTGCTGGGCGGCCTTCGCCAACCCGAAGGTCGTGCCACGGGGCGTCCAGAATGTTGCCGAATATGGCTACATGTTCGTCCGCGACCAGGTCGCCCGGCCCTTCCTGGGCAAGGACGCCGACCGGTGGATGGGCCTGCTGCTGACGCTGTTCTTCATGGTCTTCCTGTGGAACATCATGGGCGTCATCCCGCTGCTCCAGTTCCCCGTGGCCTCGCACATCGCCTTCCCGGCCGTGCTCGCGATCTCGATCTACGTGCTGAAGGTCTACCTGGGCGTCAAGCACCAGGGTGCGATCGGCTACTTCAAGAACATGATGTTCCCGCCGGGACTGCCCAAGCCGATCTACGTGCTGCTGTCGCCGATCGAGTTCCTGTCGAACATGATCATCGCGCCGTTCACGCACGCGGTCCGACTGTTCGCGAACATGTTCGCCGGTCACATGCTCCTCGCGTTCTTCAGCATGGTGGGCTTCTGGTTCCTGTTCGAGAAGCTGACCCCGCTGGGCGCCCCCGTCGGCGTCATCGGTGTCATCATGACCATCATCTTCACCGGCTTCGAGATCTTCATCCAGTTCCTGCAGGCGTTCCTGTTCGCCATGCTGGCGTCGATGTACATCGGCGGAGCACTTCACGCAGAGCACTGAGAACCATCCATACCGGAATATCCATGACCGGTGGAGACACGCTTCACCGGCCGTCCAGTAAAGGAATACAGCAATGAGCGTTCTCGCTGAGGTCTCCGGCAACGTCACCGCCATCGGTTACGGTCTCGCCGCCATCGGCCCCGGCATCGGCGTCGGCATCATCTTCGGTCAGGGCGTGCAGGCCATCGCGCGTCAGCCCGAGGCCTACGGCCTGATCCGCCAGAACATGCTCCTCGGCTTCGTCCTCACCGAGGCCCTCGCCCTGCTCGGTCTGGTCGCGCCGTTCATCTTCCAGAACATCTGACGACCAGAAGAATCCCTGACGAAAGGCTGCATCCATGACTATGGCAGCTACGATCCTCGCCGCGGAGGAGGGCTCCAATCCTCTCATCCCGCACACATTCGAGCTCGTCGTCGGTATCTTCTCGTTCCTCGTCGTCCTTTTCGTAGTCGGTAGGCTCCTTGTCCCGCGTATCCAGAAGACGCTGGCCGAGCGGACCGAAGCTATCGAAGGCGGCATAAAGCGAGCGGAAGACGCTCAGGCCGAGGCCCTGAACCTGCAGAAGCAGTACCGCGAACAGCTGGCCGAGGCCAGGCAGGAAGCGGCTCGTCTCCGTGAGGAGGCCCGCGAGCAGGCAGCGGAGATCCGGGCGGAGCTCCGCGAGGAGGCGCAGGCCGAGGCCCGCCGTCTCGTCGAGGCGGCGCACGCCCAGATCGAGGCGGACCGGCAGGCGGCGTTCGCCCAGCTCCGTACCGAGATCGGCCGTCTGTCGACCGACCTGGCCGGCCGCATCGTCGGTGAGTCCCTGGAGGACGAGGCCCGGCAGAGCCGCGTCATCGACCGCTTCCTCGACGAGCTGGAGCGCTCGGACGCGCAGGCGGTGCGGTGAGCGACCAGATGAGGGGCCTCAGCAAGGACTCGCTCGCCGTGGTCGAGGAGCGGTTCAACGCTGTGGCGGGCTCGGCGGACCTGGGCCAGTTGGCCGAGGACCTCAACGCGATCGCGGACCTGCTGGACCGTGAGCACGGACTGCGCCGGGCCCTGTCGGACCCGGCCCGGCCCGGCGCTCAGAAGGCGCAGGTCATCCGGAATCTGCTCGATGGCAAGGTCAGCGCGGCCGCGCTCGCCACGGCCGAGGCCGCGGTCGAGGTCAAGTGGTCGCGCGCCGGAGACCTGGCCGACGTGCTCGAACGGCTCGGCGTCGTCGCCGCGGCCGCGGAGGCCGAGGCGCAGGGCAAGCTGGACGACGTGGAGGACGAGCTCTTCCGCTTCGGCCGGATCGTCGCCGCCAACCCCGAGCTCCGCCTGGCCCTCACCGACGCTGCCGCTCCCGAAGAGGGCAAGCGGCAGCTGCTGCAGGACCTGCTCGGCGGCCGGGTCGCCCCCACCACCCTGCGCCTGATCACGCAGGTGGTCGTGCATCCTCGTGGGCGTAGCCTGGAGGCAGGCCTGGAGGAGTTCAGCCGGCTGGTGGCGCAGCAGCGCCAGCGCCTCGTCGCGACGGTGCGCACCGCGGTCGAGCTGACCGGGGAGCAGAAGCAGCGCCTCACGGCGTGGCTGCGCACCTCCTACGGTCGCGACGTGCACGTCAACGTCGAAGTGGATCCCCGAGTGCTGGGTGGTTTCTCGGTCCGCATCGGCGACGAGATCATCGACACCACCATTGTGGGACGAATCGAAGAAGTCCGCCGCCGGTTGGCCGGCTAGGGCGATAGAGGAGACAGAGAAGAGATGGCGGAGCTTACGATCCGGCCGGACGAGATCCGGGACGCGCTTGAGCGCTTCGTCCAGGCGTACGAACCGGAAGGCGCCGCGCGCGAGGAGATCGGGACCGTCGTCGACTGTGGCGACGGCATCGCCCATGTCTCCGGCCTTCCCTCGGCGATGGCGAACGAGCTGCTCGAGTTCGAGGACGGCACGCGCGGCCTGGCACTCAACCTCGACACCCGCGAGATCGGTGTCGTGGTCCTGGGCGACTTCAGCAGCATCGAGGAGGGCCAGACGGTCCGCCGGACGGGCGAGGTCCTGTCCGTGCCCGTCGGCGATGGCTTCCTCGGCCGCGTGGTCGACCCCCTCGGCAACCCGCTCGACGGCAAGGGCGCCATCGAGTCCGAGGGCCTGCGCGCCCTCGAACTCCAGGCCCCGTCGGTCGTCCAGCGGCAGCCGGTGAAGCAGCCGCTGCAGACCGGCATCAAGGCGATCGACGCCATGACGCCGATCGGCCGTGGCCAGCGTCAGCTGATCATCGGTGACCGTGGCACCGGCAAGACCGCGATCGCCGTGGACACCATCATCAACCAGCGCGACAACTGGGCGTCCGGTGACCCGGACAAGCAGGTGCGCTGCGTCTACGTCGCGGTCGGCCAGAAGGGCTCGACGATCGCCCAGGTGCGGGCTCGCCTCGAGGAGGCGGGCGCGCTCGAGTACACCACGATCGTCGCCGCCCCGGCGTCCGACCCCGCGGGCTACAAGTACATTTCGCCCTACACCGGTTCCGCCATCGGGCAGCACTGGATGTACCAGGGCAAGCACGTTCTCATCGTCTTCGACGACCTGACCAAGCAGGCCGACGCCTACCGCGCGGTCTCGCTGCTGCTGCGCCGTCCGCCGGGCCGTGAGGCCTTCCCGGGCGACGTCTTCTACTTGCACTCCCGCCTGCTGGAGCGCTGCGCCAAGCTCTCCAACGACATGGGCGCGGGGTCGATGACCGGTCTGCCGATCATCGAGACGAAGGGTAACGACGTCTCGGCGTTCATCCCGACCAACGTCATCTCCATCACCGACGGGCAGTGCTTCCTGGAGACCGACTACTTCAACGCCGGTATCCGCCCCGCCATCAACGTCGGTATCTCGGTCTCGCGAGTCGGTGGCTCGGCGCAGATCAAGGCGATGCGGAAGGTCGCGGGCACGCTGCGTCTGTCGCTGTCGCAGTATCGCGACCTGGAGGCCTTCGCGGCCTTCGCGTCCGACCTCGACGCGGCGTCCAAGGCTCAGCTGGAGCGCGGTCAGCGTCTGACCGAGCTGCTCAAGCAGGCGCAATACTCGCCGTTCTCGGTCGAGCGCGAGGTCGTGTCGGTCTGGGCGGGCACCACCGGTGAGCTCGACGAGGTGCCGGTCGAGGACATCCGCCGCTTCGAGTCGGAGTTCCTGGACTACCTGCAGAGCAAGCACAAGGGTGTCTTCGACAGCATCCGTGAGACCAACGATCTGCTGGACGACACGGTGACCGTCCTCAAGGACGCCATCACGGAGTTCAAGAAGTCCTTCACCACCTTCTCCGGCGAGCTCCTGGTCAAGGACGAGCCGGTCGCACCGCTCGAAGAGGGCGAGGTCGGCCAGGAGAAGATTCGCAAGGTCGTCCGCTCGGCGGAGAAGAAGTAGCCCATGGGTGCCCAGCTAAGGCTGCTGCGGCGGCGGATCAAGTCGGTCAAGTCGACCGCCAAGATCACCCGCGCTCAGGAGCTCATCGCCTCTTCGCGGATCGTGAAGGCGCAGATGCGGATGCAGGCGGCGCTGCCGTACGAGCGTGAGATCACTCGCGCCGTCACCGGCGTCGTCAGCAACGCGGCGAGCGTCGACCATCCGCTGACCGTGGCGAAGGACAATCCCACCAAGGCGGGCGTGCTCGTCGTCACCAGCGACAGCGGGTTCTGCGGCGGCTTCAACGCCAACGTCCTGCGCGAGGCCGAGGCCCTGCGCGGACTGCTGAAGAGCCGCGGCCTGGAGGTCATCCCGTTCGTCACCGGCCGTAAGGGTGTCACCTGGCACTCCTTCCGCAACCGGACGATGGGCGGGCAGTGGGTCGGCTTCTCCAGGAAGCCCGCCTACAGTGACGCCAAGGAGATCGCCGAGCTGCTGATCGAGTCGTTCAAGGACGAGAACGGGATCGACGAGATCCACATCGTCTCGACCGAGTTCGTCTCGATGCTCACGCAGAACGTCGTGGTCAAGCGCATCCTGCCGCTGGAGGTCGAGGAGACCGAGGCGAGCGAGAGCGACGCGATCCCGCCCTACTTCGAGTTCGAGCCCACCGCGGCCGACGTACTCGAGTCGCTGCTGCCGCGTTACGTGGAGTCCCGCATCTTCACGGCGCTGCTGGAGTCGGCGGCTTCAGAGGAGGCCGCGCGTCGCCGCGCGATGAAGTCCGCCACGGACAACGCCAACGAGCTGATCCGCGTGTTCACCATGCAGATGAACCAGGCTCGTCAGGCGGAGATCACCCAGGAAATCAGCGAGATCGTCGGTGGCGCCAACGCGCTCGCTGACGCCGCAGCGGGGAAAGAGTGAAATGACTGCAGAGGCTGTTGAGACCGTTGAGACCCCCGCGGCCGGTGTCGGCCGCGTGGCTCGGGTCACAGGGCCCGTCGTCGACGTGGAGTTCCCCGTCGAGGCGATGCCCGACATCTACAATGCGCTGACCATCGACGTAACCCTCGGTGAGGACACCAAGCTGCTGACCCTCGAGGTCGCCCAGCACCTCGGTGACAACATCGTCCGGGCCATCTCCATGCAGCCCACCGACGGTGTGGTCCGGGGTGCGGCCGTCACGGACACCGGCCTGCCGATCTCGGTGCCCGTCGGCGACGTCGTCAAGGGTCACGTGTGGAACACGCTCGGCGAGTCGCTGGACGTGCCGACCGCTTCTCTCAAGATCAACGAGAAGTGGGGCATCCACCGGCCGTCGCCGCCGTTCGACCAGCTCGAGTCGCGCACCGAGCTGCTCGTCACGGGCATCAAGGTCATCGACCTGCTCACGCCGTACGTACAGGGTGGCAAGATCGGCCTGTTCGGCGGCGCGGGTGTGGGCAAGACCGTCCTCATCCAGGAGATGATCCGCAGGGTCGCCCGCAACTTCGGTGGCACCTCGGTGTTCGCCGGCGTCGGCGAGCGCACCCGTGAGGGCAACGACCTCTGGCTGGAGATGGAGGAGGCGGACGTCCTCAAGGACACCGCGCTCGTCTTCGGTCAGATGGACGAGCCGCCGGGCACCCGTCTGCGGGTCGCCCTGTCGGCGCTGACGATGGCGGAGTACTTCCGCGACGTGCAGAAGCAGGACGTGCTGCTCTTCATCGACAACATCTTCCGCTTCACGCAGGCCGGCTCCGAGGTGTCCACGCTCCTCGGCCGTATGCCGTCGGCCGTGGGTTACCAGCCCACGCTGGCCGACGAGATGGGTGTGCTCCAGGAGCGCATCACCTCGACGCGTGGTCACTCGATCACCTCCATGCAGGCGATCTACGTGCCCGCCGACGACATCACCGACCCGGCCCCGCACAACGCGTTCGCCCACCTCGACGCGCAGACCGTGCTCTCCCGGCCGATCTCGGAGAAGGGCATCTACCCCGCGGTGGACCCGCTCGACTCCAACTCCCGCATCCTCGACCCGCAGATCGTGGGCGAGGAGCACTACGCGGTGGCCCAGGAGACCAAGCGGATCCTGCAGAAGTACCGCGAGCTCCAGGACATCATCGCCATCCTCGGTATCGACGAACTGTCGGAAGAGGACAAGGTCACCGTCCAGCGGGCCCGCCGTATCGAGCGGTTCCTGTCGCACCCGATGTACGCCGCCGAGGCGTTCACCGGCCAGCCCGGCGAGAACGTGCCGCTGGAGGAGACCATCCGCTCCTTCAAGGGCCTGTGCGCGGGCGAGTACGACCACCTGCCCGAGCAGGCGTTCTTCATGGTGGGCGGCATCGACCAGGCCATCGCCAAGGCCAAGGAACTCGAGCGCTGATCGCCCGCGGTGGGGGTATGGCGCGAGCCGTACCCCCACTCCTGTCCGGAAAGGAGCCTACGTGGCGAAGCTACGAGTAGGCGTTGTCTCGCCCGAGCGTGAGATCTGGTCGGGCGAGGCCGACATGGTGATTGCCAAGACCGTGGACGGCGAGATCGGTATTATGCCGCAACACGCACCTGTGCTCGGCGTCCTCGTCGAGGGCGGCGTGCTGCGCGTGAAGCGGGAGGGCAAGGGCGACCTGGTCGCGGCGGTCCACGGCGGATTCATCTCCGTGGCCGACGACGAGGTGTCCGTGCTCGCCGAGGTCGCCGAGCTCGGCTCGGAGGTCGACATCGCGGCGGCCCGTGACGCTCTCGAACGGGCGCAGGCCTCGATCGAGGCCGACCAGGCGGACGCCGACGCGGCCGTCGAGGCCAAGCGTGCCAAGGCCCGGCTGCGTGCGGCCGGCGAAGAGGTCTAGATCCTTTGAGGTCTAGATCCTTGAGGTCTAGTTTTTGATGCGGGTTTGATGCAAGGGGGCGGCTTGGTAGCGACGGTTCTCATCTGTGTGCTGCTGGTCGCCGTCCTGGTGGTGTTGCGCGGGCTCCTGGTGGCGCGCTCCCGGGGGAGTGTGCCCTGCCGCCTGCGCGTGGGAGATCACGGCTGGCAGCGCGGGGTGGCCCGCTACGCCGACGGGGAGCTCCATTGGATCCCGCTCATAGGTCTGCGACTCAGGCCCCGCCACGCTATCGCGAGGCGGGGCCTCGTCGTTTCCTCGCGGCGGGAGCTGGACAGCGGGTTCTTCGCGGTGGACTGCTCTGGCACCACGCGGGACATCTCGCTGGCGATGAGTGCGGACGCGCTGACCGGGTTTCTGGCCTGGCTCGAATCGGCGCCGCCGAGCGCTTATCTGGACGTCGCCTAGATCCCCGGCACCGGGCTAGCGGGTGCCGCCTGGCTTCCAGAGGATCTCGTCGCCCGCGTGGGCGACCCTGCACAGGATGAACAGCAGGTCTGACAGGCGGTTGAGGTATTTGGCCGTCAGCGGGTTCATGTCCTCGTGCGCTTCCAGCGCCGCCCACGTCGTACGTTCCGCGCGCCGGACTGTGACCCTCGCCACGTGCAGCCCGGCTATCGACGGGTCGCCGCCGGGGAGGATGAAGCTGCGCAGCGGCTTGAGCTGCTCGTTGAACTCATCGCACCGCGCCTCCAGCCAGTCGATGTAGGACTGCTCGACCCTCAGCGGCGGGAACTCCGGATTGTCCGTGACCGGCGTCGCCAGGTCGGCGCCCACGTCGAAGAGCTCGTTCTGGACGCGGATCAGCACCGCCGTCAGCTCCATCGACAGCGTGCCGTGCGACATGGCCAGGCCCAGATGGGCGTTCGCCTCCTCCACGTCCGCGTAGGCCGCCAGGCGGAGGTCGGTCTTGGCGGTGCGGCTCATGTCGCTCAGGGTGGTCGTGCCGTCGTCTCCGGTGCGGGTGTAGATCCGGGAGAGGACGACCGGCTTGTCCTTGTCGGCACGCGTCATGAGGTCAGCGTAATGACAAAAGTCACCCGGAACGGACGCGGGGCGCATACGGCGTCGGTGATTTCCACGACTACCAGCGTGGGGCGCCACCCGAGACGATTGCTTGCATGACGAAGGAGAGGATCTGATGCTCGAGATCAGCGAGCTGCGTAAGCGCTTCGCCGGTGGGCCGGACGCGCCGGAGGGCAAGGTGGCCCTCGACGGGATCAGCTTCGCCGTACGGGCGGGCGAGATGTTCGGGTTCGTCGGCGCGAACGGTGCCGGCAAGACGACCACCATGCGGATCGTCATGGGTGTGCTGCAGCCCGACGAAGGCTCGGTCGGCTGGCAGGGCCGGCCGCTGGAGTACAACGACCGGCGGCGGTTCGGCTACATGCCCGAGGAGCGGGGGCTGTACCAGAAGATGCGGGTCGCCGAGCAGGTCGAGTACTTCGGCCGGCTGCACGGCATGGACGCCGCGGCGGCCAGGACGGCGGCCGGCGACCTGCTGGAGCGGCTGGGCCTGACCGAGCGGCGGGGTGACGCGGTCGAGGCGCTGTCGCTGGGCAACCAGCAGCGCGTGCAGCTCGCGGTGGCGCTGGTGCACGATCCCGAGGTGCTGGTGCTCGACGAGCCGTTCTCCGGGCTCGACCCGATCGCGGTGGACGCGCTGGCCACGGTGTTGCAGGAGCGGTGTCGCGGGGGCGTACCGGTCATCTTCTCCAGCCATCAGCTGGAGCTGGTGGAGCGGCTGTGCGACTCGGTCGGCATCGTGTCGGCGGGCCGGATGGTGGCCAGCGGCACGGTCGGCGATCTGCGGGCGGCGGAGAGCCGTACGCTCCGCGTCGTGGTCCGCGACCCGGCGCCCGGGTGGGCCGACGGCCTGCCGGGCACCGTCACCGTCACCGGCGACCGGCACGTGCTGCTCACCACCGACGGCGACGGCCAGGAGATCCTGCGCCGCGCCATGAAGGCCGGGCAGGTCGAGCACTTCGGCGCCGAGCAGCCGACCCTGACCGAGATCTTCAAGGAGGCCGTGGCGTGAACAGCGTGATGCTGGTGGCGAGGCGCGAGATCACCACCCATATCCGGACGAAAGCCTTCGTCATCGGACTGCTCATCACCGCCGCGCTGGTGGGCGCGGTGGCGTTCGCGCCGAAGGTCTTCGACCGCCCCGACTCGTACAAGATCGGCACCGTGAACTCCCAGCAACTGCCGCTCAAGGCGGCCCTGCCGGAGGCGGAGTTCGAGTGGCGCGCGTTCCCCGACGAGGCGGCGGCCAGGAAGGCGGTGCTCGACGGCGACGTGGACGCGGCGCTGGTGAACAACGCCAAGGTGCTCACCGACGGCGAGATCGAGTCCGAGCTCGGCGTGCTGCTGCAGAGCACCAACCGGGAGCTCAAGCTGGGCGCCGCGGGCGTGTCGATCCCGCCGCTCCAGATGGTGTCCGTGGGTGCCGACACCCGCTACCAGGCCGCCAGGACCGGGATCGCCGTGGTCCTCGTCCTCGTGCTCTTCATGCTGATCATCGGACAGGTCATGATGGTCGCCATGGGAGTGGTGGAGGAGAAGGGCAGCCGGATCGTGGAGATCCTGCTCAGCTCGGTCCGGCCGTGGCAGCTGCTCGCCGGCAAGATCATCGGCCTGGGCGTGCTCGGCCTGATCAACCTCGTCACGATCCTGGTGGTCGGTGTGTCGGCCTCGCTCGCCTCAGGCATCGCGGTGGACTTCCCGCCCGGCCTGCCGGGGATCGTGGCGGGAGTGCTGCTCTGGTTCGTGCTCGGCTACGCCTTCTTCGCCACACTCGCGGCCGCGCTGAGTTCGCTGGTCTCCCGGCAGGAGGAGGTGAGCAACGTGATGTCGCCCCTGACCATGCTGATCATGGTGACCTATTTCGGGGCCTTCTATGTCACCTCCGACCCCACCGGGACGCTGGCCAGGGTCGCCTCGCTCGTCCCGCCGTTCTCCTCGATGGTCATGCCGGTGCGGATGGCCGCGGCCGACGTGCCGCTCTGGGAGATCGGGCTGTCCACGGTGCTGATGGTGCTCGCCGTGGTGGGCGTGCTGTCCTTCGGCGCGAAGGTGTACGAGCGGGCGGTGCTGCGGACCGGGGCCAGGGTCAAGCTCGGCGACGTGCTGCGCGCGAAATAGCCTGAAATAGATGGGCGCGAAATAGATGGATGCGATCAAGCGAGCGCGGCGCATCTCCCTGTGCGTGCTGAACTCCATGATCGTGATGACGTGGATCGGCATCACCCTGGCGACCATCGGTGGCCTCGCCACCGGCACGGTTTCCTTGCTGCGTATCGTGCCCGCGACGATCGCCTTGATCGTTTTCACCTGGCTCTTCCTGCGCATCACCCGCGCCGCCCTGGAGCGCCGCTACCTCATGAGAGAGGTGGCGGCGGCCGGTGCTCTCGCCGTCCTCGCCGCGGCGTTGGGGGGCGCCGACCCGTTCGGATGGGGCTTCGGGCTGCTGGCCTGGGTGTCGGTGGCGCTGATCGGCATCCGCGCGTGGGCGGCCGTGGGACTGGCGGCGGGTACGGCCGTGGTCGGCACCGGGCTGGGCATCCTCTCCCTCCTCATGGGACGGCCCCTCCTGTCGATCGCCGTTCCCTACGACAATGGGGCGGTCTTCTTCCTGGGCCTCATCTACGCGGTCATGTGCGCCCTGTTGCCGCCGTCCAACCGGTTCTGGGCGTGGATCTACACGCTCGCCGTACAGGCCCACGAGGGCAGGGAAGCGCACACCCGGCTGGCGGTCGCGGAGGAGCGGCTGCGCTTCGCCAGGGACCTGCACGATCTCGTGGGGCACCAGCTCTCGGCCATCGCGGTCAAGACCGAGCTGGCCGTGCGGCTGTCGGGCGCCGACGCCGTCGCCGCGAAGGCGGAGATGGTGGCGGTGAACACACTGACCAGGACGGCGCTGCGGGAGCTGCGCCAGGCGGTGCGCGGCTACCGCGAACTTGACCTGAGCGCTGAGCTGAATAGCGTGAAAGGCGTACTCGAAGCGGCCGGCGTCCGCTGCGAGCTGCGATTGCCCTACCGCGAGCCGCCCGGCGGCGTGGCGCCCGTGTTCGCCTACGCGGTCCGCGAGGCGGCGACGAACGTGCTCAAGCACAGCACGGCCTCGTTCTGCGAGATCACGCTCCGCTTCACCGAGGAGGAGGCGGAGCTGAGCGTGCGCAACGACGGGGTGGTCCGCCATCAGGTGTCCGACCTGGGCAGCGGCCTGACGGGCATGGGGGAGCGGCTGGCGGACATCGGCGGCAAGGTGACGGCCCGTCCCACAGGCGATGGGGAGTTCCTTCTGCGGGCGGTTGTGTCACTTCCGCTGCGTGGGTAGGGGGACGGTGCCGGGTTCACCTCGGCGGACGCCCTGCGGAAGGGTATGAATACGCCGCGTGAGGTGTGCGGCGTGACTGAGGAGGTGGCATGCGCGTCCGGGGCAATCCCAAGGCCCAGGTGGTGCGGATCGGAGCGCGGCTCGACGCGGGCACGTCGGCGGGGGTGCGGGAACGTCTGCACGACGCGGTCGACTCCGGCGAGGGCGACCTGATCCTCGACCTCTCCAAGCTGGAGATGATCGACGCCACCGGTCTCGGGGTGCTCGTGGGCACGCATCGGCGCGCGCTCAGCGTGCAACGCCACCTCGTTCTTCGGGGGGTGCCACCGCGGATCATGCGGGTCTTGGCGGTGACCCGGCTGAATCGGGTCCTGCGGGTAGAGGTTCAGGCAGTCGCGGTGGCCTGAAGCGGCGCCCGGCGGGTGCTCGGGGGTGCGCCGGGATGTCGCGATATATAGGGGCGAGCAGCGATCAGCCGCTGCTCGCCCTCTTTTCCCCGGCCATACTCCCACACGCGGTAGTAGTTTCTGGAACTCAGATATCACCCTTTAGCTTGGTGATTATCTCCTTACCAGATCGCCAGATAAACACGAACCGTAATCAGCGCCTCACCGCGAACGGAGGGATCTGCCGAAGATGTGTACGGCCACACCGACCAGTTCGTCGATGGACGGCGGCTCCTCCGACAGCAGCCATTCGATGAGCAGCTCTTGTAGCGCTCCAATAACCCCGAGCGCCACCAGGCGCCGATTCGGTTCGGCGGCCAGGGGGAATTCCGCCGCCGCCTCCTCGACAAGCCGGGCGAAGGAGTCGACGGCCCGCTGCCGGGAAGCGGTCAGAATGTCGCCCGACCTGCGTACCTCAAGGTGCATGATGCGGGCGCGACGCCAGTCGGCCGTGGAGAACTCGATATACGCGCGAATCCCGGCCTGCATCCTGTCGTCCAGGGTCGCAGGCGCCTCTTGTAACGCCTTGGCCACAACTGCGAGGGTTTCCTCCGCGCACCGCTCGTGCAGCGCCTGAAGAAGTTCCTCACGGCCGCCGAAACATTCGTAGAAGGCGCGGTTCGAGATCCGGGCCTCCGAGCACAGCCTTTCGATGGTCGTAGCCACGAAACCTGGCTTCGCGTATAGCGTGTAGGCGGCTGTCATCAGCCGCTCGCGTCTGTCCGCCAGCCTTTGCTCAGCCGACATTCCCCGGTAAGACCGGTTCACATTCCACCCGTCCAACATGATCGTGGCCCCCAGAGCACACAATTATGGACGGATGATCCGTTTTGGGAAAGAGCATATACTTTATCTCTTACGTCGGCCGTGCAAGAACGTGACAAGCCTGATCAGCCGCTCAAGCTCAGCGGGGGCTCTGCTGAACGAAGTCAGGTTCATGCCGGGCATCGCGAAACGTTGGCGGCTGATCGCTTTGGGCCTGGCGAACTCCCGCAACCCGTCGGCCCCGTGGATGCGCCCGAAGCCCGAATCGCCGATTCCGCCGAACGGCAGCGCGGGCACTCCGGCGAACGAGATGACCGAGTTGACGGCCGTCATCCCGGTGCGCATCAGCCGGGCCAGCTCCGTCGCCCGACGCGCGTTTCCGGAGAAGACCGTGCCGGCCAGCCCATATGCGGAGGCGTTGGCCAGCTCCAGCGCCTCCCGCGCGTCGCGGGTGCGCCGCACGGTGATCGTCGGGCCGAACGTCTCCTCGCGCACCGCGGGGGAGTCCTCCGGCACGTCCTCGACGATCACCGGGTCGACGTACGGCGCCCGCACCGACTCGGGGCCGCCGGTCACGACTTTTCCGGACTTGGTGGCGTCGTCGATGTGGCGCCGGATGATGTCCAGCTGGCCCGGCATGGTGATCGGCCCGTAGTCCGCGCCGGCTCTGACCGTGGCGACCCGGCCCGACAGCTCGCGCATGAAAGTTTCATAGACCGCGTCCACGACGTACACCCGCTCGACACCTACACACGTCTGCCCGGCGTTGGACATCGCCCCCCACAGGCAGGCGTCGGCGGCGGCCTTCAGGTCGGCGTCGGCGTCGACGATGAACGCGTCCTTGCCGCCGCACTCGGCCACGATCGGCGTCAGGTTCTCGGCGCAGGCCGCCATGACCCGCTTGGCCGTGGCGGTCGAGCCGGTGAAGGCCACCTTCTTGACCCGCGGGTCCTTCGCCAGCAGCGCGCCCGTCTCCCCGAGCCCGGTCACGGTCTGGAACACCGGCTGCTCCGGCACCGACTCGGCGAACAGCTCCGCCAGACGTACGCCGACGCCGGGGGTGAGCTCGCTGGGCTTGAAGACGACCGCGTTGCCGGCCGCGAGCGCGTACGCGATCGAGCCCATCGGCGTGAAGACCGGGTAGTTCCACGGCCCGATCACGCCGACCACGCCCAACGGCAGGTATTCGAGCGTGGCGGCCAGGTTGAGGCCGATCATCCCGGTCGAGACGCGGCGCCGCCCCAGGACCTTGGCCGCGTTGCGGGCCGCCCAGTCGAGGTGCGTGATCGCCAGCACGATCTCCAGCGTGGCGTCGCCGACCGGCTTGCCCGTCTCCTCGTGCACGAGCCCGGCCAGCTCCTTGAGGTGCTGGGTGAGCACGGCCTTGTAGTCGAGCAGGCGGCGCCTGCGCTCGGCGGGGGCCAGCCCGGCCCACCAGGTCGCGGCCTGCTCGGCCCGGCCGATGGCATCGCGGACGCCATCGGCGGACTGCTTGGGGTGACTTCCGACGACCTCGCCGGTCGCCGGGTTCAGTGAGTCGAACGTCAGCGTGGTCATGGCGTCACCCTAGACCGGTAAGCCGTCACTTACCAGCTCAGGACGCCGCCCGCCACATGCCCCACACGGGCGGCCCGTCGGGGAGCCGGAACTCTTCGGTGACGTGGAATCCGTACTTCTCGTAGAGCGACACGTTGGACTCCTTGCTGCACTCCAGGTAGACGGGCAGCCCGGCGCATCGGGCCAGACCGGTTCGCAGCAGCGCCCCGCCCACGCCGCGGCCCCGCACTTCGGGCAGCGTGCCGATCTGCGCCAGGTACCAGTGCGGCTCGGCGGGCCGGTGCGCGGCGAACGCCTCCTCCAGCACCATGCCGTACGACACCCGCTCGCCCATGGCCTCGACGAAGCCGGGCAGGCCGGCCTCGTCCGGCTGGTGACCCGGCGGATCCCAGAGCGCGGCCCCCGCCATCGCGCCCTCGGCGTCGTAGGCGGCCTCGGTGATCGCGTGGCTGTAGCGGGCGAGCGTGGTGAACATCAGCGCCGTGCCCGGATCGTCCGGCAGCAGCCACCTGACCACCGGGTCATCGTGGAAGGCCCTGGCCAGCACCTCGCCGGCCAGTTCGGTGACGGCCGGGTCCGCGACGAGTGCGAGGTCCATGGCTCAGCCCTCCGCCAGCCACGTCCCGTGGAAGCCGGCCGGAACGCGCTGCGGCAGCCGGATCGACGCCACGTCCGACAGGTCGCTCGCGTCGAGGACCAGCAGCTCGGAGCTGCCGCCCGTGGTGACCACCGACAGCAGCCAGCCCTCGTCCTCGGCCCGTGCTCCCTCGGCTGCCACGAACACCGCCTCGCCCGTGTCGTCGCCGGTCACCCTGACCTGGGTCGTGCCGGTCCGATGGTCGTACTTGACGATGGAGTCGCGGCTCACCGTGTAGAGGTAGCGGCTCGCGCGGCCGAGCAGGGAGTCGTCGAACGTGGGGAACTCGATGCCCCGGTCGTCCCGCGCCTCCTCCTTGACCAGGCCGGACGCCGGGTCGAGCGTCCACTGGTGCAGTGTCGCGGCGCTGATCGTGGCCGCGTGTCTGGCCGGGTCGCCGGTGTTGCCGATGCGCGCCCAGACCCGGGTGAAGGACTCCCGCGAGTAGCGGGCGCCGTTGAGCACGATCCGGCCGTCCGCGTCCTCCCACGCGTTGCCGACGTGGAAGACATAGCACGGGTCGACCTCGAACCACTGGGTCGGGCCGCCCTGTCTGGGCGTCACGCCGATCCGCGCGCCGTATCCGTCCTCCCAGGCGTACGGCATGCCGCCTGCGCGCCCGGCCTCGAACACGAAGGGCAGGTCCAGCCAGACCAGGTAGTGCTCGGTGACGGCGAAGTCGTGCATCATCGTCGACTTCGGCACCTCGATCTCCCGGCTCTCCACCAGCTCGCCGCCCGCCGACAGGCGGTGGTAGGTGACGTACGGCGGGGCGTAGCCGTAGCCGAAGAAGTGCAGCTCGCCGGTGGCCGGGTCCTCCTTGGGATGCGCGGTCATGGCCGTGGTCAGCCGCCCGCCGAAGTCGCACGGGCCGACTGTGGCCAGTTCCGGCGTCATCTCGTACGGCAGGCCGTTCTCGACGAGCGCGAAGATCCGGTCGGCGTGCCGGATCACGGAGGTGTTGGCCGTGACGGCGGCCAGGTCGATGCCGCGCTCGCCGATGAAGGGCGCGTCGTCGGTGAACTTCTTGGTGCGGACCCACCGGTTTCGGTACCACTCCGCCCGGCCCCGGTCGATCCGTACGCCGTGCAGCATCCCCGCTCCGCCGAACCAGTGGCCGGGGTCGAAGCCCGGCTTTGGATTGGGTCCGTTACGGAAATATCGCCCGGTCAACTCGGCGGGCAGGGCGCCGGAGACGGGGAGGTCGTGGGCTTCGGTCTCGGCGGAGACGGGGGCGAGGTTGCCGCTCAGGTAGAAGGGCGTCGTCATATCACGCTCCAATCTTGATAGGTCAAAACTAGAATGTCTAGTCATGACATGTCAACACAGGAACGTCGCTGAGATCAGAAGAGCGTGGGGTTCTCCGGTTCGATCCCGCGCAGCGCGTCGTAGTCGAGTGTGACGCAGTGAATGCCCCGGTCGGTGGCCAGCACGCGGGCCTGGGGCTTGATCTCCTGGGCGGCGAAGACGCCGCGGACCGGGGTCAGCAGCGGGTCGCGGTTGAGCAGCTCCAGATAGCGGGTCAGCTGCTCGACACCGTCGATCTCGCCGCGGCGCTTGATCTCGACCGCCACCGTCGCGCCGACCGCGTCGCGGCACAGGATGTCGACCGGGCCGATCGCCGTCATGTACTCGCGGCGGACCAGCGTGTAGCCGGCGCCCAGCGTCGTGATGTGCTCGGCGAGCAACTCCTGCAGGTGCGCCTCGACGCCGTCCTTGATCAGGCCGGGGTCGACGCCGAGCTCGTGACTGGAGTCGTGGAGGACCTCGTCCATCGTCAGGACCAGCTTCTCGCCGGACTTGCCGTGGGTGACGGTCCAGGTCTGGCCGTCCTCCTTGAGCTTGCACGGCGGGTTCATCCAGTTGAGCGGCTTGAAAGCCCGGTCGTCGGCGTGGATGGACACGCTGCCGTCCGCCTTGATGAGAATGAGCCTCGGCGCCATCGGCAGGTGAGCCGTGAGCCGTCCGATGTAATCCACGCTGCATCGCGCGATGACCAGCCGCATGACGGCCAACCCTACCGGCTCTGGAAAACTGGACGCATGGCGTTCGCGATGGTGGGAGTGGTCGCCCCCGGCCCAAGGGGCGCGGGGGCCGGCGAGATGTCCGTACGGGCGGAGCCATTCGTACGGGCGGAGCCATGAGCCCGCGCCGCGCCCGCCGCAGGGAGTCCGCTCGCCCGCTCGGCCTGCCCGGAGGCATGGAGCGGGTGGAGGAATGGCCGGACGGCGACTGGAAAGTACGCATGCTCACCGGCTCCTCCTCGACCAAGGACTACCGTTGCCCCGGCTGCGACCAGGAGATCCGCGGCGGACAGCCGCACCTGGTGGCCTGGCCGAGCTGGAGCGGGGGCGACGACGAGCGCCGCCACTGGCATCCGGCATGCTGGCGAAAGCGACTGGATCGCGGCCCCGGCCGCAGCCGCTACTGAGCGGCCCAACCTCCCGCCCCCAGCCCCCGCCCCCAGGGGCAAGATCACACTGAAGGGACCGACCTTGGAGATTCGCGCGGCGACGGTGCTGCCCGCCCGGCGAGAGCCGATCGAGTTGCACACGGCCGACGGCCAGACCCTGGTCGGGGAGCTGGCCCTGCCCCTCGACCGGCCCCCCGTGGCGACACTGGTCACCTTCCACCCGCTGCCCACCCATGGCGGATTCATGGACAGCCATGTCTTCAAGAAGGCGGCCAACCGCCTGCCCGCCCTGGCCGACCTGGCCGTGCTCCGCTTCAACACGCGCGGCACCTCCTCCGAGCGCGGCACCTCCTCCGGCACCTTCGACGGAGGGGAGGGGGAGCGGTTCGACGTGGCGGCGGCGCTGGAGTACGCCGAATACCACGACCTGCCGCACGTGTGGGCGGTCGGCTGGTCGTTCGGCACCGAGCTGACGCTGAAATGGGCCCGCGACCCGCTCGTGGAGGGCGCCATACTCCTGTCGCCGCCGCTGCACCGGGCCACGGACGAGGACCTGGACGCGTGGACCGAATTCGGCCGGCCGCTGGTGGCGCTGGTGCCGGAGTTCGACGACTACCTGCGGCCCGAGGAGGCCAGGCGGCGCTTCGCGCGGGTGCCGCAGGCCGAGGTCATCGGGGTCGACGGGGCCAAGCACCTGTGGGTGGGCGAGCCGTACGTACGCATCGTGCTGGATCAGATCGTCAGCCGGGTGAACCCGGCCGCGGCCCCGCTGCCCGTCGACGCCTGAGTTGGCGATTATTTTCGGACATCGTGCAGTTCTTGATGAAATCCGCCGAAAGATCTAGACGAATCGTCTGTGCCGGGTGACAATCCGATCGTCAATTGAAGATCGAGGAGACGCCGAGCGGGCCTGACCTGCGTGGCGTCTCTTGCTCAGCAGCGGCGAGGGTGAATGCGCGTAGTTCGTGGGCTGGTCGTGGTGATGTTGGCAGGGGCGGTAGTGGCAGGGCCCCTTGATCATCTGGACGCCGTCGCCAGTGCGCGACACAAGAGCACGGACACTACCCTTCGAGAACAGAGCACGAACGGAACCCCCGGGGAGAGGTCCGCTCTCGCCCTGGCCCGCCGGGGCGGCCGGCCGGTCGAGGTGGCGGCGATGCGCACCGAGACGCGCCAGGTCTTCGCCCAGCCGGGCGGCACTCTCCTCCTGGAGCAGTACGCGCGGCCGGTACGCGTCCGCAAGGCGGGCGGCTGGGTGGCCGCGGACGCGGCACTCCGGTTTCAGCCGGACGGGACGATCGCCCCGGTCGCCACCTCGGTGGATCTCCGGTTCTCCGGCGGGGGCGGCGCGCCGCTCGCCCGGATGGCCCGCGGCGGCAAGGCGATGGAACTCAACTGGCCGGGGCAACTGCCCAAGCCGACGCTGAGCGGTGACACCGCGACCTACACCGAAGTGCTGCCGGGCGTGGACCTCCAGGTGAAGGCGGACGTCGACGGCTTCTCACATCTCCTGGTGGTCAAGTCGCGGGCGGCGGCCGAGAACAAGGCCCTGACCGAGCTGAGCTTCCCGATCTCGACCACCGGCCTGTCGATGAAGTCCACCGAAGGCGGCAACCTCGAAGCCAACGACGCGAACGGCGGTACGATCTTCACCGCCTCGCCGCCGATGATGTGGGACTCCTCCGGATCCTCGGCCGCGCGCACGCTGGCCGCCGGGGAAGGCTCACCAGCCGACGCCCGGCACGAGGTGATGGGCCTGCGGCTCGTGGGCAAGAAGCTGCTGCTCAAGCCGCACCGCGGCATGATCGAGGACCCGGCGACCCGCTATCCCGTCTACCTCGACCCGTTCTTCTCGGCGGCCCGGGGCGCGTGGACCTCCGTCTGGAGCAACAACCCCACCTCTAACTTCCTGAACGCCAACGACGTCGCCAGGGCGGGACACGTCCCCGGGCAGACCAACAGGTCGTTCTTCCAGATGAACACCGGCTCGACCATCCACGGCAAGCAGATCATCAAGGGGACGCTGCGGACGTACGAGACGTGGTCCTACTCGTGCACCAAGCGGCCGGTCGAAGCCTGGTCCACCAACTCCATCAGCAAGGCCACCACCTGGAACAAGCAGCCGACGTGGGTCAAGCTCCTCGACACCCAGAACGTGGCTAAGGGCTGGGGATCGTCCTGCCTGCCCGGCGGCGTGGAGTTCAATGTCACCAGCCAGGTCGTGGATGCCGCCGCGAAGAGCTGGCCCAACATCACCATCGGGCTCAGGGCGACGGACGAGGGCGACAACTACGGCTGGAAGAAGTTCAAGAACAACCCCAGCCTGGTGATCGAGTACAACTCGCTGCCGTCCGCGCCCGTCGCCGCCGACATGTGGTCGGACCCGGGAGGCGCCTGCGTCTCCGGCGACGCGCGCCCGGTCATCGGCGGCACGACGCCGAAGCTGTGGGCCAAGCTGCGTGACGTCGACAACTCGGTCAAGGGCCGGTTCGAGTGGTGGACCGAGGCCGGTGTGAAGGTCAGCGAGTACGTCACCGGGCTGCAGAGCACGGGCAGCGCCTTCTACGCGCAGGTTCCCGCGGGCGCCTACGCCGACGGTTCGGTGATCCGTTGGCGGGTCCGCGCTGAGGACGGCAAGGCCAACAGCGCCTGGGGCCCCTGGTGCGAGGCCACGGTCGACGCCTCCGCCCCCGGCAAGGAGCCGGGCGTGACGTCGTCGCAGTATCCCGAGGGCGGCTGGAACGACGGCGTCGGCCGGGCCGGCTCCTTCACCTTCACCTCCAACGGCGTCTCCGACGTCGCCACCTACGTCTACGGGCTCGACACCACGCCGAAGACGGAGGTCGCGGCCGGGCAGGCGGACGGCACGGCGACGATCCAGCTGACCCCGCGGCACGACGGCCCCAACGTGCTGTCGGTACGCAGCAAGGACCGCGCCGGACAGCAGGGCCCGATCCGCACCTACCTGTTCAACGTCAACGCGGGCACCGGCCCCGACGGCCACTGGGCACTCGACGAGGGCCAGGGCACCGTGGCCGCCGACCGTACGAGCGCCCACCACGCCACCCTGTCCGGCCAGGCCACCTGGACGACCGGCAGGACCGGGCTGGGCCTGCGGCTGGACGGAGTGAGCGGCCAGGCGCAGACCAACGGCCCCGCCGTGTCCACCCAGGGCAACTTCACCGTCACCACCTGGGCCCGGCTGACCAGCGCGAACGCCACCGCGACAGCGGTCAGCCAGGGCGGTACGCGGGCCGGCGGCTTCGCGCTGCAGTACTCCAAGGCCGACGACCGCTGGGCGCTGAGCCGTACCGTCGCGGACGCAGACGGGGCGCAGAGCGTGCGCGCGCTGTCGGCGGCGGCGCCGAGGCTCGGCGAGTGGACCCATCTCACCGGCGTGTACGACGCGGCGGCCAGGGAGCTGTCCTTGTACGTCAACGGACGGCTGGAGTCGACGGTCCCGTTCACCCAGCCGTGGGACGCGGCCGGGGCGCTGGCCATCGGCAGGGGGACGGTCAACGGCGCGGCGGCCGAATTCTGGCCCGGCGACCTCGACGAGGTCCGCGTCTATGGGCGGGCCATGTTCGCCGACGAGGTCGCCGATCTGGTGAACAGCGCCGCGACGCTGGTCGGGCACTGGAAGCTGGACGAGGAGTCCGGCACCACCGCCGCCGACTCCTCCGGCAAGGGCACGGCCGCGACACTGGCCGGCGCCGCGACCTGGGGTGAGGGCTGGCTGGACGGCGGGCTGGCGCTCGACGGGGTCAACGGCCACGCGCAGGCCGGCGCGCCCGCCGTCAACACCAAGGCCGGGTTCACCGTCGCGGTCTGGACGCAGCTCGACTACCTGCCGACTCGTGACGCCGCCGCGGTCTCCCAGTCCGGCACCCGGGCCAGCGGTTTCCAGCTCGGCTTCGACAAGGAGCAGGGGCGGTGGGTGCTCGGCATGGCCGCCGCCGACACCGACACCGCCGCGCTGGTGCGCACGCGCTCCGACGCCGTACCCGCGCCGATGGAGTGGACCCATGTGGCCGGGGTCTATGACCCGCTCCAGGGCGAGCTGCGCGTCTACGTCAACGGCCGCCTGTCGACCAGCACCATCACCGACCACGTAAGCGCGTGGAACGCCACCGGCCCGCTGCAGCTCGGCCGGGCCAAGACCGCGGGCGTCTTCGCCGGCTACTGGCCGGGGACCGTGGACGACGTCCGCACCTATGACGGTGTCCTCAACGCCGAGCAAATCTCCCAACTAGCCGCCCAGTAATCCCCCCATAGACCTAGCCGCCCAGTAACCCCCCATAGACCGGGAGAGGTCGAAATGGATCAACCGAGCGAGTTAGACCTGCCGGAAGCCTACTGGAATCGTTTACAGACACCCGCGAAACGGTCGTCGTGGCCCCGCCGGCTGGCGGCCACACTGACCGTGGTCATGGTCTCGACACTGGTGTCGGGGATGCCCGCCCAGGCCGCGACCCGTTCCGCGCCGAACGTGCAGAAAGAGACGCCGGTAACCGGGAAGAAGGTCCCGGTGCTGCCGCCGCAGGCCGATCCGGCGCAGAAACAGGCGTGGAAGGCGCCACCAGGCACGACCTGGCCGAAGGCGCAGACGGTCGAGCTGACCACGACCGGCGACGCGCAGGCCAGAACGCTCGGCGCCGACACCTTCCCGATCCGCCTGGCCGCCCCGAAGGCGGGCACGAAAACCGCCAAGGCGGCGGCCTCTCCCACCCCCGCCCGGGTCGAGCTGCTGGACCCCGCCCAGACCCAGCGGGCCGGCCTGCTCGGCCTGGCCCTGCGGGTCTCACCGGGTCAGGGACTGGCGGCCAAGAGCGGGAAGACCCGCCTGGCGATCGACTACTCGGGCTTCCGCTACGCCTCCGGCGGCGACTACGGCGCCCGGCTGCGGCTCGTACGGCTGGACGAGTGCGTACTGACCGCCACCGCGACCGGCTGTCCGCAGCCGCAGCCGGTGCCGGGCGACAACGACACCAAGGCGGGCACGCTGACCGCCGACGTGGACATGCCGGCGATGTACGCGCTGACGGCGGCCCCTTCGGGCTCGTCCGGCGATCACGCGGCCACCTCACTCGCCCCTTCGGCACAGTGGAGCGTCGGCGCCCAGTCGGGTGACTTCAGCTGGGGTTACGAGCTGCGCGCGCCCCCCGCGCTGGGCGGTGATGAGCCGGACCTGTCGATCGACTACTCCTCCCAGAGCGTGGACGGCCGTACCGCCTCCACCAACAACCAGCCCTCCTGGGCCGGTGAGGGCTTCGAGCTGAACCCCAGCGGCTACGTCGAACGCCGCTACAAGTCCTGCATGATCGACGGCAAGAAGACCGGCGACCTGTGCTGGGACCAGGACAACGCGACGCTCTCCCTCGGGAACTCGGCCGTCGAGCTGGTCAAGGACGCCACCACCAAGCTGTGGCGCCCCAAGCGCGACGACGGCACCCGGATCGAATACCTCACCGGAGCCGTGAACGGCGACAACAACGGTGAGTACTGGCGCGTCACGACCGCCGACGGCACCCAGTTCACCTTCGGCCTGAACCGCCTGCCCGGCTGGGCCACCGGCAAGCCGGAGACGAAGTCGGTCCAGACCGTGCCGGTCTTCGGCAACAACAGCGGCGAGCCTTGCTACAACAGCACCCCGGCCAACGCCTGGTGCCAGCAGGCCTACCGGTGGAACCTGGACTACGCGGTGGACACCCACGGCAACGCCACCACCTACTGGTACGCCCTGGAGAACAACTACTACGGCCGCAACATGAAGCCCGAGCTGGGCACCCTGTACGCGCGCAGCGGCTACCTCACCCGCATCGACTACGGCTACCTGCAGAACGAGCTGTTCACCAAGGCGCCCGCGGCCCGCGTGGTCTTCGACGTGGCCGAGCGCTGCCTGCCCAGCGGGACGATCACCTGCGCCGCCGACCAGCTCAAGAAGGAGACCGCGAGCAGCTGGCCGGATGTCCCCTTCGACCAGATCTGCGACTCCGGTGTGAAGTGCACCGACCGCCTGTCGCCGACGTTCTTCACGCGCAAGCGGCTGTCCAAGGTCACCACCCAGGTGGTCAACACCGACACCGCCAAGTGCGGCGGCGCGCAGTACTGTCCGGTGGACTCCTGGACGCTGACGCACCAGTTCCCCGCCACCGGTGACGGCCTCAGCCCGTCGCTGTGGCTGGCCTCGATCCAGCAGAGCGGCCACGTGGGCGGCACGATCACGCTGCCGAAGATCACCTTTACCGGTGTCCAGCTGCCCAACAGGGTGGACGCCAACGAGGGCCGCGCCCCGCTGGTCAAGTGGCGCGTCCAGGGCGTGAACAACGAGAGCGGCGGCGAGCTGCGCGTCAACTACGCCCCGGCCGACTGCAAGCCGGGCGACCTGCCGGCCGCCGACAAGAACAACAGGCGCTGCTTCCCGCAGCGCTGGGCCCCGCCGAACGAGGCCGAGGTCACCGACTGGTTCCACAAGTACGTGGTGACGCAGACGGTGGAGGCCGACCGGGTCGCGGGCTCGCCGAACGTGGTCACCGACTACGAGTATCTGGACGGCGGCGCCTGGCGCTACGCCGAGAACATCCTCGTCAAGCCCGAGCACCGCACCTGGTCGGACTGGCGCGGGTTCGGCCGGGTACGAGTGCGCGAGGGCGACGGCCAGGACACCAAGCGCACGCTCACGGAGTTCAGGTACTTCCGCGGCATGGACGGCGACCGTCAGGCCGACGGCTCCAAGCGCAGCGCGCAGGTCGTGGACACCGAGGGCGGCAAGCTGGACGACCTCGACCAGCTGTCCGGGTTCGAGCGGGAGGAGATCCTCTACGACGGCGACGGCGGGGCCATCCTGACCGCGACCGCCGAGGAGCCGTGGTCACTCAAGACCGCCGAGTCCACGCAGGGCGGAGTCACCAAGACCGCGTACGCGGTCGAGCCCAAGTCGATGGTCACCCGCACCGCGTTGAGCGGCGGCAAGTGGCGGCGTACCGGCGAGGAGCGCGCGTACGACGCCAAGGGCCTGCTGACCCAGGTGGAGGAGAAGGGGGACCTGGCCAGCGCCGACGACGACCAGTGCACCCGCTACACCTACGCCCGCAACGACACGGCCTGGATGCTCGACTACACCAGCAGGATCCAGAAGGTCGCCGCCGGCTGCGGCACCGGAGTGTCCGCGCTGGCCGCCGGTGACGTGATCTCCGACCAGCGGGTCCAGTACGACGGCAAGGCGTACGGCCAGGCGCCGAGCAAGGGCGACGTGACCGCCGTCCAGCTCGCCACCGGGGACGGCACGACGACCACCGACAGCACCCACACCTACGACACCTACGGCCGCGAGACCAGCGAGACCGACGCGGTCGGCACCAAGTCCGTGACCACCTACACCCCGACCGCGGGCGCGCCCGCGACGGAGATCACGGAGACCAACCAGCTCGGCCACGTCGACCGCACCCTGCTCGAACCGGCCTGGGGCGAGCCCGTCGCCGAGATCGACGCGAACAACCGGCGCGTCGACATGGAGCACGACGCGCTCGGCCGCCTGGTCAAGGTCTGGCAGCCCGACCGGAGCAAGTCGGCCGGGCAGACGCCGAACACCGAGTACTCCTACCTGATGCGCAACGACGGCCCCAGCGTCGTCACCACGAAGACCCTGCGCGCGGACGGCGGCTACACCACCAGCCACGAGCTGTACGACGGTCTGATGCGCGAGCGCCAGACCCAGGAGCCCGCGCCCCGCGACGACCAGACGCAGGACCCCGCGCTGCGTGACGGGCGCACGATCACCGACACCGTCTACAACTCGCTCGGCGAGGCGGCCAAGTCCAACACCGGCTACTTCGCCACCGGAACGCCGTCCACCGATCTGCTCGCGGTGGCCGACGCCGACGTGCCGACCCAGGTGGTGTCGTCCTTCGACGGGGCCGGCGACGTCAACGCCCAGGTCCTCAAGGCGAAGGGCGTGGAGAAGTACCGGGTCAGCGCCACGCAGGAGGGCGACCGGATCCACGTGACGCCGCCGCCCGGTGGCACCGCGACGACCCGCATCGGCGACGCCGACGACCGCCTCATCGAGCTGCGCCAGTACAAGGGCGCGACCCCGACCGGCGAGTACGAGTCCACCAAGTACACCTACGACCCCGGGGGACAGCTGTCCACCGTGACCGACCCCGCGGGCAACGTGTGGCGCCACCACTACGACCTGCGCGGACGGGAGATCAAGACCGAGGACCCCGACAAGGGCGTCACCTCGATGACCTACAACGACGCCGACGAGCTGGTCACCACGACCGACGCCCGTGGCAAGACCCTCTGGTACGGCTACGACGAGCTGGGCCGTAAGAAGGAGCTGCGTGACGGCTCCGCGACCGGTCCGCTGCTGGCCGAGTGGAAGTACGACGCGCTGGCCAAGGGCCACCTGAACGCCAGCATCCGCTACGCGGGCGGGCAGGCGTACAAGGCGGAGATCAACGCCATCGACACGAGCTACCGCTCGCTGCGCCAGACCGTCACCGTCCCCGAGCGGGAGGGCAAGCTGGCCGGTTCGTACCAGCTCAACACCCGCTACACGCTCGACGACCAGGTCCAGTCCGTCAGCTTCCCGGCAGCGGGCGGCCTGGCGGAGGAGTCGGTCGTCTACTCCTACGACGAGCTCAGCCAGCCGACCAAGGTCACCGGCCTGTCGTCGTACGTGACCGCGACCCGCTACTCCAAGCTGGGCGAGACCCTGCAGTACGAGCTGGGCACCGGCGGGAAGAAGACCTGGCTCACCTACACCCACGACGAGGCCACCCGCAGGCTGACCAGGATGCGGCTGGACAGGGAGAGCGCGGCCGCCACCGACCTCGACCTCAACTACACCTACGACGCCGTGGGCAACGTCACCAAGATCGCCGAGCGGGCGGGCGGTCAGGACACGCAGTGCTTCAAGTACGACCATCTGCGCCGCATGACCTCGGCGTGGACGGCCACCGACGACTGCGCCAGCGGCACCCCGCAGTCGGACAAGATCGGCGGTGTGGCCCCCTACGCGACCAGCTACACCTACGACGCCACCGGCAACCGGACCAAGGAGACCAAGCACGCCTGGGGCGGCGCGGCCGAATCCGTCCGCACCTCCGCCTACCCGGCGGCGGGCGGCAAGCAGCCGCACGCGCTCCAGAGCGTCGGGGCGGACGTGTTCGCCTATGACGAGGCGGGCAACACCACCAGGCGCAAGGTCGGCAACTCCGACCAATCCCTGGTCTGGGACGCCGAGGGCAACCTGGAGTCGGTGACGGAGGCGGGCAAGACGACCTCGTTCGTGTACGACGCGGACGGCGAGCGGCTGCTCCGCAAGACCACGACCGACGCCACCCTGTACGTCGACGACATGGAGCTGCGCTTCGACTTCGCCAAGGACGCGGTCGAGCAGACCCGCTACTACACCATCAACGACCAGCCCATCGCGGTCCGCACACCGGACAACCAGGTCTACTTCCTGGCCAACGACCACCAGGGCACCGGACAGGCCGCGGTCAACGCCGGGACCGGTGAGCTGGCCATCAGGAGGATGACGCCGTTCGGCGAGGACCGGGGGTCGCCGCCACCCTGGTGGCCCGGACAGCGCGGATTCGTCGGCGGCGGCAACGACCCGACGACCGGGCTGGTCCACCTCGGCGCCCGCGAGTACGACGCCAAGAACGGCCGCTTCCTGTCGGTCGACCCCATCATCGATGAGGAGGACCCGCAGCAGCTCAACGCCTACGCCTACGCCAACAACAGCCCCGTCACCATGAGCGACCCCGACGGGCAGCTGTTCTGGATCGCCGTCGGCATCGCGGCCAGGATCGCGGCCCGGATCATCGCCAGGAAGCTGGCCCAGGCGGCGGCCAGGCGGGCGGCACTCGCGGCGGCACGGGCGGCGGCCAGACGCGCGGCCATCGCGGCGGCCAAACGCAGGGCGGCGGCACTGGCCAGGAAGAAGGCCCTGGAGCTGGCCAAGAAGAAGGCCGCGGCGGCGGCCAAGAAGAAGGCGTTGGCGGCGGCAAGGAAGAAGGCGGCCGAGAAGGCCAAGAAGGCCGCTGCCGCGGCGGCGAGACGACGGGCCGCGGCGGCGGCGAAACGGCAGGCCAGAAGGGAGGCCGCGGAAGCGGCGGCGAAGAGGCGGGCCGCGGCGGCGGCCAGGGCGCGAAACCACCGGGCCGGCCGGCTCCCGCGCGGGATCCAGCAGGCACGGCAGCGTCCGGCGCACCGGCCGACCAGCCAACGGGCGGTACAGCGGCAGTCGCCGCCCAGGGCGAGCCGGCAGCCGGCACAGCCAAGACCGAGCCAGGTCTATCGCAACGACGGCACCACGCAGCCGACCCAGTCCTACACCGTTTACGGCAACGGCAGGATGTACCCCGAAGGTCGGCCGCCGACGAACCTCCCGCAGCGCGCCGGCGCCGGGCAGGGAGAGAAGCAGCTCTGGAGGAATGAGGAGATCGAGTTGACCAGGAGGTCCGGCGCGATCGCCGAGCTGGGCGCCCGAAGCCAGAAGATCGTGGACAACGTCATCGACACGATCGACACCATCCTGGGTGGCTTGGGTTAGCACCCTGGCCAGCCGATGATGGACCGGCGCGGGGCTCTCGCAGCCCCGCGCCGGTGGCGTTCCCGGACCCTTGGCCCCTAGAATCTTGTTCGGTTCCGAGGCGAGGAGGCTCCCATGGGCGCGTTCGATCTCACCGGTAAGCAAGCCCTGGTCACCGGGGCGTCGAAGGGGATCGGGCGGGCCATCGCGCTGGCCTACGCCGAGGCGGGGGCCGACGTGGCGCTCGTGTCCCGCTCGGCCGACGCTCTGGCCGAGGTCGCCAAGGAGGTTGAGGCGCTGGGCCGGCGCGCCGTCGTCCTGCCCGCCGACCTCACCGACCGCGACGCGGCCGTGGGCGCCGTGGCGGGGGCGATCGACGGGCTCGGCCACCTCGACATCGTCGTCAACAACGCGGGCGGGTCGAATTTCCTGGTCGAGTTCAAGGATCTGCGCCTGTCCGGCTGGGACAAGATCATCCGGCTCAACCTCGACTCGGCCATGGCGGTCTGTCACGCGGTGGCACCCCACCTGCTGGGCCGGGGCACCGGCTCGGTCATCAACGTGGCGTCGGTGGCGGCGCTGGGCGCGCCGTTCCTCGCCTCCTATGCGGCGGCGAAGGCGGGCGTCGTGGCGCTGACCAAGACTCTGGCCGTGGAATGGGCGCGGGCCGGGGTGCGGGTCAACGCCCTGTGCCCGGGGTGGACGGCTACCGGCCTGAACCGGAACCTGTGGGAAGACGTGGCGGCGAACGAGGCGACGGTGTCCAGTGTCCCGATGCGTCGTTGGGGGACGGTGCAGGAAATGGCGCACCCGGCGGTTTTTCTGGCCAGTCCGGCTGCTGCCTATATGACGGGTCAGGTGCTGTTCATCGATGGGGGCGCCACGGCCATCGGATAGGGCAGGGATGGTCAAGAACGCGCACGTCACGGCGCGCAGCCGGGGAACCGGAGGAGCGTTTCCCTGGAGGGGGTCCGGCCGCGTATGGCGGGTGGGGCCGGCCACTGCCGGCCGTAAAAAAGACTGGTGATACAGAAAGCGGTCAGCACAGCGGCGAATATCGGCATAAGCCGTGCAGTGATTGTCGAGGCGAAGAGGTCTACCGTATCGTCCGTGCAGCTTTACACGAGATCAGCCGGTACGGGACTCCCGGTCGTACTGCTTCACGCCTTTCCGCTCTCGTCGGCCATGTGGCTGGCACAGCGCGAAGGATTGGCCAGGTCATGTCGTGTGATCACGCCTGACCTGCGCGGCTTCGGGGGGTCGCGCCTGGGGGAGGAAGAGCCGTCGGTCGAGGTCATGGCCGACGACGTCGCCAGGTTGCTCGACGCGGAGGGAATCGACCGGGCGGTCATCGGCGGCCTGTCCATGGGCGGCTACGTGACGATGGCGTTCTGCCGTCGCCATCCCGACCGGGTGCTGGGCGTGATACTCGCCGACACGAAGGCGAGCCCGGATCCCGAGCCCGCGCGTGCGAACAGGGAGCGTATCGCCCAGGCGGTCCTGGCCGACGGCAGCGCGGTGCTGGTGTCCGAGGTGCTGCCCGCGCTCATCGGGCCGACCACCAAGGAGCGCCGCGCCATGGTGTTCGGCCGGGTCAAGGGGCTCGTGCAGTCGGCTCCACCCGGTGCGGTGGCGTGGGCGCAGCGGGCCATGGCCCGGCGGCCCGACTCCTTCGACACGCTGGCCGCGCTCAAGGTGCCGCTGCTGGTCGTGGTGGGGGAGGAGGACGAGCTGGCGACCGTGGCCGACGCGGAGGCGATGGCGCGGGCCGTACCCGACGGGCGGCTGGAGATCATCCCGAAGGCCGGGCACCTGACGGCGGTCGAGCAGCCGGAGGCGTTCAACGCGGCCGTGGCGAAGTTCCTCGACACCGAACTCGGCGGCGCCACCCGACCTCGCTGACGGCCGCACCGCGTCTGACGACCCGCACCGCGTCTGACGGCTCGTGCGGCGTCTGGCGGCTCTGTGCCGCATCCGTCGGGCTTCGTGCCGCGTCCGTCGGCTCGTGCCGTGCCTGTCGGCCCGCAGCGGGCCGACAGGCGGTCAGGCGCGGGCTTGGCGGGGGAGGACGAACTCGCGGATGATCAGCGCGATGGCGGCCGCGACCGGGATGGCCACCAGCGCGCCCACGATGCCGAGCAGCGCGCCGCCGAACAGCGCGGCGATCACCGTGACCGCCGGCGCCACGTCCACGGAGCGCTTCATGACGCGCGGGTAGATCAGGTAGTTCTCGACCTGCTGGTAGATCACGAAGAACACCGCGCACGCGATCCCCACGGGCAGCGACTGGAGCAGCCCGACCCCCGTCACCAGCACCGCTCCGATGGTGGCGCCGACGAGGGGGATCAGGTCCGTGAGCGCGACCACCAGCGCCAGCGCCAGCGCGTACTTCACGCCCACGATCGACAGGAAGATCCAGGTCAGCACGCCCGCGATGACCGAGATGAGGACGTTGCCGGCGACATAGCCGCCGATGCCGTCGAGAATCTGCTCGGTGATCTCACCGGTCCGCTCCCGCCGGGAGGCCGGGACCAGCTTGAGCATGTACGACTTGATGGTGTGCAGGGAGCCGAGGAAGTAGAGCATGAGCACCAGCAGCGTCACGGTGGTGAACACGCCGTCCAGCACCACCAGCCCAGCCCCCACGACCCCGCTGGCCAGCGAGGGTCCCAGCTCGCTGGTGACGAACGTGGCCAGCTTCGGCAGGATCTGGTAGTCGGCGTCGAGCTGCCGGAGCGTCGGATGGTTGCTGAGCTCGGTCACGTAGCCGGGCACGGCCGCGATGAACTCGGCCAGCTGCTTGCTCACCGGCGGCACCACGGCCAGCCCGAACAGCGCGAACGCCACGATCACCCCGGCGAACACGATCGAGATCGCCCCCCGCCTGGCCAGCCCGCGCCGTTGCAACGCCTCCACGGCCGGGTTCAGCCCGACCGCCAGGAACATCGCCACCACGATCAGGACGATCACGCTCAACGAGCTGACGACCATCTGCGCGATCGCGATCGCGGTCAGCACGCCCAGCCCGCCGATCAGCCCGAACGTGAACGGTCCCCGGGACAGCGGCAGCGCGTACGACGGCGCCTTGGCGACGTCCGCCACGGCAGGGGATTCGGCTTCTGCTGACACGGGGGTCTCCTGGGAATTGCGACAAACCACGACACATGCCGTTCGGAATAACAAAGAGAGCCTAGCGACCCCAAGGTCACCAGGCTCTCTTCAGCCGTCAGCCCACCCCCGTGTAGTCGGATATGTGACGGCTACTCCTGCCACCACTCCGCGTCGTCCTCGCCCTTGGACTCCGCCTTGGCGGGGGCCGGTGCGGGCTTGTCGCCGGCCGGTGCGGGGGCCGCTGCCGCGATCGCCGGCTTCGGCGGAGCCGCCGTGACGGCGGGCTCGGGCTCCATGCCCGGCAGAGCGGCGCCACCGAGCAGCTGACGCAGCTGCGCCAGGTGGCTGGTGATGCTGTCGCGCTGGCGGGTGAGCTCGTCGACCTGGCGCTGCATCGCGGTGCGCGTGCGCTCGGCGTCGTTCTTCGCCTCGGTCACTATCGTGTCGGCGCTGGACTTGGCCTCGGCGACGATCGTCTCGGAGCTCTTGCGGGCGTTGGCGACCAGCTGCTTGGCGTGCAGGTCGGCCTCGCGCCTGGTCTGGTCGGCCTGCTGGGTGGCCTTCGTGGCCCGCGACTCGGCCGTGGCCGCGCGCTGCTCGGCCTCGGCGACCAGCTTCTGCGTGTTGGCCTGCGCGGTGGCGTGGCGCTCGGCCTCCTGGCGCTCGGCCTCCTCACGCCGCGACGCGAGCTGGATCTCGAACTCCGCCTCGTCCTGCGCCCGCTTGGCCTCGGACTCCTCCAGCACCCGCTGAGCCTGCGCCCGCATCTCGTCGGCCTGCCGCTTCGCGGTGGTCAGCACCTCGTCGCGCTCGCGCTTGGTCGAGGCCCGCAGCTGCGCCACTTCGCGCTCGGTCGTCGTGCGCAGCTTGGCGATCTCGCGCTCGGCGTCGGCGCGCTTCTCCGCCACCTCGTGGTCGGCGGTGGCCCGCAGTTTGGCGACCTCGCGCTCGGTGGTGTTGGTCAGCTCGTCGGCCAGGCGGCGAGCGGTCGAGCGGGTCTCCTCCGCGTCGCGCTCGGCGCTGGTGCGCATCTCGTCGCTCTCACGCGTCGCCTGCGCCCGCTTGTCGGCGGCCTCGGCCTCGGCGGCGGCCCGTACGTCGGCGGCCTCGACCTTGGCGGCGGCCTTGATCTCGTTGGCCTCGGACCGCGCGGCCTGGACGAGCTCGGTGGCCTGCTCTTCGGCCAGGCGCAGCAGCTGCTCGATGCGGGCGCCGAGACCTGAGTAGGTCGGACGCTCCTGCTCCTGCAACTGGCGCTGGGAGTCGGATAGATCGCGCTGCAGGGACGTCACCTGCTCGCGGGACTGGCGAAGCTCGCCGTCGAGCTGCTTCAGATGATCGTGGACCTGGTGGCGGTCATAACCACGCAGCACGACGTCGAACTCGCGTGCTGGGGCATCCTCGAAGAAATTGTTGAGCTGGGCGTCGATGTCGGACTGCATGGAGGCTCGATCCTGGGTTGTCGAGACGGCTACACGGGCCGGACGGGGGGTTCGGGACAGCCGAGCCAGGAGCCTGTGCCTCGCGGCAGGCGCCTTGTCCGGTGGAAAGCCAGCGTACTCCGCCAGTGCCGCCTGAGAAGCCCCGTCCGACTATCTGCGTGACTAGTTACATACGAGCGGTTTTGGGGTTTGCTGGGGACTCGGTGGCCTGTACGAGCTCAGTGAGCATTCCTCCCACGTCCTTGGGGTGCACAAACGCGATCTCCGACCCCATCGAGCCGTGTCGCGGGCGCTCATCGAGCAGCCGCACACCCTTGCCCGCCAACCGATCCATCGCCTCGGCCACGTCCGGCACGCCGAACGCCACGTGATGCACCCCCTCGCCCCGTCTCGCCAGGAACTTTCCCACCGGCGTGTCGGGGGCCAACGGCTCCAGCAACTGAATGTAGGAGCTCCCGCCCTCGCCGTCGGCGATGTGGAGCATGGCCTCCCGGACCCCCTGCTCCTCATTCACCTCGCGCGCCACGACGGTCAGCTCGAACGTGTCCGAGAATAGCGCGATCTTGGCGTCAAGGTCGTGACAGGCGATACCGATGTGGTCGATCCGCATGAACATGTGTGGCCTGCCTCCATAGCGAGCGTGCACCTACTCGTGGGTATGGTGTCAAAGAACCCCTCACGTGCACAGGAGGCCGTCGCCATGTCTGGGTCCGTCATCGTAGCCGGAGCTCGTACGCCGATCGGCAGACTGCTGGGCGCTCTGTCCGGGCTGCCCGCCGTGGAGCTCGGGGGCATCGCCATCAAGGCCGCCCTGGAGCGCGCCGGCGTGTCGCCGGAGGACGTCGAATACGTGATCATGGGCCAGGTGCTCCAGGCGGGCGCCGGGCAGATCCCCTCCCGCCAGGCCGCGGTCAAAGCGGGCATCCCCATGACCGTCCCTTCGCTCACCATCAACAAGGTCTGCCTGTCGGGGCTCGACGCCATCGCCCTGGCCGACCAGCTCATCCGCGCGGGCGAGTTCGACATCGTGGTGGCGGGCGGCATGGAGTCCATGACGAACGCGCCGCACCTGCTGCCGGGCATGCGCAAGGGCGTCAAGTACGGCGGCGCCGAAGTGCTCGACTCGATGGCGCATGACGGGCTGTTCTGCGCGTTCGACCAGTGCGCGATGGGCGAGTCCACCGAGCGCTACAACGCCCGCCTCGGCATCGGCCGCGAGGAGCAGGACGCGCTCTCCGCCCGCTCCCACCAGCTGGCCGCCGCGGCCACCAAGAACGGCGTCTTCGAGGACGAGATCGTGCCGGTGGAGCTTCCGCAGCGGCGCGGCGAGCCGGTGGTCGTCAAGGAGGACGAGGGCATCCGCGGCGACACCACCGTGGACACGCTGGCCGGGCTGCGGCCGGCGTTCGCCGCCGACGGCACGATCACCGCCGGTTCGGCCTCGCAGATCTCCGACGGCGCCTGCGCCGTGGTCGTGATGTCCAAGGCCAAGGCCGAGGAGCTGGGGCTGCCCTGGCTGGCGGAGATCGGCAGGCACGGCAACGTCGCGGGGCCCGACACCTCGCTGCAGTCGCAGCCCGCCAACGCCATCAAGCAGGCCCTGGCCAAGCAGGGCCTGAGCGTCGGCGACCTCGACCTGGTGGAGATCAACGAGGCGTTCGCCAGCGTGGTGCTCCAGTCGGCCAAGGAGCTGGGCGTGTCCCTCGACCGGGTCAACGTCAACGGCGGCGGCATCGCGCTCGGCCACCCGATCGGCGCCTCGGGCGCGCGCATCGTGCTCACGCTGGCCCATGAGCTCAAGCGCCGGGGTGGCGGCCTGGGCGCGGCCGGGCTGTGCGGCGGTGGCGGTCAGGGCGACGCGCTCATCATCCGCGTACCCGCGTAACTCTATGCACAGACGGAAGGGGTGAGAGCTCGGCTCTCACCCCTTCGGCCTACGGAGGTAGGTAGGCCCGGCCGCGAGGGAGGTTGCGGCCGGGCTTTTTGGCGGTGGTCATGAGGAGAGGAACTTGGCGAACACCGAGCGGTGACGACGCTCGGCCTTCTGTCCCTTCAGTGCCTCGCGTACCCGGCGGTGCTCGGCCGCGGCCTCGCGCAGCTCGTCCGCGTGGTTCTTCATGACGACGTATTCGAGTTCGGCGTTCATCCGAATGCTCCCGGTTTCTTTCGGTCCTCTTCCCTGGCACTTTCTAGGTTGCTCCTAAGGCCCCTGCCGCCACATCGGGCGGATGCCCTATCTGTGGTCGTAGGCCGACATGAGGAGATACCTAGGGCGCCGGTCGGAGGACCTAAGGCACTTAGGGCTGGTCGGCGAACTTCACCGTCACCTTGGCGAACCCGAGCGACTTGAGCATCCCTTCGAGCATGGCCTTGGTGTTGGTGTCGGCGCGGGCCCGCAGGTCGCTGGACGCCGCGGCTTCGGCGATCTTGGTCTCGGCCAGGACGTACAGCTCCCGCTGGTCATTCGGAGACGACGACAGGAAGCCCTGTACGCGGTCCAGCAGCCCGCGCTGCTGCGCGAAGACGTAGGAACGCCGGTTGTCGAGGTTCGGCTTCTCCAGTTGCGCGCGGGGCAGGCGGATCGTGGCCTCCTTACGGTCCTTGGAGACCGTCACGCCGTTGGCCGCCATGCCGGAGAAGTCGACATAGGCGTCCACGTTGCCCGCTCCCACGAACAGCGTCCGGCTGCCCTTGATGGCGTCGGGCAGGAAGCGGGCGTCCTTCTCCAGGTCGACCACGACCTGGAAGTTGCCGGTCGCCGCCTCGAACCGGCTCAGGTCCTTGATGGACTGCAGGAGCACCGGCTGGCTGCGGTCGATGGTCTGCTCGCCGAACGGATTGAGCCAGGACCAGGCCAGGCGGCCGCCGACCACGAGCAGAACCACCACGACCAGGAACCCGGCCAGATATCGCCACCGGCGGCGCCGCTGCGGGGTGACCGCAGGGGGCGCCGTTTGGGAAGTCGTCATGCCGGTTGACTACCCGACGATCGATCATCATTGCCAGCTTTTAGGTGACATCTCCGATCCCCAGTCGGCAGAGCGCTCTTCGTCGCTGGGATTCGGATAGACCGGATAGACCTGTGGCGAGCCCGTCGAGGCCGCCACCGGAGCCGCCGCGGCACCCGCCGGGCCGCCGCCGAAGTGCGTACTCGACAGCTTGCACGCCTGGAAGTCGCTGAAGAACATGCGCAGCCACTCACGCCGCTGATGCTCGCTCAGCCCGGAGAACCAGGCCGCCGCGTACTGGTGCTCCGGCAGTGGCCCGCCCGGCAGCGGCTCACCGCGCAGCCAGGCCACCACGATCTCGCGGTAGCCGCCGGCGGGCGTGTCGGGGCACTTGGCGGCCAGCGACTCGACGTACTCGTACACGGCCTCGTCGGCGAAGCCCGCCGACAGGTCGGGCACGTGGATCTGCGCGAGCCCGGCGGACGGCTGCAGTGGCTCTTCCAGCGGCCGTTGTTCGACCCGGGTGAACCCGGCGGGCGTGCCCGCCAGCCGCGAGGCGATCTTGGTGAAGGCCGCGCCCAGCTCGGTCAGGCCCGCGCGCATGCCCGGATGCAGGCAGACCGTGATCGGCCAGTCCTGGCAGCTGTAGGCGATCCCCTGGGCGGCGGCGGGCTTGGTCGCGCCCAGCAGCCGGGCCACCCCCGTGCCCGCGGCGAGCACGGCCAGCAGGGCGCACGCCAGCACCAGGGCCTGCCTGGTCACCACCGCCGCCCAGCCGAGCAGCAGCGCCGCCGTGATGCCCAGCAGCCAGACCGTCTGGTCGAGGAACGCCGTGCCGCCGAGCCCCTGGAACAGGTCGTACGGCTCGCCCGTGCCGGGCGCCAGCTTGTCGGCCCAGCCCCGGCCGCCGGCCAGCCAGGTGAACAGCCCGTAGCAGGCCAGCCCGGCCAGTGGCGGCGTGTAGGCCCTGGGCAGCAGCCAGCCCGTGATCCACCCGATCACCGAGTAGAGGGCCAGCCCGGCCATGCCCACGCCGAGCCCGGCCAGGCTCAGCCGCCCCGACTGCTCGGTGAGCACCGTCTTGATGGCCAGCACCAGCACGGTCGCGCTGAACGAGCCCAGCACCACCACGACGATCGCCAGCGGGGCCTTCAGCGCCCGCCAGGTCGTCAGTGAGCGGCCGCGCAGCGCCCTGCGCTTGCGCATCGCCACCCACGCGGCGAAGGCGGCGGCCACGGGCCCGGTCAGCCGGAGCGAACCGATGACCGCGGCCACGATATTTTCCCACGCGTCTACACCAGGAATCAGGACGCTCCACGCCGCGATCAAGCCGAGCGCAAGGAGCACGGCAACCGTGACGGCCGCGCTCTGCTTCAACTCCTCACGTGTAACGCCCGCGTGCTCACGCACCCGTTTTTCCATTGAAGATCACCAAGCACCCCCCGTGCCCCGTGTCGGCGCGGCGGAAGCGATTCAGTTCGGGCCGGTCCCCACGGCGAGTGAACTTGGCTTCCGCGTCACCATCGATGCGAGAACCATAACGGAGCGTGATGATTGACGTCCGGATTCTTGGTCAAGCCGTGAGTCCGATCGCTCTCCGTAACCATACTAATCAGGACGAGCGGCGCGCTACGGTAGCGCTGTGTCGCAGCCCAAGCCGCTCAATCTGCCGTTCGATCCCATCGACCGCGCCGCGGAGACCTGGCGCGCTCACTTCGGGGCCTCCTCCGCCATGGCCGCCGTCACCTCGATCATGAGAGCCCACCAGATCCTGCTGTCGCAACTCGACTCGCTCCTCAAGCCGTACGGGCTGACCTTCGCCAGGTACGAGGCCCTGGTGCTGCTGACCTTCAGCAAGGCCGGCGCCCTTCCGCTGTGGAAGATCGGCGAGCGGCTCATGGTGCATCCGACGAGTGTGACCAACACCATCGACCGGCTGGAGAAGTCGGGATTCGTCTGCCGGATGCCCAATCCGCAGGACGGCCGCGGGGTGCTCGCCGAGATCACCGACGCCGGACGTGATGTCGTGCAACGGGCCACGGCCGATCTGATGGCGGCGGACTTCGGTCTGACCATGTACGGCGAGGACGAGCTGCGGCAGCTCTTTGACCGGTTGCGCACGCTGAGGGTGGCGGCGGGTGACTTCTCCGCCGCGTCCATGCGGCAAGATGAGGAGCATGGCGGACTTCTCTAGGCCTGGGTCGCTCTACGGAGCCGTTGATCTGGGCGCGCGTAAGCAGGCACTCGAGGCACAGTCCCGGCGGGAGGCCGGGGGTCCCCAGGCGGCCGCGCCGGGTTCGATCATCGACGTGACCGAGGAGACGTTCACTACCGAGGTCATCGACCGCTCGATGAGCGTGCCGGTCGTCCTCGACCTGTGGTCGCCACGTGCTCCCGGCAGCGCCCAGCTCAGTCCGGTGCTGGAGAAAGTGGTCGGCGACATGGGCGGCCGGGCGATCCTGGCCAAGGTCAACGTCGATGGCAGCCCGCAGATCGCGCAGGCGCTGCGGGTGCAGGCGGTGCCGACCGTGCTGGCCATCTTCCAGGGGCAGGCCGTCACCGGCTTCCAGCAGGTGCTGCCCGAGCAGGAGGTGCGCCGCTGGCTCGACGAGCTGATGGGCGCCGTCGAGCAGTTCTACCAGGCCAACCCCGACGCCCGCCCGGCAGACGTGGGAGAGCAGCAGGACGAGTCGGCCGGCCCGCCCGCCGACCCCGACGTGCTGGCCGCCGAGGAGGCCGTCGACAAGGGCGACCTCGACGCCGCCGAGGCGGCCTACCAGCGGCTGCTGGCCCGTTCGCCGGGCAACGAGGACGCGAAGATGGGGCTGGCGGGGGTCGGCCTGATCAAGCGGACCGCCGACGTCGACCCGGCCGACGTGCAGCGTCGCCTGCAGGACCCGGCCGACATCGACGCCCAGCTGCTCGCCGCCGACCTGGAGATGCTGTCGGGCGCGATCGACGAGGCGTTCGACCGGATCATCGGCGTGGTCAAGCGCACCTCGGGCGACGACCGGGACAAGGCCCGGCGCCACCTGCTCGGCCTGTTCGACGCGCTACCCGCCGAAGACCCTTCTTTGGCCAAGGCACGTAGAGCTTTGTCCAGCGCGTTGTTCTAACCTGGACATATGCGGGTCGTCACGATCTCGGCGACATATGGCACGGCCGGTAGCCACATAGGTCCGGCCGTGGCCGAACGCCTGGGTGTGCCCTTCGTCGACCGGGCCATTCCCAGCGCCGTCGCCGAGGAGCTCGGCTGCACGCTGGAGGAGGCGCTGGCCCACGACGACCGGGCCGAACACGGCCTCGGCCGGCTGCTCTCCGGCGCGATGCGGCTGCCGACGGTCACCTTCGGCGGCGTCGACATGTACGTCCCCGGCGCGATGCCGATCGCTCAGGAGGAGTTCGTCCGCCGTACCGAACGCCTGCTCGTGGACACTGCGCGGGACCGGGGCGGTGTCTTCCTGGGCAGGGCGGGGGCCCTGGTGCTGGCCGACCATCCCGGCGCGCTGCACGTCAGGCTCGACGCTCCGCTCAAACGCCGGGTGCGGCAGACCGCCACGCTGGGCGGGCTCAGCGAGCGCGAGGCGCGCAAGATCGTCGAGGACAACGACCGCGCGCGCACGGCGTACGTGCGCCACTTCTACCGGGCGGATCCGTCTGATTCGTCCCTGTATCACCTGGTTATCGATAGTACGAGCATTCCTGTAGCGACCTGCGTAGATTTGATCGCGACGGCGGCCGAGGCACTCGACTGACCGAACCCGCCCTACCATGGGATAACTTCTTGGTCAGTCCCGAAGGAGCAATTGACGTGGCGACCGTCCCTAGTGTCTCGTACTCGATCACCGTGCGGCTTGAGGTGCCCGCAGGCGGCAAGGCCGTCAGCCAGCTCACCCACGCCGTGGAGTCGGCGGGTGGTGTGGTCACCGCGCTCGACGTCACCAACGCGGGTCACGAGAAGCTGCGCATCGACGTCACCTGCGCGGCCAGGGACACCGACCACGCGCAGGAGATCGTCGACCAGCTCGAATCCGTCGACGGCGTGGTCATCCACAAGGTCTCCGACCGCACCTTCCTCATGCACCTCGGCGGCAAGATCGAGATGGTGTCGAAGGTCCCGCTGCGCAACCGCGACGAGCTGTCCATGGCCTACACCCCCGGTGTGGCGCGTGTGTCGATGGCCATCGCGCGCAACAAGGAGGACGCGCGGCGCCTGACCATCAAGCGCAACACGGTCGCCGTCGTCACCGACGGCTCCGCCGTGCTCGGCCTGGGCAACATCGGCCCGGAGGCGGCGCTGCCGGTCATGGAGGGCAAGGCGGCCCTGTTCAAACGTTTCGCCGGCATCGACGCCTGGCCGATCTGCCTCGACACGCAGGACGTCGACGAGATCGTCCGTACGGTCCAGGTCATCGCGCCGGGCTTCGGCGGCATCAACCTCGAGGACATCGGCGCGCCGCGCTGCTTCGAGGTCGAGCGGCGGCTGCGCGAACTGCTCGACATCCCGGTCTTCCACGACGACCAGCACGGCACCGCCATCTGCGTGCTGGCCGCGCTCACCAACGCGCTGCGCGTGGTGGGCAAGCCCATCGAGGGTGTCAAGATCGCCATGGCGGGCGCGGGCGCGGCGGGCAACGCGGTGCTGCGCCTGCTGCTCGCGGCGGGCGCGCGCAACGTCATTGTCTGCGACTACCTCGGCGCCGTGCACAAGGGCCGCGACGACCTCGACGAGTCGCTCCACTGGATCGCCGACCACACCAACGCCGAGGGCTACTCGGGCGACCTGCGCGGGGCGGTCAAGGGCGCCGACGTGTTCATCGGGGTGTCCGCGCCGGGCATCCTGACCGGCGACGACATCGCCACGATGGCCGACGGCGCGGTGGTGTTCGCCCTGGCCAATCCGGAGCCCGAGGTGTCGCCCGACGACGCCCGCGAGCACGCGGCCGTGGTGGCGACCGGCCGCTCCGACTATCCCAACCAGATCAACAACGTGCTGGCGTTCCCGGGCGTGTTCCGCGGCCTGCTCGACGCCCAGGCGACCGAGGTGAGCCAGGAGATGCTGCTGGCGGCGGCGCACGCGCTGGCGGCCGTGGTGTCTCCGGAGGAGCTCGGGCCCAACTACATCGTGCCCAGCGTGTTCCACCCGGACGTGGCGACGGCCGTGGCCGCCGCCGTCCGCGACTCGGCGGGGGGCCGTGCGAGAGGCTTTACAGAAGCCTGATTGCTTTTTAGAAGCAGACAATCGCCTCTTTTTACGGCACAGCCGCTCCCACCGCCACCCGCCGACCGTGCTTGAGGGCCTCCAGGAAGACGGCCGCTGACCGGTGGGTGGCGGGGCGCCGTTACGGCGCCTTCTGGGCCGGTGGCGACTCTTTCGTGACCGGCGGGATGATGCGGTAGTCCGACCGGGGGGCGCGGGTGGGCGTCGGCCCGAAGGGCTCGGGTGGGCGTCGGCCGTGGCTATCGCCCGCAGGGTCGGTAACTGGTGCTGGGCGCCCGCCTCGTCGGAGACGTTCAGCGGTCGGCTGGCTGCGTTCTTGTGTGGCGAGGGGCGGTCATGAAGCGTCGATCGAGGGCGCGGCCGCCCGGGGGTCTTCCCTTCTGAGTGCGGTGTGGGCTGCCATGGCCAGGACCAGGGCCGCGTTGATCAGGACCGCGGTCGTTACTCCTTGCAGGATCGTGCCCATGGCGGCCGTCGCTATCGCGCTCATGATCGGGATGCCCATCGTGATGCCGATCTGCTGCGTCATGGTGGCCAGGCCCGTCGCCAGGCCCTGTTCGGAGGCGGGCAGGCCAGAGGTGGCGGTCACCATGAAGGCGACGATCGCCAGCATGTTGCCGACGCCGCCGACGAAGGTGGCCACCAGGAGCAGCCAGATCCAGCCTGCCTCCGGGCCGAGCAGGGCCAACGCCGCCGTCGCCGCGGCCTGCACCGCGAAGCCGGTCGCCAGTGTCCTGCGGTTGCCGAGGCGGGACAGCACGCGCGGGGCCGCGAGCCCGCCGAGAACCGTGCCGAGCCCGAGCACCCCGAACGCCAGTCCCGTGGCCAGGGGCGAGTAGCCGAGGACCTTCTGCAGGTAGAGGGTCATGAGGAAGACCAGTGAGGTTTCCGTGGCGAACGCGACCAACCCCGCGAGGTTGCCCCACTTCACGCTGGCCCTGGCCAGGATCGTCACCGGCACCAGCGGTGCCTGCGCCCGCCGTTCGACGAACCAGAAGGCGACCAGCAGCCCCGCCCCAGCCAGCAGCCCGCCGATCCCGGCCGGGTCGGCGAAGCCGTGTTCGCCCGCGCGGGTGAGCCCGTACACCAGGGCCAGCAGGCCCGTGGTCACCGTCACCGCGCCCGGCAGGTCCATCTTGGGCCGGTCCGCGGGGCGGCTCTCGGCGGGCAGGGCCGGGGCGGCGGCCAGGACGGCGAGCGCGACCGGGACGTTCACGAAGAACGCCCACCGCCAGCTCAGCAGGTCGGTCAGCAGCCCGCCCAGGATCGCGCCGGAGGTGAAACCGGCCGACATGAGCGCCCCGTTCAGCCCCAGCGCCCGCGCCCGCAGCGGCCCCTCGGGGAACGAGGTGGTCAGCAGCGCCAGGGCGGCCGGGGTGACGGCGGCGGTGGCCAGCCCCTGGGCCACCCTGGCGACCAGGAGCATGCCGTGTGAGGTGGCCAGCCCGCCGGCCAGCGAGGAGAGCCCGAGCAGCGCCATCCCGCCCAGGAACAACCGGCGTCGCCCGAACAGGTCCGCGATCCGGCCGAACAGCAACGTGAACCCGGCCGCCGCGAGCGCGAACGCGGTCGCCACCCACTGCAGGTCGGCCAGCTCGAACCCGAGTCCGGCGCCGATCACCGGCAGGGCGACGTTCAGGATGGAGAAGTCGACGGCGAGCATGAACTGGGAGCCGAGCAACAGCACCAGGACCAGCCGCTGCCGCCCCGTCATCCGGACGGCTTGCAAGGCCACGGACATGTCATCCCCCTAATGGGTCTCTAGTTCCGTTAAGATGGGATGACGCTAGCACGCTAAGGAGGCTTAATGGAACAGGATTCCCGTTTGGCTGGAACGGTGCGTCCCGGTGGCCGCACGGCCCGGGTCCGGGCGGCGGTCCTGGAAGCCACCCAGGATGAGCTGGTGCTCCACGGCTTCCACGGCCTCAGCATGGACGCGGTGGCCGCCCGGGCAGGCGTCGGGAAGACCACGGTCTACCGCCGCTGGGCCGGTACGGCGGGCTTGGTGGCCGACCTCATGACGGAGCTGGCCGACCAGTCCGCCGCGCACGCGGACACCGGCACGATCGAGGAGGACCTGCGCGCCAACGCCCTGAGCGTCCTGACCGCCATCACGGACGAACGCCTGGGCGCCACGCTGCAGGCCGTCATCGCGGCGGCCACCTGCGACAAGGAGGCGGCGGCCGCCCTGAGCACCTTCTACGAGCGCCGGATCGCGGAGTGGGGCAAATCGATCGACCTGGCGATCCAGCGCGGCGAACTCCCGGAGGGTACCGACGGCCACGAGGTCATCAGGGCGATCTCGGCCCCTCTCTACTATCGCCTGCTGGTCACCAAGGAGCCGGTGGACAAGGCGACGGCCGAGCGGGCGGCGACGCGCGCTCTTGTCGCGGCCCGCAACGGGGCCTTCATTGGGTGACGGCCTTGCCGGTCGCGTCGCCGTACGGGATCAGGCGCGAGCTGTGGAAGGCGCCCGGCTGCAGGATCGTCCATTCCATCCCGGCCTCCGACGACGCGCCGCCCGGTCCTGCCGGTGGCGCCCAGGACCAGAAATCATGCGACGGGTAAACACCGGCTTGCCGTTGCCAGTTGTTTCAGTCTAGTCTGAAATAACTGGCAAAAAGGTGAACGTTAGGATGACCGCATGAGTACGCAGGACGGCCCCGACCGCGAGCAGGTGCTCGAATGGGTCGAGCGGGTGGCCGGGTTCGTCTCCGCGGAATGGGGCCTCGCCCCGATCACCGGCCGCGTCCTGGGCTGGCTCATGGCGTGCGATCCGCCGGCGCAGACCGCGGGCGAGATCGCCGACGCCATCGGCGCGAGCCGCGCGTCGCTCACGACGAACATGCAGCTCCTGACGTCCATCAAACTCATCCGCAGGTTCCGCAGGCCAGGGGAGCGGACCGTCTACTACCAGATCGAGGACGACGCCTGGTCCAAGGTCATCCGGCGGAAGCTCGCCGCGTTCACCGCGTTCGACGAGGTGGCCGCCGAAGGGCTGCGGCTCGGCTGGACCGACGAGGCGCAGACCAGGCGCATCGAGTCGGCCAGGACCGCCATCGCCGACCTCGCCAAGGTGCTCGACCAGGCCTCCGGCTAAAACCCTGCGCGGACGCGGCGGGCCCCACGCGGGCCACGCCGCCGTCTCGCGTGGGCCATGGGCTGGCGGCCGCGGCCACGCTCTTCGCCGGCCTCAGCGGCGTCGCGCCCCGCCTCGCCGACCAGCCCGGCTGGGTCCTCGACGTCTTCTTGAAGCGGTACGGGGCCCGTCGGGGGATCCGGTGGACGCGTACCTGTGGATCATCGTGCTCCTGCTGGCGTACACGGTCGCGCTCTACCCGGTGCTCGCCACGCTCCGGCTGCACCACGAGGAGGCCTCCGGCCACGCCGAGGCCCTGCTGTCGACCGCGGTGAGCCGGCTGCGCTGGGCGGCGGCGCACCTAGCCGTGGCAGCGCTCGGCACGCTGGCGCTCGGCGGATTCGTCACGGGGCTGATCTATTCGCTGGTCATGGTCGACCCGGCGGTGGGCCGGATGCTGCTCGCCGCGCTCGAACACGTGCCGGCCGCCTGGCTCGTGGGGGCGTTCGCCGCCTTCGCCGTGGGGGTGCTGCCGCGGGCGTCGGTGGCGCTGTCGTGGAGGGTCTGGGCCGTGGTGATCGTGGTGGGTGATCTGGGGGGACCGCTGATCGGGCTGTGGGGCTGGAGCCGCGTCGAGCCCTTCCACTACACGCCGAACACGGTGTCGGGCGAGCCGTACACCGTGGCGCCCCTGACGTTGATCCTCTCGCTGACCGCGCTGCTCACCGCCACCGCCCTGATCCGCCTCCGCGATCGCGACCTGGGTTGAACTGCTTGATTTCCGATTTCCACTAGGTCGTACGGGAACGGGTCGTACGGGCTCGGGTTCTGCGGGCTCGGGTTCTGCGGGCTCGGGTCGTGCGGGCTTGGGTCGTGCGGGCTTGGGTCGTGCGGGATCAGAAGGACCCGCGTGGCCAGATGGAGCTGTACCACCAGAAGGCCGCGCCGGTGAGGAGCAGTCCACCCGCGGTGGCCAGTTTGGCGAGCAGGTCGGTCGGCGGGCCGGTGCGGGGGAGGTGGCCGCTCGTGCGGGGGAGATGACGGCTCGTGCGGGGGAGGTGGCGACCCTGGCGTCCGGAGCAGGTGTTGCGTACCCGCGTCGAGTCGATCAGCGTGTCGGGGTGGTCGGCGGTGACCGAGAACGCCTCGATCTTCATGCTGTGGCCCCGGCGGACGTGGACGTTCCGGGTCACCGACTCGCGGGCGGGGATGGATCCGGTGGCGACACTGGCCGAGTCGGCCTTGAGGTCGAAGCGGGCCGGCTGGCGGCTCTGGTTGCGCAAGGTGACCAGCGCCTGCCCGCTCCCGCAGTCGGTCCGCCCGGCGGACATCGTGAAACGGTCGCCGGGATCGGACGATCTCGCCCAGGCCCCCACCGTCGCGGGGAGGAGCAGCCACGCGCCGAGCGGCAGGAGGGCGAGCGTGCGACGGTCCGCGATGCGCATTAGCTCCTCCCGAGCCCGCAGGATAGCGATCTTTGGTACCTATAGTGCCCGTATGACTACAGAAAGTAACATGCAGGTGGTGGGGGAGCGAGATGTGGGGTTGACCCTTCATGATGGAGGTATGGCGGAAGCGATCTACGTCGGCGGTTTACTGGTGGCGACGCCGCTTCTCGACGACCCCAACTTCCGTCGTAGCGTCGTGCTGATCCTCGAACACGACCTCGACGGCGGCACTCTCGGCGTAGTGCTGAACAGGCCGAGCGACATCTCGGTGACGCAGGTGCTGCCGGTGTGGGACCCGCTGGTGACCGGGCCACCTGTGCTGTTCGAGGGTGGTCCGGTGCAGACCGACAGCGCGCTGGCGCTGGCCGCGGTGCCGAGCGGCGAGGAGCCGCTGGGCTGGCGCAGGCTGCACGCGGGCACGCCCGCCGTCTCCCGCCTGGGCACCGTCGACCTGGACGCGCCGCCCGAGATCCTGCAGGGCGAGATCGCGCAGATGCGGATCTTCGCCGGTTACGCCGGCTGGACGTCCGGGCAGCTGGCGAGCGAGATCGCCGAAGGAGCCTGGTACGTCGTCGACTCGGAGGTAGGCGACACCTTCCACACCGACCCCGGCTCCCTGTGGCGCAACGTCCTGCGGCGTCAGCCGGGCGAACTGGCCTTCGTGGCAACCTGCCCGGACGACCCGACACTGAACTAGCTAGACGTCCCAGCCGGGGCGGAAGGCGTTCTGGGCGAGTTCGAGGGTCTCCTCCATGCGGTCCACGATGATCCGCACGTCCGTCAAGTCGGCCTGCGGGCACTCGAACCCGACCCGGAGGATCGACATCGCGAACGCGACGATAAGGTGCGAACGCTGATCGGTCGTAACGTCGACGCCCCTGCGGGCCGCGATCTCGACGGCCAGGCGCCGCTCCGTCTCCGAGCCTCTGGCGACGGACAGGCCGACCAGGCGCGGATTCTCGTCAAGAAGCCGCCGCAACTTCAGGAATCTCGCCGTGTCCTCGGGTGTTGAGTCGTCCATGTCGTGCGCGACCGCGCGCACCGCGTGGATCATCGAGGTGAACGGGGGCTCATCGGCCGGGCGGCTCCGCAGAGTCTCCTGCATGATCTCCTCGCCCTGGTCGTGGTACCACAGCACGAGATGGTCCTTGCTGGTGAAGTAGCGGAAGAACGTCCGCGGGGAGATCTCGACCGACCCCGCTATCTGGTCCACGGTGGTCGAGTCGTACCCTTGTTCGAGGAACAGGTCGAGCGCGGCGTCGAGGATCGCCAGGCGCGTCTTCTCCTTCTTGCGTTCCCTTAGACCCACTTGCGTCACTCCCTAGATACCTTCCTGGCATAGTGTGCCATAAGTCATAGTCCGACAAATAAAACTCGTTTGTCATCTGTCATGGACTGCCATAGATTACCTGAGGCTTAAGTGACTTATGCCCCGTTATGGGGCGGCATTGAGGGGGACTTCATGGCTCACGCGAGGACGGTCGACGCGCCGTCGTCGCCCGGCCCCAGGGAGACGGGGACCGGGGGCGGCAACCCATGGCTGGTGCTTCTGGCGGTCTGCCTGGGCGTCATCATGGTGATGCTCGACGGCACCGTGGTCGGCATCGCCAACCCGTCCATCCAGCACGATCTGGGCGCGTCGCTGTCTGATCTGCAGTGGGTGACCAGCGGTTACCTGCTGGCGCTGGCGGTGTTCCTGATCACGGCGGGCAAGCTCGGGGACCTGTTCGGACACAAGCGGGTCTTCCTGATCGGTGTCGCCGGGTTCGCGCTGTCCTCGATCGGTATCGGCCTCAGCCAGGAGCTGGCGGACATCGTCCCGGGCGTGTCGCCGATCGGCGCGCTGATCGGCCTGCGCGTGCTGCAGGGCCTGTTCGGCGCCCTGCTTCAGCCCGCCGCCCTGGCTCTGCTGCGCGGTGCCTTCCCCGGTGAGAAGCTGAACGCGGCCATGGGCGCCTGGGGCGCCATCATCGGCCTGTCCAGCGCGGCCGGCCCGATCGTGGGCGGCGTCCTGGTCGAGAACGTCAGCTGGCAGTCCGTCTTCTTCATCAACGCGCCGGTGGGGATCATCGCGCTGATCCTGGGCATCTTCCTCATCAAGGAGAACCGCATCCCGTCGCTGGCCAGGATCGACTGGCTCGGCGTGGTGCTGCTGTCGGGCGCGATGTTCTCGCTCGTCTGGACGATCATCAAGGCTCCCGAGTGGGGCTGGGGCGACAGCACGACGCTCACCTTCATCGCCGGGTTCGTGGTGCTCATCGCCGCCTTCGTCTTCTGGCAGAGCAAGGCCAAGCAGCCGCTGGTCCCGTTGTCGCTGTTCAAGAACCCGTCCATCTCCATCGGCACCGTGCTGATGATGATGGTGGCGTTCGCGATGTTCGGCGCGATGTTCTTCCTCGGCTTCTTCTTCCAGGGCGTTCACGGTCTGAGCCCGCTGGACGCGGGCCTGCGCATGCTGCCGATGAGCGCCGGCATGATCGTGGCCTCGCCGCTCGCCGGCATGATGATCGGCAGGGTCGGTCCGAAGATCACGATGGCCACCGGCCTGCTGATCACCGCGGCCGCGATGTTCCTCATGTCGCAGCTGAGCATCGACGCCTCGTTCATCGAGAGCGGCATTCCGTTCGTGCTGCTGGCGTTCGGCCTCTCGCCGGTATTCGTCGGCGCCACCGAGATCATCGTGGGCAACGCCCCGATCCAGCTCAGCGGTGTCGCGGGCGGTCTGCAGCAGTCGGCCATGCAGGTCGGCGGCGCGCTCGGCACCGCGATCCTGGGCGCCGTCATGGCCTCCGAGATCTCCAGCAAGCTGCCCGGCTACCTCGGCCCGGCGGCCAAGGGGATCCCGGCGGAACAGCTGCCGCTGCTGGAGAAGGCCGCCGCGTTCGGCGGGCTCCCGGCCGGCACCCCGCAGCAGCTCCAGCAGTTGGTGGGCGGGGCCGTGCACAACGCGTTCATGGACGGCATGCACCTGGCCTTCCTGGTCAGCACCTGCGTCGCGGTCCTCACCGCGGTTCTGGCGCTGTTCGTCAAGAGCGGCCGCAAGACCGAGGGCGCGCCGGTGCACATGGGCTGACCCTTCTTTTCATCTGTACGGCCCTCGCCTGATGGCGGGGGCCGTACGCGTGTCCAAGGGGTGGGCTGAACGATCTCGACCGGGAAGACGCGCTCGGAGGCGGGCATAGACTCGGTGGCGTGAGCACGAAGATCCTCCCTGAGCAGGAGACCACCCCGCGGACGTCGCATGGCGACGGCGATCATGAGCGGTTCGCGCACTACGCGGACAAGCACAAGATCACCGAGAGTATGGTAACCGGCACGCCGATCCGGGCCCTGTGCGGCAAGATCTGGGTGCCCAGCCGCGACCCCAAGAAATATCCGGTGTGCCCCGAGTGCAAGGAGATCTACGAGGGGCTGCCGTCGGGCGGCGACGACGACAACGAGTGAGTGTTGATCACGTGTGATCACCCACGGTAGGGCTACGGTCTGCATACGGACCTACTCATACCGTAACGGGGGATTGCATGGCCCGGCGCGCGACCGCCGTCTCGTTGGCATGCCTGCTCGCGGCCGGGCTCACACCGCCGCTTCGTCCCGCCTCCGGGGCCCCCGCACCTGACTGCGCCGCCGCGGACTCGCCGCGCGAGGTGGGTCTGCGCGCTGCCCACGATGGCGCCGTGGCCCGTGAGGGTGGGTCGCCCAGGCCGGGTTGGGGGCTGGGGGACGATCCGCGGTCCTTGGGGCCGCGGCAGCCCCGGCCACGGGACGTCGAGCAGGTGCTGGACGAGCTCGCCCAGCGGCTCGCCGGGGTGACGGTCCCGGACGAGGTCATCGTTCCTACCTGGGTACACGTACTCACCGACGGCGCCAGGCGGGCCTCCAACGCGGACGTCAGGGCGCAGATCGACGCGCTCAACTCCGCCTACAGCGGCGCGCTGGGCGGCGCCGCCACCGGCGTGCGCTTTCGCCTCGACGGCATCTCGGTCAAGGAGGACGCCTCCTGGTTCATCGACCCGATCGGCAACGAGCGCGCCATGAAGTCCGCCCTGCGCCGGGGCGGCCCCGAGACCCTGAACCTCTACATCGGCCAGCTGGGCGACCTCGTCCTCGGCTTCTCCACCTACCCCTACTGGTACAAGGACAGCCCTACTCTCGACGGCGTCGTCATCGACTGGCGCAGCCTGCCCGGCGGCACGCTGGTCAACTACAACCGCGGCTACACCGGCGTACACGAGATCGGCCACTGGCTCGGCCTCTTCCACACCTTCGAGAACGGCTGCGCGTACCCGGGCGACGGCATCACCGACACCCCACCCGAGGCCAGGCCCACGGAAGGCTGCCCCGACTCCAAGGAGACCTGCGCGGAGCGGGGTCTGGACCCCATCCACAACTACATGGACTACGCGCATGACCGGTGCATGTGGGAGTTCACGGCTGAGCAGGCGAAACGCATGCACCAGATGTGGGCCGTCTACCGGGGCCGCGGCTCACTGTCCGCCCTCTGACGGGGCGTCGCGTTGACATGTGCGTCGCGCTGACTGGTGCGTCGTCCTGAAATAGCGGCACAACTAGGATGTTTGGGTGACAGCACCGAAGGCACTCGACACTCCGTACGATCAACCTCGCATCTTCGGTTCGGCCTATCGGACGGCCACCATCGGCATCCTGCTGGTGATCACGCTGATCGCCTTCGAAGGCATGTCGGTGGGCGTGGTCATGCCGGTCATCTCCCAGCAACTCGACGCGCTCGACCTCTACGGCCTGAGCTTCTCGGCCTTCCTCATCGCCAGCCTGTTCGCGAACGTGGTGTCCGGGCTCTGGTCGGACCGGCGGGGGTACACGATCCCGTTCCTGGTCGGGGTGGTGCTGTTCGTGGTCGGGATGGGGCTGGCGGGCGCGGCGTCGACCAAGGTGTTGTTCCTGGCCGCGCGGGCCGTGCAGGGGCTGGGCGCCGGATGCACGATCGTCGCCGTGTACGTGATGATCGCCCGGGTCTATCCGGCCGACGTGCGGCCCAAGGTGTTCGCGGGGCTGTCGGCGGCGTGGGTGGTGCCCGCCATGGTCGGACCGGCCGTGGCCGGGTTCGTGGCGGACACGTTGGGGTGGCGGTGGGTGTTCTTCGGGATCATCCCGCTCGTCGTGCCCGCTCTGGTCATGCTGGTTCCCGCCCTGAACAAGCCCGCCCACGAGCCGGACGGGCCCCGGGCCTCCGGGGACGCGGACGAGCCACACACATCCGGGCGAGCGGCCGTGTCCCACACCTCCGAGGAATCGGCCGTGTCCCGCGCCTCCGGCGACGCGGGCGTGTCCCACACCTCCGGGCATGCGGGCGTGTCCCGCACCTCTGGGGACGCGGGCTCGGCCGACTTGTCCGGCTCGTCGGGGCCGTCCGGGTCATCGAGCTTGCCCGGCTCATCTGGCTCGTCTGGTGCGGGTGGTGGGTCGGTGGAAGGGGCGCGTTCCAGGCCATTCGCGATGACCGTGGCCGCCACCGCGTCAGCTGGTGGGGCGGGTGTGCTGCTGTACGGCGTGGACAAGCTTCATGTCTCGCCGGTGCCGAGCGCCGTCGCGGTCCTGGTCGGGCTGGTCTGCCTCGGGTACGGCCTGGCCAAGCTGCTGCCGCCGGGCGCGCTGCGCTTCAGCCGGGGGCTGCCGACCACGATCATGATGCGCGGCCTGTTCTCGGCCGCCTTCTTCGGCGTGAACTCCTTCATTCCCCTGGCCCTCCAGCAGGTCAAATCGTTCGGCCCCACGGCTGCGGGCATCGCGCTCACGACCGGGGCCCTTGGCTGGTCGACCGGGTCCTACCTGCAGAGCAGGCGCACTGTCGAGCCGCACAGGCGGATCCGAATGGGAGCCGCCTGCGTCATGACGGGTGTACTGCTCGGGCTGCTGTCGGTCCTGCCCGGGGTCACCGGCTGGGTCGCGGTGCCGGCGTGGATCGTGGCGGGGTTCGGCATGGGCATAGGAATGACCACGGTCAGCGTCACGGCGCTCAAGCAGTCGCCGGTCAACGAGCAGGGGGCCAACTCCGCCGCGCTCTCGGTGACGGACATGCTGGGGTCCGCGCTGGCGGTGGGGCTCGGGGGCGCGTTGATCAACGTCATCGGGCACAGCCCGGGAATGATCGCGCGGGGCTTCGTGGTCATCTGCTGTCTCATGTCGGCCATATCCCTCGCGGCGACCCTTCTCGCCTCTCGCACTCGTTCCGACTGACCCGGTTCAAGGGTGATTCTTGTCCCTCCTGTCACAGCGATCACGGAACGCCGGACCCGCGCGGGCAGGAGTGATAGGACAGCGGGCAGGAGGTGTCATGGAGGACGATCACCGCGTTTGGCCGCCGAGCTCGGGAGCCAGGCACCGCCGCACACCTCCCGCACCTCCACCCGACGACGCCGAGCCCCAGCAGTCGTCCGAGCCCCAGCCCCAACACTCATCCGACCCTCAGCCCCAGCAGCCGTCTGACCCTGAGCCCCAGCGGCCATCTGGCACGGCGTCACGGTGGTTGTCCGACACGGCACCCCTGCGGCCACCTGCCCCCGCGCCTCAACGGTCGACCGGCACGGAGGCCCAGCGGTCGTCCGGCACGGCGTCTCAGCGGCGCGAGGAGGCGCCGGGTCCGGGGCGCAGGGGCGCGGATCCGTACCCGCGGGTCGGGCGGCGGGAGCCCGTACGCGATGGCGGGCCCTCACGGCGGGACCCCCTGCGCGGTGATGAGTCCTCACAGCGGGATCCCGTGCGCGAGGACAGTGCCGCGCACGACCCCCAGCGCGATGGCGGGGCCGCGCCGCGGAACCCCCTGCGCGAGGGACAGGCTTCACGGCGGGACCCCCTAGACGATGACGGTTCCTCACGGCGGGGCCCCGGGCGCGATGGCGGGGCCGCGCGGCGAGGTCCCTTGTCCGGGGGGCTCGGGTGGGTGCGGCGGGGGTCTGCAAGTGACGATGACGAGGTCGGTGGGGGGTATTCGTGGCACGGGAGGGGCGATCCCGAGGGCGAGGAGGGGGACGAGCCGGAGGATCTGTGGAATCCGCGGTTGCGGCGGACCGCCGGGCGGGGGCTCGAGCGGGACGACGGCGATCCGCAGGTGCCCTGGGAGTCCCTGCCCCCGTCCGCCCGCCACTACGGGGTGCCCGCCGATCCCGGCCTGTCGGGGCGGGTACGGGGGCGCCGGTGGCGGCGGCCTACCGGGGCGGTGCTCACCCTGCTCCTGGCCACCGGGCTGATCGCGGCGCTGGTCATGGTCGTGCTGCGGCTGGTCGTCCCAGCGCCCGCGACGGCGCGGTTGAGCGACTCCCGGGCGGGGGTGACGATCACGCTGCCGGCGGGGTGGCAGGAGGCCGGGGTGCCGCCTGTGACCGGATTCACTTCGGCCGCCAGGAGCGGTGGCGCGCTCATCATGGCCAAGCCGGTCCCCGATCCCACGGCCGACGTGACGAAGGCCACAAAGGACGCGGCGGAGCTGTACTCCAGGCTGCTGCTCAAAGGCGACAAGGTCGACATCGTGGAGGACAAAGTTCTCCCGCAAGGGCACACGCGTGCGCTACGAGCGCAATACCAGGATGTGGCGAACACACCCGCCTACCTACGTGTCACACTCCTCACCCGGGACGGCAAGGCAGTGCTGCTCGTTGGCCTGCTCCAACCCGAAGAAACCACCAGAAGGCAGGCGCTCGACGCGGTGATGTCGAGCGTGCGATAAGCCCCGTACGCCCCTTAGCACGCAAGGATGAGCTTGGCCAGGATCCCCGGTGCACGGCACGTCTTGTCGGTGGGCCCGATTACTCTTGGGTCACTGTGAGACAGCGAAGCACACGAACCCCAGAGGTGATGCGGTGAGCACCTTCGCCGCATCCCACCTTTCGCCTTCCTACCCCGACCGCGCCGCATGGGGCACCGCCCCCAAGTTGCGTGCCTGGCAGCAGGAGGCGTTCGACCTGTATTTCAGGCGCGAGCCGCGTGACTTCCTCACCGTGGCGACGCCGGGCGCGGGCAAGACGACCTACGCCCTGCGCATCGCCAGCGAGCTGCTCGCCAATGGGGTGATCCGGGCGATCACCATCGTCACTCCCACCGAGCACCTCAAGCGCCAGTGGGCCGACGCCGCCAGCAAGGTCGGCATCGGCATCGACCCCGAGTTCAAGAACAGCCAGGGGGCCACCTCCCGCGACTACACCGGCGTGGCCGTGACCTACGCGCAGGTCGCCATGCACCCGGCCCTCCACAGGGCGCGCACGGAGGCCCGCAAGACGCTCATCATCTTCGACGAGATCCACCACGCGGGCGACGCCAAGTCGTGGGGCGACGGCATCCGTGAGGCGTTCGAGCCGGCCACCCGCAGGCTCCAGCTGACCGGCACGCCGTTCAGGTCCGACGACAACCCGATCCCGTTCGTCGGCTACGAGGAGGACACCGAGGGGCTCAAGCGCAGCGTCTCCGACTTCTCCTACGGCTACGGCCCGGCCCTCGATGACGGGGTCGTCCGGCCGGTCATCTTCCTGGCCTACTCCGGGGAGATGAAGTGGCGCACCCGCGCGGGCGACGAGCTCGCCGCCACGCTGGGCACGCCGCTCACCAAGGACCAGCTCTCCCAGGCCTGGCGCGCCGCGCTCGACCCCAAGGGCGACTGGATCCGCCAGGTCATGGAGGCGGCCGACCGGCGGCTGACGGAGGTGCGGCGCGGCGTCCCCGACGCCGGTGGCCTGGTCATCGCGACCGACCACGAGGCGGCCCGCGCCTACGCCCGCCACCTGCGCAACATCTCCGGCGAGGGCGCCACCGTCGTGCTCTCCGACGATCCGGGGGCGTCGAACAAGATCAAGCAGTTCGCCGCGTCCAATGATCGCTGGCTGGTGGCGGTCCGGATGGTGTCCGAAGGCGTCGACATCCCGCGGCTGTGCGTCGGGGTCTACGCCACTTCGACCTCCACGCCGCTGTTCTTCGCCCAGGCGGTCGGGCGCTTCGTGCGGGCCCGCAAGCGCGGTGAGATGGCCTCGGTGTTCCTGCCCTCGGTGCCGACCCTCATGGGCCTGGCCAACGAGATGGAGCTGGAGCGCGACCACGTGCTCAACCGCCGTCCGCCGGAGGACGGGCTCGACGACAGCCTGCTCGAACAGGCCAACAGGAAAAAGGACAATCCAGACGTCCTGGGTGACGAGCTGCCGTTCGAGATGATGGAGACCTCGGCGACGTTCGACCGGGTGCTCTACGACGGCGGCGAGTTCGGCACCGGGGCGGAGGTCGGCTCGGCGGAGGAGGAGGACTTCCTCGGCCTGCCCGGCCTGCTGGAGCCCGACCAGGTGGCCACGCTGCTGCGCAAGCGGCAGTCGGACCAGCAGGCGGCCAAGGCCAAGAAGGCCGAGAGCGCACCGCCCGCGCTGGCGCCGCACGAGCAGATCGCCGAGCTCCGACGGGAGCTCAACGGCCTCGTGGGCGCCTGGAACCACCGCACCGGCCAACCCCACGGCGTCATCCACTCGGACCTGCGCCGGGCGTGCGGCGGGCCGCCCATCGCCCAGGCCACCGCCGCCGAGATCCAGGAGCGGATCGCCAAGATCCGCCAGTGGGCCACCCAGCGACGCTAGGGCAACCGCCCGGCGAGGGGTTCCCTCCTCGCCGGGCGACCCCAAGACGGCGTGATAGGGATCTTCGCGATCCGGTGGCCATGGGCCCCGAATAGTGTCACGGTTAGGACACGGCAGCGAAGAGCCTGCTCATGGCCGTGCCGGGTGCCGATCCAGAGGTCAGTAACGCGGTTGGTCACACCGCGGTGGCCTTTCGGTGGACGCCCAGCCGCATCGGCTACGACCCACGATGGCTGCCTTGGGATGAACAGAAGGATTTCTTCCATGTCAGCTGGGGCCACGGGTAAATCGACGTTCGTCGTCACTTCCGGCCTCTCGGGAAACGCCATCGTCACCCGGCTGAACGGCGATCTCGATGCCTCCGCGGTGCCCCTCTTCCGGGAGCACATGGAGCGCGTCTGGGCGCACCCGGCGATGCCCGTCCTGATCATGGACCTGCGGGAGATCACCTTCTGCGACTCCCTGGGGATGAGCGAGCTGGTCGAGGTGCTGCAGCGGTGCGAGGCCAGGGGGACCCGGTTGCTGCTGGGCGGGGTTCAAGGGGTCATGGGGCGGGTGCTGTTCATCACGGGGCTGCGGCACGCGTTCGAGGTCTACGCCGATCTGGACGAGGCGCTGCGGCAGGGCTCCGTCATCTCATAGGACGTCGTCTGTCGGTCGCGGCTGGGCCGCCGGGGCGTCCGTCGGTCACGGCTGGGGTCCCAGGACGTTCATCGGTCCCGGCTGAGGTGCCAGGACGTTCATCGGTCCCGGCTGGCGCATCAGGGCGGTCGTCGGTTGCGGCCGGGGTGCCAGGACGATCGTCGGTCGCGGCTGGGATGCGGTGGCCGGTGTGGCCGTCGACCGGGCTGAGCCGCGCGGGGGCGGGCGGGTCGAGTGGCACTCGCAGCGAGGCGGCGCCCCCGACGACGTGTACGGGCACCGTACGCGCCCCCTTGCCCTCGCCCACCGTCGGCCCTTCGCGGATCCAGACGCGCAGCCCGCGTCCCTTGGGGCGGAGCGTGACCTGTGCCGTCGCGCACTCGTCGGGCGCGGCGGGCCAGGACAGCGTGAGATCGTCGCGCGCGCCGCTCAGCCGGGCCGTCTGCGGCATCGGCGTACGCGCCGCGCACGCCATCGAGAACACGCTCGGCGGCGCCTCATGGGCGACGACCGCGGCCTCCTGCTCCTCGGCGGTCATCGCGACCGTGGCCACCTCCAGCAGTGCCAGCGTCATCACCGCCCCGACCCTGGCTCCGTTGCGCCCGCGGACGAGCACCCAGAGGCTGAGCGGGGCGAGCAGCAGCCAGGCGAGGCCGAGGGAAAAGGTGAGCATGGGGAACCTCACACCAGGAAGAAGTCATATCGCTCTCCGTGGCGGGGTGGGCGCGGAGAGCGTTCGCCTTCTGGATATCACATGACCGCAGCGTCGCGCATCGCGTACTCTTCGTGGCCGATGCTTCGCGAGCGCGGGCGGCGTGGGAAAGGCCTCGAACGCGGGCGCTGACGGTCTGCTGGGAGCCCACGCGGCGTGGAAAGGCCGTGCATCGGGCGGCCTGCGATGGGCGGCACACGGACGGCGTGCGAGAGAAAGTTGCCGTGCGAGAGAAAGTCGCCGCGCGAAAGAAAGTCAGCGTGCGGAGGAAGGTCAGCCCACGGACGGTGTGCCCACGGACGGTGTGCCCTGCAGGACGGCGCCCGCGGCCCTCAGTTCCGCCAGCGCGCGGTCCGTGGTCTCCCGTGCCACCCCGGCCGTGAGGTCGAGCAGCACGCGTACGGCCAGACCGTGCTGGACCGCGTGGAGCGCCGTGGCGCGGACGCAGTGGTCCGTGGCGATCCCCACCACGTCCACCTCGCTCACCCCGTGCTCGTCCAGCCAGGCGGCCAGCGACACGTCGTCACCGGAGGTGCCCTCGAACCCGCTGTACGCGGCGGCGTGGGCACCCTTGGAGAAGACCTCCTCCACCGCCGAGACGTCGAACGCCGGGTGGAAGTCCGCCCCAGGCGTGCCCGCGACGCAGTGCGCGGGCCAGGTCGTCACGTAGTCGGGGGCGTCGGAGAAGTGGTCGCCCGGGTCCACGTGGTAGTCGCGGGTGGCCACCACGTGGTTGTAGCCGTGGTCGTCCACGTAGCGGGTGATCGCGGCGGCCACCTCGGAACCGCCCGCCACGGGCAGACTCCCGCCCTCGCAGAAGTCGTTCTGCACGTCCACGATGATCAGCGCGGTCCCCATACGAAGCACCCTACGTCAGGCGAACTCCGTAGCGATCGCCGCATACCCCCTGCCAAGGTGCAGCGCCTCCTGGGGCAGGTGTGCGATCGTCTCGGCGTGTCGCTCGCGGGCCGCGGTCAACGGCTCCCTGCCGATGACCTCGCCGTCTCGTACGAGCTGGTGCAGCAGCCGCACACCGCCCTCCGGCGCCGGCCCCGACGTGGTGATCAGCTCGGTGTCGGCGTGCCCGCTCTCGTCGAACAGGCGGTAGGACTCCTTGCGCCCCCCACGCGACGGCTTGCCGACCGACCGCTTGGCGACCGGCTCCATGACGCCCGCCGCGGTCTCGCGCGCCACCAGCTTGTAGACCAGCGCGGCGGTGGGCACGCCCGAGCCCGTCACCAGCGAGGTGCCCACGCCGTAGCCGTCGACGGGGGCGGCGGCCAGGGCGGCGATGGCGTACTCGTCCAGGTCGGAGGTGACCACGATGCGCGTGTTGAAGGCGCCGAGAGCGTCGAGCTGCTCGCGCACCTCCTGCGCGGCCGCCGCCAGGTCGCCCGAGTCGATCCGCACCGCGCCCAGCTTGGCGCCAGCCAGCTCGATCGCCGTGCGGACCGCGTCGGCCACCTCGTAGGTGTCGACCAGCAGCGTGGTCTCCGGGCCGAGGGAGGCGATCTGGGCCTCGAACGCGTCCCGCTCGGAGTCGTGCAGCAGCGTGAACGCGTGCGCCGCCGTACCGGCCGTCGGGACGCCGTAGACCCGCCCGGCCATCAGGTTGGAGGTGGAGGCGAACCCGGCGATGTAGGCGGCGCGGGCGGCGGCCACGGCGGCCCACTCGTGCGTACGGCGCGAGCCCATCTCGATGATCGGGCGCTTGCCCGCCGCGTTCGTCATCCGGGAGGCGGCGGAGGCGATGGCGCAGTCATGATTGAGGATGGAAAGGGTCAAAGTCTCCAGGAGTACGGCCTCCGCGAACGTTCCTTCCACCACCATGATCGGGGAGGCGGGGAAGTAGACGTCGCCCTCGCGGTAACCGTAGACGTCTCCGGAGAACCGGTAGCCGGCGAGGAAATCGAGGGTCGCCTCGTCGACCACCTCGTTCTCCCGCAGATAGGTCAGCTCTTCGTCACCGAAACGGAAGTTCTCCAGCTCGTCCAGGACACGTCCCGTCCCGGCGACAACCCCGTAGCGCCGTCCGCCCGGTAGATGCCGGGCGAACACCTCGAAAACCGCCCGCCGGTGGGCGGCGCCGCTCCGCAGTGCCGCCTGAAGCATCGTCAGTTCATAGTGATCTGTGAGCAACGCAGTGCTCATGGTCATTGCCACGACTCGAAGACTACGGCCGGGGTAGGGCAGGATGGGGGATGTGGGTAGCACTGCTCCAATGGCCGTCGAGCGTCCGTCAACGGACGTCCGGCCCGACCTGCCATGGGTGACGATCGTCTGGAACGACCCGGTCAACCTCATGTCCTACGTGACGTACGTCTTCCAGACGGTGTTCGGCTACTCCAAGGAGAAGGCCGAAAAACTCATGATGGACGTGCACAAGAAAGGCAAAGCCGTCGTGTCCAGCGGCACCCGGGAGGAGATGGAGCGCGACGTGCAGATCCTCCACTCCTACGGGCTGTGGGCGACGGTTCAGCCGGATTCGGTCAAGTGAGGCGGCACACGTGAACTCGGGGTTCTCGACGCGGGACGGCGGCGGCGTCATCGCGGAGTTCGAGGCGGCGGAGGTGTCGATCCTGCGCTCGCTGGTCACCCAGGTGCTCGGCCTGGTGGCGCCGGGCGAGACGGGCGACGACCCGCTGGAGCGGGCGCTCGGGATCGGCATCGGGGCCGGGACGGTGCCGTCCGATCCGGTGCTCGCCCGGCTGTTTCCCTCGGCCTACCAGGACGAGAAGGAGGCGGCGGAGTTCCGCCGCTACACCGAGGCGACGCTGCGCGACGGCAAGCGCGCCGACGCGCAGACCATGCTCGACAGCGCCCGGCCGGGCCGCAGCGAGCTGACGCCCGAGCAGGCCCAGGCGTGGCTGCGCTCGCTCAACGACGTGCGACTGGCGCTCGGCACCAAGCTCGAGGTGACCGAGGAGATCCACGACGAGATCGCCACGATGTCCGAGGACGACCCCCGCTACCCGGCCTACGTCACCTACGACTGGCTGACCTACCTGCAGGACACCCTGGTCCGGGCCCTCTGGTAATTTCCCCGACATGCTGACGATCTCGCAGGAACTCGTGGACAAGATCGTTGCCCACGCGCGGGCCGACCACCCGGACGAGGCGTGCGGCGTGATCGCGGGACGGGGCGGGGTGCCCGAGCGGTTCGTCCCGATGGAGAACGCCGAGCGCTCGCCCACCTTCTACCGCTTCGACTCGCTGGAGCAGCTGCGCGTCTGGCGCGAGATGGACGACCGCGACGAGGAGCCCGTCGTGATCTACCACTCCCACACGGCGACCGAGGCCTACCCCTCGCGCACCGACGTGACCTACGCCTCAGAGCCGGACGCCCACTATGTTCTGGTCTCGACGAGGGACGAGGACGAGACGGAGTTCCGCTCGTACCGGATCCTCGATGGGGCGATAACAGAGGAAGAGGTAAGGTTCGTACCATGATGGTCCGGCCGGTGCAGAGCTACCTCTTCGCGCATACCCCGGCTGTCGTCGTCTACGACTGTCGCTGATCAGGAATCCGTGTTCAGCCGTCGGCGTTGCTGCCGATGGGACGACGACCTGACCCGAGGAGACTGACCGCGATGGCCATCGAGGTTCGCATTCCGACCATCCTTCGTACGTACACCGCCGGCGCCAAAGCCGTCGACGCCGAGGGCGCCACCCTCGACGAGCTGATCAGCAACCTTGAGTCCCTGCACCCCGGGATCAAGGACCGCCTGGTCGACCAGGGCAACCTGCGCCGCTTCGTCAACGTCTACCTCAACGACGAGGACGTGCGCTTCCTCGGCGGCCTCGGCACGCCCGTGTCCGACGGCGACACGGTGACCGTGCTGCCCGCTGTCGCCGGCGGGTGACATGCGCTTCGAATCGTTGATCGACTCGGTCGGTCGCACGCCGCTCGTCGGCCTTCCCCGGCTCTCGCCGTCGGCCGAGGTACGCATCTGGGCCAAGCTCGAAGACCGCAACCCGACCGGGTCGATCAAGGATCGGCCCGCGCTCTGGATGGTCGAGCAGGCCGAGAAGGACGGGCTGCTCACACCCGGCTGCACGATCCTGGAGCCCACCAGCGGCAACACCGGCATCTCCCTGGCGATGTCGGCCAAGCTCAAGGGCTACAAGCTGATCTGCGTCATGCCGGAGAACACCTCCGAGGAGCGCCGCCAGCTGCTGCGCATGTGGGGGGCGGAGATCATCTCGTCCGCCGCGGCGGGGGGCTCCAACGAGGCCGTGCGAGTGGCCAAGGAGCTCGCGGCCGAGCATCCAGACTGGGTGATGCTCTACCAGTACGGCAATCCGGCCAACTGGCGCTCCCACTACGAGTCGACCGGACCCGAGATCCTTGAGGACCTGCCCACTGTGACCCACTTCGTCGCCGGGCTCGGTACGACGGGGACGCTCATGGGGGTGGGGCGCTTCCTGCGCGAGCGCGTGCCCGGCGTGCGGATCGTGGCCGCCGAGCCGCGTTACGGCGAGCTGGTCTACGGGCTGCGGAACGTGGACGAAGGGTTCATCCCGGAGCTCTACGACGAGTCCGTGCTCACCACGCGGTTCTCGGTGGGCTCGGCCGACGCGCTGCGCCGTACCCGCGAACTGCTCGCCGCGGAGGGGATCTTCGCCGGGGTGTCCACGGGGGCGGCGCTGCACGCCGCTCTGGGCGTGGCCGCCAAGGCGGTGAAGGCGGGGGAGAGCGCCGACGTCGTCTTCGTGGTCGCCGACGGAGGCTGGAAGTACCTGTCCACGGGCGCCTACGAAGGCACCCTGGACGAGGCCGAGCACCGCCTCGAAGGCCAGCTCTGGGCCTGACCGCGACCGCCTGACAGTGACCGCATGACAGTGGCCGCCCCCCGGGTAGGGGGCGGCCACTCGTGTTCGTGCTAGTTGAACAGGACCCGCAGCGAGAAGGTGGCCTCGGTGGCGGTCTGCTTGCCGCTCATACCGACCGCCTTCAGGACCTGGGCGTTGGCCTTGTCGTCGCCCTCCATGCTCGGCAGGTAGTACTTCTCGACCTTGTCGAGGTCCACGAACAGGGCGAAGGTGGCATCGTCGCCCTCCGGGATCGCGGTCTTGAAGGTCTCGCTCTCGCCGAGCGTGCCCTCCCCGCCCAGTGCCTTGGCGTACTCGTCGGTGGTCGCCACGGTGAACGTGCCGTCACCCGCGACCTTGGCGAGCTGGGGAGCGGGCTGGCCGCTGGACGTCATGGCCTTCTGGATCTTGTCGTAGACGGCCTGCGCCTTGGCCGGGTCCGTCGCGATGCGGAGGCCGCCCTTGATCTTGTCGCTGTCCAGGCCCTCGGCGTCGACCGCGAGGGTCAGGTTCTTGCCGAGGATCGTGGCCAGGTCGTCGGGCAGCTGCAGGCCGTAGGTCTGCTTGGCCTGGTCGACGAACTGCTTGAACTGCGCCCCCGCCGGCGACGCCGCTATGGACTGCTCGATCTCGGCCCACTTCTTGGTGATGATCTGGTCGAGGCCCGAGTAGGACAGCGCGCCCGCGGTGGAAGCGGGGAGCGTCGACAGCTTGGTGGGCTCCAGGTCGCCGTCGATCATGCCCTCGGCGCCGCTGACGATACCGGCCAGCTCGGCGTAGGAGCTGTCGAAGCGGAGCGCCCCGGCGAACCTGGCGTTCTTGACCTGCTCGAGCGCCTTGGCCTGCTCGCTCGACTTGTCGGTCAGCGCCAGCTCGCCGACCTTGCCGAGGTGCGCCCAGTACGACAGCACGCCCTGCTCACCGAGCGCGTTCACGTCGTCGTTGAACTCGGCGTTGTCGGCGAGGCTGGTGGTCTCGGCCGCGTACTTGTCGGCCAGCGACTGGCTGGAGGTCACCAGCGCGTAGTCGTCACGGAAGGCCAGGCCGAACTTCTCCTTGCCCATCAGCTTGGTGATGCCCGCCTTGGCCTGCGCCTCGTCCTTGACCTGGACGGCCACGGCGTAGTCGGGCTCCTTGCCGCCCGACGGGACGATGGCCAGGCCGATCCTGCTGCCCAGCCAGGGGTCGACGTCCTTGGCGAAGTCGACCTTGGAGAAACCGCTGTCCTGCGTCAGGTCGAAGAGCGCCTGGCGCGGGTCGTCACCTTTGAAGGTGTCCTTGGTGACGGTGAACTTCCTGGCGATCTGGAACAGCGCCACCTTCTGGTTGGCCGCCGGGTCCAGGTCGAGTCGTACATAGGCGATCGAGCTGGCCGGCAGCACCTCGTGCGGCTGCGTACCGCCGCCGCCGATCGCGCCGACCGCCCAGACCGCGCCGCCGCCGAGCAGGACCACGGCCAGCGCCGAGGCGATGGCGATGATCCAGCCCTTGCGGCTCTTCTTGGCGGGCTCGGCGGGGCCGAAGCCCTCGGGGCCCTGCTGCTGCCAACCGGCCTGGCCGTACTGTTCCTGCTGGCCAAACGCCTGTTGCCCAAGGCTCTGCTGCCCGTACTGCGGAGACTGCTGCTGCCCGTAGGACGGCTGCTGTCCTGTCGGGGCCTGCTGGCCGTATTGGGGGGACTGCTGACCGTACGAAGGCGGCTGCTGCCCATATTGGGGCTGTTGCTGGCCATATGGCTGCTGGCCGTATGAAGGCTGCTGCCCATACTGGGGGCCCTGCTGCCCGTAAGACGCCTGCTGCTCATAGGACGGCTGCTGCCCTGTCGGGGCTTGCTGGCCGTACTGGGGCTGCTGGTAGGACTGCTGCGGAGGATACGGCTGGCCCTGTGATGACAATGGCATTGTCGGTGGGTTCTCGGGCTGCTGCTCCTGGTTCCAGCGGTATGCCGTCGTCCGATTCGGATCCTGGCCACTCGGGGGATTATTAGCAGACATCACTCAACTCACAATGTGGACTTATGACCACAGAGACGGTAGCTGATGTTGCTAGACGGACGCTTGCAATGTACTTAGACGCGTGAGAGTTCCTTTCGAGAAGTGCTGATGTGCACCTCTCCGCCGTCGTGATCGGTGACGCTCGGCCAGGGCACAAAAGTGGATCCCACATAAAGCACCCGCGCCAGCGCCCGGGAGAACCAGCCCCAGCGGCCGTGCAAGTCGCGCGTCAGGCAGAGCAGGGGCCTGCGGTGGGCCGAAACCACCAGGCCGTAGACGGTGGCGCTCTGTTGCAGCTCGCCCCTGTGCTTGATCACGCGGATGTCGACGACGTGGCCGACCCACACCCCGTTGGGGTCCCAGACCGACTGCCCGATGAGTTCGGTAACGCTTCCCATGATCGAACTGTCTCAGCGAGAGGGCGTTTTCGCAGGTAGGCACGCTGATGGCCCAATGCTCTGGGTCTGCAATAGACTGTGTGGCTACTAGAATATAGTTCCGGATTGATTCGAGGGCGGCACCGATGACCAAGTTCGACGAGGCCACGCAGGCGATCCGGGTCGACGAGACCACCTACGACGTCTGCCTCGACCCCGGCTATGTGATCGGTGGCCCGCTCAACGGCGGCTACCTGCTGGCGGTGATCCTGCGCGCGGTCGTGGACGCGTCGCCATTCGAGCACCCGGTGAGCACGTCCGCCCAGTTCCTCAAGGCGCCCGTGCCCGGCCCCGCCCGGGTCCGGATCGAGCAGCTCAAGGCGGGCAGGACGGCGGCCTTCACCCGGGCGACGCTCATCCAGGACGGGGTGGCGCAGATCGAGAGCCTGATCACCACGGCCACGCTGCACGACGTCGAGCCCACTTACGCCGATAAATCCATCTATGTCATGCCGCGGCCGGAAGAATGCACCAAACTGCCCGAGCCTAAGCCCGAGTCCAACATGACGCTCAACGCCCGGATGGAGATGCTCTTCGACCCGCCCACGATCGGCTGGCTGACCGGCGAGCCCAGCGGCCGGCCCGAGTCCAGGGCGTACTTCAGGATGGCCGAGCCCCAGGACCCCGACCCCTACGTGCTCGCGCTGGCCGTGGACGCGCTGCCGCCCGTGGTGTTCTCGGCCGGAGCGCGGGGCTGGGCGCCCACCGTGGACCTCACCTGGCACCTGCGGGCGCTGCCCGCCCCCGGCTGGCTCACGCTGATCGGCAGCGGCCGCCTCATTTCGGACGGCTGGTTCGACGAAGAGGTCGAGGCGTGGGACTCCGAGGGCAGGCTGGTCGCCCAGTGCCGTCAGCTCGCGCGGGTGGGCCGCGGCTGACGCGCTGACTGTGAGCATTCTTACGCAGTGAGAATGTCGCAGGTCGCCTACCCTCTAAAGGTGCCGGACGCGAGCATTGGGATCTTCGACAGCGGGGTTGGCGGGCTGACGGTCGCCAGGGCGATCATCGACCAGCTGCCCCATGAATCCATCACCTATGTGGCCGACACGGCCCGCCAGCCCTACGGGCCCAAACGCCTGGCCGAGGTACGGGCCTACGCGCTGGAGGTGATGGACCACCTCGTCGAGAACGACGTCAAGATGCTCGTGATCGCGTGCAACAGCGCCAGTGCCGCCGTGCTGCGCGACGCGCGCGAGCGTTACGACGTGCCGGTCGTCGAGGTGATCCAGCCCGCCACCCGGCGCGCGGTGCGCGCCACCCGCACCGGCAGGGTCGGTGTGATCGCCACCAGGGCGACCATCGAGTCCATGGCCTATCACGACGCCTTCACCGCGGCTCCCGACGTACAGCTCACCGGCGTGGCCGCCCCACGCCTGGTGGAGTACGTCGAACGCGGAGAGACGGCGAGCGAGGAGCTCATCGAGGTCGTGCGCGACTACCTGGCCCCCATCAGGGCGGCCGGGTGCGACACGCTGATCCTCGGCTGCACCCACTACCCGCTGCTCACCGGCGCGATCTCCTATGTCGCCGGTGACGGGGTGACGCTCGTCTCCAGCGCCGACGAGACGGCCAAGGACGTCTACCGCATCCTGCACGACCGTGACATGGCGGCAGGAAGCGAGGCCACCCCCCGGCATCGCTTCCGCGCCACAGGCGACTCCTTGCTCTTCGCCCGGCTCGGGCGACGTTTCCTCGGCCCGGAGATCGATGCGGTCGAAGTCACACCAGTGGGGGGTACTACCTCTAACGGGAGGCCCACATGAAGGTGACCATCATCGGCTGTTCGGGGAGCTTTCCCGGCCCCGACAGCCCCTCGTCCTGCTACCTCGTCGAGGCCGAGGGGTTCAGGCTGCTCCTCGACTTCGGCAACGGGTCCCTGGGGGTGCTGCAACGCCATATCGGGCTCTACGACGTGGACGCCATCTGCCTGAGCCACCTGCACGCCGACCACTGCCTCGACATGTGCGCCTACCACGTGGCCCGGACCTACGGGCCGGCCGCGCCGTACCCCAAGGTGCCCGTCCACGCGCCCGCCGACGCGCCGCGCCGCCTGGCCGCCGCCTACGGCATGCCGGAGGAGCCGGGCATGGAGACGGCCTTCGACTTCGTACCGCTCGCACCGGGCCCGTTCGAGGTCGGGCCGTTCACGGTGATCGCCGGTCAGGTCAACCACCCGGTCGAGGCGTACGGCTTCCGCGTCACGCACGGGGGCCGGAGCCTGGCCTACTCGGGCGACACCGGCGAGTCCGCCGAAGTGGTGAAGCTGTCCGCCGGCGTCGACCTGATGTTGTGCGAGTCGTCGTTCCTCGACCAGCCGGAGCTGCCCACCGACCTGCACCTGTCGGGCCGCCAGGCCGCCGAGCACGCCGCCAAGGCCGGGGTGGGCCGGCTGGTGCTCACCCACCTCGTACCCTGGAACGACCAGCAGCGGATCCTGGACGACGCCTGCCGGGGTGGCTACAGCGGCCCGATCGACCTGGCCCGCAGCGGGGCCGTCTACGACCTGGCCTGAGCCTGTCTCACGACTTGGCCTGAATCTGCGAGAAGTCCCGCAGCCGCGGCAGCGGCGAGAACATCAGCGGCAGGAACGACAGCAGCCGCGCGCCCATGAACACCCAGAGGGCCTCTCGCACCCCGATGTGCTGAGCCACGATGCCGCCGAGCAGCGCGCCCAGCGGCATCGTGCCCCAGACGATGAACCTGACCGTCGCGTTGACCCGCCCCAGCATGCGCTCCGGTGTGACGGTCTGCCGGTAGGTGAGCTGGCCGACGTTGTAGATGATCGCGCCCCATGAGAGCGCGATCGAGGCGATCGCGAAGAAGGCGACCCGCCAGTCGGCCTGCGTCATGGGCAGCAGCAGGCCGAAGGGCGAGGTGACGGCGATGGCCAGCCAGGTCATCCTCGCCGTGCCGTACCTGCTGAACAACCGGCTCCCGGTGAGACCGCCGAGCAGCCCGCCGACCGCGCCCGACATGAGCATGACGCCGATCAGGCCGGGCGGCAGCCGGACCACGTCGGCCAGGAACAGCACGGACAGGCTGACCACGCCGCTGAGACTCAGGTTCGTCGCCGCGGTCGTGACGACGATCGCCCGTAACAGCCGGTCGCGCCGGACGAACCCGAGCCCCTCGGCGATGCCCTGGCGCATCCGCGGTCGTTCCTCGGCGACCGGCGCCTGGTCGGGCGTCTTGATGGCGCTCAGGAAGACCAGGGACCCCAACGCGGCCAGAGCCGTGGCCAGCATCGTGCGCGAGGCGCCGATCAGCTGTACGAGCGCGCCGCCCAGGCTGGGACCGGCGAGCGAGCCGCTCGACCGGACGAACTCCAGCTTGGAGTTGCCGTCGCTCAGACGGTCTCTGCTCACCAGCTCCGGCAGGTAGGTCTGGTCGGCGACGTCGTTGAAGACCTGGGCGGTGCCGGCCAGCAGCGCGACCACGTACAGCATGCCGACCGACAGCAACCCGAGCGCGTCGCTGACCGGGATGCTCGCCAGCAGCAGGCACCTGACCAGGTCGGAGGTCACCATCACACGGCGCCTGCGCAATCGGTCGACCCAGACCCCCGCGGGCAGGCCGATCGCGAGGAACGCCGCCGTCTGCAACGCCGAGAGCACGCCGACCTCAAGGGGTCCGGCGTGTAGAGCCAGCACGGCGACCAAAGGGAGCGCCACGCGGGAAATGTTGGCTCCGAGCTCGTTGGCCACGTGCGAACTGAGGAACCGAAGAAAGTCAGGGTTTCGCAACACCCCCGTTGTCATTGCGTAAGGATCCATGTGTCGGACACATTCGGTCAAGAGCGTTGCGGCGCGGAGATAGGGTGATCTGCATGTCGCGACAGGATGGCCGAAACCCCGATCAGCTCCGCCCCATCACCATTACCAGGCAATGGATTACCCATGCCGAAGGTTCGGTGCTGGTGGAGTTCGGTGGCACCCGGGTCCTGTGCGCCGCATCGGTCCAGGACAGTGTGCCGCGCTGGCGCCGGGGGAGCGGCCAGGGCTGGGTCACGGCTGAGTACGCGATGCTGCCGCGCGCCACCAACACCCGCAACGATCGCGAGTCGGTCCGCGGGAAGATCGGCGGGCGCACGCACGAGATCTCCCGGCTGATCGGCCGCTCGCTGCGGGCCTGCGTCGACTACAAGGCTTTGGGTGAGAACTCCGTCCTGCTCGACTGCGACGTCCTGCAGGCCGACGGCGGCACCAGGACCGCCGCGATCACTGGCGCCTACGTGGCGCTGGCCGACGCTGTCGCGTGGATGCGCGAGCGCCGGATGTGCCCCGGCGAGCCGCTGGTCGACTCCGTGGCCGCCGTCTCGGTCGGCGTGGTCGGCTCGGTCCCGATGCTCGACCTCTGCTACACCGAGGACGTGGCGGCCGAGACCGACATGAACGTGGTGATGACCGGCGCCGGCAGCTTCGTCGAGGTGCAGGGCACCGCCGAGGGCGCGCCGTTCGACCGCGCCGCGCTCAACCAGCTCCTCGACCTGGCCGTCACCGGCTGCGAGGAGCTCACCCTGATCCAGCAGGAGGCGCTGGGAGCATGAAGATCGTCCTGGCCACCCGCAACGCGGGCAAGATCGCTGAGCTGCGCCGGATCCTGTCGGGGTTCGACATCGTGGGGCTCGAGGAGTTCCCCTCGATCGGTGAGGTGGCCGAGACCGGCGTCACCTTCGAGGAAAACGCCCTGCTCAAGGCACACGCCGTGGCTCAGGGCTCGGGGCTGCCCGCGGTGGCCGACGACTCCGGCCTCTGCGTCGACGTGCTCAACGGCATGCCCGGGGTGTTCTCGGCCCGCTGGTCCGGGCGCCACGGCGACGACAAGGCCAACCTCGACCTGCTGCTGGCGCAGATCTCCGACGTGCCCGCAGACAAGCTGGCCGCCCACTTCGCGTGCGCGGCCGCGCTGGCGCTGCCGTCGGGGGAGTGGCGCGTGGTGGAGGGCACGCTGCCAGGCCACCTGGTCACAACCCCCCGCGGCACCAACGGGTTCGGCTACGACCCGATCCTGGTGCCCGAGGGCGAGACCCGCACCGCGGCCGAGCTGTCCGCCGACGAGAAGGACGCCATCAGCCACCGGGGCCGCGCCTTCCGCGCCCTCGCCCCGATCGTGCGCGACCTCATCGCGAGCTGACTGTGCGAGCTGACTGTGCGGGCTGACGTAACCATCGTGTAAGAACCACCGGCCGCCAGAGGCGTAGCGTCAGAATTGTGCAGAAGAACGATGTGATGCCGGCCTGGGCCGGTGCGCTGGCGGGAGTGGTGGCCGGGGCCGTGGCGCTCGGCGTCGCGCAGCTCGTCGCCGGGGTGCTGAAGCCCGCGGCCTTTCCCGTGGTGGCCGTGGGCAACGTGGTCGTGGACAACACGCCCGCGTGGCTCAAAGAGTTCGCCATCAGCAACTTCGGCTCCAACGACAAGACCGTGCTCATCGCGGGTGTGCTGGTGGTGCTCGCGGTGGTGGCGGCGCTCATCGGGGTGCTGGCGCGGCACCGGGTGGCGTACGGGCTGGTGGGGCTCGGGGTGTTCGGCGTCGTGGGCATCGCGGCGGTGGTGACCAGGCCGGGCGCGGGAGCGCTCGACGTGGTGCCGACCGTGGTGGGGGTCGGTGTCGGGGCTTGGGCGCTCACGTGGCTGTTGGCGCGGGGTGTGCGGGAGTCGTACGAGGGCGCGGGGGCGACGGTCTCGGGCTCGTCCGCTTCGGGCGCTTCGGGTGGTTCGGGCGTCAGGGCGGCGGCTCGGTCGGCTTCGGGCGCGAGGACGGCTTCGTCGGCTTCGGATGTTGAACCTGGCGGCGGCGGCGAATCCTTCACCGATGAGCACCCTTCTCCTGGGGCGCCCGGTGATGAGGCTGAGCGGCCTGCCGTGATGCGGACCGGGTCGGAGCCGTACTCGTTCGACCGGCGGCGGCTGCTCGGCGGCGTCGCGGGCGGTGTGGTGGTCGCGGGGGCGGCCACGCTGGCCGGGCGGGTGCTCGGCGGGCGGCAGACAGCGGAGACCGCCCGGGTGGCGGTCGCACTGCCCAGGCCCAGGGTGGCGGCCAAACCGCTGCCCCAGGGCACAGATTTCGGTATACGCGGCCTCTCCCCGTTCGTCACGAAAAATCAGGACTTCTATAGGGTCGATACCGCGCTCATCGTGCCGCACGTCGATCCCCGGCAGTGGACGCTGCGCATCCACGGGATGGTGGACCGGCCGGTCGAGATCACGTACGCCGACCTGCTGAAGCGCCCTCTCACCGAGTCGTACGTCACGCTGACCTGCGTCTCCAACGAGGTCGGCGGCGAGTACATCGGCAATGCCCGCTGGCTCGGCGCCCGGATGGCCGACCTGCTGCGCGATGCGGGCCTCCAGTCCGGCGCCGACATGCTGCTGTCCACCTCCGACGACGGCTTCACCGCCGGAACCCCGGTCGACGTGGTGATGGACGGGCGCGACGCGCTGTTCGCCATCGCGATGAACGGCGAAGCCCTGCCCGTCGAGCACGGCTTCCCGGTACGCCAGGTGGTGCCCGGCCTCTACGGGTACGTCTCGGCGACCAAGTGGGTGGTGGACATCAAGGTGACCCGGTTCGACAGGGACGAGGCGTACTGGACGCCGCGCGGCTGGTCCGCCAAGGGGCCCATCAAGACGGAGTCCCGCATCGACCTGCCCAAGCCGGGCGCGTCGGTGACGGCGGGCCGTACCACGATCGCGGGGGTGGCCTGGGCCCAGCACACCGGGATCGACGCGGTGGAGGTACGCGTCGACCGGGGCGAGTGGCGGCAGGCGAAGCTGGCCCAGGTGCCGGGCCCCGACACGTGGCGTCAGTGGTCGCTCGACTGGGATCTCACCGCCGGCAAGCACACGATCGAGGTCCGGGCCACGGACGCGGCCGGCCGTACCCAGACCGAGCAGCAGGCGCCGCCGGCGCCTGACGGCGCGAGCGGCTGGCACTCCATCCAGGTCAACGTCGCCTGAGCGCGGCCCTTCTCCCTGTTTGCGCAGGTACGGGGGCTAGCAGGGACCGCCAAAACTTGCCGACTTCCCCTCCTCGGGATGGCTCGTCGCCCTACGATCGGTCGTCGAGCCATGACAGGAGGCAGGACGTGTTCCGCGACCGCAAGTCCAGCGTGCGGTGGGTCCTTCCCGAGGGACATTACGACCCTGTGGTGGGTGACGGGGTCAGGTGGCGCGACTATGAGCGCGCCGCCGACTCGGACCTACTCGCCTCCCCCCTCTCGACCCCGGCCCCGCCCTCTTCCGCCCACCCATCGCCATCTTCCGCCCACGTATCGCCCAGCTCGCCCTCGCCTTCGGGCAGCCTGTCGCCCAGCTCGTCGTCTTCCGGTCGTGTATCGCCCGCCTCACCCTCTCCCGCCCACTCATCGCCCGACTCGCCACCCGAGTGGCCGGGGACTCCGTGGGGCGCCTCACTGACCGCGCTATCGAGTCCGTCGACCGGGCGGTCAGCCGCGCGATGGCCGGCCCCGCCGGAACGATCGGCCGTGGTCGGCGGGTCGACCGTAGGTGGGATGTCGGCTGTGGTGGGCAGGTCGGCCGCAGCTGCGACGTCGCCCGTGGCGGGCGGGTCAGCTGGAGCTGGGAGGCCGGTTGAGCGGGGGGCCACTCCGCAGGCTGGGGAGTCGGTCGCGCCGTGGGCCGACCCGTCTGGTGCTCCGCCTGCCGCGCCATCGGGTGCTCACCCAAGCACATCCTCGGCCAGTTCTGCGTCCGTACGGTCGGGGGCCTCGCCGGGGGCTTCGTCGGTCGGGCGACACGGCGCGCCTGCCACACCCCGGCACTCGGCGTCGAATGGTGTGCCGGGTGGCATGGCGCAAGTGGGGGAATCAGCTGTGGCCCCCGGGCCCGCGAGCGGCTCGGTTTCCGGGGGCGGCTTGGACTCCGGGAGTGGGCCGGACTCAGCGGGTGGCTCGGCGTTCGTGGAGGGCGCAGGGGTTACCGGCGCCGGGGTCAGCGGTGGCGGGGTCAGCGTCGGTGCGGGTGGGCCGGGCGCTGGGCTGACGGGTGGGATGGGGATGTTCGGGGGGTCGGCGGCGGCCATTCTGGGGCTCTCACCCGACAGCGCTTCGACGATCTCGGGCACTGCGGTGCTTGGGCCGCAGGGAGGTGGGGTCGGGTCGGCCGCCCTGCGGGAAGGCGGGGCCGGGGCCAGTGGTCCTGGTCGGCAGGAGGTTGGGGCCGGAGGTTCTGGGTGGCAGGGGAATGGGGCCGGGACAACTGGGCGGCAGACGGTCGCTGAGCGGGACTGGTTCGAGCGGTCGCATCGGCCGCCGAGGTTGGTCGGTTACCGGCCCTACGGTGTGCCTGGGGGGCTGGCGAAGCCCGATGCGCAGGTGGAGCACGATCTGGCGCAGGCGATTCCGCTCGGTACGCGGTTTCCCGATCCACGCGGCACGTGGGTCAGGCTGATCAACGGTGGCGGTCCGGCCGATGACCCGTTTCGTGCGTCCAATGCCGCCGACTGTGCGCTGGCCGTACTGTCCACCTGGCACGGCGAGCCCGCTGCGGCGGCGCCGAGGGTGGCGGAGTACGACCGGATCGGGCGGCCGCAGGTCACCGGTGAGCTCGGGGGCACTGCGCGGATCGAGCGGTGGGTGGGGCAGCGGTTCCAGTACCTGGGACAGGGGCGGCACGCCTATCCGATGGTGGCGCGGCGGCTGCTGGAAGCGGGGCACGGTGCGGCGGCCGTGATCGTGGTGCGCTGGCCCGGTGGCGGGTCTCATGCGTGGAACGCCGTCAACTCGGGCGGCGAGGTGATCTGGATCGATGCCCAGCGGGGCCACATGGCCGTCGAACCGCCCTATACGACCGTGACCGGGGTGTTCTGCGTGATCGTCGACAGGCAGGGGCAACCACGATGAACCTCGACCAGGCCAGGGCGTTGGCGGAGGAGTACTTCAACGGGGTGCGGCGGGCGGACGACTCCGTCTCGGTGGGGATTCATGGGTTCAATGAGGGTTACGTCGCTTGGGTGCGAGAGCCTGAGCTCGATGACCCGGCGACCCTGCCCAGTACGGTCGGCGGGGGCTGCATCGTGATCGACAAGGTGTCCGGCGAGGTGGTCACCCGGCCGCTCCTCGATCCGGAAACGGTCGCCGAGCTGTGGCCCGGCCGCACTCCTCGCTGACCGGCCGTATCTCTCATTGGCCAGGGGAGCGGGGTCTGGGTGTTGCGGGGCGTTGTCTCCGGGGTCGGGAGGCTCGGCTTCTGGTGTCCGCCGGGGCCGGGGTGCGGGACGGCGAGGGATGCGGCTCGCCGCCCCGCATAGTCTCTTTCCGGAAATTGTCGTCTCTATCGTGATTTGTCGGGGTTTATCCGGTTGCTAGTGAGCCCACGATCGACGCCCGAGCCGCCCGCCGCGCAGGCAGTACCGCGGCCAGCACCCCGGCCAGCCCCGACAGCACCACGAACAGCACGATCTGTCCCACCGGCAGCACGAACCAGGCGCCGTCGATCATCGCCCGCATCGCCGCCCACCCGAACACGCCGCCGAGCACCACCCCGACCACCGCCCCGATGAGCCCGAGCACCAGCGCCTCCACCGAGAGCATCCGCCGCAGCTGAGGCCTGGTCAGCCCGAGGGCCCGCAGCAGCGCCGACTCCCTGGTCCGTTCATGTACCGACAGCGACAGCGTGTTGGCGATGCCGAGCAGCGAGATCAGGATCGCCAGGCCCAGCAGCCCGGTGATGATCATCAGCAACATGTCCAGCGTGTCGTCGAACTGCCCGCGCACCTCCGTCGCGCTCGTCACCTGGACCATCGGGTAAGCCGCCGTCGCCGCGTCCACTGCTTTGCGGGCCTGTGCGGTGGGTACGCCGTCCTTGATGTTCACCATCAACCGCGTGTCGGGTATCTGACCGAAGTACTCGTCGAAGGGCCGCTCGGCCACGGTGAACATCGGCAGGGACGCATCGCCCGCGAGAACGGCGACCACCCGCAACGTGACGGTCCCGGCCTTGGCGGTCCGCACCGCGACCGTGCCGCCGACCCGCAGCCCGAACTGGCCGGCCGCGGGGGCGGTCACCGCGACCTGCCCCGGCTCCAGCCGGTCCATCGAACCGGACCGTACCTCCGGCTTGAAGGGTCCGTTGAACGTGCCGACCTGTACCGAATCACCGGAGCCGGAGATCTTGGCCTTGGCCGCGCGGATCTGTACGACCGAGGACAGCTCCGGACTGCGCCGCAACGAGTCGGCCACCGACCGGGGGACGGCGGCCTCGCGCTCCTGAGTGGCCACCAGGTAGTCGACGGGGAACTGGTTGTCGAGCTTGGCCGTCATCGTCACCCGCGTCGAGGCCGTGACCACCGAGATCAGCGTCATGAGCGTCACGCCGATCGTCAGCGCCACGGTCGTGGTGGCGGCCCGGCGGGGGTTGCGTCCGGAGTTGTCCACGGCCAGCCGTCCCGGTACGCCGAACAGCCTGGCCGGGATCCAGCCGATCAGCGCGCTCAGCGGCTTGACCAGAACTGGTCCCAGGACCAGTACCGCCAGGAAGGTCAGCGCGCCACCGCCCATGACGACGAAGAGCGGCACCATCTGGCCCGGCTCCATCACCAGCGCCCCGTAGCCGGCCGTGCCGAGCCCGGCGACGAGGAAGAGCGTGGCGAGGAGCACGCGTACGACGCCGGTACGGAACGTCTGCTCCTCCACCTGCGTGCGCAGCGCCGCGATCGGCGCGACCCGGGTGGCGGCCCGCGCGGGCAGCAGCGCCGCCCCCACGGTGACCAGCAGGCCGAGGCCCAGCCCGCTGAGCATCGCGACCGGCGTCAGCGCGATGGCCGCGTTCGTGGGCAGCGGGGCGTCGAGCGCGCCGAGTACGGCCAGCGTGGCCGCGCCCAGGCCGTAGCCCGCGAGCAGGCCGAGCGCGGACGACAGGAGGCCGACAGCGGTGGACTCCAGGATGATCGAGCCGAACACCTGCCCGCGCGTGGCGCCGATGCAGCGCAGCAGCGCCATCTCCCTGGCCCGCTGCGCGACGAGGATGTTGAAGGTGTTGTAGATGACCAGCGCGGCCACCAGCATGGCCACCAGGCCGAACAGCAGCAGACCGGTGGTCAGCGACTCCATCTGGATGCCGGACGCGGCCGCCAGGCTCTTGGCGAGCTCCGCGCCCGTCTTGACCTTCGCTCCCGCTCCGGCGGCGGCGGCGACCGCCTGCTTGAGCCCCGCGCCGTCGCCCGCGATGTCGATCTCGGCGAAGCCCTTGGCGCCGGTCATCCGCTGAGCCGTGGCCGGGGTGAAGCCGATCGCGCCGGTGTAGGCCAGCTCCTGGTCCAGGCCGGTGTCCATGATGCCGACCAGCCTGAACCGCTGCTCGCGGTGCCGGGAGTCGAGCACGGTGATCGTGTCGCCGAGCTTGAGGCCCTGGGCCTTGGCGGTGTTCTGGTCGAGCACCGCCACCTGGTCCTCGGATCCGGGGCCGGTGCCGCTGATCATGGTGGTGCGGTCGAGCCGGCCGGACACGATCGAGACGGCCGTGGTCGGCGCGTTCCCGACTACCTTGCCGTCCTTGCCCAGCAACGGCGCGCTGCCGCGGATCAGCCCTTGCGCCTCCAGCACGCCGGGCAGGCCGCGCACCTGGTCGAGCAGGCGTTCCGGTAGCACCGCCTCGCGGTCCTCGGGCAGTACGGCCAGGCCGACCTTGTCCGCCTCGGCCGTGGCCTGCTGCGACAGGCCGGCTTTCATGGTGTCGGTCAGCACGAACGTACCCGCGATGAAGCCGACGCCCAGCGTGATCGCCAGCGAGGTGAGCAGCAGCCGCAGTTTGTGCGCGCGCAGCCCGGCCAGCGTCGTCCTCAGCAACTCAGGCCTCCAGCTTCATCAGCGTGTCGAGCACCGACTGCGGTGAGGGCGCGCTGATCTCGCTGACCAGCTCGCCGTCGCGCAGGAACACCACGCGGTCGGCGTACGCCGCGGCCACCGGGTCGTGCGTGACCATGACGATGGTCTGGCCGAGCTCGCGTACGGACGTGCGCAGGAACGACAGCACCTCGGCGCCGCTACGCGAGTCGAGGTTGCCCGTCGGCTCGTCGGCGAAGATCACCTGTGGCTTGCTGATCAGCGCCCTGGCCACGGCGACGCGCTGTTGCTGGCCGCCGGACAGCTCGGTCGGCTTGTGGGCGAGCCGGTCCCGCAGCCCGACCGTCTCGATGACGCGGTCGAAGAGCAGCCGGTCCGCCTGGCGGGCGGAGATCTCCAGGGGCAGGCGGATGTTCTGCTCGGCGGTCAGCGTCGGCAGCAGGTTGAACGCCTGGAAGATGAAGCCGATCCGCTCGCGGCGCAGCAGGGTGAGCTGTTTGTCGTTGAGCCCGGTGAGCTCCACGTCGCCGATGTGCACGGTGCCGGAGGTCGCGGTGTCGAGCCCGGCCAGGCAGTGCATCAGCGTGGACTTGCCGGAACCGGACGGGCCCATGATCGCGGTGAACGCGCCCGTCGCGAAGGCGACGTCCACGCCGCGGAGGGCGTGGACCCGCGCGTCGCCTTGGCCGTACACCTTGGTCAGCGCCTTGGCCACCACCGCCGCGGGGGCTTGTCGGCGGGTATCGGTGAGGGTCACGTTCACTCCTTGTCGTCTGCGGGAACGTGACCAACCTAGAAGCGGAAAATGCAGGAAATATGGGCCCCGAGGAGGGGTTTCGTGTAGGTCCTGAGATGACCCGGGTCAGCCTTTCGGCTGACGTGACGGGACCACCAGGCCCGCCTCGTACGCGTAGACCACCACCTGGGCCCGGTCCCGCAGCCCCAGCTTGGCCAGCACCCGGCCCAGGTGCGTCTTCACCGTGGCCTCCGCCACCTCCAGCTCGGTGGCGATCTCCAGGTTGGACAGGCCGCGGGCCACCATGAGCAGCACCTCGCGCTCGCGTGGCGTCAGCTCCGACGCGGCCGCGAGCTCCTGCGTCGGCAACTGCGCGGCGAACTTGGTGAGCATCCGCTTGAGCGTGCTCGGCGCCACCACGGCGTCGCCCGCGTGCACCGACCTGATCGCGGTCAGCAGGTCGGCCGGCGGCACGTCCTTGAGCAGGAAACCCGAGGCGCCCGCCTTGACCGCCGCGAAGGCGTACTCGTCGAGGTCGAAGGTGGTCAGGATGAGCACCTTGGGGCCGTCGATGCGCCGGGTGGCCTCCACGCCGTCCATCCTCGGCATGCGTACGTCCATGAGCACCACGTCCACCTCGACCTCGCGCAGCACCTCCAGCGCCCGTACCCCGTCACCGGCCTCGGCGACCACCTCGATGTCCGGCTGAGCGCCCAGCACCATCCTGAACCCGGCGCGCAGCAACTCCTGGTCGTCGACCAGCATCACCCGGATCATCAGGCCGCCCTCGTGCCCGGCACCGGCAGCCTGGCCAGCACCTCGAACCCGCCACCCGATCTCGGCCCGGCCGCCACCTCGCCGCCGTACATGCCGACCCGCTCGCGCATCCCCACCAGCCCGTGCCCGTCGGGGCTGCGTGGTGCCGCCGCGCCCCTGCCGTCGTCGGTCACCCGCACGACCAGCTCGCGCCCGGCGTACCGCAGCTCGACCAGCGCGCGGACGCCGGGGCCGCCGTGCTTGAGCGCGTTCGTCAGCGCCTCCTGCACGATGCGGTAGACCGCGAGCTGCTGCCCCTCGGGCAGCTCGCCCGGCGGCCCGCCGACCCGCAGCCGCGCGGGCACGCCCGCGCCGCGCACCAGCTCCTCCAGCTGCGCGAGGCCCGGCTGCGGCGTGTAGTCCGTCCCGTCGGACCCGTCCTCCCGCAGCACGCCGACCAGCCTGCGCATCTCGGCGAGCGCCTCGCGCCCGGTCTTGGAGATGGCGTGTACGGCCTGCCGCGCCTGGTCGGGGTCGCTGTCGATGGCGTACCCGGCGCCGTCGGCCTGGACCACCATCACGCTGACGTTGTGAGCCACCACGTCGTGCAACTCCCTGGCGATCCTGGTGCGCTCGGCCGCGGCCGCCATCCGGGCCTGCTGGTCGCGCTCGCGCTCGGCCCGTTCCGCCCGCTCCTCCAGGCTCTCCAGATAGCGGCTGCGGGTCTTGGCGTACAGGCCGGTCAGCCAGACCGTCACGACGAGGATCGAGCCGCTGAAGAAGAGGCTGAACGTCGGCGCCTGCCAGTGCACCATGACCAGCAGCACGCCGACCTCGGCCACCGCGCCCGCGGCGATCGCCCAGCGGAACCCGCACCGGAAGGCCACCGAGTAGAGCGCCACCAGCACCGCGATGTTGGCCGGCATCGGATCGATCTTGGCCAACCACTGCCCGAAACAGGCCAGTGAGAGGATCGCGAAGACGGTCAGCGGCCAGTCACGCCGCCACAGCAGCGGGACGATCAGCACCGCGCAGAGCCCGAGGTAACCGGCCACCCCGATGTACAGGTTGCCGTTGTCGAACGGGCCGTTCTTCCCGTACGGCACGGCCATGAACAGGCAGAACACCGCCAGCGGCGCCACCCGGAGGGCGTCCATGAGCCTGCCGTGGCGTCCCGACCATCCCATTACCTTGCCGAACACATCATTACGATACGGAGGCTTCGGCGTGGGTTTGTCAGCCTGTAGGGGGAGGTTTGGGTACGACTCAGGTCTTACACCAGCCTTACGGGACGTAGGGCACTCTTGTCGTTGGGAGCGCCCTGAGGGGCGAGTAAAGGGAGATCGTGATGGCGGATCATGATCGTGACGCCGGGTCGCGTGGCGAAGAGGAAGCGCCACGCGACCCGACCCCTGGAGACCCTCCGCGCTCTGACGGCTTCCGCGACTTCTTCCGGCTGAAGCCCACGCCGATGCCCACCAAGACCGGTTAAGGCGCCCGCAGACCAGGCCCGCGGTCCAGGACCAGCAGATCGTGCTGCGCGGCCAGGAACCCGGCGTGAAACCGCGTACGGGCCCCCAGCCGCTCGCACAGCTCCTGCACCCGCCGCTGCACCGTACGCGGGCTGAGACCGAGCTGCCGCGCGATCGCGTCGTCCTTCATCCCCACCGCCAGCAGGGCGAGCACCTCGGTGTCGCCCGGCTGCGGCCATACGTCCCGCTCGATGTGCGCGGCCGGGTCCGCTGACAGCCGCAGTGGCACGGCCGCCTGCCACAGCACCTCGAACAGCCCGACGAGCGCGTCGAGCAACGCCGACGGGTGGACGACCAGCGCGCTCTCCACCGCCCGGTCCTCGTCGGACACCAGCGGCAGCATGGCCGTGCGGCCGTCGGCGATGGCCAGCTTGACGGGCACCTGCCCCAGCCGGGCCTGCTCGCCGTCGGCGATGGCCTGCCGCGTGTGCTCCAGCATGCCGGGCTCCTCGAACGCCAGCGGCCCGTAGATGCCGCGGACGACCGGGCCCTGGTGGGCGGCGCGCTGCTGGTTCTCCTGATCGTCTAGGATGTCGACCGCGTACGGCGGGCGCACCAGCACGAGCATCTCGGCCGTGACGCTGCGTTCGAGCTGGAGGTAGCGGCGGGCGACGGCGTAACGGCCGGTCACCACCTCCAGCACCTCCTCCGGATGCGGTCCGGTGCGGTCGGCCACCTCGGTGGCGAGCAGCGCCGCGGCGGCCCGGCTGTGCGTGATCTCCTCCTGGCGGCGGGCCACCAGCACGTCGATGGCGATGTTCGGCGGCGTGGCGATCAGCCGCAGGGGCCGGCCGGCCACCCGGGAGATCAGCCCGAGGTCCTCCAGCCGGGGCAGCATCCGGCGGATGGCGGCGTTGGACGCGCCGGTCTCGGTGGCCAGCTGGCTCAGCGTCGCGGGCCCGTGGCGGAGCAGCGCACGGTAGGCCGTCTCCTCGGTGACGCTGACGCCGAGGCCCTCCAGTAACCGCCGTTGCGCCATGCCGGCCCCCCGCTGTCCTGTCGTCTCGAACGCGAGCGTAGCCCAGGCGGGTTTACGACAAGTCGGGATCTCGCCAGACGAGTCCTATGGACCGGAACGCCCCCAGATCACTAGGAATTGGGTCGGCACTTTTCTCGCCTTCTGGAGGTGGCCGATGAGGCCCAGGCGTTGGACAGCGGTGGCCGCCTCCCTGGCGGTGGCCGCGGTCACCACGATCACCGGTACGGGCGCGCGGGCCGACGACGCTTCAGCCCTCGCGCGGGCCGACCGCGCTCCGGCCAACGGTGCTCCGGCTCTCGCGCCGGACCCCGCCAAGCACGGCTACGACATCACGCTGATCACCGGCGACCAGGTGCACGTCGCCGTCGCCGCCGACGGCCGCCAGAAGGCGAGCGTCACGGCCGCCCCGCGCGGGGACGGGCCGCCGGCCGGTTTCCGGATCACCGAGGACGGTGGGCAGCTCACCGTGCTGCCCAGCGACGTGGAGGGGCTGGTCCCCGGCCGCCTCGACCCCGAGCTCTTCAACGTGACCGCCCTCGCCGCGCAGGGCTACACCGACGAGCGGTCGGACGCCATCTCCCTCATCGTCACGTACGGGAAACAGAGCGCGATGCCGGCCGTCCCCGCGCTGAAGGCGGTCCGCACGCTGGAGAGCATCGGCGGTTCGGGCGTCCGGCTGGCCAAGAGCGCGGCGCGGGGCTTCGGTGGCCAGCTGTCCGCGCTGGCGGCGGGCCGTACGAAGAGCCCGCTCGATGGCGTCACCAAGATCTGGCTGGACCGCAAGGTGGAGCCGGCGCTGGACCGCAGCGTGCCGCAGATCGGCGCGCCGGCCGCGTGGTCGGCGGGCTACGACGGCGCGGGCACGACGGTCGCGGTCCTGGACACCGGCGTCGACACCGGGCACCCGGACCTGGCGGGGAAGGTCGCCGACGAGCGTGACTTCACCGACAGCGGCAGCGCCACCGACGAGTTCGGGCACGGTACGCACGTCGCCGACATCATCGCGGGCAGCGGCGCGGCCTCCGGCGGCTCGCGCAAGGGTGTCGCGCCCGGCGTCAAGCTGCTCAACGGCCGGGTCCTGGACGCCAATGGCGAGGGGCTCAGCTCGTGGATCATCGACGGGATGGAATGGGCGGCGGGGGAGAAGCACGCCGACATCGTGAACATGAGCCTGGGCGACCCCAGCCCCGGCGGGCCGCTCACCGACGCCTTGGGCGCCCTGTACGCGGGCTACGGAACGCTGTTCGTGGTGGCGGCGGGCAACAGGGGCTGCGAAGCCTGCGTCGGGAGCCCCGGAGACGCCCCCGCCGCGCTGACCGTGGGCGCGGTCGACGGCCAGGACCGGCTGGCCGAGTTCTCCAGCTTCGGACCCGTCGGGCTGGAACGCGCGGTCAAGCCCGACATCACCGCTCCGGGCGTCGGCATCGTCGCGGCGCGGGCGAAGGGCACCTCGCTCGGCGAGCCGGTGGACGAGTACTACACCCGCCTGTCCGGCACCTCCATGGCCACCCCGCACGTCGCCGGGGCCGCCGCGCTCCTGCGGCAGTCACGCCCCGGCATCTCGGCCGGGGAGCTGAAGTCCCTGCTCATGGGTACGGCCAAGCCCATGCCCGACACCCCGGTGGACAAGCGGGGCACCGGCCGGGTGGACGTGGCCACGGCGCTCGGGGAGCCGGTGCTGACCGCCGAGGGCTCGGTCGACTTCGGTCTGTCCGAAGTGTCCTCCGGACAGCCGGTGACCCGCGAGGTCACCTACCGCAATCCCGGCAAGACCCCGGTCACCCTCGGCCTGGCCACCGGCGGCCCGTTCAGCGTCTCGCCCGCCGGGCTGACCCTGCCCGGCGGGGCGCAGGCCACGGTCCGGCTCACCCTCGACCCGGCCAAGGCGCAGGCGGGTCGGCAGCGCGCGGAGCTCGTCGCGACGCCGCGCCAAGGGTCGCCGATCCGTACCTCGCTGACCGGCAACGTCGAGGTCAAGCGGGTCCGGCTGCGGGTGAGCGGGATCGCCAGGGACGGCCGCCCCGCCCAGGCGTACGCCGCCGCGCTGAACGTGGACGACGGGACCCGCGACGGCCGCGAGATGCCAGGGGACCCGGTGCGCCGGTGCGAGAGCGACCCGGGTGACTCGTGCGTGCTGGTGCCGCCCGGCACCTATTCCGTGCTCGGTGTCATCAAAACCCTGCGCCCGTCGGTCGACAGCATGGCCTACGGGGACCGAGGCACCGTGCTCAACCTGAGCTTCACCGGCGAGCCCGAGCTGAAGGTCACCGGTGACACCAAGGTCGTGCTCGACGCCCGCAAGGCGGTCGAGATGCGGGTCGACACGCCCGACCACGTGACCAAGCGGAACAGGGGCACCGCGACCAAGCTCATCTGGACCCGCGCGCCCGCCAAGGGCTCGCCGCTCACCGAGACGATCCTCCAGGACGAGAGCGCCGACGAGACGTACTACCTGCAGCCCACGAAGCGCGTCACCAAGGGCCGGTTCGCCGTCGCCACCCGCTGGCACCTGGAGGCGCCCGCCATCACCCTGCGTACCGCCGGGCTGGAGCTGAACCCCGACTACGTCGACCCCGTCTGGTTCAGCGACGTGTCGGCCGACTTCCCGCGCCTCGACGGCTCCGCGCTGCTCCCGGCCGTGGACGCCGGGACCGCTACGCCCGCGGACCTCAAGGGCCGCGACCTGCGCGGCCGGCTCGCGCTGATCCGCCGCACGGCCGACCTGACGGTCGCCGCCCAGTCCAACGCCGCCGCGGCGGCCGGGGCCCGGATGGTCGCGGTGTACGGAGACCTGCCGGTGTCCGAGAGCGGGGTGAAGCTGAAGGTCCCGACCGTCGCGCTCACCGGCAAGGAGGGCGCCCGGCTGGCCGGACGGCTGCGCAGGCTGCCGGTGCCGGTCCTGGCCAAGGGCGTCGTGGCCAGTCCGTACGTGTACGACCTGTACCTCAGCGAGGAGGGCGGGATCAGGGACCGGCCCGACCACACCCTGCGGACGAAGTCCCTGGCCCGGGTGGACTCGGACTTCTTCAGCCAGCTCGCCGACGACGTGACGCTCTCGGAGAACCGCTTCGGCTGGCAGCCGTGGGAGACCACCTCCTGGGACACCGGCCGGCCCGTCCCCCGTACGCCGCGCGACCGGGTCGACTACCTCACCGCCGGTCCCGGGGTGCGCTGGAGCAGCAGCATGGAGACGCCGGAGCGGCCCTACAACTACACGTGGGAGCACGACCAGGCCCACATCGGTGTCGCGGGCCCCGACGACGCGCCCTTCCGGGCCGGGGAGCGGATCGGCCGCACCTGGTTCAAGCAGCCGCTGCTGCCCGGCCCGGGTAAGGTCCGGCCGCTGCGCAGGGAGGGCGACCTGCTCCAGGTCGACATGTGGGGGCTCATCGACGCGGGGCGGAACACCGGCGTCGCCCAGACCGACAACTTCGAGACCGGCATGAAGACCGGCTGGCGGCTGTACCAGGGGGAGACGCTGCTGGCGCAGACCGAACGGCGCCCCCAGGGCATACTGCTCCTGCCGGCCGCCGCCGCCACGTATCGGATGGAGTACGACGTCGAGAACCGCGCCACCTGGGCCCGGCTGTCGACCAGGACGAAGACGGCCTGGACGTTCCCGTCGCAGCATGACGCCGGGTCGGGCACGACGATCCCGCTGCTGCTCGCCGACTATGACGTGGCGACGGACCTGAAGAACCAGGCCACCTCGCCGCGGCTCGGCCTGACCCTGCGCCACCAGGACGGCTCGGCGGCCGCCCCGATCAAGGACGTGTCGCTGGAGGTGTCGTACGACGACGGCGCCTCGTGGCGCGCGGTCCGGCGGCTCATCTCGAAGGGGAACGGCGCCTACGAGGCCACACTGGACCGGCCACGGTCCGCCGCACTCGTCTCGTTGCGCCTCAAGGCCACCGACACGCGCGGGGCGAGCCTGTCACAGGAGGTGATCAGGGCGTATGCGCTGAGGTAGCCCAGATGTGGGTAGCCGAGGTGCGGGCGGGGGGACTCGAACCCCCACAGTGTCGCCACCAACAGGACCTAAACCTGCCGCGTATGCCATTTCGCCACGCCCGCGCAGCCCCTGCCAGAGCGGGCCTGAGCCGAGTTTAGCGTCCCGGCAGTGCGCTGGGGGCCCGTCGCATGACCGGACGGGCCCCTGGCCTTTCAAGCCAGGCCGAGCTTCTTCTTCAGGCTCGCCACGTGGCCGGTCGCCTTCACGTTGTAGAGAGCTTGCTCGATCTTGCCGTCGGCGTCGATGACGAAGGTCGAGCGGATCACACCGACGACCTCCTTGCCGTACAGCTTCTTGGTGCCGTAAGCCCCGTACGCCTTGTGCACGTCAAGCTCCGGGTCCGACAGGAGCGGGAAGGTGAGCGAGTCACGCTCGGCGAACTTGACCAGCTTGGCCGGCTTGTCCTTCGACACGCCGAGCACCACGAAACCCTCGGCGGTCAGCTGGCCGAGGTTGTCGCGGAAGTCGCACGCCTGCTTGGTGCAGCCCGGCGTCATCGCGGCGGGGTAGAAATAGAGGATCACCCGCCGGCCGCGGTAGGTCTCGAGGGAGACGGTCTCGCCGTCGGCGGCGGGAAGGGTGAACTCGGGCGCGGCGTCGCCGGGCGCGAGCTTGGTTTCGGTCATGGGGCCCTCCAGAGTTCGTCGTGCAAAACCTACCGGCCTGCCCGGAGTGCCGGGCGGGTCGCCGACCTGACAGACTGATCAGCGAAGAGCGCTTCATCGATCACCGGGCGGAGCTCGCACGGAGCGCGGCCGAAAGGAGAGCCATGGCTGACACCGATCCCGACGAGCTGGAGCGGCGGATCGCGCGGACGCGCGCGGAGTTGGCGGACACGGTCGACGCCATCGCCGACCGGGTGAGCCCCAAGCGGGTCGCCGAGCGCACGGTGGCCGACGTGAAGACGCGGGCGAGCAATCTGGTGACCTCGGTCGGCGACGCGCTCGGGGTGACGCAGCGCCCCGTCGAGTACGCCGACGACCCCGACCAGCTGTGGGCCGAGGAGCGGCCCAGCCTTGCGCCGGTGCTGATCGGCGTGGGGGTCGTGCTGGTGGTCGGCGCCGCCATCACCCTCTGGCGCCGCCGTCGCCGCCGCTTCTAACGCGGCCTCCTGGGGCCCCGGGCACGACGGACCTTCCTCTTCCGCTCCCCCAGAGGGGGTATCTCGCCAAAGGGACGCCAGCCACGACGGACCGTCTTCATTCCCTCCCCCGGAGGGGGTATCCCGCCCAAGGGACGCCAGCCACGACGGACCGTCACAGGAGCCGAGACGGTCGTGTGACGAACCTCCCCGGGATCCAGAGCCGGCGTCAGAGGAACGTCCGCCCCTCCCCCCGGTACGTCGGCGCGGTCTCCACGATGGTGTCCCCGTCGACGAGGTGCAGCTCGCTGAAGCGCTCGCACATCTCGCCCGCCTTGGCGTGCCTGAACCAGACCCGATCGCCCACCCGCAGATCCCGGGCCGCCAGACCGAGCAGCGGCGTCTGCACCTCACCCGCGCCCTCGTCCCGCGTGTAACGAAGCCCAGCGGGCAGGTACGGCTGCGGCAGCAGACTCGTCCCCGGCCGCCCGGAGGCCAGATAGCCGCCCCCGAGCACCGTCACCGCGTCCGGCCCCGGCCGCCGTACGACCGGGAGCGCGAACAGCGCGGCCGGCCGGCCGGTGAAGGCGCGGTAGAAGTCGAAGAGCCGCGGATGGAAGAACCCGGAGCCCGCCGCCACCTCGGTGATCGCCTTCTCCCGCACGGTCCGCTCGATGGAGCCGGTGCCGCCGCCGTTGACGAACTCCAGGTCGCAGACCTGCCGGACGGCGTTCACGAGGCGGCCGCGGCGCAGGACCAGCTCGCGGGCCGACAGGCTCTGCATGATCCGGATGGCCCGGACATACGCGGCGTTGCCCGGCTGATCATCGCCGACCCCCGCGATCTGCCCCTCGTACGCCATCAGACCCGCCAGACGGAAGCCGGGCCGCTTGGCGATCTCGGCGGCCAGGTCGGCGGCCTGCTCGGGTTCGCGGATCGTGGAGCGCAGGGTCCCCGCCCGGAACCTGCCGCCCAGAGCGACATATCCCGCGTCGAGGTCCATCGATAACCGGATCTCCGACCGCGAACGGACCGCCGCCACCGCGTCGTCGACATAGTCGAGATGCTCGGCGGCGTCGATGGTCAGCGTGATCTCACCGGCCGCCCGCGCGTCCCCGGCCAGCGTCGCGAGCGCCTGCCTGTCCGCCGTCGGGTAGGCCACGAGTACGTCGGTGAACCCCCGCTCGACCAGCCAGAGCGCCTCGGGCAGCGTGAAGGCCATGATGCCGTGGAAACCGTCCATGGTCAGGATGCGTTCCATGACCGAGCGGCAGCGGATCGACTTGCTCGCCACCCGGATCGGCTTGCCGGCCGCGCGCCGTACGAGATCGGCCGCGTTGGCGCGCATGGCCGCGAGATCGAGGATCGCCAACGGCGGTTCGAGCGCCCTGGTAGCGCTGTCATAGCGGCGGATATCGTTCATAAAGGCAGCTTAACGACATATCGGGCGAATGAATATGAGGGCAGTTCATCTTAATTGCGGCCCTCGTAATGATCCTGCAAACCGGCGGCGAGGGCAGGGTCCGGGCCATGCCCGGTCCGTGTACCTCTGGCGTTGTGACCACCCTCCAGCAGATACTGTCCGGCGCCGGGATCGTCGCGCAGGAGAGCCCGCTGCGCAGGTCGGGCCGGGTGCTCAGACCGGCGCGTACGCCCGCCGGGACCGTCGTGGCACTCACGCTGACCGCCGGGCTGTGGCTCGGCGCCGCCGAGGTGGTCTCCGCCCTGCTGGGCCGGCCGCTCGGCTGGCTGCCGGTGTCCGACCTCCTCGACCTCGCGGCCCATCGCGCCTGGGCGCAGTTGTCCCTGCCCGCCGTGGTGACCATGGCCGTGGGGGTCGTGATGTTGCTGCTGGCCGCCGTACCCGGCCGGTGCAGGCTCGTGCCGGTCGAGACGTCCGACCCGCTGATCGTCATCGGCATCACCCGGGCCGGCCTCCGCCGTACGCTGCGGGCCGTCGCCCAGGAAGTCGACGGCGTGCAACGAGCGCGGGTACGGCTGCGCAGGCGCACGATCGAGGTCGTGGTCATCACCGGCCCGGAGAGCTCCGGTTCGATGCTCAAACAGGTCGGCACCGCGGTCGGTGACCGGTTGGCGGGCGTGGGCACCCTGGCCGCGGGCGAGGTCGTCGTACGGCTGCGCCGGAGAGGGCTGTGATGCGGCCGTACGTAGGCAACCGGAGGCGGCGGTACGTGGGCAACCGGAGGGGGCTGTGATGCGGCAGTACGCGGGCAACCGGATCGGCCTGGCCGTGGTCGGCGGGCTGCTGCTGCTCCTGGGCGGCTACGCCTGGCTGCGCGGCAAGGACAAGCTGCCGGGCCTGTCACCGCGCGCCAAGGTGCTGCCGGACCAGACCGCCCAGACCATCGCCGACCAGACCTGGGCCTTGTGGCTGGTGGCGCTGGTCATGCTGGTGCTGGCGTTGGTGACGTTCCGCTGGCTGCTGCTCTGCCTCGGGTGGGGCCGCCGCGGCACCCGCAGCGGCACGGGCACGGCCATGCTCTGCATCGGCCTGAAGGACGTGGAGGGTCTCACCGGGGTCAGCGCCCGCGTGGTCGGGGACGCCGCCCGCCTGCGCATCTCGCTCTGCTGCCCCGCCTCGGCCGACGTCGGCGCGGTGGTCCACAAACTGGACCGGGAGATCGTCAGCCGGATCCGCCGAGAGGTCCGCGATGACGAGGTCGGCACCGTGGTCCGGGTCCACGTCCGACGGTGTCCCTCAGTCCGCCGGTAGTGCCCGGCGCGGCGGCTCGTACGGCACCGCGGCGCGGTCGGTGTCGAAGGTCTGAACGTCCGGTCCGGTCGAGCCCCCATATGTGGTGATCTTGTACTCGACGGCCGTGAGGGAGAGGGTCAGCTCACGGATCCGGCGGCGGATGGTGTCGCGATGCTCGATCAGCAGGTCGAGCCGCTCGGGTGTGGTGTGCTGCCCGGCGTCGACGAGCGAGATGTAGTGCTGCAGGTCGCGCATCGGCATGCCGGACAGCCGCATCCGGGTGAGGAACACCAGGCGCCGCACCGCCTGGGCGTCGTAGACGCGATGACCGTTGCCGTCGCGGGCCACCTCGACCAGCCCGGCCCGCTCGTAGTAGCGCAGCGTGTGGGGCGAGATGTCGAGCAGGTCGGCGAGCTCGGCGATCGTCATCGACTCGGGTACGTCGGCCAGGTCGGTGAGGCGGTGGATCGCCTCGACCGACAGCGGGCCGTCGTCCCCGAGCGTGTCGAGCGCCCTGGTCATCAGTTCGTCGGTGGCCATGACAACCAGCTTAAATCGGGCGTACCGCGACTGGGACACCCTCGAAGTCGGCGCTGCGCGAGGTCTCGGCCCACCGCTCGACCTCGTCCAGGCCGCGCCGGTACGCGCCCGAGATGCGCTCGACCGCCTCGCGCCCGAGCGGCAGCCGCAGCGGCACCTCGTCACTGTGCGCGAGGGACACGATGATCTCGGCCGCCCGCGCCGGGTCGCCCTCCTGGAGGCCGTCGGCCCCGGCCATGTCCGCCCGGACGTTGGCGAGCAGCTCACGGTAGGTCTCGGACTCCTCGACGAACTCCAGCACGTCGTTGGCGTGGAAGTCGGTCCTGAACCGGCTGGGCTCGACGATCATCACGCGGATCCCGAGCGGCGCGACCTCCCCGGCCAGGGCCTCGGACCAGCCTTCGAGGGCGAACTTCGACGCGGAGTACGCCGACACGCCGGGGAAGGACATCCGCCCACCCTGGCTGCTCATCTGCACGATCGTGCCGGTGCCCCGCGCGTGCATCGCGGGCAGCGCCGCGCGGACGAGCGCGGCCGGGCCGAACAAGTGCAGGTCCATCAGCTCACGCAACTGCGCGTCGCCGATCTCCTCGACCGCGCCGACCATGCCCCGGCCCGCGTTGTTGACGAGCACGTCGAGCTGCCCGAAGTGGTCGAGGGTCTTCTGTACGAGGTCCGCGGCGGCGGTGGTGTCCCGGACGTCGAACGTGGCGATCAGGCAGGCGTCCGGGTACGCGGCCTTCAGGTCGGCCACGCTCTCGGGCCGGCGTACCGCCGCCACCACGTGGTCGCCCGCCGCGAGCGCCGCCTCCGCGAGTGCGCGCCCGAGTCCGCGGGACGCGCCGGTGATGATCCAGGTCTGTGTCTGTGTCTGTGTCGTCATGTCGGCGACGCTATGGCTTTGAGCGCACTCGAACGCAAACCCGCTTTTAACGCGAGCACACGAACGCGAGCGCGCTCGAACCAGAGCGCGCCCGGGTCAGCACTCGATGACGTTGACCGCGAGGCCGCCGCGCGAGGTCTCCTTGTACTTGTCCAGCATGTCCCGTCCCGTGTCACGCATCGTCTTGATGGCCCGGTCCAGGGCGACGAAGTGCTGGCCGTCGCCGCGCAGGGCGATGCGGGCCGCGGCGATGGCCTTGATGGAGGCCACCGCGTTGCGCTCGATGCACGGGATCTGGACCAGGCCGCCGACCGGGTCGCAGGTCAGGCCCAGGTTGTGTTCGATGCCGATCTCCGCCGCGTTCTCCACCTGCTCGGGCGTGCCGCCCAGGACCTCCGTGAGGCCCGCGGCGGCCATGGAGCAGGCCGAGCCGACCTCGCCCTGGCAGCCGACCTCGGCGCCCGAGATCGAGGCGTTCTCCTTGAACAGGACGCCGATGGCCGCCGCGGTGAGGAAGAAGCGGACGATGCCGTCGTCGTCGGCGTGCGGGATGAAGCGGGAGTAATAGGTCAGGACGGCGGGGATGATGCCCGCGGCGCCGTTCGTGGGGGCGGTGACGATGCGGCCGCCCGCGGCGTTCTCCTCGTTGACCGCCAGCGCGAACAGCGACACCCAGTCCATGGCGTGCAGCGGGTCGGTCTTCGGCGACTCGGTCTGCAGGCGGCGGTGCAGGCGGTTCGCGCGGCGCTTGACCTTGAGGCCGCCCGGCAGCACGCCCTCCTTGGCGATGCCGCGTTCGACGCACTCGCACATGACCCGCCACAGGTGCAGGATCTGCGCGCGGATCTCGGCGGCGGAGCGGCCGAACGCCTGCTCGTTCTCCAGCATCAGCGCGGAGATGGACAGGCCCGTGTTGGAGCAGTGCTTGAGCAGCTCATCCCCGGTCGTGAAGGGGTAGGGCAGAACGGTGTCGTCGGGCTTGATGCGATCGGCGCCGGTGGCCTGCTCGTCCACCACGAAGCCGCCGCCGACCGAGAAGTAGACCTTCTCCCGCAGCTTCTCGCCCGATTCGGAGAAGGCGGTGAAGCGCATGCCGTTCGGGTGCTCGGGCAGGGAGATCTTGCGCTCGAAGACGAGGTCCTCGCCCACGACGAAGGGGATCTCGCGCGTGCCGTAGAGCCGGACCGTGCCGGACTCGCGCATCGCGGCCAGGCGCGCGTCGATGGAGTCCACGTCGACCAGCTCGGGCTTCTCGCCCGACAGCCCCAGCAGGACGGCCTTGTCACTGCCGTGGCCCTTGCCGGTCAGGCCGAGCGAGCCGTACAGGATCGCCTCGACGCGGGCCGTACGCGCGAGCAGGTCGTCGTCGTGCAGACCGCGGGCGAACCGGTGCGCGGCGGCCATGGGACCGCCGGTGTGCGAGCTCGACGGGCCGATGCCGATCTTGAACAGGTCGAAGACGCTGATCGCCATTGATGGGCGCCCTTCAGAAGGGCCGGGGCCCGTCAGGACCCCGGCGGGTGGGTCAGGACTCGCCTGAGGTGAGCGCCGAATACTCCTCGGCGGTGAGCAGGTCCTCGGGGTCGCCTTCCACGCGCACGCGGAACATCCAGCCATCGCCGTAGGAGTCGCTGTTGGCCAGCGACGGATCGTCCACGACGGCCTGGTTGACCTCGACGATCTCGCCGCCGACGGGGGTGTAGATCTCGCTCACCGACTTGGTCGACTCGACCTCACCGATGGAGTCGCCCGCCTCGACGGTCGAGCCGACCTCAGGAAGCTGCACGAAGACGACATCACCCAGCGCCTCGGCCGCGTAGGCCGTGATGCCGATGGTCACGGTGATGCCGTCGTCGAGCCCGGCCACCCACTCGTGCTCCTTGGTGTAGCTCAGCTCGTCTGGGATGTTGCTCACTTGTTCCTCCTGTAAAAGGGCAGCTCAATGAGGTCCATAGGTTCATGGCTGCCCCGGATGTCCACGGCCAGACCTGCGTCGGCCCCATTGTCGACGTAGGCCATGGCGATGGGCTTACCCAGGGTCTGGGAGGGTGCCCCGCTGGTGACCTCGCCGACGACGGCGCCGTCCTTGGTCACCGGGTATCCGTGGCGCGGCACCCGGCGACCCCGCGCGACCAGTCCGACGAGCCGGCGCCGCGGCGGCGTGTCCTTGACCGCCTCCAGCGCCGACCTGCCGACGAAGTCGCCCGGCTTGTCGAATTTCACCACTCTGCCCAGCCCCGCGTCGAACGGGGTCAGCTCGACGCCGAGCTCGTTGCCGTACAGCGGCATGCCCGCTTCGAGCCTGAGCGTGTCACGGCTGGACAGACCCGCCGCTCGCAGCCCGTACGGCCGGCCGGCCTCGGTCAGCGCGTGCCAGAGCGGCACGGCGTCCTGGTTGGCCACGAACAGCTCGAACCCGTCCTCACCCGTGTAGCCGGTACGCGCGATGAGCGCCTGCCGCCCGTCGACCAGACCGGGCAGGCCCGCGTAGTACTTCAGCCCGGCGAGGTCGGCGTCGGTGAGCGTGGCGAGGATCTCCTGCGCGCGCGGCCCCTGCACGGCGATCAGCGCGTACTGCTCCGAGCGATCCTCGACCACCGCGTTGTACGACTTGGCGCGATTTTTCAGCTCTTCCCCGACTTTTTCATAGTTGGAGGCGTTAGCCACCACCATGAACTCTTCATCGCCGAACTCCTCGTCCCCGAGCCGGTAGACGATCAGGTCGTCCAGCACCCCGCCATGCTCGTTCACGATCATGGTGTAGCGGGCCCGGCCGGGCGCGAGCGCCGACAGGTGTCCCACCAGCGCGTAGTCGAGCGCCTGGCCCGCCTGAGGCCCGGTCACGAAGATCTCGCCCATGTGGGAGAGATCGAACAGCCCGGCCGCCTGGCGCACCGCGTTGTGCTCGGCGGACTCGCTGCCGTAGCGGAGCGGCATCAGCCACCCGGCGAAATCGGTCAATGTCGCGCCGAGGCTCTCGTGGACGTCTCGGAGCGGTGTAGGACGTGACATATGCGCACCTCAGGGCAGGATCGGATGCCAGACATCCTCCCCCTCTGTCATGGGTGCCTGAGAGCTTCGCCCGTAATTTGCCGGACTTTCACCTTCGGCGAGGCCGCCAGGCCTGCTTTCCAGAGGACACCTCGTCCGTGCGGTCCTTTGCCTTGAGAGGTTCGCGGGGAGGGCTTGCTCCTTCAGGGGACCTGGCCGGATGCCAGGACGCTCTCCCGCACGGTTTCGACGGTGATGTCCGCAAGCCTAGTGCTGTTATGGGGGAGTTGTCGCGTGCGGATCCGGCCGCTTGGGGCCAAAAGGGCTGTACCGGGGGCGGTTCAGCAGGCGGCGACGAGCGCCTCGAACAGCGCGCAGTCCTTCGCCGCCTCCGGATGCCACTGCACGGCCATGGCGAACGTCCTGTAGTCCAGCTCCACCGCCTCGATCGTGCCGTCGTCCGCCACGGCGGACACGGTCAGGCTGGGGGCGAGCCGGTCGATGGCCTGGTGGTGGTAGTGCGGCACGGTCGCCGGCTCGGCGCCGAGCGCCTTGCCGACGAGAGTCCCCGCCACGGGCCGGACGGGCAGGTGGCCGAACTCGCCGGGTGCGGGGGAGTGCCCGGTGTGTCCCACCACATCGGGCAGATGCTGGTGCAGGGTCCCGCCGAGCACGACGTTGAGCACCTGCATACCCCGGCAGATCCCGAGATAGGGCAGGTCGGCCTCAAGAGCCGCCTCGATCACCGCGAACTCCGCCGTGTCCCGAAATTTCCGGATGTAGCCGGTCTGGTCGTGCGGCTCCTGGCCGTACCGCTCGGGCGAGACGTCACCACCACCGGCCAGGATCAACCCGTCCAACCGCGCCACCAGTCGGGCGGGCGACCCGGCGGGCGGCAGGATCACCGGCTGTCCGCCGGCCCGGACCACCTGCTCCACGTACATGTACGGCAGCAGGGCGACGGGCAGCTCCCACACGGTGTAGCGGGCAGGCTCGACATAGGACGTGATCCCGATGACGGGTCGTTCCACAACTTCCCTTCCTTAAGGTCCCTTCCTAAAGGTCCCTTCCTAAAGAGGCGTGACGTGCTCCTAAAGAGGCGTGACGTAGGCGCCCGAGATGCCGCCGTCGACGAGGAACTCCGAGCCCGTGATGAAAGAGGCGTCGTCGCTGGCCAGGAACGCCACCGCCGCCGCGATCTCCGACGCCTCGGCGAAGCGCCCCACCGGCACGTGCACCAGGCGCCGAGCGGCCCGCTCGGGGTCCTTCGCGAACAGCTCCTTCAGCAGCGGCGTGTTGACCGGCCCCGGGCACAGCGCGTTCACCCGGATCCCCTCACGCGCGAACTGGACGCCGAGCTCGCGCGACATCGCGAGCACCCCGCCCTTCGAGGCCGTGTAGGAGATCTGCGACGTCGCCGACCCCATCACCGCCACGAACGACGCGGTGTTGATGATCGAGCCCTTGCCCTGCCGTCGCATATACGGGATCGCGTGCTTGCAGCACAGGTAGACGCTCGTCAGGTTCACCTCCTGCACCCGCCGCCACGCCTCGATGCCGGTCTCCAGGATCGAGTCGTCCTCGGGCGGCGAGATGCCCGCGTTGTTGAAGGCGATGTCGACGGAGCCATAGGTGTCGAACGCCGTCCGGAACATCCGGACGACGTCGTCCTCGCTGGTCACATCGACCTTGACGAAGAGCCCGCCCACCTCGGCGGCGGCCTTGGTGCCCGCCTCCTCGTCGACGTCGGCGCAGACCACCTTGGCACCCTCTTCGGCGAACCGCCGCGCGGTGGCCAGGCCGATGCCGCCGCCCGCGCCGGTGATCACGGCGACGCGGTTGTGCAAACGCTGCATGTGTGTCACTCCGTTGAGATGAAGACGTTCTTGGTCTCGGTGAACGCCATGAGGGCGTCCGGGCCCAGCTCCCGGCCGAGGCCGGACTCCTTGAAGCCGCCGAACGGCGTCCAGTGGCGGACCGAGGAGTGCGAGTTCACCGACAGCGCACCCGCCTCCACGGCCCGCGCGACGCGCAGCGCCCGGCCGACGTCGCGGGTCCAGATGGAGCCGCTCAGGCCGTACGGCGTGTCGTTGGCGATCCGCACCGCCTCCGCCTCGTCCGCGAACGGCACCACCGACACCACGGGCCCGAAGATCTCCTCGGTGAACGCCCGATCGGTGAGCGCCGGCGTCAGGACCGTCGGCGGGAACCAGAACCCCTTGCCCTGCGGGCAGTCGCCCTGCAGGTACGGCGGGCCGTCGATGAAGCCGCGCACCCGCTCCAGATGTTCGGCGCTGATCAGCGGGCCCATCTCGGTGCTCTCGTCGAGCGGGTCGCCGACTCTGATGTTCTGTACGGCCGGCAGCAGCAGCTCCAGGAACGCGTCGTAGATCCCCGCCTGCACCAGGATCCTGGATCGGGCGCAGCAGTCCTGGCCGGAGTTATCGAAGACGGCATACGGCGCCGTTTTCGCCGCTTTTTCCAGATCAGAGTCCGCAAACACGATATTTGCGGATTTGCCGCCTAGTTCGAGGGTTATCCGCTTTACCTGGGTTGCCGCCTTGGCGGCGATCTCCTTGCCCACCTCGGTCGAGCCGGTGAACACGATCTTGGCCACCCGCGGATGCTCGACCAGGCGGGCCCCCGCGACCTCCCCTGCCCCAGGCAGCACCTGGAGCACCCCCTCGGGGAGGCCCGCGGCGAGGGCCAGCTCGGCCAGCCTCAGCGCGGTCAGTGGGGTCCATTCGGCGGGCTTGACGATCACCGTGTTGCCCGCGGCCAGGGCCGGGGCGACGCCCCAGCTCATGATGAGCATCGGGAAGTTCCAGGGCACGATCACGCCCACCACGCCCAGCGGCTCCTGGAAGGTGATGTCCACGCCGCCGGGCACCGGGATCTGCTTGCCGTGGTTGCGCTCGGGGGCGGCGGCGTAGAAGTGCAGCACGTCGCGTACCGCGCCCGCCTCCCAGCGGGCGTTGCCGATCGGGTGGCCGGAGTTCGTGAGCTCCAGCAGGGCCAGCTCGTCCCGGTGCTCGTCCACCAGGTCGGCGAAGCGGCGCAGCAGCCGCGCCCGGTCGCCGGGCGCCACGTCGCGCCAGCTCTGATAGGCCCGCCTGGCACGCTCCACGGCCCGGTCGACCTCGGCCGCGTCGGCCAGTTCCACGTCGGCGAGGATCTCCTCCGTCGCCGGATTGATGATCTGCATCGTGCTCACATCCGCTCGAAACCCCGGAACAGCTCCCAGTCCGTGACAGCCGCGTCGAAGGCGGCCAGCTCGATCCGGGCGTTGTTCGCATAGTGCGCCACCACGTCGTCGCCGAACGTCTCACGCGCCAGCTTCGACCCCTCGAACAGCGCCAGCGCGTCCCGCAAGGTGTGGGGCACGGTCTCGGCGCCGGAGTCGTAGGCATTGCCCCCGAACGCGTCCTCCAGCGGCAACTCCTCGTCGATGCCGCGCAGCCCGGCCGCGATCAGCGCCGACACCGCGAGGTAGGGGTTCACGTCGCCGCCCGGCACCCGGTTCTCGATGCGCAGCGACTCCCCGTGGCCGACGAGCCTGAGCGAGCAGGTGCGGTTGTCCACGCCCCACTTGACGGCCGTGGGGGCGAAACTGCCGGGGACGTAGCGTTTGTAGGAGTTGATGTTCGGGGCGTAGAAGAGCGTGAGCTCGCGCATGTGAGCCAGCTGCCCGGCGATGAAGCGGGCACCGAGCTCGGACAGCCCGTGGGGGCCGTCGCCCGCCATTACCGGGTCGCCGTCCACGCTGCGCAACGAGATGTGGATGTGGCAGGAGTTGCCCTCGCGCTGGTTCGGCTTGGCCATGAAGGTGATCGACTTGCCCTCCTGAGCCGCGATCTCCTTGGCGCCGTTCTTGTAGATGGAATGGTTGTCGCAGGTCTTCAGCGCCTCGTCGTAGCGGAAGGCGATCTCGTGCTGGCCCAGGTTGCACTCGCCCTTGGCGGACTCGACGTACAGCCCAGCTCCCTCCATGTCCCGTCTTATCCGGCGAAGGAGGGGTTCGATGCGGGCCGTACCGAGGAGGGAGTAGTCGACGTTGTAGAGGTTCGCGGGGGACATGTCGCGGTACGCGCGCTTCCACGCGTCCTCGTAGCTGTCCTCGTACACGATGAACTCCAGCTCGGTGCCCACGAAGGCGGCCAGGCCGCGGTCGGCGAGGCGGGCGAGCTGCGCGCGCAGGATCTGCCGCGGCGAGGCGGTCACGTCGTCGCCGCTCTCCCAGGTCAGGTCCGCCATGAGCATGACGGTGCCCTCCTGCCACGGCACCCACCGCAACGTGGAAATATCGGGCTTCATCACGAAATCGCCGTAGCCGCGCTCCCAGGACGACATCGCGTAGCCGTCGACCGTGTTCATGTCCACGTCCACGGCGAGCAGGTAGTTGCAGCCCTCCGAGCCGTGCCCCAGCACCTCGTTCAGGAAGTAGCGCGCCGACAGGCGCTTGCCCTGCAACCTGCCCTGCATGTCGGCGAGCGCGAGCAGCACGGTGTCGACCCGCCCGGCGGCCACCTCGTCACGCAACTCGTCGACGGACAGTGGTCCGGGCTGTGGAAGACCTCGCTCGCTCACAGAAGTTCGCTCGCTTTCCCGCTAATTGGGCTACTCTTAGACCATTGATGTGCATATAGGGATCGCTTGTCAAGACCTGAGGACACGTTGGACGACTCGGCGCGGTTGATGACGGTGTTACGGCCGGTCAGGGCAGGAAACGCCTTCGAGGAGACGGTAGAACGGCTGCTCCAGGCGATCAAGCTCGGCGTGGTCGCGCCGGGCCGGAAACTGCCCCCGGAGCGTGAGCTGGCCGTTCAGCTCGGCATCAGCCGGGTGACGCTGCGCGAGGCGATCCGGGCGCTCCAGGACGCGGGTTACCTCGACGTACGGCGCGGCCGCTACGGCGGCGCGTTCGTCACCTACGCCCCGCCTCCGCCGGAGAGCGGCGACCTGCGCAGGGTCGTGGCCGACATGGGCACGGCCGACCTCACCGACGCGCTGACCTTCCGCATGGCGGTCGAATGCGGTGCGGCGGCGGTGCTGGCGGCGGCCACGCTGACCGACGACCAGCGCTCCCTCCTGCGCGGCCGGCTCGCGGCGCTCAACAAGGCGGGCATCGGGGACTACCGGCGGCTGGACACGGCCTTCCACCTCTCGATCGCCGAGCTGACCGGCTCCGCCCTGCTGGCCACCGCCTGCGCCGACGCGCGCCTGCGGGTCAGCGACCTTCTCAACGCCATCCCGATGCTCCAGGTGAACCTCGACCACTCCGCCCGCCAGCACGAGGCGATCGTGGCGGCCATCCTGGCGGGCGACCCGGAAGGGGCCCGCCGAGCAGTGGCGGAGCACCTGGAGGGCACGGCGGCGCTGCTGCGCGCGTTCCTGTCTTGAGTTCGTTTCCCGGTCCAAATGGTCAAGGGATGACGATTGGCCTCGTAGCATCGTTTTCAAGGTCATGGGGAACTGGTTCGAGCTGAGCATTGTCGACACGGGACGGCTGCCGCTGTTCTGTTTCTTCGTCGCGCTCATCGGGGCCTTCGTGGCCACCCGCGTCAACGTGCGGCTGATCAGGGCGAAGGTCGGCTGGTTCCGCAACGTCAACGTGGGCGAGATGCACATCCACCACGTGGTGTTCGGGGTCGTGCTCATGCTGGTCGGCGGGGTCAGCGGGCTGATCGTGTCCTCGGCGTCGCAGGTGGCCTACGCCGCGGCGGCCGCCGTCTTCGGGATCGGGTCGGCGCTGGTGCTGGACGAGTTCGCGCTGATCCTGCACCTGCACGACGTGTACTGGGAGGAAGAGGGCCGCACCTCGGTCGACGCGGTGTTCATCGCGGTCGCGATGACGGGGCTGCTGCTCACCGGGCTCCGGCCGCTGTCGTTCGACTACGGGACCCCGGTCAATCCAGGCGCGCTGCTCGTGGCGAACATGGTGCTCGCCGTGACCACCCTGTTGAAGGGCAAGATCTGGACCGGGATAGTGGGCCTGTTCGTGCCCGTACTGCTGCTGGTGGGCGCGGTGCGGCTGGCCAGACCCGGGTCTCCATGGGCCCACCTGTTCTACCAGAAGCGGCGCCCGCGGAAGCTGGCCACGGCCGCGCACCGGGAGGAACGGTGGCGCCGGCCGGTGATCAGGGCCAAGATCGCGGTCCAGGAGTTCGTCTCGGGGCGCCACGACCTGCCCTCCACCCGGCGCGGACGCCGGCAGATCTAGCCCGCGCTGTAGACGGGTTCGTCCCAGTCGATGTGGTGCTCGTAGATCCACCGGCTCGGGTTGTCGCCGGTGCGGGCCATGCGTCTCATGGCCAGGCTCATGATCAGGTCACGCGGCACCCGGGCGACGGGACCGAGTGTCTTCCAGCCGCCGGTCCGATTGCCCTGCGCGACGACGCGTTCCACGCGCTCGCGCCGTAGCCGCTGGTAGGCGGCGAACGCGGTGGCGATGTCCGGGCTGTCCCGCAGGCACTTGGCCAGCACGACGGTGTCCTCGATGGCCATGGCCGCGCCCTGCCCGATCGAGGGGGCGGTCGCATGGGCCGCGTCACCGATGATGATCATCCGATCGTTGTGCCACTTCGGCACGGTCGGCACGTCGTAGGTGCTCCAGCCCGCGAAGATCTCGCCGGTCGCCGCGATGATGTCCGCGGCGGGCCCGCGATCGTGCCGGAACAGGCCGATCAGCCGGGACCGCCACTGTTCGGGGGTGATCGCGGCCAGTTCGGCGGGGTCGGGCTCGGCGGCCTGGGCCGGATTCGCCGCCCACCACACCTCGCCGCTCGGATGCGTCGTATGGGTGAAGAAGCAGCGCTTGCCGAAGATCGCGTTCATGGTGCCCGGCTCGCAGCCGGTGGAGACGCCGCGGGCGTAGCCGCCCGTGTTGAGCAGCCCGCCGTAGCGCGCGTCCGGCGCGTGCGGGTCGATGATCTCGCGGGTACGTGACCGCAGGCCGTCCGCGCCGATGAGCAGGTCGCCGCGGACGGAGGTGCCGTCGGCGAACCTGGCCAGCACCCCGTCGTCGGTGCTCTCGGCGTCGACGAGCCGCTTGCCGTACTCGATGTGCACGCCGGATCCGACGGCCCGGTCGCGGAAGGCGCGGTAGAGGTCGGCCCGCTTGACGGTCCGGGTCACCATGCCGTCCAGCAGGGTGGTGCCGTACGGCAGCTCGCCGAGCCGCCTTCCGGAGCCGTTGGTGAACACGATGCGCGGCGTGTCGAAGCCGATGTCGCCGAGGTCGACGTCGAGGGCGCGCAAGGCGTCGAGCGCGTTCACCGCGAGCGTCAGGAAGGCGCCCGTGTGGTCGGCGGTCCGGTCGTACGCCTCATAGACGACCGGCGTGATCCCCACCTTGCGCAGGGCGACCGCGCATAACGAGCCCGCTATCCCACCACCGATGATCAGTGCTGTGTATGTCATACACCGAGTGTATGACATACACTTGGCGGGAGCGCAAGCGTGCGGCCCAGCTCGTCGGCGTCGGCGTCGGCGCCGGACGGACGTCGCGAAAGGCGAGGGCGATGGGCGAAGGTGAGGACCATGAACGACAAGCTGCCGCCGGGGCTCGACCTGCTCTGGGGAAGACTCGACGAGCCGGCGCCTGAGCCCAGGCAGGGGCTCAGCCCGCCGCGCATCGCCCGCGCGGCGGTCGAGCTGGCCGACGCCGGCGGCCTTGACGCCGTGTCGATGGCCAGGGTCGCCGAGCGGCTGGGCTTCACCACGATGTCGCTCTACCGGCACGTCAAGAGCAAGAACGAGCTGCTGCTGCTGATGCTGGACACGGTCGCGGCCGTGCCCGCCGAGCTCGACGAGCCCTGCGACGACTGGCGGCGTGGCCTGGAGCGCTGGTGCGCGGCGCAGTGGGTGATGCTGCGCGCCCACACCTGGATCGTGGATCTGCCCGTCACCGGACCGCCGATCACCCCCAACCAGCTGACGTGGACCGATCGCGCCCTGAATGCGCTGCGCGACACCGGGCTCCCCGAAAGCGACAAGGCGGGCGTGGTCCTGCTGATCGCCAACTACATGCTCACCACCGCGCGGATGAGCGCGCATCTCGGCCCCGCCGCCTCGGGGGAGTCGATCGCCGCCTACAGCGCGCTGCTCGGCGACCTCGTCGACGCGCGGCGCTTTCCGGCCCTGCGTACGGCGGTCGACGCGGGCGCCTTCGACTATCCGGAGGACACCGCCGAGCCGGATCGGCGCTTCGACTACTCCTTCGGCCTCGCCCGGATCCTGGACGGCGTGGACACACTCATCCTGCAGCGCGGCGGCCCCGGGCCGGGCTAGAGCGCGATGGCCGGGCGGAGGAAAAAACGGCACTCCAAGTGGTGCTGAAGCCTGTCGGAGCGTCCCGCCGGGTGCCATCCCTCTGCAAGCAGAGTGCTCCGGCGACAGGGCGGCAGCTACGTTCAAGCCCGACGAAGAGCATGATCACTTCCCTGAAGGGAGGAGGGCTTCGCATGCGGCACGACTGAGGATGCCTTGCGTGGTGGCGGACAAGCCAAGACGATTCCAATGGAAGATCACGAGGTGGGTGAGGACGTGCCGGACACCCCGGTCCAGATGGCCGGCGGACGCGGCTTCACCGAGGGACTGCCCGGCATCGCGAAAGACGGCTGCCCAGGGCGCGGCGAAGGCGCACGGCCCATCCAGGGCGATCGAGCCGGTGGGGGAGGCGACGAGGGGGCGGATCCGCTCGGCCAGGTCCTCCAGACAGGCGGAGGGAGCGTCGGTGGGAAGGGGGCGCAGTTCCGCGATGCGGTTCCAGGTGTCTCCGCGCTCGAACCGATCCAGTCCGGCCGCGCTCAGCAGGGTGGCACACAGCAGCATCGACACTTCTTTACGGCCGACGTCCGGCGGGGGCTGCCGCAGGTAGGCGAGGATGTGGCGGCTGTCGGTGCTGAACAGGGCGTGGGCGATCTCGGTTCCGACCGGCCCGCCGAACGAGGCGGTCTCCGGCTCGTAGATGGTCGGCCACCAGCGGGTGAGCACCCCGGACCCGGTCAGGTCGTTCAGCACGGCGTTGACGGCGGCCTTCACATCGGGGACGAGGCCATCGAGCGGGCGTAGCCGGAGCCGCCAGCATGGATGCTTGCGGATGAACCACCATCCGCTGATCAGCTTGCGCTCGCACAGGCGATCCAGGCGTGGGCTGAGGTGCGTCATGGCAGCCTGCTCGGCGCTCTCCCAATCGGCGAACTGGACGCGGATGCTGTACCAGCCATGATCAGCCGTGCGGGCTTCCAACGCCTGGTATCCGGCGGCCTGGTAGGCATCGACTGCGTCGGTGAGAGTCTCCGTGCGGGCGCTGATAGCGGCTGCGGCCACCTCGGCAGGGGTGCCGGACAGTACCGCGAGCACGGCATCGGCCATCTTGCTGGGTGGTACGGGTGGGCGTGAGGGGATCGAGTGTTGAGTAGGCATGTGTTCTCCAGGGTGCGGAGGCGTCGTTCGAGAAGCGCCCGGTAGGTGGCCAGCGCTGTACGCCTCCGTTCGATCAGTGCGGTCGCAGCCTGAGGGTTAGCCGTGGCGCGTAGCTGCGCGACCGCGACCGCGGAGTCGGCGGCGAACACGCCTTCGGCGGCGGCCAGGGCTGGGCCGGTGCCGAACCGGCCGATTTCCGGCCGGTAGGTGTCCAGGCAGAGATCGCGCAGCAATCCGGCACGGTGCACGGTGCGTGCCCACTGTCCGAACGACCGAGTGGCGGGCCCATACCGGTCGCCATCATGCAGGGGCAGCCGGATCCGCAGGTGCGGTGCAGGAGTGTTGTAGCGGATGAACCACCAGTTATCGCAGGGCCCATGCTCCCAATCGGCGAGCAGCCCCGGCAGATGGGTCGTGAGGAGTTCGGCTTGTCGTCCGGGGTGGCCGAACAGTTTCACGTACAGCCACGGTGAGTCTCCGGGCAGGTGGCCGGGACCATGATGGGTTCGCTCGCGCCGCAATGGTCGCGGCCAGGGGTGGGGCGGAGTGGTGGAGGCGAGGGGGACGACGATTTCGTGGGGGCGCCCGCCGAGCCAGGCGTCGTCGCTCACGTCCTCAATCAGCCGGGCTTCGCCGGTGCGGTCCAGGTGGTGGCGTAGCAGCGCCAGGTGTGCGCCCTCGGTCAGGTCCAGGCGGATCAGGACGTCATCGTCGCCCAACCGCACCACGTCCGGGATATGGCGTGAGTGCCGGTGCTCCTGGAAGCGCTCGGCCCATTCCCCGGTGGTGGCGGCCGCTGCGGGCAGGTCAGGGGCGGCGAGGTTCCACCGAGCCGGGCTGAGGACCGTCCGGCCGTACCGGACGCGTGGAAGGAAGGCGAACCGGTCGGCGATACGACCCCACCTGAAGGTGGTGCAGGGTGTCGAGGTCGCGGTGCTGACTTCGCACAAGAACCGGGCCAGGGGGTGGGCGCTGTGGTGCAGGTTGGTCGCGTTCAACATCAACGGCTCCACGGCGCGGCCGCGTGTGAGCGACATCAGGATCAGGCGGCGGGCGTCGGCAGTGACCGCCAAGTCGTCGAGATCAACCGCCGAGTCGCGCAGGTGGCGATGTTCTCCCAGCGACAGCACCGGCAGCACATCCGGAGTGCGGGCCAGGCCGTCCGTGCGGGCACGTAGCGGAGGGACCGACAACTGCACGGCCATCGCGCCGTCCGTGCTGGTCGGGAGGCGACGGTAGGCGCCGATGATCCGCTCCCGGTCCGCGGCGGGCAGAAGGTGCAGAAACCGGCCCACCGAGGTGCCGGCGTGCCGCGACGCGCACACCACCATGAGGGTGAAGTTCCCGGCGTCCAACGCGGCGGGAGTCGGGGCGCTGACGGCGACCCGCACCTCGGTGTGCGGGACGCCCGGCGCTGCCCCGCCGCCCGTCTTCTCCAGCTCGGCCACCATGTCATCGGTAAAGACCAGCTCGGCGTACCCGCTCAGGGCAGCCTTGTGTGCAAGGGCCGCCAGCGCGGTGTGGTACCCCTGCCACGCGGGCTGTCTGGGGGCCAGCCGAACCAGGATCGCGGCGGCCGCCTCGACCTCCTCGATCACCGGGGGAGGCAGGCTGATCGAGCAGTCCAGCCGCAGACCGACAGCCAGCCGGGAGCCCGGATCAAGGTCAGCAGAAGTGGCGGCCGGGCCTTGCAGTTGGGCAGTGATGTGAGCGACGGGGTCGGTGACGGTCATCGGCGGTCGCACGCTGGTGAGCAGGATCCGCAACCGCACCAGTTCGGTGAGCATGCCCTCGATGACCGTGACCGGTGCCTGCGGAGACTCGGCGGCCAGCTTCGCCAGCAGATCGCCGAAGACGACCGGAGTGGCCGCCTCCTCCAGGGCCATGCGGACCGCCGTGGTGTAGCGCACGGACACCTCCGACACCGTCCCCTCAGCGCTGGGCTGGTAGGGCAGCACCCAGTCCGCGCCGCGCGCGAACCCCAGGTTGTTCGCCTGGACCGGCAGAACTCGCAGCAAAGCTGGATCGTCTTCCAGCGCGCTGATCGTCTCGGCGAGCCACAGGGAATCCGGCCGCAGTACGGCGGTATGCCGGTCACCGAACGCGACCGAGGTAGCGGAAGCCAGGGTGACAGGGGCGATTCCGGCGAACAGGCCGAACGGTGTGGCCCGGCTCGTCCACCGCAGGAGATAACGCATCAGCGCCTCGGCCGCGCGATGGATCTGACGCGGCCGGAAGGCGTTCGGGTACGCGCACATCGCGGTGAGGACGTGAGCCAGATCAGGGCTGGCGATTGTGACGGCGTCGCCTACCCCTGGCATCGGCCAGACCTCGCAGATCCAGCCGGCAGCGTCGCGAGCATCGTTCCCGGTGAGGTCGGGCCATGGCGGCAGAGCCAAGTCTTTCGGGTAGGCGGCGACGCGAACGACGGCGGCGTCCACGGCTCGGAAGCGATGCATCTGGCCGTTCCTCCGTTCTCGAGGGGGTGTTCCCGGCCATGCGGAGTGGCCGGGAACACGGGGAGGGGTTAGCAGTTGGCGATGCCGGCGCTGCCGGGGGTCTCGCCGCAGCCGTCGCTGGTGCAGTCGTCGGAGTCGAGTCCTATGGACGCGGGTGCGGTCTTCAAGAAGCGGACGTCGAGGGTGAACTCGTGCGGCTCCATGTACCGGATCCTTTCGATCGGAGGGTGGGGCTACCTGGCCGTCGGCCAGGAGATCACGAGACGGGCGTGTTCCTTGTCCAGGACGTGCCCGTCTGGTAGTTCGCCGTTCGGTGTGTCTGCCGGGTGGACCGACAGGCGGGGTTCCGGCCGACTGGCCAGGTTCCACGCGGCGATCTGGTCGGCCAACCGCCGCGCGGACTGCTCGGCTTGCGGGCCGTGCGCGAACGCGCCGAATTCAAAGACGTCGCCGTCGATGGGGCGGGGCTTGGGGCGGTAGGCCAGGTTGGGGCCGTCCACGAGCGCCGGTGTGCCGTACTGCCATGGCAGCGCCACAATGCCGTGGTCGATCGCTTTCTGTGACGCGGTGATCAAGCTGAAGCCGGGCAGGGTCGTGGCGAGCCATAGGTCCTGGTCGCTGTACCGGATCCGGGCACCCACCGTGATGCCGGTCCACACCTCCGCGCGCGGCAGGTTCAGCACTCCAGATAGCGCCGCCGCGTCAATGGTGTCTTTTTCATCCCGCCACAGCCCGACCGTGTGATCTCTGTCAGCGTCGAGCAGCGGGGTCGCGGTGCCCTTGTGGGCTCCCGCGCCCTGCATCGAGACGAAGCCGCACACCTGACGATCACGGCTCACCAGGGCGCCGTCCTGATGTTCCAGGACCCAGGACCTGGTCAAGCCCCAGGTGCGCAGCGGGACGACCAGTCTGCCGCCCTTGGCGAGCTGCGAGGGCCAGGCCGGGGGAACGTCCCACGAGCCGACCGTGACGATGATCGCGTCGAACGTGCGGCCTGGCTCGATCTCGAACTCGGCGTCCGCGCAGATCACCTCCACGTCGCCGTACCCGGCATCCGCCAGGAACCGCTGGGCGCGGTCGGTGACCTCAGGGTCGATGTCGATCGTGGTCACCGAGCCCGTCGGCCCGACGACCTCTCGGATCAAGGCCGCGTTGTAGCCGCCGGATCCCACTTCCAGAACCCGGTCGCCGGGCTTGAGCTTTGCCTGGCCCAGCATCACCGCCTGCAGCCAGGGCGCCGACACCGAGCTCATGGAGGCGCCGCGCTCGTTGCGCTTGGTGACGACCGCGGTGTCCTCGTAGGCGGCTTGCAGATCGACGTCGCCCGTGAACAGATTACGAGGCACCGTCCGCAGCGCCCGCTCGACCTCAGCCGGCAGCACCAAGCCCAGCGCCTGGTGGCGAAGGGCGATCTTCTCGATCATGGCGGTGCGTAGCGCTGTGACGTCTTGGACGTCATTGTCGGTGGTCACAGGTTGGATCCCCTCTTCTCGGTGGTGCTGGGCAACTGGTCGATCGTGGCCGCTGGCGGGATCCTCCGGGCTCAGCCACGCCGTCCCCGTCCTTCAGGAAGGTGTCGGGCTCCGGCGTCTCCCCACGGCGCAGATGCTCGGCGTGGTGCGCTTCGGCGAGAGCGATGTAGATGTCGAGGGCCTGGCGGTAGAGGCCGCGGCCGGTCTCCTCGTAGCGGTCGCCGGTGCGGCGCAGCACGAAGAACTGGCCGCCCTCGGACGCCCACTCCCACCGGCCGCAGCATGAGGTGTGTGAGACGCGTAGCTGGCTGCCGACCGTCCTGTACGGCTCCCACCTGAACGCGGGTTCATTTTGCTCGTGCTGCGGTTGTCGGGCTCTGGTCATCGTCTGCTCTCTCCACGCGGGTCTGACTGCCTGATGCCGTGGGGAGAGCGGTAATGGGAGGGTTGTAAGCGTCGTCGCTGGCGAGCGGCGGTCGCTGGCCCTCCTGCCAGATGTTGTGGATGAGGAAGGCGAGTGCGATACCGGCGTCCATGACATGACCTTCGCGTGAGGAGCCGGGGCGTTGTACGCCCCCTGGCGGCCAGGGGAAGACGGACGAATGCACATCCAGGTGTCCGCCTTCCCCGGCACGGTCGCCCAACCACGGCGAAGCGGCCAGGCTCGCGCAGTGGGGAAGAGGACGACCGAGAGGTGGATCTCGCGGCCCACAGCCGGGCTTGTCCCCGTACGTGGGCCGCGAGACGAGTCGGCGCGGGTCCGAGGAAATGGAGAGTTCGGATGGTCGGCCCGCGCCGGAGTGCACGACCGTGGAGGGGTTCGCCCCTCCGGCCGGTCGCGCCGGGACGTGGGGAGTTGCTGCCGGACCTTTCGGTGGGCAGCGTGCTGGGCCACGTCTCGCTTGCTCACCCGGCCATCTCCTGAAAGAAGCCGGGGGGAATGTGGACGACCGTGGGAGGATGCGCCGGGATGGCCTCGGCTACGGCCAGCAGCAGTTCCGGATCGACATTGAGGACGTTGCGCCACAGTTCGCGGAGGCTTCTGCCGTCGACTGGAGCGTTGACGTCCATGTCGTAGGCCGGGAACGCCCTGAACTTGCGGCCCCACGGCTCCCACATCACCTGCCAGCGGCCGTCCCACGACTCCTGCAACTGCGCGGCCAGGAGGTGGGCATTCTCGTCGCTCAGCACCTCGCTGGCGCGGTGCTGGAAGTCCTCGACGTGCTGCTGGACTACCGTGCTGGGCGTGTTCGGATCCACTCCGGGTGGCGGTGAGGTGCGGTCATCGGTCATGGGGGCCTCGGGTAGTTCTGTGCTGACTTCGCAGTCGGTTGTGGACGTGTCGTTCTTCTCGTCGGGATCTGATGTATCCACAGAAAGGTGGCGATCGTTGTCCATGTCACCGTGGAGTGCGTCGTACACCGTGTCCTGCCGTGGGATGTCTCCGGGCGGTGGGGAGCCATGGCGGTGCCGTGGGGTGCCGCTGCCGTTGCCGTTGCTCATGGCCCGTCTCCTTCCGTTCATCCCGCGCTTAAGCAGCAAACCAAGCCGCCCGAGGTAGCTCCAGAGCGGTTTCGCGGCATCAGAGGTGGCAGAAATGAAGCACCATGCCCGATGAGCAGGGCACTTGAATGGCTGGCGCTTTACGCTTGGTGGTGGCGGAGGGAGCTCAGCGCGTGGCACTGAAGCGGGTTCGGTTCATCCAGAGGCGCAAGGCCATTGGGTTGACGCAGGAGGCGTTGGCCGACGCGCTGGGTGTCGAACGTTCCACTGCCAGTCGCTGGGAGCGGGCCGAGACGGAACCGCAGCCATGGTTGCATCCCAAGATCGCCGCCCTGCTCAAGGTCACAGCGGCTGAGCTGGAGGAACTGCTGGCCGACATCGTTACGCTGCCGGGCAAGTCAGGCGACTACATCTTGCACTCGTCGGTGCCGCTGGATTTCTCACTCACAAATCAGCACACCGTAGAGATCATGGAGAGTTTTACAGGCTACGACATCGCGTCTCGGCGACAGGTGGTCGCGCAACTGGCGGTACTGGCCGGCTCCGCTTTGCTGCAACCTATACGCCAGTGGGTAGCCGGCTTGCCGGTCATACCTGTCAGCAGTGAGGCGCGCCCGGAGGCGCTAGCAGAGCTGGAACAGGCGGTAGTGCTGTTTCGGCGATGGGATGCCTCCGGCGCCGGTGGTTTGCGCCGGAAGGCCGTTGTCGGGCAGTTGAACGCTGTCACTGAAAGCCTGAACGAGCACAACTCCCCTGAGGTTACGCGGCGGCTGTTCCATGTGGCTGCCGAGCTGGCACAGTTGGCCGGATGGATGGCCTACGATCAAGGGCTCCACGGCATGGCCCAGCGCTATTACTTGCTGGCACTGCACGCCTGCCGTGAAGCGGCTGCGCCGGCACTGGGCGCAAAGATCACCGGCGATATGACGCAACTGTCTACCGCGCTGGGTAAATTTAGCGACAGTTTGAGCTTGACACGCACCGCGCTATGCAGCCTGCCGCACGGTGCGAATGATCTGGTACGCGCCGAACTGCTGGGGTTGGAAGCCCGTGCTTATGCCCAACTGGGAGAACGAGAAGCCGGGAACGCCGCGCGCAGCGCCGATGCCTGTGTTGAAATCTGGCAAGAAGCGCAAGCTGACACCCGCCCGGACTGGGTCCATTACATGAATCAGGCAGAGGTGGATTGTCTGGCGGCCAACGCTTTCACCGAGTTGGCGCTGCGAAGCACGCAGCCGGCACGTTGGCAGCAGTACGCGACGCGGGCCGAAAGCCACACCCTGAGTGCGCGCGCCAGCCGGGATGAGGGATACACGCGCAGTCGCATCTTCGATGAAGTCCGGCTGGCGAAGGTTCGGTTGGCTCAGCGTGAGCCGGTGGAGGCCGCGATCGTAGCTCACACCTCCTTGCAGATGGCCCAGCAAGCACGCTCAACACTGGTGGTGGATTGGTTCATCCGCTTGGATGGCGCACTGGTGGGCCGCTACCCCGATTGCTCCGAGGTCGCCACGTTCCACGAGCAGTTGCGGGATTACCTGCGGCGGGCCGCCCCGGCGAGGGAGTGTGAACTCGTTGCTCGCCATTAATTACCAGTCGCTCAGCAGCGAACGGGCCGCCCAGCAACTAGACGAACTCACCGAGCTGTACAGCGAGGTCTACGCCGGGCCGCCGTATGCGTGGGGGCCGGAGCACGCCCAGCTATTCCGGGAACGCTTTGAAGTGCAGCGTCAGCAAGAGGGATACCGGCTCATCACGGCAAGAGAGGACGGCCACCTCGTCGCTTTTGGTTTCGGTGTGACGCTGCAGCCGACAACGCCGTGGTGGCGCAACCTGGTGGCTCCGCTCCCCGAGGAGATCACCGCCGAATGCCCCGGCCGTACCTGGGCGTTGGTCGAGCTGTTGGTACGCGCGCCGTGGCGACGCCAGCATGTGGCCGAAACCATCCATGACATGCTGCTGACTAGCAGACCGGAAAAACGGGCCACTTTGACCGTGCTGCCAGCGGCTACGCCTGCCGTAGCTGCGTACCGCAAATGGGGATGGTACAAGGTAGGCGAGAAACGGAACCCGTTGCCGGGAGCACCGGTGTTTGCGGTCATGGTAAGAAATTTGCGCTTGGAGTGAGACGACCGCCGCGCGGCTGAGGAACGAGGTTCCCGTTCGCCCGCCGGATAGGTGCCGTCAAGGATCTTGGTCCGGAGGTCGGCCAGGATTTAGAGCGCGATGGCCGAGCGGAGGGCCAGGCCCGCGCCCAGCAGCATCACCATGCCGGCCGTGCCCAGCGGTGCCAGGGTGGACAGCCGGGCGGCGAGGCCCCGTCCCCGTGAGGCGCGGCGTTCGAGGCGGTCGACGAGCTTGACCAGCAGCAGGCCCGTCACGGTGAGTGTCGCGGCCATGCCGATGCCGTACGCGGTGACCAGCGCCACCCCGAACCAGGTACGACCCAGCGCGATCGCCCCCAGCAGCACGATGAGCGCCGACGGGCTCGGCACCAGCCCGCCCGCCACCCCCATCCCCAGCAGCCCGGCCCGCGTCGAGCCCTCGTGCCCATGCCCGTGGCCGTGCTCGTGTTCGTCCGCATGCCCGTGGCCGTGCCCGTGGCCGTGCCCGTGGCCGTGCCCGTGGCCGTGCCCGTGGCCGTGCCCGTGGCCGTGCCCGTGGCCGTGCCCATGGCCGTGACCGTGACCGTGGCCATGTCCGTGGCCGTGCCCGTGTCCGGTGGCGCGGCGGGTGGACAGGAGCAGGCGCAGGCCGATGATGGCGATCAGCACGCCGCTGGCCACCCCCAGCCACCCCAGCACCGCCTCCCCGGCCAGCGCCGTGAACGCGCTCAGCAGCAGGCCCACCACCAGCACCCCGACCGTGTGCGTGGCCGTCACCGTGGCCCCCACGACCAGGGCGTCACGCGGCCGTCCGCGCCGCCCGGCCAGGTACGCGGCCATGATCGTCTTGCCGTGTCCGGGGATCAGCGCGTGCCCGGCCCCGAGGAGCATCGCCAGGGCCACGGCCAGCAGCCCGAGCGGCACCGTGAGCGAGTCGGCGCCGATCAGGCCGGTGAACGTCCGGTCCAGCGCCGCCAGCGCGTCCCCGACCGGTCCACCGACGCTGATCGTGCCGAGCCCGGAAGTCGTGCCGCCGGAGCCGGGGGAGCCGTCGCCGGACAGGGCGGAGGCGGCGCCGCCGACGGTGACGGCGGCCGTGCGCTGGTCGAGCGGGTCGGTCAGCAGGTCCTGCGGGTACTTGCGCAGCTCGTCACTCACGCTGACCGACGGCACGGACGACCGGGTCAGCCGTACCCCGTCGCCGACGGCGGTGATCTCGCGCCAGCCGATCCGTTCCTGCTCGAACGCGTCGGTGAACGACACCGCGCCCGACACCCGGATCTCGGCGACCAGCCCGCAGGTCAGGCGGCTGGTCTGCAGACCGCCCTGCCCCGGCGCGTAGGCGAACGCCGAACGCGACACCCGCCACGGCACCGCCGTACCCCCGACGGTGAGCCGCTGGGCGGCGGCCAGCGTGGCGCAGGTCCTGGCCGCGTACGAGCCGTCCACGCCTGGTTTCGCCTGGAGCGTCGGCAGTTCCGCCGCGTCCACGACCGCCTCGTTCTCCACCCGGTCGGGCCGCAGGCGCAGTCCGTTGTAGTGGTTGACGGTGAAGTTCCCGAGCGGATGCCGGGCCACCGTCTCCGCCCGCGCCGCGGCCACGAACAGCACCGAGGCGCACGTCGACAACACCAGGCCCGCGACGGCGGACAGCAGGCCGAGCCGGAGCACCCTCATGAGAACCTCGCCAGTGCGGGCAGGGACGGATCGAAGCCCGGGGGCACGCGCGCGGGCTTGCCGAGTGCGCGCTCGATCTGGGCGCGGTGGTAGCCGAGCAGCGGGTTGCGCCAGCCGGTCGAGGTGGCCTTCTTCGCGTACGGCAGGGCCTCGCGCGGCTTGCCCGCCTTGAACAGGGCCCAGCCGAGGGCGTCGGCGGCGATGAGGTTGGGATTGCGCGCGTACTCGGCCCTGGCATGCCGTACGGCCAGCGGCGGGTCACCGTGATCGGCCTCGAACTCGGCCCAGGTGAGGTCGTCCCGCACCCCGGCGGCCCGCAGCAGCTTCCGCTGGGCCTCCAGCAGGGTCCAGTCCGGTTTCAGCCCCGCCTTGATCCGGGTCTCGCCCTGCTCGATCAGGTACTGGGACAGCGGCAGCCGCTCGACCACCCGCTGGTAGAGGTCGAGGGCCTCGGCCGTCCGCCCGCCGAGCGCCGCGACCCTGGCCTGTCCGGCGAGCGCGGGGGTGTAGGCGGGGTAGGCCTGGAGCGCCTTGGCGTACCAGCCGCCGGCCGCGGCCAGGTCGCCCGAATGCAGGGCCAGTTCGCCCAGGTAGTAGCGGGTGTAGGCGACGTCCGCCGGGGCGTAGGCGTCGTTCTGGGCGTACTCCAGGAACTTGCGCGCCCCCGTCCGGTCGCCGCGCAGCTCGGCCGCGTAGGAGGCACGGGCGAACGACGCCACGCCCGGACGCAGCCCCATCATCGCGTCCACGGCCTTCGAGGCCCCGCTCAGGTCGCCGAGCTGCGTCTTCGCGTCGGCCAGCACCCCGTGCGCCGCCGCGCTGTAGGGGTTGGCGCCGATGGCCCGCCGCGCCAGCCGTACCGCGTCGGAGAACTCGTGGCGGCCGGCGGCGAGCGCCGCCTGGCCGGTCAGGACCGCGTCATCGGCCGGGTTCAGCCGGGCGGCGGTGGCCAGGGCCCCTTGAGCCTTGGTGTAGTACGACGGGTCGCCGGTGACCCTGGCCTGGTCGACGTACTCCAGGCCGAGCTGGGCCCAGCCGCGGTAGTCGCCGGGCAGGCGCTTCAGGCGGGCCTGCAGCGTCTCCGTGAAGGTCACGGCCTGCGTGGTTCCAGTAGAGGTCGCCGGCGGGGCGTAGACGGCGTAGGCCGTGACGGCCAGCGCGCCGGCCACGACGAGGCCACCGGCAAGGGCGAGGGATCGCATCCAAGGCTCCGAAGATCGGAAGGGGTCGGCGCGGACGGGTCGAGGGCCGGCCGGCCCTGACGGGGGACAAGGCCGGCCGGCCGGGGGCGCGGCGGGAGTTTGGGAGACGGGCCCGCCGCGGGGGGACCGGCCGGCCCGGAGAGGAGGCCGACCGGTCGGGGCTCACCGCTGGTTCACAGCCACGTTGCTGGGCAGCGGGATGTACGGGAACGAGTCCAGGATGGGCTTGTCGTTCTTGTCGACCTTGTCCGTCAGACCAGGGACGAGCTTGCCGGACAGCGCGGCGCCCGCCACGGCCTGCAGCGAGATGTCCACGACGTCGTCGGACAGGCGGCGGCCGTTCGGGAAGCCCGCCAGATCACCGGCCAGCACACCGAGCCGGTTGGGGTCCTTGGACGGCGGGACCGCCATGTTGAGCCGCAGCATCTCGGCGGGCCGCAGCCGGCCGGCGTCCTTGTTGAGGGTCTGCGAGTTCAGGTCGGCCTTGATCGGCCCGTTGCCCTTGGCGATGCCGGTCAGGAAGATCTCGACCAGGTCGCCGCGCGGGGTCGCCGGCGCCTTGATGCCGTAGATGCCCTCCAGCAGCTTGGCCACCTCGGGGTCGGTGACGCGCTTGACCACCTCGGGGATGCCGGCGTCCTTGACCGGGGGCAGCGAGTTGAACGCGTCCTTCAGACCAGCCGGCATCACGACCTCGTTGACCAGCGGGTTGCCCAGGCGCGAGACCTGGACGTAGCCGTTCGGGCGCCACTTGTCCGTGGTGGACCAGATGCCGACCACCGGGTTGCGCCGGGCGTCGCCCCGGAGCGCCAGGTCGTGGGCGGGCACCTGGACGGCCAGGGTGCTCACGTTGTAGCCCTTGGTGGTGTCCTGGCCGACCTCGGACAGGTTGCCGCCGTAGAGCAGGTCGAAGACGCGCAGGTCCAGGAAGAACGCCTCGTCGGACTGGCCGGCGTAGGCCTTGCCGCCGTTCGGGAGGCTCTTGAGGGACTGGGCGCGCAGCGTGCCGTAGTCGGGCATCGAGGCGGGGCCGACGTTGCTCGGCGCGACGATGCCGTCCGAGACGAGCGTCCTGCTGCCGTCCTCGGTGATCCGCTTGAGCGTGTAGTGCTGGCGGAAGAGCAGGTTCTCGTCGTGGAGCGAGGTGACGGGCCCGTTGTTGTACAGGAACGTGGCGTTGCCGCGCCGGTCCTCATCGCGGAAGGTCCACTGGTAGACGATGTCGGGCTTGGCGTCGCCGTCGTTGTCGATCTTGATGTTGTAGCGGGACTTGGTGTCGAACGTGTAGAAGTTCGGGCCGCCCTGCGGCTCCTGGAACGGGATCCAGTTGGCCAGCAGGGTCACCGTGTCGGCCTTGTCGGGGCTGACGAACGCGTACACGTCGGTGTTGTCGTTACGCGGGTCGCCCGCGATCATCGGCGCCTCGCGGTGCGAGGAAGCGGTGCCGGAGTCGGTACGGAGCAGGGCGAACGAGGAGGCGGTCAACGCCGCCGCGACGCCCAGTCCGACTAGAGCGCGCCGGTTGATCCGGAGCTCCATGTTCGGTCCTTTCGAGAGTGCTGATCGAGATCGAGAGGTTCCGGCCGGGTTCCTCGACGGCGTATTCGTCGCAACTCCGCGAACGGATGTGTCTTCTCCTCCTCGAGAATGAGAGGTCAACGAAGGTTGACATACTTTGGTCGTCAATTTAGGTTGACGGGTGCGGATCGCGATCCGCCGTTCGTTGGGTTTTCGGGATATATCGCGAGAGGAGAAACGGTGATCAGAGAGCTGCTCGCCTACATGCGCCCGCACAGGAAGATCCTGGTACTCGGGGGGTTACTCGGCCTGGTCGGCTCGGCGGCCGGCCTGGCGATGCCGTTGCTGGCCAAGTACGTGGTGGACGCCTTCGGGCAGGATCGGTCGATGGCCGGGCCGTTGGTCGGGCTGACCGTGGCGGTACTGGTCGGAGCGGTGGTGTCGGCGCTGGGCACGTACCTGATGGAGCGCACCGGCGAGGGCATCGTGCTGGGCGCGCGGCGCCGGCTCATCGACCGGATGTTCCGGCTGAAGGTCGCCGACGTGGACCGGCTCAAGCCCGGCGATCTGCTGTCGCGGGTGACCGGTGACACGACGCTGTTGCGGGCCGTACTGACCAACGGGGTCGTGAACTCGATCGGCGCGGTGTTCATGCTGGCCGGCGCGATCATCATGATGGCGACCATGGACGGCGTGCTGCTGCTGGTCACGCTGCTCGTGGTGGTGGTGATCGGCGGGCTGACCGGGCTGGTGATGCCCAGGATCCAGCGGGCGCAGAAGCAGGCCCAGGAGGCCGTCGGCGAGATGGGCGCCGTGCTCGACCGGGCGCTGCAGGCGTACCGGACGGTCAAGGCCAGCGGCGCGGAGGAGCGCGAGATCGCGGTCGTCGGCGGCGCCGCCACGCGCGCTCGCGACCGGGGGCTGCAGGTGGCCGGATGGACCTCGCTGGCCGGGGTGGCGACCTGGATGACGGTGCAGATCGCCTTCCTGTGTGTGCTGGCCGTCGGCGGGGCGCGGGTCGCCTCGGGCGTGCTGGAGGTCTCGTCGCTGATCGCGTTCCTGCTGTACCTGTTCTACCTGGTCGCGCCCATCGGGCAGATCGTCGAGGGTATGGTGCAGCTGCAGCAGGGCCTGGCGGCGATGAAGCGGATCAAGGAGATCGAGGACCTGCCCGCCGAGCCCGTCGGCGCCACGGTTCCGGCGGCCCTCCTCGCCGCGCGGCCGGCGGGCGTGCGGTTCGACGACGTGGTGTTCCGGTACGGGGACGACCGGCCGATCGTGCACGACGGGGTCAGCTTCGAGGTGCCGCCGGGCGGGCTGACCGCGCTCGTCGGGCCGTCGGGCGCGGGCAAGTCGACGGTGTTCGCCCTGCTGGAGCGGTTCTACGAGCACCAGGACGGATTGATCACGGTCGACGGCCGGGACATCCGCGACTGGCCGCTCGCCGAGCTGCGGGCCACGCTGGGCTATGTCGAGCAGGACGCGCCCGTGCTGGCGGGCACCCTCAAGGAGAACCTGCTCTTCGCCGCCCAGAACGCCACCGAGGAGGAGCTGCGGCGCGCGATCACCCGCACCCGCCTGGACGACCTGGTCGCCAGGCTGCCGGAGGGGCTCGACACGGCCGTCGGACATCGGGGCGTGCTGCTGTCGGGCGGCGAGCGGCAGCGGGTGGCGATCGCCAGGGCGCTGCTGCGCAAGCCCAGGCTGCTCCTGCTCGACGAGGCCACCTCGCAGCTCGACGCGGTCAACGAGCTGCGGCTGCGCGAGGTCATCGCCGAGGTGGCCGCCGAGACGACCGTCCTCGTCATCGCGCACCGCCTCTCCACGGTGACCAACGCGGACCGCATCGTGGTTATGGAGGCGGGCGGGGTACGCGCGGTCGGCACCCACGACGAACTGGTGGGCCAGGACGACCTCTACCGCGAACTGGCCGCGACCCAGTTCCTGGTGAGCTAGCACTCTGGCGGTGACATAGGCGAATAACTTCATTCAGAAGGTGCATGAGCCGCCGAGCGCGGCGTCTGCATTCCGATACGGGAGGGATGAGAAGTCGGACAGATGGTGTTGGAGCTGCTGTGACAGGTGGATACCACAGTGGTCTGGCCGGGCTTCTCGACGGGCGGCGGCTCTCTCCGGTGCAGCGGCGGATCGCCCACTACCTGTCCGAGCATCTCGACGAGGCGATCTTCCTGTCCAGCGTCGAGCTGGCCGAGCGGTCAGGGGTGAGTCAGCCGTCCGTGACGAGGTTCGCCATGGTGCTCGGCTTCGCCGGCTATCCGGAGCTGCGGCAGGCGCTGCGTCCGCTGGTGCTGGGCGGGCCGCCGGAGGAGAGCCTGCTCCATGGCGCCGTCGACAATGAGATCCGTAACCTGGCCGCCGTCAGGGAGCGGCTGGCGGGCCTGCCCCTGAAGGAGCTGGGGGAGTCGCTGGCCGCCACCGAGCCGCTGCCGGTGCTGGGGCTGCGGGTCTCCTGCGGGCTGGCCACCACCTTCGCCTACTACGCGCGGCGGATCCATCCGGAAGTGCGGCTGCTGACCCACGGCGGCTCCGAGCTGATCGAGGGGCTGCACGCCGCGCGGCGGGCGGGCGCCGAATGGCTGCTCGCCGTGGTGCTGCCGCGCTATCCGGCCGAGGTCATGCACGCCCTGGAGTACGCCGAGAAGCAGGGGCTGCGGATCGCCGCCATCTGCGACAAAGCCGACTTCCCCGCCGAGGTGGTGCTCGACGCGCCGGTGGGGGACCGGCTGGTGTTCGACTCCCACGCGGCGCCGCTCACGCTGGCCATGGCCCTGGTCGAGGCCATGGCCGACGCGGCGCCGCTGCGTACCCAGGCCCGGCTGGAGGAATACGAGCGGATGGCTGACGAGACCGGCACGTTCGTCACTGCGGATCCGTCCGATCCGGCCTGACCGGCGATCCGGCGCGAGCACGCGAGCCACGCCGACACAGCGACCGCCACGGACATACCGAAGAGAGCCGCCGTTTCCCTTCTTGGAACGGTGGCTCTCTCGTGCGGGCGACCGGATCGCTACCCGGAAGCGATCGATTTCCACACGTCTTCGGTATCGCGGCGATAGCCGCGCGCTGTTTCCATCACGACGACATGACCGTTCTTGCGCTCAGTTCGTTTAATGACATACTGCCCGCCTTCGGCGCATAATTCGTATTCGACATTGCCGCGCACGAAGAATTGCTTCATTCGGCTGGCCATCCCGCGCGAGTCGTACTCAGTCCATGTCAGAGCCACTGGAACCACCATTGCTCTGTTCAGGGTTCTGCCGACGTGAATTTCAGTTGATTCGGATGTTTCGTCGGGCCGTCGATCCTGCCAAGATCATGAGACCAGCGAGGATTGCTCTTGATCAGAACATCGAATGCGACGACTTTGCCCCAACCGCCATCGGCGAGACCTTCGATCAACCAAGTCCACGCGAACATGAGATCGGTCGTCAGGATGGCGCCCGTGACGGCCTTCGGTGCTTGGTCGTCGGTATGGACTTCGATGAGGTAGACGTTCGCGATGTTCTTCGGGACATAGATCATGTTGCCGTTGATCTCAACGGCCACCTTGTCCGAGTCCGCACGCTGAGGGGACATCAGGCCACTTTCCTACTATTGGGAGATATGATCAGATCCGCCCGAATGGTTCTAATCTTGGTCATGGATCAGGACCTCACTTCCTGATCAAGGGAGCCGTACGGCGTGTCCCCCGCTTTGCGGCTCCCGCTATCTCGGCGCGTTCGCCCTTGCGAACTCAGTCCACCGTTCGGAAGCCGTGCACACATGCTGCGCCTAGAGGACACTGGAGGGCAGAAGCAGACCGCGCCGACTGAGAGGTACGTACGTGGCTTCCAAGCAGCGTCCGGCATGGGCTGAACGCTTGCGCAACGAACGGCGTAAGCGTTGGTGGTCCCAGAACGATATGGCCAGCGAACTGGAGAAGGCCGCCGATAAGCATATTCGTGCGACTCTCCCAGAACGTGCGTCAGTTATCCGCAGGATTCGCGACTACGAATCCGGCAAGCACCAACCCCGAGACCCGTACCGTCTTCTGTACTGTCGCGTGCTCAACATGAGCGAAGCTGAGTTGTACGGCGACGGACCCGTTCAAAACGGGCGACCCCCTGGGGACGTCCTCAGGGATCTATTGCGCGAGCCCGAACCGCTTCGTCCCAATGACAACCGCACGGGATCGCGTCTTGGAATCGGCAATGTCGAAGACCTCGGCGCACGGGTTCACGGCTTGCGGCTGGCTGACGACGTTCTCGCCGGTGGTGATCTGATACAGCCCGCATTCCGTGAACTCGACGCAGCGATACGGGTCTACCGAACGAGTACTTATGCGCAGGATGTTGGCCGTCGCTTGCTCTCGACTATCGGCGAGTTCGCTCAGATCGCCGGATGGGTGGCCAGCGACGCCGGACAGCACGAACAAGCGGCCCGCACATACCGGCTCGGGATCAGTGCGGCACATGAGGCCGGTGACGGAACCCTTGAATCCAATCTGATCGGTTCGCTTGCTTATCAGGTCTCTAACACGGTAGACGTTCAAGAAGGGATCGCGTTTGCCCGCGCGGCTTTGGATGCTGCCGGACCGTATGCACCGGCGCGAGCCCGGGCGCTCGCTTGGGATCGGATCGCATGGGCGCACGCTCGCGCCGACGAAACACAGCCGACCATGCGAGCACTCGGCGAAGCTGAAACGGCTCTTGCTCAACATGGCGGGGAAGACGAAGCGGGATATCTGTATTGGGTCGATCCCGGCGAATTGCAAGTGATGGAAGCACGTTGCTACACGGAACTACACCGCCCACTTCGCGCCGTTCCCCTTCTTACCGACGTGCTCGCTCGTTATGACTCGACGCATACCCGGGAACTCGCGCTCTACCTTTCGTGGCTCGCCGACGCGAACGAACCGGAGGAAGCCGCACGAGCAGCGGCGCGCATGTTCGAGCTGTCCGCCGATATCGCCAGCGATCGAACGGCACAGCGGGGGCACGTTGTCCGTGCGCGTTTGGAGTCCTACCGATACGTTCCCGAAGTGCGCCGAGTATTGGATGCATCGGGGTTCTGATCATAGCCGTCGAGTAGGTGAGGCTGGTATTGGATCTTCTTGAGTTTGCGTTTGTTGATCCGGACGAGTCCGTGTAGGTCGGCGACGACGAAGTTGGCCATGGCCCGGCGGAGCAGGGGCCAGATTCCTTCTGCCGGGTTCAGTTCGGGGGTGTAGGTGGGGAACTGATAGATGCGCACCCAGTCGGCGTTGGCCTGGGCGAACTCGGTCAGTTCCGTGGCCAGGTGGATGTTCAGATTGTCCCAGCACCACACGAGCGGGCGCCGAGCTGCATGTGGGTGGAGATGATCAGATCGCGGTGTGTTTACCTCGGACAGTCACCCTCGGGCGGGCGCCGTGTGGTGTCCAGGTTCGTCCTTTGGGCGGCCTCAGCCCCTGACCGGCCTCGTCCTCGAAGCAGATGTAGGTGCCCAGGTCCGCCGCGGTGGCTTTATGGCCAGCCACACCTGCTCTTTCCAGGCGGTGATCGCCTCTTCGTCGCGCTCCAGCGCGCATTTTACCGGCACCTGCACCGACCAGCCGTGCCGGTGCAGCAGCTTGCCGACCCCCTCGATGGTGTACCCGACGTGGAACAGCTTGCCGATCAGCGTCTTGATCCGGGCCAGCGTCCAGCGCTGGTCATTGGCGAACCCGTGCGCCAATGGCCCACGGCCCAGTTCGGCTTCCACCCGCGCCCACTGTACGGTGCTCAGCTTCTCCCGCGAGACGGGCCCCTGCGACGGCAGCGCCTGGATGCCGCCCCGCTGCCAGGCCGCGCGCCAGCGACCGACCGACCGCTCACTGATCCGTAACTCCCGCGCGATGTCCCGGGTGGACTCCCCCTCGGCGAACCGCTCGGCCGTCCGGAGCCGTAACCGCTCACGTCGTTCCTGCTCGGCGGGGGTGTGCCCGCCCCTCTGCTCGTACCTCATGGCTCCGGCATACACCAGAAACAGCAGGTAGTCACAACTCTATGACTCTACGAATTCATTCTGTGTAGCTCTCCGGGATGTGGACAAAATGTAGACACATCAATACGGAGAATTTAAACATCAATCTTTCCTGATTGCGCTGGATCAACAGCGGCTATTGACATCGCGATCTAAGCGGGATGTCTTTGCGATCATCGGCTGTACCACCAGGGACGACAGTTCCCAAAACGACAGGAGGCACTTTATGTGGAGCGGCATTAGACGCTTCTTATTGGTTGCACTCGCCATATTCGTTGGGCTCGTGGCGACTGAAGGGCCAGCACTCGCGCATGCAATCCGGACGTACGGAACCCTCTACAAGTCCACCGACCTCTGCACTAAAGGCAGGATCTCGATGGACCACAGCAGCAGCGCGCCCGGAGGCTGGATCGATACAACAACCTATTCGGAGACTCGCACGTTCACTGGCGGCACCTGGGTGCAGTGCGGAACCCCATGGATCCGACCCTCAGGCAACATCCGAGTCTCGATGAACATGTGGGTATGGTCGGGCTCGGGTTCGACCTTCTACCTCTGCGACACGTTCGGATGGATATACAACACCGCCAGCGTAACACGAATCACGTTCTCCAAGCAGTATGCCGATCCCCCTTGCGGCGATAATTACTATCTCTCGCAAGGCTTCTTCGAGGTGAAGAACAGTTCCTGGTACGGGGGCGACTACATGAGCGACGACAACCATTACTATCCGACGACCGCCCTGGCTCCCTCGTCTCCGAAGGCCGCGGCTCCACCTTCGCTGCCCGACTTCAGCAAGATGCCAGCTAAGGTCCAAAAAGCGGGACTCGACGGAAAACCACTCATGGACGCACAAGGAAATCCCGTTCTCGTTGACCTGCGCCCATCGAGCGACATGAATACAGCAAACGTTCAGCGTGAGCTGCGGACGGATGAATCAGGGCAACTCGAGGAGAGGGTTACCCTGCGCTAACGCTATAAGCATCTCCAGCCCATGCTAGGCTGCGGACTCCATCCCGGCCTAGCATGGAGCTTCATGTTTATAGGTACTTTGCGGTTGGTAACATCGGAGGAAGGAAGTTTGGCGAACTCTCGATGCACTCCTGCAACGTACGACCCATTTGCGAACGGAAGGTAACTTCCGTACCTTCAAGGAGGGGTTATGCCGGAGAAACGTAGGCCATCTGAACACTCGAAGCCAGGGGGTTTTACCCCCAGTCCGGATCAAGCTCCCGTGATGGGCAGGGATGGTCAGCTCCTTCTGGACGAAGACGGCAACCCCATCATGCGTGCCGTCCGGCCTCACGAACATGGCGACCATAGCGAGCATCTCGAAAGGAGCTTCGAGGGGCTCGCTGACGGCGGCCTCGAGGAGAGGGCAGAGGATAGGCAACGCCCGAAGGAAAGATAGCGCAAGTCTCTCCTCGAGATGAATGATCACTGACTCTTTTCCATCCTCGCGCGGCGTGTGTGATGCGGTGGTTTTGAAGGACGGCGATGGCCTTGCACAGGTGGCCGGTCTTGCTGGGGCTGCAGCGTAGCTTTCGCAGGATGCGCCAGCTTTTGAGCTGGGCGTTTGCGCGTTCGCCGGGTCCGCGAAGGCGGGCGTGGGAACGGTTGGCCCGTTTCTGGGACTCGGGCTTGTTCTTGCCCTTGACCCTGCTGGCTAACTCGCGGCGTGTATGGTGTGGTTCGTGATCTGCTGGGTCAGGTGGATCATGAAGGGCGGCCGTCATTCCCTCATCCCGGCTGCGTTTGGGGTGTTTCGGTGTCTGTGCAGCCATGTCCGTGGCCGGAGCCGTCGCCGTTGGTGGCTGAGGCGATCCGAGCGATGTATCGGGGGCGGCGGGAGATGCCGTTACCGGTTCGGGTGCGGGATGAGCTGGGCGAGTTGTTCGCCGATGAGCAGTTCGTGGCCGCGTTCGGGACGGAGGGGCGGCCGGGCTGGTCTCCGGGCCGCCTGGCGTTGATCACGGTGTTGCAGCGGGTGGAGAACCTGACCGATCGGCGGGCCGCTGAAGCGGTCCGGACGGATCTGTCGTGGAAGTACGCGCTGGGGCTGGAGCTGGACGATCCGGGGTTCGACGCGAGTGTGCTGAGTGAGTTCCGGTCCCGGGTGATCGCCCATGGGCTCGAAGAGCGGGTCCTGAACCTGCTGCTGGAGACGCTGCAGGCCAAGGGACTGGTGAAAGCGGGCGGGAAACAGCGCACCGATGCCACGCATGTGATCTCGGCGGTGCGAGACCTGAACCGGGTGGAGCTGGCCGGCGAATGCGTGCGGGCCGCCTTGGAAGCTCTCGCCGCAGCCGCGCCCGGCTGGGTGGAAGAGGTGCTGGAGGTGCCGGGCTGGGCGGATCGGTATCGAGCACGAGTCGACTCCTGGCGGCTGCCGGCCTCCGAGACCGCGCAGGAGCAACTCGCCCGGGCCTACGGCGCTGACGGGTACGCGCTCTGCGCGGCCCTCTACGCGCCGTTCTCCCCTGCCTGGCTGCGGGAACTGCCCGCGGTGCAGGCGTTACGCGTGATGTTGATCCAGAACTTCGTCCGGACCGTTGATGCCCGCGGGCGGGAGGTGGTCGAACGGCGGCGGCCCCTGCGCGACGGCGGAGCGGGGCTGCCGCCCGGCAGACACCGGCTGGCCTCGCCCTACGATCCAGACACCCGCTGGTCGGCCAAAGCCGACGTGTTCTGGAACGGCTACAAGGTCCACATCAGCGAAACCTGCGCCACCAGCAGGAACGACGAGGACGGCGACGCGAGCTCGCCGCCGAACCTGATCACGAACGTGGCGACGACCGACGCGACCGTCGCGGACATGGCCATGACCGCCTCGATCCATCAAGGACTCCAGCGGCGGGATTTGCTTCCGGCCGAGCACTATGTCGATTCCGGATACGCCACAGCCGAGCTGATCGTCTCAGCCCGTGATCTTTACGGGCTGGCCCTGGTCGCACCGGTGCGGTTCGACTCCTCGCCCCAGGCCCGCGCCGCTACCGGATACGGCCGGGCCGCGTTCACCATCGACTGGACCGCGAAGCAGGCCACCTGCCCCCAAGGACAGACCAGCATCTCCTGGACTCCGACCATCCAGCGCGGCCTGGACACCATCGTGGTCAGATTCTCGGCGAAGACCTGCACGCCCTGCCCCGCCAGGACCGAATGCACCAGCAGTAACAGCGGCCGACGCCAGATCACCCTGCGCCACACACAAGCCCAGCAACAAGCCCTCGACGCCGCCCGCACCCAGCAGAGCAGCCAAGACTGGCAGCGCAAGTACAAGATCCGCGCCGGAGTAGAAGGCACTATCCGGCAAGCCATCGCCATCACCGGCATCCGCCGAGCCCGCTACCGCGGACTCCGCAAAGTCCACCTCGAACACGTCATCTCAGCTACTGCTCTCAATCTCACCCGGCTCGATGCCTGGTGGAACGACCACCCTCTCGACAGCACTCGTACCAGCCACCTCGCCCGCCTCGATCAGACCCTCGCCGTCTGAACCCAAGTTAGCCAGCAGGGTCGCCCTTGTACGGAGTGACGAGCGGGCCCTCGGCGCCCTGGTACGCCTTGTCGGCCAGGGTGACGATTCCGGCCTGCTCCAGCGCGCGCAGGATGCCCCAGAGCCGGGCGGCGCTCAGGTCATGGGCCTTGCCCGGCAGCGCGCCCGAGGTCCACAGGATCGTCCCGTCCGGCGAGGCGATGACCTGGACGTTCATTCCGTGCACGCGATGCTTTCCGGAGAAGTACGGGCGGTCTGCTTTGACCCGGTCGGTGTGGATCAGCGTCCCATCAAGCACCAGGTAGTGCAGCCCGTCCCGCTTGGCCTTGCGCAGTGCCTGCGCGAGCTTGGGCGAGCGGGCTGACAGCAGCATGACCGTCTCTTCCACATACCGCCAGGCGGTCACCGTCGACACCCCGAAACCTGCTCCCAACTCGGCGAACGTCTCGCCTTTGCGCAGATAGACCAGTACCAGCAGGGCTTGCTGTCCCGGGTCGAGCAGCCGCCAAGCCGACCCGATTACCTTGCGGTGCCGGCGGATCAGGCCCGCGACGTAGTTCAGGGTTGAGAGCGACAAATCGACCGCAGCACGGTAGAAAAGCATCCGAGGCCCCTGGTTGTGACGGATGGATTGTGGTGATCAACCCGTCTACCAGGGGTTTCGCTATGCGGTCAGGGGAACACCGACCTCGGGATCATGCTGTGACCGCCACGCCGCTGCCAGGGGATGAAAACGGCTCACTGGGACAGAAGTCGAGACGACTGAGTGCGCTGAGTGACGCCTCGATTGGGGAGAGCGGTCAGCGGGCTGATGCGGCGATAGAGCCGACGGAGCGCGGCACATAATCACAATGCACTCCATAGTGCACCAAACCAACGCATGCACAGGCTGAGGCCGTGACGATCCGCTGAATCGGATGTACGACCGAGGCATGCGGTATGGGCAGAGGGGCGGGTACACACCCGCCGAGCAGGAGAGGCGGGGACGGTTGCGGCTGGAGGCGGCCGGGTGGTTAGAGACTGGGCAGTCCGCCAAGGACATCGCCCGTGACCTGCGGGTGCACGAGCGGACGGTGGACAGGTGGCGCAAGGCATGGCGGGATGGCGGGATCGAGGCGCTGCGGTCCAAGGGGCCGGTGTCACGAGAGAAGCTGGCGTCGGCGCAGTGGGCGCGGCTGGAGAGCGAGCTGGGCCGGGGACCGCTGGAGCACGGGTTCGGCGATGACCAGCGCTGGACGCTGGCCTGGATCAAGACGCTGATCGGCAAGCTGTTCCACGTCGGGTACACCATCGAGGGGGTCGGCAAGCTGCGGCGGCGGCACGGCTGGTCGTGCAGGTGCAGGTGCCGGTGCAGCGCGCTCTGGAGCGCGATGAGGGGGCCAACGACGCCAGGCGGCAGGAGGTGTGGTCGGTGGTAAAGCCACCGCGGCGGACCTGGGCACCTACATCTGCTTCGAGGACGAGGCAGGTCAGGGGCTGAGGCCGCCCAAAGGACGAACGTGGACGCCGCGGGGCGCCCGCCCGGTGATGACCGTGCGTGACAGGAGGGCTGGTCGGGTCAACATCGCCGGTGTGGTCTGCTACCGGCCCGGGCAGCGTCCGCATCTGCTGTACAAGCTGCTCATCTACCACGGCCGCAGCCGAATGGCTGCTCGCCGTGGTGCTGCCGCGCTATCCGGCCGAGGTCATGCACGCCCTGGAGTACGCCGAGAAGCAGGGGCTGCGGATCGCCGCCATCTGTGACAAAGCCGACTTCCCCGCCGAGGTGGTGCTCGACGCGCCGGTGGGGGACCGGCTGGTGTTCGACTCCCACGCGGCGCCGCTCACGCTGGCCATGGCCCTGATCGATGCCATGGCCGACGCCGCGCCGCTGCGTACCCAGGCCCGGCTGGAGGAGTACGAGCGGATGACCGACGAGACCGGCACGTTCATCACCGGCGATCTCCCCTGACCGGTTCCGGCCTTAATGGTAGGACCGGGGCTAACCGGCGATCCGGCGTAGCGATCGCACCGACCAGGTCACCGTCAGCGCGGCCAGCACCAGCATGACCGCGAACGCGATCGGGATCGACGCGTCGGTCAGATTCCCCGCGAACAGCGCCCGGCCCGCCACCACCGGGTGGTACATCGGATTGAACACGGCCACCTTCCGCATCCACTCCGGCGCCAGCGTCATCGGCAGCAAGGCCCCCGACAGCAGCATGACGGGCAGGGCGAAGAACTGCATGATCTGCGCCATGCCGTTCTCGTCCCGCAGCGACAGCGCCAGACCGTACGCGATGCCGGAGGAGAACAGGCCGGTCACCGCGATGAGCAGCACCATGATGGCGAGTCCGGGCAGGCTGGCGTGCATGCCCATGACCAGCGCGATCACGATCACCACGACCGACTGGAGCATGAGCACGACCCCGTCGCGGAGTGTGCGGCCGAGCACGATCGACGGGCGCCAGGCGGGGCTGACCGCGATGCGCTCCAGGACGCCGCTGCGCAGCTCGTAGATCATGCCGTAGCCGACGCCGATCGCGCCGAACAGCGCGGTGATCACCAGCATGCCCGGCGCGAAGCTCGTGAGCTGCGCGGAGATGGGCTGTCCGGCGGCACCCGCCACCAGCGGGCCGAACAGCAGCAGGTACACCACCGGCTGGACGATGCCGAACAGCGGCCAGATCGGGTTCCTGAACGTGTCGCGCAGCTCGTACGCCAGAAAAAGCAGCGTGTGGCGGATCATGCGGCGGCTCCGGTGTCGCGCAGGGATCGGCCGGTCTTGGCCAGGAAGACGTCGTCGAGGGTGGCGCGGTCGAGCGCGATCGAGGACAGGGCGAGGCGCTGCTCCTGCAGCGCCCGCAGCAGTGTGGGCAGGGTGTGCTCGCCGTCGTCGACGTACACACGCAGCACGTCGTCGTCGACGCGCGTCTCGCGGGCGTACGGCTTGAGCGTCTCGGCGGCCCGGTCCGGCTCGTCCAGCCTGAGCGTGACGACGTCGTCGGCGACCTCGCGCTTGAGCTCGCCCGGTGTGCCATCGGCCACCACCAGGCCGTGGTCGACGATCACCAGCCGGTCGCACAGCGCGTCGGCCTCGTCGAGGTAGTGGGTGCTGAGCAGCACGCTGGTGCCGAGCTCGCGCAGTTGCCTGATGCGGTCCCAGAGGTTGGCCCGGTTCTGGGGGTCGAGCCCGGCGGTGGGCTCGTCGAGGAAGAGCAGCGGCGGGCTGTGCACCAGACCGAGCGCGATGGCCACGCGCCGCTTCTGGCCGCCGGAGAGCGTACGGCCGGGCCGGTCGGCGATCTCCGTCAGGTCGAACCTGGCGAGCACGTCGGCCGTGGCCCCGGCCGGGTCGGGCACACTGTGGATCTTCGCGGCCATGATGATCTGCGCCCGTGGCGTGGTGTTCTCTTCCACCCCGCCGGCCTGGCTGACGTAGCCCAGGTTGCGCCGGACGGCGCCGGGCGCCTTGAGCAGGTCGTGCCCGGCGACGGTGGCCGTGCCGGCGTCGGGCGTGATCAGTGTGGCGAGCATTCTGATCGTGGTCGTCTTGCCGGCGCCGTTCGGGCCGAGGACACCGAAGATCTCGCCCTTGCCCACCTGGAGGTCGACGCCACGGACCGCTTCCACGGTCTGGGTGCCCTTCCTGCTCCTGGTGGTGAATGTCTTGCGTAAGCCATGCGCATCAATGATCATTTGCGGCTCCTTACGGTAGTTCGTCGTTCTCGACTCTGATGACCGCCTTCTCCGCCCAGTCGAGGTGTGCGGTGAGCATGGCGACGGTCAGGCGAAGGTTCTCGTCGACATGCCGGGGAGCGCCGTAGCGCTGCTTGACGCCGTAGATGCTCTCCATCGTCTCGATCGACATCCTGAGCTGCCGGATCCTGCCGCCGAGCGCGTCGAGGATCTCCTGCTTGGACAGGCGGTCCATGAACGTGAGCGCCACCTGGAAGGGATCGATGATCGGCCTGACGTCGTACCAGGTCTCGAGCAGCTGGCGGTGGAACTCCCTGCGGCCCGCCTCGGTGATCTCGTAGACCGTCTTGCCGCCCTTGCCGCTCTCGATCACCTCAAGCAGGCCCTCTTCGGCCATCTTGCTCAGCCCGTGATAGATCGAGCCGAACGCCACGTTGGCCCAGTGCTCCGCGCCCATCACCTCCAGATGCCGGCGGACCTGATATCCGTTGAGCGGCTTGTCGAGGAGGCAACCGAGGATGAGCACACGGGTTGAAGAAGACATATACAAGTTTGTAGTCAAATTTGAACCCCTGTCAAGGTCATAAACTGAGCCGCATGACTGAACGACCGATCGCGCTGGTCACCGGCGCCTCCCGTGGTGTCGGCGAAGCGATTGCCAGGGCACTGGGGCCCACGCACCACGTCATCCTCGGCGGCCGCGACCATGACGCGCTGGCCGCCCTGGCGGCCGAACTGCCCGACGCCAGAGCGTGGCCGGTCGAGCTGACCGAGGTCACCGAGGCCGACGTGGCGGGCGTCGAGCGGCTCGACCTGCTGGTGCACAGCGCCGGCATCGGCCTGCTCGGCAAGGTCGCGGAACTGAAGACCGACGTGTGGCGCAGGACGATGGAGCTCAACGTGATCGCCGTCGCCGAGCTCACCCGGCTGCTGCTGCCCGCGCTCAGAGGGGCCGGCGGTCACGTGATCTGCGTCAACTCCGGCGCCGGGCTCCGGGCGAACCCCGGCTGGGGCGCCTACGCGGCGAGCAAGTTCGCGCTGCGGGCCTTCGCCGACGCGCTGCGCCAGGAGGAGGCCGAGCTCAGAGTGACCACCATTTTCCCGGGCCGGGTGGACACCGACATGCAGCGCGGTGTCCGTGAGCAGGAGGGCGGCGACTACGAGCCCGACAAATACCTCAAGCCCGAGTCCGTGGCCCGCGCGGTGCTGGCCATCGTCAACGCCGGGCCCGACGCGCACCTGACCGAGCTCACGCTGCGGCCCAGCGCGGGCCCGGTCAACTGAATGGATTCATTCACTACCGCGTTCTCGCCCCCGCTGGGGTCGTACGCGGTCCCACCGGCGTGTCCCACTCCCCGGACGAGCATGCCGAGCAGGCAGACTGCGAGGCGGGGGTCGTCGCTCTCGCGAACGTTCTGGAGGACCTGTGTCGGTGACCTACTGGTGCGAGCACGCCTGGCTGCCCGACGGCGTCCACGAAAGCGTGCTCATCAGGGTCGACGGGACCCGGATCTCCGACGTGACGCGGGGCGACCCTGACGGCGCCGAACGCCTGGCGGGCCTGACGATGCCCGGCCTGGCCAACGCCCACTCCCACGCCTTCCACCGGGCGCTGCGCGGCATCACGCAGGCGGGCGCGGGCGACTTCTGGACGTGGCGCGAGCGGATGTACGAGGTGGCCGCGGCGCTCGACCCGGACCGCTACCTCGCGCTGGCCAGGGCCGCCTACGCGGAGATGGCGCTGGCGGGGGTGACCTGCGTGGGCGAGTTCCACTACCTGCACCACGCGCCGGACGGCCGGCCGTACGACGACCCGAACGCGATGGGCCACGTGCTCATCCAGGCCGCCCGGGACGCGGGCCTGCGCATCGCGCTGCTCGACACCTGCTACCTGACGGGCGGCATCGGCACGGGCGCGGCGGCCGGTGGCGGCACGGGACTGGTGGGGGCGCAGGTGCGCTTCGGGGACGGGGACGCCGACCGGTGGGCCAGCCGGGCCGACCAGCTGGCCGCCGCCTACAAGGGGCAGCCCGACGTGGAGATCGGCGCGGCCGTCCACTCGGTGCGGGCCGTGCCGGCGGAGCAGATGCCGGTGGTCGCCGAGTTCTCCCGCCACCACGCGGCGCCGCTGCACGCGCACGTCTCCGAGCAGCGGGCCGAGAACGCCGCGTGCGTGGAGATGTACGCGGCCAGCCCGGTGCAGGTGCTGCACGAGCGGGGCGTGCTCGGACCGCGCTCCACCGCCGTCCACGCCACCCACCTGAGCGACGTCGACATCGAACTGCTCGCCCAGTCGGGCACGCACATCTGCATGTGCCCCACCACCGAACGCGACCTGGCCGACGGCATCGGGCCCGCCAGGACGCTGTTCGACCGGGGCGCGCCCATCACGCTCGGCTCCGACAGCCATGCCGTCGTCGACCTGTTCGAGGAGGCCAGGGCGGTCGAGCTGGACGAGCGGCTGGCCACCGGCGAGCGCGGCCACTGGCGCGCCGAGGAGCTCCTGACCGCCGCCACGGCCGCGGGCCACACCTCGCTGGGCTTCCCCGACGCCGGGCTGCTGGTGCCGGGCGCCTGGGCGGACCTGGTCTCCGTACGCCTCGACTCGGTTCGTACGGCGGGCGCGGGCGGGGTGGAGGCGGTGGTGTTCGCGGCGACGGCGGCCGACGTGCACTCGGTGATCTCAGGTGGCCGGCGCGTCGTGTCGGACGGGCGGCACACGCTGGGCGACGTGGGCGCCATGCTGACCGAGGCGATTGGATGGGTTCGATGACCTCTGTGCTGTTCGACGGGATCAAGCTGCTCTACACCGGGGATCCGGAGCGGGAGGAGATCGAGGACGCGGCGCTGGTCGCCGAGGACGGCCTGGTCGCCTGGGTGGGCCCGGCGGAGCGGGCGCCGGACGCCGACGAACGGGTGGACGCCGGGGGCCGGGCCGTCATCCCGGGGTTCGTGGACAGTCACGCGCACCTGGTGTTCGCCGGTGACCGGACGCACGAGTTCCAGGCGCGCATGTCCGGCGTGCCCTACACCGGTGGTGGCATCAGGACCACGGTCGCCGCCACGCGCGCCGCCTCCGACGCGGAGCTGGCGACGAGGGCCGCCACCCTGGTCGCCGAAATGCGGGCGCAGGGCACCACGACCGTGGAGATCAAGAGCGGTTACGGGCTGACCGTCGAGGACGAACGGCGCTCACTGGAGATCGCCACCGGGCTGACCGACGAGACCACCTACCTCGGGGCGCACGTGGTGCCCTCGGGCATCGGGGCCGACGACTACGTGCGGCTGGTCACCGGCGAGATGCTGCGGGCGTGCGCGCCGTACGCCAAGTGGGTGGACGCCTTCTGCGAGAGTGGCGCCTTCGACGGCGACCAGACCAGAGCGGTGCTGGAGGCCGGGATCAAGGCGGGGCTGCAGGCCAGAGTGCACGCCAACCAGCTCGGCGAGGGGCCCGGCGTGCGGATCGCCTGCGAGCTGGGCGCCGCCTCGGCCGACCACTGCACCCACCTGAGCTCCGCCGACGTCGACGCGCTGGCCGCCTGCGCCCCGAAGGACGCCCCTGGCACCGTGGCGACGCTGCTGCCCGGCGCCGAGTTCTCCACCCGCTCGCCCTACCCCGACGCCAGGAGGCTGCTCGACGCGGGGGCGGTCGTCGCGCTGGCCACCGACTGCAATCCCGGCTCCTCCTACACCTCGTCGATGGCGTTCTGCGTGGCGCTGGCCGTACGGGAGATGGGCATGACGCCGCTGGAGGCGATCAGGGCCGCGACCCGTGGCGGGGCCCGCGCGCTGCGGCGTACGGACGTAGGCTGGTTGCTACCGGGAGCCCGCGCGGACCTCGTCGTGCTCGACGCTCCTTCCTACGTCCATCTCGCCTATCGGCCGGGTGTTCCCCTCGTTCACCAGGTGTTTCTCGGTGGTCTCCTCCTTTAGGAGGACATCCAGAACCGTCCCCTGGTCGTAGCCCTTTAGGGAATCTTTGCATCTGGCCGGACGTTGGCCGGATAAGAACGTAGCTGCGGAACGAGGTGCCTGGGGATGGCAAGGCCTACGGGGAGTCGCACGCAGGAGCAGCACGTCGCTGATCGCGATCTGCTGGGGACCTACCTGGCGGAGATCGGGCGGGTCCCGCTGCTCACGGCGGAGGAAGAGGTGGAGCTCGCCAAGCGCATCGAGGCGGGCCTCTTCGCCGAGCAGCTGCTCGACAGCGGGGGTGCGGAGCCGCGCATCGGTGACGCGGCCGATGAGGAGCTGGAGCGCGTCGCGGTCTCCGGCCAGCGGGCGAAAGACGAGTTCATCCAGGCGAACCTTCGCCTGGTGGTGGCGGTGGCCCGCAAATACTCGGGCCGCGGGATGCCGCTGATCGACCTGGTCCAGGAGGGGAACCTGGGGCTGGTCCGGGCGGTGGAGAAGTTCGACTACAAGCGGGGCTACAAGTTCTCGACGTACGCCACGTGGTGGATCAGGCAGTCCGTGGGCCGGGCCATCCACGAGCAGGCGCGGCCGGTGCGACTGCCCACCCACGCGGGTGAGCAGATGACCAGGCTGATGCGGGTGCGCCGGGACATGCTGGCGGAGTTCGACGTCGAGCCGACCGACGAGGACCTCGCCGGGATCCTGGAGCTGCCGATCGAGCGGGTCCGGGAGCTGCGCCGCTGGGCGTCCGACCCGGTGTCGCTGCAGCTCGGTGTGGGCGACGAGGACGAGACCGAGCTGGGCGACATGATCGCCGACGAGACCTGGGCCGATCCGGAGCAGCAGGCGATCGACATCCTGGAGCGCGAGCGGCTCGACCAGTGGCTCACCGACCTTGAGGGCGACACCCGCGACATGCTGCGCTGGCGCTACGGGCTGGTGGACGGTCGCGAGCACACCCTGACCGAGGTGGGCGAACGCTACGGCATCGGTCGCGACCGTGCCCGCCGCATCGAGCGCGACGCGCTGGCCCGGCTGCGCAAGATGGCCACCGCGGCGGCGTAACCAACCAGCTTCTTTTACGGCAGGGCACGGTGGGCCCCACCCACCGTGCTCGGTTGCCGTCTGTCCAGGGGCACGCTCCTCCGGTGGAGCGGGCTGGGCGCCGTGACGTGCGCATTCTTGGCCCCGTCCGTGGGCCGAACCCCTGACCCCGGCTTGTGGATCGAGCCCCTGGTCGCCCGAGCCCTCCTCAGGGGCTGCGCAGGATACGCCGGAGGAACTCCTCTACCGCCGCCTCAGCCGTTTCGCGGGCGCCGCCTCTGGCGACCAGCAGGACGCTCTCGTTGATCGCGGCCAGCAGCATGTGGGCGTGCAGGTCCAGGAAGTCAGCGGGGATGGCGTCCGTGGCGCGTAGCGCGGCCTTCAGCATGCCGAAGGAGTAGCGCTCCTCCATCGCCCGCCACCGCTCCCACCCCAGCACCGACGGCGCGTCGATCAGCACGATGCGCTGGATCACCGGATCGCCCGCGAGCCTGATCCAGGCCAGAACGCCGGCCCGCAGCGCCTCGGCGGGGTCGGTGATGCCCGCGACCGCCTCGACAATCTTGACGCCGATCCCCGCCTCCGTCGCCTCCAGCACCGCCTCGAACAGCGCGTCCTTGCCCGCGTAGTGGTGGTAGAGGGCGCCTCGGCTCAGCCCCGACTCCTGGAGGACCGCCTCGATCGAGGTGCCCTCGTAGCCGTGCTCGGAGAACAGCCGCGTGGCGATCGCGAGGAGCTGGTCGCGGGTGGCCGCGCCGCGTTCCGCCTTGAGGTTCATGGAACCACTGTAGGAGCGGACCTCCGCCGACCGGCCATGGACAAACCGACAGTCGGTCTGTAATTTCATAGACCGACAGTCGGTTTGTAATCCAGGCATGGGGAGACAAGACCATGAACGACATCAGCTACGTGGACGTCGGCGACGGGCCGGTCGCCCTGTTCGTGCACGGCGTCGCCACCAGCTCGTACCTGTGGCGCAACGTCATCGCCGAGCTGCGCGACGAGCGCCGGTGCGTGGCGATCGACCTGCCCCTGCACGGTGGCAGCGCGCCGCGCGACGACCTGTCGATCCCCGCGATGGCCGAGGCGGTGGAGGAGCTCTGCGCCGAGCTCGGGCTGGACCAGGTCGACCTGGTCGCCAACGACACGGGCGGCGCGGTGGCGCAGGTCTTCGCCGTACGCCACCCGGAGCGGCTGCGCTCACTCACGCTCACCAACTGCGACGTCCACACCAACACGCCGCCGGAGTCGTTCCAGCCCACGGTCGACCTGGCCGCCCGGGGCGAGCTCGCGCCGCTGACCGCCGCGCTGCTGGACCAGCCGGAGCTGCTGGCCCAGACGGCGTTCGGCGACGGCTACGAGCGCATCGACGATCCGGCGGACCTGGTCGACCACTACCTGCGGCCGATCCTCGACAAGCCCGACGGCCCGCGCGCCTTCGAACGGCTGCTGACCTCGATCGACGCCAAGGACATGGTCGCGATCGAGCCGCTGCTCACCGTGCTGGCCGTGCCGACACTGGTGGTCTGGGGGACCGGCGACGTCTTCTTCGACGTGAGCTGGGCCCGCTGGCTGCGCGACACGATCCCGGGCGTCAAGGAGATCGTGGAGATCGAGGGCGGGCGGCTGTTCTTCCCCGACGAGCGGGCCGGCGAGCTGGTGCCGCACCTGCGCCGGTTCTGGGGCTGATCAGGCGAGCGAGCTGATCAGGCGAGCGGGGCCAGGTACTTGTCCAGGTCGTCGAGGATCCCGCCGGCGGCCGTGACGCCGATGCCGAGCATCCAGACCTCGTCGTCCACGTTGTGGGCGTTGCCCGACTTGACCGCCCCGAGGTTCTTCCAGAGCGGGCCGCCGGTCACCGACGCCTGGCTCTTGGCCGCGGCCTGGCCGTAGGCGGTGTAGAAGACGGCGTCGGCGTCGGCCTGGGCGATGTTCTCCTGGCTCAGCTTGCCGAAGCGCTTGTCCTGCTGTGTGGCCAGCATCTGTGTCTCCGGGCGGGGGATGCCGGCGTCGCCGACGACGATGCCGCTGAAGGACTCGGGGCCGTACATCCGGATCTCCGTCGGCATGAAGCGGACGATGCTCACCTTCAGCTTGGCGTACTTGGCGCCGACCTGCTTGGCCCGCGTCTCGTAGGCCGACAGCAGCCCGGTCGCCTGGTCCTTCTTGCCCAGGGCTTCGGCGTCGAGCAGGAAGTTCTGCTTCCAGGTGACGCCGACCTTCTCCGTGAACACGGTCGGGGCGATCTTGCTGAGCTTGTCGTAGAAGGCCGCCTGCCGGAACTTGGTGCCGAGGATGAGGTCCGGCTTGAGCGCCATGATGGCCTCGATGTTCGGCTGCTGGAGGGTGCCGACCGCCTTGGTCGCCGTCAGCGCCGAGCCGAGGTACTTCGGCCACGCCTGGCTCTCGGTGGCCTGGGCCGCGCCCACGGGGGCCAGGCCCAGCGAGACCATCGTGTCGAGCTTGTCGGTGTCGAGCACCACGACCCGCTTCGGCTCCAGCGGCACCTTCGTCTGGCCCATGGCGTGGGTGACCGTCCTGGTCGGCCCCGCCTGCTGGGCAGTGGTGGAGGTGCCGCAGGCGGCGAGCGCGAGAAGGGGCAGCAGGAACGCCAGACGCATTGGGGGATCCCTTGATCGATTAGGTTAGGCAAGCCTAAGTCTATGCCCGAATATTCGGCACGCGCTGTCCGAAACATGGACGAAACACCAGTGGGACGAGATTCACGAATGTGAAACACACCCGGTCGAGCCACGAAACGCCGGGCGAACACGCTGTGGCCACACGTCACATGTAAGGAGGGTCGCGTCGTGAAGATCGACAGCGGCACGACGGCCTGGATGCTAGCGGCCACCGCGCTGGTGCTGCTCATGACACCAGGGCTCGCGTTTTTCTACGGGGGCATGACCAGGGCCAAGAGTGTCCTGAACATGATGATGATGTCGTTCGTCAGCATCATCACCGTCACCATCGCCTGGGTGCTCTACGGGCACTCGCTGGCGTTCACCGACAACAGCATGTCGTGGCTGAACAACTTCGTCGGTGGGTTCGACGCCCTCGGGCTGCAGAGCCTGGTCGAGACGGCTACCAAGACCGACGGCACCGGCATGCCCAGCCTGGTCTTCTCGGCCTTCCAGCTGACGTTCGCCATCATCACCGTCGCCCTCATCAGCGGCGCCATCGCCGACCGGGCCAAGTTCGGCGCGTGGGTGCTGTTCAGCTTCATCTGGGCGAGCATCGTCTACTTCCCCATCGCTCACTGGGTGTGGGGCACCGGCTGGCTGAACGCCCTGGGCATCGAGGACTTCGCCGGAGGCACGGTCGTCCACATCAACGCCGGTGCCGCGGCGCTGGCGCTGGCCCTGGTGCTGGGCAAGCGCAAGGGCTGGCGCAAGGAGCCGATGCGGCCGCACAACCTGACACTGGTGCTGCTCGGTGTGGGCCTCCTGTGGTTCGGCTGGTTCGGTTTCAACGCGGGCTCCGAGCTGGCGGTCGACGGCACGGCCGGCCTGGCGTTCATGAACACCCAGATCGCCACCGCCGTCGCGGCCGGCGCCTGGATCGTGGTGGAGAAGCTGCGTGACGGCCACGCCACCAGCCTCGGTGTCGCCTCCGGCGCGGTCGCCGGTCTGGTCGCCATCACCCCCGCCTGTGGGTTCATCGACCCCTGGGCCGCGATGCTGCTCGGCCTGATCGCCGGTGCGGTGTGCGCCTACGCGGTCGGCCTGAAGTACCGCTTCAACTTCGACGACTCGCTCGACGTGGTCGGCGTGCACCTGGTCGGCGGCGTGATCGGCGCCGTCTCGCTCGGCTTCTTGGCCGTGTACCCCTTCCTGGACCAGCAGAACAAGGGCCTCTTCTACGGCGGCGGCTTCACCCAGCTCGGTCTCCAGGTGCTCGGCCCGATCGCGGTCGGCGGTTACTCCTTCATCGTGACCTGGGTCGTCGGTAAGATCATCGACAAGACGATGGGCTTCCGCATCCCGGTCGAGGACGAGGTCACCGGCATCGACGTCACCACCCACGCCGAGACGGGATACGACCTCGGCACGGTCCACGCCTCGGGCGTGAGCTCCCCGAACGGCCCTCTGGCCCCGGTAACCAAGAAGGTGGAAGCATGAGGCTCATCACCGCCGTCATCAAACCGTTCAAGCTGGACGACGTGAAGGCCGCCCTCGAACAGTTCGGCGTCAAGGGCATGACGGTCAGCGAGGCCAGCGGCTACGGCCGCCAGCGCGGCCACACCGAGGTCTACCGCGGCGCCGAATACCAGGTGGACCTGGTCCCCAAGGTGCGCCTAGAGGTGCTGACCGAAGAGGAAGACGCCGAGGACGTGATCGACGTCATCGTCAAGGCGGCCCAGACAGGCAAGATCGGTGACGGCAAGGTGTGGTCCGTCCCGGTCGACACGGTGATCCGGGTCCGCACCGGAGAGCGGGGTCCAGAGGCCCTGTGAGGGGTGAGGCTCGTACCTACGCCGCGGCCCGCAAGGAGCGGGCCGCGGACACTGACCGCTGGCTCAAAGACCTCTTCCGTACGGCGAGTGACGGCGAGCACGTCGCACTGGTCGCCGTAGGGAGCCTGGGGCGCGGCGAGCTGGCCCCCGGCAGCGACCTCGACCTCGTCCTCCTGCACAACGGCAGGGACGACGTGGCGCGGATCGCCGACCGCGTGTGGTATCCGATCTGGGACTCCGCCGTCGGCCTCGACCACTCGGTGCGAACCGTGGACGAGGCCGTGGCGGTCGCCCGCGACGATCTCAAGGCCGTGCTGGGCCTCATCCAGGCCAGGCACATAGCGGGCGATCCCGAGCTGACGAAGAAGGCCAGGGAGTCCGTGCTCGCCGAATGGCGCGCCGACTCCCGCCGCCGGCTCGGCGAGCTGCGTGAGGCGGCGGACCGGCGCGCACAGGTCAGCGGCGAGCTGGCCTTCCTTCTCGAACCCGACCTCAAGGACGGCCGCGGCGGCCTTCGCGACGTCCAAGCCATGCAGGCCGTGGCAGCGGCCTGGGTCGCCTCCGCGCCCGGTCCCCGGGCGCGTGAGGCTTATGAGTTCATCCTCGACGTACGCCACGCCCTGCACACTGTCACCGCGCGGGGCGCCGACAGACTGGTGCTCCAGGAGCAGGAAGCCGTCGCCGGGCTGCTCGGGCTGCTCGACGCCGAAGCCCTGATGCGCAGGCTCGCCGAGGCGGGCCGGACGATCTCCCACGCCTTCGACGCCACCTGGCGCACGGTTGACAGGCTGGTGTCGGGACCGGCTCCACGGGGCCGCCGACCGCTGGCCGACGGCGTGGTCGAGCACGGTGGTGAAGTGGTCCTCGCGCGTGGCGTCGACCCGCGCAAGGACCCGGTCCTGGTGCTGCGCGCCGCCGCCGCGGCGGCCGACTCGGGGCTGCCGCTCGCCCCCGCCACCATGTCCGTACTGGCCGCTCAGTCGCCCCCCATGCCCGTGCCGTGGCCCGAGGAGGCCCGTGACGCGCTGGTGTCCATCCTGGGCGCGGGCCGCGCCGCCGTTCCGGTCTGGGAGGAGCTTGACCAAGCGGGCATTCTGGTCAGGCTGCTTCCTGACTGGGAGCGCGTACGGCACCGCCCGCAGCGCAACCCGATCCACCGTTTCACCGTCGACCGGCACCTGATCGAGGCCGCCGCCAACGCCGCCAGCCACACCCGCGAGGTATCCCGCCCCGACCTGCTGCTGATCTCGGCGCTGCTGCACGACATCGGCAAGGGCTGGCCCGGTGACCACTCGGTGACCGGCGAGGTCGTGGTCCGCGACATCGGGACCCGCATCGGCCTGCCCGCCGCCGACGTCGAGACGCTGGCCACCGTCGTACGCCACCATCTGCTGCTGCCCGAGACCGCGACCCGCAGGGACCTCGACGACCCCGTCACGATCGAGAAGGTCGCCGGCACGGTCGGCTCGCGCGAGGTGCTGGACCTGCTCGCCGCGCTGGCCGTCTCCGACGGGCACGCCACCGGCCCGGCCGCCTGGAACGCCTGGAAGGCCGGGCTCGTCGCCGACCTCGTGCGTCGCGTCCGCTCCGTGCTGTCCGGCGCGCCGCCGCCCAAGGCGCCCAGCCTGTCGGCCGAGCAGGCCGCGCTGGCCCGGCACGGCGGCGCCGCCATCCGCGTCCATGGGGGAGCCGTCACTGTCGTCGCCCCCGACCGGGCCGGGCTTCTGTGGAGCGCCGCCGGTGTGCTGGCCGCGCATCGCTTGATCGTCCGCTCCGCCTCGTCCGCCGCCGCCGGCTCCACCGCGGTGATCGAGTTCTCCGTCATCCCCGAATACGGCACCCCGCCGGACCCCGCCACACTGGAGGCCGATCTCCGTCTGGTCCTTGCTGGGCGCCTTGACATCGAGCAGCGTCTTGCTCGCCGTACGAGGTCTATGAGACCCCCTCGTGTTCCTGTCGCTCCACCCCGTGTCACCTTGGTAGACGATGCCTCGGCGACCGCTACCGTCGTTGAAGTCAGGGCCCATGACAGACCGGGACTCCTGTGGCGCATTGGACGGGCTTTCGGCGAATGTGGTCTTGACGTGAGGGCCGCTCGCGTGGAGACTCTCGGCGCGGAGGCGGTGGACGTCTTCTACGTGGTCGATCGTGCCGGACGGCCCCTCAGCGACGGCGCCCAGCGGACCTTGGTCCGCGATCAGGTGCTTGCGGCACTTCGATAACCAACAGCACACACGAGTTACGGGTATGTTTTGCAGCGACGTGCCCGTTTTGCCGGGAAAGTCGGGTGCTTTACCTAGTGGACGGGCTCAACCCGCCGACGGAACGGGATGATTGAGGGGTAGCGGAAGTAGTGACTACGGGGAACTCCGAAGGCGGCCAAACCGCCAGGCAGGCCCGCGGAAAGCGGCTGCTGCCCCGGCTGGGGCTGCGTAACTGGCGCGTGCGATGGCGCCTTACCGCGCTGGTCCTGGTTCCCACCATGGCGGGAGTCGTGCTCGGGGGAGCGCGCGTGGTGGGCTCGGTTCAGAGCATCGGCGACTACGACCGCACGGCGCTCGCCGCGGAGCAGGCAGGTCACATCCGTGACCTGGTACAGGCGCTCGGGCTGGAGCGTGACACCGGCGGCTGGCTGGCCGCCTCCAGCAGGGTGCGCAAGAAGCTCACCGAGCCGTACAAAGAGCGCAAGGCGAAGGTCGACGCGCTGGTCAAGACCGTGCAGGCCGACATGGCGGTCATGGACGAGTCCTACGGCGACCGCGTGCTCAACGCGGTCAAGCGGGCCCGCTACGACTTCAACGTCCTGAACAGGACCCGCAGCGAGGGCCAGAAGGACACCACCCGCTACGACTCGCTGCTCGACACGCTGCTCAAGCTGCACGACGAGCTGAGCCTGCTCAGCGACGACTCGCAGATCATCGGCCAGTTCCGCGCGCTGAGCGCGCTGGCGCGCGCGAAGGAGGAGGTGTCCAAGCAGCGCGTCCAGTTGCTCAAGGGCTACTACAACTCCGCGAGCGTGGACGCCAAGGAGGTCGAGCGGTTCATCGCCTCCAACGCCAGGCAGCGCGCGGAGATCGCCTCCGTCGGCCAGGAGGCCGGACCGGTCGTCGGCCTCGCGCTGTCGAAGGCGCTGACGGCGCCCGAGTACTACAACACCGAGCTGACCAAGGCCCGCGCCATCACGCTCGCCGCAGGAAAGGCGCCCGGCGTCAGGATCAGGGACGACCTGCTCGCCCAGACCGACCGCAAGAAGCCGGCGCCGGACCAGTGGTTCGACGACAACGCCACCTCCATCGACATCCTGCACTCGATCGAGGGCGACCTGAGCCAGAAGGTGGCGCTGCGCAGCCAGGAGCTACGCGACTCTGAGACCCGCAACGCGATCATCGCCGGTGTGCTCATCGTCGCGCTGCTGCTGCTCGTCCTGCTGTTCACCGTCGCGATCGCCCGCTCGATGGTCACGCCGCTGCGCCGCCTGCGCACCGAGGCCCTGGAGATCGCCGGGTTCCGGCTGCCCGACGTGGTGCGCAAGCTCCGCGTCACCGGTGACGCCCCCGCCGACGTCCGCCCGATCGAGATCGAGGGCGACGACGAGATCGGCGACGTGGCCAGAGCCTTCGACCAGGTGCACCGCCAGGCCGTACGGCTGGCGGGCGAGGAGGCCGACCTCCGCAGCAACATCAGCTCGATGTTCGTCAACCTCTCGCGCCGCACCCAGACGCTGGTCGAGCGGCAGATCTCACTGATCGACGGCCTGGAGAAGGGCGAGCAGGACGGCGCCCGCCTGGCCGACCTGTTCAAGCTCGACCACCTGGCCACCCGCATGCGGCGCAACTCGGAGAACCTCCTGGTCCTGGCCGGGCACGAGGCCACCCGCCGACGCAGCCAGCCGGCCAAGCTGGTCGACGTGGTCCGCGCGGCGCTGTCGGAGGTCGAGGGCTACGAGCGCGTCCAGGTCAAGGTGCACCGAGCCACCTCGGTGCTCGGCAGCGCGGCCAACGACCTCGTCCACCTGGTGGCCGAGCTGGTCGAGAACGCCATCCAGTTCTCCCCGAACAACTCCAACGTCGTGGTGTCGAGCAGCCTCATCGAAGGCGGCGGCGCGCTGCTGTCGGTGAACGACGTCGGCATCAGCATGACCGACGACGAGCTCGCCGAGGCCAACCGCCGCCTGGCCGAGCCGCCGGTCGTGGACGTGTCGGTGTCGCGGCGCATGGGCCTGTTCGTGGTCGGCCGGCTGGCGCTGCGCCACGGCATCCGGGTCCAGCTGCGCAAGGGCGAAGGCACCGGGCTGATCGCCATGGTGCTGCTGCCGCCGTCGCTGATCCCCGACGGCTCCCGGCCGTCGCTGCCCCAGCGGCCCGCGTTCGGCGCCGCCACGCCCGCGAACGGCATGCCCGCGAACGGCGCGCCTGCGGCCACGCCGTCCAACGGGGTGCCCGCGCCCAACGGCACGTTCCGGTCGTTCGCCAGCTTCGACTCCTTCGACACCGGCTCCGGGGCATCGCGTCCCCCCTTCACGGCCGACACGGACGGCGGGGCGCACCGGCCCTCCTTCGACACGGGCGGCTACCCGTCGTACCCGAGCCAGTCGCCGTCGTACCCCAGCCCGAGCCAGCCGCCGTCGTATCCCACTCCGGACCAGGGGGGGCGCTCGCCGGGCCGCGCGTATCCGGTGCAGCCGCCGGCGTCCGGGCCGCAGTATCCGGCTCAGCCCCCGTCGTACCCCAGTCAGGAACGTACTGGTGCCTTCCCCTCCTATCCCGGTCCCGGCTCTGATGGCGCGTTCCAGACGCCCTACAGCACCGGTGAGCCGCGTAGGCAGGACGTCCCGCCATCGGTGGACGTCTCGCCCATGGAGCCCGGTCAGGAGGAGTTCCTGCCGATCTTCGCCGCCGTGGAATCCGCCTGGTTCCGCCGGCCGACGGAAGAGCGGGCACCGGATTCACCGAGCCGGGATGAGTCGACCCCCACACAAGCCATACTCTCTGTGGAGGATTCGTGGCGAAACCCCGCTGACGCCGGTTGGCAGGCGGCGGCCGCCGCGAGCGATCCCAGCCTTGGGGGCACCACGTCCTCGGGGCTACCCAAGCGCACTCCGAAGGCGAACCTGGTTCCTGGTACGGCCGGCCAACCGCAGCAGTCGCAGCGGCAGGTCCCGATGCCACCAGTCTCCGCCGAGCGGTCGCGCAGCAGGTTGGCGAGCTTCCAGCAGGGAGTACGCCGGGGTCGTGCGGAAGTACGTGGACAGGAGGAACAACAGTGATGGAGCGTCCTGCCGGGGAGGGCGAGTGACCACCCTTAGCCATGAGGCCCACAGGTTCGACTGGCTGATCACCGACTTCGTGCGGAACACGCCCGGAGTCGCGCATGCCGTCGTCGTCTCGGCCGACGGCCTCTGCCTGGCCAGCTCCGAGGGCTTCCCGCCGGACCGCGCCGACCAGCTCGCTGCGGTGTCCGCGGGCCTGCTGAGCCTGACCGTGGGCGCGTCCCGGGTGTTCGAGGGCGGCTCCGTGTCGCAGACCGTCGTCGAGATGCAGCGCGGGCTGCTCGTCGTGATGGCGATCAGCGACGGCTCGGTCCTCACCGTGTTGGCGGGGATCGATTGCGACATGGGACTGGTGGCGTACCAGATGACGCTGCTCGTCGACAGGGCGGGCCAGGCGCTGACGCCGGCCCTGCGCGCGGAGCTTCAGGCGGCCAGGACGCGGTGATGCAATGGAACTGATGGGGGAGGGCCGTGTACGGCATTGACGGAACCGGGGACGATGAGCCCCTGTTCCGTCCGTACGCGGTGACCGGCGGCCGGTCAGAGCCGCGCTACCACCTGGCGATGGAGACGCTGATCTCGTCGATGTCCATACCGGATGACGAGATGTCCATGCTCACTCCCGAGCAGGAGGCCATCATGCAGCTCTGCCGCTCGTTCCGGTCGGTCGCCGAGATCTCGGCCCTGCTCCGCGTCCCGCTGGGCGTGGCTCGAGTGCTCGTGGCGGACATGTCCGACGAAGGACTTGTCCGCCTGCACCAGCCACGTCTCAGCGAGGGACAGCCAGACCTCAATATGCTCGAAAGGGTGCTCAGTGGACTACGCAGGCTCTAGCCCCGGCCTGACGTCGACGAAGATCGTCGTCGCGGGCGGGTTCGGCGTCGGCAAGACGACGTTCGTGGGGGCGGTGTCCGAGATCCTGCCGCTCACCACGGAAGCGGTGATGACCGACGCGTCCGCGGGCATCGACGACCTCGGCATGACGCCCAACAAGCAGACGACGACCGTCGCCATGGACTTCGGGCGCGTGTCGTTGGACCGTGACCTGATCCTCTACCTGTTCGGCACGCCCGGACAGCACCGGTTCTGGTTCATGTGGGACGACCTCGTGCGCGGCGCGATCGGCGCCGTGGTGCTGCTCGACACGCGGCGCCTGGCCGACAGCTTCCCGGCGATCGACTACTTCGAAGAGGCCAAACTGCCGTTCGTGGTCGGCGTAAACGGCTGGGAGGGCCAGTTCCCGCACTCGGAGGAAGAGGTGCGCGAGGCGCTGGCGCTGTCGTCGAACGTGCCGATCGTGCGTACGGACGCGCGGCACCGCGAGTCGGTGAAGGGGACGCTGATCTCCCTCGTCGAGCACGTCGTTCGCCTGCGTGCGGCGCCCGTCTCCTAGCGGGCATCATGTGGATCGCGCTCGCCGCCGCCGCGGTGGTGCTCGGCGTGGCCGTCTGGTGGGCCCGCCGTGTCTTTGTACCGGGATCATCCGGCGTGCCCGAGGCGGGGCACAGGGCGGGGTGGGAGGCGCGGCTGGACGAAGAAGCCGCGACCGCGCTGCTGGAGGGTCTGAGGGCCTACGCCGACGCGGGGAACACGGTGGACATCGGCGGGGAGTGCGGCGTCCTGACGGTGTTCGAGCCGCCGCGGCTCATCTCACTCGACCTGCTCGCCGGCCGCTTCGCCGCCCGGGGGCAGGAGGCCATGCACGACCCGCAGACCACGGTCGGCGCGCTGCTGGCCGGCTTCCTGGCCACCGAGGAGCCAGGGGTGCTGCACGTGCGCCCAGGCTGGACGGATGGCGACGGCTTCGCCGCCAGGGTGCGCGCGATCGTCCACTCCGAGGTTGCCGTACCTGGTGGGGGTGCCTTGGGCGTGCTGGGGGTCGCCGTGCCGGGTGGGGATGGCCTGGATGCGCAGGGCGTCGCCGCACCGGGTGACGACGGGCGGCCTGGCACCACGCTGCTGCTCGACCTGGCCCGAATCCGTGACCAGTACGAGGAGTCGCGGGCCCGGCAGCCGGGGGCACCCGACGAGGTGGTGCTCCGCAGCGTGCTGACCAGCGCGATCGCCAACGGCGGCCCCGGCCTGACCTGGACCGTGCCGCCTACGGAGCGGCAACTCGGCAGCGCGCTCGCCACCGCGGGCCTGCCTGATCGCCGCCCCGCACCCACCGTCAAGGAAGCGGCCGACCACTAGCGGAACCGGCGAAGCGGGGACTGTCAGCCAAGCGAGTCGAACTCGCCATCTGCGAGGCCACGCCGGAAGGCCTCCCACTCGGAAAGGGTGAAGTGCAGTTGGGGGCCGTCCGGATCTTTGGAGTCGCGCACCGCGATCATCGAGCGATGCTTACGCACTTCCACGCAGTTGCCGTTGCCGCCGCTGTACGAACTCTTCAGCCATCCGTCCGCATCACGCATCCCGCTCCCCCTTCGTAACCGTTTCATGTGAGAGCTTCCGATGCTTCCATCAGCATAGTCGCTGAGTCGTTCGGGCTCAGGGCCGCAGCTCGCAGGTAGTCGAACACTGACCCATAGCTCCGCACTCCAGGAGCTTCTTCCAGGTAGACGGCGCTGGTCATGTTCTCCAGGTAGACGACGTCCATGTCGCTGGAAGCAGGGAAGCCTACGAGGCTGAACGAGCCGGTCAGCGCTGGGTGCGCTCCTGCTCGAAAGGGAAGGACCTGCACCATGACGTTGGGTTTTCGGCTGGCCTCAGCCAGGCGGCTCAACTGTTCAGCCATGATCGCCGGCGTTCCGATGCTCTGCCGGAGCACGGCTTCACCCAGGATCACGGACAGCTCGAACGCGCTGTCATCCAGTCGTTCTTGACGCTTGAGCCGGACTGAAACGAGTCGGTCTATCTCCTCGGGGGAGTCGGCAGGACGGAAGACGGTCGTGACCGCCCGCGTGTAGGCCTCCGTCTGCAACAGACCGGGAACGAGGGCCTGCTCGTAGTTGCGGATGGTGCTCGCCTCAGCCTCCAATCCGATCAGCGTCGCGTACTCGGTGCTCAGGACATTGCCGTACTGCTGCCACCACCCTTTTTGCCGGGCCTCCCGGGCAAGATCGAGGAGCGCTTCCTGGTCCGCCTCAGGGACCTCATAGAGGCCAAGAAGAGCTCGAAGGTCGCGCGGTTTGATCCCTCGGCGTCCTGTTTCGATGCGGCTGAGTGACGCGGCTGTCATCTCCATCCGGTCCGCCACCGTTTGCATGGCAAGGTCGCGCTCAGTCCGCAGCCGTCGTAGCTCAGACGCAAGCCGGCGTCTGCGCACCGTAGGGCTTGTCTCTACTGCCATCCACGCTCCTTTTTGGAAACTACCAAAGGAAACTTCCATTGGAAGCTACCAACGGAAGCTGTGCTGAGGTAACTTCCAAAACGTAAACCACTGCTACGCACCGTAGCTGATTGATGACAGTGGGAGTGCGTAGTCGTGACGGCCCCTGTCGCGTACGGCATGGATGAGGCCGCGCGGGTGAGAGAGGTGGTGCAATGAACGAGCGGTTTTTGGGCGAGGTCGTGTTGCCCGGGGTAGCGCATTCGGTGGCGGTGGCTCGCCATTGCGTCGGCGGGATGCTGACGGCGGCCGGGCATCTGGACGTGGACGACGTTCGGCTGGTGGTGAGTGAGCTGGTGGCCAACGCTGTGCTGCACACCGCTTCTGGGCTGTGTGGCGGCATGGTCGCCATCGAGGTCATCGCCGTTGGAGTCGCCACGGCTCGGGTCGATGTCACCGATGACGGGGCGGGCGCTGTTCCTCGGCCGCGCGTGGTCGACGACGATGGCTGCACGGGACGGGGGCTGTTGCTGGTCGATCAGTACTCGGCCACGTGGGGCGTGCGTGTGCTGGGCGGGGGGCGGCGCGCGACTTGGGCAGAGGTGTCCACGGGTCCGGAGACGCCTGTCTGTGCCGGGGAGTGCGTGATAAGCGGAGCCGTACGCGGAGGTGGCAGGTGATGCCGGTGAGTTGGGTGTTCGATCCCGATCCGCATCCCCCGCATTGCGCGGCGCCTCCGCCTGCGCCCCGGTATGCGGACGGCGAGTCTGGGAGACCGGCGCCGGGGTGCCGGTTGAGGCGGTGGCTTGACCTCGTCAGGTCGATTCGGCCCGGCGGGTGATCAGGGCGTCGATGCCGTCCAGGACGCGTTCGAGGCCGAACTCGAAGGCGTGTTCCGCGCTGTAGGCGCCGCCCAGGGCCTCCGCCGCGGCCTGTCCGACGCGGGAGGCCGTGGGCCAGCGCGACGCGTCAGTGATTCGGCTGAGGAACGGGGCGTGCGCCGCCCACCACTGCTCGTCCGTCAGCCCGGTCTGGCTCTCCGCCTGCGCGGCCTCCACCGCTCCTCGGGCCGTGCCGTGCACGAACCCGGTCACCAGGGTGATCACCGAGTCCATCTCCACGTCCGTCAGCCCGATGCCGTCGACGGCGCGCAGCTCGTAGTCGTATTTGGCCGTGGTGTTCGGTCCCAGCACCGGGCGGTTCGTCGCCACCTGCAAGAGCCAGGGGTGGCGCTGGTAGAGCGCCCAGTTCTCCTTAGCGATGAGCGTCAGCCTGGCCCGCCAGTCGCCGGGCGATTCCTCCGGCCCGGCCGTCTGGCCGTACCCAGTCTGGCCGTACCCCGTCTCGCCGTACACGGTGTCGAGCATGACGTCGAGCAGTTCCGGTTTGCCCGGCACGTACGTGTACAGCGACATCGTGCCGACGCCCAGCCGCTCGGCGACGCGGCGCATCGACAGCGCCTGGAGGCCCTCGGCGTCGGCCACTTCGATGGCGGCGCGGACGATCCGGTCGACGCTCAGGTCGGGCTTGCCCTTGCGGCTGGTCCGCTCGCTGGTGCGCCAGAGCAGGGCCAGGCTGCGTGCCGGGTCGCCCTTGCCGGAGTACTCGATGGTCACCTTCGTACGGTACACCGTACGGTTGCCGGGATTGAATCGTATGTTGTACGGTACGGCGTACGGAATTCAAGGAGGCGTTATGGCGGCGGTGCTCGCACAGGGCCTGCGCAAGGCGTACGGCAAGAAGACGGCCCTTGACGGCTTCGATCTGGAGGTGGCCGAGGGCACGGTCTGCGGGCTGCTCGGCCCGAACGGCGCGGGCAAGACCACGGCCGTCAGGATCCTCACCACGCTCCTGCGCCCGGACGGCGGCCGCGCGGAGGTGGCCGGGTTCGACGTGGCGGCCCGCCCCCGGCTGGTACGGCAGAGCATCGGCCTCGTCGGCCAGCACGCGGCGGTGGACGAGGTGCTGACCGGCAGACAGAACCTGGAGCTGTTCGGCCGCCTCTACCACCTGGACGCCGGCGCGGCCAGGAGGCGGGCCACCGAACTGCTGGACGCGTTCGGCCTGGAGCATCCGGGTCCCGTCAAGGAATACTCGGGCGGTATGCGGCGCCGGCTCGATCTGGCGGCCGGTATGATCCTCTCCCCGCCCGTGCTCTTCCTCGACGAGCCCACCACGGGGCTCGACCCGCGCAGCCGCGGCGAGGTGTGGAAGGCGGTGCGCGCCCTCGTCGCCACCGGCACCACGGTGCTGCTCACCACCCAATACCTGGAGGAGGCCGACCAGCTCGCGGACCGCGTCTCGGTCATCGACACCGGAAGGGTCGTCGCCGAGGGCACGCCGGGCGAGCTCAAGTCCGAGCTCGGCGGCGACCGGCTCGACGTGGTCGTCAGGGACGCGGCGCGGCTGGCCGAGGCCGCCGGGATCGTCGGCCGGGTGGCCGCCGGGCCCGCCGAGATCGACGAGGACACCCGTCACGTGAGCGCACCGGTGAGCGAGCGGGTTCAGGCGCTCACGGCGGTCCTGACGGCGTTCTCGGCCGCGGGCATCGAGGCCGAGGACGTCGCGCTGCGCAGGCCGACACTCGACGAGGTCTTCCTGAGCCTCACCGCCGCCTGAAACCCGACGGACTCACCGCCGCCTGACCCCACGGACCTCACGGCCGCGTGAGACCCCACGGACCTCACGGCCGCGTGAGACCCCACGGACCGCATCGCCGAGTGAACTCCTCGGACCTCAACCGACCTTAGGAGCTCCGACATGACCGCAGTAGCTTCCGACCTGACCGCGACCGCTGTGGACGGGCCGCTCACCCGGCTGCGCTGGGCGCTGGCCGACGGGTGGGCGGTCGCGCGGCGTGACCTGATCCACTGGATCGCCCAGCCCATGACGATCGTGTTCGGGGTCGCGTTTCCCGTGGTGATCACCCTCGCGTTCGGCTATCTGTTCGGCGGCGCGGTGGACGTGCCCGAGGGAGCCGACTACTTCGCCTTCCTCATGCCCGGCATGTACGGCATGACCATGCTGTTCGGACTCGGTGCCACCATGGTCGCGATCACCACGGACCTCTCCCGTGGCGTGACCGACCGGTTCCGGTCCATGCCGATGGCCCCCTCGGCCGTCCTCATCGGCCGGGCCCTCGCCGACCTGCTCAACTCGGTGCTGGTCCTGGCGGGCCTGCTGGCCTGCGGCTTCGCGGTGGGGTGGCGCCCGGCGAGTCTCGGCGGGGCGCTCGGGGCCGTGGGACTGCTCCTGCTGCTGCGCTTCGCCCTGCTGTGGGTGGGGATGTACCTCGGTCTGGTGACCAAGGACCCGGGGGCGGTGACGGTCATCCAGACGTTGGAGTTTCCGATCGGGTTCCTCTCGAACGCCTTCGTCGCCCCGGCCACCATGCCGGGCTGGCTGGGCGCCGTCTCCGAGTGGAACCCGCTGTCGTCGACCGTCGCGGCGGCCAGGGAACTGTTCGGCAATCCCGGCTGGGGCGGCGAGTCGTGGATCGCCCAGCACGCGGTGACGATGGCGATCGTCTGGCCGCTGGCGATCACCGCCGTCTTCTTCGTCCTGTCGGTCCGCCTCTACCAGCGCCTGGACCGGTAGCGCGGTAGCCACCATGGTTCCCTGGGTGTTTTCTCCAGCACCAGCACCGACGCAGAGGGATCGGCGCTGAGCCGGTTGGCCAGAGCGCACCCCGCCGACCCGCTGCCCACGATGACGTAGTCGAACCTCAACGGGGGATCCAGTCCTTCCACACGATCTTGTTCTCGTCGACCCACTTCTTGGCGGCCTCGTCGGCGCTCATCTTGCCGTTGATCATGTCACTGGCGACCGCGTTCTGGTTGTCGTTGCTCCAGGTGAAGTTGCGGACCAGCTCGTACGCCGGGCCGCCGGTCTCGGCGAACTTCTTGCTCACGATCTTGTCGAGCAGGTACGGCGGATAGTCGCAGGCGACCTTGGTGGCGGCGGCGTCGCAGCCTATGGAGTAGGCGGGCAGGTTGATCTTGACGAGTTTGACCTTGGTGAACAGCCACTGGGGTTCGTAGAAATACATCAGCACCGGCGTACGATTCTTGGTCGCCACCTGTGCCGCCTTGATCAGAGCGTCCTCGCTGCCGGAGTAGACGACCCGGTAATCGAGGCCGAGGTTCTTCACGAGCGCCTCGTCATTGGTGACGAACGACTGATCGCCGTCGAGCACCTGACCGAAATTTCCGGATTTAGCGGTCCGAAATAGGCTCGAATACTTGTTCAAGCTCCGCCAGTTCGTGATGTCCGGATATTTCTTGACCATCCACTCGGGGACGTACCATCCGATCACACCTTTGTTTCCGGTGAGACCAGCGGAGAGCGCGACCTTCTTGTCCTCGATGTACTCCTTCTTAAGATCGCTGTGCCCCCAATTCTCGACGATCACGTCGACCTGGCCGGTCTCGAAGCCCTTCCAGGAGTCCTCCTCTTTCATCTTGCGCTTCTGGACCTTGTATCCCAGCTCGTGTTCGAGCAGGTAGGCCAGTACGGCGGCCTGGGCCTCGTAGCCCACCCAGCCGTGCACGTCGATGCGCACCGTGCCCTTCGCCGCGGCGGCGGGCGACGGCGCCCCGCTGGAACAGGCCGTCAGCAACAGGGCCGCCACCAGCGGCCCGGCGATCGTCTTGGTACGCAGGTGAAGCATGTGAGGCATGTGAGGCTCCACGACCGCGGCCCGCCCGGGGCCGCGGTCAAGAGGGGTTAAGACGGTTACTTGGGGATCCACGCCTGCCACTTGGCGGTGTTGGCCTCGACCCACTTCTTGGCGGCCTGCTCGCCGGTCATGCCCGCGTTGGTCATGTCGTTGGCGACGGCGTTCTGGTCCTCGTTGGTCCAGCTGAAGTTCTTGACCAGGTCGTAGGCCTTGCCGCCGGTGTCGGCGAACTTCTTGCTCACGATCTTGTCGAGGTCCAGCTCCGCGTAGTCGCAGGCGACCTTCTTGGCATCGCTGTCGCAGCCCTGGGTGTAGGCGGGCAGGTTGACCCGGACGAGATCGACCTTGTCGAACAGCCAATGCGGCGTCCAGAAGTAGAACAGCAGCGCCTTCTTCTGCTCCTGCGCCTGGGTCGCCGACTTGAGCAGGGCCGCCTCGCTGCCGCCCGTGACCACCTTGAAGTCCAGTTTGAGGTTCTTGACCAGGGCCTCGTCATTGGTGACATAGCTGGGGTCGCCGTCAAGAAGCTGGCCCTTGCCGCCGGACTCCGACGTCTTGAACAGACTGGCGTACTTGTTCAGGTTCTTCCAGTCGGTGATGTCCGGGTACTTGTCGGCCATCCACTTGGGCACGTACCAGCCGATGACGCCCTTGTTGCCGGTCGAACCGGCCGACATGGCGACCTTCTTCTCCTCGATGAACTTCTTCGCCAGGTCCGGGTGACCCCAGTTCTCGATGATGACGTCCACGTCGCCGGTCTCGAAGCCCTCCCAGGCGAGCTGCTCCTTGATCTCCGGGAGCTGGACGTCGTAGTGGAGCTCGTTCTTCAGCAGGTACGCCACCACGTTGGCGCTGGCCTCGTAGCCCACCCACGGGTTGATCGCTATCTTGACGGTCCCGGCGCTCGAAGCGCTGCCCTGGGCCTTGGGCGCGGCGGAGCTGGACGGCTCTTCGACCTTGGCGCCGCCGCATCCCGCAGCCGCGAGCCCGAGCGCGAGAAGGCCTGCGAGCAGGCGAATCTTCATGTGGTTTTCCTTCTTTGGGGGGAAGGGCGCCTGTCGGCACCCTGCGTGATGCGGTCGAGCATGACCCCGAGCAGGACCGTCGCGATGCCGGCGACGAAGCCCATCCCGAAGTCGGTCCGCTGGGAGAAGCCCACGACCACGTCGTAGCCGAGGGCGCCGGCCCCGACCAGGCCGCCCACGACGACCATGGCCAGCGTCATCACGATGCCCTGGTTGGCGGCCAGCAGGATCGCCCGGCGGGCCATCGGCAGCTGCACCTTCCACAGGAGCTGGCCCGAGGTGGACCCGGCGGCCGTGGCCGCCTCCACCACGGTCGCGGGCACCGCCCTGATGCCGTCCTCGACCAGGCGGACGACCGGGGGCACCGCGTAGATGACCGAGGCGAAGATCGCGGTGAACCTGGTCGTCTCGAACAGGGCGAGCGCGGGCAGCAGGTAGACGAAGGCCGGCATGGTCTGCGCGGCGTCGAGTATCGGGCGCTGCACGGCCGAGTAGCGGGACGACCGTGCGGCCGCCACACCCAGCAGCAGGCCGATGACCAGGGTGACGAGCACCGCGACCGCGACGGTGGTGAGCGTCTGCATGGCGTGCTCCCAGATGCCGAGCAGCGCGATCGCCAGCAGGCAGCCGAGCGCCGTGAGCGCCGGTCGTACGCCGCTCACCCGCCAGGCCAGCAGCAGCGCGGCGGCGGCGATCAGCCACCACGGCGCCGAGGTGAGCAGGCTCTCCAGCGGGTTGAGCAGGAGGTCGGTGGTGACGTCCTTGACGAACGTCGTGACGCCGTACCAGCTGGTCTCGGCCCAGTGCACCGCGTCGTTGACCTGGACGACGAAGTTGACCGTCCAGTCCTCGGGCCACTCGGCGGGCAGCAGCGGCGTCAGCGCCAGCCCTGCGGCGGCCAGCGCGGCGGCAATGATCAGCTGGACTCGGCCGATTCGGCGGTGTGGGTCTTTTCTGGCGAGCGCGACCAGCATGCGGTCCAGCACCACCGCCATGACGACGATCGCGATGCCGGCCGGGAGCATGATGCCGACCTGGGCGCGTGACAGGCCGCGGATGATGTCGCCGCCCAGGCCCGGCGCCGAGATGAGGTTGGCGATGACGACCATCGACAGTGCCATCATGATGGTCTGGTTGATTGCTAGGGCCATCGTGGACCTGGCCAGCGGCAGGTAGACCTTGAACAGCGTCTGGCGGCCCGTGGCGCCCAGCGAAGACGACGCCTCGACGGCGGTGGGGGAGACCTGCTCGATGGCCAGCGCGGTGATGCGGATGGCCGGCGGGATCGAGTAGATCATCGTCGCGATGGCGCCGGCGGGCGCGCCGATGTGGAAGAACAGCACCAGCGGCGCCAGATAGGCGAACGTCGGCATGATCTGCATGACGTCCAGGACCGGAGTGATCGCCCGGCGCACCCGTGGCGAGAGCCCCGCCCAGATGCCCAGCGGGATCCCGATCGCCAGCGACAGCAGCACCGAGGCCGCGACCAGGGCCAGCGTGTCGACGCTCGACTGCCAGAGCCCGAGCACACCGAACGAGCCGACTCCGGCGACCGCCGGCAGCGCGATCCGCCAGCCGCCCGCGAGCCAGGCCAGCGCGCCCATCACGCCGATGAGTCCGGGCCAGCCGAGCGCGTACAGCCCAGCTTGGAAGGCCGTGTAGACCGAGCCGACGAAGATCCGGATGTAGTTCAGGAAGTACAGGAACAGCGGGTTGGAGTTCCGGTGGTCGTCGATCCACTCGCGCAGGTCGGTGAGCGCCAGGAACTGCGGCGCCGACTTGTCGTGCGGGAGCGTTCCCGTGCCGCGGAAGAGGAGGTAGGCGACGGCGAACAGCACCGCGATCCCCGCCGGCAGCGCCCACCTGGGCACACGCAGCCTGGAGGGAGTCGTGACGGCCGTGGTGCTCATGCGCTCGCCTGTACGGCGTTCGCCGCGCCCTGCCCCGCGAGGAAGGTGAGCATGTCCACCCGGTCCACGACTCCGGCCAGCTCGTCACCGTCGACGACCCGGATGGGCCGGGAGGAGGACGACATGGCGCCGATCGCGTCCTTGATGACCGTGTGCGCGGGCAGGACCGGGCCGTCGAGGGGCTCGCCGGGCTCGGGCGGGCGGCAGATCCAGCGCAGCGTGAGCACGTGGCTCCGGGGGATGTCGCGGACGAAGTCGGCCACGTAGTCGTCGGCCGGCGCGCCCACCAGCTCCTCCGGCGTGCCGAGCTGCACGATCGCCCCGGCCCGCATGATCGCGATGCGTTCGCCCAGCTTGAGCGCCTCGGACAGGTCGTGGGTGATGAACACCATCGTCTTGCCGACCTCGCGGTGCAGGCGGATCACCTCGGCCTGCATGTCGCGGCGGATCAGCGGGTCCAGCGCGCTGAACGGCTCGTCGAAGAGCATCACCCGAGGGTCGACGGCGAGCGCGCGGGCCAGGCCGACCCGCTGCTGCATGCCGCCGGAGAGCTGGTCGGGGTAGGCGTCGGCGTGCCCGTCGAGGCCGACGAGGGAGAGGATCTCCCCGGCCCGCGCGTGCCGCGCGGCCTTGGCCAGGCCCTGGACCTCCAGGCCGTAGGCGACGTTGTCGATCACCCGCCGGTGGGGGAGCAGGCCGAAGTGCTGGAACACCATGCTGACCCGGTGGCGGCGGATCTCGCGTAAGCGGGCGGGGGCGGCGCGGCCGATGTCCTCGCCGTCGATCCTGACCTCGCCCGCGCTCGGCTCGATGAGCCTGGTGAGGCAGCGGACCAGGGTGGATTTACCGCTTCCTGAAAGGCCCATGACGACGAAGACCTCGCCAGGCCGTACCTCGAAACTGACATCTCTGACCGCGGCGGTGCAACCTGTCTTCTCTCTCAGTACGGCGGGTTCGAGATACCTGTCATCGCACTCCAGGACCCTTTCCGCCTTTGGGCCGAAGATCTTCCACAGCCCCTCGACTTCGATGGCCGCACTGTCGGGAGAAACCGCCACACTCGCCTCCTCGCTTTGCCGGGGCTCAACCTATGTCTTGGATAACGCAAATCTCAACGCTGTGACCTTTAGGAGACATCTGCGCCTCTCCGGTGTTATAGCCATGGAACGGTACAAACGCCCACAAGCGGACACTTGTTCAGTTATTGGAATATTTCTCGGCCAATGGTCAGCATAAATGGGGCTCCAGGTTCTCGTCCCATGTGCCACACAACTCAACTTTTGTGGCCTTATGTTCGCTTGGCCGAGCTGGTAGGTATGTGTTCCAATTACCGGCACTTGCTGATTTTCCCCAGGGGCCTCAGGCGCCCTTCATATACGCCGATTCGGGCGAGAGGTTGCGTTCGGTGAGTACTCAGTTGGGTGAACGGCAGGCGGACGAGGCAAGCTGGCGTCTGCGCAACTGGCGTGTCCGGGCGCGGCTGGTCGCCCTCATCGTCATCCCGACCGCCGCCGCCGTCCTGCTCGGCGGCTTCCAGGTGTTCGCCTCGATAGGCGCCGCCGGTGACTACACCCGTACCAACCGGCTGGCGCAGCTGTCCCAGCAGGTCGGCGCGCTCACCCACCTGGTCGCCGGCGAGCGCGCCAGGACCTCGTGGTTCATCGCCAGGGGCCGGCCCGTGACGGGGCTGGCCGCCGTGCGCAACCAGATGGACCAGGTGGACGAGTCCACCAAGGAGGTACGCGCCAGCGCCGAGCTGTTGGTGGGCGACGTCACCGGCCGTACCGCCGACCAGATCGAGAACATGCTGAGCCGCCTGAACGACCTGGCCGGCCTGCGCGAGCAGGCGCTCGAAGCCGAGCTGCTGCCCGGTGCCTGCGTCGAGCTCTACACCACGGTGATCAATGAGCTGCTGTCGGTGCACAACGAGCTGATCAAGGGCAGCCAGGACGACGAGCTGTTCCGGCAGACCCGCATGCTCGACTCGCTGGCCCAGGCCAAGGAGAGCGTCTCGCTCCAGCAGGCGCTGGTCACCACCGGCCTGGTCGAGGGGAGTCTCGACCAGGAACAGCTCAAGCGCTTCCTCGGCGAGCTGTCGCGCGAGCGCAACGAGCGCAAGAGCTTCGGCGACGAGGCCACCGCTGAGGAGCGCCGCTTCTTCGACGAGACCGTCAACGGCAGGCCCGCCGACCGCATGCTGTTCCTGCGCGAACTGGTGCTGATCCGGGCCACGGCCGGGCTGCCGCTGAGAGGGCTCGACCAGGCCAACCGCGGAGACGACGCCAAAGAGTGGTACGACGCGGGCAACGTCGTCGTCGACGCCTTCCGCAAGGTCGAGCAGCGCCAGGCGGCCGGCATCCTGACCCGCAGCGAGGCGTTGGGCGCGGCCGAGCGCCAGCGTGCCCTCATCATCGCGGGCGCCGTGCTCGCGCTGCTCATCGCCGTCCTGCTGATCACCACAGGGGTGGCCAGATCGCTGGTCCGCCCGCTGCGCCGGCTGCGCGGCGAGGCGCTGGAGATCGCCGGCCGGCGGCTGCCGGAGTTCGTCCAGCACCTGCGCGAGTCGCGCGACGGCGCGCTCAACGCCGAGGTGCCGCCGATCGGCATCTTCTCCAAGGACGAGGTGGGGGAGGTCGCGCGGGCCTTCGACGAGGTGCACCGCGAGGCCGTACGACTGGCCGGCGACGAGGCGCGGCTGCGCTCGAACGTCAACGCGATGTTCGTCAACCTGTCGCGGCGCAGCCAGACCCTCGTCGAGCGGCAGCTCACGCTGATCGAGCGGCTGGAGCGCGGCGAGCGCGACGACACCCGGCTCGGCGACCTGTTCCTGCTCGACCACCTGGCCACCCGCATGCGCCGCAACAGCGAGAACCTGCTGGTTCTGGCCGGCCAGGAGGCGGCGCGCAAGTGGAGCGAGGCCGTCGAGCTGATGGACGTCGTACGCGCGTCGCTCGGCGAGGTCGAGAGCTACGACCGGGTCAGCGTCCAGGTGCAGTCGGCGGCCGCCATCGCCGGCCAGGCGGTCAGTGACGTCGTGCATCTGCTCGCCGAGCTGGTCGAGAACGCGGTCTCGTTCTCCCCGCGCGACACCAAGGTCATCATCTCCAGCAGCCACATCGACGGCGGCGGGCTGATGGTCTCGGTCACCGACCACGGCATCGGCATGGGGCCGGAGGAGCTGGCCCAGGCCAACTGGCGGCTGGCCAACCCGCCGGTGGTCGACGTCTCGGTCTCCCGGCGGATGGGCCTGTTCGTGGTCGGCCGGCTCGCGCTGCGGCACAGCATCAGGGTGCAGCTGCGTCCCCAGGACACCGGCGGCCTGACCGCCATGGTGCTGATCCCTGAGATGCTGCTCACCGCGGTCCCCGGGCCGGCGGCGACTCCGGAGCCGCCGCCGTTCGTCCAGGTGCCGATGCAGGCCACACCGGCGATGCCCGGCCTCGGCCACCCGTCGTACGACCCCGCGTTCGACCAGCCGCTCGATTCGGCGTCGTGGTTCAGCTCACAGCACACGCATTCGGTGGAGGTGCCGATGCCCGATCTGGCCTCCTCCCCACCGCCGCAGGCCGACAACGAGTTCTACTCCTCTTTCGAGTCGAGCTGGTTCACCAAGGCGACGCCGACGCCGGACCAGCGCGACCCCGCCTGGACCTCGCCGGCCGACACCGGATGGCAGGCGGCGGGAGCGATCGGCGAACCCGCGCAGAGCGGGACGACCACATCCGGACTGCCCAAGCGGACGCCGAAGGCCAACCTCGTGCCCGGCTCCGCCACGCCCCCGCCGACGCCCGTGCAGGCGCCGCCGGTCTCGCCCGACCGGTTGCGCAGCAGGCTCGCCAGCTACCAGCAGGGCGTGCGCAAGGGCCGCGAAGAATTAGAGGAGGAATGATGATGAAGAACCTGAGCCAGGCGGCCAGGGATCTGAACTGGCTGGTCAGCGGTTTCGTGGAGCAGGTGCCCGGCGTCGCCCACACGGTGGTGGTCTCCGCCGATGGGCTTCCGGTGGCCATCTCCCGGGGATTCCCCCAAGACCGCGCCGACCAGCTCGCGGCCATCGCGGCGGGGCTGATCAGCCTCACCCAGGGCGCCGCGCGCGTCTTCGAAGGCGGCGGAGTCACCCAGACCCTCATCGAGATGGACCGCGGGCTGCTTCTGGCCATGGCCATCAGTGACGGTTCGTGCCTGGCGGTGCTGGCCGCACCCGATTGCGACATGGGCCTGGTGGCCTACCAGATGACGATTCTGGTCGAGCGCGCGGGGCAAGTGCTCACGCCCGCCGTCCGCGCGGAACTCTCGGCCGCGCGAACCTGGTGATGGGAGCGGACTGTTGGCAGCGTGGGACGACCGCGGACCGGAGCCCGAGCGCAGCTCGTTGGTCCGGATGTACGCCGTCACGGGCGGCCGGACCGCCCCACGCGGTGGCCTGGCGATGGAGGCGCTGGTCTCCTCGTCGACCTCGATGCGGCTCGGTATGGCCTACACCCGGGAGTACCGGGCGATCAGCGAGCTGTGCCGTCAGGTCCGCTCGGTGGCCGAGGTGTCGGCTATGCTGCGGATCCCGCTCGGAGTGGCGCGGGTGCTGATCGCCGACATGGAGTCGGAAGGGCTGGTACGCGTCTACCAGCCACAGCTCGAGGCAGGAATCCCGGACACGGGCCTGCTCGAAAGGGTACTCAGTGGACTTCGCAGGCTCTAGCGGGCTCACCTCGACGAAGATCGTCGTCGCGGGTGGGTTCGGCGTGGGCAAGACCACCTTCGTCGGCGCGGTGTCGGAGATCATGCCGCTGACCACGGAGGCGGTGATGACGGACGCCTCGGCGGGCATCGACGACCTCGCGCACACGCCGGGCAAGACGACCACCACCGTGGCCATGGACTTCGGGCGTGTGTCGCTCGACCGTGATCTGATCCTCTACCTGTTCGGTACGCCGGGACAGCACCGGTTCTGGTTCATGTGGGACGACCTGGTGCGGGGGGCGATCGGGGCCGTGGTCCTGGTGGACTCCCGGCGGCTGGCCGACAGCTTCCCCGCGATCGACTACTTCGAGAACGCCGGGTTGCCGTTCGTCGTCGGGCTCAACGGGTGGGACGGGCAGTTCCCGCATGTGGAGAGCGAGGTCAGGGAGGCGCTCACGCTCTCCCCGCACATCCCGATCGTGCGCACCGACGCGCGGGCCCGCGAGCCGGTCAAGAACACACTCATCGCGCTGGTCGAGCACGCGCTGAACGCCCGCGCCGCGTCCGGCGCCCGCTGACGGCTTTCAGGACGCTCTTTCAGGACGCCGCTCACCCTTCAGGACGCCGCCCACCTTTCAGGACACGGCCGACCACCAGTCGGCGGCGACCAGCTCCGCCACCAGCGTCTCCGTGAGCAGTGCCACGTCCGCGTCGCCGTCGTGCGCGTAGCGGATGGCGGCCGTGGCGTCCTTGAGATCTCCGCCGAGCAGATCGCCGCCGATGAGGTCCCCACCGACCGTGACGACCGTCGAGCCGCGCTGCCGCACCCAGTCCATGGCCTGGTCCTCGTAGCCGGAGCCGCGGAAGAGCAGCGCGCGGTAGTCGAGGGTCTTGGTGAGGTAGACGTCCACGTGGGCCCAGTCGCCCGTCTCGCAGGCGTCGGCCGGCCGGCGCGGACCCTCGCGGAACATCAGCGCCGACTGCTCCGCCGACGACAGGCGCTCCACGGGCGCGATGGTGTAGACGCCGTCCGGGCCGTCCAGCAGCTCCAGTGTCAGGGGCAGCCACTCATCCCGGCGGTCGAGGAGGTCGGCCGACGCCTCGGCGCTGCGTCGTACGAGGTCGGCCAGGTCGCGCCCGTCGCCCGTGAGATGGGCCTCCAGCGCGAGCAGGAGAGCGAGCGTGTGCTGGAACGTCCGGCAGGACACCCCGCCCCGCTCCTCGCCCGCGTGCATGGGCACGACCAGGTCGGCCGCCTTCGCGAGAGCCGAGTCAGGATGGTTGGTGAGCGCCGCCATGAACGACGGGCCGCCCGCGTAGCGGGCCACCGCGTCGAGCGTCTCGCGGCTGGTGCCCGTCGCCGAGATGGGCACCACGAGCGTCTCCGGCCCCGCCGGGTAGGACGCGGCGGCCGAGGCGTAGTCGGCGTAGGCATCGATGCCCGCCGCGCGCAGGCGGAGCGCGGCCACTCCGGCGGCATAGCGGGAGCTGCCCATGCCGAGGAACAGCACCCGCCGGACACCGGTGGGCAGCCCCTCGTACAGGCCGCCCGCCGCCAGCGCGTCCGCGAGGGTGGCGAGAGCCGCGGGCTTGGCCTCCAGATCGGCCAGGTAGAGCTCGGAATTCACGGGGTCTCCTCAGAAGTGTCTGCCTGGCAGGGCTCGGGGTTCACGGGGTCTTGTCGGGATAGCGGGCGCGCAGCACGCCCATCGGGGCGTAGCGCCAGCGGGGCAGGTGGCGGGCGGCGTAGACCAGCTCCCGGCATTCCTGCTCGATCTCGAACGGGCGCAGCAGCGACTCGTCCAGGAGATCCGGCCGCCCGCACTCGGCCAAGCGGTTCCGGTAGGCGGCCAGCAGGCGCTCGCGGGCTTCGCCGGCCCAGCCGAGCGCCTGGTCCGGCGGGGTGCCACGGCGCTCGATCGCCACCTGGGCGACGTGCTCCAGGCTCGTGGCGAGCTGGGCGAGGTCCCTGGCCGCCGGCTGGTACGGCGCGGCCTCCATGACGGTGGGGTTGCCGTCGAAGTCGATCACGGCGTAACCGTCGCGCCATCGCAGGATCTGGCCGACGTGCAGATCGCCGTGAATGCGGATCAGCGGCGTGGTGATCGGCCTGGTCAGCGGGGCCAGCTCGGCTCTGAGGGCATCGGCCCGGCCAGCCAGCCACGCGCCGTCCGCGCCGTCCGTCAGGGCGAGGGCCTCGGTCAGCGCTCGCTCGGCCCTTTCCGCCAGACGGGAAACCGGCAGACCGGAAATGGGTGTAACGGCTGGGGGAGTGGCGACGATGGAAGGGGGTGGGAAAGTGGAGAGCGCCAGGTGGAGGTCGGCGGCCAGGCGGCCGAGGGCTTCCGCGAAGGCGGTGCGGCCGGCAGCGGCCTCGTCGGCGCACCACTCCCAACCGTCCCTGGCCTCCGGCAGGTAGCCCGTGACCAGCGCGAGTAGCCTCTCGCCCGTCTCGTCCACCCGGGTCAGAGCGGCGTACGGCGGAGCCGTGTCCCGGAACCCGGCCCCGGCCAGGTGCGCGAGCAGATCGGGAGCGGGATGCGGCAGCGCCGCCGGCGGCGTCAGCCACTTGACGACCACTCGATCGGCCACGACCACGGAGTAGTTCGTCTGGTCGACATGTGCGCCGAAATCCCGTTCGACCGGCACCCCAGTGTCGAGATCCCCAGCCTCGTACGAGAGGCTGGGCAGCGCGGAGAAGCGGCGGACCGCGAACGGCGGCGGCACGTCGTCCCCTCCCCCCAGCGCCGTCACGAGCGCGGCCGAGACGCCGCGGTCCCGTGATGTGAGGGGCTTCTCACCGAGAGAGAGCAACCGCCTCCAAATTGAATCCATGTTCAACAGGAATACCAAACATCCAGGTAACAGTGTCCGCAAAAGTCTTGCTCATGTTGATTTCTGCTGCAACACTCCTCGTCTGGTCTGCCGTGCCCGGTTGGTCGCGCGACCCCTCATCCACCGGAACCCTGAAGGAGTAGCGGCCGTGTTCCGTACCCGGTTCACCCGTCGTCTTCCGGCCGCCATAGCGGTGGCTGGCCTCGCGCTCGCCGCCGCGGCGTGCGGCGGTGAGTCGACCAACGCAGGCGCGGCGCCGGCGGCGACCGCCGACCAGCTCAACCCGAACGCCGACCTGTCGAAGCAGTCGGTCAACGTGACGGTCTGGGACGGGTACACGCCCAAGGAGCTGCCGCAGAAGGTCAAGGACAAGCTCAAGTTCCCGCTGAAGATCGCGATCCACGACACCAACGAGACCGCGATGACCAAGCTGACCGCCGGTGGCGACAGCGGCATCGACGTGGCGTTCGTGTCCGGACAGTACGCCCAGGCGCTCAACGAGCAGGGCCTGCTGGAGCCGATCCACCCCGAGCTGATCCCGAACCTGTCGAACCTCTACCCCGAGGCGACCCAGCTGTCCTACGACAAGGGCAACAAGTACTCGGTGCCCTACACCTGGGGCACGACCGGCATCTGCTACCGCAGCGACCTGGTGAAGACGCCGCCGACGAGCTGGAAGGACCTCCTGCAGCCCCCGTCGTGGGCCGACAAGAAGGTCACCATGATGACCACCGAGCGCTGGCTGGCCCTGCCCGCCCTCAAGGCGCTCGGCTACTCGGTCAACACCGACAAGGACGCCGAGATCGCCAAGGCGAAGGACCTCCTCGTCGCGGCCAAGCCGCACCTGCTCGGCTACGACGACACGACCTTCGGCGACAAGCTCAAGTCCGGCGAGGCGGTCATGGTCGAGGCGTGGGACGGCTGGTGCCCGACCACGGACGCGAAGCAGAACATCAAGTTCGCGGTGCCGAAGGAGGGCAGCGACCTCTGGGTGGACACCATGGTGATCATGAAGTCCTCCAAGAACAAGGAGGCGGCGCACGCCCTGATCAACTACATCCTCGACCCCGAGATCCACAGCTGGGCCGCTGTCAACATCAACTACAAGGTGCCCAACAAGGCCGCCATGGACAAGGTGGAGATCGCCAAGGGCTCGCTGCTGGACATCAAGCCGGCCGAGCTGCTCAATGGTGAGTCGCTCATCGACCTGGGCCAGGCGTCGGTGAAGTACACGCGCCTGGCGACCGAGATCAAGGCGCAGTCGTAGTAGCAGTGAAGTCAGAAGCTGAATCCCGGCCGGTGTCCCCTTCGAGAGGACGCCGGCTGGGTGCGTTCGTTTTCCTGTCACCCGGCCTGACGTACCTGGTCGTGCTCCTGCTGGTGCCGCTCGTGCTGGTGCTGAGTTACACGCTCTTCCAGCGCGGCCGGTTCGGCGGTGTCGTCTACGAGGTCACCGGCGAGAACTTCAGCCGCCTGATCGACCCGCTCTACCTCAGCGTGGTGGGCGCCTCCCTGAAGATCGCGGGGCTCACGACGCTGCTCGCGTTGCTGCTCGGCTACCCGACGGCGTACTTGATCGCGCAGTTGCCGCGCAAGTGGAAGACGGTCGCGCTGGTCGCCGTCGTGCTGCCGTTCTGGACGAACTTCATCATCCGCGTCTACGCCTGGATCATCCTGCTCAACGGTCCCGGCCTGCTGAACTCGGGGTTGAAGGCGCTCGGCCTGGGGCCGTACGAGCTGCTCTACAACCAGGGCGCCATTGTCCTCGGGCTGCTCTACTCCTACCTGCCACTGATGGTGCTGCCGCTCTACGCGGCGATCGAACGGCTCGACCCGCAGTTGCGCGAGGCGTCGGCGAACCTGGGCGCCTCGGCGTTCAGCACCTTCCGCAAGGTGACGCTGCCGCTGACGGTGCCGGGCGTGCTGACCGGGTGCCTGTTCGTGTTCGTGCCCAGCTTCGGCAACTTCGTCATCCCCGAGATGCTCGGCGGCGGCAAGTCGGTCATGGTGGGCAACCTGATCCGCACCGAGTTCCTGCAGGCGCGCGACTGGCCCTTCGGCTCCGCGCTGACGCTGGCCCTCGTGGCGGTCCTGGTGGTGCTGCTGATCGCGCAGTCCTGGGTGGCCCGTCGTGCGTAGGTCGAAGTGGCTGCACGTCCCGTTCTGGGCGACGTACGTCTTCCTGTACGCGCCGATCGTCGTGCTCGTCGTGATGTCGTTCAACTCCGGCAGGTCGGCCTACACCTACGAGGGCTTCAGCCTCAAGTGGTACGGCGAGCTGGCCCAGGACGAGCGCATCAGGGACGGCGTGGTCAACACGCTCATCGTGGCCGCGGGCTCGACCGTCGTGGCGACCGTGCTCGGCACGCTGCTGGCCGTCGGCCTGGCCAGGTACACCCGGTCGAAGACGCTCGACGCGCTCGCCCTGATGCCGGCCGTCCTTCCCGACCTGGTGCTGGCCATCGGGCTGCTGGTCTTCTACGGGATGATCCAGCTCACCCTGGGGCTCTACTCGGTGATCCTCGCGCACGGCGTCTTCTCGATGGCGTTCGTCGCCGCGGTGGTGCGTACGAGGCTGTCGAACACCGACACCTCACTGGAGGAGGCCTCGCGCGACCTCGGGGCGGGTCCGGTCGTCACGTTCATGAAGGTGACGCTGCCGCAGCTCACGCCCGGCATCATCGCGGGCGCGCTGCTGGCCTTCACGCTGTCGCTGGACGAGTTCGTCATCGCCTTCTTCACGATCGGCAACAACGAGCAGACGCTGCCGATCGTCATCTATTCGATGATCCGTTTCGGGGTGACCCCGAAGATCAACGCGCTGGCCGCGATCCTGCTCCTGGTGAGCTTCACCGCGGTGATCGTGGGCCAGCGGATGACCAAGATCGGGGAATCACGTGCTGAAGATTGACGGGATCACCCGGCGGTTCGGTGACGTCACCGCGCTCGACGGGGTCTCCCTGGAGATCCGCCAGGGTGAGTTCTTCGCCCTGCTGGGTCCCTCCGGCTGTGGCAAGACCACGCTGCTGCGCATCCTGGCCGGATTCGAGACGCCCGACGGCGGCACGGTGACGCTGGACGGCGAGGACCTGCTCGGCAAGCAGCCGAACCGGCGGCCGATCAGCCTGATGTTCCAGTCGTACGCGCTGTTCCCGCACATGACCGTGGCCAAGAACGTGGCCTACGGCCTGGAGCGCGAGAAGCTGCCGCGCCAGGAGATCAAGCAGCGCGTCGGCGAGGTGCTGGAGACCGTCGGCCTGTCGGACCTCGGCGGCCGCAAGCCCGCCCAGCTGTCCGGCGGTCAGCGCCAGCGCGTCGCGCTCGCCCGCTCCATCGTCAAGCGCCCGCGTCTGCTCCTGCTCGACGAGCCGCTCTCCGCGCTGGACAAGAAGGTCCGCGCCGACATGCAGCTGGAGCTCAAGCGGCTGCAGCACGAGGTCGGCATCACCTTCGTGGTCGTCACCCACGACCAGGAGGAGGCCATGTCGCTCGCCGACCGCATCGCGGTCTTCGAGCGCGGCGGCGTGCGCCAGGTGGACCAGCCCGTCGAGCTCTACGAGCGGCCCCGCACCCCCTTCGTGGCCGACTTCGTCGGCGCCAACAACCTGTTCGAGGGTACGGCCGGCGGCGCCGAGGCCCTGCGGACCGAGGACTTCGGCCTGCTGCCCGGCACCCCGCTGGAGGAGCTGGAGACCGGAGCCAAGGCGCTCCTGGGCGTCCGCCCCGAGAAGATCGAGCTGCGCGAGGAGACGGCCGCGCACGGCCTCAAGGGGACCGTGCTCGACGTCAGCTTCTACGGCGGCGTCTCCCACGTCTCGGTCGACCTGCCCGGCCGCGTCAAGCCGGTCCTGGTGGCCGTGCAGGGCGCCAGCGCCGTGGAGCAGGGCGCCAAGGTCAAGCTGCACTGGCGGCACGACGACGCCGTCATCATCCCGGCGGACCAGGGAACGACTCAGTGAGCGGCGGGCCAGGGAACGGCTCAGTGAGCGAGGCCGTGGCCCGTCGCCGTGCGCGCGTAGGACAGGATCAGCTCGGCCGCCTCCTGCGGGCCTATCACCGGGTGCCGGGCGGTGATCCGATAGCCGTAGGCGTCCTCCAGGGCCACCAGGTTGCGCGAGATCGTCAGCGAGTCGGAGCTCAGCGTGAAGACGCCCAGCGCGGCCCCCGTGTCCAGGATCGACTGGTACATCGACACCTGCCGGTCATAGAGGGACGTGAGCAGCACCCCGTAGACCCGGCTGCGCCCCGCCGCCCCGCCCAGCTCGTTGAGCAGCCGGACGTCGGGGTCGAGCGGGCCGGTCGGCAGCCCCGACCTGATCGTCATGACCAGCTTCTCCGCCGGGTCGGTGAGCGCCGAGAGCTGACGCATCCGCTGCTCGTAGAACCGCTCCATCCCGGCGTGCTGCGCCTCGACCAGCAGCTCGCTGAGGTCGGGATAGTGATACAGCACGGCGCCCGAGGTAAGCCCCGCCTCCTCGGCCACGTGCGAGAGCTGGACGCGGTCGATGCCGTGACGGATGATGGCCCGCCGGGCCGCCTCGATCAGGTCGATGCGCCGGTCGCTGCGGCTCTTTCGCTGGGTCACACTCACCGCCTTGTTCGTCTGCCGTTCAGGAAGCCGTGACCATAGTGCCTTGAAGTTGACCGGCCCGCTAGATGAGTATTTGAATTCCCCTTCAAATTGATGCCACCTCGGAGCGCGTGATGTCCCTCACCATCCTGTTCATGCCGGAAAGCGCCTACGGGCCCACGAACAACAGCATCGGCATCGGCGACATTCTCCGTCGCCGCGGTCACCGCGTCGTCTTCGCCGCCGAGGCCTCGTGGAAGGGCAAGCTCGAAGCGCTCGGCTTCGAGGAGGACCTCGTCGACCTGGCGCCGCCGGCCGAGGGCGACGAGGAGCAGGACGCGGGGCAGTTCTGGAAGGACTTCATCCGCGAGACCGCCCCGGAATACCGCAAGAGCACGCTGGAGCAGCTCGAAACGGTGACCAAGCCCATCTGGGACTCCCTCATCGAGGGCGCCAAGTACTGCGAGCCGCAGCTCAAGGCGATCATCGAACGGGTCCAGCCGGACGTCATCGTCGAGGACAACGTCATCACCTTCCCCGCGCTGCTCACGACCGGCAAGAAGTTCGTCCGCATCGTGTCCTGCAACCCGCTGGAGGTGCGTGGCGACGACGTCGCTCCGGTGTTCTCGGGTCTGCCCGCCGACCACCGCACGGAGTGGGACGCCTTCCGCGCCGAGTACGACCGTACGCACCGCGAGATCTGGAACGCCTTCAACGAGTGGTGCGTCGAGCAGGGCACCGAGCCGCTGCCCGACCTCGACTTCATCCACGAGGGCGACCTGAACCTCTACGTGTTCCCGGAGCTCCTCGACTACACCGACGCCCGCCCGCTCGGCCCCACCTGGCACCGCCTCGACTCCTCGGTACGCGAGACCGAGGAGGACTTCCAGTTGCCCTTCCAGCGCACCGGCGGCGCGCTGGTCTACTTCTCGCTCGGCTCGCTCGGCTCCTCCGACGTGGAGCTGATGCAGCGGGTGATCGACGTGCTGGCCACCACCCCGCACCAGTTCATCGTCTCCAAGGGCCCGCTGCACGAGGAGATCAAGCTGGCCGACAACATGTGGGGCGCCGAGTTCCTGCCGCAGACGAAGATCATCCCGCTCTGCGACCTGGTCATCACGCACGGCGGCAACAACACCACCACCGAGGCGTTGCACTTCGGCAAGCCGATGATCCTGCTGCCGCTGTTCTGGGACCAGTACGACAACGCCCAGCGCGTGGACGAGCTCGGCTACGGCGTCCGGCTGTCGACCTACGCCTTCACCGACGAGGAGCTGACGGGCGCCCTCGACCGCCTGCTCGGCGACGAGCAGCTGCGCGCCCGGCTGGCCGCCGAGGGTGAGCGGATCCGCGGCCTCGACGGGCTGCGCAAGGCCGCCGACCTCATCGAGGAGCTGGGGCAGCCGTCCGATGCGTGAGCTGATCAACCCCGCGACGGGGCTCGTCTTCGACAAGATCCCCGACACCCCCGTCGAGGACGTGACGCGGGCCGTGGGGGCGGCGCGCGCCGCCTTCGAGGAGTGGTCGCAGGCCACCCCGGCCGAGCGGGCCCGGGTGCTGCTGCGGCTGGCCGACCTGGTCGAGGCCGACGCCGAGGAGCTGACCCGGCTGGAGGTCGAGGAGACGGGCAAGCCCGCGGCCGTCTTCAGGGACGGCGAGCTGCCGTTCGCGGCCGACAACCTGCGCTTCTTCGCCGGGGCCGCGCGCTCGCTCGAAGGGTCGGGCGCCGGGGTGTTCAGCCGCGGCTACACCTCGGTCATGCTGCGCCGCCCGGTCGGCGTGGTGGGCTCGATCGCGCCGTGGAACTTCCCGTTCGTGATGGCCGTGTGGAAGCTCGGCCCGGCCGTCGCCGCGGGCAACGCGGTGGTCATCAAGCCCGCCCCGCCGACGCCCCGCGCCACGCTGCGCCTGGCCGAGCTGTTCGCCCAGGCGGGCGCGCCGGCCGGCCTGGTACGGGTGGTCACCGGCGACGCCGAGGTGGGGGAGGCGCTGGTCACCGATCCGGGCGTGGACATGGTCAGCGTCACCGGCTCGACGGAGACCGGCCGAGCCGTCATGAGCGGCGCCGCCAAGACGCTCAAGCGGGTGCACCTGGAGCTCGGCGGCAAGGCGCCCGCGCTGGTCTTCGAGGACGCCGACCTGGAGGAGACGGCCCGCGGCGTGGCCATGGGCGCCACCTACAACACCGGCCAGGACTGCACCGCCGCCACCCGCGTCTACGTGGCCCGGCCGGTCTACGACGACGCGGTGGAGGCCATCAGGCAGACGCTCGCCGGCATCACCGTGGGCGACCCGTGGGACCCCGCCACCGACGTCGGCCCGCTGATCTCGGCGGCCCACCGCGACCGGGTGCACGGCTTCGTCGCCGGCTCCGGCGGGCGCGTCGTGCACGGCGGCGCGCCGGTCGACGGACCCGGCTTCTACTACCTTCCGACACTTGTTAACGAAGTGTCACAGAACAGCGATATCGTCCAGGGAGAGCTATTCGGTCCCGTCCTCGTGGTCCTGCCGTTCGACACCGAGGACGAGGCGGTCACGCTGGCCAACGACACGCGTTACGGTCTGGCCTCGTCCGTGTGGTCACGAGACGTTGCCAGGGCGATGCGGGTCTCGCACCGCCTCGATGTGGGTGTGACCTGGATCAACGACCACCTGCCGATAGCCAGCGAGGCCCCGCACGGCGGGGTCAAGGGCAGTGGTTTCGGCAAGGACATGAGCCAGGAGGCGGTGCAGGAGTATTCGGTGACCCGTCACCTGATGGTCAAGCACGCGGCGCCGGTGGAGCGAGACTCCTTTCGGCCCGCCTGAAAACGCGCGCGGCGAAATGCGACCTTGTGGGCACGTTTGGTCGTATTTGATGGGATATGTACGGTTGGCCGTCTGGTACGGGTTGTGTTCCAATTACCCAGCCCGCAGAAATCCCATGCGCCCCAAGCGTGTCAGATTTTCGAGCACGTAACGGCGAGAGGTTGCGAGAGTCAGTGAGGACGGATAACCCCAGGCACACCAGGTCCGGGGAGTACACAGGCGGACGGTTCCGGCTGGCGAACTGGCGCGTGCGCTCCAGGCTGGTGGCGCTGATCCTCATCCCCACGATCGTGGGTGTGCTCCTCGCCGGCGTCCAGCTCGCGAACGCCATCGGCACCAGCGCCGAGTACCGCCGGCTGACCCAGGTCGCCGAGCTGGTCCAGCGCGCCTCCGCGCTGTCGCACGAGCTCGCCAAGGAACGCACGCTCACCGCGTGGTACATGGCCGACCGCCGGCGTCCCATCCGCCTGAGCCAGCTCAAGACCCAGCGCGAGGCGTCCGACGCGGCCAAGCAGCGCGTGCTCGCCGCCACCACGTCCATCGACGCCACCCACACCACCCGCGTCCAGCAGGAGGTCGTGGAGATCCGCCGGTGGCTGACCGGACTCGATGGCCTGCGCAGGTCGATCGCGGGTGAGGCGAGCGTGCCGCCCCGAGCCGCCATCCGCACCTATTCCTCCCTGATCGAGGTCCTCGAGCGCCTCCAGAACGACCTGGGCGACGGCATCAGCGACGACGCCCTCCAGGGCGACGTGGCCGCGCTGGCCGCCCTCGACCAGACCAGGGAACAGGTGCTGCGCCAGCAGGGCATCCTCGTCGTGGCGCTGATCGAGCGGCGGCTGGACTATGACGACCTGTCCGACTTCCTCGGTTCCTGGAACAGTCAGCAACTGCAGCTGACCGCCTTCGAGCAGGAAGCCACCCGTGCGGACCTCCTGGCGTACAAGAAGGGCGTGCGCGGCCCGCAGATCGACCGCGCGGACGCGATGCGCCAGCGGGCCCTGGCCCAGCTGCGCGAGTTCAAGACCATCAGGGACCTGGACATCACGACTCGCCGTGACCTCCAGCTCTGGTACGAGAGCACCTCGCTGTCCGCCAACGCCATGCGCAAGGTCGAGGACGGCCTGACCACCAGGATCGTGGCCACCACCCGGGACCTGAGCGACACCGAGCAGCGCAACGCCATCATCTCCGGCGCGACCATCCTGGTCCTGCTGCTCCTCGTCCTGGTGATCACCACCCGGGTGGCCGGTTCGCTGGTCCGCCCGCTGCGCCGGCTGCGCGCCGAGGCGCTCCAGGTGGCCACCACCCGGCTGCCCGAGACCGTCCGCCTGCTGCGCGAGTCCGGGGACAGCGCCGAGGTGCCCGACGTACCCTCCGTCGGCGTCAACACCCGCGACGAGATCGGGGAAGTGGCCCGGGCCTTCGACGAGGTCCACCGCGAGGCGATCAGGCTGGCCGGTGACGAGGCCAAGCTGCGCGCCAACGTCAACTCGATGTTCGTCAACCTCTCCCGGCGCAGCCAGACGCTCGTCGAGCGGCAGCTGCAGCTCATCGAGGGCCTGGAGCAGGGTGAGGAGGACGAGAACCGGCTGGCGAACCTGTTCCGGCTGGACCACCTCGCCACCCGCATGCGCCGCAACAGCGAGAACCTCCTGGTCCTCGCCGGCCAGGAGGCCGCCCGCAAGTGGAGCGAGCCGGTGCCGCTGGTCGACATCGCCCGCGCCTCGCTGTCCGAGGTCGAGAACTACGAACGGGTCCAGATCCAGATCCCGTCCGGCATCGAGGTCGCCGGCCCGGCCGTCACCGACGCCGTGCACCTGCTCGCCGAGCTGATCGAGAACGCCATCTCCTTCTCCCCGCGCGAGAGCAAGGTCCAGGTCACCAGCTCGCCCATCGAGGGCGGCGTCCAGGTGACGATCACCGACCTGGGCATCGGCATGTCGGCCGACGAGCTGGCCGAGGCCAACTGGCGGCTGGCCAACCCGCCGGTGGTCGACGTGGCCGTCTCGCGCCGCATGGGCCTGTTCGTGGTCGGCCGCCTGGCGCTGCGCCACGGCATCAGGGTCCAGCTCGGGATGCGGGACGCGGGCGGCCTGGCCGCGCTCGTCATGCTGCCCGACATGCTCCTCGGTGGCGGTGCCACCGGCGGGGTGCCCCAGCAGCGCGGCCAGTACGAAGCCTTCACCAACTTCGACCCGAGCCAGCTGGAGCCGTCCTCGACGAACGGCTCGGGCGTCTACGCCGCGCCCCAGGGCACTATCGACACCCCCGACATCCGCGACGACGCGCCGGTCGACACGCAGTGGCCGGGCACGCTGCCCGTGCCGGGCGGTGGCGGCAACTGGCCGCCGTTCGGCGAGGAGCAGCCGCCGAGGCAGCAGCCCGACGAGCAGCGCTGGCCGTCGTTCGCCGAGGAGCCGCCCGCGGCCGCCGCCCCGGGCGAGCAGCGCTGGCCCTCCTTTGCCGAGGAGGCGCCGCGGCAGGACGAGCAGCGCTGGCCCTCCTTCGCCACCGAGCCGCCGCCTCCGGCGCAGGACGAGCCGCGCTGGCCGTCCTTCGCCACGGAGCCGCCCCCGCCTTCGTCCTCGGAGGAGACGCGCTGGCCGTCCTTCGGCTCGGCCGAGGAGCTGCCGCCCAGGTCGCCGTTCGTCGAGCTGCCCAAGCCGTTCGACGCCGAGCCGCGGCCGGCGTACGGGTTCGAGGAGCAGCGCTGGCCGTCGTTCGCCGACTCGCCGATCCCGCCCGTCGAGCCCTTCACGCACAACGGCCGCGGCGCCTTCAACCCCTTCGGTCCCGGCGAGTACTCCTCCAAGGACTTGACCGGCCCGCTCCCGGCGGTGCGCAACAACTCGCCGCTGGAGCAGAGCGACGACTTCCTGCCGATCTTCTCCTCGGTCGGCTCCGACTGGTTCCGCAGGCCGGAGCCGGAGCCCGAGCCGATCAAGCCGGAGCCGGAGCAGTACTCCGAGATCTCCGCGCAGGAGGAGACGCAGATCGGGGGCATACCGGCCGTGCCGCCGATCGGCCAGCTCCCGCAGCAGCCCGCCGCGCAGCCCTATGCCCAGCCTTACGCTCAGCTACCCGTGCCTCCCGCGCCCGCCGCGCCTCCGCCGGTCGCCGCGTCTGCCGCCTCCGCCGGGACGTCGGACAAGCCCTCGCTGCCGCAACGCGTGCCGGGCCAGTCCGGCGCGGGCTCGACGTGGTCCTCGCCCGCCGACACCGGCTGGCAGGCCGCGCAGGCCGCCGCCGAGCCGGCGATGGGCGGCACGACGGCCTCTGGCCTGCCGCGGCGCGTGCCGAAGGCCAACCTGGTTCCCGGTACGGCCAGCCTGGCCGAGCCGCAGGCGACGTCACCGGCGCCACAGATCTCTCCCGATCGATTGCGGAGCCGGCTGTCCAGCTTCCAGCAGGGGGTACGGCAAGGCCGCGCGTTCACCCGCGGAGAAGACAATGAGGAGGAGCAATGAGAGAACTGAGCCAGGGAGCGCGTGGCATCAGCTGGCTGATCACCGATTTCGTCAATAACGTGCCTGGAGTCGCGCACACCGTGGTGGTGTCGTCCGACGGCTTGCCGCTGGCTTTCTCCGAGGGTTTTCCCAAGGACCGGGCCGACCAGCTGGCCGCGGTCGCCTCGGGTGTGATCAGCCTGACGCAGGGCGCGGCTCGTGTGTTCGAAGGCGGTATGGTCACCCAGACCGTCATCGAGATGCAGCGCGGACTCCTGATGATCATGTCCATCAGCGATGGCTCCTGCCTCGCTGTGCTCGCCGCGCCCGATTGTGACATGGGCCTGGTCGCGTACCAGATGACGCTGCTCGTGGAGCGGGCGGGCCAGGTGCTCACCCCGGCCGTGCGCGCCGAGCTGCAGGCGTCCCGCCCGCGTTAGTGGGACGGTGACAGGAGAAGAACATGATGTCAGGTCAGGGTTGGGCTGGTGATAGCACTCCGCCGCATCCGTCGGCGCCGCGTCCGCAGAAGCCGAGCTCCCTTGTCCGGCCATATGCCGTGACAGGGGGCCGCACGGCCCCACGGATGAAGTTCGCCATGGAGGCCCTCGTGTCCTCCGTGACCTCGGAATATAAAGACATTTCACTATTAAGTCCGGAGTATCAGGCGATCATTCAGCTAACCCGGAACGTCAGGTCGGTTGCCGAGATCTCCGCCCTTTTACGGCAGCCTCTTGGGGTGGTCCGGGTGCTGATCGCCGACATGGCGTCGGAGGGCCTGATCCGCGTGCACCAGCCTGCGCTGGACGCGGGAAAGCCGGACCTCAACTTGCTCGAAAGGGTGCTCAGTGGACTTCGCAGGCTCTAGCCCCGGCCTAACCTCGACGAAGATCGTCGTGGCCGGCGGCTTCGGCGTGGGCAAGACGACGTTCGTGGGTGCGGTCTCGGAGATTCTGCCGCTCACCACGGAGGCGGTGATGACGGACGCGTCGGCGGGTGTCGACGACGTCTCTCTCACGCCCAACAAGACGACCACGACCGTGGCGATGGACTTCGGCCGGGTCTCGCTCGACCGTGACCTGATCCTCTATCTGTTCGGTACGCCCGGACAGCACCGGTTCTGGTTCATGTGGGATGACCTGGTGCGTGGTGCGATCGGCGCGGTGGTGCTGGTGGACACGCGGCGGCTGGCTGACAGCTTCCCCGCGATCGACTACTTCGAAGAGGCCAAACTCCCCTTCGTCATCGGCATCAACGGCTGGGACGGCAACTTCCAGCACCAGCAGGAGGAGATCCGGGAGGCGTTGTCACTCAACCCGCACACCCCGATCGTCCGCCTGGACGCCCGAGTCAGGGACTCGGTGAAGGGCACGCTGATCACGCTGGTCGAACACGCCCTGACCCGCCACTCCCACACTCCGGCCTGACTTCCTCTGCACCAGTGCCGCCGGGCTGGACGCCCGGCGGCACTGGTGGTTCGGCCTGTGTTCCAGTTATGGGTGCGCCCTCAGACGGACGCGTCTTACAGAGACGCGCTCGGTCTGAGGGCGTACAGAGACGCGCTCAGACGGAGGCCACGCCGCGCACCAGACGCCCCACCTCGGCACGCAGGTGGACGAAGTCCGGGTGCTCGCGGGAGCTGATCTGGTCACGGGGACTGGGCAGCTCCACCTTCAGGTCGCCCACGACGTGCGCGGGCGCCTTGGACAGCACGACGACCCGGTCACCCACGTACACGCTCTCGTCGATGTCGTGCGTGATGAGCACGATCGTCATCTGGTGGTGCCCGCGTACCTTCAGCACGAGGTCTTCGAGGTCCTCACGCGTCTGCGCGTCGACCGAGCCGAACGGCTCGTCCATGAGCATCAGCGCCGGCCGGTAGGCCAGCGCGCGGGCGATCGACACCCGCTGCTGCATGCCGCCCGACAGCTGGAACGGATACTTGCGACCGGCCTCCGCCAGCCCCACCGACTCCAGCGCCTCGTGCGCCGCCTCGCGGCGCTGCTGCTTGGTCATGTCCTTGCGACGCAGCGGCAGCGCGACGTTGTCGGCCACCGACATCCACGGGAACAGTGACCGGCTGTAGTCCTGGAAGACGACGGCCAGGTTGGCGGGCGTCTGGCGGACCAGCTCGCCCTGGACCTTGATGGCGCCGCCCGTGGGCTTGATCAGGCCCGCGATGGAGCGCAGGAGCGTCGACTTGCCGCACCCGGAGGGCCCGACGATGCACAGCAGCTCGCCCTCGGCGACGCTCAGGTTCAGGCCGTCGATGGCGTGGTGCCGTGTCGGGCCCTCGCCGTAGACGTGCGTGAGGTTGTCTATCTCAAGCAAGGGGTTTCCTTTCAGCCCAGCGGCCGGGAGATGTACTGGCCCATCGGACGACCCACGATCTTGCCCGCGTCGAGGACGTGGTTGCCTCTGACGAACGTGTCGGTGACCTTCGCGCTCAGCTCGAAGCCCTCGAATGGGGTGTACTCCTGCGTCGACTCCGACTCGGCGGCCCGGACGGTCCACGTGCTGCCGGTGTCGACCAGGCAGAAGTCGGCGTCGAAGCCGGGCGCGATGGTGCCCTTGCTCCGCAGGCCGTACCTGCGGGCGGGGTTCCAGGAGGTGAGGGCGGCGATGCGCCCGTAGGACAGGCCGCGGCGGCGGCCCTCGGTGATCAGGCCGGGCAGCAGGTATTCGGCGCCGCCGAACCCGGCCTTGGCCAGGAACACGTCGTCGGCCTGAGCGCCGAACTTGAGCTCCTCCCGGCAGCAGGCGTGGTCGCTGACCACCCAGTCGACGGTGCCGTCGAGCACGTACTCCCACAGCGCCTCGACATCCTCGCGCGGCCTGATGGGCGGGTTCACCTTGGCGCCGATCCCGTTGGCCGTCTCGATGTCGGCGAGAAGATGCCCGATCGTGACCTCGCGGCGGAAGTCGATGTGCGGGAAGGTCTTGGCCATCCGCACGGCCGCGTCGAGTGCCTTGCGCGAGGACAGGTGGAGCAGGTTGATGTTGGCCAGGCCGGTCTCGTGGGCGAGATAGGAGGCGATGAAGACCGCCAGCCCCTCGGAGTGCGGCGGCCGGGAGGCGCTGTAGGCGGCCAGGCCGCTGAGGTCGCCGGCCTCCTCCACCAGCTTGGTGTAGGCGGTCATGATCTCGGCGGTCTCACAATGTAGCGACAGTGAGATCTCGTCGGCCAGGTGCGGGAAGCGTTCGCGGGCCTCCTGCACTCCACGCATCACGAACTCGAAGTGCCCGTAGTCGTAGCGCTCGCCCTCGGGCAGCATCAGGAACTTGCTCTGGTCGGCCGAGCGCCCGTGCAGCCCGTGGCCGCCGTAGAACATGAAGATCTTGAACGACGAGACCCCGAACTTCTCCACCAGGTCGGGCAGCTCGCCGATGTGCGTGCTCGACATGGGCGCGAGGTGGAAGCCGTAGTCGATGTAGGCCTGTCCCTCGGCCTGCCTGCGCACCTCGGGGAAGAACTCCGCGTACGAACCGCCTCTGTTGAGGTAGTACTGGCCGGTCCGCATGTAGGTGAGCGCCGTGGTGACGCCGCCCTGGGCGCTGGCCATGCTCTCCGAGGCGGTGTCCTCGGGCAGCGGGTTGTAGATGCCCCAATGCTGGTGGGCGTCCACGACGCCCGGGAAGGCCAGCTTCCCGTCGCCGTCGAGCACCTCCTCGACGCCCTCGGCGGACAGGCCGGCTTCCACCTGCTCGATGCGCCCGCCGGTCACGGCGATGTCCGCGACGACCGGTTCGTCTCGGTCGTGCGTAACAATACGCACGTTCTTCAGCAACAGGTCAGTCACATCCGCCTCCTACGCGGTACGGCGAGCGCCACGGTGCCACGTGAGCATCCGGCGTTCGACCATGAGGAACAGGGTGTTGAGTACGTAACCGAGCACTCCGAGCACGACCACTCCTCCCCAGAGAGCCGGCATGTCGGAGCGGTCGCTCGCGCTGGCCAGCAGGTAACCGATGCCGTCGGTGGCGCCTTTGAGCTCGGAGACGATCATGAGGATCAGCGCCAGCGAGACGCTCAGCCGCAGACCAGCGAAGATCTTCGGTGAGGCGGCGGGCAGGATGATCCGGACCAGGCGCAGGCTCGCCGGGACGCCGAAGACGGTTGCGGTCTCAATCTGGAGACGATCCACGTTACGCGCGCCATCGATTGAATTCAGCAGGATCGGCCAGATGACGCCGAAGACGATCGTCGCCACCTGGACCTGCGTGCCCATGGTGAAGAGCACCAGGAACACGGGGAACATCACAGGTGGCGGCACGGCCCGGGCGAACTCCACCAGCGGGTCGATGTAGTCGGACAGCCAGGCGGTCCTGCCGATCGCGACACCGAGTGCTATCCCGAGGGCCACGGCCACGCTCCACGAGCCGACCAGCCTGATGATGCTGGGGACGAAGTTGTCCACCGCCTCGTCGGTGAGGATGAGGGGCCCGGAGAACCACATCTCGTACATGCGCGCCACGATGACCGTGGGGCGGGGCATGAAGGGGTCGTCCACCGCCCTGGTGATCAGCTCCCACGCGACGAGGGCCACCGGCACCAGCCAGAGCCGTTTGACCAGGGTTTTGATCATGCGTTCCGCCACTTGAACAGCCGCCGCTCGGCACGCAGCAGCAGGGTGTTGACGACCAGTCCGATGGCGCCCGACCACACCAGCACGGCGATCACGTCGACCATCGCCGAATCGTCCAGGGCGGTGCTCGCCTGGATGAGGAAGGCGCCGATCCCGCCGGCGCCGCCGACGACGTACTCCACGCTGATGGCCAGGATGAGCGTGATCGAGGCGGCCAGCCGGATGCCGGTGAAGATGAACGGCGCGGCGCTCGGCAGCGACACCCGCCAGACGACGGCCGCGGAGCCGAAGCTGAAGGAGCGCAGCGTCTCCGCGGCCAGCGGGTCGACGTCGCGCACGCCGTAGAGCGTGTTGATGAGGATCGGCCAGGACGCGGCGTAGACGATGAGCGCGACCTTGGCGTTGATGTCGGGCTGGAACAGGAACAACGCCAGCGGGATCAGCGCCACCGAGGGGATGGGACGCAGGAACTCGACGATCGCCCGGGTCATCTCCTCCACGACGGGAACGGTCCCAAGAAGCAGCCCTACGGGGACGGCCAGCAGGATGGCCAGCGGCAGGCCGATGACGGCGGCGAGCATCGTGGAGCTCAGGTCGGCGAGATATTCGGGGTCGAACGCCAGGCCGACCACTCTGGCCAGGCAGGTAGAGGCCGGGGGCAGCCATTCGACCAGGCCGGTCCTGCTGGCGAGCTCCCAGACAAGCAGAAAAACCGCCACGCCGATGGCGTGGCGGATGAGCTTTCCGACCCTGGCGCGGGCGAGCGTGGTACGCCCGCCCCGCGTCAGTGTTGTGGCAGCGGTCATCCCTGCGACGTAACGATCATCGAGGAGACGTCGATCTTGTTCTTGATGAAGCCGTACTCGGCCATCAGGTCAGCCACCCGCTGAATGCGCTGGGCGTTCAGTGAGGTCGGGTAGTTGCCCAGGTTGATCGTGGCAGCGGTCGCGGCCGGGATCTGGGTGAAGGTCGGCAGGATCTTCGTCACGGCGCTGCGGTCGGTGGCGGCGACGTTCTGCGCCTTCGCCATCGCCCGCTGGAAGGCGGCCATCGTCTTGGGGTTCTTGCCGATCCACTTCTCCGTGGCCGCCCAGCCCGTGATCGGCAGGCTGTCCGTGGGGCCGGACATCGTGTCGAGCAGCATCGTCGCGCCGTCTTGGTTCTTGGCCTGGCTGACGTACGGGTCGGTCATCCAGACGGCGTCCACGGCACCGCTCTTCAGCGACTTGAGCCAGTCGGTGCTCGGCACGACGACGTACTTGACGTCCTTGGTGGGGTCGAGTCCGGCGATCTTGAGGTGGGGGTTCATGGTGAGAACACCCAGGCCGACGAGCGCGTTGACGCCGATCTTCTTGCCCTTGAGGTCACCGACGCTCTTGATGGGCGAGTTCTTCGACACCATCACGCCGAAGGCCCCCGCAGCTCCCTGGTAGGAGTCCGCGATGTACTTGAACTTCTCCAGCCCCTGGGACTGGATGGACAAGATGGTGGCGTAGCTGCCCAGCACCACGTCCATGCTGCCGTTGGCGAGCTTGGGCAGTACGGCCTGCGGAGCCTGGATGGCCTCCGTCTTGACATTGAGGCCCTGCTCCTTGAAGAAGCCGCGCTCGATCGCGATGAACAGCGGGGCGGCGTCCGCCCCGGGGTACTCGCCGATCAGGAGGTCTGTCTTCTCAAGACCGTTGGCATTCGAGGCGCCTCCGGTCTTGCTATCTGAGCTGGAACACCCCGTAATGACAAGGGTGGCCACAAGTCCAATCAGGGCGGTGCGCCCTAGTGCACCGAACCTCATGTCGCGTCTCCTTCGAACGGGGGGTGATCGACGACGGTCGCACCCTAGCGCAGCTAACTCTTGCGCATGGTCCCCCGATTCTGGAAATTACCAATATATATACGGAAATGATGATCACAATGTACGTTTGGGATGATTGTCCGAATCAAGGAGGTGGCAGCCCGGCATCCACCAGGAGGATGTGGCATTTGTCCGGGTTTGGCATGTTCTGCGAAGAGATGGGTTGACTGCGACCTTTGCGGTATTGGCCGATCTCCTGTTGTTGTGCTCAAATAAGCTCTCGCCCCATGGGTGCGTCGGCGTCACACGGCAAACACAATGCATGACGTGATCCTCTTGCACCAGACCATCAGAGGAGAGGTTGCGGAGGCCAGTGAGGAACGCATTCCCCCCAGCAGGTGGGGATCCCGGCTTAACTGCTGAAGCGCCCGCTCCTGCGGCACTTCACGCCAAGTCAAAGCCCAAAGCACGGGCCGGGCGTGCGAAGAAGACGGGCGGCCTCGCGCTGCGCAACTGGCGCGTGCGCTCGAAGCTGCTCGTTCTGGTTGTCATTCCCACCTTGGCGGCCCTGGTCCTGGGCGGCTTCCGCGTAGCCACCTCGATCAGCAGCGCCACCGAGTACGAGAAGGTCAACGAGGTCGCCGTTCTGGCGAGCCAGCTGACCGCGCTCGCCCACGAGGTCGAGCTCGAACGCGACCTCACCGCCAGCTTCGTCGCCCTCGGGCGCAGGAGCAGTGGCAAGGCCGACGTCGACGCCCAATACAGCACGGTCAACAAGCTTCGCGACAGCGTACGTGGCCCGGTCGACGCGCTCGCCGCTTCTGACAGCCCCCAGCGCGCGCAGGCCATCCGCATCAAGAACCGTCTGATCGAGCTCGACCAGTCACGCAAGACCGCGGTGGACTCGCAACTGAACGTCGGCTCCGTCATCGAGCTGTATGACCGGAGCATCTCCGACTTCATCGGGCTCAACGACAACATCGACCTGGGTGCCGCTGACAAGGAGCTCGCCGACAGCGTCTCCGGCTTCGCCGCTCTGTCCAGGGCCAAGCAGTTCCTCTCCACCCAGCGCGCGCTCCTGGTGGCCGCGCTGGCCGCCAGGCGATTCAGCAAGGACGAGCTCGACTCCTTCATCGCCGCGCGCGCCCAGCGCAACAGCGAGCTGGCGACGTTCAGGGCCCAGGTGCCGCTGAACATCCGCCAGGCGTACGACGACGTCGTCAGTGGTTCGGCCGTCGACAAGTCCGAGCTGATCCAGGCCCGCGCCCTGTTCCTGCAGGACTCGGGGGCGCAGCTGGTCGACCCTGAGGTCGGCCTCCAGCGCGACGGCGATGAATGGCTCAAGGCCGTGGGCAAGGCCATCGACGGCATGCGCAAGATCGAACAGCAGGTCTCCGACTCGATCCTGCTGCGCAGCCGCACCCTGCAGGGCCAGGAGCAGCAGGGTGCGATGATCATCGCGATCGCGATCGCCATCCTGTTGATCCTGGTGCTGGTGATCACCTCGTTCATGGCGCGCTCGCTCAGCGGCCCGCTGCGCCGGCTGCGCAGGGAGGCGCTGTTCATCGCCAGCCGCCGCCTGCCGGAGACGGTCCAGCAGCTGCGCGAGTCCGAGGCGAGCGGCCCGATGGAGGTCGAGCCGATCGGCGTCATGTCCCAGGACGAGATCGGTGAAGTCGCGCGGGCGTTCGACGAGGTACACCGGGAAGCGGTACGGCTGGCGGGCGAGGAGTCCCGACTCCGTAGCAACGTCAACGCGATGTTCGTCAACCTGTCTCGCCGAAGCCAGACGCTGGTCGAGCGGCAGATCACCCTCATCGACGGGCTGGAGCAGGGCGAGCAGGACGAGAGCCGGTTGGCGAACCTGTTCAAGCTGGACCACCTGGCCACCCGTATGCGCCGTAACAGCGAGAACCTGCTGGTCTTGGCCGGTCAGGACCCGCCGCGCCGCTGGAGCCAGCCGGTCAAGCTGGTCGACGTGGCCCGCGCCTCGCTGTCGGAGGTCGAGAACTACGAGCGGGTCGTGCTGCAGGTGCCCGACGGCGTGTCCGTCGCGGGTCAGGCCGTCAACGACGTCATCCACCTGCTGGCCGAGCTGGTGGAGAACGCGCTGTCGTTCTCGCCCCGCGAGACCCGCGTGACGGTCTCCGGCAGCCGGATCGATGGCGGTGGCGTGATGCTGTCGATCACCGACTCCGGCATCGGCATGACCCAGGACGAACTGGCCGCGGCCAACGACCGCCTCACCGACGCGCCCATCGTGGACGTCTCGGTGTCGCGCCGCATGGGCCTGTTCGTGGTCGCCCGACTGGCGCACCGCCACGGCGTCCGCGTACAGCTGCGCCCGCACGGCTCCGGCGGTCTGACCGCCATGGTGCTGGTGCCCGAGAGCCTGCTCGGCAGCCAGTCCCCGGCCTACGCCGGGACGCAGGGCGGCATGCCCGTGCGCGAGGAGACCTACGCGGCTCCCGCTCCCACGGCCGCGCCCCCCGCGCCTCCGCAGTGGCAGGGCGGCGGCTATCAGATGGGCCCGGGACACCCGTCCTACCCGTCCAACCCGGAGCCCGCCGGTGCGGGCGCGGGCGCCTGGCCGTCCATGCCTCAGTGGCCGTCCGACGTCAACGGCTGGCCCTCCGACCCGCGCGCCAGCAGCGGCGGTTACGACACCGCCGACGTCTGGGTGCCGTCGCGAGGCCAGGGTGGTGGCGGCGGTGGCGGCTGGGGCGGCGACAACGGCCTGCCCAAGCGGCCCACCGGCGACCAGCCGCCGTTCCAGCCGCCACAGGACTGGAGCTTCGGCAACCGGCCGGTGGAGCAGAGCCTGCCGCCCAGGCCGAGGTACGACTTCCCGGAGACGGAGTCGGCCGCGACCGGCCCCATCCCGGTGGTCAACCCGCCCTCGTCGGGTGACGAGTACCTGCCGATCTTCGCTTCGGTGGAGTCGGCCTGGTTCGAGCACGGTGGTGAAAGCGGCGCGAACTGGGGTTCCTCCAAGGCGGATGCCGGTTGGAACGCCGCGGCGGCCGCGGTCGAGCCGGTACGTGACGGCTCGACGGCCGCCGGGCTGCCCAAGCGGGTGCCCAAGGCCAACCTCGTGCCGGGTTCCGCCGACACCGCCTCGGCGCCGAAGGGGGTCGCCCCGATGCCCTCTGTCTCGCCCGATCGTGTCCGCAGCCGCCTGTCCAGCTTCCAGCAGGGCTTCCGCGCGGCACGTGACGACATCAGCGAGGGCAAGGCGTACCCCGCCGGCTCGAGGCCCGTTGATAGCAGGGAGGAGGGCGTATGAACGACCTGAGCCACGCGGCACGCGGAGTCGACTGGTTGATAACCGACTTCGTCAGTACCGTTCCAGGTGTCGCCCACGCGGTCGTTGTCTCGTCCGACGGTCTGCCGCTGGCGGCATCGTCGGGCTTCCCCGTGGACCGGGCTGATCAACTGGCCGCGATCGCGTCCGGCCTGGTGAGCCTGACGCAGGGAGCGGCCAGGGTCTTCGAGGGCGGCGCGGTCAACCAGACCATCGTCGAGATGCAACGCGGGCTGATGCTGATCATGTCGATCAGCGACGGCTCCTGCCTGGCCGTGCTGGCGGCGCCCGACTGCGACATGGGCCTTGTCGCGTACCAAATGACGCTTATGGTCGATCGTGCCGGTCAGGTACTTACTCCGGCGGTGCGCGCCGAGCTGCGCGCCAGCCAGACCAGGTGATGTAGGTGACGGACCCAAGGTGGAACAGCGGTGGCTGGGATCCCCATCCGCAACCCCAGCCGCAGCTGAGCTCAGATCCCGCGTCGCCGGTCCGTCCTTACGCCGTGACGGGAGGACGGACCGCGCCCCGGGTCAAGCTGGCGATGGAGGCCCTGGTCTCGTCCGCGACGGCCGAGCACCGGGAGTTCTCCCACATCACGCCGGAGTATCAGGCGATCAGCCAGCTCTGCCGGCAGGTCCGGTCGGTGGCCGAGGTGTCGGCCCTGTTGCGGATCCCGCTCGGCGTGGTGCGCGTGCTGATCGCCGACATGGCGGCCGAAGGTCTGGTACGCGTACACCAGCCAGCGCTGGAGTCCGGACGGCCAGACGTAAACCTGCTCGAAAGGGTGCTCAGTGGACTTCGCAGGCTCTAGCCCCGGCCTCACCTCGACGAAGATCGTGGTGGCCGGAGGGTTCGGGGTGGGCAAGACGACGTTCGTCGGCGCGGTGTCGGAGATCATGCCGCTGACGACCGAGGCCGTCATGACGGACGCTTCGGCGGGCATCGACGACCTCGGTATGACGCCGCTGAAGTCCACCACGACCGTGGCGATGGACTTCGGCCGGGTCTCGCTCGACCGTGACCTGATCCTCTACCTGTTCGGCACGCCCGGACAGCACCGGTTCTGGTTCATGTGGGATGACCTGGTGCGTGGTGCGATCGGCGCGGTGGTGCTGGTGGACACGCGGCGGCTGGCCGACAGCTTCCCCGCGATCGACTACTTCGAAGAGGCGCAGCTGCCGTTCGTCGTGGGCGTGAACGGGTGGGATGGGTCATACCCGCACAGCGACGCGGAGGTGCGCGACGCTCTCACACTGGCGCCGCACATCCCGCTGGTGCGACTGGACGCCCGGTCGAAGGACTCGGTCAAGAGCGCGCTCATCAACCTGGTCGAACACGCGCTGACGGTCCGGATGGCGGTGCCGGGCTGGAGCGGTAGCTGACCTCGCCTGCTACCTGGCAGGCCGCCGTCCGGGATGTCGCCGTCTGGGGCATGCTGACAGACCGGATGGCCGAGCCAGGCTGGAAGGGCTGCCGGAGCGGATAGGCTGAACCATTAGACCAACATTCGCTTCGAGGACTGGCCTACCACGTGTTCGAGACGCTTTCCGACCGGCTGACATCGGTCTTCTCCTCCCTCCGCTCCAAGGGTCGGCTGTCTGAGGCCGACATCGACGCCACCACCCGCGAGATCCGCATCGCGCTGCTCGAGGCCGATGTCGCGCTGCCGGTGGTCAAGGCGTTCGTCGCCCAGGTCAAGGAGCGCGCCCGCGGCATCGAGGTCTCCCAGGCGCTCAACCCGGCGCAGCAGGTCGTCAAGATCGTCAACGACGAGCTGATCGAGATCCTTGGCGGCGAGACGCGCCGGCTCCGCTACGCCAAGACGCCGCCGACCGTCATCATGCTCGCGGGCCTGCAGGGCGCCGGTAAGACCACCCTGGCGGGCAAGCTCGCCAAGTGGCTGCGCGAGCAGGGCCACGCGCCCATGCTCGTCGCCGCGGACCTCCAGCGCCCCAACGCCGTGCAGCAGCTCCAGGTCGTGGGCGAGCGCGCGCAGGTGGCCGTCTACGCGCCCGAGCCCGGCAGCGGCGTCGGCGACCCGATCGGGGTCGCCCGCCGGTCGATCGACGAGGCCAAGCGCGCGCAGCACGACGTCGTCATCATCGACACCGCCGGCCGTCTGGGCATCGACCAGGAGATGATGCGGCAGGCCGCCGACATCCGCGACGCGGTCTCGCCCGACGAGGTCCTGTTCGTGGTCGACGCCATGATCGGCCAGGACGCCGTGACCACGGCCCAGGCGTTCATGGAGGGCGTCGGCTTCGACGGGGTGGTGCTCACCAAGCTCGACGGCGACGCCCGCGGCGGTGCCGCGCTGTCGGTCAGGCACATCACCGGCCGGCCGATCATGTTCGCCTCGACCGGTGAGAAGCTCGAGGACTTCGACGCCTTCCACCCCGACCGGATGGCCTCCCGCATCCTCGACATGGGTGACATCCTCACCCTGATCGAGCAGGCCCAGAAGACCTTCGACGAGGAGCAGGCCGCCAAGATGGCGGGCAAGCTCACCTCGGGCGAGAACTTCACGCTCGAGGACTTCCTCGAGCAGATGATGATGGTCCAGAAGATGGGCCCGATCAAGAACCTGCTCGGCATGATGCCCGGCATGGGGCAGATGCGCGACCAGCTCAACTCCATCGACGACCGCGACCTCGACCGCATCGCGGCCATCATCCGCTCGATGACGCCGGGCGAGCGCCAGGACCCGAAGATCATCAACGGCTCCCGCCGGGCCCGCATCGCCGCCGGCTCCGGTGTGACGGTGAGCGCCGTCAACAACCTGGTGACGCGGTTCTTCGACGCCCAGAAGATGATGAAGAAGATGGCGGGGGGCATGGGCATCCCCGGCATGCCGGGCGGCCGGGGCAAGGCGGCCAAGGCCCAGAAGAAGACCAAGAAGGGGCGGCGCGTGAGCGGCGACCCGCGCAAGGCCGCTCTGGGCAAGGGCGACTCGGCTCCGGCCGAGCCGCAGCAGCCGGCCAAGGGTGGTCTGCTGGGCAACCTGGGCGGGAAGCTGCCTCCGGGCATGGAGCTGCCGCCGGGCTTCGACCCCAGCAAGTTCAATCTCCCGGGCCAGAAGTAGCAACTTTTCTGGATATTCCGGGTTTACGAGTGCGGCGACCCGCGCCTGCGGGTCGTGCGCAGTCCTGTGCGTCTGGCACAATGACATGTTGGAACATCGTGGCCAGGTGGGTGCCCTCTCATCTCCCGCCGGTCATGCCTGTCCCTGGAGCGGACTCCCATCGTGCCCCACTCGATGTGATGCCGTTCACCCACGCTCGAATGCAGGAGAGACCACACCAGTGGCAGTCAAGATCAAGCTCAAGCGGCTCGGCATGATCCGTAGCCCTCAGTACCGCATCGTCGTCGCCGACAGCCGCACCAAGCGTGACGGCCGGGCGATCGAAGAGATCGGCCTGTACCACCCGAAGGAAGACCCTTCGCGCATCGAGGTCAACGCCGAGCGCGCGGCCTACTGGCTCGGTGTCGGCGCGCAGCCGACCGAGCCGGTGCTCAAGCTGCTCAAGCTGACCGGTGACTGGCAGAAGTTCAAGGGCGAGGCCGCCCCTGCGCCGATGAAAGTCGCCGAGCCGGCGCCCGACCGTCACGCCCTCTACGAGGCCGCGGCCAAGGAGACCCTGTCCGGTGGCGACACCGGCACGGCCGCCACCACGCCGAAGAAGGCTCGCAAGAAGGAGGAGACGGCCGAGGCCGCTCCCGTCGAGGCCGCCCCCGCCGCTCCCGCCGAGACCAAGACCGAGGGCGAGGCCTGAAGTGCTCGAGGAGGCTCTCGAGCACCTCGTTAAGGGCATCGTCGAACATCCAGACGATGTCCGGGTCCGCGCACGCCGCATTCGCAGCGGGCGCGTCCTGGAGGTCCGGGTGCACCCCGAGGACCTGGGTAAGGTCATCGGTCGCGGTGGGCGCACCGCCAAGGCGCTGCGCACTGTCGTGAATGCCCTGGCCGACGGGAAGTACGTCCGGGTCGATCTGCTCGACCTGGACGAAGCCGTCCGTTAGCGTCAGGTTCCTGCGCCCTCATCGGTTTCTTGCCGATGGGGGCGCTTGCGTTAGAAAAGGTGGGAGTTCACGTGCAGTTGGTCGTCGGCCGGATAGGCCGCCCGCACGGAGTACGCGGCGACGTGACCGTGGAGGTGCGCACCGACGATCCCGAGCTTCGCTTCGCCGTCGGCGCGGCCGTCGCCACCGATCCCGCCGACAGGGGGCCGCTGGTCATCGAGAGCCGCCGCTGGCACAAGGGCGCGCTGCTGATCACTTTCGCCGGGGTGACCCAACGCGACACGGCCGAGGAACTGCGCGGCACGATGCTGGTCATCGACTCCGACGAGGTGACGCCCTCCGACGACCCCGACGAGTTCCACGATCACCAGCTCATCGGGCTCGCGGTCGTGACCGTCTCCGGGGAGGCCGTCGGCGAGGTCACCGACGTGCTCCATCACGGTCAGGACCTCCTGGTCGTACGGCGGAGCGGCCAGGACGACGCGCTCATCCCGTTCGTCAAGGCCCTGGTGCCCGAGGTCGATCTCGACGGCGGCCGGCTCGTCGTCGACCCGCCCGAAGGGCTGCTGTGATGCGGCTCGACGTCGTCTCGATCTTCCCCGAATACTTCGCGCCGCTCGACGTCTCCCTCATCGGCAAGGCCCGCGAGCGCGGCACCCTCGACGTCCGGGTGCACCAGCTCCGCGACTGGGCGCACGACGTGCACAAGACCGTGGACGACACGCCCTACGGCGGCGGACCCGGCATGGTCATGAAGCCCGAGGTGTGGGGCGAGGCCATCGACGCGGTGATCGCCGGCGGCTCGCCGGCTGCGGTCGCTGGGGGCGGCTTGCCGCGTCTGATCGTGCCCACGCCGAGCGGGCGGCCGTTCACCCAGGAGCTAGCCCAGGAGCTCGCGGACGAGCCCTGGCTGCTGTTCGCGTGCGGGCGCTACGAGGGCATCGACTCGCGTGTCATGGCCGAATACGGCACGCGCCTGCGCGTCGACGAGATCAGCATCGGCGACTACGTGCTGGCCGGCGGCGAGGTCGCGACGCTGGTGATGGTGGAGGCCATCGGCAGGCTGCTGCCCGGCGTGCTCGGCAACGCCCACTCGGCCGTCGACGACTCCTTCGCGCCGGGGGCCATGCGCAACCTCGTCGAAGGCCCCGTCTTCACCAAGCCGCCGGTCTGGCGGGGACACGAGGTGCCGCCCGTACTCCTGTCCGGGCATCACGGCAAGGTCGCGCGGTGGCGGCGTGACGAGGCGCTGCGCCGTACTGTAGCCAACCGGCCCGAGCTGGCGGCGGCGCTCGACCCCGAGGCGCTCGACAAGCACGACCGGCGGCTGCTGGAGGAGCTCTCGTTTCGCTTCCAGCCGGAAGATATGGCAAACTGAAGCGCTACCGACCATCATGTGGTTGGTCTGCCATGCCCGGGGGACAGTCCCGGGTTCATCGAATCAGCAGGCGCGTCCGCCGCGAGCTCAGGCCGGGTGGACCTCCGCGTGCTCGCGAGGACTTGAGGACAGCTCTCATGCACACGAAGATCCAGGAGCTCGAGAAGGCGACCCTGCGCGGCGACGTGCCGGATTTCCGCCCCGGTGACACGCTCGAGGTTCACGTCCGCGTCGTCGAAGGAAACCGCTCCCGCGTCCAGGTCTTCAAGGGCTTCGTGCTGCGCAGGCAGGGCAGCGGCGCCCGCGAGACCTTCACGGTCCGCAAGGTCAGCTACAGCGTCGGCGTCGAGCGGACCTTCCCCGTGCACAGCCCGATCATCGAGAAGATCGTGCTCGTGACCCGTGGTGACGTGCGTCGCGCCAAGCTTTACTACATGCGTGATCTGCGCGGCAAGGCCGCGCGGATCCGCGAGAAGCGCGAGGCCGTGCCCGCCAAGTGACACAGACCTTTCCGAATGGCCCGCGTCTTGCGCGGGCCATTCGGCTTTGCAGGGGCATTTCCTTTATGTGGAGCGACTCGGGCGCGGGTGTAACGTCGGTCGAGACTTGTCGAGCCGACGCATCATCTAGGCTCGTCAGCGATGACTAGCGAGAGCCAGGAGCACGGCGCGTCGCGCCGCCCTGTCAAGGACGAGGTGGACGTGGTCGCCGAAGAAACAGAGAAGCCAGCAAAGGGCGGCAAGAAGGACAAAAAGGGATCGTTCTGGAAAGAACTTCCCGTCCTGGTCGTCGTGGCGCTGGTGTTGGCCCTGATCATCAAGACGTTCGTGATCCAGGCCTTCTACATCCCGTCGGAGTCGATGGAGAACACTCTCCTGAAGAACGACCGGGTCCTGGTGAACAAGATGGTCTACCACACGCGTGACATCGAGCGCGGCGACGTGGTGGTGTTCTCGGGCGTCGACTCCTGGGACGGCGAGTTCGAGATGGAGGAGCCGTCCAACCCGGTCGCGGCGTTCTTCCGCTGGGTCGGCACCGCGTTCGGCGTGGTGCCCGGTGAGAAGGACTACATCAAGCGGGTCATCGGCGTCGGCGGCGACCACGTCAAGTGCTGCGATCCCAAGGGGCGCATCACGGTCAACGGCGTGGCGATCGACGAGGGTAGCTATCTCTATCCGGGCAATGTGCCCTCCGACAAGTTCTTCGACATCAAGGTGCCTGAGGGGCGGCTGTGGGTGATGGGCGATCACCGCTCGGTGTCGCTCGACTCGCGCTCGCACCAGGGTGACCCGGGCGGCGGCTCGATTCCCGTGGGCCAGGTGGTCGGGCGGGCGTTCGTCATCGTATGGCCGTTCAACAGGGCGACCACGCTGCCCATCCCCGACACGTTCGCGCAGCCGGCATTGCAGGCGATGGGCGGCTCCGTGCCGCTGGTCGCCGGGTTCGCGGGAGCACTACCCTTGGTGCTGATCCGTCGGCGCAGGCGAAGCAGGAGGCCCTGATGTCCTTCACCAAGAAGGCGGCGGCGGGGGACAACAAGAAGAAAAAGGGCGGCTTCCGCGAGACGATCCTGCTGCTGGTCCTCGGCGTCGGCATCGCGCTGCTGTTGCAGGCGTACGTCATCGGATCGTTCTACATCCCGTCGGAGTCGATGGAGAACACCCTGCTGATCAACGACCGGGTGTTCGTCAACAAGCTCTCGGGCAAGCCCGAACGCGGCGACATCATCGTGTTCAAGGGCTGGAACGGCGAGGACACCATCAAGCGGGTCATCGGCATCGGCGGTGACAAGGTGGCCTGCTGCGACGCCAAGAAGCGGGTGACGGTCAACGGCACGGCGCTGGACGAGGAGTCCTACCTCTATCCGGGCGACTTCCCGTCGGGCGACACGTTCAAGTACACCGTGCCGCCGGGCAAGTTGTGGCTGATGGGCGACCACCGCAGCGCCTCCGCCGACTCGCGCAGCCACGTCGAGGAGCCCGGGGGCGGGTTCATCTCGGAGGACGCGGTGGTCGGCAAGGCCATCATGCGCTACTGGCCGCTGTCGCGAGGCAGCATCTTCATGCACCCTGACACCTTCGCCAAGGTCAAATAGCGGCGGCTCCCGGTCGCGGTTTGCGGCGATTGGGGCGTACGCTGCCTCTTGTCATGACAGTTGCGTTCCGCCCTCGGCCCAGCGTTGTCCGGCGTGATTCCGGACTCTATGCCTATGAGCGGGCATTGGCCCGCCGTGGCCTGACCCCGATCGCCGGTGTCGACGAAGCAGGCCGGGGGGCCTGCGCCGGCCCGCTGGTGGTCGCCGCGACCATCCTGCGCAGGCCGATCGAGGGTCTCAACGACTCGAAACTGCTGGTGCCGGCCGTACGAGAACGGCTCTATGAGCTGATCATGGACTCGGCGCACGTCGGGATCGTCGTCATTCCCCCGGCGGAGATCGACGCGCGGGGGCTGCACAAGAGCAACGTGGCCGGAATGCGCCGGGCCGTCGCGCGGTTGACCTGTGACCCGGGGTACATCCTCACGGACGGCTTCCCCGTCCCGGGCCTGCCGGCGCCTTCGCTGGCGGTGTGGAAGGGGGACCAGGTGGCCGCCTGCGTGGCGGCGGCCTCGATCGTGGCCAAGGTCACCAGGGACCGCATGATGATCGAACTGGACGCCGAGTTCCCGGGTTACGGCTTCGCCGAGCACAAGGGGTACGTCACCCCAGGACATCGGCTGGCGCTGGAGACGAACGGGCCATGCTCCCACCACCGTTACTCCTTCGTCACGGTGGCCAGGGAGATGGGGGAAAATGAAATGGGGGCCGGGGTTGCCTGACCAGGCGAACCGGAAGACCGGTACGACAGGAGGACCGCGATGAGCGCAGAGGATCTCGAAAAGTACGAAACCGAGATGGAGCTGCAGCTTTACCGCGAATACCGCGATGTCGTCGGGCTGTTTACGTATGTCGTGGAGACGGAACGGCGCTTCTACCTGACCAACTCGGTAGACCTCGACGTCCGGACCGCGGAGAACGGGGACGTGTTCTTCGATGTGAAGATGCAGGATGCCTGGGTTTGGGATATGTACCGGCCGGCGCGGTTTGTGAAGAATGTGCGGGTGGTCACGTTCAAGGACGTCAACGTCGAAGAACTGGCCAAGGCCGACCTGGAGATGCCGAAGGAGGGGTTCTCGGGGTAGGCGCTTTTTGAGGATGTTCGTACGGGGTGGCTCGGCTTGCTGGAGCGGGGGGCTGCCTGACGGGAGGACAGTGCCTGTGGGGGCCGGAACGCCCATGGCCGGGGCCCTTGGCAGCCCTGAGGCCCGTCCAGGCCCGCCCTGAAGGACCACCGTCCAGGCCCGTCTCGAAGGGTTACCGTCCGGCTCGGCCCTAAGGGTTGCCCATGGGCCAGCATGGCCACCCAGCTGCTCGGCCGCCCACCCGCTGGGCCACACACCCCCTCGGGGTCAGTCGCCCCGGTTCCCGCCCGCCAACGGGTGACCAGCCGCCTGGCCGGCCTGGCCAATCCACAGTCGCTGGCCGAGGCCTATCCGTAGCCAGTTGCCGGACCACGGGGTCACGGGGTCACCCGCTGGGCTCCCCGCCCCCTGGGCCACTCATTCACTCAGGGGGCCGACACCCCGGGTCTTCGCCCGCCCGTGACCAACTGCCCGGCCGTCCCGGCTCATCCACCGGGCCAATCCACAGCCGTGCGCCGGGGATTACCCGCAGCCAGCCACCGGGCACCGCAACGACATGGCCACCAGCCCGGGTCCCTTCCCCATGGCCGCTCGCGGGATCCCCATACGATTACCGGCAACGGCCGCCGGCCCTTCATGGACCCAAGCACAGCCGCCTACCGGGCCACCCGTCGCCCTCTCCATGGCCCGTCTCCCGGTGGCCCGTGGATCCCCATGGTCCGTAAACCCGCCATGGTCCGTAAGCTCGCCATGGTCCGTAAGCTCGCCACGGTCCGTAAGCTCGCCACGGGCCGTGAGCCTGCCACGGGCCGTTGCCCACAGTGAACGGCTCAACCGAGGACAAGCGGGAGCTTAGCGGCGAAATCACCCAGCGCGACCTTCTCTGCGTCGGTCGGCATACGACGTCCGGTGCCGATCAGCAGCGCGTCCTTGTCGGAGAACGAGGCGGGAAATGAGGTCCCGCCGATCTTCTCCAGCGACGCGCGCGCCGCCACGAGGGTCTCGGTGGGCGGCTCGGCGGCCGACGGTAGATGCGCGATCAGGTCGAGGTGGTGCAAGGTCCATTCGAGCACGTACGCGGACAGATAGTCGCCGACGGTCAGCACCTCGTCGCGGGTACTGACGCGCACGGCGGGATCGGCGAGTTCGGCAGCACGACCAGCCGCGGAACCGACGTCGTCGAGATGGAACTTGAGCAACCGCGGCTCCCCATACGCGGCGGCCAACCGGGGGATCAGCGCATCGAGCGGATCTTCTCCGGTCGGGGGTTCGACAAGGTTCCAGTAGGTGACCGCGTCGACGGTCGGCTCGGTTTCGGCGGGCGTGACCAGCGTGATCAGTACGTCCTGGGCGTCGATGACCAGGTGACACACCAAGTCTCGAACGAGCCAGCCGACACAACCGGACGGCCGCTCGAAGTCCTCATCCGAGATTTCGGCGACCGCCGTACGCAACGCCGTCCAAGAGCGTGAGAAGAGATCCACTGCGGCACGGTAATGCCGGACCGGAACGGCGGACAAGCGTACTCGTACGCCCGATTCACGTACCCGGACGGTTGGTCGCGCATCTCGGCGGCCTCTCACGCCAACTAGCGCAGCCCCCCACCACAACACCCGCACCGCCAAAGACCACCCGCACCCCCCGCAGTCACCCGCATCGCCACAAGCCACCCGCACTTCCCGCAGTCACCCGGCACCCGCACTCGCGCTGCCACCCGCACTCGCACCGCCCCAGGCCACCCGCACCGCCACAAGCCACCCGCACCGCCCCAAGCCACCCGCACCGCCCCAAGCCACCTGCGCTTCCCGCACTCGCGCTGCCGCCCGCACCCGCACCTGCACCGGCCGCCCGCACTGCCCGCAGTCACTTGCCACTGCCGACTCGTAGCCGCCATGGGTCACCCGCACCGAGACAGGCCGGTCACCCCGCACTGCCACTGGCCACCTGCACATGCAGGTCACTCGGGGCGGGTGAGGTGCTCGGGCCGATTCGCTCTGGGCGAATGGATCACCTGGGTCGGCTCACTCAGAGCGGGTGGATCACCCGGCGAGGCCATCTGGAGCGGCCATCCGGCGAGGCCACGCGGGGCGGCAGCGCACCTCACCCGGCGCGGTGCCAGCTGCCCAACCCCGTCCCCGACTTATCCACAACCCCCCGGACCCACAGCCCCCTCTGTCCACAGAACCTCGCTCGGCCCCAATCTCCCATCCCCGATCCGCGAAAGTCAGGGCCCGGAGGTGCCACATGGCCGCGAGGAACGACCTCGGCAAACACGGCGAGCAACTCGCCGTCAACTACCTGGAAGCCGAGGGAATGACCATCATCGAACGCAACTGGCGTTGCCGCCACGGCGAGATCGACGTCATCGCCGAGGACGGCCCCAACCTGGTCGTGGTAGAGGTCAAGACCAGATCCAGCCGATCACACGGCACAGCCTTGGAGTCGGTACGACCGGCCAAACTGGCCAAGCTCCGCATGCTCGCCGCCAAATGGCTCATGACCCAGCCCCGCGCCTTCGACACGGTCAGGATCGACGTGATCGCCCTGGAACGTTTCGCCGGCGACTACTCCCTCCAGCACGTACGGGGGGCGATCTGAGATGGCAGTGGCGAGGACCCGCAGCGTGGCCCTGGTCGGCGTCAAAGGCCGCAGCGTGGAAGTGGAAGCCGACGTGGGCAACGGCTTGGCGGGAATCCACCTAATCGGCCTGCCGGACATGGCACTCAGCGAGGCCAGAGAACGGGTCAGATCGGCGATGGTCAACAGCCATTTCCCGTGGCCAGACGCCCGCATCACGGTAAGCCTGTTCCCCGCAAGCCTCCCCAAGCGTGGCAGTCAGTTCGATCTCGCCATAGCCGTGGCCATACTGGGTGCCGCCGGGGTGGTCCCCGCCGACCGGGTCGCGGAGCCGTTCTTCCTCGGCGAACTCGGCCTCGACGGACGCCTGAGACCCGTGCGTGGCGTTCTCCCGTCGGTGCTGGGCGCGGCCGAGCACGGAGACGTCACGGTGGTCGTCCCGGCCGCGAACTCGGCGGAAGCGGCGCTGGTGCCCGACGTCAAGGTGGCGCCGTTCACCGACCTGCGCCAGCTGGTGGAGTGGCTACGACGGGGAGACGACCTGCCCGAGTGGCACATCCAAGACGTTCCAGAGTCGCCTCAGCCGACCATCCAGCCCGCTGTCGACCTGTCCGACGTGGCCGGCCAGCCGGTCGCCCGCCGAGCACTCGAGATATGCGCGGCGGGAGGCCACAACCTCTGGATGCTCGGCCCGCCCGGCACAGGCAAGACCCTGCTCGCCGAACGCCTGCCCACACTCCTCCCCGACCTGGAGCTGGACCACGCTCTTGAGGTGACGGCCATCCACTCGGTGGCAGGCGTACTGCCGGCCAGCAGCCCCATGCTGAGCAGACCACCGTTCGTCAGCCCTCACCACACCGCCACGGCGGCGGCCATCATCGGCGGCGGCAGCACCGTCATACGCCCCGGCGCGGTCTCCCTCGCCCACCGGGGAGTCTTGTTCATGGACGAAGCCCCCGAATTCCCCCGCCACATCCTCGACTCCCTCCGCCAGCCCCTGGAGGCCGGTCGCGTGACGGTGTGCAGATCAGCCGGCTCCGTCACCTTCCCGGCCCGCTTCATGCTCGTCCTCGCGGCCAACCCCTGCCCCTGCGCCCAGCCCCAGGACCAGGGGGAAAGCTGTCAGTGCTCACCCACGATGAGACGCCGCTACCTGGCCAGACTGTCCGGCCCGCTTCTCGACCGCGTAGACATGAAGGTCACAGTCGCCCGTACGTCCAGACGCGAGCTCATGGCCGACCGCCAGTTCGTCGAACCGAGCAAGATCGTGGCCGAGCGCGTGCTGGCAGCCCGCCATCGAGCCGCCAAACGCCTGGCCGGCACAGCCTGGCGCACGAACGCCGAAATCCCGTCCGCCGCCCTCCACGCCGACTACCGCCCTTCAGATGCCGCCATGAAGTGCATGACGACCGCCCTCGACTCGGGCACCCTCAGCGCGCGCGGCCTCGATCGCGTCCTACGAGTCGCGTGGACCCTTACGGACTTGGCAGGCAAACCCCGCCCCGAAGACGCGGAAACGTCGACAGCCCTCGCCTTGTGGCTGGGGGTGAACACGTGACCCCTCAACCCGCCGCGCAGCCACCACCGAGGCTCGGCGCACCCGAAGCCCACATTCCCACCCCTCAGGAGCGTCGATGACGAGAGCAGAAGTGGAGGCGAGGGCCGCCCTCATGCGCGTAGCCGACGCTGGAGACCCGACGATGGGTCGCCTCGTCGCCTGCTGCGGCGCCGAGGCAGCAATCGACGCTGTACGCACGGAGACCCTCCCGCCCGATTTCATCACCCAGGAAACCCAAGACCACTACATCCCGGACCCCACCCAATATCGACTGGCGGACCTCAACGGGCAGCACCTCCCGGACCTCACCCAACCCCAACTGGCGAACCCCAACGGGCGGCACCTCCCGGACGCCACCCAGCACCAACTGGCGGACCCCACCCGGCAACACCTTCCGGACCCCACTCAGCAACACATCGCGGACCCAACATGGCGGCACATCGCAGCCGACCTCACTAAACGTCCGCCAAATGACCCAAGCTGGCAACTCAGAGACAATCCCACCCAGAGGCAGACCACAGACTCCGGGGGGCAATGCGGAACGACCATCCCTCAGCAACGGATCTCCGACTCCACTCAGCAACACGTCACAGGCCTCGCCCAGCAACTCGGCACAGCCCTCACAGAGCGCCGCATAACAGAGCTCACCCAGCGACTTCGCGCCTGGCGCGCCCGTCTGGAGTCCGCCGATCCCGCAGCCGACCTCGCCAACGGCGAACGAAGCGGCGCAAGATTCATCATCCCCGGCAGCCCAGAATGGCCTACTCAGCTGGACCAACTCGGACCGCGCCGCCCGCTCGGCCTGTGGCTCCACGGCTCGGCCGACCTGCGCTTCTCCTGCCTGCGATCGATCGCCGTAGTCGGCGCACGGGCTGCCACGGCGTATGGTGTGCACGTCGCGGCTCAGTTCGCCGTGGGATTCAGTGACTCCGGCTGGACAGTGGTCTCGGGCGGTGCGTTCGGGATCGACGGCGCGGCCCATCGCGGCAGTCTGGCCGCCGACTCCCCGACGGTCGTCGTCCTGGCCTGCGGCGTCGACGTCAGCTACCCGACCGGACATCACGAACTGTTCGCAGCCGCCCGCGACCAGGGCGTTGTAGTCAGCGAGTGCCCTCCCGGCGTACACCCCACCCGTGCGCGCTTCCTCATCAGGAACCGCCTGATCGCCGCCCTGTCACGAGGCACCGTCGTAGTGGAGGCGGCACTCCGCAGCGGCGCACTCAACACAGCCGGTCACGCTTTGTCACTGCAACGCCACCTGGCGGCCGTGCCAGGCCCGATCACCTCCACCATGTCGGCCGGCTGCCACCGCCTACTTCGCGAACGCAAGGCCGTCTGCGTCACCTCGCCCGAGGAAGTGATCGACCTGGTCGGTTCGATAGGCGATGACCTAGCCCCCCAAACTCGCGGCCCGGTCGTCCCACGAGACACACTGAGCGAGACGACCAGCCGGGTCCTCGACGCCATCCCCACACGCGGCGCCGCAGGCCCCGCCTCCATCGCCGTAGCGGCCGGAGTCTCTCTGGACACGGCTCTGAGCGCACTGGGCGGCCTGGCCGCCGCAGGCTACATAGAACGAGTAGCCAAGGGCTGGCGCACCCGCAAAACGCCACCAAGGACGTACGTGAAAGCCGACGAAACAGCACCTCCTAGGCAGTACGCCTCAGACCTAACCGATGACGACGATCTCCCACCTTCACCCGACGATGCATGAACTTCCCGCGGGCAGTCCACACCCATGTGCCAACGAGCCGCCCATGACCGTAAGCGATACTGCCCGGCGAAGGGGCGAAGGGGCGAAGGGGCGAAGGGGCGAAGGGGCGAAGGGGCGAAGGGGCGAAGGGGCGAAGGGGCGAAGGGGCGAAGGGGCGAAGGGGCTACCGATCTGGCCCCTGGGCGGCCACCCGTTGTCTTATGTCCCGGATGACCACGCCACTCACGACGGCTCGCACCCCTTCGCCCGATCTACGAACGCAGCCTCCGATCCGATGCTGTTGCGGCGGCGGCGATTCCGGTGGAGCGGATCAACGGGCCGGTGCTGCTGGTGACCGGGGAGGACGACCAGGTCTGATCGGCCAAGCGGTTCGCCCGTGAGCCCGAGGCGCGGCGTGGCGCGGCGGGCTGGTCTGCTGACCCAGATGCGGATCGGGTCGGGGGCGAGGGTCAGCGGGTCTTGCTATCGGGAGAGTTGCTGCTCGGCCTGGCGGTCGTGCATGGTGGCTCACCGGAAGAGGGCGCGGCGTTGGGCGAGGGTCATCGGGTCTTGCTGCCGGGAGAGTTGCTGCTCGGCCTGGCGGTCGTGCATGGTGGCTCACCGGAAGAGGGCGCGGCGTTGGGCGAGGGTCATCGGGTCTTGCTGCCGGGAGAGTTGCTGCTCGGCCTGGCGGTTGTTCACGGTGGCTCACCGGAAGCAGACGCGCCCCGCCGCTCGGCTGCCCCGTGGCCCGGCGGCGTTCGGGGCGCTGGTTTGGCCGCGCCGGCTGGAGCTGTTGCGGTCGCCGGCCGCCGAGGGGTGCCGCTGACAGGGCTGCATCGCCTGCATGACCTAGCGACTCATGGGGGTCTGCGCGTCTTCGACGAGTACGTTGATCAGCCTGTGGGCTGGGTTGTCTCCGGCGAGCATCTCGTAGATCTCGGCCCCCTCGGCGGCGACTTCGGTGCTGCGGAGGAACATGGCCTGCTCGTACTCGGTGAGGGCGGCCTCGATGTCGTCGGGGTGCGCGGCGATGGCCTGGCCGAGTTCGGCGCCGTCGTACATGGCCAGGTTGGCGCCTTCGCCGTTCGGGGCCGAGAGGTGCGCGGCGTCGCCGAGCAGGGTCACTCCCGGCAGCCGATCCCACTGGTGCCCGATCGGCAGGGCGTAGAAGGGGCGCAGGACCGGTGCGGTGTCGCTGTCGGTGATCAGCGCGGTGAGCTCCGGCGCCCAGCCATGGAACTCCTGCGCGATCCGCGCGCCGGACGCGGCGGCATCGGTGAAGTCGATGGCGGCGAACCAGTCCTGCGGTTCGGTGAGCGCCACGTAGGCGTGCAGGGTGCCGCCGCTCTCGCGGTGAGCCAGGATCGCCTTGCCCGGCGCGGGTGCGCCCATCGACCCGCCGCCGACCGCTTTCGCGGCGGCGGGGTGCCGGGTGTCGGCGTCGAACAGGTAGGTCTCGACGAACGACATGCCGGTGTACGCGGGCGTGGCGGTCGAGAGCAGCGGCCGGACCCGGGACCACGCGCCATCCGCACCGACCAGCAGGCTCGTGACGATGGTGGTGCCGTCGGCGAAGGTCACTTCGTGGCGGCCCTCGCCGAGAGCACGGGCACCGCTGACCTTGTGGCCCCACCGGACGGTACCGGCGGGGAGCGAGTCGAGCAGGGTCTGCCGCAGGTCGCCGCGCTGCACCTCGGGGCGTCCACCCGTGCCGTTGTCGGCTTTGTCGAACAGGACGGTCCCGTCCCGGCCGAGGACCCGCATCGCCTGGCGGCCCTCCAGGACAAGGCCACGGAACTCGTCCATGAGGTCTGCCGCCTCAAGGGCGAGTTGCCCGTTGTAGTCGTGGATATCGAGCATCCCGCCTTGAGCGCGCGCCGTCGGTGAGGCCTCCGCCTCGTAGACCGTGGCCGGGATGCCGTGGACGTGCAGGACACGGGCCAGAGTGAGGCCGCCGAGACCGGCGCCGATGATCGTGACGGGAGAGTGCATGGTAGCTCCTTCGGGCAGGTTCGAGCTCTCGGGCAGGTTCGAGCTCTCGGGCAGGTTGGAGCTTCTAGGCAGGTTCGAGCTCTCGGGCAGGTTGGAGCTTCTGGGCAGGTTGGAGCGCACGCCGGCGGACGCCAGAGCGGGTTGCGGATGCGCGTGTTGCGGATGCGCGGCCTGGCCGCGCATCCGCGGTTACGACCGGGTCGGTTGCCGCAGTCTCGCGGTGATCTTCGCGAGCAGGGCGTGCAGGGTGTCCCGCTCGTCCTGGTCCAACGGGGCGAGGATCGTCTCGTCGGCGGCGGCCATCGCGGTGTCGAGCCCGGCGATGAGCTCGATGCCGACCGGCGTCGCGTAGACGCGTTTACTGCGCTCGTCGCCGCGCTCCGTGCGGCGCTCGACCAGGCCGCCGCGTTCGAGTCCCTGCAACAGGCCCGAGACGCTGGACGCGGTCGTGTGGGTCATCTGTGCGATGTCGCGCTGGATCGCGCCAGGGTTCTCGATCAGATAGCCGAGTACGAAGGCCTGCTCGAAGCTGAGCTCGCGGGCCCGGATCCAATCCTCGCCGGCCTTCCGCTGAGCCCAGACGATCCAGCGCATCAGCTCGAAGCTGCGGCTGCGCGTACTCTTCGGCTCGTCCATGATAAGGACCCTAACTGTTCGGATCCGAACTGTAAATGCCCGAACTGCTCAGTGCGTTGCTGCCGCCCGCCTGTACGGCCCTGGGCCACGCATCTGGCAAGGTCGTGATCTCCCTCTGAGATCACATTCGGATATTCTCATATATTGGACCTATTTGTCTTAGAAAGAGAGATGCGCTCTAGAGTTCCGAGCATGACACCACTTGAGGTGGTCGCGGTGCTGGCGGCCGGAGTCGCGGGCGGGGCGATCAACACCGTCGTCGGTTCCGGGTCACTGATCACGTTCCCCACACTGCTGGCCGTCGGCCTGCCGCCGATCACGGCGAACGTCTCCAACAACATCGGCCTGGTCCCCGGCGGCCTGTCCGGTGTCATGGGCTACCGGGCCGAGCTGAAGGGCCAGCGGGAGCGGCTGCTCAGGCTGGCCCCGGCCTCCGTCATCGGCTCGCTGGCCGGCGGGCTGCTGCTGCTCACCCTGCCCGAGGGCAGCTTCAACGTGATCGTGAGCGTGCTGATCGCGCTGTCCTGCGCGCTGGTCATCATTCAGCCCAGGCTGAGCCGCCTGCTGTCCGCCCGGCCGGGGCGCGCGCACGGCGGGCCGTGGCTGTGGCTGGGCACGCTCGCCGCCGGCGCGTACGGTGGCTATTTCGGCGCGGGCCAGGGCATCCTGCTCATCGGCCTGATGGGCATCATGCTGGACGAGGAGCTGCAGCGCATCAACGCGGCCAAGAACGTGCTCGCCCTGCTGGTCAACTTCACCGCCGCTGTCCTGTACATCCTGGTCGCGGAGGTCGACTGGCAGGCGGTGCTGCTGGTGGCGCTGGGCTCGATGATCGGCGGCTTCTTCGGCGCGCGCCTGGGCCGCAGGCTGCCCGCGCCGATCCTGCGCGGCGTGATCGTCTGCATCGGCGTCGTCGCGATCGTCAAGCTCCTGGCGACCTGATCGGCCGGAGGGTGGCCGCGGGCATCCACCGGTTGTTCTCCGCTCCCGAGCGCTAGTTTGCCCTGTGAAACTTTCAAGCATTTTGCCTGGTCACAGCCATAGGACCCACGGTGCGTTGACGAGCGTGAAGACGGCAGCCGAGCATGACGCCGCGTTCTCCCTCTCCGAAAGGCATCCCCATGCACTTGTCCAAGGCGCTGACGGCCGCCCTGGCCACGCTGGTGGCCGGAGCGGCAGTCGCTGTCGCGGTGACCACGGTCGCCCCGGCAGGCGCGGCCGCCGGTACGGGCACCGGCTACCTGCACACCAGCGGCAACAAGATCGTTGACAGCACGGGCGCGACCGTGCGCCTGACCGGCCTCAACTGGTTCGGCATGGAGACCGACAATCGGACCTTCCACGGCCTGTGGTCGAGCACTCCCTGGAAGGGCCACCTCGACAAGATGGCCTCGCTGGGCTACAACACGATCCGGGTGCCGTACTCCAACGACGCGCTCAAGTCCGGCGCCACGGCCACCGGCATCAACGACTACGTCAACCCCGACCTGATCGGCCTGTCGCCGCTGCAGATCCTGGACAAGATCATCGCGTACGCGGGCGGCAAGGGCATGCGGATCATCCTCGACCGCCACCGCCCGACCGCCGCGGGCCAGTCCGCGCTCTGGTACGTCTCCGCCACGCCGGAGAGCACCTGGATCAACGACTGGAAGGCGCTGGCCCAGCACTACGCGAACAACCCCACCGTCATCGGCGCCGACCTGCACAACGAGCCGCACGCCGAGGGCACCAACCCCAACGCGACCGGCTCCTGCTGGGGCTGTGGCGACCAGGCCCGCGACTGGCGGCTGGCCGCCGAGCGGGCCGGCAACGCGGTCCTGTCGGTCAACCCCAACTGGCTGATCTTCGTGGAGGGCGTGAGCTGCCCGAGCGGCGGTCTGTCCAACGTGTGGGACGGCGATCCCAGCAACGACGAGGACTGCGGCTGGTGGGGCGGGAACCTGTCGAAGGCGGGCCAGTATCCGGTACGGCTCAACGTGGCCAACCGCCTGGTCTACTCACCCCACGACTATGCGACCTCGGTCTACCACCAGACCTGGTTCGACGCCCCCGACTACCCCGCCAACCTGCCGGCCATCTGGGACAAGTACTGGGGTTACCTGTACAAGCAGAACATCGCGCCGATCATGATCGGCGAGTTCGGCACCACCCTGGCCGCGAACGTGGACAAGATCTGGCTGCAGGAGCTCCTGAAGTACACGGGTACCGGGGTGAACGGGATGTCGTTCACCTACTGGTCGTGGAACCCGAACTCCGGTGACACAGGGGGCATCCTCAACGACGACTGGACCACCGTCAACCAGGCCAAGCAGGCCATCCTCCAGCCGTACCTGATCCCGCCGACCGGCGGCACCGGGCAGCCCTCCGATACGCCCACGCCCAACCCTCCCGGGCAGTGCACGGTGACGTACAAGCAGACGAACTCCTGGCAGGGCGGCTTCCAGGGTGAGCTGACGGTGAAGAACACCGGCACCGGCACGATCAGCGACTGGACCGCCACCTGGACGTTCCCGTCGGGGGTGACGCTGGTCAACGGCTGGAACGCGGTCGTCACCCAGTCGGGCACCACGTGGACCGCCAAGGGCCCCGACTACGCCAAGAACCTCGCCCCCGGCGCGTCGGTCGCCGTCGGCTTCACCGCCAACGGCCCGGCCGCCCAGCCCAGCAACGCAACCTGCTCCTGACCCTTCCCGCCAACGCAACCTGCTCCTGACCTTTCCCACCGTCCTGAACTCGCGCTCATTCCGACCGTCACGGGCCCCCGCTTCGCCCCATCGTCGCGGGCTCCCGACTCTTCCCACCGTCAGAGGCTGCCGGCCTTGCGACCGTCGCGAGCTCCTGACCCTCCCACCGTCGCGGGCGGACCCGCTCCCGCCCGCGGCCCCTGAACGAGCACCCGCCCCGCGATCCACGACCGAGCACCGCGGGGCGGGCGCTCGCCTTCCCTCTCCAAGGGGTGGCACTTAACGGTCCTCTCCAAGGGGTGGCACTCAACGGTCCTCTGCAAGGGGTGGCACTCAACGGTCCTCTCCAAGGGGTGGCACTCAACGGTCCTCTCCAAGGGGTGGCACTCAACGGTCCTCTCCAAGGGGTGGCACTCAACGGTCCTCTGCAAGGGGTGGTACTCAACGGTCCTCTGCAAGGGGTGGTACCCAACGGCCCTCCCCAAGTACGGCGAACTCCAACGCATGCAAGGTCTCTGGCTGGGGTGGCCGGGCGGCCGGCGCAGATGGCACTGACAGCCGCTGGCGGAGCATGGGGTTGCTTTGCCCATCCCTCTACGGGCGAGGCGCTGCCGCGAGCAAGGGATCATCGGGGCGGGCCCAGCGGGCGTGGGCGCGTGATCGCGATCTGGGCCGCTTCCGGCCAGGGCAGCGGGTGGTGTCCCACCCAGTGGTGGATCAGTGATCTCGTTGTGTGTTTCCTAGGTGGGCGAACAGGACGAGCGCGCAGAAACTACACCGCTCTGCGGGACGTCATCTTTGGCTCGACCGCGGTGGACAGGTCCTGCCGGAGGTGGAACCGGTCGGTGACTTGGACGCTTCTGGTGCGCTGGTGCGAGCGGGCGATCTCGGCTTTCAGCTTGGCTAGATCGCTGATCCGCCGGTGGCGTCCCATTGAGTGGTGGATCCACGAGCTCGCCGCATGGCTTGGTTGCTACCAGGGAGGATCGGGTCCGAGTGGCCGAGAACCGCGCCACTCCGCGGATCATCATCGATCCGCGACCAACGAGACACCGCCCCATCGGTCGGCTGCTGGTCGTGGACCAATGTGTAAAGGTGAAAGAAGTGAGGCGACGGTAGGCCCATATACGGGTACAAGCCCGGCCGTGGACTGTCGATCGCCTGGTCGCGTGGCTCCGGCAGCGGTCGGCGTCTGTGAGAGGGGAGGCGCTTGTGGCCGACGGGTGGCTGGGGGCGGATGAGGTGACAGCCGAATTCGGCAGGTACTTGCGGTTTGAAAGAGACCTGTCGCCGCATACCGTGCGTGCTTATCTCTCCGACGTCACGGCCCTGTTCGAGCACCTGGACGGTCAGCTCCACGGTCTTGATATCGGTACGTTGCGCGAATGGCTGGCCGAGCAGCATGCCGACGGTAAGGCGAGGGCGACGCTGGCGCGCAGGACCGCCTGCGTACGTACCTTCACGGCCTACTGCCATCGCAGAGGCTGGTTGCCGGACGACCCCGGCCTGCTGTTGGGCAGTGCCAAGGCTCCCCGCCCGTTGCCTGCCGTACTCAATCTGGAGCAGGTTCAGGCCACCCTTGAAGTGCCGTCGGACGGAGAGCCCAAGGAACTGCGGGATCAGGCCATCCTGGAGCTGCTTTACGCCACGGGGGTGCGGGTGAGTGAGCTGTGCGCGCTGGACGTCGACGATGTCGATCGGGATCGGCACGTCATCAGGGTGCTGGGCAAGGGCCGTAAGGAACGGTCAGTGCCGTTCGGGTTGCCCGCGCTCCGTGCTCTGGACAGATGGTGCGTCCACGGACGCCCCCGGTGGATCCGCGCTGGCTCGGGGGCGGCGGTGTTTCTTGGGGTACGAGGCGGGCGTATCGACGCGGGTACAGTGCGCCGGGTGGTGCACGCTCGCTTGCGTGAGGTCGAGGGAGCACCGGATATGGGCCCGCACGGGCTGCGACACACCGCGGCGACGCACCTGCTCGAAGGCGGCGCCGACCTGCGCAGCGTCCAGGAGCTTCTCGGACACGCATCGCTGCACACCACCCAGATCTACACGCACGTCTCGATCGAGCGCCTCCGCACGGCATACCGCCAGGCACACCCCAGGGCGTGACCGGACATCGGTTCGGGGCCCAGCGGGGGATTGGGTGCGGGTCCAACGGGGACCGGGTTCCGGGTCTAACGGGGATGTTGCTGGGGCTGGGGTCCGGCCGGGGGACGAGGTTGTCGAGGTTGTGGGGTTCAGCGGGGTGGACCTAGTGCGCGATGGCGTATGACCGACTTCGCTCGGTGAGATTTGGCGAGTTGGTCGGGCCGACTGGCCCTCATGGCCGTGTCAGCTGGGCCCCGTGTGGCAAGGCCTGGATGACGTCCTGCGGAGCGGTGCCGCTTCTCGGTCACTCGGCTCCTCGGTCACTCAGCTCCTCGGTCACTCTGCTCCTTGGCTCCTCGGCCCTGTGAGTCCCCGGTAGAAGCCCTACAGCGAGATCGTGGTTCCACCACTCAGCGGGACGCTGCCCACAGCCCCAGGCAGGCGGTCGCCCTGGGTTATCGCTTGGTGGGCCTGGCTCTGCGTCGGCGCTTTCGTGGGGGTCGATTGCGCTGCTGTTTGCGGTGCTGACCTCGTGTGGCGCGCGGGTGCTGCGTGCGCGTACTTCGATGGCGGCGGATCAGGGTCAACAGCAGTAATGCGCTGAACAGCGTGCCCACGCTGATGACTGAGATGGCGGGTGTCGAGGCGGAACGTGCCGCGAAGCGGAAGGCGGGGCTGGCGGCTTGGGGCGAGGTGGGTTCGCTCGAAACGGTGGGGCCGGGCGCAGGGGTGCGACCTGACTGAGGTGGCGATGTCAGCGGTCGGGTGGTTGCCGTAGAGGGAGCCATGTCGGTGGGTGCCGGGTGGAGGCGTTTGGTGCTTGAGGGTGGTGGCTGTGTCCAGAGGGCGGCGGTGTCCAGGGCGTCCAGGTTCCAGTAGGGGAGGAGGCGGATGTGGGCTCGGCCGAGGAGGAGCAAGGGGTCGAGGTAGTGGGAGCCGCGCAGGAGGCCCCAGTGAAGACAGGATTCTCGGCAGTGGCCAGTTGGACGTTCGATGACTCCGAGGCGGGTGCCGGGCATTACGCGCTGGTGCCGGCGTACTGATGCGTTGACAGGCAGATACGTCGTGCGTAGGCCATCCGTGTGCTCGATGGTGACCACACCCCGGCCTGCGAGGGGGCCGGCGAAGCGGACGATGCCTGGGCCTGCGGCTACGACAGGGGTGCTGGGTGGGGCGCCGAGGTCGATGCCCCGGTGGCCCGACAGCCATGGCTCGGGTGGGCGTGCGAACTGGCGGAGGACCCTGGGGTGTCCGTCCAGTGGCCATCGCCAGGTGGGGCGGTCGGCGGCGGCGGGGCTTGCGAGTGCCAAGGGGATCAAGGGAATGGCGAGGGCGAGGAGGGCGGCCAGAAGCGTCATCGGGCCTGAAGCCAGAAGCGTCATCGGGCCTGAAGACGCGCCTCTCCGGAGGAGCTTTGTTGGTGGGGGATGCGTTGACCTGCTGCCGTCGCAGGGGTGCCGGTGGCTTGTGGGGTTTTGGTGGTTGAAGGGGTGACAGTGAGTTGGGGGGTTTTGGGGGCTGAAGGGGTGAGGGTGGGTTTTGGGGTTTTGATGGCCGATGGGATGCGGGGAATTGGGGTTGAGGGGGCGCGGGGAATTGGGGCTGGAGTGGCTTCTGGGAGCAGTGGGGTGGGAGTGAAACGGTGCTGGATGGGTGGGGTTGGAGTGGGTAAGTGGTGACGAACCGTGGGGGGTGGCGTGGATGGGCATGCGGTGAGTTTGCGGGAGAGGTGGGGGCGGTCGGAGGGGCGAACGTAATTCTGTGGAAAAGGGGGCGCGGGTCAGTAAGCCTGTGGATAACCGCTGGCATCGTGGCGCGGGCGGGGTTAAGGAGGCGGCATGGTTGAGCTGCGTGGGTCCCGGGTGATCCTGAGGGAAGTTGTACGGGATGACGAGGCGCGGCTGCGGGAGATCGCGGGGACGCCGGAGGTGGCCAAGTGGTGGGGGCCGGTCGATGAGTTCGATGACATGCTCGCCATCACCCTCGGCGGCGAGGTGATCGGGGCGATCCAGTACGAGGAAGTCGAGGATCCGATGTATCGCAGCTCAGGGATCGACATCTTCCTCGGGCCGCGGTGGCACGGACGGGGGTTCGGGCAGGAAGCCGTTCGTACGTTGGCGCGATGGTTGATCGAGGAGCGGGGGCATCACCGGCTGACCATCGATCCTGCGGTGCACAACTCGGTGGCCATCAATGCCTACGAGCGGGTGGGGTTCAAGCGGGTGGGGATTATGCGGGCCTATGAGCGGGATCCGGTGACTGGAGAGTTTCACGACGGGTTGCTTATGGACCTACTGGCGGACGAGCTGATCTAGCTGTACTGACCGCGGACGTCGGTGGCTGAAGGGCCGCGCTCGAAGGGTTGGTGGCTGAGGCTGGGGTCTAGCTGCCTGAGCCGTATGTCACGGATGGCGTCGCTGGATGCTCCATGCTGCGGTGTTCGCAGAGCTGGGCTCTCAGGTTGATGCTCGGTCGCCGTGGTGCGTCGGGTGGGCGGTGAAGGTCGGTCGCCGTGGTGCGTTGGGCGGGCGGTGAAGGTCGGTCGCCGTGGTGCGTCAGTTCGATGGGGAACATCAGGGGATGGCACTGGACGAGGTGTTCTCGTCTGGAAGGTCAGGACTTCGAGGGCTCCGGCGAGGGCTGGGTCGGTGCCGGGTCAGTGGGGTCCGCGAAGCGATGGCGGCGGCCTGGGCGCAGGGGAGAGGCCCAGATCCAGACCGTACTGAGTGCGATGCCGACCGCTGAGACGAGAATGACGGGACGCAGGCCCACGAACTCGGCCAGCGCGCCACCCGCGAGGCCGCCCAGAGCCATGACACCCTGTACGGCGAACGTCATGGTGGCATTGACGCGGCCCCGGAGTTCGGGGGCGGTTTCGCGCAGGACGATCGCGCCCATGCAGGTCGCGAACGCGACTACGACGCCACCCGTGACGACGCCGGTGAGCGTGAGCAGAGCCAGCTTCCACCAGAGGGGGCCGCTGAGCAGGCCCACTGCCAGGATTTCGATCGGGAAGAAGAGTACGGAGACGAGGAGCACGCGGTTCTCGCCGTAGCGTTTGGCGGCGCGGGTGGTGATCCAGGCGCCGATGAGCCCGCCGACGCCGCCGAGGGCGATGAGGGCGCCGATGAGGCCCCTGGGGATGCCGAGGGTGTTCACCATGTACAGCATGTAGACGGCCGTGTAGGCCAGGGCGAAGAAGTTGATGGTGACGCCCGCGCCGAGGAGGGCACGGAGTACGGGATGGGTGGCGCTGACGCGAAGCCCTTCGGTCACGTCTCGCCACATGCCTCGGGAGGGGGCCGGCTCGTTCTTCTCCGGGGTACGGATCGAGCGCAGCAGCAGCGCCGAGGCCAGGAACGACAGCGCCTCCGTGAGCACCGCCAGCGGGGCCGTCAGCAGCTGTACGAGGAGCCCGGCCAGGCCGGGGCCGCCCACGGAAGCCACTGAGTAGGAGGCGTGGAAGCCGGCCATGGCCTCCGTTCGCTGTTCAGGGGAGACGATCGCGGCTACGTGCGGAAAGTTCGCGGCCCTGAAGAGCACGCCTGCTGAGCCGATGACCAGGGCGACGGCGATGAGCCAGAAGGCGTTGAGTACGCCCAGGAGCCAGGCCACAGGGACCGTCAGCGCGGCGGCGCAGGAGACGAGTTCGCAGGTGATCATGAGGGGGCGGTGGCGCGAGAGGCGGTCGGCGATCGCACCCGACTGGAGGCCGAGGAGCAGGGCGGGTAGTGAGGCCGCCCCGGTGAGCAGGCCCATTTCCATGGGGGAGGCGGCGAGCAGGGTGACCGCGGTCAGCGGCACGGCCAGCTTGGACACCTCGGAGCCGGTTACGGAGATGGTGCGAGCGGTCCAGAGCAGTCGATAGTCGCGCTGTTTGAGGAGCGGGATGAGGTCTGGCGCCGGTGGGGCGTCCCCAGGCGAGGCTGCGTCCGTGGGTGATAGCACCCCATCGGGTGCGATCGGGTCGCGAGGTGGCGGCGATTTGTGAAGGGAACGCTTCATAACTATGAAAGTAACCCTTCAGAGTTATGAAGGCAATACTTCACATCACTTCCGGGTACCTTGGTGCCATGACGCGGGAGAGCCTCAGTGACCCCAAGGCGATGCGGGCCCTGGCGCACCCGGCCCGGCTGGCGATCCTGAACCGGCTGGGTGTCGACGGCAGCGCCACCGCCACCGAGGTCGCCGAGGTCGCCGGCATCACTCCGAGCGCCGCCAGTTACCACCTGCGCATGCTGGCCAAGTACGGGTTCGTGGAGGACGCGCCGCCGCGGGGCGACGGGCGGGAGCGGGTCTGGAAGCCGACGAGTACGCCCCTGTCGGTCGGCGTGCAGCCCGGTGATCAGCCGGAGGTGCGTGAGGCCAAGCACCTGCTGATCCAGGCGTTTCGCAAGGAAGCGGACGAGGAGGCCCGGCGGGCGCTGGAGAACATCGACCAGGAGCCCGAGGAGTGGCGCGAGGCGGCCCGCTTCAGCCGACTGATGCTGCGGCTCGACGCCGAGGAGATGGCGCGGCTCAATGTCGAGGTCGAGAAGCTGTTCGAGCCGTACCTGGCGCGCCATCGCGATGAACGGGCGGCGCCTCCCGGCGCCAGGATCGCCGAGGCCCAGGTCAATCTCTTCCCGCATGTGCGGAGGGCGGCGCCGGGGCTGCCCACGGAGGACCACGACGCGGGCTGACCCGAGACGGTCAGGCCGGGGCGGCGTGGGAGGTAGACTTTTGGGTGGCCTGTGTATCACAGGCCGACTTCGCATGCCCCATCGCGGACCGCGCCATCGGTCCGAGCCACGGCTCGGCTGGAGCGGGTTCGGGGCATCAGGGCGACAGCCACTGGGCTGCCGCGGCACAACCGAGAACCGCGCCCGCCCGCACGGGCGCCCAGACCTGGAGGACCATCACATGGCCCCCGTCGTCACCATGCGACAGCTGCTCGAGAGCGGCGTTCACTTCGGGCACCAGACCCGCCGCTGGAACCCGAAGATGAAGCGCTTCATCTTCACCGAGCGCAACGGCATCTACATCATCGACCTGCAGAAGTCGCTGTCGTTCATCGACCGTGCCTACGACTTCGTCAAGGAGACGGTCGCCCACGGCGGCACGATCCTGTTCATCGGCACCAAGAAGCAGGCGCAGGAGGCCATCTCCGAGCAGGCGGCTCGCGTCGGCATGCCGTACGTCAACCAGCGCTGGCTGGGTGGCATGCTCACCAACTTCTCCACCGTGCACAAGAGGCTTCAGCGTCTGAAGGAGCTCGAGGAGCTCGACTTCGACAACGTCGCCGCCTCGGGGCTCACCAAGAAGGAGCTCCTCATGCGCCGGCGTGAGAAGGACAAGCTCGAGCGCACGCTCGGCGGCATCCGTGACATGGGCCGCGTGCCCAGCGCGGTGTGGATCGTCGACACCAAGAAGGAGCACATCGCGATCAGCGAGGCCAAGAAGCTTGGCATCCCTGTCGTCGCGATCCTCGACACCAACTGCGACCCCGACGAGGTCGACTACCCGATCCCCGGCAACGACGACGCCATCCGCGCCGTCGGTCTGCTGACCAGGGTCGTCGCCGACGGTGTCGCCGCCGGCCTGATGGCTCGCTCGGGCGCCGCCCGCGGTGACGAGAAGCCCGCTGCCGCCGAGCCGCTGGCCGAGTGGGAGCGCGAGCTCATCGAGCAGGGCGCCGCCGAGCAGGCCGCCCCTGAGTCGGCCGCCGAGGCCGCCGCTCCCGAGGCCGCTCCCGAGGCCGAGGCCGCTGCCCCTGAGGCTGAGGTCGAGGCTCCGGCCGAGGTCACGGCTGAGGCTGAGGCCGCTCCGGCCGCCGCCGAGGGCGAGACCGAGCAGCAGCAGGCCTGACCGCTCACACCTCGGGTAAACACCGAGGTGGCGAGCAGTCGCCTACCGAGCCCGGCTCCGTGGAGTGACCCGCACGCGAGGCCGAGCGGAAATCGCAGACGCTGAGCCCGGCGCCGGGGGTCAAGACCCCCGGCGCCGGGCAAGGCCGGAAGAGCCGGGACGGCCGCGAAGGCAGGGCTGCTCACCAGGTAAGACTTTGAGCTCCTGTACGGCAGCCGCCGGCCGTTCGAACCATAGGGTGGGTGCCGGAAGGTCGGCGCCCACCCGATCCACGACGAAATCCCACAAGGAAAAAAGCAATGGCTTCCGTGAACATGGCCGACGTCAAGCGGCTTCGCGAGATCACCGCGGCCGGAATGATGTCTTGCAAGAAGGCGCTCGAAGAGGCTGACGGCGACATCGACCGCGCCATCGAGCTGCTGCGCCTCAAGGGCGCCAAGGACGTGGGCAAGCGCGAGGCGCGCACCGCCTCCAACGGCCTGGTCGCGCTCAAGCAGGACGGCGACTCCGCCGCCGCGCTGCTGGAGCTCAACTGCGAGACCGACTTCGTGGCCAAGGGCGAGCGCTTCCAGGAGCTGGCCGGTCAGGTCGTCGAGCACATCCTGGCCACCAAGCCGGCCGATGTGGCGACGCTGCTCGAGTCCTCCTTCGACGGCAAGACCGTCAAGGAGCACCTCGACGTGGCCAACGCCGCGCTGGGCGAGAAGATCGAGATCCGCCGGTTCTCGGTGCTGGAGGGCGGCTACATCGGCGCCTACATGCACCGCACCGACCCGGCGCTGCCGCCGGCCGTCGGCGTGCTGGTCCAGCTCGACAAGCCGAACGCCGAGGTCGCCAAGGACATCGCGCAGCACGCCGCCGCGATGGCCCCGCAGTACCTCAACGCCGCCGCCGTGCCCGCTGACGTCGTCGAGAAGGAGCGCAAGCTCTTCGAGGAGATGACGCGCGAGGAGGGCAAGCCCGAGGCCGCCATCGGCAAGATCGTCGAGGGTCGCGTCAACGGCTGGTACAAGGACTTCACCCTGCTCCAGCAGGCGTTCGTCAAGGACAACAAGAAGACCGTCGGCAAGTACGCCGAGGAGAACGGCTCCGAGGTGCTGGCCTTCGTTCGCTTCAAAGTCGGCCAGGCTTAGGCTTGAACGAAATTCCAGCCCATCGAACCGCCTAAGAGGGAGGCCGCCGCCGTGCAGGAGAACCAGGAGCCAGCTACGTCGGCGGCTTCTTCGTATCAGAACCCGCTCCGGTGGAAGCGGGTCATGTTGAAGCTGTCAGGTGAGGCGTTCGCCGGTGGCGACCCGCTGGGGATCGACCCGCTGGTGGTCGACCACCTGGCCGACTCGATCGCCGAGGCCGTACGCGAGGGTGTGCAGGTGTCGGTGGTGGTCGGCGGCGGCAACATGTTCCGCGGCGCGGCGCTGTCCGAGCAGGGCATCGACCGCGCCCGCGCCGACTACATGGGGATGCTGGGCACCGTCATCAACTGTCTCGCGCTGCAGGACTTCCTGGAGCGGCGTGGCGTCGAGACCCGCGTGCAGACCGCCATCACCATGCAGCAGGTCGCCGAGCCGTTCCTGCCGCGCCGCGCGATCAGGCATCTGGAGAAGGGGCGCGTGGTCATCTTCGGCGCCGGGCTCGGCTCGCCGTTCTTCTCCACCGACACCGCGGCGTCCCAGCGCGCCCTGGAGATCGGCGCCGAGGCGCTGCTCAAGGGCACTCAGGTGGACGGAGTCTACGACTCCGATCCACGGAAGAATCCCGACGCGGTCAGGTTCGACCACCTCGACTACGGCGAGGTGCTGATCCGCGACCTCCAGGTCATGGACGCCACCGCGATCAGCCTGTGCAAGGACAACGACCTCCCGATCGTCGTCTTCGACCTGATGGGCGAGGGCAACATCCTGCGAGCGGTCCGCGGTGAGAAAATCGGCACGCTGGTGAGTCCCGCAGGCAAATGAGGGAGCGCGCCCGACATCGCCAGCTAGAAGACAGGGAGCCGCTGTGATCGACGAAACCCTCCTCGAAGCCGAGGAAAAGATGGACAAGGCCGTTACGGTCGCGAAGGAGGACTTCGCGGGCATCCGGACGGGCCGGGTAACCCCTTCGATGTTCAACAAGATCAATGCCGAGTACTACGGCACGCCGACCCCGATCCAGCAGTTGGCCTCGTTCCATGTGCCCGAGGCCCGCATGGTGATCATCCAGCCCTACGACAAGGGTTCGATGGCCGCGATCGAGAAGGCGATCCGTGACTCCGACCTGGGCGTCAACCCCGGCAACGACGGGGCGGTGATCCGCGTGTCGTTCCCCGAGCTGTCGGAGGACCGGCGCAAGGAGTACATCAAGGTCGCCAGGAACAAGGGCGAGCACGCCAAGGTGTCCGTGCGCAACATCCGCCGCTCCGCCAAAGAGATCCTCGACAAGATGATCAAGGACGGGGAGGCGGGCGAGGACGAGGTCCGCCGCGCGGAGAAGGAGCTCGACGACATCACCCAGAAGCACGTCGCCAAGATCGACGAGCTGCTCAAGCACAAGGAAACCGAGCTGCTCGAGGTCTGAGCGGCGCGCCGCACGGCCCTCGCCCGGTGGCGGGGGCCGTGGCTCATGGAAGACCCGGGAAGAGATCTGTGGACGAAAGTACGGCTGGCACCAGCCCGAGCGGCGGCAGCCGTACCGGACGGAACCTTCCTGCCGCCATAGCGGTGGGCTTGGGGTTGGGCGCGCTGGTCATCGGCACGCTCTACACCGTCAAAGAACTCTTTCTCCTGGTGCTGGCGGGGGCCGTGGGCGTCGGGGTCGTGGAGCTGACCCAGGCGTTCGGGAGCCGCGGCATCAAGGTGCCGACCGTGCCGCTGCTCGGTGGCATGGTCGCGATGTTCGCCGGTGCCTACTGGGGCGGGCCCGTATGGCTGCTCGGCGCGTTCGTGGTGGTCGTCTTCGTCCTGCTGATCTGGCGGATGTTCAGTGACGGCACCGACGGCTACGTACGCGACACGACCGCTTCGGTGTTCATCCTGGTCTATCCGCCGCTGCTGGCCGGGTTCGCGGCGTTGCTGCTGGCGCCTGTCGACGGCCGTGATCGGGTGGTCATCTTCATCGCGGTGACCGTGGCCAGCGACATCGGCGGCTACATCGCGGGCGTGCTGTTCGGCAAGCACCAGATGACCGTCATCAGCCCGAAGAAGACCTGGGAGGGGATGGCCGGGTCCATCATCGCGTGTGTGGCGGTGGGCGCCTGGCTGGTGAGCTGGCTCATGGACGGGCAGCTCTGGCAGGGCGCCCTGATCGGCGCGCTCGTGGCGGTGCTGGCGACCGTCGGTGACCTGATCGAGTCGATCATCAAGCGGGATCTCGGCATCAAGGACCTGGGCACGCTCCTGCCGGGCCATGGCGGTCTCATGGACCGGCTCGACTCGCTGGTGACCACGCTGGTGCCGGTCTGGCTGCTGATGACGCTGTTCTTCTGACGCGTCTGACGCTAGTGGCGGTGTTCTTCCATCGCCTCGATGGTGACCGGCTGGAGCCAGAGCCAGCGGACAGCCTCACCACCAAAGGCGAATCCTGATAAATCCGGCATGGCGGGTGGGTCGGCGACCATCATGACTCCCGCGTACTGCGGGCCCAGCGGGAACGTGGCCGGTTCGTGATACCACTTGGCCGTATGCCCGTGCCCTAGCCACGTGACCGAGTGCCACGGATACTGCGACAGCCACACGAGCAGCAGCGCCGCCTCGCGCGGATCCTCACGGGTGGCCACGGCCAGCTCGATCCTGGCGTACGCGCCCGGCCGGTCGATCCACTGCTCGACGGTGGGCATCCGCTGGCAGCTCATCCCGACCGTCGACAGCACCGTGAACCCCCGGCGCCCGTACGGCGGCCGCTCGGTGACGCCGACAGCCGGCAGCCGTTCCCCGCTCACGTCCCAGTAGCGCCCGGCCGGCCCGAGCCCCCGTTCCAGATGCCCCATGACGAACTCCTGGAACGACGCCCAGGACCCCTCCCCATGCCGCCAGCGCCAATAGGACCTGGCGTTGGAGATGCGCGGCCGCAGCCCTTCGAGCGCCTCGGACAGCGCCCAGGCGAACGGCGTCTCACCCACGGCGTCACGGGCGTAGCCGGGCATGCCCCTGCTCATGTCGGCCCACCCGGGGATGACCGCCAGCAGGTCCTCGTCCTCATAGACGGCGACCCCGTCGCCCTCCTCGAACCACAGCGCCGTCAGCTGCCCGAGCGGCCGGCGTCCGGCCGGGTGCGTGGTGTTGGGCCGGGGCATGAGCGGCGGCAGCCCCGAGTTGAGCCTGGCCAGATCGACGACCTCGGGCGCGGGACGGTGGTTGGCCAGCCACACGGCGCCGTGCACGGCGCCGTCAGGCGAGCACAGGTAAGCTACCGAGGCGTCCTCGTCCCGCTCGACCACGAGCGTTCGGCTGCCGTACGGGTTGCCGGCGGTGAGGACAACCTCGGTCTGCCCCTCGCCAGAAGCCGACCGGAAAATCGCCATACGAGATGCACTCTAGATCGGCCCCTACCCTCATGCGAGAGCTTCCGCCACCCGGAGCTCCCTCATGGAATGACACCTGGGAGCCGAACGTTCACTAACCTGGTCGGTAACCACCCAAGCAAAGGCAGGAACGTGTCCCAGCAGCCAGGCCAGCTCACCTTCGTCGCGCCGCGCAGGGCCAAGCCGGCTCGGCACCTGGCGGACCTGTCCATGCCCGACCGCCGCGCGGCGGTGACGGAGCTCGGGGAGAAGGCCTTCCGCGCCGACCAGCTGTCCCGGCACTACTTCGAGCGCCTGAACGCCGACGTGCACGCGATGACCGACCTGCCCGCGGCGGCCCGCGACAAGCTGTCGGTGCTGCTGCCGTCGCTGCTCACCCCCGTCAAGGAGCAGACCACCGACGCCGGCACCACCCGCAAGACGCTGTGGCGCCTGTTCGACGGCGCGCTGGTCGAGTCGGTGCTGATGCGCTATCCCGACCGGGTGACGATGTGCGTGTCGTCACAGGCCGGCTGCGGCATGAACTGCCCGTTCTGCGCCACCGGCCAGGCCGGGCTGACCCGCAACATGTCCACCGCCGAGATCGTCGAGCAGGTGGTCTCCGGCGCTCGCGCGCTGGCCGCGGGCGACGTGCCCGGTGGCACGGGGCGGGTGAGCAACGTGGTCTTCATGGGCATGGGCGAGCCGCTGGCCAACTACAAGCAGGTCATCGGGGCCGTACGCCGGATGGTGGAGCCCGCCCCGCACGGCCTCGGCATCTCGGCGCGCGGCGTCACGGTCTCCACGGTCGGCCTGGTGCCCGCCATCGGCAAGCTCGCCGACGAGGGCCTGCCGGTCACGCTCGCCCTGTCCCTGCACGCACCCGACGACGAGCTGCGCGACACGCTGGTGCCGATCAACACGCGCTGGAAGGTGTCGGAGGTCCTCGACGCCGCCTGGGCGTACGCGGCCAAGACCAAGCGGCGGATCTCGATCGAGTACGCGCTGATCAAGGACATCAACGACCAGGAGTGGCGGGCCGACCTGCTCGGCAAGCTGGTACGCAACAAGCTGGTGCACGTCAACCTGATCCCGCTCAACCCGACGCCCGGCTCCAAGTGGACCGCCTCCCGGCCGGAGGACGAGCGGGCGTTCGTGCGGCGGCTTGAATACCACGGTGTGCCGGTGACCGTCCGCGACACCCGCGGCCGCGAGATCGACGGCGCCTGCGGTCAGCTCGCCGCCGCCGAATAAGCCCTGGGAAGAGCTCGGAAGCCCAGGGAGGAGCTCTGGGAAAGCCACGGAAAAGCTCAGGAAGAGCGCACGACGCCCTCGATCAGGTCCGCGATCATCCCGGCGCCGCGGCTGTTCAAATGGACGGTGTCCGTGGTCAGCAGCAGGCCGCGGCTCTTGGCGATCGAGTCGAAGCCGCGTCCCAGAAAGAAGTGCTGCATCGCGGCGGTGGGCGCCAGCAGGCTGTCAGGCCGGTAGTGGACGCGCGGCTTGCGGTCCGACTTCTCCAGGTGCGCCACCATCTGCTCGTTGAGCGGGAGATACTGCACGAACTGCTCGGCCGCCACCTTACGTACGATCTCCCCGAACTCCGACGTCCGCCGCAGCACCACCGAATCGAGGTCTTCGCCGAGCACCGGCGGCGAGATCAGCGCGATGCGGGCCCGGGTCTCGTTCTTGAGCCGGGTGGCGATGGCGGAGAGGTTCGCCGCGTAGCCGTCGGGGCTGATGTCCTCGGCCAGCTTCCACCGGTCGCGCAGCTTGCGGGCGGTCGTCTCGCCCAGTGTGGCGGTGGCGTCGTTGGTGCCGATGAGTACGGTGACCACGTCGGGATCCTGGTCGACGACCTCGGAGAGCCGGTCCAGCACATGGGCGGAGACGTCGTAGTTGACGCCCGCGTTGATCACAGTGGTGCCCGGCAGTCTGGACTCCAGCATTTTCACGTAGTTCGCGCTGACCTGACCACGCGTGATGCTGTCGCCGACACAGATCACCTTCATGACGCCTGCTCCTCGTAGGTGGGTGAGTACTCACTAACCTAGCGGCTAAAAGGGGCACGCGTGACGTTCCCCTCGTTTTTTCAGGGTCGCGTACGGCGCAGCCAGGCGTAACAGCCCAGGCCGAGCAGGCACCACCCCAGCGAGATGGTCGCGAGCTCAGGCAGCCGGGCGGTCAGCTCGGCGGAGTTCGCGGACTTCATCCAGGTGATGACCGGGACCGTGAGCCAGTACAGAGGCGAGGCGCTGAGCATCAGCATGACCAGGAAGCCCAGCAGCAGCGACATGATGGAGATCGCGGGGGAGCGCAGGATCGCCCGGCTGGTGAGCGCGCCGAGCGTGACCCCGGCGAGCGTCGCGAGGCCGTACAACGTCAGGACCGCGGCGAACTCCTCAGGCGCCGGGACCGTGCTGACGCCCAGTGCCAGGCCCCAGCCCAGGGCCAGCGCGATGAGCACCAGAGACGTCGCGAAGGCCGCCAGCAGGCCCGCGCTCAGCTCGCGCAGCCGGCCGCCCACGCTGATCGCCGACATGGCGCGCTGCTGATCCGGCTCGGTGTCGAGCAGGCTCCTGCTGGACCAGGCCAGGATCGGGATCACCAGCACCGCGGCGTCCGTGAGGACCTCGGTCTCGGCGCCCTTGGGCGCGCGGCTGCCGTAGAGGATGGCGACCAGCGCGAGCATGAGCAGGAGCGCCTGGAAAATGCGGTGGGACCGGATGTAGGCCGCGACGCGGAAGACAGTCAGGGCGATCATCGCTGCTCCTCGGTGACCTCGGTGACCTCGGTGACCTCGGTGACGTCGGTGACGTCCGCGACGTTGGCGTCCGCGTCCGCGACCTCCGCGAGGTGGGCGGCCTCCGCGGCGGATGTGACGGCTGTGGCGACGGACACGTCCTGGACCCGGTAGCCCTCGTCGCGCATCCTGGCCACGAAGGACCGGACCTCGTCCACCGGCAGATCCACCCGCACGGTCGCCCGCTGCCCCGCCGTACCCTCCTTGACCAGGCCGTCCACCACCGTCCAGTGCCGGATGGAGGGAAGGTGGCGCAGGCCGCCCTGGTGGTCGCTGGCGACCACGATGGCGCCGCCCTCGGAGAGCTCCGTGACGATGGACGGCAGCACCTCGCGGGTGTCGGCGTCGAGCCCCGCGAACGGCTCGTCCAGGATGAGCAGGCCGGGCCCGCACATCAGGGCCTGGGTCAGCCCGACCTTGTGGGCGCTGCCCTTCGATAACTCGCCCAGCCGCAGGCCGAGCAGGTGAGCCATGCCGAGGCGCTCCGCCCAGGGCTCCCAACGGGCGCCGCCGCGTATCCGGGACATGTGGCGCAGGTAGCCGGAGACCGTGAAGGGTTGTTCGAGCGGGAAGCGGTCCGGGGCGAAGCCGACCACCGCCGGGCGGTCGGTGATGGTGCCCGACGACGGCTTGGTGAGCCCGGCCAGCAGGCGGAGCAGCGTGGACTTGCCCGCACCGTTGACGCCGGCGACCTCGATCACATCACCGGGATCAAGGTGCGCGTCCACGTCCTTCATGACAGAAGGATCACGTCTTCGATAACGGAAAGAGACCTTGGTCAATCGCATGGTGCAGTAACGGTATATCTCAGTTCGCATTGTCAGGATAAAGAGCCCCACAATATGAGCAGCCCCTAGCACACCGCAGAAGGAGTGAGCTTGAACCGCTTTCCACGCGTCATGGGTATGCGTTCAGGCTACGACCCGGTCGAGGTCGACGCCCTGATCGGGCGCATCGAGGCGACACTGGGCAGGGGGCCGCGCGACATCGAGCAGGTCACGGCCGACGACGTACGCAGAGCGACGTTCCGGGCCAGGCGCGGCGGTTATCAGGAGACCGCGGTGGACTTCGCGCTGGAGGCGTTCGTGGTGGCGCTGGAGACGCGGGCCAAGAGTCCCGTACGGCTGGCCATGACCGAGCCGACCGGTGAGATGCTGCGCGAGGAGTGGTTCGAGACGCAGGCGGCGCGGGTGGAGCGGGTGGCCTTCCGGCCCGGGCGGATGGGCACGGGCTACAACGAGGACGAGGTCGACGCCTTCCTGGACCGGATCGTGGCCACGCTGCGCGGCACCACCGACTACCCGGTGACGGCCAAGGATGTCCGCGAGGCGAAGTTCTCGACCGTGCTGCTGCGGCCCGGCTACCTGATCGCGGACGTCGACTCGTTCCTGGCGGGCATCGCCGACGTCCTGAAGCAGCGGGCCTGAAGCAGCGGGCCGGAAGCAGCGCCCCTTCTGTCAGGTGGGCGTGATGTGTGGCTTCTGGGCGCTCTTCTCGGACTCGTACGAAGCGCGCACCATAGGGCCTTCCGGCGCGGTCGAGAGCTCGGCGACCGGGACGTCCCACCACGCCTCCGACGAAGGACTGTCGAGCATGGGGTCGGCGCGGACATAGATCACGGTCGTCTCCTCGGCCGCGCGGGCCGCCTCCAGAGCCTTGCGGAAGTCGGTCAGCGTGTCGGGCCGCAGTACGGTGGCGCCGAGGCTGGCGGCGTTGGCGGCCAGGTCCACCGGCAGGCAGTCGCCGTCGTAGCGGCCGGTGCCCCGGTAGGCGTAGGAGGTGCCGAGCCGCTGGGCGCCGACGCTCTCCGAGAGGCGGCCGATCGAGGCGAAGCCGGAGTTGTCCACCAGCACCACGATCAGCTTGATGCCCTCGGAGACGGCCGTGACGATTTCCTGGGCCATCATCAGGTAGGACCCGTCGCCCACCATGACGAACACCTCGCGGTCAGGGACGGCCATCTTGACGCCCAGCCCGCCGGCGATCTCGTAGCCCATGCAGGAATAGCCGTACTCCACGTGATAGCTGCCAGGACCGCTCGGCCGCCACAGTTTGTGCAGGTCGCCGGGCATGGAGCCGGCCGCGCAGACCACCACGCCGTCGTCGCCGGCCGCGGCGTTGACCGCGCCGATCACCGCCGACTGCGGCATCGGCCGGCCGTCCAGCGCGTACGCCTCGTCCACCACCGCGTCCCAGGCCGCCGACAGCTCGGCGGCGCGCGAGCGGTAGGACTCCGCGGTGCTCCAGCCCGCGCAGGCCTCGGTCAGCTCGGTCAGGCCCTCGCGGGCGTCGGCCACGAGCTGGAGCCCCGACAGCTTGGCCGCGTCGAAGCCGGTGATGTTCAGATTGACGAACCGGGCCTCAACCGAGAAGAGCGTGCGGGAGGCCGTGGTGAAGTCGCTGTAGCGGGTGCCGACGCCGATGATCAGATCGGCCTCGCGGGCCAGCGCGTTGGCCGCGGTGGTGCCGGTCGCGCCGACCGCGCCCATCGCGAGCGGATGCCCGTACGGCAGCGCGCCCTTGCCGGCCTGTGTCTCGGCGACCGGGATGCCGTACGCCTCGGCGAAGGCCCACAGCTCGGCCGTGGCCTCGCTGTAGATCACCCCGCCGCCGGCGATGATCAGCGGCCGGCTCGCCGACTTGATCAGCTCGGCCGCCCGCGCCAGGGCCGCCCGCTCGGGTCGGGGTCGCGGCATGTGCCAGAGGCGGCGCTCGAACAGCTCCTCCGGCCAGTCGTACGCCTCGGCCTGGACGTCCTGCGGCAGCGCCAGGGTCACCGCGCCCGTCTCGGCCGGGTCGGTGAGGACGCGCATGGCGGCCAGCAGCGCCGAGGGGAGCTGTTCGGGCCGGTTGATCCGGTCCCAGAAGCGCGACACCGGCTTGAAGCAGTCGTTGACCGAGATGTCGTACGAGCGGGCGTCTTCGAGCTCCTGGAGCACCGGGTTGGCGACCCGGGTGGAGAACACGTCGCCGGGCAGCAGCAGCACGGGCAGCCGGTTGATCGTCGCGCCCGCCGCGCCGGTGATCATGTTGGTCGCGCCGGGGCCGATCGAGGTGGTGCAGGCCAGGGTGGACAGCCGGTTGGCGGCCCGCGCGTAGGCGGCGGCCGCGTGCACCATGGCCTGTTCGTTGCGGCTCAGGTGGTAGGGCAGGTCCTCGGTCGAGGTGGCCAGCGCCTGGCCGAGCCCGGCCACGTTGCCGTGGCCGAAGATGCCGAAGCAGCCGCCGAACAGCCGGTGCTCGACGCCGTCGCGCTCGCTCCACTGGTGAGCCAGGAAGCGCACCACGGCCTGTGCCACGGTCAAACGGGTCATGAAGTCCTCCCGAACGGCAGTCTCGCATCGATGGCCTGGCCGTCCCAGGAAGAGCGGATCCAGGCGTGCCGGGGGTCGTCGCAGAACGCCATCGACCGCTCATCGGCGGGACCGGCCAGGACGTTCAGGTAGTACAGGTCGTAGCCGGGTGCGGCCATCGACGGGCCGTGGTAGCCATAGGGCACCAGCACCACGTCACCGGAGGAGACCTCGGCCAGCGTGTCGATCTGGCCCCGCTCGGAGGAGTAGACGCGCTGGTAGCCCAGGCCGCCGTCGGCCACCTCGAAGTAGTAGATCTCCTCCAGCACGGCCTCGCCCTCGTTGGGGGTGTCGTGCTTGTGCGGGGGATAGGACGACCAGTTGCCGCCCGGCGTGAGCACCTCCACGGCCACGAGCTTGTCGCACTCGAAGACGCCAGGGGCGCAGAAGTTGTTCACCTGGCGGCTGGCCTGGCCCGCGCCCCGGATCTCGACCGGCACCTCCGAGGCCGGAACATACCGTGGAGCCAGCCGCCGGGTCGCCCGAGCGGAGGGGAACGCGATGCGGCCCAACCCCTCCACCGTCACATCCGTAGAAATCGGGATATAGGCGAAATCAGAAGGCCCAGCGAAGACCGACGCGCGGCCTGTCAGCTCGAACCGCTCGCCACCGCACGTCACCGTGCACGAACCCGACAACGGCAGGACCAGCATCTCCTCCTCCCCGGTCGAAAAGGTGACGGCGGTTGGAGAGGTGACGGCGGTTGGAGAGGTGACGGCGGTCGAGGTGGCGCCGGTTGAGGGGGAGGCCGCGTCGCCGCCGAGGTCGGCCACCCGCAGCCCCGAGTAGGTCCAACCGGCCAAGGCGGGCGTGATCTCCACCGACCACGACCCGCCGGCGGCCTTGCCGTACGGAAGGTATGTCATGAGCGCACCTCTCGAACCAGAGCGGCCGCGCCGTCCACCGCGGCGGCCACGTCGTCGTCCGGAGGGTAGAGCAGCGCGCGGCCGATGACGAGCCCGCGCACCCCCGGCAGGCGCAGCGCGCGGTCCCAGTCGGCGTAGGCGGCGTCGATGTCGGGCGGGTCGCCGCCGAGCAGCAGCGCGGGCAGCGTGGTGGCGGCCATGACGCGCTCCATCTCGGCGACCGCGGGGATCTTCAGCCAGGTGTAGGCGGAGGTCGTGCCGAGTGCCTGGGCGACGCTGATCGACCGGATGACCGCCTCGGGCGACAGGTCGTTGCGCAGGACGCCCGCCTCCGTACGCGCGGCCCAGAACGGCTCGACCATCGCCAGCAGCCGCCGGCGGGCCAGGTCGGAGACCGCGTGGGCGCATGATTCGAGTGTGGTGACCGTGGCGTGGTCGGCCGGGTCGATGCGGCAGAGCATCTTGCCGCCGTCGAGGCGCATGGCGTCGATGGCGGCCGCGTCGAAACCGGTGAACCGGTCGTCCAGTTCGAACACCGAGCCCTGCAGACCGCCCCGGTTCATCGAGCCGAAGGCCAGCTTCTCCTCCAGCGCGCCGAGCAGCAGCAGGTCCTCCAGCACGTCGGGGGAGGCCAGGATGCCGTCCACGCCGGGCCTGGCCAGCGCCGTCTGGAGCCGGTCGAGCAGGTCGGGGCGGCTGGCCATGGCCAGCGGCCGGTCGCGGACGCCGAGCGACCCGCGCGCCGGATGGTCGGCCGCGATGATCAGCAGGCGCTCGCCCTCACCTGGCAGCCCCCGGCGCTGCCGGCGGGCGGCGGCGCGCTCGATCTCCTCCGGCCGGGTGGCCCGGATGTGGGTCAGGTGGTCGTAGCGGGCGGTTCGGGGCAGCGTCATGTCGCTCATAGGAGTGCCTGCACCTCGTCAGTCGTGGGCATCGCGTCGGCGCAGGCCAGGCGGGCGGCCACGTAGGCCCCGGCGGCGTTGGCGAAGCGGATCGTCCGCTCCAGCGGCCAGCCGCTCAGCAGCCCCAGGCAGACGGCGCCGCCGAACGCGTCGCCCGCGCCGATGCCGTTGACCACGTCGACCTTGACCGGCTCCGCCACCACGTACTCGTCCCTGCTGCGGGCCAGCACCCCGTTGGGGCCCATCTTGACGATGGCGACGCGCATCCCGGCGTCGAGCAGCGCCTGCGCGGCCGCCTCCGGGTCGCGGGTGCCCACCGCGTTCTCCACCTCGTCGAGGTTGCCGACGGCCACGTTGGCGTACGGAAGCGCCTGGCGTACCGCCTCCTGGGAAGCCTCGGGCGACTCCCACAGCATGGGGCGGTGGTCCAGGTCGAAGACGGTCAAGCCGGACGTGCGCGCGGCCAGGGCGGCGGCGTGCGCGGCCCGGCTCGGCTCCTGGCTCAGGCCGGTGCCGGTGAACCAGAACAGCTTCGTGTCCCGGATCGCGGCCAGGTCCAGCGACTCGGCGGTCAGTTGCAGGTCCGGTGGATGCTCGCCCCGGTAGAAGTAGAGCGGGAAGTCGTCCGGCGGGAAGATCTCGCAGAACGTGACGGGCGTCGGGGGACCTTCGACGGTGGCCACGAAGGAGTCGTCCACGCCGAAACCGCGGATCGCCTGCCGTACGTACTCCCCGAAGGGGTCGGCGCCGACCGCGGTGATCACGGCGGCGCGCAGCCCGTGGCGCGCGGCCGCGACCGCGACGTTTGTCGGGCTCCCGCCGAGGAACTTACCGAAGGTGTCGACGTGGGCCAGGCCCACGCCGGTCTGCAGCGGATAGACGTCGACCCCGGAGCGGCCGATCGTGATCAGGTCGTACAACGCACCTCCAGTGACGGAGCCTTCGTGCCTACTATGGCATATTGTCATGACATTCGGATGTCCGCTATGCCGGTCTTTCTTCCCTGACCGAAACCCCGGTAAGTGGATCGTCTAGGGTGGGACCGCCGCCGAGACCTCCTCGTGACAAAGATGCAGCATGCGGACACACTCCCGAAATATCGGCAGGCCTTTACGTCATCTGGATGTCATGACATATTGGCCGGGTTCCTGGCTTTAAGGACATGTCGGAGGGTTTGCATGGGATTGCGGAAAAGGTCGGTAGGCGCGGTCGCGGTCCTCGCCGTGTCCACGCTGGGGCTCGCCGCGTGCGGCCAGTCGTCCGGCGGCGACTCCGGTGGCACGATCGAGTTAACGATCGCCCAGAACGCCATCGCGGGCGGCAAGAACGCGGCGGCGGCCGAGTTCCTCGCCAACTGGGTCGCCCCCAAGTTCGAGGCGGCCGAGAAGGCGAAGGGGAAGGACGTCAAGGTCAAGTTCGTCCCCAGCGGTGTCGACGACGAGCAGTACAAGACCAAGCTCTCCCTCGACCTGAAGTCAGGCAAGGGCGCGGACGTGATCGACCTCGACGGCATCTGGGCCGGTGAGTTCGCCGAGGCGGGCTACATCAAGCCGCTGTCCGAGGTGGTGGGGGCGAGCGCCGACAGCTGGGACGGCTGGCAGCAGATCCCCGAGTCGGTCCAGGGACTGGCCACCTTCAACGGCAAGAAGTACGCCCTGCCCGTCGGCACGGACGGCCGGGTGCTCTACTTCAACAAGACGCTCTTCCAGAAGGCCGGGCTGCCCGCAGACTGGCAGCCGAAGAGCTGGCAGGAGATCCTCGACGCGGGCGCCAAGCTGAAGACGGCGGGCGTACCGGTGCCGATCCAGATCAACGCCGGCACCGCGATGGGCGAGGCCACCTCGATGCAGGGCGTGCTCCCGCTGCTGGCGGGCGCGGGCGGCGAGGTGCAGAAGGACGGCAAGTGGACCGGCGCGTCCCAGCCGCTCAAGGACGCGCTCGGTCTTTACCAGAAGATCTACGGCGGCAGCGGCCTCGGTGACCCCAAGCTCCAGCAGGAGGCCAAGGGCCGCGACAAGTCCTTCCAGCAGTTCGCCGGCGGCAAGATCGGCATCCTGATGGAGGGCGACTACTTCTGGCGCGGCGTCGTCAACCCCAAGGACGGCGTGGCCAAGATGGCCGACCGCGACCAGACCGTCGGCTACGCCCTGATCCCCGCCATGGAGCCCGGCAAGGGCCTGCGCGGCCAGGACTTCGTCAGCATGTCGGGCGGCGCGCTGCGGACCGTCAACCCCAACAGCAAGCATCCGAAGGAGGCCTTCGACCTGCTGGCCTTCACGCTCTCGCCGGAGGGGCTGAAGGAGGAGACCAAGAACGGCAACGTGCGCATCACCCCGCGCACCGACGTCAACAAGGAGATCCTCGCCGGGGAGCCGCTGCTGACGTTCATCTCGGAGAAGGTGCTACCGCTGACGGCCTACCGGCCGCCGGTCGCCGTCTATCCGCAGGTGTCGGCCGCACTCCAGGAGGCCACGGCCGCCGTCGTCGGGGGCACGGCACCCGACCAGGCCGCCGCGGACTACCAGAAGAAGCTCGAAGGAATCGTCGGTGGCGCAGGCAATATCGCCTCCTGAAGCTCTCGAGGACGCACCGGCCCGTCGCTACAGCTCGGACGCGGCGGGCCTGGGCAGGCTGAGAGCGGGCGCGTTCGTGGCGCCCGCTCTGGCGCTGATCGCGGTGTTCCTGGTCTTCCCCGCGCTCTGGGTCCTCTACCTCGGCCTCACCAACTACCGCCTCACCGGAGCCGCCGCCGCCGAGCCCCAGCTCGTCGGCCTGGACAACTTCGTCAAGGCGGTCTCCGACCCCGCGTTCTGGAACTCGACCTGGCTGACCGTCCAGTTCGTGCTCGGCTCGGCCGTCATCGGCCAGGTCGTGCTCGGGTTCACGATCGCCTGGCTGATGCGCGATCGCACCGGACCGCTCAAACGGACCGTCGAGGGCCTGGTCATCCTGGCCTGGATCCTGCCCAGCGCGGTGGTCTCGTTCCTGTGGGTGGCGCTGCTCGACCGCGACGGCGGCACGCTCCAAGCGCTGCTGCACGTCCCGGGATTCGCGCCGCTGCTCGACCACCCGATGCTGTCGATCGTCATCTTCAACACCTGGCGCGGCGCCGCCTTCTCGATGATGTTGTACGGCGCCGCGCTCGGGAACGTGCCGCCCTCGCACCTGGAGAGCGCCCGCCTGGCCGGAGCCTCCGGCTGGCAGCAGTTGCGTGACGTGGTGTTCCCCCACATCAGGGGACACATCCTGACGAACCTTCTGCTGATCAGCCTGTGGACGTTCAACGACTTCACCCCGTTCATGCTCACCGCGGGCGGGCCCGACGGTCAGACCGAGGTGCTGGCGGTCCACGTCTACAAGGTCGCGCTGCAGGGCAGCGAACTGGGCTACGGCGCGGCCGTCTCCACGGTCATCCTGCTGATCAACCTGGTCGTGGCGGTGTTCTACCTGCGCCTGCTCAGGAGTAAGAAATGACGCGGTTCGTGCTGGGCCGGATCGGCTTCTACACGCTGATCGCGGTGCTGCTGGCCTTCTTCACCATCCCCTTGCTGTGGCTGGCCGCCGCGCCGTTCACCTCGGACCCCACCTACGAGGTCCGGGTGCCCGACTTCACGCTGGACAACTTCACGGCGATCCTGGAGCATCCGTACGCGCTGCCGTCGCTCCTGAACTCGCTGGTGCTGGCGGTCGGCACGGCCCTGCTCGTGGTGGTCTTCGCGGCGCTGGCCGCGTACGCGCTGAGCCGGGTGCGGCTGCCGGGCCGCGACGCGCTGCTCTACGCGCTGCTGCTGCTGTCCTCGATCATCACCGGGACGGCCGCGATGGTGCCGCTGTTCCAGCTGGCCGTCGAGCTGAACCTGATCGACTCGCAGTTCGGGGTGATCCTCATCCTGACCGGCGGCCTGCTGCCCGCGGCGATCTTCATGCTCAAGGACTTCATGGACTCCACGCCGAAGTCCTACGAGGAGTCGGCGCGCGTCTTCGGGGCCTCGCCGCTGCAGATCGTCCGCCACGTGGTCGTCCCCCTGGTACGGCCCGGACTGGCGACGATCGCGGTGTGGGCCGTGGCCAACGTGTGGGGCAACTTCCTGATGCCGTACCTGCTGCTCAGCGATGTCGAGAAGCAGCCCGCGGCGGTCATCATGTACACGCTCTACACCGAGGGCGGCCAGGCCAACCTCACTCTGCTGTCCACGTTCGGCCTGCTCTATTCGGTCCCCGTGGTGCTCATGTACCTGTTCGTCAGCAAGAAGTATGGCTTCCGCTTCCACGGAGGGATCAAGCGCTGATGGCCGCAATCGAACTGCGAGCCCTGACCAAGGTCTACCCCGGGGGAGTCAAAGCGCTCGACTCGCTCGACCTGGCCATCCCCGACGGCGAGTTCTTCGCCCTGCTCGGCCCGTCCGGCTGCGGCAAGACCACGCTGCTGCGCACGATCGCCGGGCTGGAGACCGCCACGAGCGGCGCCGTCGTCATCGGCGACCGCGACGTCACCGGCGTCCAGCCGGGCGGCCGGGACATCGCGATGGTCTTCCAGGACTACGCGTTGTTCCCGCACATGGACGTCACCGACAACATCGCCTACCCGCTGCGCATCAAGAAGGTCGGCAAGGCCGCCCGGCAGCGCAAGGCCGAGGAGGTCGGCGCCAGGCTGGGCCTGGACCAGCTCATGGACCGGCGCCCCGGCCAGCTGTCCGGCGGCCAGCAGCAGCGGGTCGCGCTGGCCCGCGTCATGGCGACGCAGGCGCAGGCGTTCCTGTTCGACGAGCCGCTGTCGAACCTCGACGCCCGGCTCCGCCTGGAGGCCCGTACGTTCCTGAAGAAGCTGCAGCGCGAGCTCGGCGTCACCACCGTCTTCGTCACCCACGACCAGGCCGAGGCCCTGGCCATGGCCGACCGGATGGCCGTCATGGAGGCCGGGCACATCCGGCAGATCGGCACGCCGGCCGAGGTGTTCCAGCGGCCCGCCAACACCTTCGTCGCCGGCTTCATCGGCTCGACGCCGATGAACCTGCTCGACGGGACCGTCCGCGGTGACACGCTGGAGGTGGCCGGATGCAAGGTGCCGGTCCCCGTCTCGGCCGAGGGACTGCTGACCGACGGCGAACGGATCGTGTACGGCGTGCGGCCCGAGTACAACACCTACTCGGCAGAGCCCGCCGAGGGCTCGCTGGGTGGAAAGGTGGTCATCGTGGAGAACCTGGGGGCGTCCCACCTGGTGACGCTGGAGGTCGGCGAGGTGCTCGTGCAGGCGGTCGTGCCCGAGGGCGGCGAGCCGTCGATCGGGGCCGACGGCTTCGCCGCGCCGCGCCGCGACCGGGCCCTGGTCTACCGGGACGGCGAGCTGGTGTCGGCATGACCGTGATCCGCGGCCACTGGAGCCTGGACGACCGGCTGGAGCGGATCCTGCGCGAGTTGCCCTTCGAGGTGCCGGCCGGGACCGGCGCGCTGACCGTACAGCTGAGCTTCGACCGGTCACAGGGCGTGCTCGACCTCGGCTGCGGCTCGCCCGACGGGTTCCGTGGCTGGTCGGGCGGCGCGCGCGACGAGTACACGATCACCGCCGACTGGGCGACCCCCGGCTACCTGCCCGGCGAACTGGAGCCGGGGACGTGGCAGGTGTGGCTGCGGCTGCACCGGGTGCCGCCGCAGGGGCTCGACTACACGCTGCAGATCCACACCGAGGCCGCCGCGCCCCCACGGCCGGTGACCGAGGAGCCGCCCCACGGGGACCGGCCGCCGCGCCGCGACCTGCCGGGCGTCGACGGCCTGCGCTGGTTCGCGGGCGACTTCCACTCCCACACCGTCCACAGCGACGGCGTGCTGACCATCCCCGAGCTGGCCGAGCTGGCCAAGGGCCGTGGCCTCGACTTCCTGGTCGTCACCGACCACAACACCGTCAGCCACCACCCCTGGCTCGGCGACGATCGAGGCATCGCCCTGCTGCCCGGCCAGGAGGTGACCACGGATCGGGGGCACGCCAACGTGTTCGGCGACGTGGGCTGGGTGGACTTCCGGCAGCCCGCCGACTCCTGGGCCCGGCACGCCGCGCGCGAGGGCGGGCTGATGTCGATCAACCACCCGCTCGGCGGCGACTGCGCCTGGCTCCAGCCGCTGAGCGAGCGGCCGCGGATCGCCGAGGTATGGCACTCCGGCTGGTGGGACCGGCGCTGGGGCGCGCCCTTGGCCTGGGCCGACGCCTGGGGCCCCGATCTGGTCGCGATCGGCGCCAGCGACTTTCACCGCGTCGGCGACGACGGCCTGCCGGGCGCGCCGACCACCTGGGTCCTGGCCGAGGACACCAGCACGATCTTCGATGCCGTCGCCGCGGGCCGTACCGCGATCTCCGCGGGCCCCGGCGAGCCGCTGCTGCTCAGGCTGGGCGACGAACTGCTCGCGCTCGACGCCGACGGCCTCGTCCTGGTGCGCCCCGGCGGCGATCGCCAGGTCATCCGCGGTGAGCGGGTACTGGTCCCCGCGAGAGAGGGACGGCACCGCCTGGAAACGTACGAGAACGAGGTGATCGCCATATGCGCGTGACACGAGTCGCCAACGCCCCTGTGAGTTTCGGCGTGTTCGAACTGGCCGACGCGCCGCCTCCGCTGAGCGCCGACCAGATGGTCCGTGCGCTCGCCGACGCCGGTTACGCGGGCATCGACCTGGGGCCCATCGGCTATCTCGGCACCGGCGCCGACCTGGTGGAACGCCTCGACGGGCTGCTGCTCGCCGGCGGCTGGGCCGACCTGCGCTACAGCGACGCCGTGGAGTTCGAGAAGGGACTGGCCGCGCTGGACGCGACGCTCGACGTGTTCGCCGCCGCGCCGCCCGCCCCCGAGCACCTGGCGCCCCGGCCCACGCTCGGCTGCTCGGGCTCTCCGGCGAGGTTCGCCAGGCCGGGCGGGAACGCTCCCGGGCTGGCCGCCGCCGACTGGCCCGGCTACGCCTCCCGCGTCCAGATCGCGGCCGACCGCTGCCGCGAACGCGGCTTCGAGCCAGCCTTCCACCACCACCTCGGCACCTACGTCGAGACGCCCGAGGACGTCGAGCGGCTGCTGGAGCTGACCGACGTACAGCTCTGCCTGGACACCGGCCACCTGCTGCTGGCCGGCGGCGACCCGGTGACCGCCCTGCGCGACTGGTCGGATCGGGTCGGCCACGTGCACGTCAAGGACGGCGACACCGCGATACTCGGCCAGGCCCTCGCCGACGGCGTGGATCTGCGCGAGCTCATGGGCCGGGGCGGCTTCGCGCCGCTGGGCGAGGGCGAGCTGGACCTGCCGGGCGTCGTCCGCGCGCTCGACGAGATCGGCTACCAGGGCTGGATCATCATCGAGCAGGACACCCTGCCGGGTCGCCGGTCAGTTGAGCGGAACATCGCCGATCAAGCCGCCAACCGCGAGAAGCTGAGAGAACTGGGACTGTGACTCCCAGGCTGACCCCACGCTGGAGGATCGGGTTTTGAAGATCGCGCTTGTCGGGTGCGGCGCCGTCACGCAGGCGGTGTACGTGCCGCTGCTGTCGAGGCGCCGCGACCTGTTCGAGGTGACCGCCGTCTGCGACCTGTCGCGGGCCCTCGCCGACGTCGTCGGCGACCGGCTGGGGGCGCCCGGGCGCTTCACGGCCGTGGAGAGCATGCTGGCCGAGGGCGGGTTCGACGCCGTGCTCATCCTCGCCTCCGGCTCCCACGGCGAGCCGGTACGCCGGGCGCTGGCCGCGGGCTACGCCGTGCTGTGCGAGAAGCCGCTCGCGCTGACCAGGGCCGAGGTCGAGGCGCTGCCCGAGGGGCGGCTGATGGTCGGCTACATGAAGCAGTACGACCCGGCCGTACGCCGGGCCGAGGAGCTGCTGGCCGAGCTGGGCGGCCCGGCCGCGATCCGGTCGGTCGAGGTGACCGTGCTGCACCCGAGCGCCGAGTCCCAGCTGGCCTTCGCGAGCCTGACGCCGGCCCGCGACGTCGACCCCGCGCTGCTGGCCTCGCTGCGCGCGGCGGAGCACTCGCTGGTCTCCTCGGCGCTGGGGGAGTCGGCTCCCGACTCGGTCCGGGCCCTCTACGGGGTAGCCCTCGGCTCGATATGCCACGATTTGTCGCTCCTGAGGCGATTTAGTGGGTCGCCAGCGGAAATTTCGGCTGTTGAGACGTGGGGGCCGGGGCCCGGGTCCGTCGAGATCTCCGGAACGCTGCCGGTCAGCGGGCGGTTCTCGATCCGGTGGCACTACCTGGAGGACTACCCGGCCTACCGGGAGACCGTGGTCATCCACCACGACAAGGGCTCGCTGGAGCTGGTCTTTCCCTCTCCCTACCTGATGAACGCGCCCACGACGCTGACCGTGGTCTCGGGTGACGGCTCGGGCGGCGAGAGCCGGACCGAGTGGCGTGACGTCACCGAGGCGTTCGAGGTGCAGCTGGCCGCCTTCCACGCCTACGTCACCAAGGACGAGCCGCCGCTCACCGCCGCGGCCGGCGGACTGGCCGACATCGTCACGGCCCAGAGCATCGCCGCGCGCTATGCCGTACAGCATGACCTGCCCATCGGAGGGGAAGCCGCGTGAGCGCCGAAATCGTCGTCGTCCCCCACACGCACTGGGACAGGGAGTGGTACGAGCCCTTCCAGCGCTTCCGGCTGCGGCTGGTGGCGCTGCTCGACGAGGTGCTCGACACGATGGAGCGCGAGCCCGACTACCACTTCACCCTCGACGGGCAGCTGGCCTGCGTGGACGACTACCTGGAGGTCCGGCCGGAGAATCGCGACCGCATCGCCGCGCTGGTCGAGTCCGGGCGGCTGGCGGTCGGGCCGTGGCAGATCCTGCTCGACGAGTTCCTGTGCTCGGGCGAGAACATCGTGCGCAACCTCGAACTCGGCATGAACCGGGCCGACAAGCTCGGCGGGGCCATGGCGGTCGGGTACCTGCCCGACATGTTCGGGCATACAGCGCAGATGCCGCAGATCCTGCGGCGGGCCGGGCTGCTGCACGCCTGCGTCTACCGGGGTGTGCCGTCGTCCGTGGTGACCGACGCCTTCGCCTGGGTCGCGCCCGACGGCACGGCGCTGCGGACCCAGTACCTCCCGGCCGGCGGCTACGGCAATGGGGCGCACCTCTTCGAGGATCCGGCGCGTCTGCCGGAGCGGGCCGCCGAGTTCACCGAGCGGATGCGCGAATGGCACGGGCCCGAGGGGGCCTTGCTGGCGATGTACGGGACCGACCATTCGGCCCCCGTGCGCGGGTTGCCCGGCATGGTGGCGGACATCGGCGCCCGCATGGACACCTTGTCCGGATACATCGGCGCTTATTCGGGTGATGTGGAGGGGCTGCCCCGAGTCTCCGGCGAGCTGCGCTCCCACGCCCGCGCGAACATCCTGCCCGGCGTCATCTCCGTACGCGCCCACGTCAAGCAGGCCATGGGCCGGGCCGAGCGGATGGTCGAGCGCTACGCCGAGCCGCTGGCCACCCTCTGGGGTGGCGACTGGCCCGGCCGCTTTCTCGACATGGCGTGGTGGCGGCTGGTGGACGCCAGCGGGCACGACTCGGTGACCGGCTGCGGCGTCGACGACACGGCCCAGCAGGTCGCCGCGCGCATCGCCGAGGCCGAGCACCTCGGGCAGGCCGTACGCGACATGGTGACCGCCCGGCTGTCCGCCGCCGTCCCGTCGGACGGGGTGCTCGTCGTCAACCCGACGCCCGCCACGCGGCGCGGCGTCGTGCTGGTGGACGTGGCGGGCCGGGATCCCCTGGTGGACCCGACCGGCGCGCGGGTGCCCGCGCAGACCCTGGAGTACGCGCCCACGCTGCTGCTGGACGCCGAGATGGACCCGGCCACGGCGCTGACGTTCATCCATGGCACGGAGCTGTACGGCCAGCACATCACCGGCTGGTCGGTGGACGACGGCACGCTGACGTTCACGGTGACGCGGGAGTCGGCGACGACCTTCAACGTGGCGCAGCTGCGCGGGGCGCTGGACGGGGTGACCCGGGTACGCATCGTCGCCGAGGCCCGCCGTACCGTCGCCGCCCTCGTCGAGACGCCACCTTTGGGACACACCAGCATCCGACCGGCGTCTGCCGACACCCTGCGCGACACCGGCCCGGCGCCCGACGGCTCCGTGGCGGCGTCGGGCGGCTCTCCCGCCGAGTCCGGTGGTGCGGGTTCGGCATCCGGTGCCTCCGCCGCGATGAGCGCGCCGGTCGCCGGGGTGCGGGCCGAGGAGCGGGCGCTCGACAACGGGCTGCTGCGCGTCGAGGTGGCGGCGGACGGGACGCTGGCGCTGACCGGCGCCGAAGGGGCCACCGTCACGGGCGCCGGCCGCATCGTCGACGGTGGCGACGTGGGCGACACCTACAACTACGCGCCCCCGGCCGACGACCGGATCGTGTCGGACCCGGTGTCGGTCGAGCTCACGCTGGTCTGCTCGGGCCCGCTGGTGGCCGCCTTCGACGTCCGCCGTACCTACCGCTGGCCCGCCGCCGGCCAGGGCGTCGAGGGCACTCCCGAGATCCCGGCCGCCGCCAGGACCGAGGCGACCGAGGAGATCGTCGTCGACACGCGGGTCGAACTGCGGGCCGGAGAGCCGTACGTCAGACTGCACGTCTCGTTCGACAACCGATGCTCCGACCACCGGGTACGCCTGCACGTACCGCTGCCCACGCGGGCGGCGGCCTCGCACGCGGAGGGCCAGTTCGCGGTCGTCACCCGCGGCCTGTCCGCGGAGGGCGGCTGCGGTGAGGAGCCGCTGCCCACCTTCCCGGCCTCCGGGTGGGTGGCCGCCGGTGGCGTCGCTGCGCTGCTGGAGCACGTCACCGAGTACGAACTGGTGGAGGACGGCGCGGAGCTCGCGCTCACCCTGCTGCGCTCGGTCGGCTACCTCTCCCGCAACCTGCACGTCATGCGCCCCGAGCCCGCCGGTCCCCAGCTGCCGACCCCGGCCGCTCAGTCTCGCGGCCTGCGCTCGGTCAGCCTCGCGCTCATGCCGTACGGCGGGTCGTGGGCGGCGGTGCCGCCGGCGGCCGAGACCTTCCGGCACGACCTCCTCGTGGTGCCCGGCATCGGCGACCCGTCACTCGCCCTGCCCCCGGCGGCCTCCGGCCTGTCGGTGACGGGCGACGGCGTGGTCATGACCTCGCTCAGGGTCCGCGACGGCCGACACGAACTCCGCGTCGTGGCGTACTCGGAAACCCCCACGAACGCGACCATCTCCGGCACGTTCACTCAAGCCCGCCACGCCGACCTCCGCGGCCGCCCAGGCGACCCGATCCCTGTCTCCTCCGGCACGATCCACCTTCCTCTGCGCCCTTGGGAGATCGCCACCGTCCAACTTGGAAACTGAGAGTATTTTCATGACTACGTAGAGTAATATCTCGGCCATGATCACCCCATTGCACGAGGGGCTGGTCGGGATCACCACTCTCGACCCCGAACTTACGGCGCGGATGCTGCGCGAGCTGTTCGCCCTCCCGATACCCGACAAGTCCAAGGGCACCCAGGTGTCCTGCGACCTGTCGGAATGCGTGCCGGCCGTCTACCGGGCGGACGCGGCACTGCTGTACGGCGATGACCCCAAGAAAGCCGAGCTGGGGGTCATCGCCGAGGTTCAACTGGAGCAGGACGAGAGGAAGCGGTTGTCCTGGCTTGCCTACATCGCCAACCTCCGCGCCCGCGACAAGTGTCCTGTCTGCCTCGTCGTCATTTGCCCCAAGCGAAGGACCGCCGAGTGGGCGGCTCTTCCCATCGAAACCGGCCATCCGGGCCTGACTCTCACCCCGCTGGTGATCGGGCCCGACAACACTCCCGTCATCACGGATGTGGTCGAAGCCGTCGGCAACATCGGCCTGGCGGCCATCTCCGCGATCACGCAGAGCAAGCATCCGCTGATAGCGGACATCCTCGCCACCCTGACGGAGGCTTTGGACAGCCTCGATTCGGACGTGGCCCGACGCTACGCTGAATATGTCACCGTGGCGCTGACCGGCAACGCGCAGAAGGAAATGGAGCGACTCATGGCCACAGAGACCTACGTCTACCAGGGAGAGTACGCACAGAGCCTGCTCGCCAAGGGCGAGGCAAAGGGCGTGGCCAAGGGGCGCGTCGAGGAGGATATCGAGTCCCTGCTCATGGTGCTCGAGACTCGAGGGATGGCGCTGTCCGACGGCGACCGTGAGCGCATCACGACCTGCGGTGACATCGCACGCCTCCGGCTGTGGCTGAAGCGGGCGGTTCTGGCCTCCACGGTGGAGGAAATCTTTGCCTGAGAGCTACCTCTACCAGGGGGAGTACGCCCAGAGCCTGATCGCCAAGGGGATGGTCAAGGGGCTCCTCAGGGTGCTCGCGGCCTGCGAGGTCGTGTTGTCCGACAGTGACCGCGAGCGCATCTCGACCTGTGATGACGCCGCACAACTCGAGCTGTGGCTGAAGCGGGCGGCTCTGATCTCCACGGCAGAGGAACTCTTCGCCTGACCCGCAGCCGAACGATGACTTGAGGCGGGCGTACAGACCCGCCTCCAGTCAGCTCAGCGCGTCCCCCACGAGTACGTCTGCTTACGCAGCTTCAAATACACGAACGACTCGGTGGCCCGCACAGCCGGGATGGCCCGGATCTTGCTGAGGATCTCCAGCAGGTGCCCGTCCCCCTCGCACACCACCTCGACGATCACGTCGAAGGACCCGGCCGTCAGCACGACATAGTCGATCTCGTCGATGGCCGCCAGTTCGTCCGCGACCGACTCCAGGTCGCCCTCGCAGTTGACCCCGATCATCGCCTGGCGCGGGAAGCCGAGCGTCAGGGGGTCCGTGACCGCGACGATCTGCATCACCCCGGCCTCCTGCAGGCGTTGTACCCGCTGCCGGACCGCCGCCTCCGACAGGCCCACGGCCTTGCCGATCGCCGCGTACGGCATGCGCCCGTCGCTCTGCAGCTGTTCGATGATCTGCTTGGAGAGATCGTCGAGCACGAACGGCCCAGAGGGCGCGTCACTGTTGCGTCGTACGCGGGGCGGCGTGGACATTGCGAGGATCCTCCTAGCGGTCCGGCGTTGCGGGCGCATTCCCGCGGTGTTGCCGTCCTGGTGCGACATGGTGTCAGTTCTGATCGCTCTGTCAAGCGAATTCGTAGCAATTTGGTATATTCGCCACGAAATCCCTTGTCGTGAGGCGTGTGCTCTGTAAGAGTCTCGGCATCTCAGCCACCTCACCAGGAGGTCATATGACCGAGCTTGTCGAGGTCATCCATAGACACAGCACCTTGGTCAGGCGACCGAAGGAGAGCGCATGAGCACCCGTCTGCAGAACTTCGTCAACGGTGCGTTCGTGGACGCCAAGAGCGGCCGATTCTCCGATGTCATCGACCCCTGCACGGGCGAGGCCTACCTGCGGGCCCCGATCTCGGGCAGCGAGGACGTCGACGCCGCCTACGCCGCCGCGGCTGCCGCGTTCGAGTCATGGGGCCGGACCACCCCGGGCGAGCGGGCCAACCTGCTGCTCAAGGTGGCCGACGCCATCGACGCCCGCGCCGACGAGATCAACGAGGCGGAGTGCCTGAACACCGGCAAGCCGCGGGCCCGCATGGCCGAGGACGAGACCCCGGTCGCCTCCGATCACTTCCGCTTCTTCGCCGGCGCGGCCCGTACGCTGGAGGGCCCCACCTCGGGCGAGTTCCTCGCCGAGCACACCAGCGTGATCAGGCACGAGCCGATCGGGGTGATCGGGCAGGTCACGCCGTGGAACTACCCGATGATGATGGCGGTCTGGAAGATCGCCCCGGCGCTGGCCGCCGGCAACACGATCGTGCTCAAGCCGTCCGACACCACCCCGGCCTCCACGCTCAAGCTGGCCGAGATCCTCGGCGAGGTGCTGCCCGCCGGGGTCTTCAACGTGGTCACGGGTGACCGGGAGACCGGCGCGCTCGTCGTGGGTCACCCGACCGCGGCCATGGTCGCCATCACCGGCTCCGTCGGCGCCGGCATGTCGGTGGCCAAGACCGCCGCCGACGACCTCAAGCGGGTGCACCTGGAGCTCGGCGGCAAGGCGCCCGTCGTGGTCTTCGAGGACGTCAAGGACCTGCGCAAGGCCGCCGGCGACATCGCCACCGCGGGCCTGTACAACGCGGGCCAGGACTGTACGGCCGCGTGCCGCGTGCTGGTCCACGAGAGCGTGCACGACGAGTTCGTCGCCGCGCTGACCGAGGCCGCCGCCGGCACCGTGACCGGTGACCTGTCCAACGACGAGGCGCTGTACGGCCCCCTCAACAACGAGAACCAGCTGGCCAGGGTGCAGGGCTTCATCGAGCGCGTTCCGGCGCACGCCAAGGTGCTCACCGGTGGTCACCGGATCGGCGAGAAGGGGTACTTCTTCGCCCCCACGATCGTCGACGGGCTCAAGCAGGACGACGAGATGGTGCAGAACGAGGTGTTCGGCCCGGTCATCACCGTCCAGACCTTCTCCGACGAGGCCGACGCGCTGGCCAAGGCCAACGACGTCAGGTACGGCCTGAGCGGCTCCGTCTGGACCTCCGACCACGGCCGCGCCATGCGCATGTCCAACAGGCTCGACTTCGGCGTGGTCTGGGTGAACACCCACATCCCGTTCGTGTCGGAGATGCCGCACGGCGGCTTCAAGCACTCGGGCTACGGCAAGGATCTCTCGGTGTTCGGTCTGCATGACTACACCCGGGTCAAGCACGTCATGCACTACATCGGCGACTAAGGACTGTGCCGGGACATGGCCGAGTTGAACGCGATCGAACTGGATGACGTCGTCAAGGAGTACCTCTCGCACGGCGAGGTCGTTCAGGCCGTGAAGGGCATAACGCTGGGCATCGCCGAGGGGGAGTTCTTCTCGCTCCTCGGCCCGTCCGGGTGCGGCAAGACCACGACGATGCGGATGGTCGCGGGGTTCGAGGACCCCTCGCGTGGCGTGGTCAGGCTGCACGGCAAGGACGTGACGGATGTCCCGCCGAACAAGCGTGATGTGAACATGGTTTTCCAGTCCTACGCGCTGTTCCCGCACATGAGCGTGTGGGACAACGTGGCGTTCGGGCTCAAGCAGCGCAAGGTGCCGCAGCAGGAGATCAGGCAGCGCGTCGGCGAGATCCTGGAGATCGTCGATCTCACCGGCCGGGAGAAGCGCCGGCCGCGCGAGATGTCCGGCGGCCAGCAGCAGCGGGTGGCGCTGGCCCGCGCCCTGGTCAACAAGCCGCGGGCGCTCCTGCTCGACGAGCCGCTCGGCGCGCTCGACCTCAAGCTCCGCCAGGCCATGCAGATCGAGCTCAAGCGCATCCAGCGCGAGGTCGGCATCACGTTCGTGTACGTGACGCACGACCAGGGCGAGGCGCTCACCATGAGCGACCGGATCGCGGTCATGAACGACGGCCTGGTCGAGCAGCTGGCCGGGCCGCGCGAGATCTACGAGCGGCCCGCGACGGCGTTCGTGGCCGGGTTCATCGGCACCTCCAACCTGCTGGTGGGCACGGCGGCCGGCGGCGTGCTGACCGTCGGCGGCGGCCGGGTGCTGGTGCCCGAGCGGGACGGCCAGGTCACCGTGACCGTCCGGCCGGAGAAGATCACCATCTCGACGGAGCAGCCCGACGGCGATGTCAGCGCCGTGCCCGGCACCGTGGCCGAGGTGGTCTACCTGGGGACCTACAACAGTTACGCCGTGAGCCTCGCGGACGGGGCCGAGATCACGGTGTTCCAGCAGAACGCGCTCGACTCGACGACCACTGCGGAGCGGGGCGATCCCGTCTGGCTGTCGTGGAGGGCGCAGCACTCTTATGCGATCGGAAGTTGATTCATGGACCCCTCGCTCAACCCAGCCCTCCTGAGGGGCATGACCCAAGCCCGTACCCGTCGAGACGCCTTCAGGATCGCCGGTCTGTCCGCCGCCGGGCTCGCCCTGGCCGCCTGCGGCGTGCAGGGCAAGAAGGCGGCGCCGCCCAAGGCCGACGCGGTCAAGGAGTTCTGGGCCAAGCAGACCAAGCACGGCCGCGTGGTCTTCGCCAACTGGCCCGAGTACATGCCTGAGAACCAGGCGCCGCTGAAGAAGTTCCAGCAGGCCACCGGCATCTCCTACGAGTACAAGGAGGTCATCCAGGAGAACGCCGAGTTCTTCGGCAAGGCCGACCCCGTACTCAGGGCGGGCCAGTCACTCGGCTTCGACATCGTCGTGATGACCAACGGCGTCCAGCTCCAGCACATGATCGACCTGGGCTACGTGACGGCGCTCGACCACTCGCAGATGCCGAACTTCCTGGCCAACGTCGGCGACAAGTACAAGGATCGCGCCTACGACCCGGGCAACGTCTACACGATGCCGTACACCTCGGGCGTGACGGGGATCGCCTACAACACCAAGTACGTCAAGGACGAGCCCAAGAGCATCGAGGCGCTCTTCGATCCGAAGTACAAGGGCCGGGTCGGCATGATGAGCGACGCGCAGGAGATCGCCAACTTCGGCATGTTCGCCCTGGGCCTGGACCCGGAGAAGTCGACCGAGGCCGACTGGCAGAAGGCCGGGGCGAAGCTCAAGGCCCAACGCGACGCCGGAATTGTCCGGAAATATTATGACCAGAGCTATATCGATGCCGTGTCCAAGGGCGACGTCTGGATCAGCATGGCCTGGTCGGGCGACGTCTTCCAGCGGCAGCTGGCCGGTGAGCCGGTCAAGTTCGTCGTGCCCGAGGAGGGCGGCACGATCTGGACCGACAACATGCTCATCCCCAAGAACGCCGCCAACCCGCTCGACGCGCTCATCCTCATGGACTACCTCTACCAGCCGGCCGTCGCCGCCGACCTGGATGAGTTCATCCAGTACGTCACGCCGGTGCCGGCCGTACAGGATCTGCTGCGCGAGAAGGCCGGGAAGGCGACGGGCGAGGCGAAGAAGTCGCTGGAGGACATGGTCGACAGCCCGCTGATGTTCCCGTCGGAGGCCGACTACGCCAAGCTGCGCACCTACACCAAGTTGAGCACCAAGCAGGAGCAGGTGTTCAACCCGATCTTCCAGTCGATCACGCAGGCGTAGCCGATGAGGCGGCTCACCCCCTACCTGCTGGCGCTGCCGAGCTGGATGTGGCTGGGAATCTTCCTGGTCGTGCCGATGGCCGCGATGGCGTCGGTGTCGTTGCAGACGGGCAACGCGATCGACGGCTTCGCCATGACGTTCAGCTTCTCCAACTACACCGACGCGCTCAGCCGCTACAGCCCGCAACTCCTGCGCTCCCTCCTGTACGGCGGGCTCGCCACGGTGGCGATGCTGGTCATCGGCTACCCCGTGGCGTACTGGATCGCCTTCAAGGGCGGCGCGCGCAAGTCGATGTACCTGTTCCTGCTGCTGCTGCCCTTCTTCGTGTCGTTCGTGCTGCGGACGATCTCGTGGGGCTTCCTGCTGGCCGACGACGGCGTCCTGTTCGGCCCGCTGAAGAGCTGGGGCGTGCTGCCCGCCGGCTTCCACGTGCTGGCTACGACGTTCGCGGTGGTGGGCGGGCTGACCTACAACTTCCTGCCGTTCATGATCCTGCCGATCTACGTGGCGCTGGAGCGGGTCGATCCGCGAGTCATCGAGGCGGCCTACGACCTGTACGCCTCGCGCACGGCGGCCTTCCGCCGGGTGGTGCTGCCGCTGTCGCTGCCGGGTGTGTTCGCCGGGGTGCTGATGACCTTCGTGCCCGCCACGGCGGACCCGGTCAACGCGCAGATCCTCGGTGGCACGTCCAATACGATGATCGGCAACATCATCCAGACCCAGTATCTGACGAACCTCGATTACCCGACGGCCTCGGCGCTGTCCTTCACGCTGATGGCCGTGCTGCTCGTGGGCATCTTCATCTACGCCAAGGCGCTCGGCACCGAGAACGTCCTCGAGGCGGCGGCTCGATGAGGGGCCGCGGGCTCGGGGACCGGCTGCTGCACGTCTACACCTGGCTGATCATCGTCTGGCTGTCGTCGCCGATCGCGGTGATGATCCTGTTCGGGTTCAACGACAAGAAGAGCAAGTCGAACACCACCTGGCAGGGCTTCACCCTCAAGTGGTACCACCAGCTCTTCGACATCTCCGACCTGACCGTCGCACTGCGCAACTCGCTGGTGATCGCCCTGGTCAGCACGCTCATCACGGTCGTGATCGGCACGATGCTGGGACTGGCCATCGGCCGCTACCGCTTCCGGGGCCAGGGGGTGACCAACTTCCTGGTGTTCGCCGCGATCTCGACGCCCGAGCTGGTCATGGGGGCGTCGCTGCTGTCGCTGTTCGTCTCGGGCAACGTGCCGCGCGACGCGAACACGATCATCGTCTCGCACGTGCTGTTCTCGCTGTCGTTCGTCGTCGTCACCGTACGGGCCAGGGTGATCGTGCTGGATCCGGCGCTGGAGGAGGCGGCCAAGGATCTCGGGGCGACCAGCTGGGGGACCTTCCGGCAGGTGACGCTGCCGTCGATCCTGCCGGGCGTGCTGGCCGGGGCGATGCTGTCGTTCGCGCTGTCGATCGACGACTACGTGGTGACCAGCTTCGTCAACGGCTCCACCGTCACCTTCCCGCTGTGGATCGTCGGATCCGTCAAGACCGGCATCCCGCCGCAGGTCAACGTCATGGGTACGCTGATCTTCGGAGTCGGGGTACTGATCGCCATCGCCACCTCGGTCACGGCTCGCCGTCGTGCCTGAAAGTCCTCGACTCTGAAGTCCTCGACTCTGAAGTCCTCGACCCTGAATCCTCGAACCGAATCTGTGGGGAAGTGGAATGTGTGGATCCGCTGAAGGCGCTTGCTGACGCGGAGCGCAAGCCGTACTGGCTGGACAGTCCGGCCAGACCGGAGCCGCGACCGCGGCTCCTCGGAGACACCAGCGCCGACCTCGTCGTGGTCGGCGGCGGCTTCACCGGGCTGTGGACCGCCCTGCTGGCCAAGGAACGCGACCCTGACCAGGACGTCGTCCTGCTCGAAGGCCGCAGGATCGGCTGGGCGGCCTCCGGCCGCAACGGCGGCTTCTGCATGGCGACCCTCACCCACGGCCTGCCCAACGGCCTCGAACGCTGGCCCGACGAGATCGACCGGCTCGAACGCCTCGGCGTGGCCAACCTCGACGAGATCGAGCGGACGCTGGAGCGCTACGGCATCGACTGCTCCTTCGAGCGCACCGGCGAGCTGAACGTCGCCACCGAGCCATGGCAGCTCGACGCGTTCGGCGAGCACCTCGACCTCGTCTCCGAGCTCGGCCTCGACTACGTGCCACTCGACCAGGACCAGGTGCGGGCCGAGGTGAACTCGCCCACCTACCTGGGCGGGTTCTGGGACCGCAGCGGCTGCGCCATGCTCGATCCCGCCCGGCTGGCCTGGGGGCTGCGCGAGGCCTGCGTGTCGCTCGGCGTCCGGGTCTATGAGCGCAGCCCGGTCCGCTCGCTGGTCGACGACGGCGTCACGATCAGCCTGCGCACCCCGCACGGTGTCGCCACCGGCCGCCGCGTCGCGCTCGGCACCGGCGTGTTCCCGCCGCTGCTGCGGCGGCTCAAGCACTTCGTGGTGCCGGTGTACGACTACGCGCTCATGACCGAGCCGCTGACCGAGGCGCAGCTCGCCGAGGTGGGCTGGCGCAACCGGCAGGGCGTCGGCGACGGGGCCAACCAGTTCCACTATTACCGGCTGACCGACGACAACCGCGTCCTGTGGGGCGGCTACGACGCCGTCTACTACAACGGCGGCCTGGTCAAGCCGGAGTACGACCAGCGCGACGAGACGTTCGTCAAACTCGCCGGGCACTTCGTCACCACGTTCCCACAGCTCGCCGACGTGCGCTTCACACATCGCTGGGGCGGTGTGATCGACACCTGCAGCCGGTTCAGCGCCTTCTACGGCCAGGCGCACGCCGGTCGGCTGGCCTACGCGGTCGGCTACACCGGCATGGGCGTCGGCGCCACCCGCTTCGGCGCGAACGTCATGCTCGACCTGCTCTCGGGCGAGCGCACCGAGCGGACAGACCTGCGGATGGTACGCGAGAAGCCGATCCCGTTCCCGCCGGAGCCGGTGCGGTCCGGGGTGATCCAGTTCACCCGGTGGTCGATCGCCCAGGCCGACCAGCACGAGGGCAGGCGCAACCTCTGGCTGCGCGCCCTCGACCGGATGGGCTTGGGCTTCGACTCATAACCCGGGCAAAAGGCGGGATCATCGACATATGAGGGTTGAGTTCACCGCTGACGGGATCGTGCTGGCCGGGGACCTGCGGATGCCCGAGGGAGAGGGTCCGTGGCCCGGTCTGGTGTTCACCGGGCCGTTCACCGGGGTGCGTGACCAGGTCACCGGGCTCTACGCGGAACGGCTGACCGCGCGGGGCTACGCGACGCTGGCCTTTGACCACCGCAACTGGGGCGAGTCCGGCGGCGAGCCGCGCCGCCATGAGGACCCGCAGGGCAAGCTGGGCGACCTGCGGGCCGCGGTGTCGCTGCTGCGGTCGCGACCCGAGGTGGACGCGGCGCGGATCGGCGCGGTCGGTATCTGCCTGGGCGGGGGATACGCGCTGCGGTTCGCCGCCTTCGATCCCCGGGTGAAGGTCTTCGCCGGGATCGCCGGGGCGTACAACAATCCCTACGCGATGCGCTCGGGCATGGACTACCAGGCGGCCCTGGCCTCCTTCACCGAGGTGCTGGAGCGTCAGGACCTCGGTGGGCCGGTGGAGTACCTGCCCGCCGTGGCGCAGGAGGGCGAGGCGGCCATGCCCGGCGACGAGCCGTACGCCTACTACGGTGGCGCGCGTGCCGCGTCGGCGACCTGGGTGAACGAGGTCACCCGGGCCAGTGTGCGCGAGCTGATCACCATGGACAACGTGATGGGCGCCGACTTCCTGTCGCCCAAACCGGCGCTGATCGTGCACGGCGTGGTGGACCGGTTCTGCTCGCCGGAGGGCGCGGAGGAGGCGTTCCGGCGGCTCGACCAGCCCAAGAAGCTCGTCTGGGTCGATGCCAAGCAGCACATCGACCTCTACGACCAGGAGCCGTACGTCACGCTGGCCGTCGACGCGACAGCGGACTTCCTGCGCGAGCACCTGTGAACGTCAGACCCTGGCCGCTTCGGACACGGTCTCGGGAATGACCTTGGGCACGCCGCGCAGCCCTACCAGCGCGAGCACCGCCACCACGGCCAGCATCGCCGCGGTGGCCAGCGCCGTGACCTGGACGGCCTCGACGTAGGCGACCCGGGCCGCCTCGATGAGCTGCCCGGCCTGTGCCGCGGGCAGGGTCTGGGCCGTGTGCAGCGCGCCCGCGATCGACTCCCTGGCGGCCTCGTCCGGCACTCCGGCGGGCACGCGCAGGCCGGCGCTGTAGGAGCTGTTCAGCAGGGTGCCCAGGATGGCGATGCCCAGTGCCCCGCCCAGCTCGAACGCCGTCTCCGACACCGCGGCCGCCGCCCCGGCCCGCTCCTTGGGCGCGGTGGCCAGCACGTTGTCGTGGTTGACGGTGAAGGCGAACCCGATCCCGATCCCGCTGAGGAACTGCGGAGCGAGGATGACGAGCAGGCTCGTGTCGAGCCCGAACGTGCTGTAGCAGAGGAACGCGCCCGCGGCCAGCGCCAGGCCGAGCGCCACGACGCCGTTCCTGCCCAGGCGCCCGATGGCCCGGCCCGCGAGCATGCCGCTGATCGCGCCACTGAGCCCGCCCGGCAGGCTCGCCAGCCCGGCCTGAAGCGGCGTCCAGCCGAGCACGAGCTGGAAGTACCAGGCGGACATCAGCGACATGGCGGTCATCGTGAAGATCGCCAGCAGGTTGGTGCCGATCGACGCGCTGAAGGCCCGGTTCCTGAACAGCCGCACGTCGATCAGCGGCTCCGCCAGCCTGGTCTGCCGCCACCCGAACAGCCCCAGGCACGCCACACCCAGCACGGCCGCCACCGGCACGCCGACGTTCCCGAACCCCTGGTGAGCCGCCTCCTTGATCGCGTAGATGGTCGTCACGATGCCGATGAAGGAGAGCGCCACGCTCGGCAGGTCGACGCGGCCGGCGTCGGGGTTGCGTGACTCCGGCAGTACGAGAACGCCCCCGACCAGCACCAGCGCCATGATCGGGACGTTGATCAGGAAGACCGAGCCCCACCAGAAATGGTCGAGCAGCAGCCCGCCGATGACCGGCCCCACGGCGAACCCGGCGGCGCTCATCCCGCTCCAGAGGCCGACGGCGGCGGTTCGCTCCCCGGGATCGGTGAAGACGTTGCGGAGGATCGACAGCGTCGACGGCATGATCGTCGCCCCGGCCACGCCGAGCAGCGCCCTGGCCGCGATGAGCAGCTCCGGATTGGGGGCGTAGGCGGTCACCGCCGAGGCCGCCCCGAACGCGGCGGCGCCGATGAGCAGCAGGCGCTTGCGGCCGATGCGGTCGCCGAGATTGCCCATGGTGACGAGCAGGCCCGCGAGCGCGAAGCCGTATATGTCGCCGATCCACAGGAGCTGCGTGGCGTTCGCGCCGAGGTCGCCGACCAGTCTGGGCAGGGCCAGGTGCAGGACCGTCATGTCGAGCGAGAGGAGGAGGCTGGCCAGGCACGCGACGGCCAGACAGGACCATTTGCTATTGATGGTGCGCATGCGGACCACCATGTTCGGAGGCGCTGACCGATCGCCTACCGCTCGCTGACGATCTCCCCGGACCATCGCCTACCGCTCGCTGACGATCTCCCCGAGCTTGGTCAACCCGGCCTGGATGCGGGCGCGGACCTCTCCCGCGCTGTACCAGTCGCCGGGGCACTCGGCCAGGGCCTGCTCCATGAGCGCGCGGGCCTCGTCGTGGTCGCCGCGGAGCATCGCCAGCTCGCCCAGCCCCACGTGCGCCCTGGCCATCGTGTCACCCGAGCCGATCCGGCGGGCCATCTCGGCGGCCCGCAGATAGTCGGCCCGCGCCCCGTCGAGGTCGCCCAGACGGGCCACGGAGTCCGCGCGCAGGCACTGGCACTCGGCCATGTCCGCCTTCGCGCCCAGCTCCCTGGACGTCCGCAGCCCCTGGTCGGCCAGGTCGCGCGAGGCCGCGTAGTCACCCTGCTCATAAGCCAGCTCGCCGAGCCCGCTGAGCGCCAGCGTGGCCCCCCATCGCTCGCCGAGTGCCCGGAACGCGGCCAGCGCCCGCTCGAACTCGGCCCTGGCCTCGTCACCACGGCCGATGATCTGCAGCATGAACGCGAAGCCGCAGTGCATCAAGGCCCGCGACCAGGGCGACAGGCTGCCGGAATAGTGGGCCACCAGCTTCTGGACGCCCTCGTAGTCGTCGGGCGGACCGGTGAACATCGGCAGCATCATCGTCAGGGACTCCAGCCGCGTCGGCAGATAGGCGACCGGCATCAGGTGGCGGAGCTTGCCCAGGCGGGCACGCAGCTCGTCACCCGGCTGCCTGCCCCAGGCCGCGACCAGCACGCACATGGCGTACTCCTCTTCGAGGCCCTCGGGCGGGGTGCTGCCCATATCGGCGATCAGCCCGTCGGCCAGGCTCGCGCTGGTGCCCCGGTGGCCGCGCATCCACCAGTAGTAGGCGGAGTAGGCGAGGATCCGCAGGCCCAGCTCCTGCCGACCGGTCTCGGCCGCCCAGCGTACGGCGGCGGCCACGTTGTCGCTCTCCTCGTCCAGGCGCGCCAGCCACTCCAGCTGCTCGGCCTTGCGCATGTGGCCGTCCGCCTCGACGGCCAGCGCCAGGTAGCAGTCGGCGTGCGCCTCGCGCACCACCTCGGTCTCGCCCGACTCCGCGAGCTTCTCGGCGCAGAACGCCCGGATCGTCTCCATCATCCAGTAGCGGCCGTCCACGGCCTCGACCAGCGACTTCTCCGCCAGCGAGAACAGCACCTCCTCCGGCAGCCCGCACACCCGCTCCGCCGACTCGGGCGTGGCACCGCCCACGAAGACCGTCAGCCGCCTGGCCATCCGCTGCTCCCGCTCGTCGAGCAGGTCCCAGCTCCACGCCACGACCGCGCGGAGCGTCTGGTGCCTGGGCAGGGCCGTACGGCTGCCGCGGGCCAGCAACCGGAAGCGGTCGTCGAGCCGCGCCGCCACGTCGCCGACCGACATCGTGCGCAGCCGCGCGGCCGCCAGCTCGATCGCGAGCGGCAGCCCGTCGAGCGCCCGGCAGATGCCGGCCACCTGGGCCAGGTTCGTCTCGTCGACCGGCTGCCGGACCGCGGCCGCCCGGTCGGCGAACAGCCGGACGGCGGGGTAGTCGAGGGGGTTCGCGGCGTCGGGCGGCGGCAGCCGCAGCGGCGCCACGGGCAGCAGGGACTCGCCGGTGATGCCCAGGGCCTCGCGGCTGGTCGCCAGCACCCGCAGCGCGGGGCAGGAGGCCAGCAGCAGGTCGGTCAGCTCGGCCGCGGCCGCGACGAGGTGCTCGCAGTTGTCGAGCACCAGCAGCAGCGCGCGGTCGGCGAGCGCGGCGAGCAGGCGGGCCGTGGGATCGACTGCGGGCCGGTCGTGGCCGGACAGCCGGGTGTCGCGGATGTCGAGCGCCGCCAGCACCGCCTTCGGCACGTCGGCGGGGTCGGTGACGGGCGCGAGCTGCACGACGCAGACGTCACCGGTGGCCCGCTCGGCGGCCTCCATCGCGAGCCGGGTCTTGCCCGCCCCACCGGGCCCGATGACTGTGACGAGCCGGGCCGCCTCCAGCTGGACGCCCACCTGGCGCAGCTCCTCGGCTCTTCCGACGAAGCTGGTGAGCTGGGCACGCAGGCCCTGCCTGCTCACGGCCGCCACCGTGGCCGCCAGCGACGGGTCGGCCCTGAGCACGGCTAAGTGCGCCGCGGCCAGCTCGGCTCCCGGCTCGACACCCAGCTCCTCGTCGAGGATCCGCCGGGCGTCGGCGTAGGCGGTCAACGCCTCGGCCTGCCTGCCACTGCCGTACAGGGCCCGCATGAGCTGGGCCCGCATCCGCTCGCGCAGCGGGTGGGCGGCCGTCAGCCGCCGCAGCTCGGCGACCAGCTCGCGATGGGCGCCCAGCTCCAGGTCGGCCTGGACGCGGTCCTCGACGGCGGCCAGGCGCAACTCCTCCAGCCCGGCGGCGGCCGCCTCCGCGTGCGGGGTGTCCGAGAGCGGCGCACCCCGCCACAGGGCCAGCGCCTCGCGCAGCAGCGACGCCGCGCGGCGCGGGTCGCCGGCGCCGAGGGCGAGCCTGCCGTCGCCGGCCAGCCGCTCGAACCGGTGCGCGTCGACGTCCTGCGGGTCGGCCGCCAGCCGGTAGCCCGCCGGATGGAACTCCACCCGGTCCTTGCCCAGCGCCCGGCGCAGCCTTGACACCTGCGCCTGCAGCGCGTTGGCCACGCCCTCGGGCGGCTGCGGGCCGTACAGGGCGGCGGTCAGCCGCTCGGCGCCGACGACCCGGCCGGCGTCGAGCGCCAGCAGCGTGAGCAGCCCCCGCACCCGGGGGCCGCCGAGCGCGACCGGCTCGCCGTCCTCACCCAGCGCCCGGGCCGGACCGAGGATTTCGAAGCGCATACCTCGATTATCGCGGCCCCGCGAAGATCGCGGCGATCTCCACGTACGTCCGCTATCGCGGTTCCGGCAGCAGCGCGACGATCTCCGCGTACGTGGGCGCCGGTGGTGCCGTCTTCCCCTGTACGGCCAGCAGGCTAGTCAACGCCCCGTGCAGCGAGGCCCGATACAGCAGCGACCCGGTGCTCACCCTGGCGACGCCCACCGAGGCGAGCTGGGCCAGCGTGGGCCCGTCAGGCAGGAAGAGCACGTTGACCGGTAGCGGCGTGCTCGCCACCACCTCGGCGATCTCCCCAAGGTCGCGCAGGCCGGGGACGAAGACGCCGTCGGCGTGCCCGTAGGCGCTCACCCGCTCCCGCGTGTCGCCCGTCTTCAGCCAGTGGGTGTCGGTCCGGGCGTTGACGAACACGCCGTGGCCCTTGGCCGCCTCGATGATCCGCTGGTGCAGCCCGATCGGCCGCAGTGTGCCGTCGGGCCGGCCGTCCTCCAGGTTGACGCCCGCGACGCCCAGGGCCGCGAGCGCCGCGACCAGGTCGGACACCTGTGCCGGATCGTCGCTGAAGCCGCCCTCGATGTCGACGGTGATCAGGACGCCGAGGTCTTTGAGCAGCTCGGCCAGCTCGATCGTCTCCGCCTTGGTGGCGCCTGCGGCGTCCGGCTTGCCGTGTACGGCGGCCACGCCGAGGCTGGTGGTGCCGATCGCCGGGAAGCCCTGCGCGGCCAGCATGGCGGCGGACCCGTAGTCCCAGGCGTTGGGCAGCAACAGCGGGTCGCCCGGCCGGTGCAGGTCGCTGAAAGGGGTGCTCATCGGTTGTCCTCCGGTCGCAGGATCGCCGCCAGCACGCCGGCCGCGAGGGCGAGCGCGTGGGCGGAGGCGGGGCAGGGGCGCACGCCCGAGCCGAACGTCAGGTGGGGCGTCGGGCCGCGTGAGACGTCGAACCGCTCGGGCCGGTCGAAGACGTCCGGGTCGCGGTTGGCGGCCACCAGGTCGATCGTGATCTCCTCGCCCGTCTGCCGGTCGAGCCTGCGGCTGGCCTTGAGTGGCGGATCATGGCGGAGCGTCTCGTGCAGCAGGTCGTCGGTGTCGTCGCCGGGTTCGGCGTGGGTGAGCGCGTTCGCGATGAGGCCCGTCGTGGCGGCGTGGGCCTGCAGGAGGATGGTGATCGCGGGGATCGGGTCGCCCGCGCCGGACAGGAGCTCGACCAGTTCGGCCACCGCGGCGTCGGCCTCGGGCCCGGCCTCGCCCGACAGGTAGCCCGCGGCGGCGGCCGTCACCGCTCCCGTCAGCCGCTTCTCGTCGGTGATCCCGAGCGCGGCGCCGAGCACCGCCGTCGGGACGCCCGGCCAGTCGCCGCCCCGCTCCAGCGTCTTCGCCGTGGCGGCCTGTCTCAGCGCGGCCGGGTCGAGCGCGGCGAGTCGTTCGGTGACCAGGTGGCGTCGCTCGGCGTGGATCTCGCCGGTGCTGAACCGAGACACCTGGGAGCGGAGCCAGGCCAGCGTCCCGTAGGGCGCGTCCTGGCGCACCGGCGGCGGTACGTAACGGGTGTCGGCCAGCACCGAGACGGCTTCGGCATGGCGGGTGATGAGCATGGGACCCACGTTAGGCCGGAATCCCTTCGACGCCGGGCGAAGTGTCGGCGCGTCAGGCGCCAGGCGCCACCAGGGCGTTCAGGCCACCAGGCGTCCAGATGTTCAGGCCACCAGGCGTTCAGGCCGCTAGGCGTTCGGGATGTTCGGGCTGTTCGCTCGAACCGGGCTGTGCCGCCGGCCGGACCGTGGGGCGCCGATCCACGGTGCTCACGGCCATGCACATGACCAGCGCGATGTCGGCCAGCACCACGCCGCGCTCCAGCAGCCCGTAGTAGGAGCCGCCGCCGATCAGCGGCGAGGTGAAGGCGGCCGGGTGTGCGGCCAGGTAGGCGACCAGCGCCACCACCGAGGTCACGCTGAGCGCCCTGACCCGGTTCCACTTCGGCAGGGGCGCGCGGGCCCTGGCCAGGGTCCAGCCGGCCACGGGCAGGGTGGTGAAGATGACGGCCGAGGACCAGCGGTGGATCTCACCCGCCAGCGAGCCGACCGCCGCGTTGCCGGGGTCGGTGGGGAAGACCGCGCTCAGCATCAATCCGGCCGTGGCGGCCAGCAGCAGTACCCGGGCGGCCGCGCTGCGGGCGGGCTCGCGGGTCGCCAGCGCGTACGCGAGGGACAGGCAGGCCCCGGCCAGCGCGAGCATGCCGATCAGCACGGGCGCCATCCCGCCGGGGATCAGCGCGTAGTCGCTCAGCAGCGGCTGGCCGGGCAGCGCGAACTGCGCGTAGCCGAGCGCGGCGACGGCGGCCAGCGCGCCGGCCACGGCGCTCACCACGGGCACCGTCACCGAAACCGGCTCCACGCCGCGACCTGGGAGGTCCGTCCGGGTCATCGGGTCACCTCGTCATAGATCTTCTCGAAGCGGGCCAGGGAGTTCTGGTGGTCGTGCGTGAGGGCCAGGTCGCGGCTCGCCTTGCCGAGGCGGGCACGCAGGTCGTCGTCGGTGAGGATGGTGGTCATGTGGCGGGCCAGCGACATGACGTCCCGCGGCTCGAACAGGTAGCCGTTGTCCGCCACCAGGTGCGGCAGGGCCATGGCGTTCGCCGCGACCACGGGCAGCCCGCTGGCCATGGCCTCCAGGGTCGCGATGCTCTGCAGCTCGGCGACGCTCGGCATGGCGAACAGGTCGGCGGCGGCGAAGGCCTGCGGCATGTTCTCGTCGGGTACGTAGCCGAGGAAGAACACCCGCTCGCGGACCCCGATGCGCTCGGCCAGCCGCTCCAGCTCCGGCCGCTGGTTGCCCTGCCCGACGAGCGCGATCTGCGCGTCGGTCCCGTTGAGCACGTACGGCAGCGCGCGGACGAGCTCGTCAAGGCGCTTCTCCTCGTCCAGACGGCCGACGAACAGGGCGGTGGGACGGTCGGGCAGGTCGAACAGCTTGCGGGCCCACGCCTTCGGCTCGGCGTGCGGGTAGAAGCGGGCCAGGTCGATGCCGCAGGACACCGATTCCACCTCGCGGGCGAAGCCCTGGTCGGCCAGCAGCTTGGCGGCCAGCGGCGTGGGCGTGGTGATGTGGTCGGCGCGGTCGAAGATCCGGGCGAAGTCGCGCCAGGCCAGTTGACCGGCCTTCCGCCGGAGCCGGTCGGGGATGTGGCCGAACTGGAAGAGGTTGTCCGGCATGAAGTGGTTGGTGGCCACGATGGGCACCTGGCTGCGCCGGGCGGCGGCGATGGCGGCCCGGCCGACGACGAAGTGGCCCTGGGAGTGCAGGACATCGGGCTGGACGGCGTTCATCAGCCGGTCCAGCCGAGTGGGGACGGTGACCCGCATGGTGGGGTGGACCAGGAGGGGCGCGGAGCGCAGCCGGTGCACCACCACGCCGTCGACCACGTCGGCCGTGGCCGGGCCCTGGTCCGACTGGCAGACGACGTGCACCTCGTTGCCGCGCGCGGCCAGGCCACTGGCCAGGCGGTAGGTGAAGACGGCGGTGCCGTTGACATCGGGTGGATAGGTGTCGGTGGAGATCAGGATGCGCCGCGGGCGCGCGGGGGCGGGCGCGAGCTCTGGGCGCTGGGCGGTGGTGGTGCGCAGGGGCATGACCATGACAGGGGACTCCAGTCGAAAGGATGATCGCCGACCGGCTGGGGAAGGCCGGTGCGGGAGTAGGTGGTGGGGGGTAGGTGGTTCGGGGGCAGGTCAGTGGCGCGCCTCCAGCGGGGTGGTGCGAGCCAGCGCGAAGGTCCCCGCCGCGGTCAGCGCCGCCGCCGCGATCGGGGCCAGTCCGGAGGGCAGCGGCTCGCCCAGCAGCAGCGCGCCGAAGGCGACCGCCGTGAGCGGGTCGGCGATCTGCAGCGAGGCGAAGGAGACGCCGAAGTGGCCAACGGCGTAGGCCCGCTGGAGCATCATCAGCGCCAGCAGCGCGGGCACCGGCATCGCCAGCAGGTACCACCAGTTCCAGGAGCCGTCGACCAGCGCCCGCATGAGCGTGGCCGTGGCGCCGTACAGCACGCCCGAACTGGTGGCCAGCAGCGCCGCCCGGCCCGCCGGTGAGGCGATCTTCGAGCCCGCCCAGAGCAGCACCGACGCGATGCCGGCGACCGCCAGCAACGTCAGTACGCCGTTCGGGCTCAGGTACGTCGGGCCTTCGGCCGCGGGCACCAGCAGGACCAGGCCGATCAGCCCGGCCGCCACCACACCCGCGGCGCTCAGTTCCTTGCGGGAGGGCCGGCGGCCGTGCAGCGCGGCGGCGATCGGCAGCGCGAACAGCAGGCTCGCCACCCCCATCGGCTGCACGACGGTCAGCGGGCCCAGGCCCAGGGCGACGATGTGCAGGCCGCCGCCGGACAGGATCGACAGGCCGCCGAGCAGCCAGCGCGGCCTCCGCAACAGCATGAGCAGAGTGGGCTTGGTCGTACCGGCCGCTTCGAACTGCTGAAGCGCGGCGCCGAGCGCGAAGAACAGGGAACCGACCAGGGCGATAACGGCGGCCAGGACAGTCATGCCCACTCCTCTCAAACAGATGGTTACCGGGCGAGGTCAAACAGACGTGTCCACCGGAAGGCGCTCCGGGGAAGCCTGGGTGGCGCGTCGCTTCCGCGACCACCGGATGACCTCGACCAGGCCGGTGACGGACAGGGCGATGCCCAGGCCGAGCAGCAGTCCCTTGATCGGGTCGTTCTCGAAGGCCATCCCGCCGAAGAAGCCGATCAGGCCGGAGTACAGGCCCCACGAGGCGGCCGCGATCGCGTCGAAGAAGGTGAAGGAACGCAGCGGATGGCGTACGGCGCCCATGGTCAGCGTGGTCGCGGTGCGCCCGCCGGGGATGTAGCGAGCCGCCACGAGGATCATCCCGCCGCGCTCGGCCAGTGCGTTCCCGGCCCACACGAACGCCTTGCGGTGCCGCAGCCGCCCGCCCGACTTCTTGCCGATCAGGTAGGAGACATGGTCGCCCGCGAAGGCGCCCAGCGCGGACACCACGATCACCAACGCCAGGTTCGTCTGCCCGGAGGCGGCGAAGACGGCCGCGGTGATCACCGCGGTCTCCGCCGGCACGACCGGGAAGAACCCGTCGAGCAGCGCCAGCGCGAACAGCGCCACGTACAGCCAAGGTGACGACATCACCTGCTGGACCAGTTCCAGAATGGCGTGCGACATTGCGTGTACTCCGATCGTTGAGGCGCCCTCACAGCGTGTCTGCGTGAGGTGCCGTGGGACATCGGGGATCACCCCGGTCGAACGCGTGCCCCACCCCGATAGGGGTCAGGGCACGCACCTTTTGAAGCTAGAAACTCCGCAGGTCACGGCACATCAGTCGATCGGCACACATGACCCCCGACTTTCGTCAGGGGCGGTCATACGACCTCCGGGCGACACTCTTCGATCAAAGCGGGTCGCCGCTACCAGCACAGGAGTGTGGGTGGGCGGCTTTTGGGTGGGGTTAACACCACCGGGGATGGTTTATCCAGCACCACCCTGACTTTCGTCAGGGTAGTCCCCTACTCCGTCCGGACGCCGGTTCCCCCTCATGGGTGAGGCGGATCCCTCCGCTGCGGGAGGGATGGCCGGGGCGAGGAGGCGCACTGTTGGGACATGACTCCCCAGAAGGCCGGAATCGGCCGCATCACGGCGGCGGTCGTGGCAATGGCCGCCATGCTCCCGTACCTGACTTTGAAGATCTTCTGGCTGACCGGCCATCCGGTGGGCGTCTCCGACCCGGCGCTCATGAACGATCCGGCGATGGTCGGGCTGAACGTGATGACGTTCGGCATGGACGCGGTCGCGCTGCTCCTGGCGCTGGCGTTCACCACGCGGCAGGGCATGCGGCTGCCCGCCTGGCTGGTGCTGCTGCCCCTCTGGGTCGGCACCGGCCTGCTGTCGGTGGTGATCGTCACCGTGCCGGTCGGCGTCCTGGTCTCCGGCCCGTCGATCTTCGTGACGGACGGGCCCATCGCGCCCTGGGTGTACATGATGGTCTACGGCGGGTTCATCGGGCAGGGCGTGGGGCTGATCGTGGCGTTCGTCCTGTACGCCAGGGATCGGTGGCCCGTCGTCTTCTCCACAGCTCTCGGGTACGGCTACGCGAGCCCGACCAGGCCGTTCCAGACCGTCGTCGCCAGAGGGGCGCTACCGGTGTTGGCGGTGCTCGGCGCGACTCGCCTGTATTGGGCCGCCGGTGATCCCGCGCCGGAGCAGGTGCTGCAGGACGGCTTCAAGGGGCTGCTCACGCTCGGGGCGGGGATCGCGCTGGTCCTCCTAGTCGGAGGCCGGGGCCCCAGGGCGTTCTGGCCGCCGCTGGTGGTGGGCTGGCTCGGCACGGGCGTCATGTTCGCCTGGGGGCTGTACGCGATGATCCTCACGGTCACCGCCGGGCCGCTCGGGGCGAAGATGATCGGCGCGGAGGGTCTGGTGGAGCTGTTCGGCACGCTGACCGGGCTGGTGATGGCGATGTGCGGGGCGTTCCTGCTGGCCGAACGGTCAGGCGTGGGCCACGTGCAACCGGCGCAGGAGGCGCTTGAAGGCGAAGATCGAGAAGGCGATCGCGAGACCGCTGATCACGGCCACCGCTGAGGTGCGCAGCAGCATGAACGTGCTGAGCGACTCGTGCAGCGCGAGCCAGATGCTCACCGTCGAGTTGGCCATCAGCACGAACGCCCACAGCAGCGTGATCCTGGCGAAGAACCTGCGGACCCGCTCATGCTTGAGCACCGCCGACGGCAGGTGGATGTAGTCGAGCGTGAGCTTCTGCACGAGCGGCCTGTTGAGCCGCACCGAGGCCAGGAAGGCCATGCTGATGCAGAGCGTGCCCAGCTCCGGCTGGATGAAGTAGACCACCCAGCTGCCGGTCCAGAAGCCCACGGCGGCGCGCGCGGTGATCGCGATCGCGGCCAGGATCATCGTGGCGGGCACCCGGATGCCCCTGATCAACCGCCAGGCGACGCCGAGGTAGACCCAGGACACGGCCGCGACCAGCGCCCCGTTGAGTCCCAGCACGGCCAGGGCGGCGTAGAACACGGCGAGCGGCGCGACCACGCCTTCGAGCAGCCGAGGCACCGCCTGTCGCACAAGAGCGGTCAGACGCGGCAGGGTTACGGGAGGGTGATTCACGACTGCTCCGCAAATTGGCCGACGATCAGCGAACTACCCGAGCTTCGGGAGACCAGGCTTCCCGGACGGACCGGTGGAGATTACGAATTGGTTACTCCGGGTCTGCCGGTGGCTTACCGTACCCGACGAATCGGTATGCCACTGCCTCTTTTGCCACGTTCCATGAGTTTGTGGCTGTCCGACTCGGTGCGGCGCGGGTGGCGCGCCGCCGCCGATCGTCACTCAACCAGAGCTCGCTTGCGCCCCGCCGTAGAAGCGGTTTCAGCTCAGTGACGTGGTCGCCAACTTGGCCCCGAAACCGAGGAAAAGGGCGCCGACACCCGAGGTCAAGCCCGCGCTAAGTTTTCTGCGGGCGCGGAACTGGGTGGCCAGGAAGGTGCCCCCGAGGATGAGCGCGGTGAGGTAGAGCAGGCTGAAGACCTGGATGATCGCGCCCAGGATGAGGAACGACAGCACGGGGGCGGTGTAGCCCGGGTCCACGAACTGGATGAAGAAGGAGACGAAGAAGAGGATCGCCTTGGGGTTGAGCAGGCTGATCGTCAGCGCCTTGCGGAACGGGCGGAGACGGTTGCCCGGGATTTCCGCGTCAACGGTCTCGGCCGGGGCGGCGTCAGCGGTCTCGGCGATGCCGGGCCGGGAGCGCCAGGCGCGCCAGGCACTCCGCAGCATCTGGAAGCCGATCCACGCAAGATAGCCGGCGCCCGCGTACTTGACGATGCTGAACAGCACCGGGCTGGAGCGCAGCAGGGACGCCGCGCCCGCGGCCGTGAAGGCCATGAGAACCGTGTCACCGACGAAGACGCCCGCCGCGGCCCGGTAGCCGTGCCGCACCCCGTGCTGGGCGGCCGCGCTCAGGACGTACAGGGAGTTGGGGCCCGGCAGCAGGATGATGAGGAAGGCACCGAGGACGTAGGTCGAGAGATCCGTGATACCGAAGAACATGCCGCTCGCTCCTGGAATGCGTAATGACAAGCCAGGGTATCGCGCGATTAATCCCTCGGCGCGTACCAAATACCTCCGTGCGCTTGCTGGTAGCCGAGCGCCCGATAAGTGGCGTCCGCCAGAGCCTGGCCGCGCGGGTTGACGCCGAGTCCGATGCCCTGCTTGTTCATCGTGTAGCCGAAGGCCAGCCGGGCCGCCGGGTCGCAGAAGCCGAGCGAGCCGCCCATGCCCGCGTGCCCGAACGCGGTCGCCGACAGCAGCGCGCCCTCGCTGTCGGCGGGCGGCAGGTACCTGTTGTCGACCGCCTTCATGAACCCCGTCGAGAACCGGGTCGGCACGGCCAGCACCGCGTCGGTCCCGGCCGAGGCGGTCAGCCCCATGACGGCCAGCTGCTCCTCGGTCACGAGTTCGCCGCCTCTGAGGGACAGCGGCCGGTACATGCCCGCCAGACCCCTGGCATTCGTCACCGCGCCGACGGCGCCGTATTCGGCCGCGTGCGCCTCGCGGCTGTCCGACTCGCCGGGCGTGGTCATGTAGCCGCCCTCGTTGGCCAGCAGCAGCCCCGGAATCGAGGCGGGATCGGTGAACGCCTTGACGTAGAACTTGGGCGGGTCCGACGGCGGGTCGGCGGGGATCGTGGGCGCCACCCGGCCTTCCTGCTCCTCGGGCAGGCCCAGCCAGAAGTCCAGGCCGAGCGGCTCGGCCACCTCCTCGCGGAAGAACGTGCCGAGCGAGCGCCCGCTCACCCTCCGAACGACCTCGCCGACCAGGAACCCGAACGTCAGCGCGTGATAGCCGTGCCTGCTGCCCGGCTCCCAGAACGGCCGCTCGCCGGCCAGCCGGTCGACCATCAGCTTCCAGTCGTAGAACGCGCCGGGCACCAGCGGCTCGCGCAACACCGGAACCCCCGCCTGGTGCGAGAGCAGATGCCTGACCAGCGTCGCCTCTTTGCCGTGGGCGCCGTACTCGGGCCAGTAGCGGACGACAGGGGCGTCGAGATCCAGCTCACCGCGCGCGGCCAGCATGTGCGCGCAGAGCGCCGTGGCGCCCTTCGTACATGACCAGACATGGCCGATGGTGTCGTGCAGCCAGGGGACGCCGGGCGCGGCCTGGCCGCCCCAGAGATCGACGACCATCTCGCCGTCGAGCACTACGCACACCGACGCGCCGACCTCGCCGCGAAGCGCGAGGTTACGATCGAACTCCTCCGCGACCTGGGAGAACCTGGGGTCGCACGTCCCTTGTACGGTCATTGCCCGAATCCATCACGAAAGCCGACCGGTGTAAACCGACTGCCCCGATGGCCGCGGGTCTGAGGTTCTGTCAGGCGAAGAGCTCATCGGCGGTGGTGACGGTGAAGGCCCGGTCGGCCCATGATTCGAGGACGGCTATGTCGGTGCAGGTGCGGATGCGCTCGCGGGCCTCCTCGGAGAGGGTGATGCCTCGGCGGTCGAGGATCAGTAGCAGCATCTTGGCCTCGCCCTCTATATGGCCTTCTGCGCGGAGCTGCTGGGCGAATTCGGACTGGTATCGGTACGTCTTGGCCGACATCAGTGCTCTCCAGAGTTGTCGGGCGTCCGTGTCGCGGGCGTTCGGGCAGGCCGATCGTCTTCGGGCGCCGGGCCCAGCGGGCGGTGGTCCCGTCCAGGCACACCACCACCAGGATGACCGGGCAGTGGTGTTTGGCATGCAGGTAGCTCACGTAGTAAGCCCAGCGGCTGGCCGCGCTGCTGTTCGGCGGGTTCGCCGTTTGAGAGTGGGTACGCCTCGCGTGGCTAGGGGTGGTCGCGCGAGCCGTACCACTTGAGCGCCTATCCGGGGGAAAGCGGCAGGATGGGTGTCGTGCGGATATCCATCCTGGGGACACTGGAAGTGACCGGCGCGGAGCCGATCGCCGTCGGTGGGTTCCGGTTACGGGCGCTCCTGGCCATCCTCGCCCTCGAAGCCGGGCGGACCGTCACCTCGGAGCGGCTCATCGACATGCTGTGGCCGCAGGAGCCGCCGGGCAACGCCGCCAACGCGCTGCAGACGCTGGTCAGGCGGCTGCGCGTGGCGCTCAGGCCGTACGAGATCGTGGAGAGCCGGGCGGGTGGCTACGCGCTGGCCGTCGACGCCGACCAGGTCGACGCGCTGCGCTTTCGCCGCCTGACCGGTCTCGCCAAGCTCGATCTGAACGGCCTCGCCAAGCCCGATCTGAACGGCCTCGCGAAGCTCGATCTGACCGGTCTGGCGCAGCTCGACGAGGCGCTCGCGCTCTGGCGTGGGCCCGCGCTCGCCGGTCTCGGCGCCGTGCCGTACCTGGCCAACGTGGCCGCCGGGCTGGAGGAGGATCGGCTGGCCGCCGTCGAGACCCGTGCCGAGGCGCGGCTGGCGGCCGGGCTGTCGGCCGATCTGGCCGCGGAGGTGGCCGCGCACCCCCTCCGTGAGCGGCTGTGCGCGCTGGAGATGCGCGGGCTGGCCGCCGCCGGGCGGCAGGCCGACGCGCTGGCCCTGTTCGAGCGCACCCGCCGGACGCTCGCCGACGAGCTCGGCGTCGACCCGGGGCCCGAGCTGCGCGCCGCTCACCTGGCGGTCGTGTCGGGCGAGGTTCCCGTACGGCAGGACCCTCCCAAGGGCCTGCCCAAGGGCAACGTCCGGGTCCCCCTGACCACGTTCATCGGCCGCGAGGACGAGCTGGACCTGCTGACCACCGTCCTCGGTCACGCCCGGATGGTCACGATCGTCGGACCGGGCGGCGCGGGCAAGACCAGGCTGGCCGCCGAGGCGGCCCTGCGCATGGGCACGCGGTTCGACGGCGCCTGGATGGTCGAGCTGGCCTCCGTCACCGACCCCGCGGCTCTGCCCGGCGCGGTGCTCGACGCTCTCGGCCTGCGCGATGACCGGCCCGGCTACTCGCATCACTCGCCGGAGGCGACCGGCTATCCGCGCCAAGGGCCGGACACGCCGGACACGCCGGACACGCCGGGCGCGTGGGCGGACGGGCGACCGGGAGGGGACGGGCGACCGGGAGGGAAGGGGGGACTGGGAGGGGGCGGCCGGTTTGGCGGGGGCGGGCCGCTCCAGCAGGTGGTCGAGGCCCTGGGCGAGCGCCGGGTGCTGATCGTGCTGGACAACTGCGAGCACCTCGTCGACGCCGCCGCGCGCCTGGCCGATGACCTGCTGGCCGGCTGCCCCGGCCTGCACGTGCTGGCCACCAGCCGGGAGCCGCTCGGTGTGCCGGGGGAGCGGCTGGTGCCCATCCCGCCGCTGGAGCCGCCCCCGCCCGGCGTGGACGCGACCCGGGCGGCCGAATACCCGTCGGTACGCCTGCTGCTCGACCGCGCCACCGCGGCCCGGCCCGCGTTCGCCCTCGACGAGGGCAACGTCGCGGCCGTGGTGGCCCTGTGCCGCCGGCTGGACGGCATGCCGCTGGCCATCGAGCTGGCCGCGGCCCGGCTGCGGACGATGACGCCGCGGCAGCTCGCCGACCGCATCGACGATCGCTTCCGGCTGCTGACGGGCGGCAGCCGTACGGCGCTGCCCCGCCAGCAGACGCTCAGGGCGGTGGTGGAGTGGAGCTGGGACCTGCTCGACGAGCCCGAACGCGAGCTGGCCCGCGGGTTCGCGGTCTTCGCGGGCGGCGCCACGCTCGAATCCGTCGAGGCGGTGTGTGGTGGCACCGCCCACGTGCTGGGCGCGCTCGCCGACAAGTCGCTGGTGCAGGTGTCGCCGGAGGGCCGCTATTCGATGCTGGAGACGATCCGCGCGTACGCCGCCGACCGGCTGGCCGAGACCGGGGAGATGGCGGCCTACCGGCGGCGCCATGCCGTACACCTGCTCGATCTCGCCGAACGGGCGGTTCCCCAGCTGCGGACCGGCGCGCAGATCGAGTGGATCGAGCGGCTCTCGGCCGAGCGGGACGACTGCTCGGTGGCGCTGCGCTGGGCGCTCGACGAGCGCGACGTGGAGATCGCGCTGCGGCTCTGCGCGGCACTCAACTGGTATTGGTGGATGTGCGGCTACCGGCACGAGAGCGCGAACTGGGCGGCGCAGGTGCTCGACCTGGCAGGCGACACCCCGCCTCCGGGCCTGGTGAGGGCGTACGTGGGCTGTCTGTTCGCGGATGGGGTGGGTAAGTTCGCGTCGATCGTCAGTGATCGGGGGGCCATGCGGGTCCTGTCCGTGCGGATGAACGAGCTGATCACGGCGGCGGAGCGGGAAGGGCCCGTCCACCCGCTGCTGCTGATCAGCCGGGCCGTCATGGCGAGCGCGGCCGGGCAGGACGAGAAGGCCGCCGCGCTGCTCGATCACCTCGCCGAGAGCGACGACCTCTGGCTGGCCAGCTCGGCCAGGATGCTCGGCGGGCCGCACGCGTCCGAGGAGCGGCTTGAGCAGGCGGTGGCCGGGTTCAGGAAGCTGGGCGAACGGTGGGGGCTGAGCGAGGCGCTGCTGAATCTGGCCGCGCTGCGCGCCGCGCGCGGGGCGCCCACGGAAGATCTGATCGCCGAGACCCAGTCGCTCACCAGCGAATGGGTGAGCTCGGAGGAGACGATCTCGACGCTGACCCGGTTGGCGACGCTCCGCGCGCAGAGCGGCGACCTTGACGGCGCCGCCGCCGACCTGGCCAAGGCCCGACGCGGAGTGACGGCGGACCGGATCACCAGCCGGGCCGCCGACGCAACCACCGATCGGGCCTCTGACGCAATCGCCGATCGGGCCGGTGCCCGGGTCGCCGACCGGAGCGGTGCCCGGCTCGGCGTGGATGCGGAGATCTCGGCGTTCACCCTCATCCAGCTCGGCCTGGGGGAGGCCGCGCTGGCCTACCGGCTCGGCGATGTCGAGGACAGCCTGGCCACCTACCGCGACCTGTTCCCGCTGCTGGCCGAGGCGCCGCCGATTCCGCAGCTCGCGGTGGCGGTGCACGCCGGCTACGGCAGGGCACTGACGGCCGGTGGTGACCCCGCGGCCGGGCTCGAACAGCACCGTCTGGCGCTCGGCCTGCTGGGTGCCACGCCTGATCTGCCGTACCTGTCGATCGTGCTGGCCGGGTGCGCGCTGGCCGAGCTGACGGGCGGTGACCCGGTACGCGCGGCCGTCCTGTTCGGCGCGTCGGCCGCCGTCGAGCCGCCCGACGCGTCGGCCGACACCGTCGCGGGGACGGCGTCGGCCAGGGCCGCGCTCGGTGACGCGCGCTACGACGACCTGTACGGCAAGGGCACCGCCATGACCAGGCAGGAGGTCTACGAGATGATCGGCAGCATCGCGTAGGAGGGATCGTGGATCGTGGTCGTGCCCTTCTGGGGGTTCCTGGCGAACCTGGGGAAGTTCGATCCCGCCACGTCGATCCTGATCCGGTGTCCGGGGCGGAAGAGGTTCGAGATCGCGCCCAGCTTCACCCTGACCTCGCGCACCTCGCCGGGAGTCAGGTCCGTCACCCGGGTGATGGCGTCGGTCAGCAGCTCGGCCCGGCCGCCGGGGTGCACGTCGATCAGTTTGACGGCGACGTCCGCGCTGGTCGCGGTGGACGACACGAGCACGATCAGCTCGACGTCCCCGGTCACCTCCAGCGCGGCGTCGAGCGGTTCGCTCTGGTGACGCAGCACGTCACCGCGCTCGTCGAGCGGGCGCTGGTCGAGCGGCCCGAAGGCGTCGAACGTCATCACCGCCCCGCCCACCGTGGGGACCGGATTGTCAGGGTCGCTGACGAACTCGCCGCCCCCGCCGCCCGCCGGGATGGTGCTGAGCGTGCCGTCCGGGCCCAGATGGTACGCCACGCGCCGGGCGGCGGGTGGCGGCCAGTCGGACGCGGTGCGCCACTCGTCGGCGCCCATCAGGAAGTACGTCACCGTGGCCCGGTCGGCCGGCGCCTCCCCGCGCAACCACTGGCCGAACCAGTCCAGGTGCAGGCCGGTCCAGTCGATCGCGTCCTGGCTCGCCTCTGCCCCGTAGTCCCGCCCGCAGACGTCGCCGTCCTGCGTGAAGTGCGCCCACGGGCCCACGACGAGCCGGGATCCGCCGCGCAGGTGCTGGTAGTGGCCGACGGAGGCGTCACGGAAGTAGTCGTACCAGCCGGTGCCCACCAGAGCCGGCACCTCGATCTCGGCGTAGCGGACGGCGCCGTCCCGCCACGGCTCCGCCGCCGGGTCGGGATGGTCCATCCAGTCGGCGTAGAAGGGCACGAGGTCGGTCAGGAGCGGCTGGTCGCTCAGCGGCAGGCGCTCGGCCAGCCGCAGCATGGTTTCGGAGAAGCGATCGGGGAAGCCCAGCGCCGCCAGATAGGCGTCCCTGTCGGCGGCGAGCGCCGTACCCCGGTTGATCCGGCGCTGCAGCTCGTCGAGCGCGAGCACGGCCGCGCTGACGGTCAGGGCCACGTTGAGGTTGGGCACGCCCGAGTGGTAGACCACCTCGTGCAGTGACGCGGGCGCCACGTGCGGCGCGATGGCCCGCAGGCCCGCCGGGCGTTCCTGGGCGGCCAGGAGTTGGGTGATGCCCAGGTAGGAGTCGCCGAACATGCCGACGTTCCCGTCCGACCAGGGCTGCGTGGCCGCCCACCGCACCGCGTCGTAGCCGTCGGCGGCCTCGCCGGTGATGAAGGTGAGCTCGCCGTCCGAGTCGCCGGTCCCGCGCACGTCCTGGACGGCGACCGCGTATCCGGCGGCCACCAGCCGGGCCAGGTCCAGGTGCATTCCGGGCCCCGGATCCGTCCTGCCGTACGGCGTGCGGGACAGCAGCACCGGGAAGGGGCCGGGCCCGGCGGGCCGCCAGAGCGTGGCGACGAGGGTGACGCCGTCGCGGGTGGTCATGGTCTCCGTGGTCTTGATCATGGGATCTTCCTGTCGCAGGCCCTCAGCACTGATACTCATGTCGCTCAGCGTGTCTGAACGCCCTGGTAGCGGGCTGGCATTAACCTGTCGCTTAGCTGCCAGGCCCTGGAGCCGGCAGGAAACGGGCCCACCGGACGGGCCGGAAAGTTGGGCCTTTCCCAACCACCGCAACGTCCTCACCCTCGGTTCAGGCGCGTGTAAACGACATCCCACGCGCCTGAGGAGGACTAGGTGAAACGCCGTTTTGTCATCCTGCTCGCCGTCCTCGGCCTGGTCTGCCTGACCGGCATGACCGGAGCCGGGGCCGCCGCCGAGCCGCCGCCGAACCGGCAGTATCGCGTGGAGGGGCCGGCGAACGCCCAGCAACGCAGCGCCGTCGCCGCGACCGGCGCCGCGATCGACGAGGTGGCCACGGAGTCGGTCCTGATCACCGCCACGACGGCCGAGGTGGACGCGATCAGGCGCCTCGGTTACCGGGTCTCGGAGGTGTCGCGCCCGTTATCGCCGTCCGGCGGCGTCGGGACCTTTGACTTCCCGCCGGCGGACTCCGGCTACCACAACTACGCCGAGGCGAACGCCGACATCAACGCGCTCGTCGCCGCTCATCCCAACCTCGCGACGGTCTCCACGTACGGCACGTCGTACGAGGGCAGAGCCATGCGCGTCATCAAGATCAGCGACAACGTCGCGACCGACGAGGCCGAGCCGGAGGTGCTCTTCACCGCGCACCAGCACGCCCGCGAGCACCTCACGGTGGAGATGGCGCTCTACCTGGCGCACCTGCTGGTGGACAACTACGGCACCGATCCCCGGATCACGAACCTGGTGAACTCCCGGGAGATCTGGATCATGCCGGACCTGAACCCGGACGGCGGCGAGTACGACATCGCCAGCGGCTCCTACCGCTCCTGGCGCAAGAACCGCCAGCCGAACAGCGGCTCGTCGGCCGTCGGGACCGACCTGAACCGTAACTGGGCCTACAACTTCGGCTGCTGCGGCGGCTCCTCCGGCAGCACCTCCAGCGAGACCTACCGCGGCGCGTCGGCCGAGTCGGCGCCCGAGGTCAAGGCCGTGGCCAACTTCGTACGTGGCCGCGTCGTCGGCGGCGTCCAGCAGATCAAGTCGAACATCGACTTCCACACCTACGCCGAACTCGTCCTGTGGCCCTACGGCTTCACCTTCAACGACACCGCCCCGGGCCTGACCCAGGACGACCACGACGCGTTCGCGGCGCTCGGCCGGAACATGGCCTCCACCAACAACTACACCCCGGAGCAGGCCAGCGACCTCTACATCACCGACGGGACGATCGACGACTGGCTGTGGGGCGCGTACAAGATCTTCAGCTTCACCTTCGAGATGTACCCCGTCAGCTCCAGCCCGGGCTTCTACCCGCCGGACGAGCAGATCGTCCCGCAGACCACCCGGAACAGGGAGGCGGTGCTCCGCTTCCTCGAGTACTCCGACTGCGTGTACCGGATCATCGGCAAGGAGTCCCAGTACTGCGGCACCGGCACCCCGCCCGTGACCGTCTACTCCGACACCTTCGAGACGGGCACCGGCTGGACCGTCAACGCGAGCGCCACGGACACGGCCACCCTCGGCGCGTGGGAGCGCGGCGTCCCAGAGGCGACCACCTCCTCCGGCGCCAAGCAGCTCGCCACCACGGTCAGCGGCACCAACGACCTGGTGACGGGCCGCCTCGCGGGCACCTCCGCGGGTGACTTCGACGTCGACGGCGGCATCACCTCGATCCAGTCGCCGCCCATCACGCTGCCCGCCACCGGCACGCTCAGCCTCTCGCTGTCGTGGTACCTGGCGCACGGCTCGAACGCCTCCAGCGCCGACTACTTCCGGGTCAGGGTGGTCGGCGACACCACGACGACCGTCTTCCAGCAGGCCGGCGCGGCGGCCAACCGCAACGGGGCCTGGGCCATGGCCACGGCCAGTCTGAGCGCGTACGCGGGGCAGACGGTCCGCATCCTCATCGACGCCGCTGACGCCTCCGGCGCTTCCCTGGTCGAGGCGGGCGTCGACGACGTCCGCATCACTCAGCAGAACTGATCGTCCAACGGTCGGTCATCACGGCGGAGCACCGAGTCCAGGTGCTCCGCCGTTGCTGTGCTTTCGGACCTCATCTTTGGGTCTTGTAAGACCCCGGTGTCAAGGCTACGATCGCGGCAACTCTTAGGAAACTTTCCTAAAAGAAATCATGAATCAGGAAGCCATGTCCCGGTCTCCGCCGCCCTCCTCCACTCTGGCCCAGAGTGTTGCGGGCCGTCGAAGTGACCCTCCGGCGTAGGCCGCTGACTGGCCGAGCAAAGCGAACCCTCCTGCTGCCACCTCCCCAGTGGCCCGCTCCACCTCGCGGGCCCATGCCGTACGGCTCGCGCTCTCACCCCCCGGCGCGAGCCGTACGGCACGCCACAAGGACATGACCCGTCACAGCCGCACCACCAGGGAATGCCATGAGATTTCGCCGCATGTTCCTCGCCTTACTCGCCGCCCTGGCCATGATGGGGGCCGGGCTCACCACCGTCTCGACCAGCGCCTATGGCGCCGTGGCCCTCGCCTACCCCGCGTGGACGGCATGGACCGCCTACAGCGTGGGCACCCGCGTCACCTACAACGGCGTCGACTACGAGTGCATCCAGGCTCACACCTCCCAGCCCGACTGGACGCCGGACGCCGTGCCCGCCCTGTGGAAGACCGTCTCCGGTGGCGGCGGCGACACCACCGCCCCCTCGGTGCCGGGCAACCTCCGCTCGACCGGCACGACCTCCAGCAGCGTCTCCCTGGCCTGGAACGCCTCCACCGACAACGTCGGCGTCACCGGCTACAACGTCTACCGGGGCTCGACGCTGGTGACGACGGCCACCGGCACCACCTACACCGACGGTGGGCTCGCGGCCGCCACCAGCTACACCTACACGGTCCGCGCCCGTGACGCCGCCGGGAACCTCTCCGCGGCCGGCAACTCCGTGACCGCCACCACCTCGGCCGGCACCGGCGCGCCCGGCCAGCCGGGCTCGCCGAGCGTCAGCGGGTCCACGAACAGCTCCCTCTCCCTGTCGTGGGGCGCGTCGTCGGGCACGGTCACCGGCTATCGCGTGTACGAGGGCAGCACGGTCAAGGCCACCGTCACCGGGACATCGGCCACCATCGGCTCCCTGGGCACCTGCACCTCGCACACCTTCACCGTCAGGGCGTACAACTCGGTAGGCGAGTCGGCCTCCAGCGCCGCGGTCACCGGGACGACCACCGGCTGCACCGGCGGCGGCAGCAAGCTGCCCGGCGCCCCCTACCTCTACATGGGCTGGGGCGACCCGCCCGCGCCCGCCACGGTGATGAGCGCGACCGGCGTCAAGTCGTTCACGATGGCGTTCATCCTGTCCAGCGGTGGCTGCAACGCGGCCTGGGACGGCAGCCGTCCGCTGACCGGCGGCGCCGACGCGCAGGCGATCTCGGCCATCAAGTCGGCCGGCGGCAGCGTGCAGGTCTCCTTCGGCGGCTGGTCGGGCAACAAGCTCGGCCCGAACTGCTCCTCGCCCTCGGCGTTCGCCGGCGCGGTGCAGACGGTCATCAACGCCGTCGGTCCCGCGGCCGTCGACTTCGACATCGAGAACACCGACGAGTTCGAGAGCGAGGCGGTCCAGGACCGCATCCTGAACGGCCTCAAGATCGTCAAGCAGAACAACCCCAACGTCAAGGTCGTCGTCACCTTCGGCACCTCGACCACCGGCCCCACCTACTGGGGCACCCGCCTGATCAACCGCTCGAAGGAGCTCGCGGTCCCGATCGACAACTACACGATCATGCCGTTCGACTTCGGCGGCGGCTCGAACATGTACCAGAGCACGGTCAACGCCTCCGAAGGGCTGAAGAACACCCTCAAGACGGCCTTCGGCTGGTCGGACGCCCAGGCGTACGCGCACATGGGCATCTCGGGCATGAACGGCCTGTCGGACCAGCAGGAGCTCACCTCCACGGCCACCTGGACGCAGATCCGTGACTACGCCAGGAACAACGGCCTGACCAGGCTCGCGTACTGGGCCGTCAACCGCGACCGGCCGTGCCCGGGCGGCGGGGTCGTCTCCAACTGCAGCGGGATCGCCCAGTCGAACTGGGACTTCACCAGGATCACCGCCGGCTTCTGAACCGGCACCGGCATTTGCACCGAGACCGGCATTTGCACCGAGACCGGCATTTGATCCGAAACCGGCCTGACCGTCGGCTTCTGAACCAGGACCGGCCGACCGCCGGTCTCTGAACCGAACCGACCCACTGCCGGCTCCTGAACCGGGACCGGCCCACCGCACCCGTCGCACCGGCGTCCCGCCGCCGGTGCGACGGGTGGCCCACGGGGGCGCGGCGGCACTTCCGCGAAGACCCGAGTTCCGCGAAGACCCGAGTTCCGCGAAGACCCGAATTTCACGAAGACCCGAGCTTCACGAAGACCCGAATTTCACGAAGCCGAGTTTCACAAGACGAGAACGTGAAGACCCGAGAACGTGAGGGACCTCCATGAACCTGCGAGGACTCGCGGCGACGGCCGCCATCGCCCTGGGCCTCATAGCCCTCCAAGCCACACCCGCCTCAGCCGCCAACATCCTGACGAACCCCGGCTTCGAGTCCGCCCTGACCGGCTGGACCTGCCAGGCTTCCGCCGCCGCCCAGGCGGTGTCACAACCCGTTCACGGCGGTACGAAGGCCTTGCAGGCCACCCCGGCGGGCAATGACTACGCCAGATGCCAGCAGATCGTGACGGTCCAGCCCAACACGACCTACCAGCTGTCGGCGTGGGTCCAGGGCAACTACATCTTCCTGGGGGCGACGGGCACCGGGATCGACGTCAGTACCTGGGGTGCCCCGGGCGGTCAATGGCAGCAGCTGAAAACGTCGTTCACCACCGGCGCCGGTGTGACGAGCGTGATCGTCTACGTCAACGGTTGGTACGGCCAGAGCGCCTACTACGCCGATGACGTCGTGCTCGACGGACCGGGCGGCGCCCCGGACACCCAGGCGCCGACCGTGCCGGGAAGCCCGGCGGTCGGTGGCGCCACCAACTCCAGCCTGAGCGTGACGTGGTCCGCCTCCACCGACAACTCCGGCAGCGTCGCCCGCTACGAGGTGTCCAGGGACAACGCGGCGCCCACGGCCGTCACCGGCACTACCTACACGGCCACCGGGCTCAGCGCCGCCACGACTTACGGCTTCCGCGTCCGGGCGTGTGACGCCGCCGGCAACTGCTCGGCGTACACGGCCTCCGTCAGTGGGAAGACCACCAACGACACCACGCCACCGCCGACCGGTGACATCCGCCACGCGCCCTACATCGACATCACCATGAACACCCCGTCCCTGGCCGGCGCCGCCGCCGCGACCGGGGTGAAGAACTACACGCTGGCCTTCGTGCTCGGCGACAGCACGGGCTGCAACCCGGCCTGGGGCGGGGTCATCCCGCTCACCGACGCAAGGATCATCAACGACGTCAAGGCGCTCCAGGCCCAGGGCGGCCAGGTGGTCGTCGCCAGCGGCGGCGCCCAGGGCCCGTACCTGGAGCACAACTGCGGCACCACCGCCACCCTGCTCGCCGCCTACAAGAAGGTGCTCGACGCGGTCGGCACGAACCAGCTGGACGTCGACGTCGAGGCGTCGATCGATGTGAACAAGGTCAACAGCGCGCTGAAGCAGTTGCAGTCCGAACGCGGCACCGTCGTGAGGTACACGCTGCGCGTGCAGGCACAGGACTACGGGCTCGACCCGTTCTCGGTGCAGATCCTCCAGGACGCCGCCGCCAAGGGCCTGAACGTGATCGTCAACCCCATGGTCATGGACTTCGGCTACACCGGCAATTGGGGCGACGCCATGGTCTCAGCCGCCCAGGCGACGCTCGGCCAGATGAAGGGCGTGTGGCCGTCGAAGACCGATGCCCAGATCAAGCGGATGCTCGGCGTCACACCGATGATCGGCAAGAACGACACGGGCCAGACCACCACTCAGGCCGACGCCCGCAAGCTGCGCGACTGGGCCAACACCAACCACATCGGCTTCGTCGGCTTCTGGTCGGTGGGCCGCGACAACGGCGGCTGCCCCAACGGCAGCGTCTCGCCGACGTGCAGCGGGATCTCCCAGTCGGCGTACGAGTTCACCGGCATCTTCAAGGGCTTCACCGGATGAGCGTCTTCACAGGGATCGCCGGACAAGTGCCTTCACAGGGCGCCGGATGAGCGCCGGCTAACGCACCAGTCGGCTAACGCACCAGTCGGCTAACGCACCAGTCGGCTAACGCACCAACTGGGTCGGTTTCACGGGCAGGCCCTGCCCCGGTGGACGGTACGTCGGCAGGGCCTCCCCGTACTCGTGCATCCACGCGTGATCGACCAGCAACCGCATCCGCCCTCCGGCGGCGACCGCCGCCGGATCCGGCGCGGCGGGCTCCATGTGATCGACGGTCAGCTTGGCCACCGCGTCCGCCACCAGATAGGCGTCGGGCGGCGCGAGGTCGCACCGGTCGTCGGGCCCGATGAGCAACTCCACCTCGGGCGGAAGCGGATAGATCGGGCGCGGAATGGCCAGCACACGCGGCGACGGCGCCATCGGCAACCCGTCACGCACCGCTTCGAGCAGCATCGACCGCGACGACCGCCGATCGAACAGCCCCTCGGCCAGCGGCCAGCTCAGCGCGCCCACGTCCGTGCCGTCCTCGCCGCACGCGTGCAGGCACAGGTACGGCACGAGCGGGATGGCCGACCCCGCCCCGGCCTGCGCCCAGCCTCCACCACAGCCGGTCAGTATGAGTAGCGCCAGCATCGCCCGGTAGGCGGTGTCGGCGTGGTTCGTCTCCAGCCGCCCGGGCACGATCATGCACCGCCCGCCGGTCCGCTCCGCCGTCGCCCCCAGCTCCCGCGCGATCTTCAGCGTGCGCGCGGCGGCCACCCCGGTGTACGCCTCCTGCCAGGCGGGCGTGTACGGCTCACCGCGATCGCCATAGCCGTCCGGCCAGCAACCCGGCAACCCGTCCCGCGCCACCCCGTACACCGCCAGCAGCAGGTCGAACACCGTCGTCACCGGCTCGTCGCCGTCCCTGACCACCGGCACCCCGCGGCGCAGCAGCCCCGGCCCGTCGTCGAAACGCGGCAGCAGCACCTCCACCGAGTCGCCGCCGTACACGCTCAGTCCTTCGGCGGGCCGCCCGGTCAGCCCGCCGGCCACGAAGGCGCCGCCGTGTTCGCGCAGCCGTACCAGGAACGGCAGGTCCGTGCGCTCCATCGCGTGCCCGGCGAACGCCGCCCGCTCCAGGAAGAACTCCTTGAGCAGCACATGCCCCATGGCCATGGCCAGCGCCCCGTCGGTGCCCGGCCGGACGACCAGGGTCTCGTCCGACAGGCGCGTCGGATGCGGACCGATCGCCACGACCTTCTGGCCCTTGTAGCGCCCGGCGATCACCAGGGGCATGTCAGGTGTGCGGGCGAGCCTGTTGTTCTCTCCCCACAGCAGTACGTACGCCGCCCGCGGCCAGTCCTCCGGCGACGTGCCGGGGAACCCCTGGCCGAGCAGCTGGTCCGGCACGCTGGACTGCTCGGTCAGCACCGCGCCGCCCAGGCCGCCGATCAACCCGGCGAGCGGCGAGGTGGACAGCGCGGCCACCCGGTCCGCGCCGTGCTCGGTGGCCGTGTGCACGATCGCGGCGGCGGTCAGCTCGGCCGCCGTCCCGTCGTCCAGCGGAACCCGCCTCCCACCCCTGGCCTGCTGGTAGACCTGCGAATTTCCTGTGAGTTTCGCCCACGCCGCGACCGGGTCACGCAGCCCGTCTTTCACCTCGAAGTAGAGCCTGACCAGAGCCTGGTTGACCTGCGATCCCCCCATGAGAAAAGTTCAGCACAGAGGGTCATGTTCTATCGCGTTACGACCCGCCATGTCAGAGTTAAGAATCGGAACCCTCGGTGGAAGTACTCAGAGGAGTACGGCAGGCTAGAAGCCGCCATGGAATACGCAGTTCTCACGGGGACGATCCTCGTCGTAGGTGTCTTGCTCGCTCTCATCGCCCAATGGCGTGACTGGCGACCCCCTCTCCTTGTCTCCGTGCTGGTCGGCGTGGCCGTACGCGTGGTGCTGATGTTCACCGCAGCCCACGACTCCTGGCAGCCCGTCGACTTCATGGAGAGCTTCCAGCCGGCGGGTCAGGCGGTGCTGAACGGTCAGGACCCGGTCCTGGCCAGCGAGGGCGGCTGGCACTTCCTGCCGACCATCCCCTACGTCTACGGGATCCTGCTGTGGCTGGGCATCCCGTGGGTCTACGCCGGGCGCCTGGTCACCGTGGTCGCCGACATCGTGCTGATCCCGCTGGTCGCCAAGCTGGCCGGCGGCCCCAAGGCGTCGCTGCGCGCCCTGCAGTACGCGCTCAACCCGCTCGCCCTGCTCGTCGCCTGCATCCATGGCCAGGTCGAGCCGGTGGCGCTGGCCTTCGGCGTGGCCGCCTTCGTGGTGGCCCGCGGCCCCGGCTCGCCCGACCGGGCCGGCGTCACGACCCAGGTGGTCGCCAAGGTACGCCGAGGCGTCGCGGCCTACGGCTGGCGGGCTTCGCTGCCCCGCGTCATCGGCCGCGGCGGCATGCTCCACCGCGCCCTCATGCCCGGCCCGATGGACCGGGCCGATCTGAAGCGCGGCGCGCTGGCCGGTCTGCTGATGGGTCTGGCCCTGTGCGCGAAGAGCTGGCCGATCTGGCTGATCCCCGGCATGCTGCTGCTCCTGCCCAACCTGCGGGCCAGGATCGCGGCGCTGTTCATGACCGGCGCGCTACCGGTGTTCTTCCTGGTCACGCTGCCGATCTTCGCCGGCACGTCGCTCAAGCAGATCCCCGCGGTCATCGACACCATTCAGGACATCCGGCCGATCATCGGAGAGTGGGGCTGGACGCCGCACTTCACCGGCGGCGACTGGGCGCTGATCCCCAGCCTGGCCAAGATCGGCACCTACCTGATCTACATCTGCGTCATCCTCGCGGTGCTGCTCTGGCGGCGGGCCGACCCGATCGACATGACCACGGCCATCCTGCTGATCTTCATGGTCGTCACGCCGCGGTTGGGCGCCCAATACCTCCTGTGGTTCATGCCGTTCCTGATCGCCAGGCCCACGAGGTTCGCCTGGCCGGCGATCATCGGTGTCTCGTTGTGGTCGGCGTACGGCTATCTGTACATGACCCAGTTCGGCGACAACGCCTGGTGGCTGCTGCACCGCGACTGGTCGAGAGCATCGATCGTGCTGCTGCCGATCCTGCTCATGGCGATGCCCTGGGGCCGCCGGTCCCCGGCGCCCCAGGTGCTCGCCCCGCCCGTCGGCCCGGCGGAGAAGGCCACGGTCACGTCAGCGGCATAGCCGCTCCCACAACGTGATCCACTGGTCGGGGTGGACGTGGCCCACCACCGTGTCGCGGGCGATGCCCGCGGCGGCGATGGCGGCGTCGACTCCCTCATAGCGGCGTCTGAGCGAGGCGCGCACCGAGCCGCCGACCCCGCCGAACCCCACCTCCACCAGCTCCTGGTAGCCACGCCGCGCCTCGACCAGCGGCGTGGGCCGCCGCTCGATCCGCAGGATCGCCGAGTCGACCGACGGGATCGGCCGGAAGCTCTCCCTGCCGATCCGGTCGCCCAGCCGCCAGTGGAACCACGGCCACGACTCCACCGTCACCAGGCTCCAGCGGCCATAGTCGCCCGAGCGCTTGCGGGCGTACTCCCGCTGGGTGAGCAGCGTCGCCGAGGTGAGCCCCGGCGCCCGCAGGCACCAGCCGACGATCCGCGAGGTGACCGAGTAGGGGATGTTGCCGACGACCGCGAACGGCTCGCGCGGCGCCCGCGCGGTCGTGAAGTCGGCTCTGACCACGTCGATCCGGGGATCGTCGCGGGTGCGCGCGGCGAGCCGGCCGGCCAGCCGCGGGTCGATCTCGTAGCCGATCACCTGGGCCCCGGCCTCGGCCAGCGCCCAGGTCAGTACGCCCTCGCCCGAGCCGGGTTCGAGCACCAGCCCATCGGGGGCGGCCGCCTTGACCACCAGCTCGACGGCATGCCGGTCGACCAGGAAGTTCTGCGACAAGGCGCGCCTGGCCCGGTCCCTGGGCGTGCGACCGCCGCTGTTCCTGGCGTTCTTCTGGGTATGTGAATAGTTTCCGTGCGCGAAGTTCTGCGCCACAGCCGCCCTCTCGGGTCTTCGAGATGTATGGGTCTCTCGAAGGGCCCGGGGCGCGCCGGCGGACGCCTAGGTCGTAACCGCGTCAGCTAGCGGGCCCGAGCCCGGTCGCTGCGCAGACGCATGAAGCAGAGATACATGCCGACGATGCTAGGAACGCGGCAGCCGGCGCGGCAACCCAATAAAAAACCTGATGCGCGCGACAGCCACGATTCGCCACTCTGAAGACGTGCAGGCGACGGTCACGGTCACTCCGATGCAGCTCCCCGAGCTGCTGCTGCACGTCGCCGTCGTCCGGCCGGTGTTCCTGTGGGGCGCGCCCGGCATCGGCAAGAGCTCGCTGGTCCGCGAGTTCGCCGACTCACTCGGCCTCGACTGCGTGACGCTGCTCGGCACCCAGCTCGCGCCCGAGGACCTCATCGGGGTGCCCGAGCTGGTCGACGGCCGCAGCCGGTTCGCGCCGCCCGAGTCGATCGCCCGCGCCGAGCCCTACTGCCTGTTCCTCGACGAGCTCAACGCCTCGGCGCCCGAGGTGCAGAAGGCGTTCTACTCGCTGATCCTCGACCGCAGGATCGGCGCGTACGAGCTGCCCGCCGGGTCCGTCGTGATCGGCGCGGGCAACCGGGCCACCGACAACGCGCTCGCCCGCCCGATGGCCTCCGCACTGATCAACCGGCTGGTCCACGTACACCTGCGAGCCTCGCCCGACGACTGGCTCAAGTGGGCCACCGCCAACGGCATCCACCCGTGGATCGTCGACTACCTGGTGCAGCGGCCCGACCACCTGTGGAGCGCGCCGCCCAAGACCGAGGAGCCGTTCTCCTCGCCGCGCGCCTGGCACATGCTCTCCGACGTGCTGACCTCCTACGGTGACGACGTCGCCGACGAGACGCTCGCCATGCTCGCGTTCGGCACGCTCACCGCCAACCACGCCTCCGCCTTCCGCGCCTACGTCAAGACCGTCCGGCACGCCTACGACCTCAACGCGGTGATCAAGGGCGAGGCGCCATGGCCGCGCCGGCCCGAGGAGCGCGACCTGCTCTACTTCCTGGCCGAGGCGTTCCGGGCCCGGCTGGTCAAGGAGCTGCCCGCGGACAAGCGCGGCGCCTCCTCCAGAGGGCGTGACCTGGGCTTCCGCGCCAAGACGCTGCTGGTCGAGCTGGCCGAGATCTCGCTGGAGTGCGCCCAGCTCGTCATCGCCTCCGACGCGAACGGCGCGCCCGCGCTGCCCACCTGGTTCCTCGTCGAGGTCGGCAGGGACGTGCCCAGGCTGATGGCGGCCCGATCATGAGCCCCCGCAACAAGGCCAAGACCGACCCGTGGCGCGCCGAGGTGCGCAAGGGCTGGCAGCTCGTCGACCGGCACCCGCTGTTCTCCGTCTACCACAGCTGGCTCTACGCGGCGGATGAGGGGGAGCTGTCGGCCGACACCTGGGCGGTGGTGACGGAGGACGGGGACATCCGCCACCACCCCCGCCGCCGCGCCGAGGCGGCCGAGTGGGCGTGGATCTTCGCCCACCTGCTGCTCCACCTCGGCTTCGGCCACGCCGACCCGCGCACCTGCGCGCCGAAGGACATCGAAGGCGACCGCCCCGAGCCCGCCTACCGGGCCGCGTGCTGCCTGGCCGTCGACCGGTTCCTGCGGACGCTCAAGATCGGCCGCTGCCCCGCGCCGCTGCCCGCCGAACTGCCCGAGCAGGACGAGGTCACGCTGTCGGAGCGCTGGCGCAGGCTCGGCATCCCCGAGGCGTACAAACCGCTCGGCGAGGAGGACTTCCGCGTCTGCTCGGCGGAGATGGCCAAGCACTTCGACTTCCCGTCCATGTTCGCGGTGGGCGTCGCCGAGGCGGCCACCGCCGCGCTCGACCAGGCGGGCACCCCGCGCGTCACGGCCGACAAGCACGTCGAGGGGCCGTGGGACGCGGCGCTGCGCTGGTTCGTCTCCTCCTACCCGCTGCTGGGCGCGCTCGCCGCCGGCATGAAGATCGTCGCCGAGGTGGAGCTGGCCAGGAGCTGGGGGATCTCCATCGCCGCGGTCAGCGCGGAAGCTGGCGAGATCTACATCAACCCGCTCGCCCGGCACTCCGAGGAGGAGTGGCGGTTCGTGCTGGCCCACGAGATGCTGCACGCCGCGCTCCGCCATGGCGAGCGGGTCGGCCCGCGCGAGCCGTACATCTGGAACGTCGCCTGCGACTACGTGATCAACGGCTGGCTCACCGAGATGGGCGTCGGCGAGATGCCCGAAGGGCTGCTGTTCGACCAGACCCTGTCCGGCATGTCGGCCGAGGCGGTCTACGACACGATCGTCACCGACCTGCGGCGGATGCGGAAGCTCGCCACGCTGCGCGGGCGCGGCCTCGGCGACGTCCTCGACCGGCCACCACGCCCGGCCGGCGGCTGCGTCGACCTCGACGAGTACTATCGCAGCGCGCTCTGCACGGGCCTGGCCTTCCACCAGGGCAACAGCCGCGGCTACGTGCCGGCCGGGCTGGAGCAGGAGATCCGAGCGCTCGACCAGCCGCCGCTGCCGTGGGACGCGCAGCTGGCCCGCTGGTTCGACGAGCACTTCCAGCCGGAGGAGACGCGGCGCTCCTACGCCCGCGCCTCCCGCCGCCAGGCCGCCACGCCGCACATCCCGCGCCCCGGCCGGGTGCGGCCGGAGGAGGTGGTCAGGAAGGCCACGTTCGGCGTGGTGCTGGACACCTCGGGCTCGATGGACGTCAAGCTGCTCGGCAAGGCGCTCGGCGCGATCGCCTCCTACGCCTCGGTCCGCGACGTGCCGCGGGCGCGCGTGGTGTTCTGCGACGCGATCGCGTACGACGCCGGCTACCTGCCGGTCGAGGACATCGCGAACCGGGTCAAGGTACGCGGCCGGGGCGGCACGATCCTGCAGCCCGGCGTCAGCCTGCTGGAACGGGCCGACGACTTCCCGACGGACGGGCCGATCCTGCTCATCACCGACGGCCAGTGCGACGTGATCCGCATCCGCCGCGACCACGCCTTCCTCGTGCCACAGGGCGCTTCGCTGCCGTTCCGGCCGCGCGGGCCGATCTTCTTCATGCGGTAGGGCGGAGACCGCGTCCTTCAGGGCCGGAAGGAAACGCCACTCCTCCTTTCGAAAACAGTATGGAAAGACTTGATTACGTTCGGTATTGTGTGCGGTGGGTGAGGGTGCTGTGACAGGAGGTGCGCGATGGCGATCCGCCGCTCCGCCACCAAACGCCACGGCCTGCCCACGGTCGTGCAACTGCGGCTCGCGCCCGCACCGGCCCAGGCTGAGGCGCTGGCCGCGGCGGTGCTGTTGTGCAATCAGGCGGCCACCGTCGTGTCCCGGCTGGCCTTCCAGCATCGCGTCTTCAGCGTGGGGGAGTTGCATCGGCTGGCCTACTACGAGGTGCGCGGGCAGGTGGCCGGGTTGGGTGCGCAGGCGGCCGTGCGGGCGATCGCCCGGGTCGCGGGCGCGTATGCCAACCGGCGCGCCAGCAAGAAACGCGCTCATATCTTCCGCCCGCACGGTGCTATCCCCTATGACGCCCGGCTGATGAGTTTCAACCGTGATGCCCGGACGGTGTCGCTGTGGACTCCCACCGGCCGCGTCACCGTGCCCTACACGGGTCGGCCGGAAGACCTCAAAGCCATCGAGGCGCTGCCGATGGGGGAGGCCGACCTAATCTACCGGCGCGGGGTGTGGCTGCTGCACGTAGCGCTCACTCTGCCCAAGCCAGCGGTGCGTGAGCCCGTCCACGGCTTCATTGGGGTGGATCAAGGCGTGGCGAACCTGGCTGTCACCAGCGATGGTGTAGTGCTGCCCGGCCCCGCCCTGTCGGGGCCGGCCGGCGGCAATGGCCACGTCCGCACCCTGCGGGAGCGGCGCCATCGGCAGCGCCGTCGGTTGCAGAAGAAGGGGACGTCTGCGGCGCGGCGGGTGCTGCGCCGTCTGTCCGGTCGTGAGCACCGGATGATGACCGACCTCAACCCACCAGATCAGCACGTTCGTGGTGCGTGAAGCCGAACGCACCGGCCGCGGTGTCGCCCTGGAGGATCTTCAGGGCATCCGCGGCCGGGTAAGGGCTCATCGGTTCCAGCGGCGCACCCTGCACGGCTGGGCGTTCGCCCAGCAGATCGCCTTCACCCGCTACAAGGCCGCCTGGGCCGGGATCGCCTTCCTGCTGGTCGACCCCGCGTATACGTCGCAGGCCTGTCCGGACTGCGGGCATATCAGCAGGGCGAACAGGCCGGCGCGGGGCCGGTTCGTCTGCGCCAGGTGTGGCCTCGCTGGGCACGCCGACCACATCGCAGCCCGCAACATCGCCACACGCGGCATCGCGGGCTGGGCTGCCATCAACCAGCCACACGCTACCGGCCTCCCCTCACCCAGACGGGACCGAGAGAGCAAACCACCGGCTTCAACCGGTGGTAGCTGATGAAATGAACTTTGAGCTGGCTTTGAACTGGCTTGGGTAGACCTTTGACCATGGATCGACCGGCCAGGGTGCTCGTCGTGGACGACGAGCCGAACATCCGTGCCCTGCTCTCGCAGACGTTGCGCCTGGTCTCGTTCGAGGTCAGGACCGCCGAGTCCGGCGTCGAGGCGGTGCGGGCCGCCAGGGAGTTCGAGCCCGACATCGTGGTGCTCGACGTGATGATGGCGGACATCGACGGGTTCGAGGTGGCCAGGCGGCTTGGGGAGAGTGTCCCGGTGCTGTTCCTGACCGCGCGGGACACGGTCGAGGACCGCGTCAAGGGGCTCACACTGGGCGCTGACGACTACGTGGCCAAGCCGTTCAGCCTGGAGGAGGTGGTGCTGCGGATCCGGGCCATCCTGCGGCGCAGCCGTACCGAGACCGGGCGCGAGGACGTGCTGCGCTACGCCGACCTGGAGCTCGACGTGGCCGCGCACGAGGTGCGCCGCGGCGGCGTGCTCGTCGATCTGTCGCCCACCGAGTTCAACCTGCTCGAATACCTGCTGACGAACGCCGGCCGGGTGGTGAGCAAGGCGCAGATCCTCGACAGCGTGTGGCGCTACGACTTCGACGGCGACTCCAGCATCGTCGAGTCATACGTCTACTACCTGCGCAAGAAGATCGACAAGTTCGAGCCGCAGCTCATCCACACCGTGCGCGGCGTCGGCTACACGCTCAGGACCCCGCGGTGAGGCCGGGCAGGTGGACGCTGCGCGCCCGGCTCGTCATGGCGATACTCGGGCTCACCACGGTCGCGCTCGTGCTGGCCAACGTGATCGGCATCGCGCTGCTCGGCGACAATCTCCTGCGCCGCGTGGACTCCCAGCTCAACACGATGGGCGGCGCGGTCGGCAAGCTGCCGATGATGGCCGGCCTGATCTCCGGCGGTCAGACCATGGACTGGGAGAAGGTGCTGACCAAGCGGGTCGCCTCCGTGGCCAGGATCTACGTCTACTCCGCCGACGGCAGACTGGTCAGCGAGCTGCCGGGCGACTCGGACCCCGGCCCGGTGCTCGGCGACGTCCACGTGGGCGATCCCTACACCGTGAGCGGCACCACGGGGCCGTCCTGGCGGCTGAAGGCGATCACGACCTACGACGGCGGCACCGTGGTGGTCGCGCAGTCCCTCGGCGAACTGGAGGCGACCCGCGCCTCGCTCGTCGCCATCGCCTTCGCCGTCAGCGCGCTCATCCTGCTCCTGCTCGGCCTGGCCGCCGACGCCGTCGTACGCCTCGGCCTGCGCCCGCTGACCAGGATGGAGCGTACGGCCGGCCAGATCGCCATGGGCGACTTCGCCAGCCGGGTCCCCGCCCCCGACCCGCACACCGAGGCGGGCCGTCTGGGTGCGGCCATGAACGTCATGCTCGACCGCGTCGAGAACGAGATCGCCGCCAGGACCGACTCCGAGTCCCGCATGCGCCGCTTCCTGGCCGACGCCTCGCACGAACTGCGCACCCCGCTCACCTCGGTCCGTGGCTTCGCCGAGCTCTACCGCCGGGGCGGCGGCGACGAGCAGGAGATGATGCGCAGGATCGAGGAGGAGGCCGCCAGGATGGGCATGCTGGTCAACGACCTGCTCACTCTGGCCCAGCTCGACCAGGAACGCCCCATCGACCGCCACCCCGTCGACCTGCTGGAGGTGGCGGCCGACACCATCCGGGACGCCCGCGTCCGGGTGCCCGGCAGGCAGGTCAGGCTGCGCGGCCTGGGCGGGACGCTGGCCCCCGTCTCGGTGGTGGGCGACGAGGCCCGGCTGCGCCAGGTCGCCGCCAACCTCGTCGGCAACGCCCTCACCCACACCCCGGAGGACGCGTCGGTGACGGTGAGCGTGGGCACCGCACGCGGCATGGCGGTGTTCGAGGTGGCCGACACCGGGCCTGGCGTGCCGGAGCAGCACATCCCCCACGTCTTCGACCGCCTCTATCGCGTCGGCCAGGGCAGATCCAGGACCGACGGCGGCGCGGGACTGGGCCTGGCCATCGTGGCCGCGATCGTGCACGCCCACGGCGGCACGATCGAACTGGACTCCGCGCCGGGCCGGGGCGCCACCTTCCGCGTGCTCCTACCCGGCTCCTAGGCGGTTCCCAGGCTCCTTTGATCGGCGCTCGGCACATTCGGGGCATGAAGCGAAGAATCCTGATCGCCACCGGCGTGCTGGCCCTGGCCGCCGCCGGATGCGGCTCGGCGCCCAGCTCCGCCGGAGTCGCCTCCGTCAAGACCGCATCGCCCGCCGCCACGGCCAGCCCGTCGCCCTCGGCGACCGTGGACAAGGCCGAGCAGGGCAGGAAGTTCGCCGCGTGTTTGCGTGAGCACGGCCTCGATGTTCCCGACCCCGACCCGAACGGCGAAGGGATGTTCCAGGCGCTGCCCAAGTCGGAGCTGAACTCGGGCAAGGTCCAGAAGGCGTTGGAGGCCTGCCGCTCCGTCGCCCCCGTCAGGGACGCCAAGGGGCTGAGCCCGGCGGACCAGGACAAGATGCGCCAGTTCGCCGCCTGTATGCGCGAGAACGGCATCGACCTGCCCGACCCGGACTTCAGCGGGAAGACCAACCAGAACCTCGCCAAGAGCTTCAGGCTGGACGACCCCGACTTCAAGCAGGCCTATGAGGTCTGCCGGGCCAAGTTCCCGCAGCTGGGCAAGACGCAATGACGCGGGTCCAGTTCACGCAGTTGGGACGGACGCGATGACGCAGGTCGGGTCCCAGCCTGAGGTCGTTCCCGACCGGCCGCTCCGGCCCAGGCGGCGCTCGCTCCGCACCGTCGCCTGGGCCGGAGGTACCGCCCTGCTCGCCGCCGCCGTCGCGGCCGCCGCCATCGGCTTCGGCGGCAACGGCTCGGGCACGGCCGTCGCCGACCGTACGCCCCCGGCCACCGCGAAGGTGGCCCGCACGACGCTCACCGAGACCAAGACCGTCGACGGCACGCTCGGCTACGGCGACACCATCACGGTCACCGCCAAGTCGCCGGGCACGATCACCTGGTTACCCGAGGAAGGCGCCACCATCACCCGGGGCAAGGCCGTCTACAGCGTCGACGCCGACCGCCGCCCCCTGCTCTACGGCGGCATGCCCCTCTACCGCGTGCTCAAGGACGGCGTCGAGGGCAAGGACGTCGAGTTGCTGGAGCGGAACCTGGCCAAGCTCGGCTACACCGGCTTCGACGTCGACAAGGAGTTCACCTGGGCCACCCGCGAGGCCGTCGAGGACTGGCAGGACGACCTCGGCCTGGACGTCACCGGCGAGGTCCAGCCCGCCGACGTGGTCGTGGAGCGCGGACCCCTCCGCGTCGCCGGCCTCAAGACCACGCTCGGCGCCGGCGGCACGGGGCCCGTGCTCACCGCGACGGGCACCACCCGCCAGGTGCTCGTCAACCTCGACGTGGCCGACGCGCATCTGGTCAAGAAGGGCCTCGGCGCTACGGTCGAGTTGCCCGACGGCTCCACCGTGAAGGGCAAGGTCACCAGCGTGGGCAAGGTCGCGACCGAGACGGGCACGGGCGGCGACGCCACCACCACGATCGAGGTCAAGGTGTCGGTGAGCGGTCTGAAGAAGCCGTTCGACTCCGCCCCCGTCGACGTCACGATCGTGTCGGCCCAGCGCGAGAACGTGCTGGCCGTACCCGTCGGAGCGTTGCTGGCCCTCGCGGAGGGCGGCTACGGCGTTCAGGTCGTGACGGGCGGCACCACCCAGTACGCGGCCGTCGACATCGGCATGTTCGCCGACGGCAAGGTGGAGGTCGGCGGCGTCCAGGAGGGCGCGACCGTGGCGGTGCCCAAGTGATCGTCCAACTGCGCGCGGTGAGCAAGAAGTACGGCGAGGTGGCCGCGCTGCGCGGCGTCTCCATGGGCATCGAGTACGGCGAACTCGTCGGCATCGTCGGCCCGTCGGGTTCCGGCAAGTCGACCATGCTCAACATGATCGGCACCCTGGACCGCCCGTCGAGCGGCACCGTGCGCATCGCCGGGCACGACGTGCTCACCCTCAACGACAGGCAGCTGTCGGCGCTGCGGGCGAACGTCATCGGCTTCGTCTTCCAGCAGTTCCACCTCGCCGCGGGCGTCCCCGCGCTGGACAACGTCGCCGACGGTCTCCTGTACGCGGGTCCCTCCCTGCGCGAACGCCGCCTGCGCGCCCACGAGGCACTCGAACGGGTCGGGCTCGGGCACCGGCTCGGCCACCGCCCGCACGAGCTGTCCGGCGGCGAGCGGCAGCGGGTGGCCATCGCCCGTGCCGTGGTCGGCGGACCGCGACTGCTGCTGGCCGACGAGCCGACGGGCAACCTGGACTCCCGCTCCGGCGCGGGCGTCGTGGACCTGCTGCGCGAGCTGAACGCCGGCGGCACCACCGTGGTCGTCATCACCCACGACCGCGACATCGCGGCCTCGCTCCCGAGGCAGGTCGAGATGCTCGACGGCCGCGTGGTGGACGGCGCTGCGGACGGCCTTGCGGTGGACGGTGCTGTGGCGGGCGGTTTTGTGGTGGACGGAGCCGGGCTATGACCGCCGCCATCCTCACCTCCGCCCGGCTGCGCCCGCGCGACGTCCTCAGGGTCGGCGGCGCGGGCCTGCGGGCCAGGCCGCTGCGGGTGTTCCTGTCGGCCCTCGGCATCGCCATCGGCATCGCGGCCATGCTCGGCGTCGTCGGCATCTCCGCCTCCAGCCAGGAGGACCTGAACCGCCAGCTCGAAGCGCTCGGCACGAACCTGCTCACCGTCTCACCCGGCCAGACGCTCTTCGGCGAGAGCTCCCACCTGCCCGCCGAGGCGGAGGGCATGATCGAACGGATCGCACCCGTCACCTCGGTCACCGCCACGGGCACCACGCCCGCCAAGGTCTACCGCAACGACCACATCCCGGCGGCCCAGTCGGGCAGCATCTCGGTCACGGCCGCCCGCCTCGACCTGCCGCACGACGTGGGCGCCCAGGTCGTCAGCGGCACCTGGCTGAACCAGGCCACCCAGCGGTACCCGGCCACCGTGCTCGGCGCCAAGGCGGCCGACCGGCTCGGCGTCGTACGCGCGGGCCCCGACCAGCGGGTCTGGCTGGGCGGGCAGTGGTTCACCGTCGTCGGCGTGCTCGGTCCCGCGCCGCTCGCCCCCGAACTCGACACCGCGGCGCTGATCGGCTGGCCCGTCGCCGAGGAACGGCTGGACTTCGACGGCTACCCGACCACGATCTATGCCAGGGCCGAGGAGGCGTCCGTCGTCGCCGTACGCGATGTGCTGGGCACCACCGCCAACCCGGAGAAGCCCAACGAGGTCGAGGTCTCCAGACCGTCGGACGCGCTGGCCGCCAAACAGGCCACCGACGCCACCCTGAACGCCCTCCTGCTCGGCCTCGGCGGCGTCGCCCTGCTGGTCGGCGGGGTCGGCGTGGCCAACACGATGGTGATCTCGGTACTCGAACGGCGCGCCGAGATCGGGCTACGCCGCTCGCTGGGCGCCACCCGCGGGCAGATCCGGCTGCAGTTCCTGGCCGAATCGCTGCTCTTGGCCGCCATCGGTGGCGTGGGCGGCGTCGTGCTGGGCATCGGCGTCACCGCCGCGTACGCGAGCTTCCAGGGCTGGCCGGCGATCGTGCCGGTCTGGGCCATGCTCGGCGGCGTGCTCGCCACCCTGCTCATCGGCGGGATCGCCGGGTTCTATCCGGCCGTACGAGCCGCCCGCATGTCGCCCACGGAGGCCCTGGCCACGCCGTGACGAACAGGCGGGCGGAGATGCCCGTGCGGCGCACCCCGGCGCCCCACGTGTCCGTTTCTTACAAGAAGAACCTGGCCAGGCGGGGATAGCTTCACCGCTATGGAGCTGAATTCGCGGGCGGTCTCCCGCGCTGAGAGATACCTGCTGCTGCACGGGCGGCTGATCGACAGGCTCAGGTTCGCGGCCCTGTTCAGGGGTGCCTCCCGTACGCGTGTGCTCGACGCGCTGCGCTGCTACCGGAACGATGACGGCGGCTTCGGCAACGCGCTCGAACCGGACCTGCGCGGGGCGGGCAGCCAGCCGGAGCCCGTGGAGGTGGCGTTCTGGATCCTCGACGAGCTGGACACCTTCGACGATCCGATGGTGGCCGCCGCCTGCGACTACCTCTTGGGGATCACGGCCAAGGACGGCGGCGTGCCGTTCGTGCTGCCGAGCGTCCGCGACACGCCGCGGGCGCCCTGGTGGGAGACCGGCGAGGAGCCCCCGGGCAATCTCATCCCCACCGCGTCGATCGCCGGGCTCCTGCACAAGCACGGCGTCGCCCATCCATGGCTCGGGCCGGCCACCGACTTCTGCTGGTCGGCGATCGCCGGCATCTCGGCCACGACCCCGTACGAGGCGCGGGCCGTCGTCCAGTTCCTGGACCTCGTCCCCGACCGGGCGCGGGCCGAGGCGGAGTTCGCCCGGCTGCGCGAGGCTCTGCTGGCCACGGTCACCTTCGACCCCGACGCGTCCGGCGAGGCGCATTTTCCCCTCGATTTCGCTCCTTCGCCGCTGCGGTTGCCGCTGTTCACGCAGGACGTCCTGGACCGGCACCTCGACGCGCTCGCCGCCGCCCAGTCGGACGAGGGCGGGTGGCAGGGGAACTGGCTGATCTGGACGCCCGTGGTGGAGCACGAGTGGGGCGGCTTCATCACCGTGCACCGGCTGCGGACGCTCCAGGCGTACGGGCGGCTGTGATTCCTCGGGCGTACGGGCGGGTGTGACTTCTTGTCGGTGGGGGTGCGTAGCTTGGAGGCATGTACGAAGAGCGGCCTCCCGGGGACGGCTTCGACGGACGGGTCACCTGCGTGTGGCGGCAGGTGAGCGACGCCGACGGCACGCGACTCGTGGTGCCCGATGGGTGCGTGGACCTCATCTGGGGGCCTTCGGGGGCGTTCGTGGCCGGGCCGGACACCGGGCCGATGCCGGTGCGGGTGCGTGCGGGGGACGCCTTCACCGGGATCAGGTTCAAGCCGGGCGGCGTCGGGGACGTGTTCGGCGTGCCGGCGCACGCCCTGCGCGACCAGCGGGTGCCGGTGGCGGACCTGGGGTTCTCCGTGTCCGGGGAGGAGTTCTCCGTATGCGGGCATGGGGCGATGTCGGGCGGGCGGCTCGCGAGCATGCGGGCCGCGGTCGTGGCCCGGCTTCGGGCCACCGCGCCCGCCGACGCCGCGGCGCCAGCGATAGCCGAGGCGCTCCGGACGGGGCGGACCGTGGGGGAGGTGGCCTGGACGCTGGGGTTCAGCGAGCGGCAGCTGCTGCGGCGCAGTTTGGCCTCGTTCGGATACGGGCCGAAGGTCCTGCAGCGGGTCGTCCGGTTCCAGCGGGCGCTGAAACTGGCCCGTGCGGGGGTGGTGCCCGCGGAGGTGGCGGTGGTCGCGGGCTACGCGGATCAGGCGCATCTGGCCAACGAGGTCAAGCGCCTGAGCGGCGTGACTCTGGCGGAGCTCCGGAGATGAGAGCGGCCGCCCAGCCCGCGCTGGGGTCGCTGTCGACGAGTATCGCCCGCGTGAGCAGGCTCAGGGGGATCGCCAGGAGCGCGCCCAGGGGCCCCAGGACGAAGGTCCAGACGATCAGTGACAGGAACGTCATCGTGGTCGACAGCCCCACCGCGTCACCTAGGAACTTGGGTTGGATGAACGATTGGATCACCACGTTGATGGCGATATAGGCGGCGACGACGAGGAGCATCTGCTTGATGCCGCCGTCGAGGAGCGCCAGCATCGCGGGCGGGATCAGGCCGAGGACGAAGCCGATGTTCGGGATGTAGTTGGTGATCAACGCCAGGACACCCCAGAGAAGGGGCAACGGCACACTCAGGATGGACAGGGCCAGGACGTCCAGCGCCGAGCAGATGAGACCGAAGATCGTGGAGACGATGAGATAGCGCCTGGTTTTGTGGGCGAACGTGCCGAACGCCTGCACCAGGTGCGGCTTGACCTCCTTGCCCGACGCGATGATCCTGGCGATGGCCGGGGTGTCCAGGCACATCGCGAGCAGCAGCACCACGATGAGGAACAAGCTGGACAGGATCCCCAGCAGGCTCGACAGCAGGCTCTGTGCCAGCCCGAGCACCTTGGCCGGATCGAGGGCTTGGATCGCCTTGTCGAGCTGGGCGTTGCTGACGCCGTGGGTGGTGGCGAAGTTCTGGGCGTCGTTGAGCAACTGCTGAAACTGCGGGGCGTACGCGGGGAGCAGTGAGGCGAGCTGGGTGACGGAGACGGTCAGCACCGCGACCATGCCGAGCAGCACGAACAGCACGATGAGGAAGGGCACGGCGACCTGCACCCACCCGGGAGCGCCCACGCGGGCGAGCCGGCTCCGCACCGGGGCGACGGCGATGACCAGCACGAGCGCGAGCACGACCGGGCCCAGGATCGACGCGACCTCGCGCATGCCGAACAGGACGATCACCGCGCAGGCGATACCCAGCAGGATGGTGAGGGCTCGGGGCACAGTGGCTTCCTACCCGTGGGCGGGGGATGACACCGGCGGGCGGTGGATTTGACGGTTCCGGGAGCCGTACATAGAGTTCACCAGTCCCGCGAGGACGGCGATGATCGCCGGTCTCACTCGGGGGCAACCTCCCCACAGATCCTTTCGGATGGTGTTCGCACCACTCAGGATGGTCTGGTAAGTTAGAGGGGTTGTCCCGGAAACGGGGCGGTCTTTATTCCAGCAGGTCGGAGCGGGTCGGGTCAATTTGACACCGGGCCGGGCGGCTGAAAAGATAAAGACACAACGAAAACAGAAAACGAAATGTGCGCCTCTCGCAGGTTGGGGAGTACGCGTCCGTTTCTTGAGAACTCAACAGTGTGTTAAAAGCCAGTGCATGATGCACAACCCCGTCATGTCCATGCTTTTGGGTGTGGATGTGGTGGATTCCTTTTATATGGTTGGGATTTCTTTCCCTTCGGACATTGTTTGGAGAGTTTGATCCTGGCTCAGGACGAACGCTGGCGGCGTGCTTAACACATGCAAGTCGAGCGGAAAGGCCCTTCGGGGTACTCGAGCGGCGAACGGGTGAGTAACACGTGAGTAACCTGCCCCTGACTCTGGGATAAGCCCGGGAAACTGGGTCTAATACCGGATATGACCGCCTCCGGCATCGGATGGTGGTGGAAAGTTTTTTCGGTTGGGGATGGGCTCGCGGCCTATCAGCTTGTTGGTGGGGTAGTGGCCTACCAAGGCGACGACGGGTAGCCGGCCTGAGAGGGCGACC